>CAUPRL010000001.1:0-487239 GCA_963513695.1 uncultured Flavobacterium sp.
AATAAAAGTGTATGAAGAGCTGGTACGCATGCACAAAGAAGAGGGACTCAGTTTTAGCAATGTCGTTACTTTCAACTTGGATGAATACTATCCAATGTCTCGAGAGAACAATCAAAGCTATTTTTATTTTATGCATCAGCACCTTTTCAATCATATTGATATCGACCCTGAAAATGTGAACATTCCTGACGGAACAGTTCCTTTTGAAGAATTGACTCAATATTGTATTGATTATGAAATGAAAATTAAAAATGCCGGTGGATTGGATTTCCAATTGCTAGGCATTGGTCGAACGGGTCACGTAGGGTTCAACGAACCCGGTTCCCACATCAATTCAGGAACCCGAATCATCACCTTAGACCACATTACCAGAGTTGATGCTTCTTTCGATTTCAACGGTATTGATTTCGTGCCCAAAAGAGCTGTAACAATGGGAGTTTCGACCATCCTTCGTTCTAAGAGAATCGTGCTTATGGCTTGGGGACAAAACAAAGCCGACATCATCAAAAGAACCATTCAGGGCGAAATCAGTTCCGAAGTGCCAGCGACTTTTTTACAAAACCATACCAATGCCACTTTCGTTTTAGACCAATCGGCCGCATCTGAATTGACGCGATACAAAACCCCTTGGTTGGTAGGCGAATGCATTTGGACACCCGAATTGAAAAGCAAAGCCATCGTTTGGTTGTGCCAAAAAACAAAACAGTCCATACTAAAACTCACCGATAGAGACTACAACAACAACGGAATGTCTGATCTTTTGGCATCAGGCGGTTCTGCCTATGATTTGAACATCAATATGTTCAATGTATTGCAACACACTATCACTGGTTGGCCAGGCGGAAAACCTAATACTGATGACAGCCACAGACCCGAAAGAGCCAATCCAGCCAAAAAAAGAGTCATCCTTTTCAGTCCGCATCCAGATGATGATGTGATTTCAATGGGAGGAACTTTCTCCAAATTAATCAAACAAGGTCACGAAGTTCATGTTGTGTATCAAACTTCAGGAAACATCGCTGTAACTGATGATGAAGCACTGAAATTTGCCGAAGTTTGCAACGATTTTGTAGGAGAGGATGAAAGTAAAATCAACTTCCAAGCAGTAATTGATTTCTTGAATAATAAATCCGAAGATCAGGCAGATTCACTCGAAGTGCGAAAACTCAAAGGACTTATAAGAAGAAGAGAATCGTATGCTGCCGTAAGATACATCGGATTGAAAGACGAAAACACCCATTTCTTAGACATGCCTTTTTATGAAACAGGACAAGTGAAGAAAAACCCAATTGGCGAAGCCGATGTTAATCTTGTAATGGATATCATTGCAAAAATAAAACCACATCAAGTTTTTGCTGCAGGAGACTTAGCCGATCCTCACGGAACGCACGAGGTTTGTTTGAATGCTATTTTTGCAGCTTTGAAAAAACTCAAATCAAAACCTTATATGGATGATTGTTGGTTGTGGTTGTACCGAGGTGCTTGGCACGAATGGGACATTCACGAAATTGACATGGCCGTTCCATTGAGCCCAGACGAGGTAACTATCAAACGACACGCTATTTTGTACCACCAATCCCAAAAAGACCGTGTGATGTTCCAAGGAAGTGATCCTAGAGAATTCTGGGTAAGAGCCGAGGACAGAAACAAACATACAGCAAAATTGTATGACGATTTAGGTCTTGCTGAATACGAAGCTATCGAAGCATTTAAACGTTTTGATTATTAAAATTCAATCAAAAAAAATGAAATACATTTTCATCTTATTTTTATCAGGCATTTTAGCTAATGCTCAGATAAAAACCGATGCCCTACATCTAATACCTTGGCCACAATCCATCAGTGTTACGAATGGCACATTTATTTTAAGCAAAAACTTTAAAGTAAACATTACCGGGAATCCTAATCCTCGAATTTTTGCCAAAACAACACAGTTTTTGCGAAGATTAGATGGAAGAACGGGACTTTTTTTTGATCAAGGTTTTGTAACTAAAACCAATGAATTCCCTTCTGCACAATTGCAAATAAATTGTAAAAATTCTGGAAAAATTGGGATCAACGAAGACGAAAGTTATCGCTTAGAAATTCAATCCCAAAAAATAACCATCAATGCAAACTCGGATTTAGGTGCTCAACACGCTTTGGAAACGCTACTGCAATTACTCCAAAACAATAGTAATTCCTATTATTTCCCAGCGGCAACAATTTCGGATTTTCCGAGATTCACTTGGCGCGGATTGATGATTGATGTGGCGAGACATTTCCAACCTGTTGATGTTATCAAAAGAAATTTAGATGCGATGGCAGCTATGAAAATGAATGTATTTCATTGGCATTTAACCGATGATCAAGGCTGGAGAATCGAATTGAAAAACCATCCCAAACTGACACAATTGGCATCTGATGGAAATTTTTATACTCAAGAAGAAATCAAAAACATTGTAAAATATGCTGATGAAAGAGGCATTATGGTAGTTCCAGAAATAGATGTTCCAGGCCATGCTTCAGCTATACTTTCTGTTTATCCAGAAGTGGGAAGCAAACTCAATTTCGATAAGAACACCTATTCTCTCGAAAGAAATTCGGGAATTTTCACTCCCACATTAGACCCTTCTAATCCAAAAACCTATCAATTGTTGAGTGAAATTTTTGACGAGGTTTGTCCGTTGTTTTCAGGGAATTATTTCCACATTGGCGGAGACGAAAACGAAGGAAAAGATTGGGATTCGAATCCAAAAATTCAGGAATTCAAGAAGAAAAATAATTTTGCTAACAACCACGAATTGCAAACGTATTTCACCATGCAATTGATTCCGATGTTGAAAAAACACAACAAAACATTGATGGGTTGGGAGGAAATCATGACTCAAAACCTATCAAAAGACGCCATAATTCATTCTTGGAAAGGTACCAATGAAGGAGTCCCAACGGGACAATCTCTTGCAAATGCTGTTAAAAATGGATACAAAACGGTTTTGTCAAATGGGTTTTATATAGATTTAATGTTGGGTCTAGACAATCATTATTCGAATGATCCAATGCCAAAAAACAGAACATTTACCGCTGAAGAAAAAGCAAGAATTTTGGGTGGAGAAGCCACAATGTGGAGCGAATTGGTAACTCCAACAACCATTGATTCCAGAATTTGGCCAAGAACTGCAGCCATTGCCGAAAGATTATGGTCTAATGAAAATGTTACTGATTTGGCTAGTTTGCGCAAAAGAATGAGCACTATTTCCTTGCAATTAGAAGAACTAGGAATCACACATATCAGAAATAAAGAGGTGCTATTGAGAAACATCAGCAACAATCAAAAGAATACAGCTTTGGAGGATTTCTCGAATATTTGTGAACCGCTAAAAGTATATTCTAGAAACATTGAAGGAACAGAATATAAAACTTATTCTCCATTCACCCTTTTTGCAGATGCTTGTACAGCAGATGCTAGTGATGCTTTGGGTTTTGAAGCTGCAGTGACTAATTATTTAGGTAACCAAAACTCCCAAAACCAAATTTTGGTAACTGATTATTTAAGAAAATGGATAAATATTAATTCGAATCTAATGGATTTGAGTTCCAATGCACCGCTTATTCAGCCCATTTTACCATTGTCAAAAAGCTTGAGTGATTTGTCACAACAATTGCTTTTAAAAATAGAAAAAAAACAAACGGTAAATCCAACTTTGGTGAACAATTTACTAGAACAATGCAATTCAAAAAACCACGCCGATGTTGAATTGGCAGTATATAACAGCCTGAAAAAATTAGTTTCGGCTGAATAAAAATGATATTAAAAATAGTTTAGTTGATTTAGTTTTGATTATTTCTACTTAGAGTGAAATATTATTTTCTGTCATTTACGATAAAATGGTAGTACGAAATAATACTTCAAACCTTGCAACCCTTTCGGAGTTTTGAACTTTGAAAGGGTTTGGTTTTAAAATCATCATCTCGTCAATAAATTTCCAACTGCATACAATGGAAAAATTTGTATTTTTTCCATATCAGAAAAATTCTCTAATGATAATCGCATTCCAAAGTCTAATTTTTTTTCTTCAAGGAATAAATACAAGCTTTGCATACTGCCTTTAGTTCCAGCTTTTACTATAAATCCTCTTGATATTCTCTCTAATATTTTTAAAATGGCATCGTATCTAAGTAAACTTGATTTTCATTTTCTTTAACCCTTATACATAGTCTTGAATGCTTTTGAACACTATCGTACAAATTATAATGTTTCATATTTTCTTCATCCTCCCAATCTGGCATTTCAATTTTAAAACTCATTGGCTTTATGGAATTAGATTGAGCGGTTAAAAGCATTTTTTTAAAAAACGAATAGAATCTTTTTTTATCTGGAGCGTCAGTAATAACTATTTCAGATTGTAAATAGGGCTTAAAAAGCTTGGCATCAAAACTTAAGCAAGATTCAATGAGTTTATTTAGAATGATTTCTTTGGTGTATCCTTCCATTGGTAGGTCCATATTATTTCGTGAACTAATATATGTGTTTAAAGGGTAGAATTTTGTTTTTTAGGAAAAGGTGGTAAAGTACTTTATCTTTTAGTGAAGTTGATTTGCGCGTTAACATAACATATAACTCCTAAAATCCAAGCTGTAATTCTTGCATTTAGGACAGTAGTTATTTACCTGATTCAATTTCAAATCAAAATTTTGAAAAATGAATTTTCCTTCATTGTCCCCTTTGAGTTGTTCATCTGTATAAAAAATGTAATCTGGATTATCTTTTTCTAACTTGTAATTTACACTTTCCAATTCTTCAGTAGTTTTGTCATACGCTGGTACGGGATTAAAAGTTTGAAAATCGAATCTCCCTCCTCCATATCTAAAACTTGTTTGGTAATTGCAAACTCTACTGTTCGCTTTTAGTATCTCTGCCATAGTATTGATTTTTTTCTGATTTTTTAATTCTATAAAATTTAAATTTTTCTATGTAGAATATTAATGATGTTTAAAAAAAATGATATTTAATCGTATATATTAATCAAACAAAACACCCAATAGAAAATCCAAATTATAGGTTTTACATTTGGGACAAAAATTTTTACTTTGTTTATAATTTTTATTATTCCAATTATAACTTCTAATTTCTGAGTCATTTATAAACATACTGGATTCATAATATGGGACATAATTTTCATTCGTTATTTCGATTTCAATACTTTCATAAGTAATGAAATCGTTTTTAACAATTACTTTTTTTGCATAATCATACAGATTTATTTGTTCAATTTCGTTGGATTCAGTATTTAAAACTGGCCCGAAACATATAGTAAGATGATTAAATCTTCCTCCGCCAATTGCTATTGACTTTGTTTTGTATCCACAGTTGGTACAAATTGGTAAAATTGTAAAACCCATGAGAATATTATTTATTAAAATTTGATTTCTTAAATTATATTTGACGATCTAGTTTAAAAATTTTCTTTTGCAAAGTATTGGAGAAGTGAAAGTTGCGGGAGATTTATTGCAGACTTTAGCATTTTAAGTTAATAAAAAGTAGAAAACAAAAAAGAAACAACCTAATACAAAATAAAAGAATTGAAATTTCATCCAAGTCCAAGAAGCATCATCTAGAAAAAAACACAACTCTCTTAAATCATTAAAATCGTCTTTATTGGTTTTATTGTTTCTCGAATCTGTCGCAGGAATAAATTTAATTTTTTTGAATAACACCATTTTCAATGAAGTAATTCTATCACATATATTAGCGTTTTTAAATTCATCATAATCAAGCGAGGTTTCATTTCTTAATCGTGTCAAAGCGATGTGTCGAGTTATTCTAAAATCATAAAGCCTACAAATTAAAACTGCCATTCCAAATAAAATTGAAAATAACAAGCTTATTAAACAAAGTACAAGAAACAATTGTTTAAAAGAAAAAGCTAAATCCCAATTTAAAGGATTTTTTTCACACTTATCAACACAAAATAAAATAAATCCTGTAGCAAATCCTAAAATTACATTGTTAGCATTTGACAATTGTGTAATCGCAATATCTCTCCAAGCTGAATGATTTTGTCTTAAATTATCTTTTCTCATTTTCTTCCTTTAAATTATTAAATATGTACTCTACTAATTTAGTATTAATTTTATTTTCAAAAAACAACCACAACTTATATGACGAAAAAAACTTCTCGCTACAATTCTCAAGAAAATCTATAGAAAGTTCAATTTTATCTATTCCACCAAATCTTTCATCTTTAACCCAATAATCATCATATTTCTGTAAAAGTTCAACTGACCATGGTAATGCTGAATTTGAATACAAATAACTCCACGACCATTTATCATGAAAACTATCAATCAAGTCTTCAGACCATTTTAAATTTTGATTATAACTTAACATTTGCCAATGCAATTCATTTTGATACTTTAACATTAATTCAGGAGTCAACTCGACATTTTCGCCATAACTAATATACAGCCAATCACATATAGATGGTAATTTATCAATAATTTCTTTATCCCATAAAAATGTCAATGTAAACTTCTTAATATTCCATTTCGGCAGAAAAGTATTAATTAATTCAACATTCCAAGGTAAATTTTCATTACTGCTTAAATGCTCCCAATTCAACTTATCCTCAAATCGATTGATTAGTTTAATAGACCAATCAACATTATATACTCTTGTCCAAAAAAACATTTTGCCGTTTGATAATTTTTCCCAAGTTAACAATTGATCAAACGTATCTTCCTCAACATTTAAATCAATTTCTTTTTCAAATCTTTCAAGTAAATCAATTGTCCATAACATTCCAGTATTAAATTGTAAATAACGCCATTCTAATTGATATTTATCTATCGATTGTATCGTCCATAAAATTGAATTATTTCTGGCTAATTCTTCATAATCCCAATAATTTTTATACTTTTCAATTAATTCTGTAGACCAACAAAGCGATGAGTTTTCACTTAAATTCTGCCAATTCCATTTATGTTCATATCTATTTATCAATTCCTCTGTCCATAATATTTCTTCATTAGAACTTAATAAATTCCAGTCCCAAATCCTTGGATACTTATCTATGAGTTTTAAAAAATTTAGTGAATTTTCAATTTTGTATAAATGAGAACAAAACCATCTATCATGATACATTTCAATCAATTCAGGAGTCCAAATAAAACATCTTTGAAAAGCTTCGAAAATAGAATTTTTATTTTTCAATTCCCTTAATTCATTCGGATCAATGTATTTATCAATGTAAAAGATTATTAAATGAGGATTTACATTCTCCATAATCAAACTCCAATCTAAATTTTCTTTAAGCTCATTTAATAAATTTATGTTCCAAATAATGTTCTGATTTTTACTTATAAAAATCCAATCACATTTATCCTTATATTTTTTAATTAAATCAACAGACCAAGGGAATGAAAAATTTGTGTTTAGTCCTGGAATCCTTACGGGTTCATAATAACCATCTTCATCATAAGTATTACCCCAGTACCACTTATCTATATAACTTTCAATTAAATCATTTGTCCAAATAACATTCTCATTTATGCTTAATTTTTGCCAGTCTAGTCTATCCTGATACTTATCAATCAAAGACTTATCTAAAGAGTAATACTCTGAAATTAAATCAATAAAAAGACTAGAATCATTAATAAAAAAATCTGTAATTACCTTCTCACTCTTACTTAAAAAAAATTCCATAAGCTATATATTTTCTTCAAATATAAAACATTTCCAAATCCAAATTTTACGGTTTTCCTCATTTCAATAAAAAAACTATCAGAAAAAAAACTGTTAGAAAATTGAACCTATCAAAGTCACACAATCTTTCAATCTTCCTCAAAAAACATTGTTAAAATCAATCTGACATCTTGTCATATTCATTCAAATAATTGTACCTTTGCATCCTTAATAAAATTACACTTTTGAAAGTGACTATGGAAAAGATTATTGAAGAAAGCAAGCAAGGCGAAAGCCTAGTTTTAGAGAACAAACCTGAAAATACTAAGAAACTCTTTATAGAAAGTTACGGCTGTGCGATGAATTTTTCGGATAGCGAAATCGTAGCTTCCATCCTATCGTCAAACGGATATAACACCACACAAATCCTTGAAGATGCTGATTTGGTTTTGGTAAATACCTGCTCGATTCGCGACAAAGCGGAACAAACTATTAGAAAACGTTTAGAAAAATACAATGCCGTGAAACGCACTAATCCAAAGATGAAAGTGGGTGTTTTGGGTTGTATGGCAGAACGTTTGAAAAGTCAATTTCTCGAAGAAGAAAAAATTGTTGACCTCGTTGTTGGCCCAGATGCTTACAAAGATTTACCTAATTTATTATCCGAAGTCGAAGAAGGACGTGATGCCATAAACGTGATTTTGTCGAAAGACGAAACTTATGGAGATATTTCTCCAGTTCGATTGAATTCAAATGGCGTTTCAGCTTTTGTTTCCATTACTCGGGGTTGCGATAATATGTGTACGTTTTGCGTGGTACCTTTTACTCGAGGTCGAGAACGCAGCCGTGAGCCGCAAAGTATTATGAAGGAAATTCAGGATTTGTGGGACAAAGGTTTTAAAGAAATTACCCTTTTGGGACAAAATGTAGATAGCTATTTGTGGTATGGTGGCGGTTTGAAAAAAGATTTCACCAACGCTTCCGAAATGCAAAAAGCAACTTCGGTTGACTTTGATCAATTACTCGAAATGGTGGCCTTTGGTTTTCCAAAAATGCGCATCCGTTTTTCGACATCCAATCCTCAGGATATGCACGAAAGTGTATTGCACGTGATTGCCAAACATCCTAATATTTGCAAACACATTCACTTACCAGTTCAATCAGGAAGCGACAGAATTCTAAAAGCAATGAACCGTTTGCACACGCGAGTAGAATATATGACGTTGATTGACAAAATCCGAGCAATTATTCCAGATTGTTCCGTAACCCAAGATCTAATTTCAGGTTTTCCAACCGAAACCGAAGAAGATCATCAAGATACTTTAAGCCTGATGGAACACGTGAAATACAGTTTTGGTTATATGTATGCCTACTCTGAGCGCCCCGGAACATTGGCCGAACGCAAAATGGAAGATGATGTTCCTGAAGCAACAAAATTGAGAAGACTGCAAGAAATTGTAGATTTACAAAGAAGTCACAGCGCCTTGAGAACTCAGGAATTCGTTGGACAAACTGTAGAAGTTTTAGTAGAAAAAGCATCGAAAAAATCTGAAAAAGATTGGTCTGGAAGAAATTCACAAAGTATAGTTGTCGTTTTTCCAAAAGAAGATTATAAAATTGGAGATTTTGTAAATGTAAAAATCACAAGTTGCACCAGCGGAACTTTGATTGGGGAAGCAGTTGGATATTCTGAAATGAACTAATCTTTTTCACCACAAATTACACAAATTTTCACAAATTAATTTACATTATTATGAGTGACAATAATGAATATTATTATAAAAAAGATGAAAACTATACAATTGTTGGTTTGTGCATGGAAGTACATCGAATTTTAGGTCCTGGATTACTAGAAATAGTATATAAAGACGCATTAGAAATAGAATTTAAAAATCATAACATTCCTTATATGAGAGAAAAAAAATATGATGTTGAATATAAAGGTTCCATTCTTCCTCATAATTTTTATGCCGATTTTGTTGTTTTTGAAGATATAATTTTAGAGGTAAAATCTGTTAAAGAAGTAACTAGTGAACATCTTTCGAGAACATTAAATTATATGAAACTGGCAGATACTCCAATTGGAATTATTGTAAATTTTCAAAACAAATCATTAACTCACAAAAGATTGATTAGCAATTAAAAATTTGTGAAAATTTGAGTAATTTGTGGTTTAATTTTTTTCGACTTGAATAAAAATAATTATGGAAACAGTTCAATCAATAAAACAACGATTCGAGATTATCGGGAATGACCCGAAACTCAATCGAGCGATAGAAAAAGCCATTCAGGTAGCGCCAACGGATATTTCAGTATTGGTTGTGGGTGAAAGTGGTGTTGGAAAAGAAAGTATTCCAAAAATTATTCATTCTCTTTCGCACAGAAAACACGGAAAATATATTGCGGTAAACTGTGGTGCAATCCCAGAAGGAACAATAGATAGTGAACTTTTTGGTCACGAAAAAGGCTCTTTTACAGGAGCAACTTCCACTCGTGAAGGTTATTTTGAAGTAGCCAGCGGTGGAACTATTTTCTTAGATGAAGTAGGTGAATTGCCATTGACAACTCAAGTTCGTTTGCTTAGAATTTTAGAAAATGGGGAATTTCTAAAAGTAGGTTCCTCACAAGTACAAAAAACCGATGTGCGCATCGTGGCGGCTACTAATGTTAATTTATTTGACGCCATCGAAAAAGGGAAATTCCGAGAAGATTTGTACTATCGATTAAGTACTGTGGATATTACTTTACCGCCTTTGCGTGATCGAAAAGACGATATTCATTTATTGTTCCGAAAATTTGCAGCCGATTTTGCCCATAAATACAAAATGCCTCCAATTAAATTGGATGACAATGCGGTTCATTTATTGCAAAAATTTCGCTGGAGCGGGAATATTCGACAATTGCGAAATGTGGCTGAGCAGATTTCGGTTTTAGAAACCAATCGCGATATTTCTGCTAGCACTTTACAGTCTTATTTACCTGCCGAAGCGAGTAATTTACCTTCGGTTATAAAAGAAAAGAAGGCCGAAAGTGATTTTGCAACCGAAAGAGATATTCTCTACAAAGTGCTTTTTGATATGAAAGGCGATTTGCACGATTTGAAAAAATTGACTTTAGAATTAATGAAAAACGGTTCTGCGAAAGTTCAAGACATCAACACCAATTTAATTCAAAAAATATACGGCTCAAAAGAATCCGAGAGCGAAATTTCGTTTGAAGAAGAACCAAGTAATGCCGTTTTTGCGCCTGAATCCCGAAATTATGGGACGGGACAAAATGAAAACATTAATTTCGTAGAAAACGAGGATGATTTTCAATTTGCCGAAACCGTTGAGGAAGAAGAAATTCTAAAATTAGAACAAAGAGAAATCGAAATGATTAAAAAATCATTAGAAAAAAACAAAGGAAAAAGAAAAGCAGCAGCCGATGAATTGGGAATTTCCGAAAGAACTTTGTATCGAAAAATAAAACAATTTGATCTTTAAAAATTAAATATCTTTGACCCGAGCGCTAGAGAACTGGCGTAGCAATCCTTTAAACACAAAATGAAGCACCTAAAATATCTCATAGCACTTTCGATACTTTTCACTTTCAGTGGCTGCAATGTGTATAATTTTACTGGTACAGGTAAAATTGACGCAAAAACATTTCAAGTCAATTTTTTTCCAAACAATGCTGAACTTATCCAACCAGGAATCGACCGAACTTTTACCTTGAATTTACAGGATCTTATCCAAAATCAAACCAATTTGAACTTGGTGAAAAATGGAGGTGATTTGACTTATGAAGGTGAAATTACAGATTATAGAGTTACGCCAATGATGGCTACTGCCGATATTCAAGCGGCTCAAAATAGATTAACCATTAGAGTTAAAGTGCAGTTTACCAATAAAAATAAAGAAACCGATAATTTTGATAAAACATTCGAATTCTTCTATGATTATCCTGCAGCACAACAACTTAATGGACCAACATTAGATAGCGCAATAAAAGTAATTTTCGAAAGAATCACACAAGACATATTCAACGAATCACTAGCAAAATGGTAATATAAGGTTAATCGGTTATTTGCTTAATCGTTTAACTAATTATCCAAATAAAACAATTAACCTTTCTATGAACGTAACCGATTTTACTTATTTAATCAACAAACCCGATGCAATCAATGAGAAGCAAACGGATGCATTGGGAAGAGTTCTCGATGAATTTCCGTATTTTCAAAGTGCCAGAGCGTTGCGATTGAAAGGACTTTTCAATCAAAATAGTTTTAGGTACAATTATGCTCTAAAAGTTACTGCTTCGCATACTACCGACAGAACTGTTTTATTTGATTTCATAACCTCCGATACTTTTGTTGCCATCCAAAAAGTATTATACGATAAGAAAATCCTTGAACTTCTTGACATTGGCGTTGTAGATTACGAAATAATTCAGCCCGAAATTCGTCTTGAACCCAAAATAAACACTTTAGAACAATCCATACTTACTTCAATAAAAGGTGCTTCGTCGGTTGAAGAGGAAGCTACCACAAAATTAGCAGAAGAAAATCTAGAAATTGGTAAGCCATTAGGATTTTCGAAAGACGAAAAGCATTCTTTTCAAGAATGGCTACAACTGTCGAGAACGCAACCTATTGTTAGAGAAAAAGAAAGCGAAGGCCTGTCTAAAACAACTTCATTAGATAATGATAAAAAGAAAAAATTAGACTTAATCGATAAGTTTATTGAAGCGAGTCCGAAGATTCCGCCAATAAAACAAAGTTCAGAATCTAGCTTTACTATCGACTTGAATAAATCAGACAATTCCTATTTAATGACAGAAACTTTGGCTAGGGTTTACCTGGAGCAAAAAAAATATCAAAAAGCAATACAAGCTTATGAGATATTAATTTTGAAATATCCAGAAAAAAGTAGTTTCTTTGCAGACCGAATCACGGATATTAAGATTTTACAACATAATAATAATTAAACAATGAGCACATTTTCGATTTTTTTAGTGTTAATAACAATAGTTTGCTTCCTACTTGTAGTAGTAATAATGGTTCAAAACCCTAAAGGTGGCGGGCTTTCTTCTTCATTAGGTGGATCAACACAAATTGGTGGAGTACAAAAAACTACTGACTTTTTAGATAAAAGTACTTGGACTCTAGGTGGAATATTAATTGTATTGATATTACTTTCAAGTTTGAGTTTTAATGGTTCTTTAGGAACTCCAGACTCAAAAATCATTGAAAAAACAGAAGCTGTTACGCCAAAAGCGGCAACTCCTGCTCCAATGACTCCAGCTCCGGCAACTGAGCCTGCGAAAAAATAAGTAGTACTACAAAATATACTAAATGCCAGCCTGTCAAAGCTGGCATTTTTTTTAAGAAAAAATGTCAGTTTTTTGGCCTTGGCATAATTTCTGAAATCCGATTATCATCAAATTAATACTAACATATATTTTATCATTATGGCTTTAAATATTAAACCGCTTTCAGACCGCGTTCTTATTGAACCTGTTGCTGCTGAAACCAAAACCGCTTCCGGAATTTTTATTCCAGACACTGCAAAAGAAAAACCACAAAAAGGCACCGTAGTTGCTGTTGGAAATGGAACAAAAGACCACCAAATGACCGTGAAAATTGGTGATTCTGTACTTTACGGAAAATATGCCGGAACTGAATTGAAATTAGAAGGCAAAGATTATTTGATAATGCGTGAGGATGATATTCTTGCGATTGTATAATTAAGTAGTAAACAATTAAAAGTTAAAAATAAAAATGGCAAAAGATATAAAATTTGATATTGAAGCACGTGACGGATTAAAACGTGGAGTCGATGCATTGGCAAACGCTGTAAAAGTAACTCTAGGACCAAAAGGTCGTAACGTAATTATTGGAAAATCTTTTGGTGGACCAACCGTTACCAAAGATGGTGTTACTGTTGCAAAAGAAATCGAATTGAAAGACCCATTAGAAAATATGGGTGCTCAAATGGTAAAAGAAGTAGCTTCAAAAACCAATGATTTAGCGGGAGACGGAACAACAACGGCAACCGTTTTGGCACAAGCCATCGTAAAAGAAGGATTGAAAAACGTAGCTGCAGGTGCCAACCCAATGGATTTGAAACGTGGAATCGACAAAGCTGTTGAAGCTATTGTTGCGGACCTTGCCAAACAAGCCAAAGTAGTAGGAAGCGATTCTGAAAAAATCAAACAAATTGCTTCTATTTCGGCAAACAACGACGAAATTATTGGAGAATTAATCGCCAATGCTTTCGCCAAAGTAGGAAAAGAAGGTGTTATTACTGTTGAAGAAGCCAAAGGAACTGACACTTATGTAGATGTTGTAGAAGGAATGCAATTTGACAGAGGATATTTATCTCCGTATTTTGTGACCAATGCTGAGAAAATGGAAGCTGAATTAGAGAATCCATATATTCTTTTGTATGACAAAAAAGTATCTTCTTTAAAAGAATTGTTACCCGTTTTGGAACCAGTAGCACAATCAGGAAAACCATTATTGATTATTGCCGAAGACGTTGATGGAGAAGCTTTATCCACATTGGTTGTAAATAAATTGCGTGGTGCTTTGAAAATCGCCGCTGTAAAAGCGCCAGGTTTTGGTGACAGAAGAAAAGCAATGTTAGAAGATATCGCCATCCTGACAGGTGGAACTGTAATTTCCGAAGAAAGAGGTTATACTTTAGAAAACACCACTATCGAAATGTTGGGAACTGCAAAAAGAGTAACCATTGACAAAGACAACACTACGATTGTAAGTGGTGCTGGTGATGCCGAAATGATTAAAAATCGAGTAAACCAAATCAAAGGTCAAATGGAAACTACGACTTCGGATTACGACAAAGAAAAATTGCAAGAACGTTTGGCTAAATTAGCTGGTGGAGTTGCTGTTTTATATGTTGGTGCTGCTTCTGAAGTAGAAATGAAAGAAAAAAAAGACAGAGTTGACGATGCGCTTCACGCTACTCGTGCTGCTGTCGAAGAAGGAATTGTTGCTGGTGGAGGTGTTGCCTTATTACGAGCCAAAAATGCTCTTGCAGCTTTAAAAGCTGACAATCCAGACGAAGCTACAGGAATCAAAATTATTTCTCGCGCCGTAGAAGCTCCTTTGAGAACAATCGTTGAAAACGCAGGCCTTGAAGGTTCTGTAGTGGTTGCAAAAGTAGCCGAAGGTTCGGGTGATTTTGGCTACAATGCCAAAACCGACGAATATGTAGATATGCTAAAAGCAGGTATTATCGATCCTAAAAAAGTAACTCGTGTGGCTCTAGAAAATGCTGCTTCTGTTGCAGGAATGATCTTAACTACTGAGTGTGCTTTGGTTGACATCAAAGAAGAGTCTGCTGCGGCAGGACACCCTATGGGAGGTGGAATGCCTGGAATGATGTAATTCGATGCACGAAGTCCCAGATTACAATTTTATAAAATAATCTGTCTTGTTGAAAAACTTGACAGATTATTTTTTTTAATAGTATAATAACTTCTTTTTGTTTTCAAGTTTTACTAGTTTAGCAAGATGTTTAAAAAAATCGAAATGAAATTAATATTCTCGCTTTCCTGTTTTTTAATTTGTGTAATCGGCTTTTCTCAACCACCAAGCACTCAAGAAAAAATTAAAACGCTACTGCAAGATTATTTTCGTCTCGACAGAGAAATCATACACGTACAATTTACCAAAACTACTTACTTAAATAATGAAGACCTTGCTTTCAAAGGTTATATTTACAATAAAAACACCAACTTACCTTACATTAACACCTCAAACATACAATTAGTAGTCTACGACGAACAAGAACAAATTGTCCAGAAACAATTGCTTTATGCGTCAAACGGCACGTTTTCAGGCGGAATTCATTTGAACAAAAAATTCAAAACAGGAAAATATCATTTCCATTTTTACACCAATTGGATGAATAATTTTATCGAAGATGATTCTTTCAACCAAACAATAGACATCTATAATATTGATGAGCCCTTCCATTTTAAATCCAAAGAACCCAATTTGAAAACAGTTAAAATTGACTTTTTCCCGGAAGGTGGAAATATCATCGAAGGCATTAACAATACTATCGGCGTAAAGATTACCGACTGCAATAATAAGGGTGTTGAATTGGACAATATCGTAATTTTGGATTCAAAATCTAATGAAATACAACGCTTTAATACCAATAAATTGGGCAATGGCGCTTTTTACCTCATTGCAGAGATTAATGAAAAATACAGCTTAAAAATAAATTCAGAAAAGCTAAAAATTTCGGAAGAATTACCTAGAGTGAAGCCAACAGGAATTTGTATTTCATACAACAACAATTTACCCAAAAACATATTGGCAGTCGAAATAAAAACAAATGAAAGAGGAGTAGAACTATTTCAAAATAAAAAACTCAATTTACTCATTCAACAAAATGGCACATCAATTCTCAAGGAAATGAGCTTTAACAACAAGGAAAAGGGACAAACCATCCTTATTGAAAAAAAATATTTGCCCAATGGTGTCAATTTTATCCGACTTCTAGACGAAGACCTGAACGAATTATCTTCGCGACTGATTTACAACTATGCAAACTTTCCATCTGAAACGAAAGTTAAGGCTAAAATTGCTGCAAATGATAGTATCGCATTGTCCGGGACCACTACTGTACTTGGAGCAAATATCAGCGCCAGTATCCTTACAGAAAACAATATTTGTATAGAACAAAAAAGATCCATACTTGGAACATACTATTTGAATGCTTATCTAGAATCGCCAGAAATTGATAACTACATTTTTTTTGACCCTGAAAATAAATTAAAAAAAAGAGATATGGATTTGTTAATGCTCAATCAGCGTACTACTAAATACCTTTGGCACAACATTAAATCTAATCCTCCAAAAATTAATTATAAATTCAACAAAGGCGTTACAATAAGTGGCAATATCAACCGCCCAATCAACCCAAATATATCAAATACTGTATTGTTGATGTCATTGAAAGACAATATTTTTGAAAAAACTACGGTCGAAAAAGACAATAGCTTTAGGTTTGAAAATTTTTTTGTGCAAGACTCAACCGTTTATCTGCTGCAACTAGAAAATGAAAAAAAAGCTTCTATCTACACAAAAATGGTTGCCAAAGCCTATAATAATGAAACTAAATTCAACTTGCCGCTACAATTTATGAAAACAAACTGCCCGATAGAAAAAAAAGTGGGAGACAGTCTTATTTTTTCAGCATCGAAACTAAATGCAACATCCTTAAAAGAAGTTATCGTAATCAATAAATATAAAAAAGACATATTTACACATAAACCAGATATGAGTTTAAATACTAGAGCTTTTAAAATATCGGATGCCGAATATGGGAACGTATTAGATTTTATCGGCCGAAATGGCTACAAAACAGGAATAGACCCCGAAGATAATACTGTATACATCCGAAGCAATAGAGGTATTATGGGTCGAGAATCTCCCGCGGTATTTGTTGATGATTTTTTGGTTTTTGACTATAATTTATTATTCAGCATTAACATGAGTAGCGTAGATGAAATTTATATCGATCAAACTGGTTTTTCAGACACAAGTCTTGGCGGTACTGGAACAATTAAAATATATTTAAAAACAGGGTCTGAAGAAAAATATTATAAAACAAAATTAACAACTCTACTAGCCACTGGCGGTTTTAGTAAAAATTTTATATACAATAGCAGCAGCTTTGACAATCAAAAGGAATTTTATTCATTTGGCACATTGAATTGGACTCCCAAAATCGAACTTAAAGAAAATTCAAATTTTGAAATTAAGTTTCCGAAAGGCAATCAGACCCTAATTCAAGTCCTAATTGAAGGATTTTCTCAAGACGGTCAGCTCATTTCTGAAATTAGAAAGATTCCGGTCGAAAATCTTTAATCCAATATTGATAAAAATTCAAGTTGCGAAAATTATTTTTGAGAAAGAGAAAATCCAATTTTAGAGCCAAAAGTCTTCCAAAGCAAAATCTCTGTAAATCCATCTTTGATAAAATGGGGTAATTCGCCAATGATTTCAAAACCAAAATTCTTATAAAGTTGAAGTGCACTAGTGTTGAAGGAAGAAACACAAATAAAAATAGTAGGCGAAATTTGCAAAATTCTATCTTCGCAAAATGTCAAAAGTTGTTTGCCAAGTCCTTTCCCCCTAAAGTCTTCCTTGATGCAAATCGTTTGAATATATCCCTTAAAAGTTCCCTCCATTTGAAGAATAACAAAACCAGCAATTTCAGTATTTATTCTAATAATATAAACTTCTTTTGATACTCCAACAAAGGCTTGAACACACAAATCAAAATCCATTTCTAGCGTAATCCACGGATCAGATTTTGCCATCATCAAGGCGCAAAAATTAAAATCATCTTGATTTGTAGTTTTTCCGATTGTAATTTTTTCAATAGCTTTCATAAGTCTTTGAACTAGAATTTGCTCAAATATAATCATTTTTTGTAGCTTTGAAATTCGATACATTCCTACTATGAAAAATCAAGTTTTCTCCGCTATTTTATTAGGCATTATCTCTTTACCTATTTTTGCTCAATCCAAAGATGAAGCCATTTTTCTTGAAAAAAATAAGATAGAATTAACTTCAACCCCTTCAGAAAGCATCATTACAATTGCCAAAAGCTTTTTAGAAACTCCTTATGTCGCCTCCACTTTAGAAATAAATGAGACCGAACAATTAGTATGCAATTTAAGCGAATTTGACTGCTTTACTTTTGATGAAAATGTTTTGGCATTGTATCTTACCAAAAAGAAAAACTCCACTTCTTACAAAGACTTTCAAGATATTTTGACCCAATTGCGTTATAGAAATAACAAAATAGACGGTTATGCTTCGCGTTTGCATTATTTTACAGAATGGGTACGACAAGCCGAGAAAAACAACTTTTTAAAAGATATAACCCTCGAAATTGGGGGAGAAATCACCAGTAAAGAAGTTCATTTTATGAGCGGCAATCAAAAATTGTATCCAAAAATTATGGATGAAAAAACATTGAAAACGATTGTAAAAAACGAGGAAAAAATAAACAAAAAGCCACTATCACAAATAGAAAAAACTAAAGTAGCCTCTGTAGAAAGCAAGATAAAAGAAGGCGATTTTATCGCAATGACTTCCACAATTGAAGGTTTGGATTGCAACCACGTAGGAATTGCAATTCTTGTAAACAACCGAATTCACTTGCTACACGCCTCTTCTGTTCTTAAAAAAGTGGTCATTTCAGAAAAACCACTAGCCGAATACCTGCAAGGCATCAAAAAAGATGTGGGAATTATGGTATTGAGGGTTTTGTAAAGAAGAGAAACGCAGATTATTTTAAATCTAAACAACCAAATATTATACAAGATTTTTCTTAAATAATAAAGTTGTAAAGAAAAGATTTTGTACTTTTCTATGCCTTAAAACCCCAAAAATGAAGCAACAAATTAGCATTATTCTAATCCTACTTACAACAACGCTACTCTTCTCCCAAAATGCAGATAACCAGCAAAAAATAAAAACCAATTTAGAAGATTATTTTCATTTCGAGAGAGAGAATATTCACGTACAATTCAACAAAACAATCTATGTTTCTAACGAAAACATCGCTTTTAAAGGCTATGTTTTCAACAAACAGAGCAATTTGCCCAACTTGAACACTACCAATGTACAGTTGATCATTTATGATGCCCAAGGCCAAGTGATTCAGCGAAAGTTGTTGTACACTACGCTAGGAACTTTTGATGATATTGTGACTTTGGACGAAAAATTAGCTTCTGGAAAATACCATTTTCATTTCTATACCAACTGGATGAATAACTTTATGGAAGACGAATCTTTTGTTCAAGCCATCGAAATTATCAATAAAAATGAATCTTATAATTTAAAAATAAATCAACCGGATTTCAGTACAGCATCCATAAGTTTTAACCCGGAAAGTGCTGCTTTTATTAAGGAAATCAACAATAATATTGGCATTCAAATCAAAGATTGCAACGAAATTGGAATACAAATTATGGAGGGATTTGTGGTAGATTCGAAAGGTGCAACCATCACCACTTTCTTTACCAACAAAATGGGCTACGGAAAATTGGAATTGACTCCTGATTTGAATGAAACTTACGCTGTGAAAATCGCCACAGACCAACTCAAAATGCAAAAGCAATTACCCAAACCTAGCAATTCGGGTATGGCCATATGCTACAACAATAATTTGCCCAACAACGTTTTGGAGGTTTCGGTAAAAAGCAATACAGCTGGGGTGAATTTATATCAAAATAAAAACTACATTTTGCTGATTCATCAAAACGGAAAACACATTCAAAAAGAATTTAATTTCAATGATAAAAACCCCATTCAGACTCTGACTTTCGATAAAAATGAGTTGCCAAATGGTGTGAACAGCATTCGAATAATTGATGAAAATTTAAATGAAATTGCCGAAAGATTAGTTTACATCAACAAAGCCGTGAAAGCTGCCCCTTTATTAGAATCAAGTTTCGCAACCAATGATGACATTATTCTATATGGAAAAGTGCCTGCCAAAGAAGCCAATCTAAGCATCAGCGTATTGCCAAAAGACAGCCGTTGCAACGATCAAAAAAATTCTATTTTGGGTAGTTTGCACCTGAATGCTTATTTAGAAAAACCGGTTGCCAACAGCTTTACTTATTATGACCGACAAAATGTGACTAGAGCAAATGATATGGAATTATTGCTGCTGAATCAGGAAAAAAGCAAGTACCACTGGAACAATATTACCACCAACAAACCGAAAGAAAGTTATAAATTCACTAAGGGCATCACAATTAATGGTACGGTTGTAAAAGCACTGAACCCGAAAAAAAAGTACAAAGTCATGCTGATTTCCACGAAGGATAATATATTTGAGGAAGCAACAGTAGACAGCAATAACAAATTCAGTTTTGACAATTTTTTTGCTCGTGATTCGACCGCTTATATGCTCGAATTAATGGACGAAAGCAATATCCCAATCGAATCCAAAATGGTTGTTACTATGTTGAATGCCAAAGAAGACTACCGCAATAAATTAAATTTTACTGCAACGATTTGCCCTGAAATAAAAGACTTAAAAAATAACTACCATTTTACCGATGCTGATTTAGAAAAAAAGACTATTGCCTTGAACGAAATTACGGTTAAAAACAATTACAAAAAACCAATCTTGACGCATGAAAACGACATGAATAATTCGACCGCAAAAGGATATAAAATTGGCGACAAAGAACATGGAACTGCCTTAACTTTTTTAGGTAGAAATGGGTACATAACTGGAGTAAATGAGGAATTTACAGTCTACATTCGCAGCACAAGAGACGAACTTACAAATACGGAAATCAATATGGCCCCTGCCATATTTATAGACAATGTTCAAATCTTTGACTTGAATATTTTATTTGATTTGGAACTGAGCGCTGTGGATGAAATTTATAGTGATAGATTTAACACTTCTGTCTTAGCGAATAATGGTAATGGAACGGTAAAAATTTATCTAAAAAAAGGGGCTAATACAAAATACATGAAAAGCAAACACACCTCGATTGTGACTAAACTGGGTTTTGCGAAAACCAAACCTTTTCAAACGACCAAATTTGCATTTTCGAAAGAATTTGACGTTTTTGGCGCTATGCAGTGGTTCCCGAATGTTTTTCTAGATGCGGAACAACTATTTGAAGTTAAATTCCCAAATTCCAATCAAAAAGAAATTCAAGTACTCATCGAAGGATTTACTGTCGATGGTCAATTTATATCTGAACAAAAAAAGCTTTCCATCACTACAAAATAATCAACAAAAAAGCTCCGTTTACTATGGCAAACGGAGCTCTCTTTGATTTGACTATACTATTTATGAACTACTCTTTTTTTGAGCAGTTTCCATAAAACAGGTGCAGTAGTAAAGAAGACTATACCTATTACAATCATTTCGATATGCGCTTTTAGATCAATTCCGAATTGATTTTTGAATAAATCCGATAGGTAATGTCCTGCAAAAATCATACTGAACGACCACAATACCGAACCCAAAATATTATTAAAAACAAACTTTGACTTATTCATCCCAGCAATGCCAGCAACAATAGGAGCAAAAGTTCTGAAAATGGGTAGAAATCTTGCAAATACAATGGCTTTTCCTCCATATTTTTCGAAAAAATCTCGAGATTGCAACAAGTATTTTTCCTTAAACCAAAACGTATCTTGCTTGTTATAAAGGTAGGTGCCTCCTTTTACACCAAACCAATAGCCAACAGAATTGCCAATTATTCCAGCAACAGAAACTAATCCAGATAACAAAACAACATTAACAAATTCATTGCCTACAGATATTTGCTGAGTCAATAATTCGCTATAAATTCCTGCTAAAAACAACAAACTGTCTCCCGGAAGAAAAAAACCTGCGAACAAACCTGTTTCGGCAAAAATGATGAATAAAATTACTAATAGTCCCATTTTTACTCCGCCAAATTCCATTAAAATATAGAACTCAGGATTTATCAGTTGTGTCCAATCGAAATTACTCATAAAAATATTTTAAAAATTCTCGGTCGTGAAAGTACTTATAATTTAGCTAAACAGCACTATCAAGTCAATGAAAATGCTTTTTTTTAATAAATATTTAATAAAATCAATCTTGATTTGTAAACTTTAGAAAGATTCAAAAAAAACATTTCTTTATTCATTGACAAATTTATTTCTTTGGTTCTACCCTATCGTATTTACAGCAACTATGAAGGTTATCATAATCATCTTGAGTTGCTCTTACATCGCCTGCATCGTGACCGACTTTTGCAATAGCCTTTTTAACGTCTGAAATTGAAGCCTTTTCCTCATTCAAAGTAAGGTCTAATTGATGCGTTTCTATGTTCCAACTTGCCATTTTTACACCACTAACTGAGAAAGCCGCTTTTTGAATTCGCTTTTGGCATTGTTCGCAATTACCATTGACTTCAATCGTGTATTTCGCGTTTTTGTTTTTTTGTGCTTGAGCTTGCATTGAAAGTGTTACTACAAGTAACATCATTCCTAAAAAAAGATTCTTCATAATTTTACTTTTTTGATTGTTATTGAAATTGGTTTTTTTAATTGTTATTGTTTTTATTTAATTTTAAATCGAAGTCCTGCATAATACATTTGCCCAAAAATTGGTGCATATACAATAGAAGCATCAAAGGTTGTTCCAAAAGGATTATCATTACCCAAAATGGCTTTTTCTTGTTTGTAATTTCCAATGTTTTCACCGCCAAGATAGATTTCGAAAACGGAAGAAAATATTCGAGTGATTTGCGCATTCATCAAAGAATAGGAAGGTGAATACATCGGAAGTCTATCCTCTACTGGATTCGAAGCTGTTTCGGGTAATTTTTGTTGCCCCATCCAATTGTAAGTAAAATCAAATTTCCAATGATTTCCCGTATCGCCAATATGTGTTTCATATCCCAAATTGGCAAAAAATCGATGTTTGGCCTGCAAAGGTCTTTCACTTCTTCCACTTAGGTAATCCGTCTGAATGTCATAATATTTATAGGCTGTTCTCACGTCTAGATGTTTTGCTATTTCAACATTAAAGTCAACTTGCAAACTATTAGCAAATGATTTTCCATTCAAATTGTAAAACAATACCTGATGTGTTCCCGGAATTGCTGGCGCTGTGTATAAATCGACTACTACTTGTTTTGTAAAATCGGTTTTGTAAAAATCAAAACCAGTATCAGCATTTCTTCCAAATAGTTTGAATTTCTGGTTGAAACTAATTCCGTAATTCCAAGCGATTTCTGGGTCCAAACCATAAATTTTCCCGTTAGTATCCAAAATATCAAAAGTTCTTGCACTGGCAAAAAGTGATTGGTTTTCAGCAAAAATATTGGCAGATCGTTTCCCTCTTCCTGCTGAAACTCGTAGCACAGCTTTCTCCCAAGGATTGTAGCGAATGTGCAATCGAGGTGTTATAAAGGTTCCCAATCGATTGTGATTATCCACTCTTCCGCCTGCAACTAAACTGAAATTATCATCATTATCATACGTATATTCAAAAAAAGTACCAATCGAATTATCGATTCTGCTGTAATCGTTCACATTGACAAATTCTTGGTATTTGTCGTAAGTAAAGTTCAGACCAGTTGCAAATTTATGCATCGTATTACTGATAATTGAATTGAAAATCAAGTTCGAATAAAAACTACTTTGCTTGATGTTGTATCGGTTTAAACCAAAATATGATTCTTGGTTATGACTATTGAATGCATTTTGAAATCCAATACTTTGATAAGGCATATCTTTGAAAACATAACCCACTTTCGACGAGACATCAAGTCGCTCGGTATTAATTTCTGAACCCCAAACGTTTGTTTTTCCCTTGTCTTTATCGGGATCAAAATCCAACTCGCCAGTTTGTTTTTTATCGTTCATATACCTGAAATTGATAAAACTCACCAATCCTTTTTCGGCATCATAATACTGATAGCGATTCAAAACATTGATTTGTTTTGCCAACGGATTATCGAGAAACCCATCGTCATTCATATCATTTTTGCCCGTTCTTGCATTTCCGTGAACAAATAATGCGCTTGACCACTTATCCGAAATTTTAGCGTTGAAATGCGTGTTTAATTCAAACCGAGCATCTGTAGAACCATAGAAATTCAAGAAAAACGGAATGTTGTTTATGGGTTTGAGTAATTCGGTATTAATTTGCCCTGAAATACTTTCATATCCGTTGACAACACTGCCAGCACCTTTTGTGATTTGGATACTTTCGATCCAAGTTCCTGGCGTAAATGACAAGCCATATGCCTGAGAAGCACCGCGAACCGATGGGATATTTTCTTCAGCAATCATCAAATAAGGACTGGTTAAACCCAGCATTTTGATTTGTTTTGTTCCAGTCAGAGCATCTGAGAAATTCACATCGATTGATGGATTTGTCTCGAAACTTTCGGCGAGATTACAACAAGCGGCTTTGAGTAATTCCTTGCTAGTGACCAATGTGGTATTGGCTGTAATTTTTGAGGATTTTTGTAAGCCTTTGTTTTTAGAAATTACTTTTACAGCCTGCAATGTGTCCTGAGAATAAGATACAAACACACACAACAAGCCCAATAAAAGTATTGAAATTTGTTTTTTCATATTAAAATTTTAATGTTTTTGAAAATAATTATCGAACCAAAAAAGAGTTTGATACTAAAAAACATTAAAATCAGGCGTAGAAAATGTATTGATGGTATAATTTGAAAAGTGGGGGCGCATTGGCATCGCAATAATACGGAGTAATGCGACTATTTTCGAAATTTGTAAATTCAGTAAAAACGATAGGATTCCATTCTTCGAATAGAAAAACAATTTCTGGCTGAAAAAAGATAGAATTTAAGGTTACTTTTCCAGATTTTTTCTGAAAATGAACCACTTTATTCTTGCAACAACTGTCTTTTTTGTTATCTACAGTGGAAACTTTAGGAGGGCAGCATCCTTTTTCCTCTTTGTCCAAGGATTCATACGTTTTCCAAAAAACAGGTTTTACAGAAGCAACATCTCCTCCACAATAATGCACACCAAGCGCAAATCCTGTATTGGAAACCAATAAGAAAATAGCAAGTAAAAAACTGATGTGCTTTTTGAAATTCATAGTGCAAAATTACAACTTAATTACATTCAACTTAAAAAAAACATGTTAAATGAATAAACATTACAAATCAAACTCTTGATTCATTTGAGGAATTTCACAATCAAAACCATACTTTTCTTTGATTTTTTCAGCTAGTTCTAAAAATGCCTCATTTTCTCCGTGAACCAAAAACACTTTTTCAGGTTTGTTTTCCAGTTCAGAAAGCCAATTCAGCAAATCCTTTTGATCACCGTGAGCTGACAATCCTTCTATTTCCAGAATTGTAGCTTTTACTTCGTAATATTTTCCGTAAAACTTAATTTCTTTGGCACCTTCTAATAATTTTCGACCGCGTGTTCCTTCAGCTTGATATCCTATAATGATAACTGTAGTTTCGGGTAATCCAATATATCGCTCTAAATAACTCAAAACTCGACCGCCTGTAATCATTCCGCTTGCTGCAATTACTACTTTGGGTTGTTTGTTATAGATCGTTTCGATCGTTTCTTCATAATCTGAATTCATCGTAAACATTTTACACATTGCAACATACTCTTGTTCGGGTAATTTGTGCCACTTTCTATTATTTTCAAAAATATCAAGGACTTTGATTCCCATTGGAGTATCAATGATATAGGGAATATTAGGAATTTTGTCTTCAATTTTAAGTTGCCATAACAAGTACATTATAGACTGCGCACGTTCTACAGCAAAACTCGGAATAATAATTGTGCCTCCTTTTTCAACAGTATTGTTGATGTACATTTCGAGTTCTGCTTTAGCATCTGTTTCGGGATGAAGCCGATTGCCGTAAGTACTTTCCAAGAAAATGTAATCCGCTTTTTTAGGTTTTGTTGGAGGATACATCAAGACATCGTTGTCACGACCTATATCTCCTGAGAAAACTAAGGTTTTGTTTTCTAAATTCAATTCGATGCTACAAGCACCAATTATGTGCCCAGCATTGGTAAAAACAGCAGAAATTTCAGCATCTAAAGGAATATGTTCATTGGTTTTTATCACTCTAAAAAGCGGAAAAACAGCCTCAGCTTGATTTATATCATAAAGAGGTTTGGCAATTTCGTGTTTGGAATAATGTTCTTTATTCGCCTTAGCAGCTTCTTCTTCCTGAATTTTGGCACTATCCAAAAGTATGAGTTTAGCAATATCTTTGGTCGGACTGCTGCAATAAATTTTGCCTTTGAATCCTTGATCTACCAATCTTGGCAACCAACCACAATGATCTAAATGACCGTGAGTCAACAAAACAAAATCTATAGTGGAAGGCAAAATTGGCAAGGGTTCCCAATTGAGTTCTCGTAATGGTTTCAAACCTTGAAATTGCCCACAGTCTATCAAAATTCTAACGCCATTGCTTTCTATCAAAGTTTTTGACCCGGTAACTGTTCCCGCTCCACCAATGAATTTTATTTTCATGATTTCTGTTTTATAAAATATCTGATTGTCACCCTAAGCTTGTCGAACGGCTAAATATATTCACATAATTCTGAGGCTTCTTTCAAAACGTTTTTTATACGATTGGTAGTCAATCCAATTTTTTCTAAACTTTCTGAATTGTTTATTATTTCCTTTACTAATATGATGTCCAAGATTAAAAGTTTTTCTTTTTCAGCCAATGATAAAGTAGTCAAACAAGTTATTGGATACAGAAAATTATCGGCATTTTTGGTGCTAATGTTATTGTTTTCAGGATAATTCCAACTTAACATATTCAAACCTGAACATTTGGCAAAAGCAATCGCATCGGAAGTAAATCGATTATTTGTAACAATCCAGCACTTTGAAATTGATTCTTTTCCAGAGAACATCGTGTGTTGCTTGTCTTTCAAATCGTTGAATCGAGACAAGATATACATGGGCACTTTTACATCGGAATTAGCGTCTTTCCCCATATGAAATTTGCATTCTACCATCGAAATAACTTGCTCCTTTTTGATTAATATATCCATTTCATGCGAAACACATTTACCTTGAAGAATTAGGTTTGTTTGCGTTTCATAATGTTCAGAGGCAAAAAGGCGAGCGATGTATTTTTCGAAGAAAAATCCAGCAGGTCCTAATAAACGTATGGCCTCTTTCAAATTATATCTTGCAGCATGAGAATTTGCAGCTTTTTTTAGCAGACCAAAAGCCATTTTGTAGATTTGTTTGGTCGAAATTCCTTCATAAATTTCTTTTTGGATTGTCTGTAAAATTGAATCTACAACAAGATGACTTGCGCCTGATTTTAAGAGCGACTGTCTGAGTTTAGTGGGGTTAAATTCAACAATATCACCTGAATACTTTACTATTTTCATCGGCAAATAATTTAACAATTGTAGTCGCCAATTGTGTTATTAAAGATACGACAAATAATTAAAAAGAAATAAATTTTAATTTATTTAAAACAAACTGGAATGATTTCGCCTTTGGCTAAACAATATTTCTCCACTAATTCGGCGGCAATTTTACTGGTATAATCTTCTTCAACAACCCTAAAACCGATGCTTCTTAGTTTATCGAAATAATCACGACCATAAATGCGAACGTGATCATACTGACCGAAAATTTTGGCACGCTCTTTTTGGTCTGTGATGGAATCATCAGCAAAAGTAACTTCTCTCTTTAAATCTTGAGGAATTTGAAGAACGGCCATTCCGCCCGGTTTCAAAACGCGATAGAGTTCCTGCATGGCTTTGGTGTCGTCCGGAATATGTTCCAAAACGTGATTGCAAAGAATGACGTCGTATTGATTGTCTTCGAAAGGCAAATTACAAATGTCTGCCTTTACATCTGCCAAAGGTGAGAGTAAATCAGTTGTAGTGTAATCGAGGTTTTTTTGCTTGCGAAACAATTTGTAAAATATTTGCTCTGGTGCAAAATGCAATACTTTTTTGGGAGCAGTAAAAAAATCGGTTTGCTCGTTTAGATATAACCAAAGCAAACGGTGTCTTTCAAGCGAAAGTGTACTAGGAGATAGTACGTTTTCACGTTGCGTTTCGTATCCATAAGGCAACATCGTTTTGAAACTTTTTCCATCAATAGGATCAGTGTATTTTGTTCCTCTTAATGAAAAAGCAATGATGGGTCTAGCTACATAACTCAAGCGAATTAATAAAGGACGTGGTACAGTATTAAGTATTTTTTTAAAAGCTTTTTTCATTTTCGTTTCACAAAGATCCACAAAGTAAACACAAAGATTCACAAAGAACATTTATAAATTTGGTGCTGTATTAATGAATCGTTTTATATTGTTTTTTTAAAATTTTACTATTATAATTTATTAATAATCCTAAAGGATAATTTCCTAGTTTTAAGTAGGTAAGTATTTGTGCAAAATGTACAGAAGTATAATTTTCGACTGTTTTTAGTTCAATAACTAATTTGTCTTCAACTAACAAATCAATTCTATACCCTTGGTCAAGTTTAATTTCTTTATAAATTATCGGAAGAGTTATTTCTTTTTCAACTTTTAGACCCGCTTTTTTAATTTCATTAAAAAGAAATTGCTGATAGGCTGATTCTAGTAGTCCTGGACCAAGTTGCCGATGAACTTCAATCGCTAAGCCAATAACTGTGTAGGACATTGCTTGTAATTCTTCAGAAATTTCCGTTAATTCTTAGTTTGTCATTTATAAATAATTTAGAACAAAATCTTCGTGAATCTCTGTGTTTACTTCGTGTGTCTTGGTGAAATAATTAAATAACCAAAGGCACTTTTCTAAACTCATCTTCCTCGTTACTCACAATTCCTAATGCTTGATAAACATAGGCAAAAGTGGATAAAATCTCAGGTTTCCCGTCTATAATTGCCACATCATGTTCAAAATGAGCTGAAGGTTTTCCGTCGGCGGTCGTGATTGTCCAACCGTCTTTGTGTTGTTTGATGTTTTTGGTTCCCATATTAATCATTGGTTCAATAGCTACGACCATGCCTTCGATTAAAAGTTTACCTCGACCTCTTTTTCCATAATTGGGCATTTCTGGATCTTCATGCATTTTTTGACCTAAACCGTGACCTACTAATTCCCGAACTACTCCATATCCGTGACTTTCAGTGTATTTTTGAATGGCATTCCCTACATCTTCAACACGATTTCCAGTTCTTAATTCTCTGATTCCAACGTATAGTGACTCTTTGGTAACTTGAAGTAATTTTTTGGTTTCTGGAGCTACTTCGCCTATTTCGAAAGAATAAGCATGATCACCGTGAAATCCGTTTTTGAAAGCGCCACAATCTACTGAAATAACATCGCCACTTTCTAAAGGTTTGTTGTTTGGAATTCCGTGAACCACTTGCGAATTTGGGCTCATACACAAGGTATTTGGAAAGCCATATAAACCCAGAAAACTCGGAACTGCTCCGTGATCTCTGATGAATTCTTCGGCTCTTTTATCAAGGTATAATGTTGTGACTCCTTCTTTGATTTCAGAAGCTATCATTCCTAATGTTTTCGAAACAATTAAAGCACTTTCGCGCATCAATTCGATTTCCTCTCGGGTTTTTTGAATAATCATATTTCAAATTTCAGACGGCAAAAATACAATTTAAAAATTATTTAATTCGGATTCGCCATAATTTTATACAGTTCCGAATTAGAAGTATAAAATCTGTTTTCGAGAGCAATTTGAGAAAGTTGCGCGCTTACCAAATTATTTTCACGAGTGTTAATAAGAAATAAGGAACTCTCGCCTATGTTAAACAATCGCTCTTCAGATTTTAACATTTTGTCATAATCATCAACCAAATTATTGACTAATTTTTGTTGCTTAGTCAACGACTCAATTTCTGTTTTTTGAGCATTGATTTTATTACTCAGCTGCAATTTTTCAAGGTCACGAGTAAACTCAGATTCCTGAATTTTATACTGGGCAATTTTCAAACTTCCGCGTTCTTTTCGAAGAAACAATGGAAAATAAAAATCAATTCCTACTTTATAATTATCGTTATTGTTAGGGATTACAGGATTTGGCTGAGCTAAATAAGAATAGCCAACATCTATTTTGGGCAAAAGCATATTGGCTTTCATTCTTTTTTCAACGGTCAATAAATCGATTTTGCTTTGCAAGGCTTCGATTTTGGGATGTTTCAATAATGAAAAATCTTGATTAACCAAATCACTTATATTTAATGTTTCTTGAATGGTTTGACCTAATTTTTTTTCCGGTATAATACCATCGGCCAATTCTAACGGAATGTTGTTCTCCAACCAAAGAAAGTTGGACAATTCTAATTTGGCTTTGGCTAATTTCAATTTCGAATCTTCGAGTGACAAAAGCCTGTTTTTGACAACAATTCCTGCTTCGACACTGTCAATAGCGGGTTTGTCACCTTGCTTTATCAAAGACTCCACGCCATTATATCGTACTTGCGCATTGGTGCTATAATTCTCATAAAGCAGATATTCTTCAAAGTTTTTTTTCCAATTAAAATAAGCCACTGATGCATCGTACAAAATCGCAACGGCCATTAATTTTTGCTCAGCTTGACTCAATTTGACTTGAATCTTGGCTTTTTGCAAATCGGCCATTCGCTGATTAATCAACAAACCTTGCCCAATAGGAACGCTGATTCCTAGTGCTGCCAATCCATTATTTGGAGTCTTATTTTGTGGATTTAAATAATATCCTTCGTTATCTTCAAAACCGGCTTTGATTTCTATTCCGTACCAAGTTGGGATTTTGAAACTACTATTCATTATCGAAAAATACTCTGTTCCTTGAAACTGTTTTTTGTTGTAATCCAATTCCAATTTTGGATCAAATCCACCTCGTGCCATCATCAAATTGGCCTGAGCTTTGCTTATTTCTAAATTAGCATTCTTAACCAAAGGGTGGTACTTTTTCACAAAACCCAAATACTCATTATAACTCATTTCTTTGAGATTTGATGGTAATTGTGGTTCCGTTTTGGTCTGACTATAAATAGTAGTTCCCAATAAAGTAATCAGCAAAAGAATTTGTTTCATTATTTCTTTTCTTTAGTTGGTTTTTCTTTTCCTTGATAATAATTAGGAGGGAATCCGTTGAGCGTTCTCCATAACTCAAACCAAACAGGCACAGTATTTAGCAAAGCTAAAGTTTGAGCGCCAGAACCAATGCTTAACTGTTTAGGCCAAGGCGCTTCGGTTTGGTCCGGAGCTATAAGGATTCTGAATTTTCCATTATCGCTAATGAAGGTTTCAATAGCCACAATCTCGCCCCCAAATGTACCGTAGGACATATCTGGCCATCCCGAGAAAACTATAGTTGGCCAACCGTCGAACCATACTCTAACTTTTTCGCCCCTTTTTATTAAGGGTAAATCGACAGGATCTACAAAAGATTCTACAGCAATATCATATTTCGATGGCATTATCGTTGCGATTGGTGTACCTTCCTTAACATTCTCGCCAATTCCTGATTGTAAAGTTCTATTGATGTAGCCACTTTGTGACGCTTTAATATAGTACATTCCATTTCGAATGCTATAATTTGCATACTGATTCTCCAATTTACTGACCTGAGCTTCGGTGTCGTATTGATTGCTTAAGGCTGTGTACTGGTCACTTTGCGCTTTTGAAGCTTTTTCGGCATACTCAGCATTTATCCTATTGATTTCAACTTCAGCATTGATGAATTCATTTTTACTGGTGTAGAATTTATTTTCTTGTGTGATGATTTTAGCTTCAACCTCTTGAAGTTTCAAGCGTTTCTCTTCGACATCAGACAACGCTTTAAGTCCTTCTTTGTTCAATTGCAGCGAACGATTGAACTGCGTATTGGCAATTTTCAATTGTGTTCTTACTGCCACAAGATCCATACTATCGCTTTTTATTTTCAATGCGGCTTGCTTGATTTTATTATCAGCTTGTTTGAGTTTTAATCCTTTTTCTCTTTCTATGGCTTGCATTTGAATCTCAAGTGTAGCAACTTTCGAACCATAGGATTGTAAAGATTGCTTTTTGGCGTCTACTTGATTTTTAGTGTTTTTTACCAAATTAGGATCCATATAATCCTCTTTGATTTCGGAGATAAAAAGAATCGTATCTCCTTTTTTTACATAATCCCCTTCCTTAACATACCATTTTTCAATTCGACCTGATATCACTGATTGAATGGATTGCGGTCTCTGATTGGGTTTTAATGTGGTAACGGCTCCAGAGCCCGAAATATTTTGCGTCCAAGGCAAGAATAACGCTATAATACTTAGTATAGAAACTGTAAGTATTATTCGGTTTAATATTTTATAATGAGGTCTGTTGCTCAAATCCTGAACTGTAGAATATTTTTCTAAAGTTGTGTTTTGAATAGAGTTTTTGTCGGATATATTTAGCATACTCTTATTTTTTGGTGTCAGATAATAGTGTTCCTTTATGCATTGTAATTTCTCTAGTGCATTTTTTTAGCCAATGTGGGTTCTGAGAAGAAACAATTACAGTCCATTTATTTTTATCGGAAGTAATAAAATCAATGATTTCATTGGCCACTTTTACGTCCATTTTATCGGTTGGCTCTTCGTAAAACAAAATAGTTGGTTTGTGAATAATACTTCTTGCCAATAATATTTTTTGTGCATTCGATGAAGAAAGCTCCTTCCCTTCAGGAAAAACTCTGGTTTCTAGACCCTTGGGCAATGTTTTTATAAATTCTGTAAGTTGGACCGCATCAAGAGCCCATCTCAAATCTTCGTTAGTAATACTTCTGTCGTTGAAGGTAATATTTTCTAAAATTGTTCCTTCAAAGGGAGTTTCTCCCTGAATGATACTTCCTATTCTTGCCCGGTATTGCTTAACATCAATTTTTCTAAAAGTATCATCATTGATAAATAAATTGCCCGAGGTATGATGCAACAAACCTGAAAGAACGCGAATCAAAGTTGTTTTTCCCGAGCCATTCTCACCATCAATTATGATTTTTTCGCCTGGATTAATTTTCAAATTAATGTCTTTTAAGATTCCGAAATTAGTCCCAGGAAATTGAAATTCCATGTTTTCAGCTACTAGGCTAATATTAGTATAACAACTTTTGTTCTCAACAGCAACTTCTTCTTCCAATTCCATATCGGTAACTTGTCCTATTTTTTCTACTGCAGTCAATACATCATAAAAAGTTTCAAGACCAAGAATAATTTTTTCAACCGAACTTATTACCAATAAAATAATGATTTCCGCAGCAACAAATTGTCCAATATTCATTTGTTGGCTCAATACTAAGTAACCGCCAATTATCAACAAACTCGCCGTAATTACTACTTTGAAAATGATAAGATGGGTGAATTGTTTTTTAATAACATTAAAATGATTCTCCCGACTGTACAAATAATCTTTGATAATGTTATTGTTCTTTTCTAAAGCAAAATCATAATTTAACTCGTTTCTAAAACTGAAATTATTTCGGGCAATTTCTTGCAACCAGCTAGCGGTTTTATATTTGTTTTTCGATGTTTTCAAACTTGTTTGAGTTCCTTTTTGATAAGAAAATTTAAAAATAACATACAACAGAACAATCAACATAACACCAAAAACCATAAAGAAAGGATGGTAAAGCGATAATAAAACCACCCCAAAAACAATTTGCAAAATAGCTGCCGAAAAATCTACCAACAATTTTGAAGTACCTTTTTGAATAGTTAAGGTGTCAAAAAAACGATTGGCTAATTCTGGTGGATAATAATCATAAAGTTCTTTGAACTCAATTTTAGGCAAACGAGAGGCAAATTCAAAAGAGGAACGAACAAACATTTTTTGTTGTAAGTTTTCAGTGATTCGCAATTGCATTAAAGACAAGATACCTACCAAAGCAACCCCAATAACTACGAGGATTACCAAAACAATCCAAGACGCACTTACTCGGCCGGATTGAATGAAATTTACAATGGCTTGAATTCCGAGCGGCAGTGATAAACTCACAATTCCCGCAAAAATGGCATAGAAAAAGATTTGAGAAACATCTTTTTTATCTAATTCTAAGAGATTGAATAATCGTTTTAATGAAGTCATTTTTCTATTTTTTAAGTACATTTTCTACTAAGTTGATGTAAAAATCGGTTGGACTAATAGTTTCGTTACAATTGGTAATAGTTTTTAAATGGTCTTTTAAAAAATGCTGATGCAACGCCCCTTCAACGATAGAGGACGACAGGCTTTTTGCGAACTCATAATCAGGATCGACCTCCAAAATCATTTCTATAATCCGATTAATGACTCTTTTATAAACCAAGAAAAATCCTTCTTTATTCTCTTCATCGACCTCTTTGGTCAACAAAGTTTTAGTAAATTCTTGAATGATGATTTTATTCAAAATCGATTCGTTAACATGCAAAGTTGATACGTCATCTTCGATTTTTTCTGTCACTACGACAATCCCTTTTTTAAGGCGTTCCATTGGGTTGTCAATGTTTGTCGTGGCAAACGCAAGTTTATATTCTATCCAGCCCCAATACCAGGAAGAGAGATACAGCAACATTTTGTGTTTGCTTTCGAAATAGCGGTAAATAGAGCTTTCGTTGGAACCAATTTTTTCACCCAATTTTTTAAAAGTGAAATCTTCAAATCCAATGCTATCTATAAGAATTATGCTTTCTTCAATAATTTTTTTGCCAAGTGCAGAAGTCTCCGGGTCTTTTACAAAAAGTTTTGCATTAACCTGAATTTTGATGTTTGCTAAAATCTGATCCACATTTATTTGTTTTTTTTGCAAATATAATAGTAAGACTATCAACTTTGACATTTTTAGTATTAAATTTATCTTAATACTAGCTGGTGCGATACCATTAGCCTAAAGATAGCATCAAAAAAACGTCTATTTTAGAGGCTAAAACCGTCTTGAATCATTCCAAAAAAGATTAGGATATCCTTCCCATAAAAAATCATTGCTTTAGTTCAATTGTCTATAGCAGACTATAGTTATTAGGAATTATGAAAATGACTACTGACTTTCAAATGGGGTGCTTTGATTATTTCTTCTTGCCTTGCCTATTCTATTAATGCTATCGTACAAAAAAGTTAAATTAAATATCAATCTATTGAGCTCTTGTTCGAAAAAAAGATCTGTAAATTCGTTCCAAATCGTTGGATTTCTATTTAGTTCTGCAAAACTCTTGCTCAAAGTGGTGATGTATTCTTTTTTTTCAGTGGCATCATTTATAAAAATAGGGGGATACATGTGGTACATCAATATCCAATTTTTTGCAATGCGAGTTACGCGACCATTTCCGTCCACAAAAGGATGGATTCGGATCAGTTCGTGATGCAAGTAGATGGCTTTGATGATTGGCGAATTGATTTGGCTACAATTATAAAATAATTGCGATACTAAACCTGGAATTAAATAGGGTTCTGGGCAAATGTGACTTCCAATTTGAACGGTCGTTTGCCTGTATTTATTGGGATGAACTTTATTCGTCTCAGGTGAGATTAATCTCAAAAGTTGAAATAATTGTAATTCTTTTTCAAAATCATTATTATGCAAAATTTCTTCTATTACAAATTCCAATGATTGTTTTAAATTGTTCAAATATTCAACAGCTTCTTCTTCATTTTGTGCTTCCATTTGAGCATTCTTTAGAGAAAGCAAATCTTTTAAATTTGAAAATCCGTCCAAATAAATGTCCAGTAAATCGTCATCAAAATGGTCTCTGCTATAAATAATCAAACGATAAATGGCTTTTGCTAAATCTTCAATTTGATTAATCTTACTGCTGTTTACTTTTATTATACTTGTTGGGAAAAGGATCATAGAACTATTATTTAGTTGTTTTTTTGTGAAATATAAGTTGAGTAAAGTGTTTATTATGAATGCATTGTTACTCTGGAACACATTCCTTTGATTGATTTCGCGGCCGAGTTGCAGCGTTTGGTTCAAATAGCCCGCTTCCATTCTAAAAATGTTATTAATACGGCATTCAAGGAAAAATCCTATTCGGTTCTAGTCAAAAATATTTCGTTAACATTTTTTCCAAAGCCGGTAAATATTTCATCATAAGCTGCTGAATAGGACGTTTTGTTCTTTATTTCTGCTCCTCTTAAGGGCATTTGAATTCGAAACATAAACCGGATGCGATTCATAAAGACATATTTATCATTGTGATTTTATTTTGTTACACAAAAAAAGGCTGATTTTGTTGAATCAGCCCCTATGATTTTTATTTGGGAGAAAAAGGTAAGGCAGATTTATGAACTATAATTCTTAGTTTTCCATCTTTCCCTTTTTTGAACACCCAAGTTTTATCTACCATAACTTCGTTGCCTTGCTTATCGGTTACCCAAACATTTCCCATCGTGATTGCCACTGAACCGTATATTTGAATTCCTTCGTTTTTTTCACCAGCATTATCATAACGTGCTTTAACCCACGGCTTTAATGCGAAGCCTTCGTCATCAGGATAATCAGCATCTCCGCCAACAAAATATGCTAAAGCTCCTTTTTTGTCATTTCTAAAAGTTTGATCTCCAAAAGCTAAAGTGGGTTTAAAAAAAACCTTACCACCATCGTAATTGTAAGCATCGGTTAAGACTTGATTGGCAAATGTTTTATAATCACCTCCCTCTTCTTTCAACTTCCCGATTTTTACTAGGGCATCACACCAAGCTTGCTGGGCTGCATTAACTTCATCATAAGTAATAACGTCTTGAGCGCCCTCTTCGACATAAACGAGACCTAAATCATTAATGACTTGCTTTACTTTTTCGCTTTGAATATTTACAGCACTAGTAATTTCATCAACTTTTTTGTTCGGATTACAAGAGCTCAAAACTGCTACAAAACACACTAACATCAACATTACATTTTTCTTCATGGCCTTTAAATTTATTAGTTATACATTTAAATTTGATACAAATATAATTAAAATTAATAGTATTACTATTAATTATGAAATTTTAACTTTTATTTATCAAAACTGAGAACCTAAATCCCCTACTATATGTAATAAATTCCTATAAAAATATTTTCAAAAACTTTGATGTTTTTTTAATAAATTTTAATTATTACTAAATTTTTCATAAATTTATAGTGCGAAATTCATATAAACCTATCATTATGAACAAATATGTAACTGCTCAAGAAGCGGTAAAAATTGTAAAATCCGGAGACCGGGTTTATCTACAAGCTGCGGCCGCTGCACCAACCATTTTGTCTAACGCCCTAACTGAAAGAGCCTCGGAATTACGCGATGTCGAAGTTTGTCATTTGCATACCGAAGGAGAAGCTCGTTATGCAAATCCTGAACTTTCGGAAAGCTTCCACGTAAATTCTTTTTTTATTGGAGCCAATGTGCGTCACACATTAAAATCGGGCAACGGCTCATATACACCAGTTTTTCTAAGTGAATTACCCTATCTGTTTAGAAAAAAAGTGTTGAATTTAGACGTAGCATTCATACACGTTTCTCCACCTGACAGCCACGGCTATTGTTCGCTTGGCGTTTCGGTTGAGGCGACTATAGCGGCCATTGAATGCGCGAAAAAAGTAGTGGCACAAGTAAACCCTCAAATGCCAAGAACTTTTGGCGACGGAATTCTTCACATATCTGAAATAGATTATTTAGTAGAAGTTGATATGCCTATTTATAGTCATACTATGGACGAAACTACTCCAACTGAAGACAAAATTGGTTCTTTTATTGCCTCCTTGATTGAGGATGAAAGTACTTTACAAATGGGAATTGGCTCTATTCCAAATGCGGCATTGGCAAAATTGACCAATCATAAAAACTTGGGCTTACACACCGAAATGTTTTCAGACGGAGTAATCGATTTAATCGAAAGCAATGTTATTAATGGCAATTTCAAAGGTGTTGGAAGGGGAAGGGCATTGGCAACTTTCTTAATTGGTTCCCAACGATTGTATGATTTTGTAAATGATAATCCTTTTGTAGAGATGAAAGAGTCGTCTTATGTAAATGACACTGCCAGAATTAGAAAAAATCCAAAAATGATCGCTATAAACTCGGCCATTGAAGTCGATTTGACGGGTCAAGTTTGTGCTGATTCTATTGGTCCTAGAATGTATTCTGGAGTAGGTGGCCAAATGGACTTTATCCGAGGCGCTTCATTGAGTGAAGGTGGCAAAGCAATAATTGCATTGCCTTCTATCACCAAAAACGGAGACAGCAGAATCGTTCCGTTCTTGAAACAAGGAGCAGGAGTGGTAACCACCCGATCTCACATTCAATACATTATTACTGAAAATGGTATTGCCAATTTATACGGAAAAACACTGAAACAACGCGTTGCTGAAATGGTAAAAATCGCTCATCCTAACCATCAAGAATGGATTGACAAAGAGTATCACGGTTTAGTATCCGGCAAATAAAAAAATAGTCCCGCAAATTGCGGGACTATTTGTATCAACTATATTTTGTTTTCTACAAAAGTGAATGTCTAGTCATCACTGCTGGTTTTTCTATCTGCATCAAATCTAAAATGGTTGGAGCTAAATCTCCTAAAACTCCATCATGTATTGATTTCAATTCTTTGTCAACCAAAATAATTGGAACTGGATTTGTTGTATGAGCCGTATTTGGAGTTCCATCAGGATTAATCATCGTTTCACAGTTTCCGTGATCGGCTATAATCAATGTAGTATAATCATTTGCTAAAGCCGCAGTAATTACTTTTTCCACACATTTATCAACCGCTTCACAAGCTTGAATTGCTGCGCTCATAACACCCGTATGCCCAACCATATCGCCATTGGCAAAATTTAAACAAACAAAATCAACTTCACCTTTATTCAATTCTGGAACCAAAGCATCAGCTAGTTCATAAGCACTCATTTCTGGTTTTAAATCGTATGTGGCTACTTTTGGAGAATTTTTCAAGATACGCGTTTCTCCTTCAAAAGGTATTTCTCTACCTCCTGAAAAGAAGAAAGTCACGTGAGGATATTTCTCTGTTTCGGCAATTCTAATTTGTTTTTTACCATGTTTTTCTAAAACTTCGCCAAGAGTTTCTGTAACGTTGTCTTTGTTATAAACCACTTTCACGTTTTCGTATGTTTCATCATAATTGGTCAATGTCACATAATACAAATTGAGTTTGTGCATATTTTGCTCGTGGAAATCCCTTTGAGAAAGGGTTTCGGTCAATTCGCGACCTCTATCGGTTCTGAAATTAAAGAAAACAACAACATCACCTTCTTTGATTGTAGCCAAGGGTTGGTCGTTTTCATCAACCATAATAATAGGATTGATAAATTCGTCGGTCACATTATTTGCATAACTTTCTTCGATGCTTTTTACAGCGTCTTTAGAATGTGTTCCGGTTCCGTTTACTACTAAATCGTAGGCGATTTTCACTCTTTCCCAACGTTTGTCCCGATCCATTGCATAATATCTTCCCACTACCGAAGCAATTTTTGTTGAAGTATTTGCTATATAATTTTCTAAATTTTGAATATCAGTTTTGGCTGATTTTGGATCCACATCACGACCGTCGGTAAATGCGTGAATGAAAACTTTTTCTAAACCGAAAGCTTGCGTTGCATCAATCAAACCACGTAAATGTGAAGTATGTGAATGCACACCACCGTCAGAAACCAATCCAAGAAGGTGTAGGTTTACATTTTTGTCTTTGGCATATTGAAATGCGTCAACTAATACTTGCTCTTGTGCCATTGATTTATTTTCTACTGCCAAATTAATTTTGGCTAAATCTTGATACACAATTCTTCCAGCTCCAAGGTTCATATGTCCCACTTCGGAATTCCCCATTTGCCCTTCTGGCAAACCTACATTTAAACCATCTGTTCTTAGCTGCCCAACTGCATATTTTGTATACAAACTTTTGATGAAAGGGATATTGGCATTGTCTATTGCGGATACTTTTGGATCAGGAGAATTTCCCCAACCATCAAGAATCATAAGGATTACTTTTTTGCTCATTTTAATAAATTTTTATGCAAAGATAAAGCATTCCAAAAAAATATAAGTACGTCAAAACTACTATTATATATAAAAAAGAGAACTGCAACAAATACTTAAAAATCTGTTGTAAAATCTATTATTTTATACAATAAATGCAATGAAAAATCATCGAAAACCATGTAGAAAAAAATGGCATTTGGACTAATTTTAGCAAAATCTAAATGAATGAAATTGCGAAAAGCCAATTTTAGATTTTTAAGTATTTTTTAAAACCATTTTTCACTTGATTGTAGTCTACCGCTTGGCATCAAGAGCTGAAGTCCTATCTCTATCTTCTGAACGAGTTATAGTCGATATAGTAGCGAAGGCTAATTGAAAATATACTGGTCAAATTGGAGTCAAATACATTATCAAGATTAGATTGAATGTTTTTTTCGACAACATTGGAGCTGTCTATAGCATAATTTCTATATAAAATAGAGATTTCGCTAGCGGGAGCAAACCACCAAGAATAAGATAAATCGAAATTCCAAGAGTTGAAATTCCTATTTTTATTTTCGGCATAAGTGGTATTTGTAGATAGATGACCATTGTCCTGCAGCGTAAAAAATTCATGGTTATCGGCATACGACCAATAGTATCTTGCCACTAAATTTAATGACATTTTATTGGTAATCGAATATTTACCGGTAAAATAATGATCTACAATTTCGCGGTTGCGCTCCGCAAAAATAATGTCGTTCCCATCAAAACCGACCCAACCTCGATCATTGACTTTTCGGGTATAGATTAGATTATAAGACAAGGAAAATTTATCGCTAAATCGGTTACTAATTGCCGGTGAAATTGCATAAATAATTCTGCCATCTTCGTTAAATTTCTCGATTGAGCCATCAATATCAATAGAAAATTTTTTGTTTTCGTTTGATGCAAAGTATAAATACGAAACAAAACTCTCAGGCACAAAAACATATTTTCCATACACTCTAGGCTCATAAAAATTAAAACGATCAAAAGGATTTACCTGTATTTTTCCTTCCCAATACTGATTTTTTTTGTTGATGGCCGAAAATTTGGCCTGATACCAAGCCTCTTGAACCTTTCCTGTGGTATTCTGAATTTCTACATTAATATTTTGTGAAGCTCTGAAGGAGTTAAACATTTTCGTAGGATTAATAATTCGATAACTCATTTCTGCATAACCAGAATGATAGTTATTTACAAAGATAATCCCTAAGTCATTGATGTCATAATTTTCTGAAAGGTATTTACCTGAGAACATATACCGATATTTCCCACTAGTTTTTGCAAAACTCAATTGCGTTTTGAAACCATCATAATTTTCTAAGCCATTATTCAACAAGGAATAAAAAACATTATCTTTCACGGTGTTATACTTGAAATCTCCCGATAATTTATAGGTATTGGCTTTGGTATTTAAATCAAATAATAGGGCAGAGACGTTGGCGTCTCGAAAACTTCCATTCCTAACTGTGTTTGTATTGATAAAAGAGACTGATGAATTCTGATTGAATCGTTGGTCCAAAACAAAAACATTATAATTGACTAGTGGTTCAATAACTTCCTTCCGTGTTTCGCCAGTATCAGTGTTTTCGATGGTAGCATAGGTCTTTTCGGTAATGGCATTCAAAATCCCTATTCCAAGTCCTTTTTCTGTTCGTCCTGAAACTTTAACTGCATTCAACAAATCAGTCGAACTCGGATATTCAGTTATTTCTTCATTGGCATCCACTATAGGTTCGGTATCTGGTTCACCGCCAATTCTTCTGGAGTAAAAGAGATTTCCTTTAGAAAATAAATCTGTAGCTTCAGTAAAAAAAGATCTGTTTTCATCAAACTGTTGCTCGAAAGGCTCGAGGTTTAGGATGGCGTTATCGAATTTGGTTTGTCCAAAATCAGGCACTAAAATCGCATCGAGGGTAAAGGCATCATTAATTCCGTATTTGATATCCAATCCCGCTTTGAATGTTTTATCAGACGCATAGTCGTCTTTTTGATAATACGCCGACGTATAGGGAATAAAGAAAAGCCGTGTTGGAGTATTGATGTTTTCAATTCCTTCTAAAATTCCTTGTTGTAAAATAACTGCTCCAATTTTTGTATCTACAAAATTCCAAGTATATATTTGATCTAAATCACCTCGCAATATTTCACGCGTAAAATTCAAACCCCACGTTTGCTTCGCCGCCTTCGAAAATCGTAATGCTGCATAAGGTATTTTCATTTCGACTACCCAACCAAAATCAGTAATTTTGACCTCGCTATCCCAAATGGCATCCCAATTGTAATCTTCATCCGTTTCGGTTGCCAAACAATCCATTTGAACTCCAGCAGCACTTACAAAAAAACGAAAATCCTGTTGCCCGTCATTATTACCATTTAATGAAATTGAAAAAACATCTGCAACCCCAAATTCATCTCTATTGGTTAATTCTCTTGCAATTTTACTAGGTTCGTCATCATACAAAATGGCCGATACATAAACCGCGATATTATCATAAAGGATTTTCACGTCGGTTTTTTTGCTTTCGCTTATTGGTTTACCATTATCTGGCTCATACATAATAAAATCAGTAGCAGTAGCAGCCGACTTCCACGCTTCCTCAGTAATTTTACCGTCAATTGTAATGCTTTCTTTAGTGTATTTTGCCTGTAGTGTTTTTTTTTGGCTATAAGCACAAAAATTAATCAAAATAAAAAAAAGTAGAAAATTGGGGTAAAACTTAGGCATAAATTAAGATTATGGTTAAGCAAAAATAGTAAAATTAACACAAAAAGCAAAATATACACATTTATTATCTTTATACAAAAGCCATTAAAAGCTGTAAAATCATATTTTTTTCTTAAATTTTTTCTACGTAAAAAATGTTGGCGTATATTTGCAACCCCAAACAAAAATGTCTAACCTAAACACTGTCAATGATTTATAAGATATTTCCTGCTGCATTATTTATATTATTTTCGTTATATTCTACTAATAAAGATTTCTCAGCACCTCTAAAATCTCACAAAAAAGAAATTGCAGGTGATTTAAATCGCAGTTCCGATTCCAACATCGAAGAAACATACAACAGCCTGAATTCCAATCAATTTGACCTTCCTAAACTCGAAAGTTTTAAAGAAGCATTGAAGGGATTTAATTTGTTGAAAGAAAAAGGATTAGTTGAAAAAAATATTTTAACCTTAGTAGATTTTAGCCTATCGTCTAATGTAAAAAGACTTTGGGTAATCGATTTAGAGACCAATACTGTTTTATACAATTCATTAGTTTCACACGGAAGAAATACAGGCGAAGAATTTGCGAATAATTTTTCTAATGCCAATAGCTCCTACAAGAGTAGCTTAGGAATCTATCTTACTGGCGAAGTGTATAACGGAAAACACGGCATGTCACTGAAACTAGACGGGCTTGAAAAAGGAATTAATGACAATGCAAGAGTACGAGGTGTGGTGATGCACGCGGCGGATTATGTTTCAAATTCTTTTATTAAAAACAACAAAAGATTAGGCAGAAGCCAGGGTTGCCCAGCTATTCCACAAGAATTACTTTCGGGAATTGTCAACACAATAAAGAACAAATCTTGCCTTTTTATTTATCACCAGTCAAGAAGTTTAGAAAAAACTTCTCCATTATTTTCATAATTTTCGATACAAATCGGCATCTAAGCTATAAATGTCATCCCTAAAAATCAAACTGTTATTTTCACACCAAGCAGTCCAATATAAAATATGAATATTGACTTTGTTTGGAATTTTGACATTCTTTGTTTTTTGGCCTTGCAAGGTATTGGTCATCTTTTCTGAATTCCAATTCTCCTCGTCTTGCAGTAAATACTCGGCCAATTTTAGTGGGTTTTCAACTCTAACACAACCTGAACTCAAAGAACGTTTTTGCTTACCAAAAAAATCTCGATGATTCGTATCATGCAAATACACACTAAAACGATTTGGAAAAACGAACTTGACCATTCCCAATGAATTAAACGTTCCCGGACTTTGCACATAACGATAGCCTTTAGCATTTGAAAGTTTCCAATTACTGGCAGACACTTCATTTCCATTACTGTCGTAAACTTTTATATTTGTTTGGCTTAAATAACTCCTATTCCTTGCTATTGAAGGAATTACATCTTCTTTCAAAATAGTCGGTGGCACTGTCCAAGTTGGATTCAATATCACATTACTTAATCTTGACGAAAGCACAGGTGTTGGTCGCTTATCTCTTCCCACAATAACTTTATGAGTTCTCATTGTGTCTTGATCTTTGACTAAAGTCAATTTATAATCCGGAATATTCACAATTACATATTCATTTCCCATATCTTTTGGAAACCACTTCCACCTTTCGAGATTGACAAGAACTTGCTCTTTTCGCTGTTTTTTTGAAAAATTGAGAGCATCTATAGTTCCTTTCCCAATAACCCCATCTGCAGCCAAACCGTGACGAATTTGAAATTTTCGCATAGCATCATTAGTTTCACTATCGTAAATATTTGAAAGACTGTCTTTTGTTTTCAAATCTTTCCAATAAATCAATCGCTTTTTTATTTCAATAACAGAAGGGTTTGTATCATTTAAAACGATTTTATTTTCGAATGCAATTGGATTAAAATCATCTACCGGATAGCTATTTAATATTTTAAGCGCCTTTTTCAGGCTTTTGTACACAGCATGATTTGGTTTCAGTTGATTTATTTTATACTCCAAAGAATCACTTTTGAGCAATTGGGCTATAGTTTCGTTTATATTAATTGTATTTTCTTGCAAGTCCCAATTTTTGTATAAATAGCCGGGGTTCATCCTTCCTCTTGTCAAATGCAGAAGATACTTTTGAAAACTATGTGTGAATAAAATATCATATTTTGCTCTTTCTTTATCCACTAGAAAATCATATTTCTTCTCATACTTTTTTAATAATGGGCAATTATAATTAGAGGGATTTAACCCTTCATCCTCAGAGCTTATGAGTTGTTGTAAGATGATATTTCTATCCCTTTTGGATTGCCAAACTGATTTATAACCCGTAAATAAATAAAAGTCTTTGAGATTTTTACTACTATAAGTGTTCAACAAAACACTATCAATCATAACCGACTTTCCTTCGACTTGAATGTGAGGAATTGAGACAGGTTTTGGAACCGGCTTACTTTTCTTTAATTCCTTTTCACAACCGAATGCTGCAAAAACCAATAATAAAATAAAAATTTTTCTCATCATTATTTTTATTGTGAACATTAAATTATTCTTGGTTTTGAAGATTAAAAAACATTGTCCATCTATTGACCTAGATACTATAATGAAAAATTTAATGCAGCAGTTGTTGAATAAAGATTAATCATTTATTATATAAAAATAATGAATTTATAATGATTTAGTTTTAAATTGGTTATAAAAAAAAAGCACCTTTTTATAAGAATTTCAAAAAAAAACTTGCAAACAAGCCAACTAATTATTTATATTTGCACCGTTGTAATGCGAAAGTAGCTCAGTTGGTAGAGCTCCAGCCTTCCAAGCTGGTTGTCGCGAGTTCGAGCCTCGTCTTTCGCTCTAAAAACCTCAAACGAAAGTTTGGGGTTTTTTATTTCAACAAACTCAAGTCAGAACCACTTGCCGTCTCTTCTGGAATTTGGTTTTGCCGAAAAAGTCGAGCCGTCAAATTTCCTTTTAAAATTATTTTATCACCTTTTACATCTAACCAACTTCCTTCACGCAATCCTACAACAGGAATACTATTGAACGAATGAAACTCATTGATTCTAGTTTCTCGAGTTTCACCCATATGTTTGGATTGCAAATCAGCATCCAAATAATGCGGATTTAAATTAAAAGGTATCAAACCCAAAGTTTTAAAACTTGGCGGATAAATAATGGGCATATCATTGGTGGTTTGCATTGTCAAGCCACAAATATTGCTTCCTGCACTTGTTCCTAGGTAAGGCGTTCCATTTTTAACAGCCTCGGCAAGAACAACCATAATATTGTTTTTATACAACTGCGTAACCAATAAAAAAGTATTTCCCCCACCGACAAAAATCCCTTCAGCGTTATTGATAGCAATTGAATACTCTTCAAATTCGTGAATTCCTTTTACTTCTTTGTTTATTTTAGCGAAAGCCGAAGCTACTTTTGCCGTATAATCCTCATGCGAAATCCCGCCAGGTCTAGCAAAGGGAATAAATAAAATCGTTTTGCAATTCGCAAAATGAAACTTTAATTCAGGTAATAAATATTCTAAATAATCACCTCCGTGAAGTGTTGACGTACTGGCAATAATTGCTTTTTTACTCATAATTATAATATTATAAATTTGGGTTAAAGATATGAAATCAGTCAATGAATGATGCATTTCAGAATTTTAAATTAACAAATTCTTACGAAGTCCTTAATATATAATTTGGAAGGATTCTAGATACTTTTACACAAACAAAAAAGAGAAAATCAACGAATGCGAAAATTTGACTTCTTATTATTTCTTGTACTGAGCCAATTAACTTATAGTCAAACCGCTGCAGAAAAATTAATTCACGGAAAAATTAGCGTCGTTGCAGGCAGTGTCGAAGGTGTAAATGTTGTTAATTTAGTAAACGAAAACAGTACTTTTAGCGACAGCAACGGCGAGTTTTACATTTTGGCGAAAGCCGACGATTTACTGGTTTTTTCGTCAGTAAATTTAGAATATCATCGAAGAGTTATCGAAGATGTAGATTTAAAATCCGACATATTAATCATAAAAATGACTGCCAAAACCACTGAACTCAAGGAGGTAATTGTCAATAAATACCCCCAAATCAATGCAATATCGTTGGGAATTTCACCTAAAGGAATCAAAAAATACACTCCCGCTGAAAGAAAACTAGCTAGTGCTTCTTCTATGAGATTAAATCCAATGGGTTTAGACCCTTTGATTAATGCCATTTCAGGACGAACCAAAATGCTAAAAAAAGATTTAGAAGTAGAAAAAAAGATACGCTTGCTGGCCACATTGGATGCTCTCTATCAGGACGATAATTATTTTACACAAACTCTGAAAATTCCAGCAGCTTATATCAAAGGATTTCAGTATTATTGCATCGAAGACAATCTTTTTGCAGAAGCTTTAAAAACGAAAAACAAAACCAAAATTGAGTATTTGATTGTTCCGTTAGCAGAAAAATTCAATAAATTGCTTACTGAAGAATAGTAAAACCATTTTTATTCTCTTTTTTTTGCAGCAAAAACTATTATCTCGTAAGTTTTACTATTTTTGAAAAATGAAAAAACAGATCCTATCTATTTTATTACCAATACTTTTTTTGACTGTTTCTGCAGCCGCCGTGCATAAATTTCATATGGCCTTGTACCAGATTGATTTTGCTTCAGAAAAGAAAATGCTTCAAATTACTTCTAGGATTCATATCGACGATTTAAACAAAGCACTTGAAATAAAGCACAAAAAGAAAATGTCTATTGGAGATGAAAAACAAACCTCCGAAGATTCGTTTCTGTTAAAAGAATATTTGACAAGTAATTTTTCGATAAAAGTAAATGAGCAAGTCAAACCAATGAATTTTTTGAGCCAAGAAATTGATGGTGATGAACTGGTTTGCTTTTGGAATATAAAAGGAATATCCAAAATAGGCACCCTTGAAATATACAACTCTATTTTAATTGATGTTTTCGCCGATCAACAAAACATGGTTAATGTCAATGTTGCGAGTTTGAAAAAAAGTTTTATTTTAACAAAAACTGTAAATTATAAAAATTTAAAATATTGATTATCAACTAATCAACAAATTATCACCATCCAACTAAAAAAGTATTTTTTGAATGAAAAAAGTAGTCTTATTGTTTGTTTTTCCACTTTTGGTTTTAGCACAAACCAAACCAACTGATGAATCCCAAAAAAATTCTAGCAGAAATGATACCAATAAATTCAGCCAAATGTATGATTTATTGGCAACACCAAATATGTTTCGTACAGCTTCAGGAGCACCAGGCCCCGCTTACTATCAACAACAAGCCGATTACAAAATTGATATAGAATTAGATGATAAAAACTCAAAATTAAGTGGTTCAGAAACCATAACTTATACCAATAATTCTCCCGATACTTTGGACTATTTATGGATACAATTGGACCAAAATCAAGCTGCAAAAAATTCGCTTTCCCCATTAGCCGAAAACCAAAAAACAGAAGAAGTATTTACACCAAATAAATTTGCCAATAAATTTTTGAAGCAGCCATTAGAACGTGGTTTTAATATCGAATATGTAAAAGATTCCAAAGGAAATGCATTATCCTATACCATAAACCAAACGATGATGCGCATCGAATTGCCAACAGCAATGAAATCTGGAGATAAATTCATTTTTTCGATCAAATGGTGGTACAACATCAATAATTATCGACAAGATGGCGGAAGATCGGGTTACGAATTATTCGAAAAAGATGGAAATAAACTGTATGTAATTGCTCAATTCTATCCAAGAATGGCCGTGTATAACGACGTTGAAGGCTGGCAAAATATGCAATTTTGGGGAAGTGGAGAATTCACTTTGCCTTTTGGAAATTTTGATGTAAACATTACAGTTCCAGCCGACCATGTTTTGAACGCAACAGGAGAATTGATGAACAGAAACGAAGTGTTTACCGCAGCTCAAGTAAAACGGTATGAATTAGCCAAAAAAACATTTGACAATCCTGTTGTTATCGTAACTCAAGCTGAGGCTGAAGCTTCTGAAAAAGGATTTTCAGACAAGAAAAAAACTTGGAAATTTAGCGCTAAGAATGTGAGAGATTTTGCGATTGCAACTTCTAGAAAGTTTATTTACGATGCGATGGCAGTTCAGTTGAGCGGTAAAACGGTAATGGCCGAATCGGTGTATCCAAAAGAAAGTAATCCGCTGTGGGGTGAAACTTCGACACGAACCGTTGCACACACCCTAAAAAGCTATTCAGCACACACTTTCGATTATCCTTATCCTAAAGCAGTTTCTGTTTCTGCAGAAGATCAAGGTATGGAATACCCTATGATTTGTTGGAATTTTGGGCGTCCAGACGAAAACGGAGTAACCAGCACACAAGTTAAAAACGGAATGATTGGCGTTATTATTCACGAAGTAGGCCACAACTTTTTTCCGATGATTGTCAATTCAGATGAGCGTCAATGGTCTTGGATGGATGAGGGTCTAAATACTTTTATGCAATTTATGGCCCAAGAAGAGTTAGGCACAAACTTCCCTTCTAGACGTGGGTCTCCAAAGGGCATTGTTCCTTATATGAGTAGTGACAAGAATTTCTTGGAACCTATTATGTCTAATTCAGAAAGCCTCATCGATTTTGGAAACAATGCCTATGCAAAACCTGCGACGGGTCTAAACATCTTAAGAGAAACCATCATGGGAAGAGAATTGTTTGACTATGCTTTTAAAGTATATGCCAATCGATGGAAATTCAAACATCCTACTCCTGAAGATTTTTTCAGAACTATGGAAGACGCTTCGGCAGTAGATTTGGATTGGTTTTTTAGAGGTTGGTTTTACACAACAGACCATGTAGACATAGCCATCAAAGAGGTAAAACAATATTATGTTACGGATATTCCAACTAATGAATTGAAAGATGTCACCATCAATAAAAGACGCTTTGGTAAAGAGAATGGTCCTTATATATATTTGATTCCAGAGAATAATGCAGAATTAAGTTCTAGCAAAAAACAAGCATTCAAAGTAGATTCTATTAAATTACTTTCGGATTATGTTGCACAAAATTTTTCGGATGAAGAAAAAGCAAAAATGAAAACTCCAAAATACTTTTATGAAGTTGAATTTGGCAAACCTGGGGGAATGCTTATGCCAATAATTGGTGAGATTACTTTTGAAGATAACACAAAAGAAAAATTTAATTTTCCTGCTCAGATTTGGAGAAAAAACAACCAAACTGCCAAAAGAGTTTTTGCAACCGAGAAAGCTATCAAAACCATTCAGATTGACCCAAAATTGGAAACGGCCGATATTGATGTGACCAATAATACGTGGCCAAAAACTGAAGTAAAATCAAAATTTGATTAATGTTAATTAATTTAAAAATACACTAATTTGTATCCTTACATCTTTGTAACTTTGCAACCTAAAAAATAGATTATGTTTGGAATTGGCGGAGGCGAATTAATTTTTATAATGTTTATAGTTTTAATGCTTTTTGGTGCTGATAAAGTGCCCGAAATGGCTCGCACAATGGGTAAGGCGATGGCGCAGTTAAAAAATGCCACCAACGATATCAAAAATGAAATTCAAAAAGGAGCCGAAGCCAATGGTTTCGACCAGAATATGTTGAGCGATTTAACCAACAATATCAATTCTGAAATCAATAGCGCCAAAACAAATTTAATTGGCGATTCGAATCCTTTAAGAGGAATTTCAGATAACTTTTCGACTGAAATTGACAAAGTCAAAAGCAGTATTACAGCCGAAAACCCTACAATCACACTAGACGAAGCCACAGCTGATACAGCAAAAGATGAACTCCATAAGGAAGAGGAAATTGAAGATGCAATTGGTCCAATAAAACGTAAAAAATAATGTTGGACAAAATTCTTTCTCTCGACCAAAAATTATTTATATATTTAAATGGTCTTGGCTCAGAAACCTACGATGGCATTTGGTTAATTATTACCAAACAAACTTCTTGGATTCCACTTTTTATACTCTTGCTTTATCTAATTTTAAAAAAATTAGGAACAAAACAAACCCTTTTTTTAATGCTTTTCGTAACGATTTTAGTGCTTCTTACGGACCAAACTGCTAATTTATTCAAAAACGCAGTTCAAAGATTAAGACCTTGCAACAATCCAGAAATCAATTCCTTTATAAGAATAGTACAATCCAGAACTTCTTTTAGTTTTTTCTCGGGTCACGCAGCAAATTCAATGGGAGTTGCAACATTTTTATACCTTATCTTCAAGAAACAAATCCAATACTTTTGGTTGCTATTTTTATGGCCATTAATCTTCGCTTATAGCCGAATTTACTTGGGATTGCATTATCCATTAGATATTTTTTCCGGATATTTGTGTGGAGCACTACTAGGATTCTTGATGTTCAAACTATATCGAATAGCTCAAAAAAGAAATTTCCCTGCTTAAAGTCATTGTGAGGAACGAAGTAATCTCAACTAATTCACAACACTCTAGAAACCGTCAACCCATCACGAATAGGCAACAAAACAGTTTCTACTCTTGGATCATTTTTCAACAAAAGGTTATATTCCAATAAAATCGCAGTACTCAAATCGTTCTTTTGCAAAGGCTCAAGGACTTTTCCACTCCATAATACATTATCCGAAAGAATTATTCCTCCTTTATTCATTCTTGGTACAATCAATTCAAAATAATTGATGTAATTTTCCTTGTCGGCATCAATAAACACCAAATCAAATTTCAAATCCAAAGTTGGAATAATATCCAAAGCTTCACCAAGATGTTGCACAATTTGATTTCCCCAAGGCGATTTGTCAAAATGTTTGCGCTGAAAATCGACCAATTCTTCCTTGATGTCAATCGTGTGCAATTGCCCCTTGTCTTGCATTCCTTCGCACAAGCAAAGTGCTGAATATCCGGTATAAGTTCCTATTTCAAGAATATTTGCAGGACGTATCAATTTAGACAACATACTTAAAACTCTTCCTTGAAAATGTCCACTCAACATTCGTGGCAACAAAACTTTTTGATAGGTTTCTTTGTTCAAAGCCGCCAACAAATCGGGCTCTTTCTCAGAGTGTTTTTCTATATAATTTTCTAGTTCTTGGGATATGAAGTGCATTATCTAAAATTTTGCCAAAGTTATCAAATTATCAAATCAACTGCGAGCATTTATTCGAATTGATGAAATTAATCAACAAATAGTCATTAAATTTGCGCCATGCAAATCGAGAAAAAAGACATAAGAGCAGTTTCAAAAGAAGACTTAAGAGCATTTTTTGTGGCCAATGGCGATAAAGCCTTTCGCGGAAACCAAGTTTACGAATGGTTGTGGAGCAAAGGCGCACACAGTTTTGAAGACATGACTAATGTCTCAAAAGCAACTAGAAATATGCTCGAAAACCACTTTGTAATCAATCACATCAAAGTAGACAAAATGCAACGCAGCGAAGACGGAACTGTAAAAAATGCAGTTCGTTTGCACGACGGTTTAGTGGTAGAAAGTGTTTTAATTCCAACAAATACAAGAACAACCGCCTGCGTTTCAAGTCAAGTAGGATGCAGTTTAGATTGTAATTTTTGTGCGACAGCAAGACTCAAAAGAATGCGAAATCTGGAACCAGCCGAAATTTACGACCAAGTTATTGCAATCGACAAAGAAAGCCGTTTGTACTACAATCATCCCTTATCAAATATTGTTTTTATGGGAATGGGTGAACCTCTGATGAACTACAACAATGTGATGAAAGCCATCGAGATGATAACCTCAGACGAAGGTTTGGGAATGTCTCCTAAACGCATCACTGTTTCGACTTCTGGCATGCCAAAAATGATCAAAAAAATGGCCGATGATGATGTAAAATTCAATTTAGCTGTTTCTTTACATTCTGCAATTGATGACATTCGTTCTCGAATTATGCCTTTCAGTCAAAGTTTTCCTTTGGCAGATTTAAGAGAATCATTAGAATATTGGTATCTAAAAACCAAAAGTAAAATTTCATTTGAATATGTAGTCTGGAAAGGAATCAACGATGATAAAGCTTCCATAGATGCTTTGGTTAAATTTTGCAAATATGTTCCTTGCAAAGTCAATCTCATCGAATACAATCCTATTGATGATGGAGAGTTTCAACAAGCGTCTGAAGAGTCCATTAATGCCTACATCAAAGCCCTTGAAGCCACAGGAATTGTAGTGAAAGTGCGAAGAAGTCGCGGCAAAGATATTGATGCTGCTTGCGGCCAATTGGCCAATAAAGAGGCATAAAAAAACGTCCCAATTCTCATCGGGACGTAAATTTGTTTTTACTTTTTAATCTTACTTTTTCAAGTTAATTTCTTTTACAACATCTTTTATAGTCATTGTAGCCAAATTATCACATTCTCCTTTTCCGTAATCAAGAGTAGCTTTCAGGTCATTTTTCAAAATTTCAACCACACCTGACACTGGGAACGGCATTTTGCAACTCATTTTAACTACAAGTGGATTCGTTTTTTGTACCGTACGAGTATATTTTGAACCATTTGGGAATGTTGTTATATCGTAGCCCCATAGATTGAAAACATTGTCTTCCCAATCGGCGATAGTTGTAAATCCTTCCACCATTTCTCTAACTCGTGTTCCTTTTCTAGTGTATATTTTACCGTCAGCAGAAGTGATTTTAACTTCAATAGAATGTGTTGTCACCGGATGAACTGTATTCAAGATATCTGTGGCTTTTAGCTCATGAGTTATAGAAGTACTTCCTTCAATTAATTTGCCATTGTGATAAAAACCTTCTAATTTATAAGAAATAGTTTTTATAGGAGTCGTAAAGTTTTTAGAAAAACTAACAATAATTTTACCTTTTACTATATTACCGTTTGGCAACGCACAACCTTGAGTACCGAAATCAATAGTTCGTGTAAAAGAATCATTTGTCAAAACAGAGGTAATTGTGGCGCACGGAGGCAAAATACTTTTAAACGGCACACTTGTCTTGAATCCTAAACTTTTTTGAGAATCAAACTGATCCTCAGCAATAATTGCAACATCATCAACACTAGCGTCGAAATCAGTGTTTACAATGGCTTCATCGGCTGAAATTGTGTTCACAGGTGCAGCTTCGTTAACTGGCTCATTGTTGCATCCAATAAAAAATGTCATGGAAAGCAAAGTAATGAATACTAAAATTTTTGTTTTCATAATAAATTTTTTTAAGGTTTAAGTTTTTGATAGAAAAATTAATAAAAGGTTTAATTGGGGACTATAAATTTATACAAATAAAAGATGCTTCAACATAAATACCATTCTAAAATCGATGAACTACACAGTTTTAATACATTTAAATCTCATAAAATAAAAATAGATAAGAATTATATTCTTAATGAGAAGAAATTGTTTAACATTAAAAAAACGATAAAAATCAAAATCGATTAGCAAAAAATAAAAATTTAAACAATCATTTCATTTACACAGAATACATAACGTTGTTTTAACCGAAAATAGTATATTTGAAACCTAAATGAACATCACTTCTCAAATAAAGCAGCCAATTTTTAATGAAATGGAACTTTTCGAAAAAAAGTTCTACGAATCGATGACTTCAAAAGTGGCTTTGCTCAATAGAATCACCTATTATATTGTCAATCGAAAGGGAAAACAAATGCGTCCGATGTTTGTTTTTTTGACTGCCAAAATGGTTTCCGCCGGAATCGTAAACGAACGAACTTATCGTGGAGCATCCGTTATCGAATTGATTCACACCGCAACTTTAGTGCACGATGACGTTGTTGATGACAGCAATCGACGAAGAGGTTTTTTCTCGATAAATGCGCTTTGGAAAAATAAAATTGCGGTTCTTGTTGGCGATTATTTGCTTTCAAAAGGGTTGTTATTGTCTATTGATTATGGTGATTTCGATTTGTTGAGAATCATTTCTGTTGCAGTTCGAGAAATGAGTGAAGGTGAATTATTGCAAATTGAAAAAGCCCGAAGACTTGATATAACCGAAGATGTTTACTACGAAATCATCCGAAAAAAAACAGCTACTTTAATTGCTGCTTGCTGTGCATTAGGCGCAAAATCGGTTATTGAAGATGAACTTCAGGTAGAAAATATGCGGAATTTTGGTACGCTTATAGGAATGGCATTTCAAATAAAAGATGATTTGTTCGATTATACAGATGATGCCATTGGCAAACCCACAGGAATTGACATCAAGGAGCAAAAAATGACTTTACCATTGATTCACGTTTTGAATAATTGTACTTCCAAAGAAAAATCGTGGCTCATCAACTCGATTAAAAACCACAACAAAGACAAAAAAAGAGTGAAAGAAGTGATTACTTTCGTAAAAAACAACAATGGATTATTGTATGCCGAACAAAAAATGGCGCAATTCCAAAAAGAAGCCTTACAGCTTTTAGATAATTATCCTCAATCAGAGTACAAAGACGCTTTAACTTTGATGGTAAATTATGTTATCGAAAGAAAAAAGTAATTTTTTTTAAAATTATTTTTTTTGCTATCTACTTCATTTATTGATATTTAAGACTGTTTTATTTTTTTTATTAAAAAAAAGTGAATGGGCGATACAACCTTTTACACCTAATTATCGTCTACTAAAGTATAAAGGCTGTTATTAGAAAATCTAATATCAAATTAAAACCAAAATTACATTAGGCGAAGTAAATTCTACAAATAAAAATGACTGTAATCCATTTACATCAAAAAGAAAATGAAATCATTCAATTGGCGGTCGACAACAATCGGCAAGCGCAGCGAAAGATTTATATCCAATTTTCTGCCAAAATGTTAGGGGTTTGTCGGCAATACATCAAGGATATTCATCAAGCCGAAGATGTTATGATTACAGCTTTTATGAAGGTGTTTACAAACATCAAAAGCTTCGAAAACAAAGGCAGTTTCGAGGGTTGGATAAGACGAATTATGGTAAACGAATGCATCTCTTATCTCAGAGTTCAAAAGAAGGTAAATTTTGTTGCAGACGAAAATTTTGCCGAAGAAAGTTTCAACAACATAGAAAGTCAACTTTCATTAGAAGACATTCAGTTTTTGATAGACAGTTTACCTGAGGGTTATAAAATGGTTTTTAACCTTTTTGCTATTGAAGGATACAAACATCACGAAATTGCTAGTATGTTAGGAATTAATGAAGGAACCTCAAAATCTCAATTATCGCAGGCAAGAAAAATGTTGCAAAACCAGATTAACAAGTTAAAGAATTACGAAAATGGAACCGAATAAGCTTGAAAATCAATTCAAAGAAAAACTAAACAATCGAGAAATAAATCCTTCGGAAGCGGCTTGGGATCGGTTAGATGCGATGTTGTCTGTTGCAGACTCAAGCGAAAGCACATTTACGCAACAAAAATCAAAACGCAAGTTTAGTTGGTTGTATGTTGCGGCAAGCATTATGGGACTTTTATTTACTGGACATTTGTTTTTTAGCCCAAAAGAAAATTTGATTGAAAATCAAAAAAACAATGTTGTAATTGAAAACTCAATCCCAAAAGAAGCTTCAAAATCAGAAACTAAGCTATCAACAAAAGAACTAAATTTCCCTAAAACTAACTTAATAATAGCGACCAAGCCTTTAGTTCAAACATCAAAAAGTGCCACAAATAATCATGAGAATCTAACAGTTAATACTCCAAAAGAAGTTGTTGCAGAAACACAACCTAGCAGCCAAAATGAATCAATTGTTCTAAACAAAAGTAGTATCTCAACAAACATAGATTCTTTATTAGCTTCTGTTGAAAAACAGAATCCAGAAGCGAAAAAAGGTGTAATAAAAATAAATTCAACTTCTTTATTAAATCAAGTTGATGGAGAATTACAAGTTTCGTTTAGAGAAAAAGCTTTAAACACCATAACCAAAAAATACAAAGAAGCCAAAGAAGCTTTGGCTAACAGAAACAATCAATAATCATCATCAATCAAAAATCGAACAATTAAAATCTAAACATTATGACAAAAATTATCTTTTATCTAACAGCTTTTATTTTGCTTTTTGCTTGCAATACGCAAGCCCAAGACACGAAACACAAAGGAGAACAAGGGAAACAAACTTTTGAATCTCAAGTAAAATCAATTGCAGCGAAAATTGAAAACATTACAAAAGAAGAAAAATCGGCTCTAAAACTTGAAGTTGAGGCTGTAGATGTAAAATTAGAGAAAGGTCAAATCACCAGAGAAGAAGCCGACAAAGAGAAACAAAATCTAGCCGAAACGAGAGCCAAAAATATTGAAGTTAGAGTGGCTGTCGAGCAAGAAAAATTAAACAACCTAGTTCAACAAAAAGTCGATGGAAAAATAAAAGCAATAGATTCAACTCGTGTATCATATACCTTCGTTTTTCCAGCAATGAAAGTCAAAAATGATAATGAAAAAACTGAAAAAAGAACAACTTCTCAATTTGTTGTAGCTTTTGGGGCCAACAACCTTGTAACAAACAAAGCGGTCGCCAACTCCGATTTCTATTATTGGCAATCTCATTTTTTCGAATGGGGATTTACTGAAAATACCAGAATTTTCAAATATGACAACTTATTACACCTGAAATATGGTTTTTCTGTAATGTACAATAACCTTTGTCCAACAGAAAATAGGTATTTTGTTCCAGGTTCAAATAGCCAAACCAATCTTGAAGTCTTCCCATACGATTTAGCAGATTCACGCTTTAAAAATGTGTATTTGGTTGCTCCTCTGCACCTAGAATTTGATTTCTCCAAAAACAAATCTAATAATGGTTCAAGCCATTTTAACACCCATAAAGGAGTGCGATTCGGAATTGGTGGTTACGGAGGTTTTCGCATAAAATCGAAACAAAAAATGTTCTATAGCGTAGATGACGATAAAATAAGAATTAAAACTAAAGGCGATTTTAATGCCAATGATTTTATTTATGGCGTAAGCACTTACCTTGGATACAAAGCAACTAGCTTATATTTGAAATATGACTTAAACCCCTTATTCATCAATAATCCTGTCGATCAAAACAACATTTCATTAGGATTGCGCTTCGATTTCAATTAATTTTTATTAGATTAGTTTTTTTTAATCCTGTCATGGTTTTAAGCTCTGACAGGATTTTTCTATTCAAAATCTTCCTATCTTTGAACCTTTCAAACATTGAACAAAAAACAAATTGATTTCAAAAGCCACCATAGATACCGTCTTCGAAACTGCCCGAGTTGAGGAAGTTATTGGTGATTTTGTACAATTGAAACGTGCTGGAAGCAACTTCAAAGGATTAAGTCCGTTCTCGGACGAGCGTTCTCCGTCGTTTATGGTATCGCCAGCCAAAGGAATTTGGAAAGATTTTAGCTCGGGAAAAGGTGGAAATGCTGTGGCTTTCTTAATGGAACACTCTCATTTTACATATCCGGAAGCGATTCGATATTTGGCCAAAAAATACAATATCGAAATTGAAGAAACAGAAATAACTGATGAAGAAAAAGCAAATACTGACGTTCGGGAAAGCATGTATTTGGTTTCTGAATTTGCAAAAGACTATTTTCACAACACCCTTTTACATTCTGAAGAAGGTAAAGCCATAGGCCTCTCCTATTTCAAGGAAAGAGGATTTACAGGTGAAACCATAAAGAAATTTGCACTTGGTTATTCACCTGAAACTTGGGATGCTTTTACCAAAGAAGCTTTAGGAAAAGGCTATAAATTAGAATTTCTAGAAAGCACTGGATTAACTATTCCGAGAGATGACAGACCATTCGACCGATTCAAAGGAAGGGTGATGTTTCCTATTCAAAGTATGTCAGGTAGAATTCTGGGTTTCGGAGGAAGAATTTTAGCGAATGACAAAAAAGCTGCAAAATATCTCAATTCCCCTGAAAGTGAAATTTACCATAAGAGCAAAGTTTTGTACGGAATTTACCAAGCCAAACAAGCCATTGCCAAAGAAAATAATTGCTATTTGGTCGAAGGTTACACTGATGTAATTCAGTTCAATCAAGCAGGAATCGAAAATGTAGTCGCTTCATCAGGAACGGCTTTGACACCAGATCAAATTCGTTTGATTAATAGATTAACCAAAAATATTACCGTGCTTTTTGACGGTGATGCTGCAGGATTGCGAGCTTCTATTCGCGGAATCGACATGATTCTCGAAGAAGGAATGAATGTAAAAGTCTGTGCTTTTCCAGATGGTGAAGACCCAGATAGTTTTGCTAAGAAAACACCTTATGAAGAATTGGTCAACTATTTAAATGAAAATTCTAAAGATTTTATTCAGTTCAAAGCATCACTTTTGATGAAAGATGCTAAAAACGACCCCATAAAAAAAGCCGATTTAATTCGAGATATGGTGGTGAGTATTTCGAAAATTCCAGATCGAATTCAAAGAGAAATTTATGTCCAGGAATGTGCTCGAATTATGGACATTTCGGAGCAAGTTTTGGTGAGTACTTTGGCGCAATTAGTTCAAAAAGACATCTCTGAACTCGGAAAAAAACATAAGCAAGAGCAAAAAGCTTTTGAAGTTGTCAAAAATGAAACACCTATTCAAGTTCAAAAAATTGATATCCTTTACGGCTTAGAACGAAAAATCATTGAAATTCTATTGCTGTACGGAAATAGCATCCAAGAATTTGAAGATGTTCTTTTGAAAGCCAATGAAGAAGGTGAAATAAAAGAATTTATAGAAAAAAAGAAGTATAAAGTATTTCAAAGAATCTATTTAAGCTTACAAGAAGACGAAGTCGAACTCGCAAATCCTTTATTCAGAGATATTTACAATAACTTTATCGATTTTTTAAATCAAAACGAGACTTTTAGCGTTGAACATTATATAATGCATTTACATCCTGATTTGGCTCAGGAAGTAACAGATATTGTGATGGCAGACGAAAGGGTGACGCTGCATAATTGGGAAGGACAAAATATTTTTCCAAAAACAAAAGACCAAACAATCAGCCAGTACGTATCTGAAACTATTCTTACTTTAAGATGGTATTTGGTCGATAGAATTATCGAAGAAATAAAAAGCTCAATATCATCAGAACCAGATTCTGATAACATTGAGCCTTTATCGATGGCGATGGATTATTCCAAATTAATTAATTCTTTTTCGAAAAAATTAGGTAGAGTAATGTCTCGCTATAACTAAACTATTTCAAGGGTTTTGGCTTTATTTACCAAATCCACCAAATTAGTAACATTCAATTTTTGCAACAATCTTAATTTATACGTACTTATCGTTTTTTCGTTAAGACTAAGGATTTTAGAAATCTCGTTGTTTTTCTTACCATCGCTCAAATAGCGCAAAACTTCCACTTCACGATTAGAAAGTTTGCGATACAAACGTTCGCTTTTATTTTGTTTTGCAATTAGCGCAAGGTTTTTCTTTACAGTTTCATCAATGATAATCTTACCTTGATTAACTTTTATAATTGCTTGCCCCAACGTTTCTAGTTTTTCTTTCTGAGAAACAAAACCAGAAACTCCTGCTTTTATCGCATTTGGCGCATATATTTGTTCAGAAAGGTCGCTAAAAATGATGATTTTTGTCTTTGGAAAATTTTTCAAAATATTTTTTACTTCAAAAATACTAGAAAGACCTTCTAATTCAAGATCCAAGATCAATACATCAATCTCCTTAGTTAGGAGGATGTCTCTTACCATTAAAAAATTTCCAACATTGGCTACTATCGAGATAGAATCGTGATCTTTGAAATACGATTTCACTCCGAAATGCACTACGGGATGGTTATTAGCTAAACAAACTTTGATCATAATTTAAAATTTTTAGAAATGTTTGTACTTACGAATAAGTAAAGTTAACTAAAAAAGTTTAAACTTCATAAAAAATATTGGAAAAATACTACTTAATGTCATTTGAAATGATACAAACTGGAATTTCTCTCATTTTATGTTGATTAATTGTGTTCAATTTTTTAAAGATTTCGAAGACTTTTTTCTCTCTTCCATCAAAATCTGATGCGGTTTTTCCTTTCTCATCTTCAAGCATAGCCCACTCCAATTCATCATAACTTGCTCCCAATTGATCCTCATCTGTTCTATCATCTCCAAACAATCCATCAGTTGGAGAAGCCACTAAAATCGAATTTGGAATTTGCAAATATTTGCCCAAAGCATAAACATCAGATTTCATTAAGTCTGCAATTGGGCTCAAATCCACTCCTCCATCTCCGTATTTTGTATAAAAACCAACACCAAAATCCTCCACTTTATTTCCAGTTCCAGCCACTAAAAGACCATGAATTCCTGCAAAATAATACAATGTAGTCATCCTTAAGCGAGCGCGTGTATTGGCTAAAGACAAATTTACCTTGTCTAAATTATCAACTTCAGGAACGATTGATTTGAAATTATCAAAAACAGTTGTCAAATCGGCTTCTGCATTAGTAACATTCGAAAATCTTTTTTTCAATTGCTCAATGTGTTCTCGACCTCGATTTACTTGGCTTGGTGCCTGATGAATGGGCATCTCAACGCACAAAGTAGGCAAGCCGGTTTGTGCACAAAGTGTAGAAGTAACTGCCGAATCAACTCCGCCTGAAATACCCACAACAAAACCGTTAACTTTTGCGTTTTCAGCATAGGTTTTTAACCAATTGACAATATGTGCATTTACTTTTTCGACCTGAATAGTACTTATTTTAGACATAATAGTTTGGGTTTTTAAAATGTAGGTATTGTATATTTGCAAAAATAATAATTTTCAGGAGCTATTTTCGATATCTATTTTAAACTTTTCTTTTTTGTAAAAAAGATAATCATTTTCATCGTTATAGTTAACAAAATACAAAAATGAAAAAATACTTTATTATAATTGCCCTATTAGTCACCTTTGTTTCTTGCGATAAGAAAACAAAAACAGAAAAAGCGGTAGAAGAAATTCCGGTAGAAATCAAAGTAGAACGTTTTGACAAACTGTTTTTTGAAACTTCTCCAAAGGATTTGGATAAACTAAAAAATGATTTTCCATTTTTCTTTCCACAAGGAACTCCAGATAGTGTTTGGTTGGAAAAAATGCAAAATCCCCTTTGGAGAGAATTATATACCGAAGTACAAAAAAAATATTCCTCTTTTGAACCTGTACAAAAAGAACTGAACACGCTGCTTAAACACATAAAATATTATTTTCCAGAAACCAAAACTCCTAAAGTGATTACCGTAATCTCCGAAATGGATTATAACAATAAGGTGATTTATACTGACAGTTTGGTAATTATTTCTCTAGAATTATATTTAGGAAAAGAACATAAATTTTATCAATTTCCTAAGTATTTGAAACAAAATTTCGAGCAAAAACAGATTCTCCCCGATGTAGTTTCTAGTTTTTCGATACAAAAAACTGCTCCTATTACCGACAATAATTTGTTAAGTCAAATGGTATATTATGGGAAACAATTGTACCTAAAAGATTTGCTTTTACCTGATTATTCTGATTCAGACAAAATTGGATATACACTAGAACAAAACAAATGGTGTGAAGAAAACGAAGGCTACATGTGGCGTTATTTTCTGGAAAATGAATTACTATACAGTGCCGATCAAAAATTAGGCAATCGCTTTATAAATCCGGCTCCATTTTCTAAATTTTATCTCGAAATTGACAACGAATCACCAGGAAGAGTTGGCACTTGGATAGGTTGGCAAATGGTGCGTTCCTTTATGAAAAACAACGAAGTGCCGCTTCAAGAAATGTTAAAAATGAGTGCCAAAGAACTATTTGAAAAATCTAAATATAAACCAAAAAAAAATGGCGAATAACAATACTTCCGAAATTAAAATAAACATCGAATTAGACGAAAACCGAATTCCCGAAAAATTATCTTGGGCTGCAGTTGAAGGTGGCGTTGAACTAGAAGAGGCCAAAGCCTTTATGCTCTCGGTTTGGAACAGCGACGAAAAATCTACCAAATGTATCGAATTGTGGACAAAGGATATGTCTGTAGATGAAATGAAAATTTTCTTCCATCAAACCTTGCTATCGATGACCGAAACTTTTCAAAAAGCCACAGGTGACGAAAAAATGTCAGCGACAATGCAGGATTTTTGCGATTATTTTGCGGAGAAATTGGAGTTGAGGAAATAAAAAAAATAAAAAACCCCAAATTTCAATTATTAAATAATTAGAATTTGGGATTTTGATTTAAGTGTCAAAACTCACTATTGTTCTTAAAAACTTCTTGATTTACTTCGTCAATATAACTTAAAACCTCTTCTTTTCCGGTAGATTCAGTAGCTGAAGTAACAAAATATTGTGGCATTTCAGCCCAATTATTGGCAAACATTTTCTTTTTGTATGCAGCAATATGAGAATCAATTTTCGTTTTACTTATCTTGTCCGCTTTGGTAAAAATAATACAAAACGGAATTTCACTTTCGCCCATATACGCCATAAATTCAATGTCTATATTTTGTGCTTCGTGACGAATATCAATCAAAACAAAAGCACAAACGAGTTGTTCTCTAGTTTCAAAATAATCGGTAATAAATTGCTGAAAAACGGATTTAGTTTTCTTCGAAACTTTGGCATACCCATAACCTGGTAAATCAACCAAAAACCAATTATTATTAATTTTGAAATGATTTATCAATTGTGTTTTTCCAGGTCTTCCAGAAGTTTTGGCCAAATTTTTATGATTGGTCAACATATTGATCAACGATGATTTCCCAACATTGGATCGGCCAATAAAAGCATATTCTGGCAAAAAATCCTTCGGACATTTGTCAACTTGAGAATTACTTACAATAAATTCGGCAGTGCTAATTTTCATAATAATTTGTATAAAGTCGGAGCCGGTTTTTAGTGTGCTTTCAAATGGGTGTGAGCCAACCAATCTTCCAACAAGCGATTGAACTCATCTGGATGTTCCATCATTGCAGCATGACCACATTTTTCTATCCAATACAAAGTGGCGTTAGGCAATAATTCATTAAACTCTTCGGCAACAGATGGAGGAGTAACCCTGTCATTTCTTCCCCAAATAAGGCAGGTTTGCACGTGCATTTTTGGTAAATCTTTCGCCATATTATGTCGAATTGCACTTTTAGCAATAGTTAATGTTTTAATCAGCTTTATTCTATCATTAACCGATGCATAAACTTCATCAACAAGTTCTTTTGTAGCAATTTTTGGATCATAAAAAACATCTTCCGCTTTCTTTTTGATGTATTCATAATCACCTCTTTTGGGATAACTATCTCCCATTGCACTCTCGTAAAGCCCTGAGCTTCCTGTCAATACAAGGCCAGCAACTTTTTCTGGATACATCTTTGTATGATACAAAGCAATATGTCCTCCCAACGAATTTCCCAACAAAATTACCCGGTCAAAGCCCTTGTAAGTAATAAAATCTTTTACATATTTAGCAAAAGCTTTTACGTTTGTTTTCAATATACTTTGGGTATAAATAGGCAAATTTGGAATAATAACTTTATATCCTTTTTCAGAAAAATAACTAGCAACGGCATCAAAGTTGCTTAAACCTCCCATCAAACCATGTAAAACAACAATCGGAGTTCCTTCTCCAGCCTCATAAAAACTGTATCTGCCTTCTTTTTTAAAGTATTTTTCCATACGTTTTATCGCAAATTTTCAATTGAGGCAAAGATAGGTTTTATAAATTAAAAATAATTCTTGGACTTAAATTTTATAGTTTTTAATCTATTACCTTATGAAAACTAATAAATCAACGACGATTTAAAAAACTTTTTGGATGAAAATTAAATTAATTACACTCTCTTTCAAATCGCTTTCTAGCTGCTTTTTCCTACTGAAATTATCCTAAAATTGACAGTTCCTATTCATAAGCTGAAATCTAGCTAACATTCTGATTGACTAAAAACTAGGCATTCTTTTATAAAAGTGGTAAAACTTATTAACAAAGTGGTATTTTGTGGTAAATTGTGGTAAATATTTTTATATTTTTGCTCTACATCATTTAAATAATTTGAACTTGAATACAATTGTCGGAACATACGAATGTAAAGTCGATGCCAAAGGAAGGCTGCTTATGCCTGCACCCTTGAAAAAGCAATTGGCCTCTTCATTGCAAAACGGCTTTGTTTTGAAGCGTTCCGTATTTCAGCCATGTTTGGAATTGTATCCAATGGAGGAATGGGATTTGATGATGCAAAAAATCAATAAACTCAACCGTTTCGTTAAGAAAAATAATGACTTCATTCGCAGATTTACAGCAGGAGTAAAAATTGTTGAAATCGATGCTTTGGGAAGATTATTGGTTCCGAAGGATTTGGTAGTTTTTGCCAGTATTTCGAAAGACGTTGTATTCTCATCGGCAGTGAATATTGTTGAGATTTGGGATAAAGATTTATACGAAAAATCGATAAGCGGAGAAGATGTAGATTTTGCAGATTTAGCCGAAGATGTAATGGGAAATACAAATGACGACAATGGAATATCATAATCCGGTTTTGCTTCATCCTACAGTAGACGGCTTGAATATCAAGCCAGACGGCATCTATGTTGATGTGACTTTTGGCGGCGGTGGACATTCAAAGGAAATTCTGAACCGATTGGGTCCAAACGGAAAATTGTTCGCTTTCGATCAAGATGAGGATGCATTGGCTAACGCGCTAGCAGACGAACGATTTACATTAATCAATGAAAATTTTAGGTTTATAAAACGATTTTTGCGCTTTTATGGTGTAAAAAGTGTGGATGGGATTTTGGCTGATTTGGGTGTATCGTCCCATCAATTTGATATTGCCGAAAGAGGATTTTCGACACGTTTTGATGCCGAATTAGATATGCGAATGAGTCAAAAAAATGACCTGAACGCCTACCGAGTAGTCAATGAATATGATGATGCCAATTTAAGAAGAGTGTTTTGGGATTATGGAGAATTAAAAAATGCTCCAGCACTAGCAAGAACAATAATCGAAGCTAGAGAATATCAACCCATCAATACAACCGATGAACTGAAAGCTGTTTTGGCAAAATATTTACCTGAAAAAGTGCGAAATAAAGTTTTGGCACAAATCTATCAAGCCATTCGAATTGAAGTCAATCAGGAAATGGATGTTTTGAAAGAGTTTTTAGAACAATCCCTAGAAATTTTAAGTCCTGGCGGAAGATTAAGTGTGATTTCGTATCACTCATTGGAAGACCGTTTGGTAAAGAGATACATCAAAAATGGAATGTTCGAAGGAGAACCAGAACGCGACTTTTTTGGCAACTTTTCAGTTCCTTTCAAGACCATTGGGAAATTAATTGTTCCAGATAATGCAGAAATTAAATTAAATAATAGAGCTCGAAGTGCCAAATTGAGAATAGCTGAAAAAAAATGAAAAACGGAGTTTATGACATACTAAAAGCAAGGTTTCTCATAGATGATGATGCTATAAAAAGCTGGCGTTTTATTGTTTTTCTGATTGCGCTCGCGATCATTATGATTGCAAACACACAGCGTTTTGAACAAAAAATATTCAAAATAGCAGAACTAACCAATCAAGTAAAAGAGCTACGTTCTGAATTTGTAGATAGACGCTCCGAATTAATGAAACTAAAAATGGAATCGACTGTTTCAGAAAAAATGGTGGAAAGAAAAATATTTCCATCAACAGTTCCTCCAACAAAAATAAAAGTAAAAAAAGCAGTAGAAGAGAAAAATTTCTTTCAGAAATTATGGCAGTAGAAGATAAAAATATTTCTTATAGAATTTATCTAGTGGCGTTTGTCATCTTTATGATGGCAATTGCTATTGCTATAAAATTGACCAATATTCAATGGGTAGAAGGCGATTATTATAGAAAATTGGCCAAAGACCGAACTGTTAAAAATTTCGTTATTCCAGCCAATAAAGGAAATATTTATTCTGCCGACGGTAGCCTTTTAGCTACCTCTATCCCTAATTATGAAATCAGATTTGACGCTGTTGCCCCAAAAACCGAAGCGTTCGAAAAAAATATCAAAACGCTAGCCGATTCTTTGTCGGTGCTTTTGAAAAAACCAAGCAGTTTTTATCTAAACGAGTTAAGAAAAGCTAGAGCAAATAAAAATAGGTATTTCTTAGTTGCTCGCGATTTAAGTTATACTGAGTTTGTAAAAATCAAAGGCTTTCCTTTATTTAAATTAGGAGCATACAAAGGCGGTATTATTGTAGAACAAGAAACAATTAGAGAACATCCTATTGGAGAAATAGCAGAGCGAACCATTGGATATGAAAGAAAAAATCCAGACGGAACCCCTGACGGAAAGGGAATAGAATGGGCTTACAGAAAATATCTTGACGGTAAAGACGGTAAAGTTCTAAAACAAAAAATTGCCAAAGGACAATGGAAACCTATAAGCGATGTAAATGAAGTAGACCCTCAAGATGGCTATGATGTACTCTCAACAATAGATGTGTATATTCAGGATATCGCTCATCACGCGTTGCTCAAACAATTAGAGTTATATCAGGCAGACCACGGATGTACGGTAGTTATGGAAACAAAAACCGGAAAAGTCAAAGCCATTTCCAACTTAGGTAGAGGTGCCAATGGTTCTTATTACGAGACTACAAACTATGCGTATGCCGAATCTCACGAACCAGGTTCTACCTTCAAATTAGTGGATTTAATGATTCTATTGGAAGATAAAAAAATAGATACAAGCGCCGTATTTAACACTTATGGCGGTATCATCAAATACTCTGGAAAATCTGTAAGAGATTCTCATCAAGGTGGTTATGGAAAAATTTCCTTGGCGCGAGGTTTTGAGGTTTCTTCGAATACAGTAATGGTTCAAGCGGTTTACAACAATTACAAGAACAACCCTGCTCAATTTGTAAATCACATTAATGCGATTGGATTGAATAAAAAATTAGGATTAGAATTTAAAGGTGAAGGCACACCTTTTATACCTCAACCTAGTGACAAAAATTGGTCGAATCTTTCATTACCATGGATGGCTTTTGGATATGGTGTTTCGGTGACACCATTGCAGACACTAACTTTTTATAATGCAGTAGCAAATAATGGTGTAATGGTCAAACCACAAATTGTTTCTGAAGTAAAACAATGGGATAAAACCATCAAAAAATATAACACGATTGTAATGAACCCAAAAATATGCTCGACCGAAACCATAAAAAAAGTGAAAGCAGTTTTGGAAAATGTTGTAAAAAAAGGAACTGGAAAGGGACTCTATTCTAAAGATTTTTCGATGGCAGGAAAAACAGGTACCGCTCAAGTAAATTATGCAAAAAATGGAGGTTCTGAGAAATATTATGCCTCTTCATTTGTAGGATACTTTCCGGCTGATAATCCTAAATATTCTTGTATTGTAGTGGTACACAAACCAAGTACTGTCAACAATAATTATTATGGCGCTGATGTCGCGGGACCAGTATTTAAAAGAATTGCTCAAAAGATTTTCACAGATGCTCCTTCAACAAATGAGATAAATAATATCAATAGAAAAATACTAAAACAAGAGAACGACTATAACTCCTATTTTGCAAAAAATCAAAAAGAGCAAAAGTCAACAATTCCAAATGTAAAAGGAATGGCAGGTATGGACGCTGTAGCCTTATTTGGTAATCTTGGATTGAAAGTTAAAATAATTGGCATTGGTAAGGTGAAAAAACAATCAATCCAAGCAGGCGAACCATTAGATAAAAACTCAACTATAATATTAGAATTATCGTGATTATTTTAAAAGAAATAATATATAAAGTAGCTATCGAATCTGTCAAAGGCTCGACAGATATTGCTATCCATAAAATGGATTTTGACTCTAGAAAAATTGAAGCAAATGACGTTTTTGTAGCCATAAGAGGCACCATTTCAAACGGACACGATTATATCGAAACAGCGATTTCGAAAGGTGCAATTGCAGTGGTTTGCGATACTATGCCGGAAATTCTAAGAACTGGAATTACATACATACAAGTAAAAGACACCAATAAAGCGCTAGCTTTTATGGCTGCTAATTTCTATGACAACCCTTCCGAAAAACTAAAACTTGTTGGGATTACAGGAACAAACGGTAAGACTACAATAGCTTCATTATTATTTCAATTGTTTAAAAAAGCTGGGTTCAAAGTGGGCTTGTTGTCAACAGTAAAAATCATTGTTGATGATGTAGGATATAAAGCGACGCACACTACACCAGATTCTTTAACCATAAATCATTACTTGAATGAAATGGTTGATGCAGGTGTTGAATACTGTTTTATGGAAGTAAGCTCTCATGGAATTCATCAAAAACGAACCGAAGCGCTGCATTTTGTTGGTGGAATATTCACAAACTTATCTCACGATCATTTAGACTATCATCCCACATTTGCCGAATATCGTGATGTGAAGAAATCATTTTTCGACAATTTGCCAAAATCTGCTTTTGTATTGTCCAACATCGACGATAAAAATGGTCAAGTGATGTTACAAAACACAGCAGCAAAAAAATTGACTTATGCGCTAAAATCATATGCCGATTATAAAGCACAAATCCTGGAAAACCAACTGTCAGGATTGTTGTTGAAAATCAATGGAAATGAAGTTTGGGTAAAACTAATTGGCACTTTCAATGCCTATAATCTTTTAGCCATCTATGGCACGGCTATACAATTAGGAATGGAAAGCTTAGAGGTTCTCCGATTGTTATCCGATTTAGAAAGTGTTTCGGGCAGATTTCAATTCATTGTTTCAAATGCCAATATTACAGCAATTGTAGATTATGCGCATACTCCAGACGCTTTAGAAAATGTATTAAAAACCATTAATGATATTCGAACTAAAAACGAACAATTGATTACAGTTGTAGGTTGTGGAGGCAATAGAGACAAAGCAAAACGCCCAATAATGGCAAGCATTGCTACAGAACTTAGTGATAAGGCAATACTAACATCTGACAATCCAAGAAACGAAGATCCTGAAGTTATCATTCTTGAAATGGAACAAGGAGTGGCCCCACAGAATTACAAAAAATCATTATCGATTACCGATAGAAAACAAGCTATTAAAACCGCTTGTCAACTCGCTCAACCTAATGATATTATCCTCATCGCAGGAAAAGGACACGAAACTTATCAAGAGATACAAGGAGTTCGTCACGATTTTGACGATATGAAAACCGTAACCGAAATACTAAACCAACTCAATAAATAGAAATATGCTATACTACTTATTTGAATATTTAGACAAAATAATGGACTTTCCTGGTGCTGGAGTTTTCCAATATATCACATTCAGATCGGCCTTAGCCTTTATGCTATCGTTGCTGCTGTCAACAATTTACGGAAAAAGAGTTGTAACTTTTTTAAGAAAGCAACAAATTGGCGAAACTGTAAGAGAACTTGGTCTTGAAGGACAAAATGAAAAAAAAGGAACGCCAACTATGGGTGGATTGATTATCATTTTTGCCACATTGATTCCAGTTTTTCTATTTGCAAAGCTTCAAAACATTTATATCGTACTGCTAATTGTGACTACTCTATGGATGGGAACCATTGGATTTATCGATGATTATATAAAAGTATTCAAAAAAGATAAAGAAGGCCTAAAAGGAATCTTCAAAGTTTTCGGACAAGTAGGTTTGGGCTTAATTGTTGGTTCCGTTTTATATTTCAACCCAATTGTAACAATAAAAACTGATACAGCGCAAAGTGAAATTATCAAAACAAATACAGAAAATGTAATCAAACAAGCTCCAGTTTACGAAAAATCTACCGCTACCACAATCCCTTTTGTAAAAAACCACGAATTCGATTATGCCGAACTATTAGCTTGGACAGGTGAAGGTTACGAAAAATGGGCGTGGTTAATTTTTATCCCAATGGTAATTTTTATAATCACAGCTGTTTCCAACGGTGCAAATCTCACTGATGGAATCGATGGTTTAGCTGCGGGAACCTCAGCCGTCTCTGTTCTCGCTTTAGGGATTTTCACTTTTGTATCTGGTAACATTATTTTCTCTAACTACCTAAATATCATGTACATCCCCTATTCAGGCGAAATGACAGTGTTCATCTCAGCATTTGTTGGCGCCTTAATTGGGTTTTTATGGTATAATTCGTACCCTGCAACCGTATTTATGGGTGACACGGGAAGTTTGACAATTGGGGGTGTAATTGCAGTTTTAGCCATAGCTGTTCGCAAAGAATTGCTTATTCCATTTTTCTGCGGAATATTTTTAGCCGAAAATTTTTCGGTGGTTTTGCAGGTGGCCTATTTCAAATACACCAAAAAACGTTTTGGCGAAGGCCGAAGAATATTCTTGATGTCTCCCTTGCATCATCATTATCAAAAGAAAGGATATCACGAAAGTAAAATTGTAACCCGTTTTTGGATTGTAGCAATAATGTTAGCCATTTTATCCATCGTGACATTAAAATTAAGATAATGAGATTAGTTGTTTTAGGCGGAGGTGAAAGCGGAGTTGGCACAGCAATTCTTGGCAAGAAAAAAGGTTACGATGTGTTTGTTTCTGATTTTGGAAAAATTAAAGAAAAATACAAAAAAGTTCTTATAGACAACGGTATAGCTTGGGAAGAAGAAAAACATACTGAAGAATTGATTTTGAATGCCGATGTGGTAATGAAAAGCCCAGGTATTCCTGAAAAAAAATCAGCAATTGTAATAAAACTAGTCGAAAAAGGAGTTCCCGTTATATCGGAAATCGAGTTCGCAGCTCCTTTTACAAAAGCGATTACTATTGGAATAACAGGAAGTAATGGTAAGACAACCACAACAATGTTGACCTATCATTTACTAAAATCAGCAGGATTGAATGTAGGTTTAGGGGGAAATATTGGAAAAAGTTTCGCTTGGCAAGTTGCCGATGATCAATACGATAGCTATGTTTTGGAATTAAGTAGTTTTCAATTGGACGGAATCATAGACTACAAACCACATATTGCCATAATTACAAACATTAGTCCTGATCATTTAGACCGATACGATTACATATATGAAAATTATATAGCATCAAAATTTAGAATTACAATGAACCAAACTGAGGATGATTACCTCATTTACGATGCAGATGATGAAGCAATCTCAGAATGGTTAAAAAACAATAAAACAAAAGCACAATTAATTCCTTTTTCGCTGACACAAACTATCGAAATTGGAGCATTTATAAAAGAAAAAACAATGGAAGTAAACATCATCAACGAAGAAGAATTCACAATGGAAACTGAAACTATGGCGCTTGAAGGAAAGCATAATATGAAAAATGCAATGGCAGCAACTTCTGTAGCAAAATTGATGAAAATTAGAAATGCGACAATTAGAGAAAGTTTGTCCAATTTTCAAGGTGTGGAACATCGTCTTGAAAAAGTGTTGAAAATTCAAAATGTGCAATACATCAACGATTCAAAAGCCACCAATGTAAACGCAACATTTTTTGCATTAGATAGCATGAACACGCCAACGGTGTGGATTGTCGGTGGTGTCGATAAAGGAAATGATTACAACGAATTGATGTCGATGGTTCGCGAAAAAGTAAAAGCTATCATTTGTTTAGGAGTTGACAACAAAAAAATCATAGATATGTTTGGCAATGTAGTCGATATGATGATTGAGGTCAATAATATGGAAGATGCAGTAACCATGGCTCAAAGATTATCCGAAAAAGGTGATACCGTATTGTTGTCACCAGCTTGTGCCAGTTTCGATTTATTCGAAAATTATGAAGACAGAGGAAATCAATTTAAAAATGCAGTTAGAAATTTATAAAAAAGGTTTTTAGTTTTAGGCATTAGGTCTTTGACCCAAAACCCAAAACCCGAAACCCAAAACCCAAAAAATGAAAGAACTAGTAAACAATCTAAAAGGAGACAGAGTAATATGGTCATTCGTGGCTTTATTAGCATTGTTTTCGTTTATGCCTGTTTTTAGTGCGAGTAGTAATTTGGCCTACATCGGTCAAGGTACAGGGAATACAATCAGTTATTTATTAAAGCATTTGGCTCATATCTTTATTGGTCTGATCATCATTTATTGGGTTCATAAAGTTCCATTCCATTATTACAGAGGCATTTCATTGTTTGCCCTGCCTATTGTTTGGATATTGCTTGCATATACATTAATTAAAGGAACCGTAATTGCAGGTGCAAACGCAAGCCGTTGGATTCAAGTGCCGTTTATTCGGATTTCATTTCAAACCTCAACTTTAGCAACTATTGTTCTGCTAATATTTGTTGCAAGGTATTTATCTAAAAAACGAGAAGAAGAAATCAGTTTTCAATCTTCTCTAAAAGAACTTTGGTTACCAGTTTTTATAACATTAGCTTTAATTTTGCCGGCCAATTTCTCGACTACGGCATTAATATTTTCAATGATATTGATGTTGACATTTGTAGGCAAGTATCCTGTAAAATATTTAGGATTCATCATTGGAGCTGGAATCGCAGCATTACTATTATTTATTTTACTAGCCAAGGCTTTTCCAGATTCTCATTTGTTTAGTAGAGTAAATACTTGGCAAAGTAGAATTGAAAATTTTACTTCGAACAAACCTGGCGAAGATGATTACCAAATAGAAAAAGCGAAAATTGCCATTGCATCAGGCGGTGTTTATGGTGTTGGCCCAGGGAAAAGTGTTCAAAAACACTTTCTACCACAATCCTCTTCCGATTTTATTTATGCCATTATAGTAGAGGAATGGGGACTTATTGGCGGTTTAGGAATATTAACTTTATATCTCTTATTATTTTTTAGATTCGTAATCGCCGCACATAAAGCCAATACCTTATTTGGTAAACTTTTGGTCGTCGGACTTGGGTTCCCAATGATTTTCCAAGCAATGATTAATATGGCCGTTGCAGTCGAATTATTACCCGTTACAGGTCAAACATTACCCCTTATAAGTAGTGGTGGAAGTTCCATCTGGATGTCTTGTATCGCTTTGGGCATCATCATCAACGTAACGAAAAAAGAAGAGGAAATTGCTGAGGAAAATAAAGAAAAAGCCAAGCGAGATGCAGCTCTAAAAAAACTAATAGACAAGCAATTACAAGAAGACGAAGAGGACACTGAAGATGAAAAAGATTTTGAAGAAAGTTACTCAATACAAGACAATGCTAATAATCCAATGAAGGCAGTTTTGAACAAATAACAAACCTTTAAGAAAAAAATAAAATTTAGGAAAAATGGAAAAAATAAAATTCATATTAAGTGGTGGCGGTACCGGAGGACACATTTATCCTGCTGTTGCTATTGCAAATGAACTAAAAACTCGTTTCCCTAATGCTGAATTTCTTTTTGTGGGAGCCAAGGATAAAATGGAAATGCAAAAAGTACCTCAATCCGGCTACAAAATCGAAGGACTTTGGATAGCAGGTTTACAACGAAAACTAACCTTACAAAACGCACTGTTTCCATTCAAATTGATCCACAGTTTATGGAAATCTAGAAAAATTCTTAAAAATTTCAAACCAAATGTAGTCATTGGAACAGGAGGTTTTGCCTCAGGACCTTTATTGCAAATGGCAAATACGCTAAACATTCCAACGGTGATTCAAGAACAAAATTCTTTTCCAGGTATTACCAATAAATTATTGAGCAAAAAAGCAAATAAAATTTGTGTCGCTTATGAAAATTTAGAGCAGTTTTTTCCAAAAGAAAAGTTGATTTTGACAGGAAATCCGGTTCGTCAAGATTTAATTGATATCGAAAGTAAAAAAGCCGAAGCAATACACTATTTCAACTTAGATGCCACTAAAAAAACACTTTTAGTTCTCGGAGGAAGTCTGGGAGCGCGAAGAGTCAACCAATTAATTGAAAAAGAACTAGAAAATTTCAAAGCGCTTAAAGTTCAAGTAATTTGGCAATGCGGCAAATTATATTTTGAAGATTACAAAAAATACAATTCTGATAATGTTCAAGTTTTGGCATTTATAGACAGAATGGATTTGGTTTATGCCGCGGCAGATATTGTAATTTCACGCGCAGGCGCCTCTTCTGTTTCGGAGTTGTGCATTGTGGGAAAACCAGTGATATTTATTCCATCACCAAATGTTGCAGAAGACCATCAAACCAAAAACGCAAAATCAATTGTCGAAAAAAAAGGGGCGATTATGATTAAGGAAAGTGAATTGGACTCAGAATTCAGTCTTGTATTTGAAGCACTGATGAAAGACCAAGGAAAACAAGAGCAGTTGAGCAAAAACATCAAAGTATTGGCTTTACCAAACGCTACAAAACAAATTGTAGACGAAATTGTGAAATTAATACAATAACAAAGTAATTAAAAGAAAGTAATACATATAATAGTAATCTCATTTTAATAATTATTGAATATTGAGATACCATTGAAATCAAAATTAAAGATGAATCTAAACCAAATACATAATGTCTATTTCATAGGAATCGGAGGAATAGGAATGAGTGCATTGGCACGCTATTTCAAAGGCATTGGGAAAAATGTGTGCGGCTATGATAAAACCGAAACGGAACTAACAAAAGACCTGAAGCAATCAGGAATTGAGATCCATTTTGAAGACAGAATCGATTTAATTCCGACTGAGTATCTCGCAGGAAATACACTAGTAATAATTACTCCAGCAGTTCCAAAAACACACTCGCAATGGAATTATTTCTTGGAGAATAATTATCAAGTCAAGAAAAGAGCCGAAGTGCTAGGAATTATTACCAAAGACACTTTTTGTTTTGCAGTTGCAGGAACACACGGAAAAACAACAACTTCGAGTATTCTTGGACATATTTTATTCGAAAGCGGAGTAGATGTAACAGCATTTGTGGGTGGTATTGTAGAAAATTACAACTCAAATTTAATTGGAAACGGAAAAACAGTAACCGTTGTAGAAGCCGATGAATTCGACCGTTCATTCTTGCATTTGCATCCAGATATCGCATGTGTAACTTCGATGGATGCCGATCATTTAGACATTTATGGAGATAAAACGGCAATCGAAGCTTCTTTCAAAGAATTTGCTGATAAAGTGGAAGATAAAAACAAACTTTTCATCACAAATGAACTCCCTTTAAAAGGAGTCAAGTGTGCAGTGAATGAAAAGGCTGATTTCTCTGCTTTAAACATTAGAATCGTAAAGAGTCAATATGTTTTTGATGTAAAAACACCGACAGAAACACTACAAAATATAGAATTCGGTTTGCCTGGAAAACACAATTTAATGAATGCACTAATGGCATTGGCAATGGCTAAAACATTTGGCCTCCCAACCGAAGACATTGCTAGTGCCTTGCGTTCATTTAAAGGAATCAAAAGAAGATTTTCTTATCAAATAAAGACTGATAAATTGGTTTATATTGATGATTATGCGCATCATCCCACCGAAATAAATGCGGTTCATCAAGCAGTAAGAGAACTATATCCGAACCAAAAAGTATTGGCTGTTTTTCAACCTCATTTGTTTAGTAGAACTAAAGATTTTGCTGATGATTTTGCTAAAAGTCTGTCTGCGTTCGATGAAATTTTGCTATTAGATATTTATCCAGCCAGAGAATTACCTATGGAAGGGGTTACATCAAATTGGCTACTGGGAAAAATTGAAAATAAAACAAAAAAATTAGTTACGAAACAGGAATTAATTCCTACAATCTTAGAAAGTGACGCAACCGTTATAGTAACTATTGGTGCAGGAGATATTGGAGAAATGGTAACAACAATTAAAAACGCACTGAATGAAACTATTTAATTGGACAAATATTCAATTAATACTGATGTTTTCATTGGTAATTTTTCTGTATTCGTTTACTTCAAAACGAAACAATCAAAGAAATTTGACCAAATCCGTGGTGGTATTTGTAGGAGAAAACGCGCCATATATTACTCAAGAAACGGTTAATAAATTGTTAATAGAAAATAATCAAGATGCTAAAAGTATAGGTAAAGATAAATTAGATTTGAATAGATTGGAAAAAAGGCTAAACAAGCATGAAATGATTGAAAAATCTGATGTTTTTGTTAGTGTCGATGGGGTATTAAAAGCAGCAGTGAAACAAAAAACTCCAATAGCCAGAGTTTATAATGGGGACAACTCTTACTATATTGATTATAAAGGAGGTATGATGCCTTTATCGTCAAATTATACGGCTAGAGTTCCACTTGTTTCAGGGGAAATAAATAAAAAAAACAGCGAAAAATTAGCCGAGTTATTACGGATAATATATGACGATGAATTTTTGAAAAAAAATATCATTGGTGTACAGATTATGCCAAACGGAAGCTTAAAAATGTTGAATAGGAATTATAATTATCAAATTGATTTTGGCGGAATTGTAAGAATGCAAGCTAAATTGAATAATTACAAAGCTTTTTTTCAAAAAGCAGTTTTAGATAGTTCTTTATACAAATATAAAACAATCGACCTGAGATTTGCACAGCAAGTGGTTTGTACTAAAAAATAGAAAATGGAAAAAGAAAATATTGCAGTAGGTCTAGATATTGGCACCACAAAAATTGTTGCCATGATTGGCAAGAAAAATGAATATGGAAAATTAGAAATCTTGGGTGTTGGAAAATCCAAAAGCCTTGGCGTGGCTAGAGGCGTTGTAAACAATATCACTCAAACTATCCAATCTATTCAGCAAGCTGTACTTGAGGCCGAAAACAAATCAGGATATAAAATAAACAATGTGGTCGTAGGTATTGCAGGCCAGCACATTCGAAGCATTCAGCATAGTGATTATATCATCCGAAAAAATGCCGAAGAAGTGATTGGCAATAGCGATATCGACCTTTTGATTGGTCAAGTAAATAAATTGGCAATGCTTCCTGGAGAAGAAATTATACACGTTTTGCCACAAGAATATAAAATCGACGGTCAATCAGATATCAAAGAACCTATCGGAATGTATGGCGGACGGTTAGAATCTAGCTTCCACGTTGTTGTGGGTCAGGCCTCATCTATTCGAAATGTAGCAAGATGCATTCAGAGTTCAGACATTGAATTATCAGGATTAACATTAGAACCTTTGGCATCGGCTAATGCAGTTTTGAGCCAAGAAGAAAAAGAAGCTGGAGTCGCATTAATCGATATTGGTGGTGGAACTACGGATTTAGCTATTTTCAAAGATGGTATTATACGCCATACTGCAGTTATCCCTTTCGGCGGGAATGTGATAACCGACGACATAAAAGAAGGCTGTTCAATCATCGAAAAACAAGCAGAATTATTGAAAGTAAAATTTGGTTCCGCTTGGCCTGGAGAAAATAAAGACAATGAAATCGTTTCAATTCCAGGTTTAAGAGGAAGAGAACCAAAAGAAATTTCTTTAAAGAATCTATCTAAAATAATTCACGCTCGCGTAGTTGAAATTATCGAACAAGTTTTTACTGAAATTAAAGATTATGGTCACGACGACCCAAGAAAAAAACTGATTGCAGGAATTGTATTAACCGGTGGTGGTGCTCAACTAAAACATATCAAACAATTAGTTGAATATATTACAGGAATGGATACAAGAATTGGTTATCCAAACGAACATTTAGCTGGGAATTCAGACGAAGAAATATCCTGTCCCCTTTATGCAACTGTTGTTGGATTAGTGATGAACAGCATTGAAAATAAAACCCAAAGTGCTGTTAAAATTGAAAAGTATCCTGAGCAGAAAATCGTCAGACCTCCAATATTAGAAATTATTGAAGAAGAAATAATAGAAGAGGAAATTCAGAGTGAAAAATCGAAAAAAGTCGAAAAAAAACAAACTGAAACACACTCAAACAAAAAAAACTTTTTTGACTTAAGTGGTTATTTAGGAAAAATAAAAGAATTCCTAGACAATGCAGAATAAAGAACTAATGTATTTAATAAAATAATAAAAACCATAAGATGATGAGCAACTCAGAATTTGGCAGTATTTCGTTTGATTTACCAAAAAACCAATCAAATGTAATCAAAGTTATAGGTGTAGGTGGAGGCGGAAGTAACGCCATAAACCACATGTTCAAACAAGGTATTAGGGGCGTAGATTTTATCGTTTGTAATACCGACTCTCAAGCATTGGACAACAGTTCGGTACCAAATAAAATTCAATTAGGCGTACACCTAACTGAAGGATTGGGAGCTGGAGCGAATCCTGATGTAGGACACCAATCAGCAATCGAAAGTATTGAAGAGATTGAAAAAATGCTTGATAGCAACACCAAAATGGTTTTTATCACCGCAGGAATGGGTGGAGGAACCGGGACAGGTGCAGCGCCAGTAATTGCTCAATTGGCCAAAGAAAGAGATATCCTTACTGTTGGAATCGTGACATTACCGTTCCAATTTGAAGGAAAAGTCCGTTTAGAACAAGCGCAAATTGGAATTAATAAATTGCGCAAACAAGTAGATTCTCTTATTGTCATCAATAACAATAAATTAAGAGAAGTATATGGAAACCTAGGTTTTAAAGCTGGATTTTCAAAAGCAGATGAAGTTTTAGCAACGGCCTCTAGAGGTATTGCCGAAGTTATTACTCACCATTATACACAAAATATAGATTTAAAAGATGCTAAAACTGTTTTAGCTAATAGCGGAACTGCCATAATGGGATCTGCAATTGCAACTGGCGAAAATAGAGCCAAGGAAGGAATTATTGCAGCTTTGGATTCTCCTCTTTTAAACGATAATAAAATTACCGGTGCCAAAAACGTATTGTTGCTCATCGTTTCTGGTTCTGATGAAATTACTATTGATGAAATTGGCGAAATCAATGATTATATCCAAAATGAAGCCGGACACAACGCCAATATTATTATGGGTGTCGGAGAAGACGAATCACTTGGAGACTCTATTTCTGTTACAATTATTGCAACAGGATTCGATATAGAACAACAACGCGAAATCGTAAATGTAGAACCACCAAGAATAATTCACACCCTCGGCGACGAACAAAAAAACGTATATGATTTAACCAATAAACCTGTTGTAACTTATAATAACAGCATTGAAACTCCGATTACTAAAACTGAAGCTCCATCCGCACAAACTGAGGATAGAATTGTTTTTGAATTATTAGAAGAAGATCAAGCAGAAATCACTAGCGAAGTAAAAGCAGAAATCATTAAAGAAGTACAGGCAGAAATCACCGAAGTAGAACCTGTGAAAGTTGTACTTCAAAGCGAAGAACTTGTAGGGATGAATGAATTTATTAGAAACTTAGATGTGACTTTCGAAATTGTCTCTCCTATCAAGGACTTAGATTTTGTAATTTCATCCAATGAAGTTAAACAAATTGAAGTAGTTGAACCAAAGATTTTCCAAAAAGAAGAACAGGCAACTTTATCATTTGACTTACCTCTTTTTAAGTCTGAACCTGTAAAAAGCGAAGAATCTAAAACAATATTTGACCTAAGTAACGAAACAAAAGATATAAAAGTAAATGAACCTGTTCAATTTGTTCCTGTAACTGAATTGACTGACAATGGAATTATACGCTACACTCTTGAAGAATATACCGATGTTGAAAATGCATTATTAGATTCTAAACCAACAGCTACTGCAATTGTTGAGGAATTAATTCCTGAAGAATTGAACATCACGATGAAAAAAGTTGAGGAAGTAGACAACTCAACATCCACTTTCGAAAATATTTCACCAATGGAAATGACCATTCAGGAATCAATGAAATTAAGAACCGAAGAAAGAAGAAAAAAACTAAAAGAGTTCAATTATAAATTTCACAATAACATTTCAAGAATTGATGAACTTGAAAGAGTGCCAGCTTATAAAAGACAAAATGTAGATCTTACAAAATTACAAATACCTGGGGCAAATTCCCGAATTTCAGTTGGAACCGACAGCAATGATGACTTACAATTGAGATCAAACAATTCGTTTTTACATGATAATGTAGACTAACCAATTCAAACCAAAGTTACCTAACCCGAAAATTAAATTAATTTTCGGGTTATTTTTTTATAAACGGCTCTACTAATAAGGAATGAGTTGCTATTTCGATTAAAATACTTTAAATTTGTGCTCCTGATTGCAACAGCACAAAAAAGATGTTTAAGTAGTTTATCTATCGGCAATCTAAAATATAAAAATCATAAAAAATATGAGCTTATCAACACAAATTATGGAGGAAATAAAAACCGCCATGAGAGCTAAAGATACTGTAGCTTTAGAGGCTTTAAGAGCCATTAAGTCTGAACTGCTTCTTGCCCAAACTGCAACAGGATCAAAAGAAGAAATCTCAGAAGCTGATGAAATAAAATTACTTCAAAAATTAGTAAAAACACGTAAGGACAGTGCCAAAATTTTTACCGAGCAAAATCGTATGGATCTTGCTGAACCGGAGCTAGCACAAATTGCTGTAATCGAAAAATTCTTACCTGCTCAGCTAAGCGAAGCCGAGGTAGAAGTTATCATCGCAAAAATCATTGCCGATACTGGTGCTTCAGGAATCGCTTCTATGGGAAAAGTGATGGGAATTGCTTCAGCTCAGTTAGGCGGAACTGCCGAAGGAAAAACCATTTCGACAATTGTCAAAAAACTTTTGACATAAAAAATCACAATTAAGATTTTGGACTTTTACAATAGTAAATCTAATATCTGAAATCCTACATCATAATGGCTGCGTAGTTCAACTGGATAGAATATCAGATTTCGGCTCTGAGGGTTGGGGGTTCGAACCCCTCCGCGGTCACTTATAATGAGTGTTATTTATTTCTAAATAGCACTCATTTTTTTGCTATTTAATGTAAAACTTAAAGACAGAAATAGTTTAATACTATTATTAAAATCACTAACTTTAAGGTAAATTTAATACTTGAAGTTATGAAACATAAAGTTCCTATATCAACCATAATGACAAAAAATGTCGTTAAGTTAAGTGTTTCAGACACTTTAACAAAAGCTGAAACCTTATTCAAGAAACATCATATTCGTCATATTCCTGTGGTTAGAGACAAATTAGTAATTGGGATGTTGAGTTATACCGATTTACTCAGAATATCCTTCGCAGATGAAGTTGATGATGATGAAAACACTATTGACATCACGGTTTACAATATGTTTTCAGTAGAGCAAGTGATGACAAAAAATTTGACCACTATATTTCCAGAAACAACTATAAAAGAAGCGGCGGAAATATTATCCAAAAACGAGTTTCATGCATTACCTGTTATCGAAAACGACTCACTTGTAGGCATTGTTACCACCACTGATTTAATCAAATATTTAATTGACCAATATTAAAATGACTATAAATTTGTTCGAATTCCCAACATATTTCCAATCGTAATATATGATATTCTATCACTTAGTATTGACCTATTTTGGAATATTGTTGCTGATGCTAATTGTATATAGAATTGTGGAACCGACATATATGATGATTTTCAATAAACCATTGTATATACACTTCTACCTTTTTCCGAAAAAATTGACCGAAAATCAAAAGCAAATTCTTGAAAAAGAGTTTTCTTTTTTTAGAAGGTTGACCAAGAAAAAGAAAGTGTTTTTTGAACATCGAGTAGCCACCTTCATAAAACAGTATCAGTTTATCGGAAAAGAAGAAATTCTTGTCACCGATGAAATGAAGATTACTATTGCCGCTACTTATGTTTCGTTGACTTTTGGAATGAGGCATTATTTAATAGGTCTGTTTAACAAAATAATAATATACCCATCAGCCTATTTTTCAACTACAAACCAAGCGTATCACAAAGGAGAATTCAATCCAATAATGAAAGCGGTAGCATTTTCTTGGGAAGATTTTATTCTTGGCCATCAAACAACAAATGACAACTTAAACCTTGGGCTTCACGAATTTTCTCATATTCTTCACTTTTATGGCTTGAAAAGTAATGATCCTAGTGCTATAATTTTTTACGACCAATACAACAAAGTCATCACCTATTACAATGATGATACATTGAACAAAAAGCTAACCGAAAAGGGCTACTTTAGGGAATATGCGTATGAAAATAGATTTGAGTTTATAGCCGTAATTTTAGAGCACTTTTTTGAAACACCCCATCTTTTTAAAACCCAATATCCTGAATTGTATCAGCAAGTTTCTAAAATGATTAATTACAATGAAAAAAAATTTGATGAATTACAAAGCAATTAATCACATAACAAAAACCCTCGCCTGATTACTCAGACGAGGGTTTTTTGATTAATTTATGACTTCCCGATTTACTACAAAAATCTCTATCTCTATTAGAAACAAGTCAGTTTCTTCAAATCAGCAATAGTTCCAGTTGGATTTTCGGCTTTAAAAACAAAACTTCCAGCGACCAAAACATCGGCACCGGCTTCAGCTAATTGTTTGGCATTTTTGTCGGTAACACCACCATCAATTTCTATAATGGTATTAGCACCTTTACGATTGATTAAATCTTTCAGTTTTTCAACCTTAGCATAGGTGTTTTCAATAAACGATTGTCCTCCAAAACCAGGATTCACACTCATAATCAAAACCATATCAATATCATTGATAACATCTTCTAACAAGTCGACACTAGTATGTGGATTTAAGGCAACTCCAGCTTTCATTCCTTCGGCTTTAATAGCTTGTAAGGTTCTATGCAAATGCGTACATGCTTCATAGTGAACGCACAATACATTGGCTCCTAATTCTGCAAAAGTCTTAACGTAGCGGTCAGGATCAATTATCATCAAATGCACATCAATTGTTTTTTTAGCATGTTTGGCAATTGCTGCTAAAACAGGCATTCCAAAAGAAATATTAGGAACAAATACGCCATCCATAATATCAATATGAAACCAATCGGCATCACTATTGTTAATCATTTCGATGTCACGTTGTAAATTGGCAAAATCAGCAGCAAGAACTGATGGTGCAATGATTGTATTCTTCATTATACTGTTAATTATTTTTTGCAAAGGTACTATAAAAAATAAAACTCCGGTAATCAGCCGGAGTTTCAATCATCAATCAAAAAACGAACAGTTAATCAGACCGTCGTTACTCATCTATTAACCTAAGTAGGTTTTTAATATTTTACTTCTTGAAGTATGTTTCAATCTGCGAATGGCTTTTTCTTTAATCTGACGAACTCGTTCGCGAGTCAGGTCGAAAGTCTCCCCTATTTCTTCTAAAGTCATTGGGTGTTGATCTCCAAGTCCAAAATACAAACGAACCACATCAGCTTCTCTTGGAGTCAATGTTTCTAACGAACGCTCGATTTCGGTACGCAAAGATTCTTGAATTAAGCTTCTATCTGGATTTGGCGACTCACCAGAACGCAAAACGTCGTAAAGGTTTGAATCTTCACCTTCAACAAGTGGTGCATCCATAGAAAGGTGACGACCAGAGTTTTTCATAGATTCTCTTACGTCATTTACGGTCATATCCAATTCTTTGGCAATTTCCTCAGCTGTTGGTGGTCTTTCGTTAGATTGCTCTAATAAAGCATACATTTTATTGATTTTATTGATAGAACCAATTTTGTTCAAAGGCAAACGAACAATACGAGATTGTTCAGCCAAGGCTTGCAAAATCGATTGACGAATCCACCAAACGGCATACGAAATGAATTTGAAACCACGTGTTTCATCAAAACGTTGCGCTGCTTTTATCAAACCTAAATTTCCTTCGTTAATTAAATCGGGAAGTGTTAATCCTTGATTTTGATATTGTTTAGCCACCGAAACCACGAAACGCAAATTGGCTTTGGTCAATTTCTCTAAAGCTCTTTGATCTCCAGCTTTAATCTTTTGTGCCAATTCTACTTCTTCATCGGCAGTGATAAGATCCACTTTTCCAATTTCCTGTAAGTACTTGTCTAATGATGCAGTTTCACGATTCGTTACCTGCTTGGTGATTTTAAGTTGTCTCATGTTTTTGTCTCCTCAATTTTTAAGTGTACAAATGGTTATACGTACAGAGTTTCAAAAAAGTTACAAAATGGTAAAAATAATTTTTTATTTAACAAAAAAAACCCGTTTCAACCCCTTGAAACGGGAATTACTAAAAAAATAATTAAAAAAGAAAATCATTTTATTTTAAACTATTGCTATCGCTATTTAAAATATCATCAAAAATTCTATTCAAAGATTTAACATACAAAGGAATTCCGACAGCTAGAAAAATATATTCTTTTCTGAATACTGTTATGTCACCTAAAATGATATATAAACTAGGCAGAATTAATAACAATGACAACAAAATTCCAACATATGGATTTGTCATTGTTTTTTGACAAAGTGAGATAAATTTTAACATGGGGATGTGGTTATTTGAAACTGTCATGATGATTACTTTTGTGTTATTTTGATAGTCAAATTTACATTGGGTTTTCCTCTTTTCAACTTCAAATGTCATACAGCGCATTTTTATTGTCATGAAATAATAATTTGGTGTAAGAACAAAAAAAATCTTCTCAAAATGGAGAAGATTTAGTAAATCATGATACGCAGATACAATTGGCTAAGACAAAATATTCATTTTCTTTATAAAGTCTTTATAGGAATTACTGAGATTTACTTTATGCCCACCTCTCAAAACAACGAGATTGTCAGCAAGAATGATTTCTTCAATTTTATTGGAATTGACCATAATATTGCGATGGGTTCTTATAAACTTATTGCTATCAAGCAATGCACTTATTTTAGTCAATGAAATTAAGATTACAAATTTTTCCTGTTCGGTAATGATGTTGCAATAACGGTCTTCCACTTCAATGTAAAGTATGTCGTTGATGGCCACTTTTTTCAAGGCATTTTTCTTTTTTATAAACAGAAAATCGCTGCTGATTACGGTATCTTGATCTTCACTAAGAAAGACATTATTTTGCTCGTAGAATTTTTCGACAGCCATTTCTAGAGCGTATAGAATTTCCAATTCGTTGAATGGTTTCATCAAAAAGCTGAATGGTTTGGTCAATTTGGCTCTTTCGAAAATTTGACGGTCTTGTGAACTAGTCAAAAACACAAACGGTTTTGAAGCATTTGGAATAATATTAATCGTTTCTGCAAAAGTGATTCCGTCTGGTTTTCCATCAAGAAAAACATCGATAACGATGATGTCAATTGTCTTCTCGTAAAAAAGTTTTAAGGCATCGGTATAACTTCTGGCAACACCCACAATATTGTAATTATTCGACAACAACACTTTGCTCAACGCATCACTTTGTTCAGGAGTATCCTCTATTATAAGTACATTGATATTATCCATTTTGTTCAGTTTTTGGGAACGTTAATATCATTTTGGTTCCTTTATGAAGTTCGCTTTCTATTTGAATTGTGCCTCCATTTTTCTTGATCATTTGTTTGCATAATTGCATTCCAAGTCCTGTTCCAATGGCTTCGGACTTTCCTTTTTTGGCTAATAATTCGTCGTCTTTTAATAGGGCTGCGATGCTTTCTTCATCCATTCCCAAACCAGTATCTTCCAAGACGAGTTGACAAAAATCGGGATTATTTTCTTGCGTATAAAAACTGATTTTGCCATTTTCGTTCGAAAATTTGATAGCATTATCTAATAAATTTCGAAGCACTATTTTTAGCGAATCGAGATCCACGAAGATAAAAATATTTTTGGAAACGGAATTCTCAAAAACAATGGATTTATCTAATAATAAGGGTTTGTAGTTGTATTCTATTTGTTGAATAATAGAGAACAAATGCACCGATTCTTTATGAAAATACAATTGTTTGGTTTGCAACAAAGCCCAATGCAATAAATTATCCAATAAACTGTATGCTCCATTGGCAATGCCACTATTTTGAATAATTAGCTGATTCAATTCATCGTAATTTTTAGTTTCCAGAGTTGCCGATAACTTGGCATTACTGGTTTTCAAAGCATTTACTGAAGAACGCAAATCGTGACTTACTATAGAAAAAAGTTGATCTTTGGTAGCATTGAGTTCGTCGAGTTTGTTTTTTTGGAGCAGGATTATTTTGGCGTTTTTTACTTTTTGGGCGTAAAAATACACTCCTGTCGTTAGCAACAATAATAAGCTGATTGCAGAGAAAAACAACCAATTTCGTTGGCTATTTTTTAACTGGTTTTCTACTTCAAGCAATTTGATTTGCTTTTGCTTTTGAGCTACCGCAAACTTTTTCTCAAAATCGGCGACAGCCCATATTTTGTTTTGATTGTTGAGGGAATCTTTCCATTTATCAAATTCTTTCCTATATACTAAAGCTTGCTTGAAGTTTCCCCTATTTTCTTCAACAGCAGCCATATTTATTGTAGCTTTTCTTTTTAGATCAAAATCTTTTACTTTATGAGATAAGGCATAGGCTTTTTCAAAATAAGGAATGGCCTGTAGGTCCTTATATTGTTCGTAATATAAATTTGCAATATTGGTATAGACCAAGAAAAGATTGATTGTGTCTTTCTCCTTTTCTTTAATTTCTTTAAATTTAAAAAAATAATTTTCTGCTTTTTCAAACTGTTTTAAATGCAAATAACATACACCCAAATTCTCATAAACGATATTTATATCGCTATTGTTTGGGTCCTTTTTAGAATAGGAATCTGCCTTTTGATAAAAAAAAATAGCCTTGTCGAATTCTCCTAATTCTAAGCAAACCGAACCAAGGCTAATATAAATAAAATCATAGTTAGGAAAATTTGTTGAAACTAATAATAATTCTTTTTTAGCTTCTTTAAACAAATTTAATTCTCTAAAACTAACACCTCTAAATAAATGACAATAATCACTGAGCTCTGTTTTTGGTCTAGAATTCAAACATTTCATCGAATAGACCAAAGTGGAATCCCAGTTTTTTTTAAGATAAAAACTTTGAGCCTTCTTAAAATTTACATCCGTTTCTAAAGAGTTAGCTTTTCTAAATATATCTTTTTTTAGTATTTCCTCATAAGTTATTTTTTGAGATTGAATTAAAATAGGAAAAAGCAACAGAACTAAAAATAGTGCAACTTTATATCTGGTCATTTGCATTTCGATTATTTATGAAATAAGGTAAAAAACATAAGCCTCAGGAAGTATTAATTCCTTTTTGTACTCTTTATGGATAAGAAACTCCAGTCTCCGTGCCTCTAGAACCCTGCGGATCCTCGTTTATCATATAAGAAACAATTGATTTTATATTCCCTACTGTTTCTGAAGTATAATCCACTTCTATGTAATACACATCGCAAGTTTCTGGAGTTACTTCAGAGAAATCATAGTCAAAATTAATGGTCAAAGTATCCTCAGATTCTGTCGGTGCTGGAACATTAGGAGCAACCGTATCATCCGAATTCATATATAGTGTTGCTCTAATTTTTAGAGTTAAAACACCATTAGGGCTATAAAATTTTGCCGAAACTAAGGGGGCTACAGGGTAAGTTACTGTTTCAGGGCTTGAAAAGGTAAAAACTTGAGTATTGATTTTTGTATTCTGAATAATTGTAAACGCCATAATAAAATTTAAATTTTAAGATTAATAAGGTTAAAGATATTTTTTTTCTTTGAATTAAGTATGAAAATTATGGTTGTTTTTACAAATTTTTTAATTAATGAAATCTTTAATCACAAAAAACCCGTTTCAAGCTAATGAAACGGGTTTCCCTATAAATGAACCTTTAGTAAACTAAGATTTGATTACTCTTTTCTTTCCTCACGTGGAGGTCTTTGCAAAAGTGCTTTTCTTGACACTTTTTCTTTTCTAGTTTTAGGATCAAGACCAAGATATTTCACTTGGAATACATCACCCATATTCACTACATCCGAAACGTTTTCTGTACGCTCCCAAGCTAGTTCAGATACGTGAAGTAATACTTCGTTTCCTGGAGCTGCAGTATATTCTACAACGGCACCAAAATCAAGCATTTTGATTACTTTCACTTCATAAGCTTCGCCCATTTGTGGTTTGAAAGTGATCGATTGGATTTTGGCCAATACCGCTTCAATTCCAGCAGGATCTGTTCCAAGAATTTCAATAACTCCTTGTTCGTCTACTTCGTTGATTACAATAGTTGTACCTGTAGCTTTTTGTAATTCTTGAATTACTTTACCACCAGGTCCAATTAAAGCACCAATAAAGTTGCCAGGAATTGTTCTTGTAATAATTTTTGGAGCATATGCTTTTACATCTGCTTTTGGAGCAGCCAATGTATCGGTAATTTTTCCAAGGATATGCAAACGACCTTCACGAGCTTGAGCCAAAGCTTGTTCCATGATGTTGTATTTCAATCCTTCGATTTTAATATCCATTTGACAAGCAGTGATTCCGTCAGCAGTTCCTGTTACTTTAAAGTCCATATCTCCTAAGTGATCTTCATCACCCAAAATATCAGACAATACAGCAAACCGATCTCCGTCAGTAATCAATCCCATTGCAATTCCAGAAACTGGTTTTTTCATTTGGATACCTGCATCCATTAATGCTAATGTTCCAGCACAAACTGTCGCCATAGAAGAAGAACCATTCGATTCCAATACTTCTGATACCAAACGTATTGTGTAAGGACAATCAGCAGGAATCATGTTTTTCAAAGCTCTTTGAGCTAAGTTTCCGTGACCTACTTCTCTTCTTGAAGTTCCTCTTAGTGGTTTTGCTTCACCTGTAGAAAATGGAGGGAAGTTATAATGTAAGTAGAATTTCTCTTCACCTTGTTCAGATGGAGAATCTATTTGATTGGCTTCTCTTGAAGTTCCCAAGGTGGCTGTTGCCAATGCTTGAGTTTCTCCTCTTGTAAATATTGACGATCCGTGTACAGAAGGCAAATAATCAACCTCAGCCCAGATTGGTCTGATTTCAGTTGTTTTTCTTCCGTCAAGACGTAAACCTAAATCAAGGATTACATTACGAACGGCTTCTTTGTTGGTTTTATAAAAATATTTCCCAACTAAATCACCGTTTTCAGCTAATTCTTCGGCAGTAAATAAGGCTTTTACTTCTTCTTTTACAACATCAAATGCAGCAGAACGTTCGTGTTTTCCAGAACCTACTTTTGCAATAGCATAAATTTTATCATAAGCTGCAGCTTTTACTTTAGCGTAAATTGCTTCATCTTCTCTTTCTTCTTCGTAAGTACGAGTTTCTTTTTTACCAACTTGTGCCACTAATTTTTCTTGAGCTACAATTTGAAGTTTGATGGCTTCGTGAGCAAATTTAATGGCTTCCACCATTTCCAATTCTGAAATTTCTTTCATCTCCCCTTCTACCATTGCGATAGAATCTGTCGAAGCACCAATCATCATATCGATATCAGATACTTCTAATTGAGCGCGACTTGGATTGATAACAAATTTTCCGTCAACACGTGCAACACGTACTTCAGAAATCAATGTTGAAAAAGGAATATCAGAAATAGCTAGTGCTGCTGATGCGGCTAAACCTGCTAATGCGTCTGGCATTACATTTTCGTCATGAGACATTAATTGAATCATAACTTGAGTTTCGGCGTGGTAATCATCTGGGAAAAGTGGGCGTAAAACACGGTCAACCAATCTCATTGTCAATACTTCACCATCTGTTGGTCTTGCTTCTCTCTTGAAAAATCCACCAGGAAAACGTCCTGCTGCTGCAAATTTTTCACGGTAATCTACCGTTAGTGGAAGGAAGTCTACACCTGGACTTGCTTTACGGGCCGATACTACAGTTGCAAGCAACATCGCATTTCCCATTTGAACTACTACTGAACCGTCGGCTTGTTTGGCCAATTTTCCGGTCTCGATTGAGATGCTTCTGCCATCTCCTAAATCGATAATCTCTTTTGAAACTTTTGGAATCATAATTTTTCCGTTTTTTTAATTTTACATTGGTTTATCTGCCTGTCAGCAGAACAGTTGCGTTGTTGTAGTTGTTGTGTTCCAATGAAAAACCAAACTTTTTTTAATAAAAATGTAAATTTCAAAAATTGATTTCGATTTATGTATTGCAACAAATCTATAATCTAAACTCCGAAATCTAAAAACAAAAAGAGGCACTCACGCACCTCTTTTTTATATTGTTTATTTTCTAATACCCAATACTTTGATAATCTCACGATATCTGTTGATTTCTTTCTTTTTCAAGTAATCAAGCAACGCTCTTCTTTTACCTACTAATAGTACCAACGAACGCTCTGTGTTGTAATCGTGACGATTTTTTTTCAAGTGCTCAGTAAGGTGCGTAATTCTATGCGTGAATAATGCGATTTGTCCTTCTGCAGATCCTGTGTTTTCTGCTTTTCCTCCGTGTTTAGCGAAGATTTCTTCTTTAACTTCTTTTGTTAAATACATTCCAATATTATTTAAATGATTATTATGTATGAATCAAGATTTTCCTAATTCGAGCGCAAAGGTAGAAAATAATTATGGATTGTGACCCGAAAAAAATACTTTTTTTTATTTTTTGAATCGGAGAATCAATTATGAAGTATGGATTATTATTATCTAATCAATAATTAAGAAAAACGTAGTGTAACCAATCCTAATACGCAGATTGTATGCTTATTGGCAAAGAATAAGTGCATCTTACTTTTCTTCCTCTCTGTTCGCCAGGCCTAAAACCATCATATTTTGTAACTACTCGAATTGCCTCTTTGCCAGTACCATAACCCAAATCCCTAAGTACTTTGGGCTCAACTACCCTTCCTTTTTTATCTATAACAAATGTCAAATATATCTTGCCCTTTAGTCCTTGCACATTTGGCGTTCTGTAGTTGCGTCCAACAAAATTGTAAAAATCCTCAATGCCATTTCTAGGCTCAGGAGCAATTTCTACTTCTTTATAAATATGAATGTCTCCATTCCCTTCAATACTTTCTCCCGAAACTAACTTTCCATATTTATAGGTTTCTTTATAGCTTAATTGAGGTTTTTTTAATGTGCCTTCCCAATTACCCTCTTTAAAACCGTTTTTAATTTCTCCTTTTGAATATTCATTTTCATCTTGATCTTCGAAAAATCCATTGCCATCAACCACCTTTTGCACACTATTTACGTCCCAAAACTGATCAATTTTATATTGCGATGTTCGTTTTTCTTCATTTGCAATGTATATCCCTTCTAGTTTTTTGTTTCCGTTTTCATACCACTGGATATCGATACCATTTGGACGCCCCTTAGCATAACTAGTTACGGCTTTTTTCTTCCCGTTTTCATAATAATAGGTTATGACTCCTTCCTTTCTAAATTCCTCTTTATTTAACGTTATACCTTCTAATTGTAAAAACCCCAATTTATTAAATTCATAAACGGCATAACTGCTTTTATCCAATTTATACTCTTTAACAATTCTGTAAAATTGATAATTCTTCTCTGACGTCACGAACTTAGCCGAATCTAAATAAACTAACTTGTCGTTTTTCTCAAAAGTGATTTTGGAGTTACTAGTTTGTGAATAATTTATTGCTGAAATAAAAAGAAATAGCAACAGGAATGTTTTGTGTATCATTATATGTATTGAAAATTAAACTTGTAAAAATACTACAAATAGTAAGACAAATTTACTAAAGATTTGCCAAATCTAAACTACCAATTTGGCATCTTTTAAGATAAAGAAAATCTACTTATCCAATTATACTTGAATTAGTAGATTTTATATAACCGCCGTTTTGTTTTTTAAAATAACTTCGCAATTTCTTCATTCACAAATTCCAAAAACCGTTCGTCCTGGTCTGTAAAAGGGTCAATTACATGACTATCAATATCTATTTGTCCAATATTTTCTCCATTTACAAAAAGCGGCACTACAATTTCGGACTTTACGGTAAAACTACACGCAATATAATTGTCTTGAGCTGCCACATCAGGAACTACAAAATTAGCATTAGAAACGGCGACTTGTCCGCAAATTCCTTTCCCGAAAGGAATTACAGTATGGTCGGTTTCAGCTCCAACATACGGACCAAGATGCAGGGTTTTAGTATCGTGATTGGCAAAATAAAAACCAACCCAATTGTAATATTCAATAGAGTTGCTGAGTAATTCACAAATCTGCAAGAGTTTTTCTTCTCTAGAAAAAGTTGTATTTGAAGTAATTTCGGTTACTTTTGGTTTTAATTGTTCGAAAGTCATAGTCATCTATTTTTTTTGTAAAAGTATTTAAATGCGTCTTTCTAATTTTATTTAAATTTGTTAAAAATTCGATTTTGAAAAAATATTTTATTCTGTACAAACCCTTTTTGCTGTTTTTAGGTAAATTTTTGTTGACTTATTTACTTTTGACTTTTATCTACCAAAGTTATCTTGGACAATTTGATGTAAACAAAAATGAAACCGACGATTTTACAACAGTAGTGGCAAAACAAACTGAGGGTGTAATGCTTTTCTTTGATTGTGATGTCCAAACTAAACCAAATACAAGAGAACCTGCTGTCAATTTATACTACAAGCAAAAACCTATGGCTCGAATAGTCGAAGGCTGCAACGCAATGAGTGTCATTATACTTTTTGTTTCATTCATCGTTGCCTTTTCGGGAAAACTAAAGCCAACTATCTTGTATATCATTGGCGGAAGCCTAATCATTCATGTCCTCAACGTTATTAGAATCGCACTTTTATGTGTTTTGATGTATTATTATCCCAAACAGCAACATTTTTTGCACGGAGTAGTTTTCCCTTTGGTTATCTATGGGGTGGTTTTTATATTGTGGATTATTTGGGTCAACAAATTTTCAAAATATGCTAAAAATAATATTAAATCATAAAATAAGAATTGCCTTTGCAATTGCATTTATAATTTTGTTAGCACTCATTCGGGCTTACGAAGACAGCTTGTTTTACGATCCTTTTTTGAATTATTTCAAGGCAGATTATTACAATTTACCCTTTCCTGAAACCGATAATTTTCAATTGTTTTTTGGATTATTGTTCCGGTATTTGCTCAACACAATCCTTTCTTTGGCAATAATATATGTCTTGTTTAAAGATATTGACGCCATAAAATTTGCATCTATTTTGTATTTGATATTTTTTGTTATTCTAACTTTTGCTTTCTTTTACATTCTATTAAAAAATGGAGAAGCTAACAAAATGGGATTGTTTTATGTAAGACGATTTTTAATTCAACCACTGTTTTTATTATTATTCCTTCCTGCATTTTATTATCAGAAGCAAAAGAACTAATCAAGAGTTGGTCAAACACATAATAATATCGAATTTTATTTCGCTATATTTACCATTCAGCAAACACTTCTTTTATGTTTAAAAGTTTTTTTTCGAAGATTGCAGTACTTTTTATTGTTACTACGGCTGTTGCACAAACAGAAACCGAGGTTGTTCCTCCGTATAATATCAAAACAGCCACTTTTGTACAAAGCAACGAAAATGTAATTCCCTTATTCAAATTAGGCGATGGTTTTCAATTCCAGTTTGATGATTTATTTGGCAAAGAAGCCAACTATTACTTCGAAATAGTGCATTGCGACTACGATTGGAAACCAACAGATATCCCAAAAACAGACTATATGACCGGTTTCGATGGACAAAGAATCATTCAATATGAAAACTCCGTCAATACCTTGCAGATATATTCACATTACATTTTGCCCATTCCCAATCAGTTTATGCAATTACGCATCAGCGGCAATTATATTCTAAAAATTTTAGACGAAAGTCGCGAAGTAATTTTATCGCGAAAATTTATCGTTTACGAGGATCTTGTTAGTGTTCCGATGCGAATTAGAAGAGCACGAACAGCAAATTTATTGGATTATAAGCACAATATCGAATTTTCGATAAAGTCATTAGTAATCAATTTTCAAACGCCTATCAAAAATGTAAAAATTGCTTTGTTTCAAAACGGACAAATCAATTCCGCCATCAAAAATATAGTTCCTCAGTACACCATTGGTAATGATTTAATTTATAAATACGATTCCGAAACCCAATTTTGGGCAGGGAATGAATTTTTATATTTCGACAACAGCAACATCCGATCGGCGGGAAACAATATTTCGAGAATAAATTCAATCAACGGCATTTATAATTCCAGTTTATACACCCACAATGCCCGAGGAAGTTTGCCTTATTCGATAAACCCTGATGTCAACGGAAGATTTGTCGTTCGTAACATGGGCGCAGTCAAAAACGAAATCGAAGCCGATTATGCTTGGGTTTATTTCAGCCTTTCGGCGCCATCGTTTATGAAAAATAAAGACATTTATATCACTGGCATGTTCAACAATTACAGTTTATCGCCCGAATACAAAATGGACTTTAACAAAGAAACCAAACTTTACGAAAAAGCCATTCTCATCAAACAAGGGTTCACCAATTTTCAATACCAAATCGCAGACGACAAAGGAAATATCGATGGCGAAAGCAATATTGACGGGAATTATTGGCAAACCGAAAATGATTACACCATTTTAGTCTATTATCGCGAAAACACAGATCGCTATACAAGAATTATAGGAAAAGCAACCGCCAATTCAAATGTCATCACCGATTAAAAAACATTTCTCAAAAAAGCACAACTAACTCTTTTTTTTGTAAATTTGCCATTATAAAACTCATTTGTAACACTTTGCTATGGTTTCACAAATCACAAGAGGCATAAAAATATCGGTCATGACTAGTTTTGAAGGTACTTACTTCAAGAACTACAAGATTCATTTTGCCTTTAGTTATGAGATTACTATCGAAAATCACAGCAAAGATTCGGTCCAACTAATTTCTCGCCACTGGGAAATATTCGATTCACTGAACAATATCGAAATCGTTGATGGCGAAGGTGTTGTTGGGAAAAAACCTGTTTTAAAACCAGGCGAATTGCACACTTACAATTCCGGTTGCCTTTTAGCATCGCCTTACGGTGCAATGAAAGGGCATTTTAATATGATCAATTTCACTTCGACTAAAAATTTCAAAGTAATCGTACCTACTTTCAAATTGTGTGCGCCTTTTGCATTGAATTAAAAGCCATTTCAAGGAACAAGCAATCTCATTTTTTTTAGAAGCTATTTCCAGCACTCCATTACAACACCTCGCTCGAAAATCTTTTTTTCTAATGCAATTGCAGGAGCTCCCTTTGGTCGCTCTGCAATCACAAGAAAAAAATAGCTTTTCTCACTGTGGGGTTTCCATTGCGGTCTGGGCTATTGGCAAAGTATAATCATCATATTTAACGTATCAACAACATGTTTTTAAAACAATCCTTTGTACTTTTGTGAAAATTTTTCAAAAACTCAAATAAAATTATATGCTTAAAGGATTTTTCAATGTGCCAAAAGCCGTAAACGAACCAGTAAAATCGTATGCGCCTAATTCTACCGAAAAAGCTGCTGTACTTGCCGCTTATAAAACAATGTGGAATACCACCATCGACGTTCCATTGTACATCGGAAGCGAAGAAATCAGAACGGGAAATACCCGAAATATGACAGCGCCTCACGATCACAAACACGTTGTGGGAACTTATCACCTCGCCGAAAAAGCACATATCGAAAAAGCCATTGCCAACGCATTGGAATCCAGAACAAAATGGGCCAATATGGCTTGGGAACAACGCGCCGCTATATTCCTTAAAGCTGCCGAATTGATTGCTGGTCCTTACAGAGCCAAAATAAATGCTGCAACAATGATTGCGCAATCTAAAAATATTTTTCAAGCCGAGATTGATGCCGCTTGCGAATTCATAGATTTCTTGCGATACAACGTAGAATTTATGACCCAAATCTACAGCGACCAACCTAAATCTACTTCCGATGTTTGGAACCGATTGGAATACCGACCATTAGAAGGTTTTGTTTATGCCATTACACCTTTCAACTTTACTGCTATTGCAGGAAATCTCCCAGCAAGCGCAGCTATGATGGGCAATGTCGTGATTTGGAAACCTAGTGATAGCCAAGTTTTTTCTGCTAAAATTATTATCGATATCTTCAAGGAAGCCGGACTTCCAGATGGCGTTATCAATGTAGTTTTTGGTGATGCTTTGATGATTACCGATACCATTTTGGCAAGTCGTGATTTTGCAGGAGTTCATTTTACAGGCTCCACTCATGTTTTCAAAGACATTTGGGCAAAAATTGGAACCAACATTCACCATTATAAAACCTACCCAAGAATTGTAGGCGAAACTGGTGGAAAAGATTTCGTTCTAGCGCATCCAAGTGCCAATGTAAAACAAGTTTCAACTGGAATTGTTCGTGGTGCTTTCGAATTTCAAGGACAAAAATGTTCGGCAGCTTCTAGAGCCTACGTACCACAAAGTATGTGGCCAGCATTAAAAGAACAATTAACTACCGATGTGAAATCAATGAAAATGGGATCGCCAGAAGATTTTGGTAATTTCATTACAGCAGTAATTCACGAAGGTTCTTTTGATAAATTGGCAAGTTTTATTGACCAAGCCAAAAAAGATTCCGATGCAGAAATTATCGTGGGTGGAAACTATGATAAATCGGTAGGATATTTTATTGAACCAACCATAATCGTAACCACGAATCCACATTACACTACAATGGAAACCGAATTATTCGGACCTGTCTTAACGCTTTTTGTATATGAAGATGCCAAATGGGAAGAAACTCTAAAACTGGTTGATTCTACTTCAGAATATGCCTTGACTGGTGCCATTTTCAGTAAAGACCGCTATGCTATTGAGCAAGCAACTGTGGCTTTGCAAAACGCAGCTGGTAATTTCTACATCAACGACAAACCAACTGGAGCCGTTGTGGGAATGCAACCTTTTGGTGGAGCAAGAGCTTCTGGAACGAATGATAAAGCTGGTTCAGCCTTAAACTTGTTGCGTTGGGCTTCGCCAAGAACCATCAAAGAAACATTCGTAACTCCGGAAGATTATAGATACCCGTTTTTGGGAGAATAGTTTTTAAGGTACGAAATTAGATATACGAAGTACGATATTTTAAAACCCACAAGAATCAAGTAATTTGAGTTCTTGTGGGTTTTGTTTTTAAATTATAGAAACTTTTTTGCCTGTCCTTGCTGCCTCATAAATAGCTTGCAATACTTTAACGTCTTTAAGCCCTTCTTCGCCTGTAATATGACTTGGCAATTTTTTATTTTCTAAAATCACTTTCCCAATTTCATCGAGTTGAGTTTGTTGTTGATTAATTTCAGGGAAATTTAAATCACCATTGCTTGTCCTTCCTTTAAATGGGCCATAACTTATAGCTGGACTTAACTCAAAAAAACCTTCTTCAGCTGAAGCAAACAACCTGTCAACCCCACAACTGTATGAACTTGCAGAATTACAAACCGCTCCACTAGGAAAATTTAATTGCCAAGTAATCGATTCTTCTACTTCTGCAAATTTTATTTTATTAGTAACTGGTCCAAATTGGGCTGTTACAGAAATTGGCTCTTCGCCCAAAATATATCGACTTGCTTGAACACAATATATCCCAAGATTTATAAGTGGTCCACCTCCGGATAATGCTTTCTTCGAATGCCAATCAATGGTATCACCCGTATTGTAACCTAAAGAAGTCTCAATCAAACGAACCTGACCAAACACTTTTTCTTGCCCCAATCGTTTCATTTCTATATTATAGGGTTCATAATGCAAACGATACCCAACTGCTAATTGTACTCCAGCTTTTTCGCAAGCATCCATCATTTCTTGACAATCGCTTGCAGTAATTGCCATAGGTTTTTCGACTATAATGTGCTTTCTTGCCTTAGCTGCTCTAATTGCAAACTCTTTGTGCATGGCATTTGGCAGAACAACATAGACTAAATCAATGTCTTTATTATGAATAATTTCATCGAAATTCTGATAATTGTAAATGTTCTTCTCAGGAATACTATATTTTTTCCCCCAAGCTAAAGCTTTTGCTGGAGTTCCTGTTACAATACCTGCTAACCGACAATATTTTGAAACTTCCAGACCTTCGGCCAAATAGCCCGCATAACGTCCTAAACCACAAAGGGCGATATTTAATTTTTTTCCATCATACGAATTTTTACTGTTTTCTGGTAAAGTCATAAATGATGGAAGTGATGCAATTACAGCAGTTGATCCAACCCCAAGACCAAAATTATATACAAATTTACGTCTAGAAATTTTTTTCATAGTCTTTAGTTTTACATTAGAATCTTAAAGTAAGTCCGATAGATAGTACTAATGTTACAAAAAAATCGTTTAAAAAATCAAAACCCTCAAGAATTCAAGTTATCGAGTTCTTGAGGGTTTTCATTTAAATATCTAAAATCCTTAAAAAGGCAAACTATTAAAAAACATTATTTGAAATTGCGTTCTACTGGAGTTTGACAGAATTTGCGTCATTACACCAGCTTCCACTTTGAAATTCTTATTGAAACAATAACCAAGTCCTCCATAAATACGATCTCTGTCAAAATAATTGGGTTTGGTGTTGATGAAAATTTCGTTATAAGCCGAAGCATAAACTGCGCTTTTCTCCATTTCCTTTTTGTTGATTGGAACATTCAGAGAAAGAAAATAGCGTGCTCGCATCTTGAAATCATCTTCGATAAATCGCTGTTCAAAACGATAACGATGCTGAATATTGACTCTTCCAAATTTTTCTTTGGTGATAAATTGCTGAAAGATTCTGTGTTCGTTCGTATTCGTTTTGTCATCAGTTCCAGCAATATAAGGCTCTGAATAAACATAAGCATATCCCAGCAAAACATTATTGTTGTTTTCGGTTAAATTATATCCTATTCCGGTTCTAAGAAGTAATTGCTCTAAATCTCCAGCGAAATTATAATTCCTATGCTGCACTTCATTGTGCCAATTCCATCGATTGTTGATTTTTTGGTTACCAAAATAAAGGAACCAATTTCCTGTGTCTGTACTTTGTGCATTTCCGTTAGCTGTTAAAAATAACACTAACAACAAGCTAAACGTTTGTAATTTATTCATATTTAATTTGAATACTTTTTGAAGTTAAAATTCGATACAGCCAACCCCATTTACACTACAAATTTCAATGGTAAATGCACGACTTTCTTCGTTTCGAAAAACTCATCTTCGAAAAAATCGGATAAATTATATTCTGTTGCTTTCGGAAAATCTTTTAATTCTTCGGTTAAATCACCTCCTTTGAGATACAGAATTCCGTTTTTGAGTTCGTGTTTGCTTTTCTTTTTGATTTTGTCTTTTATCCAAGATACAAAATCCGGCATATTGGTTACAGCACGACTCACAATAAAATCGAAATCACCTTTTACCAATTCGGCACGCTTTTGTTCGGCTTTCACGTTTTTGAGTTCCAAAGCATCGGCAACAGCCTGAACCACTTTTATTTTTTTGGCAATGACATCAATCAAGTAAAAACGGGTTTCAGGAAAAAGAATCGCCAAGGGAATTCCGGGAAAACCTCCGCCAGTTCCAACATCAAGAACAAAAGTTCCGGGTTCGAATTTGATGACTTTGGCAATTCCCAAGGAATGCAAAACGTGTTTCGTGTATAATTCGTCAATATCTTTTCGGGAAATGACGTTGATTTTGGCATTCCAATCGTGGTATAAAAAATTCAATTTTGCGAATTGTTCCTTTTGAATATCAGTCAAATTGGGAAAATATTTCAGAATCTCGTCCATCTTTATAATTTTTAACAAAAGTACAGTTTTTAGTTTTGAATATTTAACTCAAATTTACAGATTGAAAATTTTTAATAATTACCTTTGCATCACATTAAAAAATAAAGATGAACAACAACGCACCCACATTTGCTAAGCAAGATAATTTGAAATTCTTCAGAACGCTTAATTCGCGGGTAAACAACTATTTCAAAGAAAATAATATTCAAAAAACAGGCAACTGGAAATTATATGTAAAAACTATAATTATGTTCGCTGTTTTTCTTACTCCTTATTTTTTGATTTTAACACTCGATATGCCATTTTGGGTGCATTTGCTTTTGGCAATTGTCATTGGTATTGGTATGGCTGGAGTGGGAATGAATGTGATGCATGATGGAAATCACGGTTCGTATTCTAACATCAATTGGATTAACAAATTTATGGGCGGAAGTATTTATATTTTAGCTGGAAATGTTTACAATTGGCAAGTACAACACAATGTTTTACATCATACTTATACTAATATCGTAGGTCATGATGAAGATCTTGATGCAGGAAGAGTAATTCGTTTTTCTAAAGATGCAAAATGGTATAGTTTTCATCGTTTTCAACAATATTATTCGATTTTTTTATATGGTTTATTGACTTTCAATTGGGCAATTACAACCGATTTTAAACAAATGCGAAGCTATCTCAAAAGAAAATTATCTTATGGAGAAGCCAAAAGCCCGAAAATACTTTGGACTACTTTATTAATTACGAAAACTATTTATTTCACTATTTGGATTGTTTTACCAATACTTATAGGAATCACCTGGTGGAAAGTTCTGGTTGGCTTTTTCGTGATGCATTACACTGCAGGTTTAATTTTAAGCGTTGTTTTTCAACTGGCGCACGTGGTAAAAGAAACTGCCAATCCAGTTCCAAATGAAAACGGCGAAATCGAAAATACTTGGGCCATTCATCAATTGTTCACCACGACTAATTTTGCTCCAAAAAACTGGATTGTAAATTGGTACACCGGAGGGTTGAATCATCAAATCGAACATCATATTTTTCCAAATATTAGCCATGTACATTACGGTAAAATTTCAAAAATAGTAAAAGAAACCGCCCAAGAATGTAACTTGCCCTATTATGAATATAAAACAATGCGAAGTGCTGTAATTGCCCATTTCAAACATTTGAAAGAATTAGGAGCGAAACCTGCTTTACAATAAAGCCTCAGTGCAATGGATTTAAACAAAAACAACAAATAACCAACTTTATAAATTAAAATTACAATTAATGAACAATTTGCTTTCAGACAGAATCAATAATTTAGCTACATCACAAACGCTAGCTATGGCTGCTTTAGCCAGAGAATTAAAAGCACAAGGAAAAGATATTATCAGTTTAAGTTTGGGTGAACCCGATTTCAACACACCAGATTTCATCAAAGAAGCTGCCAAAAAAGCTATCGACGAAAACTACAGCACTTACTCTCCAGTTGACGGTTACCAAGACTTAAAAGAAGCTATTTGTAGAAAATTCAAAAGAGACAACGGATTGGAATACAAACCTTCTCAAATCGTGGTTTCAACAGGAGCAAAACAATCTTTATATAACATTGCACAAGTAATGTTAAACGACGGTGACGAAGTGATTTTACCAGCGCCTTACTGGGTTTCTTACTTTGAAATCGTAAAATTATCTGGTGGAGTTCCTGTAGAAGTTCCCACTTCTGTAGAAACAGATTTCAAAATCACACCAGAACAACTAGAAGCAGCCATCACGCCAAAAACAAAAATGATGTGGTTCTCTTCTCCTTGCAATCCATCTGGATCGGTTTACAACAGAGAAGAATTGACTGCAATTGCTAAAGTATTAGAAAAATATCCAAATATTATTGTTGTTGCTGACGAAATCTACGAGCACATCAATTTCTCTGGAACTTTTTGCAGCATCGGTTCTATTCCGGGAATGTTGGAAAAAACAGTAACCGTAAACGGAGTTGCTAAAGCTTTCGCAATGACTGGTTACAGAATCGGTTACATCGGAGCACCTGAATTTATCGCAAAAGCGTGTACCAAAATTCAAGGTCAAGTAACTTCAGGAGCAAATTCTGTGGCGCAACGTGCTACAATCACTGCTGTAGATGCTGACCCAAGTGTATTGAATCATATGGTTCAAGCTTTCCATAGCCGTAGAGATTTAGTGGTTGGATTGTTGAAAGAAATTCCAGGAATCAAAATCAACGTTCCAGAAGGTGCTTTTTATGTATTCCCAGACGTTTCTTCTTTCTTCGGAAAAACATTAAAAGGAACTGAAATTAAAGACGCCAATGATATGGCAATGTATCTTTTGGCCGAAGCTTGTGTTGCAACAGTAACAGGGGATGCTTTTGGTAATCCAAACTGCATTCGTTTTTCTTATGCTACAAGTGACGAATTATTGAAAGAAGCTTTAAAAAGAATTAAAGACGCTTTGGCTGGATAAGCTAAACTTCTATTTTTATATCAGATGCCTCAAGGAAACTTGGGGCTTTTTTTAATAATAAATCGAAAAACATCCGCTCGAATTAGAAATCCCGATTTTTTTATTAGAACTTTGCAAACTTTTTGAACGAAATCATAAAGACCTAATAATCTTTTAATTATAAAATTATCATCCCGTAGATGAAAAAGAAAATAGAAATACTCGCTCCTGCCAAAGATTTAATTCAAGGAATTGCTGCGATCAATAGCGGTGCCGATGCGGTTTATATTGGAGCTCCTTTGTATGGTGCCCGTTCCAATGCCACCAACTCAATTGAAGATGTGGCGGAATTAGTAAAATACGCCCATTTATTCAATGCTCAAGTTTTTGTGGTGGTGAATACCATTTTGTACGATAACGAATTGGAAGACTGTCGCCAAATGATATGGAAATTATACGATATTGGTGTCGATGCCCTAATCGTTCAGGATATGGCGATTATGGAAATGGAATTGCCTCCTATCGTTTTGCACGCCAGTACGCAAGCCAACAACCGTGATGCCGACAAAATCAAATTCCTGAAAGATGCTGGGATGAAACGAGTGGTTTTGGCTCGCGAATTGAACCTTCATCAAATCAAAGAAATCAGCGAAGCGAGCGATGTCGAATTAGAATTTTTCGTTACTGGAGCTTTGTGCGTATCCTTTAGCGGGAATTGTTATATGAGTGTAGCCAATGGCGAACGCTCAGCTAATCGCGGTTCTTGTGCTCAAAACTGTCGTTTGCCGTACAACTTGATCGATGGTCACGGCGAAACTTTAATCAAAAATAGTCACTTACTTTCTATCAAAGATTTTGATGTTTCAGACCAACTTCCGAATTTGATTGAAGCTGGAATTTGCTCTTTCAAAATTGAAGGTCGTTTGAAAGATATTGTTTATGTAAAAAACAATGTTTCTTATTTACGTCAAAAACTGGATTCTTTTCTAGAAGGCGCAGGCAGCGACAAATACACAAAAGCTTCTTCTGGAAAATGCACTTATACTTTTGATTCGGCTTTAAATAGAACTTTCAATCGTGGTTATACCGATTATTTTGTCAACGAAAGACACCAATCTATCGGTTCTTGGGAAAGTCCAAAATCGAAAGGGCAATATATTGGCAAACTCATCAAAACAGTTGGAAACGCGTATGAAATTGAAAACGGCGAATTCTTGAACAATGGTGACGGATTGTGTTTTATAAACGAAAACAACGAAGCCGATGGAATTTATGTCAACAAAGCTGAAAACGGCTTGGCTTATCCCAATGTGTTGAAAGAAATCAAACCCGGAACTTTCATTTACCGAAATAACGACGCGGCTTTCATCAAAATCGTGGAACGCGAAGATAGTGCGGTTCGAAAAATTAGCACCTCTTTATTGCTAACCGAAAACGAAAATGGTTTTGAATTGACAGCCACCGACGAAGATGGAAATGTAAGCACCGTAAGTCTGGTACATCCAAAAGAAAGAACCAAAAACAATGAATCGATCGAGGAGAATTTCAAAATCAATTTGGCAAAAACAGGTTTCACACCATACACCGCCGATGAAATAACAATTATGTTCTCTGAAAATTGGTTCCTTCCTATTTCCAAAATCAACGAAATGCGAAGAACGGTTTTCGAACAATTATCCGAAATTCGTTTGGCAAATTACAAAGTCAAAGAACACCAATTGGTCAAAACATCGCATCCTTATCCGGAAACCAAATTGGATTTTATGTACAATGTTTCGAACAAATTGGCTCGCAAATTCTACGAACGTCACGGCGTTACCGAAATAGAAAAAGCCTTCGAATTGCAATGGGATCCTGGAAAATCACGTGTGATGACGACCAAATATTGTATCAAGTACGAATTGGAAAAATGCCCAAAATACCATCCCGATATGGATGGCAGACTCAAAGAACCTTTGATTTTAAAACAAGGCGAATTGGAATACAAACTCAAATTCAATTGCAAACCCTGCGAAATGGAAATTTGGGAAAAAGATGCCGAATTCGAAATCGAGGAAGATCATTTTCATTAAATAGCTTCACCGCTAGGCGCGCAAAGAATTACGCAAGGTTCGCAAAGGATTATTTCAAATCTTTGCGAACTTTGCGGTTAAATAGCTATTTTTGAATTGTATTCTAAGCTATCCTTTTTACTTTACCTTCAAAATGAAAAAAATCATTGCCCTTTTTATTGCGTTATTTAGTTTTTCTGTTGTCGCTCAAGAAAAAAAAGAACAACAAAAAAAACAAATTGTTGAAGCTTCCTGCGGACAATGTCAATTTGGTATGGAAGGAAAAGCTTGTGATTTGGCTGTCCGTATAGATGGAAAATCCTATTTTGTAGATGGAACGGATATAGACCAGCATGGTGATGCTCACGCTGCAGACGGATTTTGTGCAGCTGTCAGAAAAGCAGAAGTGGTGGGCGAAATAGTAGACAATCGCTTTAAAGCAACTTATTTCAAATTGCTACCCGACACAAAATAAATGGAACTAATCCTTCAAAATATAGCCAAAATCGTTGCGCTTACTCCTGAGGAAGAATTTTTATTTATATCTAAAACAACGACTCATCAATACAAAGCCAAAACCATTTTACTGAATGCTGGCGAAGTTTGCAAAACTTCCTATTTCGTAAATTCAGGTGTGTTGCGAAGTTTCAACATTAATGACAATATTGTGGAACACGTTTTGAGTTTTGCTTGCAGCGGTTGGTGGATTAGTGATATGTATAGTTTGATTTCACAAAAACCGGGCAACCTTTTTATTCAGGTTTTGGAAGATGCAGAAGTGGTTTTATTGTCTAAAGAAAATCAGGAAGCACTCTACCAAGAAATTCCCAAACTAGAGCGTTTTTTCAGGATATTAACCGAAAATTCATTGGTGGCGCATCAGGAACGATTAATGGATAATTTGAGTTTGACCGCCGAAGAACGCTTTGAAAAATTCTGCAATAAACACCACGATTTAATTCAGAAAGTTCCCCAAAAACAAATAGCCTCTTTTATTGGTGTTACGCCAGAATTTTTTAGCAAAATGAAAAGCAAAATGTTGCGAAAATAATTTCTTAATCTACATTAAGTACTTTTTGCTGACTTCAGGAGTAAATTTGCATAATAATAATCACAAAATATACTCATTATGGCTACTACAGTTTTACACAAAGCAGATACAAGAGGTCACGCAGATCACGGGTGGCTTAACGCTTATCACAGTTTTAGTTTTGCTAGTTGGTACAATCCAGAAAGAATACAATTCGGAATGTTGCGTGTTTTAAATGACGATACCGTTTCTGGCGGAATGGGTTTTGGGACACATCCTCACGACAATATGGAAATTATTACTATTCCGCTAGAAGGTGATTTGGCTCATAAAGACAGCATGGGAAATGCCGAAACAATAAAAACGGGCGACGTGCAGGTAATGAGTGCCGGAACCGGAATCAAACACTCTGAATTCAATCCCAATGCAGATCAACGTACCAAACTTTTCCAAATTTGGGTATTCCCAAAAATTAGAAATGTGGAACCTCGTTACCAACAAATCACGTTGGACACTACCGAACAAAAGAATAATTTTGCACAAATAGTATCTCCAAATCCTGATGATGCGGGAGTTTGGATTTACCAAGATGCTTGGTTTCATTTGGCCGATTTTGATGCAGGATTAAGTAAAACATACCAATTGAAAAAAGAAGGAAACGGTCTTTATGTTTTTGTAATTTCAGGCACAATCACTGTTGATGGTCAAGAATTGGAAACCCGAGATGGTTTAGGAATTACTGATTTCGAAACCTTGGATTTCAAAGCAACAACCGATGCGAAATTTTTGTTGATGGAAATCCCTATGATACAATAAATCTAAACAAATTACTTTACTCAAACGACTCAACTTAATCAGAAAGTTGGGTCGTTTTTATTTACTCATTCCTATCTTTCATTAAAATCCTAAAAAACACTATTTTTGCGATAGTTTTGGTAAAAACTACAAAATAATAAACAAAAAATAATAAACGCAATAATATGAAAGCATACGTATTTCCAGGTCAAGGAGCACAATTCATCGGAATGGGCAAAGACTTATATGAAAACTCCGAATTAGCAAAATCACTTTTCGAAAAAGCCAATGAAATATTAGGTTTCCGCATCACAGACATTATGTTTGAAGGCACAGCCGAAGAATTGAAAGAAACCAAAGTAACCCAACCAGCGATTTTCTTGCATTCGGTTATTTTGGCTAAAACCTTGGAAGATTTCAAACCAGAAATGGTGGCGGGACATTCTTTGGGCGAATTTTCAGCATTAGTTGCTAATGGTGTTTTGTCTTTTGAAGATGGATTAAAATTAGTTTCACAACGCGCTTTAGCAATGCAAAAAGCATGCGAAATAAAACCTTCGACAATGGCTGCCGTTCTTAATTTAGACGATAAAATTGTTGAAGACATTTGTGCATCTATTGATGGTGTTGTAGTGGCAGCCAATTACAACTGCCCAGGACAATTGGTAATTTCTGGCGAATACAAAGCTGTAGAATTAGCTTGCGAAAAAATGAAAGAAGCCGGAGCAAAAAGGGCTTTGATTTTACCAGTTGGTGGTGGTTTTCACTCACCAATGATGGAACCGGCAAGAGAGGAATTGGCCGCAGCAATTGAAGCAACCACATTCTCCACTCCTATTTGTCCAGTGTATCAAAACGTGACAGCAGCTGCCGTTTCTGATCCTGCTGAAATTAAGAAAAACTTAATCATTCAATTGACAGCTCCTGTAAAATGGACACAATCTGTACAACAAATGATTGCCGATGGTGCAACTTTGTTTACCGAAGTGGGGCCAGGAAAAGTATTAGCAGGTTTGATTGGAAAAATTGATAGAGAAGCGGTGACAGCGAACGCTTAATTAGCATTGAGTCATTGCGCTCAAAGCAATCAAAAAAATCCCAAATTATCAAGATAATTTGGGATTTTATATTTTTAAAGAAAACACAAATTCTAACTTCTAACTTTCTGTTCCCATTTCCAAGCGCTTTCCATAGCTTGTTCCAATGTGGATTCTGCTTTCCAGCCCAGAACGTCATTCGCTTTATCCGTATTGGCATAAGCCGAAGTTATATCTCCTTCTCGCCGAGCCACGATTTTATAAGGAAGTTTTTGTCCACTAACTTTTTCGAAAGCGTGAATCACTTCTAGAACTGTACTTCCTGTTCCTGTTCCCAAATTGAAAACCTCAACTTTGTCCAAATTCTTTTTATCCAACAAACGTTTCATCGCTATAACGTGCGCTTTCGCCAAATCGACTACGTGAATGTAATCGCGCACTGCTGTTCCGTCTGACGTTGGATAATCGTTGCCATAAACCGATAATTCTTTTCGCAAGCCAAAACCAGTTTGAGTAATAAACGGAACTAAATTTTGTGGAACTCCAATTGGCAATTCGCCAATTTCAGCAGATGGATGTGCTCCAATTGGGTTGAAATAACGCAACAAAATCGCATTGATATCGGTTACTTTCGCTGTGTCTGTTATGATCTCTTCTCCAATCTGTTTGGTGTTTCCGTATGGAGACATTGCAAGTTGAATAGAAGCATTTTCTGTAATGGGCATTTTTTCGGCTTGACCGTAAACCGTACAAGACGAACTAAAAATAAAATTGGATTCAAGCAGTTTTTGCAATTCTTGAAGCAAATAAACCAAACTATTGATGTTATTTTCATAATACAACAACGGATTTTCAACACTTTCGCCCACTGCTTTCGATGCCGCAAAATGAATTACTCCCGAAATATCTTGATGTTTTTTGAAAAATTCCTGAACTTTTCCTTTTTCACGCAAATCCAACTTTTCAAAAAGTGGTTTTTTGTTCGTGATAGCAACAATTCCTTTTAAAACTTCTTCCGAAGAATTCGATAGATCATCTACAATCACTACTTCAAAACCTTGATTTTGCAATTCAACCACCGTATGAGAACCGATAAATCCTAAACCTCCTGTCACTAAAATTTTCATATCTATATTTTTTCTGGTGTTGGCAATTTATAGGCCTGTCTAGCTATCATTAACCATTGTTTTTTTTGTTTTTGCCAAACTTGCATTACTCCTATTTTGGTTTCCTTCACAACTCCTCCATCTTTTGTTTGAGATAAGAAAATATGTCTCACAATAGCAGTGTCTCCAGCGAATGATATAGTCTGATTTTGAAATTCTAACGAAATAACATTGGATTTCTTTTTTACCACATTTTCGATAAATGCCGATTGATTTTCAATACTTCCCCCTGAATGGCCATAACTCAAAGCACTTGAAGTAACTGAAGCTAGTTTTGTTCCATCTGCAGTCATTAATCCTTGACGCAATATTTCTATTTGTGAAGCTACGACAGCTTCTTCTTTGTTAATTGCTTTATCTTGAGCCCATCCTGAGCTTTGAAACAAAAGTACCGCAACGATTATCTTCAAATATTTCATGAATTATTTATTTAAAAATTCTAAAACTGAATCTGTGATGAATTTGATTTGTTCATCGTCTAATTCGGTATGCATTGGCAAGGCAATTACTTCTTTCACCAATTGATTCGTTACTGGAAAATCTTCTTCTTTGTAACGCACATCCAAATACGCTTTTTGAGAATGCAATGGAATTGGATAATAAATGGCACAAGGAATTCCTTTATCCAACAAATGTTGCATCAAAGCATCACGATTAGCATCTATAATTCGCAACACATATTGATGAAAAACGTGGCAATCGCAAATCTCGCAAATACTTGGTGCGATGATGTTTTTATGACCTTCAAAAGCTTTTGTATATTTTCTGGCAGCATTCTGGCGTGCTGCGTTGTATTCATCCAACAAAGGTAATTTAGCATTCAAAACCGCAGCTTGAATACTATCTAAACGAGAATTTACCCCCACTACATCGTGATGGTAACGCTCGTACATTCCGTGGTTTACAATTCCGCGAATAGTGTGCGCCAAAGCATCGTCATTGGTAAAAATCGCACCACCATCGCCATAACAACCTAGATTTTTAGAAGGAAAAAACGAAGTCGCTCCAACATTTCCTATTACTCCAGCTTTCTTTTTGGTTCCGTCCGAAAACTTGCAATTCGCTCCAATAGCTTGTGCATTATCTTCAATTACATATAAGTTATATTCTTTTGCAATAGCCATAATCGCTTCCATATTGGCAGCACGACCAAACAAATGCACCGGAACAATGGCTTTTGTTTTTGGCGTAATCGCTTTTTTGATGGCATCAATAGAAATGTTCATATTAAAGATATCTACATCGACCAAAACTGGCGTTAATTGCAACAAAGCAATCACCTCAACAGTGGCGGCAAAAGTGAAATCGGCAGTAATAACCTCATCGCCGGGTTTTAAACCCAATCCCATCATTGCAATTTGCAGAGCATCGGTTCCGTTGGCACAAGGAATTACGTGTTTTACATCGAGATATTCTTCTAGATTTTTTTGAAATTGGTGAACTTGTGGTCCGTTAATGTAACTGTTGGTGTCAAGAACTTCTTGAATTGAAGTGTTTACGGTGTCTTTGATTTTATCGTATTGACTTTTTAAGTCAACCATTTGCAATTTTTTCATCTAATCTTTTGTTTAAAGTTCATTTAAAACAAAATTCACCAAACTTCGCAAAGCTAGCCTGTTTTAAATTCACAACAAAAATAGGGATTTTAAGAGAATGATTTTATAGATAATTAAAAGAAAACGTATTTTTGCCACAGAAATTTTTCGATATGCTTTTTATCTACAACCTAATTGTTCAAATTGCGAATTTTTCATTGAAAATCATCGCTTTATTCAGTCCCAAAATAAAACTGTTTGTCGAAGGTCGCCAACCTGTTTTCGAAATTTTGACAAGCAAATTAAAACCAACCGATAAAACAATTTGGTTTCATGCCGCTTCATTGGGAGAATACGAGCAAGGTTTGCCTGTAATTGAAAAAATAAAAGAAAGATTTCCCAATCATAAAATCGTAATTACTTTTTTCTCGCCTTCGGGTTATGAAGTTCGGAAAAACAATACCGTTGCCGATGTTACGGTTTATTTGCCTTTGGATACTAAAAAAAATGCTACAGCATTTTTAAAACTTGTTCATCCCGAAATGGCATTTTTCATCAAATATGAATATTGGCCCAATTATTTGAATGAACTTCGAAAACTCGAAACTCCAACGTATTTGATTTCTGGAATTTTTAGAGAAAACCAAATGTTTTTCAAATGGTATGGTGGATTTTACAGAAAAGCGCTTGAAACATTCACTTACTTTTTTGTGCAAAACGAAAGTTCCAAAAAACTACTGTTGCAACTAGGAAAAACCAACGTAGCTGTTTCGGGAGATACCCGTTTTGATAGAGTAGCAACCATTTTAGAAAAAGACAATACATTAGATTTTATTGAAACATTCAAAAACGAAACTTTGACTATAGTTGTGGGAAGTTCTTGGCCAAAAGACGAAAGTTTACTGGTAGATTACATCAATCAAACATCTGAAAAAGTAAAGTTTATCATTGCTCCGCACAACATCAAAAGCGAACAAATTCAAGAGTTGAAAAATTCTATTTCTAAAAAGGTGGTTTTATTTTCAGAAAAAGAAACAAAAAATCTAGCCGATGTTGATGTTTTCATCATTGACACAATAGGAATTTTGACTAAGATTTACAGTTATGCCGACATTGCTTATGTTGGTGGAGGTTTTGGAAATCCTGGCGTTCACAATATTTTAGAACCTGCTACTTTTGGTGTTCCAATTGTTATTGGACCCAATTTTAGCCATTTTGCAGAAGCAACTGCATTAGTAAATATGGAAGGTTGCCTTTCTATTGCCAATAAAAACGAGCTCTCTGATGCTTTTTCGAATTTAATGAGAAACCACAACATTCGACACGAAAAAGGGCATATTTGCAGCACTTTCGTGCAAATGAACAAAGGAGCAACCACTATTATTTTGAAACACATTTCTTAAAATTAAAAATAAAATTACACCCAAAACTATTGCTATGAAATATTTAAAACTGCTCGTATTCTTCTTTATCATTCAAACACAAGCTCAACAAGGCGGAATGTGGATTCCTTCGCTTTTAAACGGAATGAATGAAAAAGAAATGAAAAATTTAGGAATGAAAATGTCCATAAAAGACATTTATGATGTAAATAATTCGAGTTTGAAAGATGCTGTTCCTCATTTTAATGGAGGCTGTACTTCGGAAGTAATTTCTCCAAAAGGATTAATTTTGACCAATCATCATTGTGGATTTGAAGCTATTCAAAATCATTCAACAGTAGATCACGATTATTTGACCAATGGTTTTTGGGCTTATAAAATGGAAGACGAATTACCCAATAAAAATTTAGTCGTGACTTTCATTGTGAGAATCGAAGATGTTACTACAAAAGTTTTAGAAGGAACTTCAAATTTGACTTCTGAAGCTGAGAAACAAAAGAAAATCCAAGAGAATATCTCGGTTTTGAGCAATTCATTGCCAAAAGAAAGTTGGCAAGAAAACAAAATAAGAACCTTTTTTGAAGGCAATCAATATATGCTTTTTGTAACCGAAACTTTCAAAGATGTTCGATTGGTTGGAGCGCCACCATCATCCATTGGGAAATTTGGAAACGACACTGACAATTGGGTTTGGCCAAGACATACAGGCGATTTTTCATTATTTAGAATTTATGCTGACAAAAACAATCGTCCAGCGACATATTCAAAAGATAATGTTCCTTATACACCAAAACACTTTTTGCCAATTTCATTAGATGGTGTAAAAGAAGATGATTTCACAATGGTTTTTGGTTATCCTGGAACAACTAATGAATATTTGCCTGCAGTTGCCATCGCACAAATTGCAAACGAATTGAATCCAGCAAAAATCGAAATTAGAGATCAAGCCCTAAAAGTGGCCGACGGTTTTATGCGAAAAGACAATGCCATCAAAATTCAATATGCCTCAAAATATGCCCGTATTGCAAATTATTGGAAAAAATGGATTGGAGAAACACAAGGTTTGAAAAAATCGGATGCTGTAAATATCAAAAAAAATCAAGAAACTGCCTTTCAAGAAAAAGTTGTAAAAGCTGGAAAGCAAGCTGAATATGGTAATTTGCTTTCGGATTTTGAAAAAAACTATACCGAAATCGCTCCTTATGCTTTGGCAAAAGATTATTTTTCTGAAGTAGCGCTAAGAAACACCGAACTTTTGAGTGTTGGTTATAAATTGTATCAATTAGAACAAGTATACAATTCCAAAGGAGAACAAGCTTTTACTGATAGAAAAAACAATTTGATAGCTGGTCTAGCCGATTTTTATAAAGATTTTAATCCAAATGTGGATCAAAAAGTTTTTGAACAATTGATTCATTTGTATGCCACAAAAGTGCCAAAGGAATTTTTGCCAAATTCTTTATTAAATATAAATGCCGCAGAATTGGCTACCGAAATTTACGGACAATCCAAATTGGTCAATTATAATAGCCTTAAAGAATTGCTTTCTGGCGATTCGAAAACGGTTTTAGCTAACTTAAATTCAGACAAAGGCTATATTTTAATAAAAAATATGTCTGAAAAATATCTCAAAGACGTTGCCCCAAAATATGATGAAATCAATTTGAAAATTACGGCTTTACAACGAACGTATATGAAAGCGCAAATTGAATTAAATAAAAATGCAAGAATTTTTCCTGATGCCAATAGTACACTTAGAGTTACCTACGGAAAAGTAAAAGGATATGCGCCAAAAGACGCTACTTTATACACTCCTGTTACTTATTTAGACGGTGTTATGGAAAAATACATTCCTGGCGATTATGAATTTAATGTTCCAGCTAAATTAATCGAATTGTACAAAACCAAAAACTACGGAGAGTATGGTGAAAAAGGCAAAATGCCAGTTTGTTTTATAGGGACAAATCACACAACTGGAGGAAATTCTGGAAGTCCTGCAATTGACTCAAAAGGCAATCTTATTGGACTCAATTTTGATAGAGTTTGGGAAGGAACAATGAGTGACATTTATTACGACCCTAAAATATGCCGAAATGTTATGGTAGATGCGCGCTATATTCTTTTCATTATCGATAAATATGCAGGCGCAAAAAACATAATCAATGAGTTGAAATTAGTTCATCCAAAAAAATAGCACATTAGTAAGAATTCAATATATATTTTGTTTGGAAAAAAATTTTTAAGAAAAATTGGGTTTTATTTCCATTATTATTTGTAAAACCATCCTAGTTGCAATTATATCAGAAGTTCAGCAACAAAAAAAAAATAAAAAAAATAATGAAAAAATATTTTAACTATTAAAAAATTTATATCTTTGCCCCGAATTAATAATTAACCTTTTATAATTAAGTAAGATGAAAAAAGTACTTTTAAGTTTAGCTGTTGTTGCTGTTTTAACTGTTGTATCATGTAAAAAAGCTGAAGAAGCTCCTGCTGCTGAAGCTGTAGATACTACTGCTGTAGCTGTTGATACTGCTGCTGTTGTAGCTGATACTGCTGCTGTTGTAGCTGATACTGCTGCTGCTGCTGCACCTGCTGCTGAAGCTGCACCTGCTAAGTAATTCTAATTTACAGAAAAAAATAAGCTACGCATTGCGTGGCTTTTTTTTGTTCTTGTATGAACTAAATTTCGTACAAAACAAAACACAATAATAGCCTGTTTGTAGGAAAACAAAAAAGCCACAAACACAAAGTGTTATGGCTTTTTTTTGTTAATTGATATTGAATCAAAAAACCTGACTCGCTATTTGATGAATATTATCCGATTTTCCCATCGAATAATAATGCACACAAGGCACACCAAATTCTATTAACTCTTTGGATTGTTGTACGGCAAACTCCACTCCAATTTGACGAACAGCTGCATTGTCTTTTGCTTGTTCGATAGAATGAATTAAATCTTGAGGCATATCCAACCAAAATACTTGTGGCAACAATTGTAAATGACGTTTCACCGAAACGGGTTTTATACCTGGGATAATTGGCACTTTAATTCCTATGGCGCGAGCCGCTTCAACAAACTTGAAATAACGTTGGTTGTCAAAAAACATTTGCGTCACGATATAATCGGCGCCGGCATCTACTTTTTCTTTTAGTCTTTTCAAATCAGCTTCCAAACTTGGGGCTTCGATATGTTTCTCGGGATAACCCGCCACACCGATGCAAAAATCAGGTGCACTTTGCATTGGCAAAGTATCGTGCAAAAACTGACCGGAATTCATCGCCTTGATTTGTCTTACCAAATCTACTGCATAAGCATTTCCACCTTTGGTAGGTTCAAAATATTTTTCGCCTTTCATTGGATCGCCACGAAGGGCAACCAAATTATCGATTCCCAAATAATGGCAATCTACCAATAAATACTCGGTTTCTTCTTTGGTAAATCCGCCACAAAGTACGTGAGGAATGGCATCAACTCCATATTTATGTTGAATAGAAGCGCAAATTCCCACCGTTCCGGGGCGCATACGAGTGATTCGACGATCGAAAAGTCCGTCTTTTTCGATGTACACATATTCCTCTCTTGAGGTTGTCACATCAATAAATGGCGGTTTAAACTCCATCAAAGGATCAATGTTTTGATACAAATCCTTGATATTTGTTCCTTTTTGAGGTGGAACAATTTCGAAAGAAAACAATGGCTTCCCTTTTGCGTCTTCTATATGTTGTGTTACTTTCATTTTTTTAATCTGCTATATTTGGATTCAACCATTTTGTTGCCTTATCGGTTGAAATACTTCTTCTTTTGGCGTAATCAATGACTTGGTCTTCTTTTATTTTTCCGAGTCCAAAGTACTTGCTTTCTGGATTTCCAAAGTAATAACCAGAAACCGAAGAAGCCGGCCACATTGCCATACTTTCGGTCAAAGTTACTCCGATTTCCTTTTCAACATTCAACAATTTCCAGATTGTTGGTTTTTCTAAATGGTCAGGGCAAGCTGGATAACCTGGTGCTGGACGAATTCCTTTGTATTCTTCAGCAATCATTTCATCATTGCTCAAAACTTCATCTTTCGAATAACCCCAAATTTCTTTACGGATTTTTTCGTGTAAATATTCAGCAAATGCTTCTGCAAAACGGTCGGCCAAAGCTTTGACCATAATCGAATTGTAATCGTCTAAATCCTTTTCGAATTCTGCTGCCCATTCGTCAACACCAAAACCTGTTGTCACACAAAAAGCTCCAATATAATCAGTAACCCCGTTATCTTTTGGAGCGATAAAATCGGCCAATGCGATGTTTGGAGCTCCAGCAGTTTTTTGTGCTTGCTGACGTAAAGTCAAGAATTTTTCTAATTCATTTCCTTTTTCGTCATACAATTGAATGTCATCGTCGTTAACCTGATTTGCTGGAAAAATGCCATAAATACCTTTGGCTTGCAATTTCTTTTCTTTCAAAATTACTTTCAACATTTCCTGTGCATCGGCAAAAACAGAAGTCGCTTGTTCGCCAACAACCTCATCCGTTAGAATAGCAGGATATTTTCCGAATAATTCCCAAGTTCTAAAAAACGGCGTCCAATCGATGTAAGGAACCAAAACATCCAAATCCACTTCGATCACTTGTTCGCCAATGATATTGGGTTTTACAGGAGTGAAATTAGACCAATCCAATTGCAATTTGTTTTTACGAGCATCTTCAATACTCAAGAAATTCTTGTCACGCGAACGATTCAAAAACGACTCTCTAAACGCATCATAATCGGTTCGAATATCGTTGGTATATTTTTCTCTATTATCGTCCAATAAATTTCCGGCCACCGTTACCGCTCTCGATGCATCGTTTACGTGAATCACGGTTCCTTTATATTGAGGTGCAATTTTCACAGCAGTATGCGCTCGCGAAGTCGTTGCTCCACCAATCATTACCGGAATATTCATTCCTCTTTTATCTAATTCTTTAGCCAAATAAACCATTTCGTCCAAAGATGGCGTGATTAATCCGCTCAAACCAATAACATCAACATTGTGTTCTATCGCTGCTGCAATAATTTTCTCAGGTGCAACCATTACGCCAAGATCAATGATTTCGTAATTGTTACAAGCCAAAACCACCGAAACTATATTTTTTCCAATATCGTGCACGTCACCTTTTACAGTTGCCATCAATATTTTTCCGTTTCCTTCTTTGTCACCCACTTGTTTAGCCGCTTCAATAAACGGCAACAAATAGGCTACTGCTTTTTTCATTACACGAGCCGATTTTACTACTTGTGGCAAGAACATTTTTCCCGAACCAAACATATCTCCAACCACATTCATTCCCGCCATCAAGTTGATTTCAATGACTTCGATAGGTTTTGTAGCGGCCAATCGAGCTTCTTCCACATCAATTTCTATAAAAGCATCTATTCCTTTTACCAAAGAGTGGGTGATTCTTTCCTGAACAGTTCCGGAACGCCATTCTTGGACGGCAACTTCATTGCTTTTGGCATCGCCTTTTACATTCTCGGCAAAATCTAAGAGTCTTTCGGTGGCATCATCACGACGGTTTAGAATTACGTCTTCGACGTGTTCCAACAAATCTTTTGGGATTTCATCGTAAATAGAAAGCATTTCCGGGTTTACAATTCCCATCGTCATTCCATTTTTAATGGCGTGGTACAAGAAAACCGAGTGCATTGCTTCACGAACGGTATCATTTCCTCTAAACGAAAACGAAACGTTGCTCACCCCACCACTGATATGTGCGTGTGGCAAATTTTCGCGAACCCATTTGGTTCCTCTAAAGAAATCCAATGCATTCAGGCGGTGTTCTTCCATTCCTGTTGCCACTGGAAATATATTCAAATCGAAAATAATATCTTGTGGAGGAAAGCCCACTTTATTGACTAAAATATCATACGAACGTTGACAAATTTCAACACGCCTTTCGTAATTATCTGCTTGACCAACCTCATCAAAAGCCATAATTATGGCCGCAGCACCGTAACGTTTGATTAATTGGGCGTGATGAATAAAAGCTTCTTCTCCTTCTTTCAACGAAATTGAATTCACCACACATTTTCCTTGAACAACTTTCAAACCGGCTTCAATGATGTCCCATTTCGAACTGTCAATCATAATTGGCACACGAGAAATATCCGGTTCGGCAGCAATTAAATTCAGGAATTTGGTCATTGCATATTCGCCATCGAGCATTCCTTCATCCATATTGATATCGATGATTTGTGCGCCACCTTCCACTTGTTGTCTGGCAATATCTAATGCTTCGTCGTATTTCTCTTCCTTGATTAATCGAAGAAATTTTCTAGAACCGGTTACGTTGGTACGTTCCCCAATGTTTACAAATACGCTTTCGGGCGTAATGATTAAGGGTTCTAATCCCGATAAAACTAGATTTCTTCTTTTTTCTGCTTCTGCCATTTTTTATTTTTTTATTTACAACAAAGGATTGAAATCCGTTGTTACAAAATGTCTCGTTCCGATGGAACTCTTATGTTTATTTTTTTTTTCAAATATGGTTTACAAATTCACTTCATATTTATCATTTTTTATAAGCTTTTTTTGATTTCTCATAAAAATATTCTAGATAATCTTTATAAACTTTATTAAAATCAGGATCTAAATTTTCAGTTTTTAATTTTTCCAAAAGATTTGATTTAAACTTTTTTATTTCTTTTAAAAAATCACTTTTGTTTAAACTTAACAAACTATTAAAATAAATCGGATTGGGAAAATAAGGGTTATGAGTTAAAAAATTATTTTCAGCCGCACCCTTTCCAGAAAAAACTAGCGAAGTATATGAATCCGAGTTCATTTTCAAAGCTAAATTATAATCATTTTTACAAAAAATATGAAAAAGCTCCTTTCCATACCACATATTATAAATTCTTGGGGTAACATTAATAGTATCTTTGAAAACGCCATCCTTTGAAATCATAAAACTTTTACCATTCTTGGTTTCAATAACTATAATATCGTGCTTATTATTTGTTATTTTCCCCTCAAAGTTCATTACCTTTTTATTTTGAGCATAAAAAAAAGAGATTGTGAACAATGAGAATACAATTAGCAATATTTTTTTCATAAAAAATTTAAGTATTTTATCATATACAAAATAAAGGAAGATTTGCAATCTGTAACAATTCCATTATTATCTACATCACCGCCTCCGAAACCCTCGGCTTATAATCCTTGGCGATATCGGCAATCAACTTTATGTGATTTGGGGTTGTTCCGCAACAACCGCCAATTATGTTTATTAAATTATCGTCTAAATAAGAGCGAATTTGAGCTTGCATTTGCTCTGGAGTTTCGTCGTATTCTCCAAAAGCGTTTGGCAATCCTGCGTTAGGATGGGCAGACACATTGAACGAAGTGTTTTGTGACAAAGTTTGCAAGTACGGTTTCAACAAATCGGCTCCCAAAGCGCAATTGAATCCTACGCTCAATAACGGAATATGTGACACAGAAATTAAGAAAGCCTCAACCGTTTGCCCTGAAAGGGTTCTTCCGGATGCATCGGTAATGGTTCCTGAAACCATAATTGGAATATCAATATGGCGTTCTTCTTTTACTTGCTCGATGGCAAAAAGTGCTGCTTTGGCATTTAGCGTATCGAAAATAGTTTCTACTAAAAGTAAGTCTACTCCACCATCAATTAAAGCTTCGACTTGTTGTTTGTAAGCTATGCGCAAATCATCGAAAGTTACAGCTCTGTAACCTGGGTCATTCACGTCTGGCGACATACTTGCCGTTCTGTTTGTTGGCCCGATAGAACCCGCCACAAAACGAGGTTTGTCTGGATTTTTTGCTGTGAATTCGTCGGCTACTTCACGAGCTAATTTTGCCGATTCATAGTTCAATTCATATACAAAATCTTCCAAATGGTAATCTGCCATTCCGATGGTTGTTCCTGAGAAAGTGTTGGTTTCCACAATATCGGCTCCGGCTTCAAAATACAAAGCGTGCACTTCTTTGATAGCTTTTGGTTGTGTTAACGACAATAAATCGTTGTTCCCTTTAAGCGAATGTGGAAAGTCTTTAAATTGTTCTCCTCGGAAATCTTCTTCAGAGAAATTATAGCGTTGCAACATCGTTCCCATTGCTCCATCGAGCACGAGAATTCGTTTTTTGATTTCTTCTTGAATGTTTGGCATAACTTATTATTTATTTTTCACCGCAAAGTCGCAAGGACGCAAAGGGTTATGTTTTTTTTAAACACATAGAAACATAGTTTTTAATTATATAATTCTAGGCGTTTCACTTTATATAGCACACATAGCTTTGTGAACCCAAGAATTGGGCTATTCCATTCTTTTTTCTATGTGTCTATGCGTTTAATTTATTTATTTAAAAAAAAAAAAAACGCAAAGGTGCAAAAGCACGTACGCTAATTTTTGATGTTAATCGTTATTGATTAGCCTAAAAATGAACTGTTTCCATTACAATTTAGTACTAAAAATAATCGATGCAAAGTAAAGACATAGCGCGATTAATCGCAAACATAAGGAGTGTTTATTGTTTGCCTTTTAAAGCTTGGGTAATTTCATTCATTTTATCCACCTTTTCCTGAAAATCGCCTTTAAGAGTTTTGCGGTATTCATTCAGGTTTTCGACCATTTTATTGATGTCTTCGGGGATAATTTCTTCGAAAAATTCGCGTAATCTTTTGGCAGTTGTTGGGGATTTTCCATTGGTGGAAATAGCGATTTTTACATTTCCTTTGGTTACGATTCCACCCAAATAATAGTCACACAAAGGCGGTGTATCGGCGATATTGCAAATCAAATGTTTTTTTCGACATAAATCGTAAACTCGTTTGTTGACTTCTAAATTGTCGGTGCAAGCAATAACCAAATGACGTTTTTTGAGCATTTTTTTCTTAAACTTTGATTGCGTCAATTTTACCGAAGGATGATTTTCGACTAAAGTTTCTAATTCTGGCAAAAATTGTTTCGCCACTACCTCAACATTAGCATTGGGACTGGATTTGAGCATAAAGGACAATTTTTCTAAACCCACGTTTCCTCCGCCAACAATGAGCACATTGAGTTGGTGCAGTTTAAGGAAAATTGGGTATAGTTCGTTTCTTTCCATTATTCTCTGGCGCAAACTTTATTGGAAATAAATTCCTTGTAAAATCCTTTTAATTTATTGCGTTCTCTCACGACTTCGCCAATGACGATGATGGCTGGCGAACTCAAATTGTTGTCTTTAACTACTTTCGAAATTGTATCGATGGTTCCAAAACCTACTTTTTCGTTAGGCATTGTACCGTTTTGAATGATCGCAACAGGAGTTTCTCCTTTGGATTCGTTTTGAAACAAAGTAATAATTTGTTCTAATTTGCTCATACCCATCAAAATCACTACAGTTGCAGTAGATTTAGCCGCCAAAGCCACATCTTTTGATAAATTTCTATCCGAAGTGGTACCTGTAATTACCCAAAAACTTTCGGAAACACCTCTTTTGGTCAACGATATTCCTTGATTGGCAGGAACAGCAATCGATGAAGAAATTCCGGGAACGACAAAGGTTGGAATTCCAAAACTTTCAACATATTCGATTTCTTCGCTTCCGCGACCAAAAATGAAAGGATCACCCCCTTTTAGTCTCACTACATTTCCATATGTCAGGGCATTATCCACAATCAATTGGTTGATTTGGTCTTGCGAATATTCGTGACAGCCTTTTCTTTTTCCAACAAATATCTTGATGGATTTCTTAGGTGCATAAGCCAATATTTCTTCGTTTGCCAAAGCATCATACAAAACCACATTGGCTTCGGCAAGTGCTTTTGCTCCTTTGATAGTCAGCAAATCAGGATCGCCGGGACCTGCGCCAACTAATGTTACTTTGGGTTTTACGATTTTATTCATTTTTTAAATCTTTGACTCTATACAATTCTATTGTTTCAAAAAAAGCAATTGCTTCTTCAATATATTTTTTTGCAAACTCGGCAGAAGGCTCATTTTGATTGATTTGATATACTAAATCTCTGAAAGTAGATTTCAATTCGATTTTGTTTGTCGCTGTAAAAATAGTGTCGAACAAATCGATGATTCCTGCGTGATGGTTTGTTTTTTCGTTTTCGGCAAGTAATAAGGCTTTGGCACCATTTACAAATCCGGCATAGGCTAAATAAATTGCATCCGACCATTTTTTCTCTTCGAAAGCTTCTTGTGCAAAAGTAATTTTGTCTTTGGCTTCGAAAATTAAAGTGGCTACTAAATCAATTACAACACCGGCACATTCGCCCACACCAATGGCTTTTACATAATTATCAGCATTTCCCCAATCGACAAAATCTGCTTCAGTTAGATTTGAAATATCAGCAAGTGGCGTTAATAAATCGAAAAAATATTTCTCGCCTTTGGCATCATAATAATCCAAAAATTTAAGTCCGTTGGCATTCGCTTCGAAATCATTCAAAATAAAACGCAAGGCTTCAGGACCACGACGACTCGGAATTTTGATTACTTTATCAGCAAATCTTCCGTTTCCATTTCCTAAATTACCACCTCCTAACAACACTTGAAGTGCCGGAGCTACTAGCTTTCCTGAATTGATTGACATTCCTTGAAAACCAATTTGTGCCATATTGTGTTGGCCACAAGCATTCATACAGCCACTGATTTTTATGGTAATATCTTTGTTATTGTTGTACTGTGGATATTCGGCTGCCAAAACTCTTTCTAGTTCAGTTGCGATTCCTGTACTGCTCGCAATTCCAAGATTACAAGTATCAGTTCCTGGACAAGCAGTAATATCGGCAGTTGAATTAAATCCTAAAGCTACGAATCCCAATTTTTCTAATTCTTGGTAAAAAAAGACTAAATTATCCTCTTTTATGTTACGAATAAGAATATCTTGTCTTAATGAAAAACGCAATTCATTCGCTCCATAATTTTTAATCAAATCAGCCAATAATCGGGCTTTGTCTGTATAAAAATCACCCAAAGGAACTTTGATTCCGATGGCAACATATCCTTTTTGTTTTTGTTGAATTACATTCGATTTTTTCCAAGTTTCAAAAGCGGCAATATCAGCAATTTCAACTTTTGGAGCCATCTTTAAAGGTTCTGGAATTGGACCATCAAAAGCCGTTGTATCAATTTCGAAAAATTGGCAAGACAAAGCTTTTTTTTCTTCTTCGACCAATCGTAAAAATTCATCTTTTCCTAAATCTTTCACTAAGAATTTCATACGGGATTTCAAACGTTTGGCTCTTTCGCCATGACGGTCAAAAACTCTAAGAATTCCTTCAGTGGTTGGAATTATTTGATTTGCGGGAATAAATTCCGACAACAATTCGGCGTGATGCGGCTGAGAACCTAATCCACCACCTAACATAACTTTAAAACCTCTTTCTCCATTGACGATTTTTGGAATAAATCCTAAATCGTGCAAATAGCTCAAAGCAGTATCTTTATCCGATGATGAAAATGCTATTTTTACTTTTCGTCCCATTTCCTGACAAACTGGATTTCTCAAAAGGAAATCAAACAAGGCGTATGCATAAGGAGACACATCGAAAGGTTCTTCGGGATCGATTCCAGCATTTTCGCTAGCAGTAATATTTCGAACAGTATTTCCGCAAGCTTCACGAAGGGTAACATCGTCTTTCTCTAATTCAGCCCAAAGTTCAGGAGTTCGGTCTAAACTCACATAGTGAATTTGGATGTCTTGACGTGTTGTAATATGCAAACGACCTCTTGAATATTCGTCAGAAACTTTTGAAATTCGAACTAATTGCTCGCTTGTCACTTTCCCAAAAGGCAATTTGATACGAATCATTTGAACACCTTCCTGACGCTGACCATAAACTCCACGCGCTAAACGTAGGCTACGAAAACGCTCTTCATCTATTTTCCCTTCACGGAATAAAGCAATTTTTCTTTCTAAATCGATGATGTCTTTTTGAACAATCGGATCTTCTATTTCGGTTCTAAAACTCTGCATATTTACTGTTTTGTGTTTGTAGTTTATAGTTGTGTTGAAATTCGAACTATTACCTATTTAATAAATCCAACTCCTGCGGTCGTGTTGGTCGAAGTATCAATTAATATGAATGCGCCATTTGATTTGTTTTCGCTGTAAGCATCGAAATACAAAGGTTTGCTCAATTTTATTTGCACTTCGCCAATTTCGTTGATTGCTAATTGTGTGGCCTCTTTTGTTCCTGAATAATCAGTAGAAATGGTGTTTTTTACTGCATCAATTTTAGCCAAAACACGATTGGTATTATGTTGAACAATGTATTTTGTTCCAGCCACCAATTTTTTACTGTCCATCCAGCAAACTGTTGTTTCAATATCTTTTTCTACTCTTGGCAATTCTCCAGACTTTACAATCATATCGCCACGAGTCACATTGATGTCGTTTTCTAATTCCAAAACTATCGACGAACCTGCAACGGCTTCGTCAAATTGTTTATCGAAAAAATGAATTTTGGAAACTTTAGATTCTGTCAAAGAAGGAAGCACCGTTACAGCATCTCCAACTTTAATGTTGTTTCCATATAATTTTCCTGCATAACCTCTAAAATCGTGGTATTCTTCCGTTTTTGGTCGAATCACTGTTTGAACTGGGAAACGCACTTTCCCTTTTTCGAAAACGTCTTTCGGCTCTAAACCTTCTAAATGTTCCAAAATAGTTTGTCCATTATACCATGGCATATTTTCGGATTTGTCTACTACATTTCCACCGTTGATTGCACTTAAAGGAATGTAACTTACCACTTGTTCTTTGAACGTGCTTTTGGCATTCAAGGCTTGAAAATCAGCTTTGATTTTGTTGTACACTTCTTCCGAATAATCAACCAAATCCATTTTATTCACCGCAACAATTACTTCTTTGACACGCAATAAATTATTGATAAAAAAGTGACGATAAGTTTGCTCAATAACACCTTTTCGAGCATCAATCAAAATGATAGAAACTTGCGAAGTCGAAGCTCCAGTAACCATATTTCTTGTATATTCAACGTGACCTGGTGTATCGGCAATGATGTAACTTTTCTTGGCTGTCGAAAAATAAATATGTGCTACGTCTATCGTAATTCCTTGTTCACGCTCGGCAACCAAACCATCGGTGGCCAATGAAAAATCAAGATAATCGTATCCTTTTTGCTTGCTGCTTCTTTCTATTGCTTCAATTTTATCGGTTGTCAACGATTTTGTATCGTATAATAATCTCCCGATCAATGTGCTCTTTCCGTCATCTACACTTCCTGCTGTTGCTATTTTTAAAACTTCCATCAGTTTTTTGTTATTTTTAATTATAAATTTTGAATTTTAAATGCTGCCGATAATTCTAGAAATATCCTTGTTGTTTTCTTTTTTCCATTGCAGCTTCGGAACGTTTGTCATCGATTCGGGCTCCTCTTTCAGAAATTGTTGATGTTCTGATTTCTCCAACCACTTCGGCGATTGTAGCCGCATACGATTCGACTGCAGCAGTACAGCTCATATCACCAACGGTTCTGAAGCGAACAATTCGTTCTTCGACTTGCTCGTCTTCTTCTTGATACACATAAGGAGAATGTGACCAAATTAAACCGTCCCTCAAAAAAACTTTACGTTTGTGTGAAAAGTAAATCGATGGAATTTCGATTTGCTCTTGTTCTATATAACTCCAAACGTCTAATTCTGTCCAGTTTGAAATAGGAAAAACACGTACGTTTTGTCCGATTTCGATTTTTCCGTTCAATAAATCGAATAATTCAGGACGTTGATTTTTTTCATCCCATTGACCAAAGTCATCACGAACCGAGAAAATACGTTCTTTGGCTCTTGCTTTTTCTTCGTCACGACGAGCACCACCAATACAAGCATCGAATTTGAATTCTTCGATAGCATCTAAAAGTGTAGTCGTTTGCAACATATTTCGACTTGAATAACGCCCCGTTTCTTCAATCACTTTTCCTTCATCAATCGAATCCTGAACGTTACGAACGATTAATTCTAATCCTAATTCAGCCACTAATCTGTCTCTAAACTCAATGGTTTCAGGAAAATTATGTCCTGTATCAACGTGCAATAATGGAAAAGGAATTTTAGCAGGAAAAAATGCTTTTTGCGCCAAACGTACCAATGTAATCGAATCTTTTCCTCCTGAAAAAAGTAAAACTGGTTTTTCGAATTGAGAAATAACTTCTCTAAATATGTAAATCGCTTCGCTTTCTAAAGCATTTGTTTTTAATATGGAACTCATTGTTTTTGATATTTTGCCACCCTTTCACGAATTATTCTATTAATTACTAATTCAACAAAGTTTTTTAAATCCGTGAAATTCGTGGCCGTTTTTTAATTGTATATTTTTATTATTTTTGGTGCAACCCACATTCTTTATGACTGGATTCCCACCACCATCTTCCGGCTCTAATATCTTCATCAGCTGTGATTGCTCTGGTACAAGGCGCACACCCAATGCTTACAAAACCTTTTTTGTGTAATGCATTTTGTGGCACATTATTTTTTTCTAAATAGTCTTCCACTTCTTTCAGAGACCATTTCAATAATGGATTGAATTTGATGATATCAAAATGTGCGTCGTATTCAAACAAATCCAAATTATTTCTATTATCTGATTGTTCGGCTCTTAATCCCGTAATCCAAATGGCATTCCCTTTTAATGCTTTAGTCAACGGAGCTACTTTTCGAATGAAACAACATTCTTTTCTGTTCTCGACTGAATCGTAAAAACTGTTTGGCCCTTTTGTTTCCATTAATTTCTCCACTGAAGCGGCTTCTGGAAAATAGACTTTTATGTCTTTTTTGTACTTCTTTTGGGTTTTATGAAAAACATCGTAGGTTTCTTGAAATAATCTTCCCGTATCCAAAGTAAAAATGGTAATTGGCAAATCATTCTTGGCGATTAAAGCCGTAATCACTTGGTCTTCCTGTCCGAAAGAAGTCGAAAACACTACTTTCCCTTCATATTCACTAGCCAAAAAAGCTAAAGTTTCCTCTATGGAAAAACTTGCTGTTTTTTCTAATACTGTTTTTACAATTGATAAACTCATTATATTACAATTTATAAATTAAATCTATTATCCTATCGGTTTAGTAGATTAGTCGGCAAAAATACTACTTTATTCTAAATAACAAAATAATATTCCAATAAATTATTGATTAAAAAGCAATATCTGCCAAAGAATTATTTTCCAAAATCATCAAGGTATTGTCTCGAACTTCCATCATCAATTTGCGAACGGCACAAATAGATTCATCGTTACAATCATCGCATTTCTCGTAAAAGTTGTGGCTGGCGCATGGCAAAAGTGCAATTGGCCCTTCCAGAATGCGGTAAACTTTGGCCATATTGATGTCTTTAGGATCTTTGATGAGATAGTAACCTCCGCCTTTGCCTTTTTTGGCACCCAAAAAACCAGAATGACGCAGGAGCAACAAAATACTTTCTAAAAATTTTAGTGAAATATGTTCCGCTTTGGCAATTTCAGCAATTTGCACTGGAGTATTGTCTTTCTGGCGCGCCAAGAAAGTGAGTGCTTTGATTCCGTATTTTGTTTTTTTTGAGAGCATTTTATTAAAATTGAATTATTTTAGAAACCTATATAATAGCCAAATTACTAAAAAAATTCCACCTATTATTAAAATACGATTCCCTTGTTTTCTATCATTATCTGAATAAGCATAAATTCTATTTCCATTTGGCAATGTTTTTTTGAATGTCAACAAGTGCCAACCAATAAATATGCCCAGAAAACCCCCTAAAATTGCTGTAATATAGCCAATAAATATATAAGTTCTTTGACTTTCTTCTGGCTTAGAAAGTTCAACAATTCTATTCATTTTTATTTTTTCTATTTCTTCAAGAGTAACTTCTTTTCCTCTTTCTTTTAATAATCTTTCAGCTAAAGAAACATCAAATGGGCTCCATTCATCACCCGCTGCAATCAATTCAAATAATTCCTTATCTGTAAAACTTAATAGATAGTAATCATTGTCTATTTCAACAATTTCTTTTTCTGCTTTTTCATTTAAAAATGCATTTCCTTTTTCAAAATCACTTTTCTTGAGCTTGATACAAAATTCTTTGCCAAATCCACTATTTGCAAATGAGGGATCAAAACTTAGAGAATTATCTTCAAGCAAATACTCGAGCCCTTTCTCTTTGAAAAAATCTCCTAGTTGTGAGGCAGAATTTTGGTCGTTAAATTTTTGAAATGTGGTGAATTCTTCCATCATTTATCTTGTAAAATCGCTAATCTGAAATTTTAACACAAAACCCACGATTAAAACCGTGGGCTATTTTGTATGAATCAATAATTATAAATCTTTAAGAAAGTGCCTGCTCCAAATCAGTAATAACATCTTTCACCGTTTCCAAACCTACAGAAACTCTTACCAAACCATCGGTAATACTTACTGCCAAACGTTCTTCGACAGACAATTTGCTGTGTGTTGTTGATGCTGGATGCGTTACAATAGTTCTGGTATCTCCTAAATTGGGTGACAATGAACACAATTTTATTTTATCCAAGAAAGCTCTTCCTGCTTCGATTCCTCCTTTGATTTCGAATGCCACGATATTGCCTCCCAATTTCATTTGCTTTTGGGCAATGGCATATTGTGGATGCGATTTCAAGAATGGATATTTTACCAAACTTACGTTGGGATTTTGTTCTAAAAATTCGGCTACTTTTAAAGCGTTTTCGCAATGTCTGTCTAAACGAATGGCCAAAGTTTCTAAACTTTTAGACAAAACCCAAGCATTAAACGGTGATAAAGAAGGCCCTGTCAATCGAGAAAACAAATAGATTTTTTGAATCAATTCGGCATCACCAACAGTTATTCCACCTAAAACTCTACCTTGACCATCCATTAATTTGGTCGCCGAATGGATCACCAAATCGGCTCCCCATTTTATAGGTTGTTGTAAATATGGCGTTGCAAAACAGTTATCAATAATTAAAATTAAATTGTGTTTTTTGGCAATTGTACCAAGCAATTCCAAATCAATAATATCTATTGCTGGATTGGTTGGCGATTCGGCAAAAAGAATCTTGGTATTCGGCTTTATAAAACTTTCAATTGTCTCTGGCTTGTTGATGTCAAAATACGAAGTTTCTATTCCCCATTTCGGAAAATAATTGATAAACAAAGAATGTGTCGCTCCAAAAACACTACCTGCCGAAACGATATGATCACCTGAATTCAACAAAGCCGCCAATGTAGAATAGACTGCCGCCATTCCGGAGGCGAAAGCAAATCCTGATGCTGCGCCTTCCATTTGGCACACTTTATCCACAAACTCGTTAGTATTCGGATTGCTGTAACGGCTGTAAATATTTCGATCTTTTTCTTCAGCAAAGGAAGCACGCATATCTTCGGCATCTTCGAATACAAAACTAGAAGTTAGGTACAAAGGCACAGAATGTTCTAAATATTGGGTGCGCTCTAATTGATTGCGTATGGCTTGGGTCTCGAAACCGAAATTGTTGTTTTCCATAATAAGCCCCCTAACCCCCGAAGGGGGAATTATTAAGCGTAAATAAGAACGTTTGCCTAATAATTTTGCCTCTGTAGGGAGAAACAGAAGCCTTTATTTTAATTAAATTATAATATATTTATTAGTTGCTAGTTCCCCCTTCGGGGGCTAGGGGGTTTCCATTCAAAACTACTTTATAATGTATGGTTGCTGTAGGTTCCACTGTTTTGGCAACCGAGCAATATTTTTCAAATGATAATTGTGCTGCTTTGTTGGCTTTATCTTCTTTAATGTTTCCTTCCAAATAAAAAATTACATATATATCTTTGAAAGGTTTGGCATCACCCACTTGAACTCTTTCGCCTTCTACATCCGCTTTGAAAGAAGTGATTTCCTGACGTTGTTTTTTTAAAATCGAAATCATATCGATTCCACTGCAACCAGCCACTCCCATCAAGATTAATTCCATTGGACTTGGGCCCATATCATTTCCTCCAAAATCTGGACGCGCATCTACATTTACTATATGTCCACGTTCGTTTTTCAATTCAAAGTGGAAATTTTCGTTTACTCTGTTTAATGTTACTTTCATAATAAGTCCCTCCCCAACCCTCCCCATAAGGGAGGGAGAATAGACTGGAGGTAAGTCGTTTTTTAATTAATATAATAATGAATAAAAATCTATTCTCATTCAATCTTGATTTTTCAAACTGTATACAGTTTTTCATTCCCCCTTTGGGGGCTAGTGGGCTTTTATCCTTTATCCGACAATCTCAATAAATCTCCAAAAACTCCTCTAGCAGTAACTGCCGATCCTGCACCAGCGCCTTGAATTACGATGGGTCTGTCGCCATAAGATTCTGTGTAAATTTCGAAGAAGGAATCAGAACCTTTCAATCCGCCCAAAGCGGTATCCGAAGGTACGGAAACTAATTTTACTTCTAGATTTCCTTTGTCGTTTTGTAAATCTCCTGACAATTCGCCAATGTATCTCAACACGTGATTTGGTTCTTGGTCTTCTTTTATTTTGGTATAAATCGGGTCGAATTCTTTTAATTTATTCAAGAAATCGGCAACATTTCCTTCACGCAAATGTTCTGGAATTAAGTTTTGAATGCTGATTTCTTCGAATTCATTTTGCAAATCCAATTCTCTTGCCAAAATTAATAATTTTCTACCCACATCGTTCCCGCATAAATCTTCTCTCGGATCAGGTTCTGTGTAACCGTTGTCGATGGCTTCTTTCAAGATTTCGCTAAATGGAACATCTTTGGCTGAGAAATTATTGAATAAATAACTCAAGGTTCCCGAGAAAACGCCTTTGATTTTGGTAATATTTTCACCTGAAAGATGTAATAATTTTATCGTGTCAATCAATGGTAAACCTGCGCCAACATTAGTTTCATACAAATAATTCTTTTGGTTTTCTGCCAAAACTTTTCTCAAATCTTTGTAAAACTTATAACTTAAAGTGTTTGCCACTTTATTGGAAGAAATCAAGTCGAAACTATTTTCGGCCAATGTTACATAATTTTCGACAAATGCAGCACTTGCCGTGTTATCTATGGCAATCAAATTCTCCATATTATTTTCATTGGCGAAAGCAATTACATCATCAATTGTATAAGAGAAACCGTTGGTTTGAATTTCATTTTTCCAATTTGGAGAAACTCCGTTTTTGTTCAAAAGCAAGTTTTTAGAATTGGCAATCGCAAAAACATTTAGTTTAATATCTTTCCTTTTTTCGATAGTAGCAGCCGATTCTAAAATTTGATTAATCAATGTTCCACCAACCAATCCGTGACCAAAAATAGCGATGTTTATTTTCTTAGAAACTCCAAAAATCTCTCCGTGAATTACGTTCAAAGCTTTGTTCAATTGTGATTTTTTCACCACCAAACTCACGTTTTTTCCCGTTACAGTATTGTTGAAAAGAATAGGCACAACCTTGTTTTTTATCAACGAAGTGTAAGGTTTGTGGAAAGTGCTCAAATCCTGACCAATAATCGAAATCACCGAAACATCATCGGTAATCGAGATTTTGTTTACGTCTTTCGAATAGAAATCATTTTCGAATTCTTTCTCCAATTCGATCATCGCTTTAGTTGCTTGATTGGAATTCACCACAAGCCCAATTCCTCTTTCGGAAGAACCTTGCGAAATGATGCTTACGCTAATGTCATTGTCGCCCATTACTTTAAAAATTCGAGCATCAACTCCAGTTTTTCCAAGTAATCCTCTTCCTTCAAGGTTTACTAAAGCTACATTTTCAAGAACCGAAAGTGTTTTAATTCCTTCCTTATTTGATTTTGAAGTGATTAATGTTCCTTGATTTTCGTGGTTGAAAGTGTTAAGAATTCGAAGTGGAATATTTTTCTCCAATAAAGGAATTATGGTTTTGGCGTGCAAAATTGTTGCTCCAAAATTGGCAATTTCGTTAGCTTCGTTAAAAGACAAACGGTCAATTTTTTTGGCGTCAGGCACTAAATCTGGGTTGGCGGTGTAAATCCCGTCAACGTGAGTATAGTTTTGCAACTCTTCGGCATCTACATAATTGGCAATTAATGAAGCCGTGTAGTTACTTCCATTTCTTCCTAAAGTTGTTGTGTCTCCACTGTTATTAGAGCCAATAAAACCAGTGATTATGTTTATTGAATCTTTATTTTCTTTGAAATAATGAGCTACATTTTTCTTCGAAATTTGTTCCAATGGTTGCGCATCTCCAAAATTCGAATCGGTTTTTATCAATTCTCTTGTGTCTGCAAAACGAGCTGCAATTCCTTTTTCTTGCAAGACTGCAGTTATCAATTTTGCCGAAAGCAATTCGCCTTGAGCTAAAACTTGGTCTTTAATTTTTTCGCTATAATCGCCAATCAGACTAACACCTTCAAAAAGTTTGTCTAAAACAGCAAATTCCTCAGATAAATCTACTTTATAACTGTCTTGTTGATAGCTTTTAAAGCTTTCTAATAGAGGTTTGTAATTACCGTTTTTGGCAGCGATGGTCAAAATATCTTCCAATTCATCGGTTGCATTTCCTCTTGCCGAAACGACAACGGCAATGTTTTCGCCTTTGCTTTTTTTATCGATAATAATATCTAAAACTTTATTGATTCCTTCTCCGTTGGCCAATGATTTACCGCCAAATTTTAATATTTTCATTTTATTTTTTTTATTTTTAAAAACAACATCCAATAAATTGTTCAATTGTTCGTATTCCATTAAAAAAGCATCGTGTCCGTGTTGCGATTCGATTTCGCTATAAAAAACATTGTGCTTGAATTTTTTGATTTCGTGGTAGGTTTCCTTATTTTCATTAGCTGTAAAAAACAAATCCGAATTGATTCCGATAATATAAATATTGGCATCCACTTCAGAAATTATATTTTCGAATGAATCTCTTCCTCTAGTGATATCGATGGTTTTAAGCAATTGATTCATCATTTTGTAAGCCGAAAGCTGAAACCTTTTTTGCAATTTCTCGCCGTGATGATTCAGCCAACTTTCTACTTGAAACGACTCGAAAGACTCGGTTGACGTTCTTTGAAATTTTTCTTTGAAAGATTCTGGCGTTCGGTAACACAACATCGCGTGAATTCGTGCATCTTCAATAGGTTTTGACGAATTGCAAAGAATTTTTTCTTGCAAATAACAATTGGCGATTAACCAATCTGTCGATTTCCAATCGGAAGCAATTGGAAAAAAATTGTGTGCTAATTTTGGTTCTAAGGCAACCATTTCCCATGCAATTCCGCCACCTACAGAACCACCAATAAGAGCAAAAAGCTCTTTTACTTTCAAAAACCGAATGCCTTCCAAGAAAAGTCTGGCGATGTCGCGAGCCGTAAAATCTAGATAATTTTCAATGTAAGTCTTATCGAAACCATTTCCAGGAACATTGAAAGCTAAAATGGTGTATTTATTAGTGTCAATAGTTTTATTGTCGCCAATAAGATTATTCCACCAACCATTTTCACCAACCACTTGGGAATTTCCGGTCAAGGCGTGATTTACCAAAACGATAGGAGCTGTATTTAAAACTTGCCCAAAAACTTGATAACTTAAGTTTATGGAAGAAATAAGTACGCCACTTTCGGTGGTGAAATTTTGTAATTTAATTGTTGTTGGTTTATTTTCCAATTTTCAAATCTTTAATTTTTATTTTGATTTGTGTCTGGAAATATTAGAAAGAAAACTAGAAGTAAACTAGGAGGATTCTTGTTGTTATCTTTTCCCTATAAATTGGGATAGAATGTAGCACCTTCTTGTTTTTCAAAGGGTTGCTAAGCTTTCATCGGGTCTATTCCCTCGAGCTTTCTTTATAACATTTCAGTACGTTTGTGAACTTATAGGGGCAAATTAACCACTATTTTTTGTAACAACCAAATTTTAGGCTGCTAGGTTTTTTATAGAAATTATAAACAGCATCGAAAAGAGCTCATAAAAAGACTCTTTCCGTTGCTAGTTTTATTGACTTTTAATCTGACTTTCATCAGATAAAAAGTATTTCATTTTCTTCAGAATACATTTGTGTCAACAAAGATTTTGGAGTTTTTTTTGTTTCTGGATTTTGACTTAAATTGATTCCCAATTTTGGATATGTAAATTCAAATTTGTCTAAATCCTCAGTATTTTTTATTGTTTTACCATTCAAACTTTTGAAAAACTGAATTAATACGGTCAAAATATATTTTAGAGTTTTCATAATGTTTTATTTTTAGATGTTATTTTTTTTATTTTTTAAAACATATTGAATTCAGTTTTCCCAAGTTCAAATATGTTGTTTTTTATACTTTTAAATTTTCGAAAACCGCTTTTAAATCGGCTTTCAGATCTTCGATGTCTTCCAGTCCAACCGAGAGTCTTATTAAATCCTTGCTAACTCCCGTGGCGACCTGCTCTGCATCTGACAACTGCTGATGCGTGGTACTCGCCGGATGAATAATCAATGATTTTGTGTCTCCAATATTGGCCAAAAGCGAAAATAGCTTCGTTTCATCGGCTACTTTCTTGGCTGCTTCAAATCCTCCTTTAAGGCCGAAAGTTAGTAATCCGTTTTGTCCTTTAGGTAAATACTGTGTTGCCAAATCGTAATATTTACTGGACTTTAAACCCGGATAATTAACCCAAGCCACTTCATCTTGACTTTCTAACCATTGTGCTAATTCTAGGCCATTTTCGCTGTGCTTCTTGACGCGAACGGGCAAGGTTTCTAATCCCTGAATAATCTGAAAAGCATTGAATGGGCTTAAAGCTGCACCATAATCCCGCAAACCTTCTATTCGAACCTTGGCTATAAAAGCGGCATTTCCTAAAGCTTCATGATAAATTAATCCGTGATAACTTTCCGAGGGCTCCGTAAATTCAGGGAATTTTCCGCTACTCCAATCGAATGTTCCAGCATCAATAACCGCGCCACCGAGCGAAGTTCCGTTTCCTGAAATGTATTTCGTCAAGGAATGAATCACAATATTGGCTCCGTGTTCGATTGGGTTCAGCAAATAAGGTGAAGGAACCGTATTATCGACAATAAATGGTACTTTAAATGCTTTGGCTTCGGCTCCAATCGCCTTTAAATCCAAGACGTCTAATTTTGGATTCCCTAAACTTTCTGCAAAAAATATTTTGGTGTTTTCATTCGCTGCTTTAGTAAAATTGCTGGCATCGGATGGATCTACAAACGTAGTCGTGATACCCAATCTTGGCAAAGTAGCACTCAATAAATTGTAGGTTCCACCATATAAACTATTGGAAGCTACAATATGATCGCCTGTTTTTAGCAAAACTAATAATGAAGTAGCAATGGCTGCCGTTCCTGAAGCAGTAACAACAGCGGCAATTCCGCCTTCGAGTGCAGCTAATCGTTGTTCTAAAATATCGTTGGTTGGATTATTTAATCTGGTATATATAAATCCCGCTTCGGCAAGTCCAAATAAATTGGCAGCATGATCCGAATTATTAAATACATAAGAACTAGTTTGATAAATAGGTACCGCTCTTGTTCCTGCTGTTTTAGTAATGTCGTGTCCTGCGTGTAATGCGTTTGTTGCGAATTTTGGCGTGCTCATAATTTTTAATTTTTTTATTGATTTTAGATTGTAAACCGAATTCTTTTCGGTCGTTGAAATATGTTAGGTTTTAAACTTTTGAATGCTTTCGATCTTAAAAAACAAAAACCCTTTTAGAAAAATATCCAAAAGGGTTTTAAGTTTTGTTATAACTTATACTTTCGGATTCAACTGACACTTACAAACATCATGGATTTTGCACAAATCATCGATTTGACATTGCATTTGTTCATTTGTTTTTGCTGTAAAATGTTCATATTAGAATTAATTTTAGTTTTATTGTAATTCAAAAAAAAAAGCCTCCCGGTTCGTGGGAGGCTTTTGCTGTATAATTTTTTTTAAAATTTAAGCAATAAACGACCCACAGGATTTTTCCTGCATCGACTTTGAAATATTGCAAACATTAAAATTCATTTTTCTTTCTTTTGTTTGACAAATATCCAAACTTTTATTTAGAAATCCAAATAAATTTTAAAAAATTATATTCAACTTAACAATTATTTAAACAATCTATAAATTCACCTAAATGTTATTTTAATAATAAACATCAAAAAATAAGTTAAGATTAATTTGGAATTCAATTTGGTTTCATACATTTGCACCCGAATATTAGAGGAAAAATTTGAACTGATTGCAACCTCGTTAAAAAAATGCTAAAGCAGAACTCTCCTTTAGTATTTCCCTGCAATTATTTTTTTCTTCCTCGCTTAATTTAAAAATTATATTATTATGGCTTATTTATTTACGTCAGAATCAGTGAGTGAAGGACATCCAGACAAAGTAGCTGATCAAATTTCAGACGCATTAATTGATAATTTCTTGGCATTTGACCCTGAGTCGAAAGTAGCTTGTGAAACTTTGGTAACAACCGGACAGGTTATTCTTGCTGGTGAAGTGAAGTCGAACACCTATTTAGATGTTCAAACTATTGCTAGAGATGTTATCAAAAAAATTGGATATACTAAAAGTGAATATATGTTTGAAGCCAATTCTTGTGGTGTTCTTTCCGCTATTCACGAACAATCTGCCGATATTAATCAAGGAGTAGAAAGAGCAAAACCAGAAGATCAAGGTGCTGGTGACCAAGGAATGATGTTTGGTTACGCTACAAATGAAACTGAAAATTATATGCCTTTGGCTTTGGATATTGCTCATGCATTATTGATTGAATTGGCCAATATCAGAAGAGAAAATACTGAAGTTACTTATTTGCGTCCTGATGCGAAATCGCAAGTAACTTTAGAATATTCAGACGACAACAAACCACAACGAATTGATGCGATTGTAATTTCGACTCAACACGATGATTTCGCTCCAGAAGCTGAAATGCTAGCCAAAATCAAAAGTGATTTAGTTTCGGTTTTGGTTCCTAGAATTAAAGCGAAATATCCTCAATATGCTCACTTCTTCAATGACAAAATCACTTACCATATTAACCCAACAGGCAAATTCGTAATTGGTGGGCCTCACGGAGATACTGGATTGACAGGGAGAAAAATCATTGTGGATACTTACGGTGGAAAAGGCGCTCACGGTGGTGGTGCTTTCTCTGGAAAAGATCCAAGTAAAGTAGATAGAAGTGCGGCTTATGCCACTCGTCATATCGCTAAAAACCTTGTTGCAGCTGGTGTTGCCGACGAGATTTTGGTTCAAGTTTCGTATGCAATTGGCGTAGCCCAACCTATGGGTATTTTTGTTGACACTTACGGAACCTCAAAAGTGAATTTGACTAACGGTGAAATTGCTAAAAAAGTAGAAGCAATCTTTGATATGCGTCCTTATTTTATCGAACAACGTTTGAAATTGAGAAATCCTATTTACAGCGAAACTGCGGCATACGGACATATGGGAAGAACTCCTGAAACTGTAACCAAAACTTTTTCTGCTCCAGGTGGTGAAACCAAAACGGTAACCGTAGACTTATTTACTTGGGAGAAATTAGATTTCGTAGATCAAGTGAAAGCTGCTTTTGGATTGTAAATATTATTGTGAAGCACACATAGAAAAACCCTGACAAAATAATAATTGTCAGGGTTTTTTATTGGGTTGTACTTTTCAGCAAAGATTGATATTAATTCCTTTAAATATTATACTTCAAAGAGAAAATCAAATAGCGTGGCTGAACTGTATATTGCGAAGTTCTTGTAGAAAATTGCGAGAAACTGTCGTCGTTAATGGACTTGGTATTCAAGAGATTTGTTCCACTGATTTTATACTCAAATTTGCTGTCTTTCTTTTGATAAATAAGGCTTGCACTTAGAAAATCGTACTCGTTATTTACCGTTTTTTCGGTATTGTAATAGTGATAAAATTCATATTCAGTCACGAAAGAAAACGCGTTCAAAAAGTAATAATCTAATTTTGCAAAGGGTTTGTCGGTATAAAATACATTATCGGCGTAATTATTTATTACAATATTGTAGCCTAATTCTAAATTGGGCATGTTTTTATAATTCGTCGAGGCTCTCATCGTGTAGCTTTGAGTAAAACTTTCATTGGTTATGTTAACAGTGTTTTGAATGTTGTTGAATAAGGACCAATTGATATTTGCCGATACCGAAGCCTTATAATTTCTCAAAAATGAACGACCGTAAGAACCACTTCCGGAAAAGGTTTCGTCAGCAAAGTCTGAAGAATTATAAGGCTCCGAAGTTTGATTGACACCATCGAAAACAGCTTTGGTTTTTATGGCGTCTATCCGTTTCGAATAATTTAGAAAGGCTGAAATGTTTTCTAAATTGAACATATTGTACTTGAAATAGCGCAAAGAATGCTGCAGAGAAGTTGCGTTTTCGAGGATTCTACTCCCTCTACGCAAACTATTGTAATTTGAAAATACAAACCCTTTGGCCAACTGATTGATATCGGTAAAATTATTGGTGTATGAAAAATTATAGGTCAGGGATTCGGCTTTTTTGATTTGATAAATAGCTAACAAATCAGGCAACAAACGAGTAAAACTTTGACTAAAATCACTTCCAAGCTGAGTGTCGGTCATATTATAACTATGAAAACTAACTCCAGGCGTAAAGGTAAACTTACCCGTTAAAAATTTGTAATGCAATCCTAAAAAGGCATCATTGAATCTATAACTTACATCGTTGGTGTTGGCTTGACTATCCAATTCGTTGACGGTTTTGTCGTCAAGAATTTGATACATACTCGAATTGAAATTTTGATCAGAATAGGTGTTTCCTAAAGTAATATTGATATTGCTTTTTGCTGTAAGCATATAATAATAATCAATTTTTGCGTCGATTTTATTCGTTTTTACAAAACGGTTTTGACTAATGTCATTTCTGTTTTGATTGGGATTATATCCTGCTAATTTGAAGGGCTGACTCTTTAGATTCGCATTATAAAAAGGATCTTCTTCTTGATACAAATGTTGCATTTCGACTGCAAAAATGTTTTTCTCGCTCAAGGTATAAAACAAACTTAGGTTTTGATTGACCGAAACAGGATCTTGATTTTTAGTAGTGTTGATTAGTTCGGTTGTCGAAACAGCATTGACAATAGTTTCCCGTAGTAAAGGGGATTCTTCCTCTTGCTTTGAAATCTTTGTCAAGATATCGTAATCCAATTGAAAATTAGTTGAAGGTTTGTAAAGCGAACTCAATTTAAACATTCCTAAGTTGCTTTTTTGGTGTGCCACTTCTTTGCGGTTTTCTGTAGATTGAATTTCGGAGGAATTGGGTTTTAAAAAATTAGTCTGCGATAGCGTTTCGACATCTGTAGTAGAAGATGACATTATCCCAAAACCACTCAAATTCCATGCTTTATTCACATTATATGAGAAGTTTGCAGCTCCAAATTGCGTTTCAATTTCTTTGGCTCTATTGTTTCTTAACAATGAAATCCCCAAATCATTCGATGAAACATTAAACGTAGACCCACCCTTGCTCATCATTCCTCTAAAACCACCTGTCAATTTGAAATAATCTTGAACCGTCAAGGGCAACTCGCCAATATTATTGAAATTTGTGATCAGATTTATACTGTATTTGGGGCTGTAATAAAACAATTTTGGGTTCATAACATATCGAAAATCAGTATGTCCAACGCCAATTCCGCCTGTGATATCTCCAAACCAGAAATTCTTTTTACCGGATTTCAGTTTGATATTCATTGCCACATTTTCCTCATTATTTTCAACCCCTTTTAAAATAGAATTTTCGTTGAAATTTCGGAGCACTTGAACTTTATCTATGGCATCGGCAGGAATATTTTTGACCCCAAGTTTGGTATCTCCGTCAAAAAAGTCTTTTCCTTCGACCATTAATTTGCTTACTTTTTTTCCTTCCACTTCTATTTCACCATCGGCATTAACTTCGACACCAGGTAATTTCTTCAGCACATCCTCTAGCTTTCGTTCTGTTCCAGTTTTGAAAGAATCGGCATTGTAGACAATAGTATCTCCTTTGATTGAAACCGGCATTTCGCGAATAATTTCGACCCCATCTAACTCCGTAGCACTCTCTTCTAAAGTTACATTTTTGCTAATTGGCGTGGTCGAGGTGATAATTTCTATCTCTTTACTTTGCATTCCCAGAAAGCTAATTTTAAGATTATAAGTGGTATTGGGCTTTAAGTTTAGGGAGTATTTCCCTTTATCATTAGTAATGGCGTACGAATCCATCGCTTTTGTAGCAGTGTTTACGGCCATAACATTGACCATTTCCAAAGCGACATTTTTAGTATCTGAAACGATCCCTTCTAACTTAACGTTTTGAGCAAAAGAAAATGAACTAATAAGGAAAAGAGCAGCTATGAGTGAGTTTTTCATCAGAATATTGGAGTGAATTTTTAGAATGGTTATAAAAAAATAATTTTAATTAGGTCCACCCATTCGAATTTGCATTGTTCCATTGCCTCCACGACCTCTATTCATTTCACGAAATTCTTCCATCTTTTTTATCATAATGTCATCGTATTCCGCTTGAGTAACTACTTTGCCTTTTGTCGACGCTTTGATATCGGCTTTCTCTTTTGGATTCAATACCACTTTTGAACACAAAATAACCGTTTTGCCATCATTTATTTCTAAAATCAAACCTGGCAATCCCCAATAATTTTCAGGCCCTTGGTTTACCGGCACTTCTGGAGTGTACCAAGCGGTTACTACAACTTCCTTTGGAATGTTCATTTCGTCCATAAAGTTGGTTTTCTTACTTTCGTCAGCAGGTTTTGTTGCAGCATCTGTCGTTTTTTTGCCGTCTTTATCTTCTGGTTTAGGTCTAAAATTCCTAAAATCGGTTTTGCTAACAGGTCGTATTGCCGTTGCTTTAAAACAATTATAGCCTCCAATCACTCGGGTTTCAGACTCCATTTTCCATTTTAAATTGGGTAATGAATCTTTGATTAGAAACTCTTTCCCCATAAATTCTTTATCTACTGTATATGCTTTTTCTTTGACGTTTTTATAATATGTCCCGCCACCTCCAGTCATTGAGGCCATTATACGCATTCCCCCGCCAGGACCTCCTTGAGTTGGTGCGTCGAGTTTTTCTTCCTCTTTGTATATGGATGCCGTTTTATTAAAATTTAGTATAAATGTTTTTTCAAACATTTTTTTCATTCTCTCCTCAATAGTTTTTTGCATTTCAGGAGTTATGTCTTTATTTCCAGACAAACGCATTTTCATATCTTCGGTGCTTGTTTTTGATTGGTACACGGCCATTCCTTGAAATTCTTGCGCTTGAAGTCCGAAATAAGAAGTAAGCCAAAGCACTAGGGCAAAAATAATTTTGTTCATAAATTTTTAGTTTTAAATTTTAAATATCAAATATGACAATTAAAAACTAATATTGTTACATTTAAAATGTTAAGAATATTATAATTAGACAGCTCTATTTTAAATAGGTTTAACGTAAATTAGCTTAATTTTTAAAAACCCTTAATAATTCCTAATTTCTTGAAACAGAAACCAATCGTATGCTTAAAAAAATAGTATTCTTTTTGTTGTTTTTCCAACTTGCTTTAGTGTTTGCCCAAGAACAAAACATTTCAGCAAAACAAATCTCATCGCAAAAAACAGACTTTGATGTTTTGGTTGGTTTTGATGGAATGGGAAACCTTTACTACATTAAAAACAATGCTTTTTATAAAAAAAACGAAAAAGAATTATGGCAGTATAAAAACGTTTCTTTGGGGAAAATCACTAAAATTGATATTCAAAATCAATTGAAAATTATGCTGTATTATGAAAATTTCAATACTATTATCCTATTAGACAATCAATTGAATGAGACTCAGAAGATAAATTTTTCTGAAAATGAGATTCCAATACTAGTTTCGGCTTCAGGAATTGCTTCTCAAAATAGGCTTTGGATTTACAATAGTTTGACTCAACAAATAGGTCTTTTTGACTTTTTGAAAAACACTTTTCAATCGATAACTCCTTCATTTAATGGAAATTTAAAATATTATGAATCCAATTTTAATACCTTTCAATGGATTGACGATAAAATGAATTGGTATGCTGTTGATGTTTTTGGAAAAATCACAACTATCGGGAAAGCTCCTGAGTTTGACCAAATTCAAGTCGTTTCGAATCAAGAGATTGTATTTTCGAAAAACGGAACCTTGTTTCTACAAGATTTAAAAAAGAATCGAATTTACACGATTGAAAATGTGGATAAATCATTTAAAAAATTCTATTACAAAGACCAAATTTTAGCTATTTTTACCAACCAAGAAATTACAAATTATAAAATCACAATACCATAATGCACATAGCAGTAGCAGGAAACATAGGAGCCGGAAAAACAACATTGACCCGTTTATTAGCCAAACATTTCAAATGGGAACCTCATTATGAAGATGTGGTTGACAACCCTTATCTCGACGATTTTTATCACCAAATGGAACGTTGGTCTTTTAATTTGCAGATTTACTTCCTCAATAGTCGTTTTCGTCAGGTGATGCAAATTCGAGAAAGTGGTAAAAAAATCATTCAAGATAGAACTATTTATGAAGATGCACATATTTTTGCGCCCAACCTTCACGCTATGGGACTGATGACTAATCGTGATTTCCAAAACTATTCTTCGCTGTTTGAATTAATGGAATCTATGGTCGCTGCGCCCGATATGTTGATTTATTTGCGCAGTTCTATTCCTAATTTGGTGGGCCAAATTCACAAACGCGGGCGGGAATATGAGAACACGATTTCTATAGAATACCTTAACAGATTGAATGAACGATATGAAGCTTGGATTCAAACGTACACCAAAGGAAAATTATTAATTATTGATGTAGACAACATTAACTTTGTGGATAATCCCGAAGATTTGGGAATGATTATCAATAAAATTGATGCAGAGTTAAATGGATTGTTTTAGAAATCTACTCTTTATAAAACAAAAATGCCTCGCAAATTGTGAGGCATTTTGATTTTAATATAGAAGTAAAACTTACTATTTCAAAGCTTCCACTTTAGCTTTCACTTCTTCTAATGAACCTTCAAAAACCTGAACGTTTTCTTTTCCGTTTTCGATAGTGGTTACAGTTGCTTTAGCATTTCCATTCTCGTTAGTCATTTCAACTTTTACTTGTTTCTTAGTAACAGCATCCGTATTAAAACAAGATGTTTTTTTCGCGCAACATGCTTTTCCATCAGCAACAAACTTTCCGTTAGCATCATAATGTGACATACACATTTCTTTTTGCTCAGGAGTACATCCCTGTTCATCACACATTTTGACACATTCTTCTTTGGTCATTGTGGCACATTTAGACATGTCACATTTGCCCATCATTCCACCTTCAGCGCAAGATGATTTCATCTCCGTGGTGCATTTCATTACTTTGTTTTCGGAAGCGCTTCCATTTCCTAAAATAGGAGCTATTACTAGTCCAATCAAGCAAGTCAATTTTATCAAAATGTTCATTGATGGTCCAGAAGTGTCTTTGAAAGGGTCTCCTACAGTATCTCCAGTTACGGCAGCTTTGTGCGCATCTGAACCTTTGAAACTCATTAATCCGTCAACTAAAACTCCCGCTTCGAAAGATTTTTTAGCATTGTCCCAAGCTCCACCAGCATTGTTTTGGAAAATAGCCCAAACTACACCAGAAACAGTAACACCTGCCATATAACCTCCAAGCATTTCAGCCACCATTGCGTTCGCATTGGCATCATTCATATACACTAATTTTCCAATTAACACAATTCCTATCGGGAAACCTATAGTTAAAATCCCAGGCAACATCATTTCATGCAAAGCAGCTTTTGTAGAAATATCTACACACTTTGCATATTCTGGTTTTCCGGTTCCTTCCATAATTCCAGGTATTTCCCTGAACTGACGACGTACTTCGTTTACCATGTCCATTGCGGCTTTTCCAACAGAATTCATTACTAAAGCCGAAAAAACTACTGGTATCATTGCCCCAATAAACAACATTGATAAAACGGGTGCTTTGAAAATATTGATTCCGTCGATTCCAGTGAAAGTTACATAAGCAGCAAATAATCCTAGAGATGTCATTGCAGCCGAAGCGATTGCAAATCCTTTTCCTGTTGCAGCAGTTGTATTTCCAACAGAATCTAAAATATCTGTACGTGTACGAACTTCTTTAGGCAATTCGCTCATTTCGGCAATTCCACCAGCATTGTCCGAAATTGGTCCAAAAGCATCGATTGCCAATTGCATAGCTGTTGTTGCCATCATTGCAGATGCAGCCAGTGCAACTCCATAGAAACCAGCGAAAGAATAGGAAATCCAAATGGCCGCAGCCAACACAATTACTTTTGGAAAAGTAGAAATCATTCCCGTTGACAAACCCGCAATAATGTTAGTTCCAGCTCCTGTTGAAGATTTTGCAACAATAGCTAAAACTGGTTTTGTTCCCAAACCGGTATAATACTCGGTAACCGATGAAATTATTGCCCCTACAACCAATCCAACCATTGATGCATAAAAAACTCGCATCGATGAAATTTCTTTGAAGCCTTCACCAAAGAAACTCATTTTCATAGTTTCTGGCAACATATATTTAATTAAAACAAAGCAGGCAATCGCAGTCAAAGCAATAGAAATCCAGTTTCCAATATTTAATGCTTTTTGGACTTCAGCTTCTTTTGCATTATCGCTAGAAATTTTCACTAACATTGTTCCAACAATAGACGATGCTATTCCGAAACCTGCAATAGCCATTGGTAATAAAATTGGACCTATTCCTCCAAAAGCGTCTTGAATGTTTCCACCCATATCTTTGATAACATAATTTCCAAGAACCATTGTTGCAAGAACAGTGGCCACATAGGATCCAAATAAATCGGCTCCCATTCCAGCAACATCACCTACATTATCTCCAACATTATCGGCAATAGTAGCGGGATTTCTAGGGTCATCCTCAGGAATTCCTGCTTCAACTTTACCAACAATATCAGCGCCAACATCGGCAGCTTTTGTGTAAATTCCTCCACCAACTCTTGCAAACAAAGCAATAGATTCTGCTCCAAGAGAAAAACCAGCTAAGGTTTCTAAAACAGTAGTCATATCTTCGGTTGAAGTCCAAACTCCACCCATATATACATTATAAAGTATGATAAAAAACCCTGTAAGACCTAATACAGCCAATCCTGCAACACCTAATCCCATAACCGTTCCTCCACCAAAAGAAACTTTTAAAGCATGTGGCAAACTAGTACGAGCGGCTTGAGTGGTTCTAACATTGGTTTTTGTTGCTATTTTCATACCTAAATTCCCTGCAAATGCCGAGAAAATTGCTCCAAAAATAAAAGAAACTACAATTAATAAATGAGATGAATTACCTGGCAAAAAAGTAAGTCCTGCCAAAACAATACTTGCAACAATAACAAAAACAGTCATTAATTTGTATTCTGCATTTAAAAAAGCTAAAGCGCCTTCGTGGATATACTCTGAAATCTCTTTCATTTTTCCATCCCCGGCATCTTGTTTTAAAACCCAAGCTCTTTTAATAGCCATAAAAACCAATCCTACTAATGCCAATATTATAGGCACGTAAATCATAATTGTGTTCATAAAAATAAATTTAATTTAATTTTCAGGTTGTGAAATTATTATGTTTCGATGCAAACGTACTATATTGAAACTAATAAAGCAATACTCAAATGCATGAATATTGCTTTATAGGAAAAAATATTTGTAATAAATTATTAAATCTTGAATAAATCTTCTGGTTTATTCTCAAGTTGATTAAAACGTTCGGTACATTCGTCTATAATAGCTAATGCCTGACTTAGATCGCCCCAACCTTCAACATCGACAATTTTGTGTTCAAGATCTTTATACACTTGGAAGAAATGTTCGATCTCTTTTAATAAATGCGGATTAATATCAGCCAAATCATTTAATGAATTCCAAATCGGATCTGATACAGGCACACAGATTATTTTTTCGTCTGGTCCTTTATCATCGGCCATGTGGAAAACCCCTATTGGCTTAACTTCCATCACACAACCGGGGAAAGTTGGCTCGTTGATGAGGACTAAAACGTCTAGTGGATCACCATCTAATGCTAATGTTTGCGGCATAAAACCGTAATCTGCCGGATACATCATCGAAGAAAACAACATTCTGTCGAATCGAATTCTCTTTAATTTGAAATCATATTCATACTTATTTCTACTTCCTCTTGGTATCTCTATAAGAACATCAAAAGATTTGTATTTTTCTCTTACCATTTTTGTTTTTTGTTATTTAGTAGCGCAAAAATAGATAAACTAAGAACTTCTACAACATAAAATCGATAAATAGCCTATTTCAGCGTTTAAATTACCTTTCAATACAACACTTTCCTATTCCTTTTGCTCAAATAATAATGCCACAAAAGAAAAGTCGCTACAGATTTGTACGGACTCCATTTTGAAACATAATTTTCCATTTCTTGTTTGTCGTGAATGTCGAGTAATTCTTTGATCGTATTAATAACAGCAATATCACCCAGTGGAATGATATCTGGAACTTGAAGAGAAAACATCAAATAAATGTCGATGGTCCAGTGGCCAATGCCTTTGATTTTGATTAATTCCTCTCGAACTTGCTCAGATGTTTTGGTTGCCAGACTTTCTAAATCAATTTGGCTATTAGTTATCGAAAGCGATAAAGCTTTTATATAAGAGGTTTTTTGACGGCTTACGCCAAGGCTTCGAAAATCTTCATCCGAAAAAGTAAGTAGCGATTCAGGATTAAAATTAGTGTGTTTAGCCTTTAATTTCAAAAAAGTAGCTTTGGCTGAATCTATAGAAACTTGCTGTTCGAAGATTAATAACACTAAAGTTTCGAATCCTTGTGGGCGTTTGGGAAGTATTGGCAAACCATATTTGTCAATGATATGATTGAAAATAGGTTCTTTTTCTGAAAGATATCGAATGGCTTCTTGCATATTAGAAATAAAATCCAAAAGAGATTTTTGTTGCAAATTTATTGGCATCGGGCATATCTAAATAGCTGCCTCTCCACGAAAAATCAACTCGGAATAATTTGAAAATATTGCCAACTCCCGCACTGTATTCCCAATATACTTTGTCAGGAGCATTATAGGTCAAACCGGACGCGTTTATGGTCCTATTTTCGTCCGAAACTGTCCCGTAAACCGACCTAAAGCCAATGTTTTCACGCCAATTAAGCTTTCTCATAAATGGAATTCGAGCAAAAAACCGTCCGTGAAAATCGTGATCCCATTTGAAAGTCACATACTGATCGGTAACAAATTCGTAAAATTGTAGATTGTTAAATGTATTGGCGATATTGAAAATGGACTGATTTCCTGGAACAACACTCATCAAACCAAGAGGAACAAAACCGAAAGTTTTTCCTGCTTCAATAGTGATATCGGAACGTCCCAATGGACCAATAATTATGGGCTGCTTGTAATACAATTGTAATTTTTTATAATTGAAATCACTTGAAAATAAGTTTTTAAAACCCTGACTGTAGGTCACAAAAAAACTGGTGAAAGGGCTGTCTGCATTGTATCTTTCGACGCCAAATGCCACTGGAATTCGTTTGGGAGTATATTCTACTTGGAAATTTACTTCGGATTGTTTGACCTGACTTTGAATTTTGGTTTGAGATAAATCGGTATAATAATCTAGGCTAAATTCAGGCGAAGCCGAAATTAAAGTCCGATAAGAAACACCTGTGAAAAAAGTTAAGTTCTTTATGGGTTCCATTTCAAATTCAATATTACTCAAATTGACATTGGTCAATTTATTATTGCTACCCACAACTATCAAGGCCGACGAAGCAAAACTTCGCCCAACAATATCATTGGTTGTTGTAAGTGACGCTCCCATTTGTTCGATATCACGACGATTTCCGGCAGAAATTATGAATCGATTTTTAGGATTCACCATCCATTTACCGGTAAGTCCATATTTGAATTTATCATCTTTGAATCCATAAGCAAGATAGCCTTGCATACGCCAAGGATCGTTAGGTCCAAAATAGGTTCTCGCTCCAGCTCTTAACCGCAATCCTTCAACAGAATTTTGTCCAATAACGGAATAAATGGGACCATAATCCAATTCCCCTAAATGAATGTAGCCACTATCAATGATTTCGACCAAACTGTACAATTGCTGGAATTTTTTCACCGTTTGCAAGGTATCAAGCATTTTATAGACTCCTTTTTCGTCTTTGGTAAGGCTTTCGAATCGATTTTCTTCCCAATATTCATCGGATTTATTATAAACTTCTTTATCTAGATAATTGACTTCCTCGCGGTAAAATTTCTCTGATTTTTCAATGTTAAATCTATGATCTCTGTATAAAGAAGTTCTTTTTCCGTATACTCCTTTCGAATCTTCTTTCTTGTTCAGAGCAAAATCAGTCATCATATAATCTTTGGTCATCAGAAAAATGGAATCATTCATAACCTCAAATTCCTGTTCGATATAGATGTCTTTTACCCAGTTGATATTGGCACTTCGAGTGGCGGCCATATTTATTTTTTTGATGGCAAAAGTGGTGTCACTTACCCAAAAATCACCTTTGAAAGTCAATTCGTTTTTGCGTCTTGGATAGAAAACAATATTAAAACACCTTTTGTTATCAATGAATGCACTATCTCTTAGCACATAATTATAAACATCAATTCCTGTTGTCGAAAGCGGACTAGTGAAACTTTTGTCAAAAAAATTGAGGTGGTTGTCATAAATGTCAAAATCGGTGTATAAATCATTCACAAAAGCTAAAATCTGCTGATTACCATTGAATCCTGAGGTTTTATTGGCTTTGGTTTTTTCTTTAACTTTTTTCAATTTGTTGTCTCCATACACATCAGACAAAGCTTCGTTTATAAAAATAGGCAGGTAAGTTTTTCCCGTTATCTTTGAAGTATCGACGTGTTTGAAAATAAATTCCATCTCTTTGAACAAATTGTTTTTCATATAAACACTATCAATAGAGTTTATATCAAACTCTATTTTTTCATACTTTTCCATTTGGTATTGATCAAACAGATGCAAGCCGTTTTTACGTCTTCTTTCCCAAATTTTTCGAAGAATATCTATGGCTGGATTGTTCTTTTTGGAGGTTTTTCCTTTGTATATTACAACTTCATTTAAAGTCTCAATTTCCCTCAATTGAATTTTTAAATTATAATTGATGGCTTTCTCCAAATCAATTTCTCTGTCGGAATAACCAACAGAAGTAATAATGACTGTTTTATAGTTTTTTGTAGATTCTAAATAAAATACGCCGTCTTCACTAGAAACGACTCCTTCACTTGAGTTTTTAAAAGCGATATTGGCAAACGGAATGGGTTTGTTCAACTTATCTAATATAACGCCACTAACTTTTGTTTGCGAAAAAACAGTGCTCACAAAAGCAATAAAAAAAAACAGCGGTAACAAAAAATTCTTGCCCATAATCAAAAAAAACTTCATCAAATTTTAAGTTCTGATGAAGTTTCAAATATAGTTGATTTCTTATATTAGATTGATTTAATCGTCTAATATTCCGAAAAGTTTAACAGCTTATTTATACATTACTTTTTTAACCGCTTTGATAACATCTTCAGCATTTGGCAACCATTCTTTTAGCAAAACTGGTGAATATGGTGCTGGAGTATCTGCAGTTGTGATGCGTTGAATTGGTGCATCAAGAAAATCGAAAGCTTGTTCTTGAACAATATACGTGATTTCAGAAGAAACGCTGGCAAATGGCCAAGCCTCCTCAAGAATTACTAATCTATTTGTTTTTCTAACTGAAGTAAGAATTGCTTCGTTATCCATAGGACGAACCGTTCTCAAATCGATAATTTCGCAAGAAATTCCCTCTTTGGCTAATTCATCGGCAGCGATATACGCTTCTTTAATAATTTTTCCGAAAGAAACAATAGTTACATCAGTACCTGCTCTTTTTACATCGGCAACACCAATTGGAATGGTATATTCTCCTTCAGGAACTTCTCCTTTGTCTCCATACATTTGTTCTGATTCCATAAAAATTACAGGATCGTTGTCACGAATAGCCGATTTCAAAAGTCCTTTGGCATCATACACATTCGAAGGAACTACCACTTTAAGCCCTGGTGTGTTAGCAAACCAATTTTCAATGGCTTGTGAATGAGTAGCTCCAAGTTGACCTGCAGAAGCAGTTGGTCCTCGAAAAACGATAGGCACATTGAATTGTCCACCGGTCATCTGACGCATTTTGGCGGCATTATTTATTATTTGATCTATTCCTACTAAACAAAAATTGAAAGTCATATACTCCACAATTGGTCTGCAACCATTCATGGCAGAACCTACAGCAATTCCGGTAAAACCAAGCTCAGCAATTGGAGTGTCAATTACTCGTTTTTCGCCAAATTCAGCTAGCATTCCTTTTGATGCTTTGTAAGCTCCATTGTATTCGGCCACTTCTTCACCCATTAAATATACTGACTCATCGCGACGCATTTCTTCGCTCATTGCCTCACAAATAGCTTCTCTAAATTGTATCGTTCTCATAGTTTTCATAAATGTTCTGTAAATTTCGAACCGCAAAAATAATTATTTTAAATCACTTTAATGCATAAATTATGTTTAAAATGTTATTCCCATTTTTCTGATTAATTCAGCTTAAGATTAATAAAAATTAAAAAGGTTTACGAAAACGTTATAATTATTAAAAAAATATTATGCACGCATAGTATATTATTCAAATTAATATTCTAATTTTGTGCGACAATTTTAGAAATTTAAACCGTAGTTATGAAAATATTAGTTTGCATCAGCCACGTTCCTGATACTACTTCAAAAATCAATTTCACCAGTGATGACTCACAATTCGACACAAATGGTGTGCAATTTGTCATCAATCCAAACGACGAATTTGGACTAACTCGTGCTATTTGGTTCCAAGAGCAACAAGGAGCGACAATTACTGTTGTCAACGTTGGAGGAGCTGAAACAGAGCCAACTTTGAGAAAAGCATTAGCCATTGGAGCCAATGACGCCATTCGTATAAATGCCAACCCAACCGATAGTTATTTTGTCGCCAAACAACTTGCCGAGGTCATAAAAAATGGTGGTTACGACATTGTGATTGCAGGTAAAGAATCGTTAGATTATAATGGAGGAATGGTCCCTGGAATGGTAGCCGGAATTCTTGGATATAATTTTATAAATTCTTGTACAGAATTGATTGTCGAAGGAACGACTGTAAAAGCAATCCGTGAAATTGATGGTGGTAGAGAAAAAGTTTCAACAACTTTACCTTTAATAATAGGTGGACAAAAAGGGTTGGTCGAAGAAAAAGATTTACGTATTCCTAATATGAGAGGAATAATGACTGCTAGAACAAAAACCTTAACTGTTGTCGAGCCATCTGATGCTTCGATTCATACAAAAGCAGTAAAGTTTGAAAAACCAGCTCCTAAATCGGCAGTAAAGTTAATAGCTGCAGATAACTTAGATGAGTTAATCAATTTATTACACAACGAAGCAAAAGTTATATAGTAATCAGTGTTCAGTGTTCAGTATTCAATGTGCAACTTGAAACTTTAAACCTGAAACTTTAAACAAAAAATTTATGTCAATATTAATATATGCAGAATCTGCAGAAGGAAAATTCAAAAAAATTGCTTTCGAATTGGCTTCTTATGCAAAAAAAGTTGCGGAATCATTGGGAACAACGGTTACAGCTGTAACCATTAATACTGGAGATGTTTCGGAATTATCAAAATACGGTGTTGATAAAGTACTGAAAATAAGCAATGATAAATTAGCTGTTTTTTCGGCTAAAGCTTATGCCGATGTCATTCAACAAGCGGCTCAGAAAGAAAATGCCAAACTAGTCGTTCTATCTTCAACAACGGACAGTATCTACCTTGCCCCTTTTGTTGCTGTTTCGCTCGAAGCCGGATTTGCTTCAAATGTAGTGGGATTACCAGTAAGCATTGCTCCATTTCAAGTTCGAAGAAGCGCTTTTTCAAACAAAGCCTTCAATATTACCGAAATCCATAGTGCTGTGAAAATTATAGGTCTAGCTAAAAATTCATATGGCGTTTTTGAAAACTCTTCTAGTTTGACAACTGAAGATTTCAACCCAACTATTGGAGAAAATGATTTTGGAATTAAAGTTGAATCTGTTGAAAAAGGTTCTGGAAAAGTTTCAATAGCCGATGCAGATATTGTAGTTTCAGGTGGTCGCGGATTGAAAGGTCCTGAAAATTGGGGAATGATTGAAGAATTAGCTGAAGTTCTTGGAGCTGCAACTGCTTGTTCAAAACCAGTTTCTGATTTAGATTGGAGACCTCATTCAGAACACGTGGGACAAACCGGAAAACCTGTAGCATCTAATTTATATATAGCAGTTGGGATTTCGGGTGCTATTCAACATATTGCCGGAATCAACTCCTCAAAAGTAAAAGTGGTTATCAATACCGATCCTGAAGCTCCATTTTTTAAAGTTGCCGATTACGGAATTGTAGGAGATGCTTTTGATATTGTGCCTAAATTGATAGAAAAACTAAAAGTTTTCAAAGCACAGAATTAAAAAAAAATAGAATTCTCACTTCAAAATAGCTGCCTAAAAATAAGATAATCGTATCTTTGCTTTAGGTAGCTTTTTAGTTCCACATTTTTTGATTAAAATTGCAAATTATTTTAATTAAAAACAACCATTTATAAACAAGCACAATCTGCTTTTTCAATTAAAAAAATGAGCTTAGTCAAATTATCCATCAAAGGAATATCCTATAGTCAAACCCAAAACGGAGCTTATGCCTTGATATTGAATGAAGTCGACGGAGATAGAAAATTACCAATTGTTATAGGTGCATTCGAAGCTCAATCTATTGCCATTGCGCTTGAAAAAGAAATAAAACCACCTCGCCCCCTGACTCACGATTTATTCAAAAATTTTGCTGATCGCTTTGATATTGTGGTCAAACAAATCATCATTCACAAATTGGTCGATGGCGTTTTTTATTCTAGTATCATTTGCGAAAGAGATAAAATCGAAGAAATAATTGATGCTCGAACTTCAGATGCTATTGCCTTGGCTTTGCGATTTAATGCTCCCATTTTTACATACAAAAACATCCTAGACAAGGCTGGAATTTTCTTAAAAGCAAATCCTTTGAATCCTGAAAAAGATGCTCAAGAAATTGATGATGCTCTTTCCAATCCAGAAACTTTCAGACAAGAAGAAGAAAGCAATCAATCAGGTGATATGTATTCAAAACATAGTTTAGAACAATTGAATGAATTACTAGATCAGGCTGTAGAACACGAAGATTACGAAAAAGCAGCAAAAATTAGGGACGAAATTTCGAAAAGATAATAACCAATTGATTAATCGGCTAACCGATTAACTTATGAACCGAGTAAACCAAGAATGAAACAATACCACGATTTAGTAAAACACGTTTTAGAAAACGGCAATCAAAAAGGAGATAGAACAGGAACTGGAACGAAAAGTGTTTTTGGTTACCAAATGCGTTTTGATTTAGCCGATGGTTTTCCGATGGTTACCACCAAAAAATTACACCTAAAATCCATTATTTATGAATTACTTTGGTTCCTGAAAGGCGAAACCAATATTCAATATTTAAAAGATAATGGCGTAAAAATTTGGGATGCTTGGGCGGACGAAAATGGCGATTTAGGTCCAGTTTATGGACATCAATGGCGCAATTGGAATAGCGAAGAAATAGACCAAATTGCTGACCTTATCAAAGAATTAAAAACTAATCCGAACAGCAGAAGAATGTTAGTTTCTGCTTGGAATCCTAGTGTTTTGCCAGATACTTCAAAATCATTTTCCAAAAATGTGGCTAATAATAAAGCAGCGCTTCCACCTTGCCATGCTTTCTTCCAATTTTATGTTTCAGACGGCAAATTGTCTTGCCAATTGTACCAACGAAGTGCTGATATTTTTCTTGGTGTGCCTTTCAATATTGCTTCTTATGCCTTGCTAACGATGATGATTGCCCAAGTTTGCAACTTAGAAGTGGGCGAATTCATTCATACTTTTGGTGATGCACACATTTACAACAATCATTTTGAGCAAGTTGAATTGCAATTGTCTCGCGAACCAAAATCCTTACCAAAAATGATTTTGAACCCAGCTATAAAAGACATTTTCGACTTTACTTTTGAGGATTTTACACTCGTAGGTTACGAGCCATACGACGCTATAAAAGGAAGTGTTGCGGTGTAAATAATTAAAAAAAACGATTACGATTTGCAATATTTTAGATACTTTTCAAATAAATCTCAATAAAAAAATGCCAACCCCAGTTTCAGAATGTTTGTATTGTCAAAACAACGAAACATTAAACCATTTAATGATTAAAATCTGTGATTTAGAAGTATCACAATTGTTCTTATTCAAAGAGCAATCCTATACAGGTCGCTGCAATGTAGTTTACGTAGATCACGGCGTCGAGTTTCACGAATTAAGTGATAACCAACGCAATGCCTTTATGCGCGATGTAGCAACAACAGCAAAAGCTATTGATTCAGCATTCAACCCAGATAAAATAAATTATGGAGCTTATGCCGATACTATTTCGCATCTACATATGCACGTTGTTCCTAAATACAAAGAAGGTTATGGTTTTGGAGGTGTTTTCGAAATGAACCCACAAAAAATCACTTTATCCGATTCAGAGTATGATGAAATTATAGCAAAAATAAAAGCGGGATTTTAAAATCTGCTCCGACTCTAAATAAAAACAAAAAATCCGCTTTTCAGCGGATTTTATTTTGAGTTAAACAGTTACAACACCGTTTTCTGTTCCAGCAAATTCATTCCATTTGTATGAATCAGATTCAGTATCATTTACATAAGCACCATCAATTAGATACTTAAATTCGTAAGAGGCATCTTTTGGTAAATCAAAAACACCTTTGAAGGTACCGTTTTTCAATTTTGATAATTCACCTTCAGCTGGATTCCAATTGTTAAAATCTCCTACTACTGATGCTGTATTTGCTTCTTTTGCTTCAACCGAAAATGTAACTTTGCAAACCGGTTTTGTTTTTATAAATTGTTTCTTGATAGACATAACTATTTAATTTTTAGAATTATGGCGCAAATGTAAAATAGATTTTTCAACTTTCAATATTTGAGGCGAAGTTTTATTAGTATGACAATAAAATTCATAAAAATAAATTACATTCCTATTTTTATATAAAATAATTTTCCGAATTCAAAATCATAAAACGTTTTCTTGATTAATATTCTGAATGAAAAATAATGAAATTTTCAAAATTATTTTTACCTTTATAATCTAAATCTTGCAATATGGAAAAAGAACTTCATGAACAATATGAATACGCCAGAAAAAGGCTAAAACAAAAAAAAAGCCTCTACTTTCATTTTGTATTATTTATTTTGGGAAGTATTTTTATGTTTGTGGCTAATCATTTTTCTATTTTTGGACTTAAATCAAATTGGGCTATTTGGGTAATTACCTTTTGGGCTTTTTTGTTTATTCTCCATTTTATAAAAGTGTATATTACAGATCGTTTTATGAATAAAAATTGGGAAAGAGAACAAATTGATAAGCTAGTTGCTAAACAACAAGTAAAAATCGAACAATTGCAAAACCAAATTGAAGATGATTCTTCAAAAAAATAGTAAAAGCAGATGATAATTTTGATTGCTGCTGTAGCAGAAAACAATGCCCTTGGCAAAAACAATGATTTGCTTTGGCATTTACCCAATGATTTCAAACGATTTAAAGAAATCACTTCAGGACATCATATTATTATGGGAAGAAAAACTTTTGAAAGTTTTCCAAAACCACTCCCAAACAGAACTCATGTAATTATTACGCGACAAAAAGACTATCAATACGAGGGATGTATTATAGTGCAAGATTTAGAAAAAGCGATTGCTGCCTGTCCTAAAAACGAAAACATATTTGTTATTGGTGGTGGTGAAATTTATTCCCAATCCATTCATTTAGCTGATCAACTTGACATTACCCGAGTGCATCAATCATTTGAAGCTGATGTTTTTTTTCCATTTATTGATCCAGAAATTTGGGAACTAACCTCTGAAATATCGAATTACAAAGATGAAAAACATCTTTATGATTATACTTTTCAAACATTCGTTAGAAAAAAGTAAAGCTCCTTTATTGAATCCCAGATGCCCAGATTTGTGGAAAATATTTGAAAATAGTAGGTGAATTTGCTGTTTAATATTTATTATCCGAAAATCTAGTTTACCTTTGTCTCAAATTTCAAAAAATGTCAAAAAACATAACACCATATAAAGATTCATCATTGAGCAAAAAAGAGCAGGTTGCCTCAATGTTTGACACCATATCAGGCAATTATGACAATCTTAATCGGGTAATTTCATTTGGAATTGATGTCAAATGGCGTAAAAAAGTCTTGCAAATTGTTTCTAAAACCAATCCGAAAACCATTTTGGATATTGCAACAGGAACGGGAGATTTGGCCATTTTGATGGCGCAAACCAAAGCCGAAAAAATTATTGGATTAGACATTTCGGCTGGAATGCTAGAAGTGGGAAAACAAAAAATAAATGATAAAAACTTATCGAAAAGAATAGAAATGGTTTTGGCCGATTCAGAAAACATGCCTTTTGAAGACCATTATTTTGATGCTATTACGGTCGCTTTTGGAGTAAGAAACTTCGAAAATCTAGAAAAAGGTCTATCAGAAATTTTGAGAGTATTGAAACCAAATGGCGTTTTTGTCATCCTTGAAACTTCGGTTCCTGACAAAACACCATACAAACAAGGATATACATTTTATAGTAAAAACATCCTTCCTATTATTGGGAAATTATTTTCTAAAGACAATGTTGCTTACGGTTATTTATCAGAATCGGCGGCAGCTTTTCCTTATGGCGAGGCTTTGAACAATATTTTAAAAAAAATTGGGTTTATAGATGTAGTTGCTTTTCCGCAAACATTTGGAGTAGCAACCATTTATTCAGCTTCCAAAAAATAATATGAAAAAAATAGTTGTTTTACTTTTAATACTCTTTGCCGCTGAGGGCATCGCACAATCACCAAATAAACTTTTTGGCAAGGACCCGATTATAAATCTAGAGAATTTTCAAAAAAAAAGACTGCATTTTGGATTCTTTTTGGGTTTTAATTCATATGATTTTAAAATAGATTACAAAACCGTTAGCGAAGACATCGAGGTGAAGAAAACTAATGGATTCAATGTGGGACTTGTTGCCAATGTAAGGCTTCAAGAGTATATCGATTTGCGATTTGAACCTGGTTTGTATTACACAAAAAGAGATTTAAAATATCCCATAAGTTATTTCCCTACTACACCTACTCCCTCGGATTTACTACGTGAAGTAAATAGCACTTATCTGCACTTCCCGTTGTTGTTGAAATTTTCATCATTAAGAACAGGAAATATCAGACCGTATTTAGTGGGTGGGGTTTCGGCAACATTAAACTTATCGAGCAATGCCAAGTCGATAGATGACAATTATGAAGATCGATTTAGAGTCAAATCGTGGACAACAAATTATGAATTGGGTTTTGGTATTGATATTTTTTCGGAATACTTTATTTTCTCCCCTTCTATTAGAGGCGTTTTTGGGCTAAACAACGAGTTAATTCCTGACAATAATCCTGACAGCCCTTGGACAGGAAACATTGAATCGTTAAAAAGTCGCGCTGTGTTTATCAATTTCACCTTCCATTAGCAATATGCATGCGCGATTGAGTTTACATCCAAAAGATTGCGAACTCCCTTATGACAATCTTCGAAACTCACTCAAAACGACTGCTGTCGCAGTTGCCACATTCAAACTTTCTGTTTTTTGAAGTGCTCCAAATCGAGGAATGCTAAGCCTATTTATTATTAATTTTTCTATTTCAGGTGAGATACCATTGGCTTCATTACCCATAACGATAATTCCTTCTTGAGGCAAAACTGTTTTGTAAATATTATCTCCCTCCATAAAAGTCCCGAAAACAGGCATTTTAGTTTGATTAATAAAGGATTCTAAATCAATATAATTGACATTGACTCTTGCTATTGAACCCATTGTGGCTTGCACAACTTTTGGATTATAAATATCGACTGCATCTTTCGAACAAATCAACTGATTAATTCCAAACCAATCACACAATCGCAAAATCGTACCTAAATTTCCAGGATCCCGAACCGCATCGAGAGCCAGAATCAATCCTGAATCTTGAATTTTCTTCTCATTAGGTATTTTGAAGACCGCCAAACAACTGTTAGGTGTTGCCAATGCTGAAATTTTTTTCAAATCCCCCTCGTCAACAATCACTTTTTTATCATTAGTCACTTCTTGAAAATCGTTTTGAGTTGTAAACAAATGTTCCAATTCAAACTTTGATTCTAACAATTCTTGAATTACTTTTATGCCCTCGGCAAAAAACAATCGATGCGTATTTCGTTGTTTTTTTAGCTGTAAGCTTGTAATAAGCTTTATTTGGTTTTTACTAAGCATAAAATAATGTACTTTTGAATAATATAATTAGGCATTTGAAAAATATAAGTACAAAAATAGCAACATTTATTGTAATTGGAATAATTATCTCAGCCTGTGATGCCGAGAAAAGAGTTCCAAACAACAAACAGCGTCTAACTAAAAATGAGATTTTTGTTAACGAGAAGGCTACAACAAATGAAGATATTTCAAATCAATTGTATCAAAAACCAAACTCAACTTTTTTGGGTTATCATTTACGGCTAAATTTATTTAATCTTGCCGACCCTAATCCAGATTCTACCTATCAAGCAAAATTCACAAAACATCCCGGAAAATACGAACGCATGTCAAAATGGTTATCGGCAAAACAAGTTGATCGTTTGGGACAATCTTTTATACATAAAGGAATAGATGATTTCCTGAAACAAACGGGAGAACCGCCTGTTATTATTGACACCACGAAAACTAAAAAATCTTTGTCGAGAGTCAATTATTATTATTTTAATAATGGATTCTTCAATGTAAAAACAAAATTTAAATTAGATAGTTTAAGCCCAAAAAGAGCAAAAATAAAATACACCATTACAACAGGCACGCCCTTTTTTATCGACACTTTAACCACGAAAATTCAAACTCCTGCTTTGGATTCATTATATAATACAAAAAAAGCGAACAGTATTATAAAATCAGGAAAACAGTATAACACAAAAGATTTTGAAGAGGAAAAAGACAGAATTACAACTCAATTCAGAAACAATGGTGTGTATCATTTTCAATCCAACAATGTGACTTTTGATTTAGACACGCTCAACAATAATAAAAAAGTAAACGTTAACCTAATCATAAAAGATTATTCCTATCAGGACAAAGACACAACAAGAACGGAGCCTTTCAAAATATATAAAATAAGTGATGTGAACATTTACACTGATTATTCTGCTACAAATAATAGCACTATTTTCGCTGACAGCACCACCTATAACAATTTCAATTTATACAGCCACTCCAAATTAAAATACAAGCCAAAAGCGATTACCGATGCGGTTTTTATAACAAAGGGAAGTCTATTTGCCGATTTCAGAACCGTCTTAACAACACGATATTTGAACAACCTGAAAGTTTTCAACTATCCAACCATCTTGTATGAAGTTGACAAAAGAGACACCACTGCTCAATCGCTTATTGCAAAAGTGTATTTATCTCCTCGAAAAAAATACAGTTTAGGAACTACATTCGATGTAACCCATTCGAATATTCAAGACATTGGGATCGCTGGAAGTCTTTCTGAAACGATTAGAAACGTGCTCAACGGAGCAGAAACATTAGAACTTTCGGCCAGGGGAAACATAGGTTCTTCGAAGGATTTGGCCAATCCAGACAGTAGATTTTTTAACGTTTCTGAATATGGACTAAATGCAAAACTAAGTTTTCCTAGGATTTGGTTCCCATTCAAAACGGAAAAAATCATTCCAAAAAGTATGATACCCTCGACACTACTATCGACAGGCTTCTCAAACCAAACAAATATTGGTCTTGACAAGCAAAATGTCACTGGAGTTTTGGCTTATAATTGGAATCCAAAAAGAAATAATACAGCTCGATTTGACATTTTTAACGTTCAATATATTCGAAATTTGAATCCTGAAAACTATTTCAACGTCTATGAATCTTCATATAATGAGTTAAATAGCATTTCAAAAACTTACAACACAAATCCCGACTATGTTGATACCACAACAGGCGATTTGATTATTGAAGATGGAACAACAGGTTTTACATACGATGTCTTGAGCGCAAAAATTCCAGTGCCATTGGACGAATACAATACAGTACTAGGGATCGAAGAACGAAGAGTACGACTTACCGAAAATGATTTTATACTTTCGACCAGTTATTCTTTTTCAAAAACAACCAAAACCGACCCTAAAGACAACTCATTTTATCAATTCAGAACAAAAATTGAATCTGCAGGTTCTGTTTTGACTTTGATTGCCAATGCATCAAATTTACCTAAAAACCAAAATGGTAATTATGAAATTTTCAATTTAGAATATTCTGAATATATAAAAACCGAATTCGATTTTGTGAAATACTGGGATCTTTCAAAAGAAAAAGTCTTAGCTGTTAGAAGCTTTTTTGGAATTGCATTACCTTATGGAAACTCCAATTACATTCCCTTTTCTCGAAGTTATTTTGCAGGAGGTTCTAATGACAATAGAGCTTGGGAGCCATATCGTTTAGGACCGGGAAGCACGGGCGCCATATTTGACTTCAATGAAGCCAATATGAAAATTGCCTTGAGTGCTGAATTCAGATTTAAAATTGCGGGCAAAATAAAAGGCGCCCTTTTTGCTGATGCAGGCAACATTTGGAATGTGCTCGACAATACTACTTATGAACCAGCAACTTTTGATGGAATTGAAGATTTAAAAGAAATTGCATTAGGAACAGGCTTTGGTCTTCGATACGACTTAGATTTTTTTGTTGTTCGTTTTGATTTAGGATTCAAAACCTTTAATCCTGCTAATGAAATGGGCAAACGGTGGTTTTACGATTACGATTTCGCACATTCTGTATTTAATTTTGGTATAAATTATCCATTCTAATGCTAATAATTTCTTATTTTTGCAAACTGTAAAACAACTTATAAAAACAACTTAAATAATTTACAATGTCACACAATATCAAACCAGGCGTAGCTACAGGAGATCAAGTTCAAGAAATTTTCAACTATGCAAAAGAAAAAGGATTTGCCCTTCCTGCAGTAAATGTTACTGGTTCTAATACAATAAACGGAGTTCTTGAGACAGCAGCAAAATTAAATGCACCTGTAATTATTCAATTCTCCAACGGTGGAGCACAATTCAACGCTGGAAAAGGACTTTCTAATGTTGGCGAAAAAGCAGCAATCGCAGGAGCAATCGCAGGAGCAAAACACATTCATACTTTGGCAGAAGCTTATGGAGCAACTGTAATTTTACACACCGATCACTGTGCAAAAAAATTATTGCCTTGGATTGACGGATTATTAGATGCTTCTGAAGCCAATTTTGCAGCTACCGGAAAACCTTTATTCTCTTCGCATATGATCGACTTGTCTGAAGAGCCTTTGGAAGAAAACATCAAAATTTGTAGTGGTTATTTAGCTCGAATGAGCAAAATGGGAATGACATTAGAAATCGAATTAGGAATCACTGGTGGCGAAGAAGATGGTGTTGACAACTCAGATGTTGACAGCTCTAAATTATACACTCAACCTTCTGAAGTTTCTTATGCATACGAAGAATTATCAAAAGTGAGCCCAAGATTTACAATCGCAGCTTCTTTTGGAAATGTTCATGGTGTGTACAAACCAGGAAACGTAAAATTGACTCCGAAAATCTTGAAAAATTCACAAGATTACGTTCAAAACAAGTTCAACACAGGTCACAATCCAGTTGATTTCGTTTTCCACGGTGGATCAGGTTCTACACTTGAAGAAATCAGAGAAGGAATTAGCTACGGAGTTATCAAAATGAATATTGATACTGACTTGCAATTTGCATTTGCGGAAGGAATTCGTGACTCAATGGTAAACAATATCGACTATTTGAGAACTCAAATTGGAAATCCAACTGGTGCTGATGCTCCAAACAAAAAATATTACGACCCAAGAAAATGGTTGCGTGAGGGTGAAGTTACTTTCAATGCAAGACTTGAGCAAGCGTTTGCAGATTTAAATAACGTGAATACTCTATAAAGTACAAAATACAATATACGAAGTACGAAGTAAAATAAAATATTAATAAGAATTTAGAAAAGGATATTTACTCCCAACTTCTAACTTCTAACTTCCAACTTAATTATGGCTTGGTTTAAAAGAACAGAAAAAGGAATTACAACAGCTACTGAGGACAAAATGGATATTCCAAAAGGTCTTTGGTACAAGTCTCCTACCGGAAAAGTTATCGATGCCGACGAATTGGCTCGTAATCTATTTGTAAGTCCAGAAGATGATTTTCATGTAAGAATTGGTAGCAAAGAATATTTCGAAATATTGTTTGATAACAACGAATTTAAGGAGTTAGATGCAAAAATGACCTCAAAGGATACTTTGAATTTTGTGGACACCAAAAAATATTCGGATCGATTGAAAGACACCATTTCTAAAACCAAATTGAATGATGCGGTTCGAACAGGAGTTGGAAAATCAAAGGGGAAAGATTTAGTAGTTTGCTGCATGGATTTTGCATTCATTGGCGGCTCTATTGGTGCTGTTGTGGGAGAAAAAATTGCCCGAGGAATCGATTATTCTATCAAAAACAAAATCCCATTTGTAATGATTTCAAAATCAGGTGGAGCAAGAATGATGGAAGCTGCTTATTCATTGATGCAATTAGCCAAAACTTCGGCAAAATTAGCACAATTAGCCGATGCTAAAATTCCATATATTTCTTTATGTACAGATCCAACTACTGGAGGAACGACTGCTTCCTATGCCATGCTTGGAGATATCAACATCTCTGAACCTGGAGCTTTGATAGGTTTTGCTGGACCACGAGTTGTAAAAGACACAACAGGAAAAGATTTGCCTGAAGGTTTTCAAACATCTGAATTTGTTCTTGAACACGGTTTCCTGGATTTTATTTCACCTAGAAAAGAATTAAAAGACAAAATCAATTTATATATCGATTTGATACAGAATATTGATATTAGATAGTTTATTCTAAATACAAATACCAAAAAACACAAAGTTATGGCTTTGTGTTTTTTTTATATCTTTATTTTAAATTTTATAAGATGAAAAAAGTATTGATTTTAATAATGATTAGTTTGCTTTTTGGTTGTAATAAAAAAGAAGATAGTGAGGTTCAAAAACCTTATATTATTTCTAAAGAAAATAGAAAAATTCAAAAATATTCAGATTCTTTAAAATCAAGCAGAAGCAAAATTAAATTATTCCCCTTGGAAGGTTTTTATGGAGAGTGCAACCTAATAATTGACAGGAATGGTGATGTTTTATACTTTCAAAATAAAAATAAAATCAGAATGTGTGGTACAGGAATACTAAATGACACCATACCTGAATATTTTGATTTACAACCCAAGCACATAGTCAAAATACCGAAAGATTATATTGAAAAATTTATTGAAGAAAATGTAATAACTAAAGAAAAAAGAAGACAAATATTAATTATGGCATCACAAACTGACACCATTAAAGACCAGAAATTTTTATCCTTTTTATACAATACAAAAGTTCCGACATATGTAATACGAAGAACAACCCAAGAAGAAGACACAGTTCTTAGCTACAAAAAAAAGAACGCTTTTTATTACTCAGATTCAATAAAATGGGATAAATCAAGAATTAGATTTCCAAATCAGGTTAAGTTTGTAAAACCATAAACCACAAACTAAAAACCACAAACTGAACACTACATTCCCGTCCTAATCGCTTCCACAGGATCTAATTTTGAAGCAGCGATTGCAGGAAGAATTCCTGAAATTAATCCAATTATTGCAGCAAGTCCTGTTCCTAAAAGAATGTTGCCCATTCCCAAAACAAATTCAAATTCCAAAGCTTTGGTCAATATCATAGCGATAATCCAAACTAAAAACAAACCGATAATTCCTCCTATTATAGAAAGGATAATCGCTTCGAATAAAAATTGAAACAATATAAATCGATTTTTGGCTCCAAGAGATTTCTGGATACCTATCAGATTGGTTCTTTCTTTAACCGAAACAAACATAATATTAGCAATCCCAAAACCGCCTACTAGCAAAGAAAAACCACTAATGATCCAACCTACCATATTCATTTGAGAAATAATTCCGTCAATAAAATCGGTAAATCCAGAAAAAACATTAATAAAAAAATTATCTATTTCGCCCGATTTCATTCCTCGAAAATTTCTTAATTTTTGGGTAATTTCCGCTTTATACGCATCCATATCAACTCCTTTTTCAGGCTTAAAAATAATCACATTTATCAATCCTTGATTGTTATCACCAAATTGTTGTCTAACAAAATTCACAGGAATAATAGCAGCACCATCATTGTTGTCGAACAAGCCTGCTCCTTGCTTTTTCAAAACACCAATAACGGTAAAACGTTGGCCATACATTCTTACTTTTTTGCCAATGGGATAAGAATCTTCAAATAAAGATTTTGCAATATCACTCCCAATTACAACAACCGGAGCAGCAGAATTTGCTTCGGACTCCGTGTAAAACCGTCCTTCATCAAACTCCAAACCTTGTATATCTACAAACTCGTGAGAAACTGGCACAACATTTACATCAGATACTGTATTCGACCCGTACTTTATGGATTCACTTTTCGTGAAAATCTGATACCCCATTTGCTCCGTATTGGTCATAGCCCCTTTCATGTAGATGTATTCATCATATTTCACATTCGGAAACTGTTCTCTTTTCCATCTGGGAATTTCGGTCGGCCCAAACGACATTTTCATCAGGTAAATAGTATTCTTGTCTAAAGAACTCAAATCCTTAGAGATTTTTCTATCTAATGAATCTACCGCAGCAAGCACAGCAATAATCGAAAAAATTCCAATGGTAACGCCAAGCAAAGACAATAAAGTACGCAGTTTATTGTTTCGTAAAGCATTCATTGCAAAACCGAAACTCTCTGATAATAGTCGAAAATAAACTAGCATAAAACGGGGATTAGTGTTATTGTAAAATTCCAAAAATTTTCTTCATTTTCCTAATGAAAAATCAATAACTCATTGGTATCATTTTTTAAGATATTGTTACAGAAATAGATTTGAATTTTATCGTCAAAAAAACTACTTTTGCACCACAAAATTCTAACTACACAATGAGCACAACAAAAACGATCAAATCGGCATTAATTTCAGTCTTTTCAAAAGATGGTTTAGAACCTATAATAAAGAAATTACACGAGCAAAATGTAATCTTTTATTCCACTGGAGGAACAGAAGAATTTATTAAAAACCTAGGCATTCCGGTAGTTCCCGTAGAAGATGTTACTTCTTACCCATCTATTCTTGGCGGAAGAGTGAAAACCTTACATCCAAAAGTTTTTGGCGGAATCTTAAACCGCCAAGACAATGAAAGCGATGTACAACAAATGAAGGAATATGATATTCCACAAATCGATTTGGTGATTGTTGACTTGTACCCTTTCGAAAAAACAGTTGCTTCTGGCGCTAGTGAAGAAGAAATAATCGAAAAAATTGATATTGGTGGTATTTCGTTGATTCGTGCAGCTGCAAAAAATTTCAAAGACACCGTAATAGTTCCATCTGTTGCCGAATATAGTTTACTTTTGGATTTGATTGACAATCAAAATGGCGCTACAACTTTAGAAGATAGAAAAATGTTTGCTACAAAAGCATTTCATGTTTCATCTCATTATGACACAGCAATTTTCAACTATTTCAATACTGATGAAACCGTTTATAAAACGAGTATTGCTGATGGACAAGTGTTGAGATATGGTGAAAATCCACACCAAAAAGGATTCTTCTTTGGTGATTTTGATGCCATGTTCCAAAAAGTTCACGGAAAAGAATTGTCATACAATAATTTATTAGATGTTGATGCAGCCGTGAATTTGATTAATGAATTCAAAAATGACGGCCCAACCTTCGCGATTTTGAAACACAACAACGCTTGTGGATTGGCAACAAGACCAACCATCAGCGAAGCTTATAATGTAGCTTTGGCTTGCGATCCAACTTCTGCTTTTGGTGGCGTTTTGATAGCAAACACTAAAATTGATGTTGCTACAGCTACAGAAATAAACAAGTTATTCTGTGAAGTGGTAATCGCTCCAAGTTATGATGAAGCAGCGATTGCTATTCTTCAAGAAAAGAAAAACAGAATTATCTTAATACAAAATGAAGTAGAATTACCACAAAAACAAGTGAGAACTTGCTTGAATGGAATTTTAGTTCAAGAAAGAAATAACATCACAGATACTAAAGCAGACTTAAAAGTCGTTACACTCATAGCACCAACTGCACAAGAAGTAGAGGATTTAATTTTTGCATCTAAAGTTTGTAAAAACACAAAATCGAACACCATTGTTTTTGCCAAAAACGGCACTTTGATTTCGTCTGGAACCGGACAAACCTCAAGAGTAGATGCCTTGTTGCAAGCTATCGAAAAAGCACGTATATTTGGATTTAGCTTAGAAGGTGCTTCGATGGCAAGCGATGCTTTTTTTCCATTTCCAGATTGTGTAGAAATTGCAAAAAACGCTGGAATCACGGCTGTTATTCAACCGGGAGGGTCGATAAAAGATGAATTAAGCATAAATTATTGCAATGAAAATAAAGTTGCAATGGTATTTACAGGAACACGTCATTTTAAACATTAATTTGTTTAGCTTTGTACATTATTTTTTTATAAATTTTATACCCTATTGAACTTATGGGATTTTTTGATTTCATGACCGAGGATATTGCGATAGACCTTGGTACCGCAAACACTTTAATCATTCACAATGATAAGGTCGTAATTGACAGCCCTTCGATTGTTGCTCGAGATAGAGTTTCAGGAAAAATCATTGCTGTTGGTAAAGAAGCCAATATGATGCAAGGGAAAACTCATGAAAACATTAAAACGATAAGACCATTGAAAGATGGTGTAATTGCTGATTTTGATGCTTCAGAAAAAATGATAAGCATGCTTATAAAAAGCATTCCCGCTTTGAAGAAAAAAATGTTTACTCCAGCATTAAGAATGGTGGTTTGTATCCCTTCAGGAATTACCGAAGTTGAAATGAGAGCGGTGAAAGAATCATGTGAACGAGTAAACGGAAAAGAAGTATATTTGATTCACGAGCCCATGGCAGCCGCAATTGGTATTGGTATCGACATTATGCAACCTAAAGGAAACATGATCGTAGATATCGGAGGTGGAACAACAGAAATTGCAGTAATCGCTTTGGGTGGAATTGTTTGCGACAAATCGGTTAAAATTGCTGGTGACGTTTTCACCAATGACATCGTATACTACATGCGTACCCAACACAACCTTTTTGTTGGAGAAAGTACTGCAGAAAAAATAAAAATTCAAGTTGGAGCCGCTATCGAAGATTTAGAAACGCCTCCAGAAGATATGTCGGTTCAGGGTAGAGATTTACTTACTGGAAAACCAAAACAAGTATCAGTTTCTTACCGAGAAATTGCCAAAGCATTAGACAAATCTATTCAACGTGTAGAAGATGCCGTAATGGAAACCTTGTCTCAAACACCTCCAGAATTAGCTGCGGATATTTATAATACAGGTATTTATCTTGCCGGAGGAGGATCAATGTTGAGAGGGCTTGACAAAAGAATCTCACAAAAAACAGATTTACCTGTTTACATAGCTGAAGACCCCTTGCGAGCGGTGGTTCGAGGAACAGGAATGGCACTTAAAAATCTTGCGAGATTCAAAAGTGTTTTAATCAAATAAAAAATGTTTAGTTTTAGGGTGACGAGTTAAAAATTTCAATAAACATTATACAGCTAAGAAATGCAGCAAATATTTAATTTTATTTATAAAAACAGTAATAGATTGCTGTTTTTGCTGCTTTTGGGCATTTCACTATTTCTTTCTATTCAATCTCACTCCTACCATAGAAGTAAGATTATAAGTTCAGCCAATTTTTTGAGTGGAGGAGTCTATCAAAAAATTAATAATGTTAGTGAATATTTGAATTTAAGAACTGAAAACGATGCACTTGCTATGGAAAATGCAAAGTTAAGAAGTCTACTTTTTAACAAAAAAGACACCACTACAGCGGCAAAATTAGACAGCATTAAAGGAATAAAACCAACAGATATTATAGTTTCAAAGGTAATTCACAATTCATTTAATTCACAAGAAAACTATTTGACATTGAATTCCGGAAGCCTTCAAGGTGTAGAATCGGATATGGGAGTCATCAATAGTTTAGGAATTGTTGGAATAATTGACAACACCTCAAGTAATTACGCTACCGTAATTAGCATTTTAAATACCAAATCTCATATAAACGCTAAACTAAAAAAATCAAATCATTTTGGTTCTTTGACTTGGAATGGAAAAAACACCGGCTTTGTACAGTTAACAGACGTTCCAAGATTAGCATCCATTAGAAAAGGCGACACTATTGTAACTGGTGGACAATCGGTTATTTTTCCAGAAAACATCAACATTGGAACTATTGACAGAATAAAAATAGACGATCAAACTCATTATTATACAATAGAAGTAAAATTGTTTAATGATATGACGAATTTAGGACATGTATATATTCTAAAAAGCAAAAATCGCGAAGAAATTATCAATTTAGAAAAAAAGTCTGAAAAAGATGAATAGTGCTGTAATTGCAAATATTTTTCGTTTTATACTGCTATTGGCTGTTCAAATTATTATTTTCAATAATATGAACTTTTTGGGCTATATTAGTCCCTATCCTTATATTCTTTTCATTATATTATTTCCAGTCAATGGTAATAAATCTGGGCTTTTGGCAGCCAGTTTCTTTCTTGGCCTTTGCATGGATTTGTTCAGTAATTCGGGAGGATTTCATACCACAGCTTGTATAGTTCTAGCGTATTATAGACCCTATCTTTTTAAGTTTGCTTTTGGATTAAGTTACGAATACCAAACCATCAAAATGAATGATGTGCTAACGCCTGAACGATTTACGTTTTTATTACTTTCGGTCTTCATTCACCATATAACTTTGTTTACCTTAGAAGCATTTAAATTTACTCTAATATTAGAAATTTTACTACGAACCCTTTTAAGTTCCGTTTTCACCTTACTCATCTGTATCATTATCATTTATCTTATTAAGCCGAATAGACGATGAGAAAAGTGTTGCTCCCTTCAATGATCATTATTGCTGCGTCTTTACTGATATTACGCCTTTTCTACTTGCAAGTTATCAACGATACATTCAAATTAAAGTCGGATAATAATGCCATAAAAATTCAATATGACTATCCCGAAAGAGGTTATATTTATGACAGAAATGGCAAGTTATTGGTAGCCAATCAGCCATCCTATGATATTATGGTTATTCCTAGAGATGTAAAAAATTTAGACACTTTAGAGTTTTGCCAATTATTGGCAATTACAAAAGAGGATTTTATCAAGAAAATAGAAAAAGCGAAAGTCTATAGTCCACGATTGCCTTCATTATTTTTGGCCCAATTGAACAAAAGTGAATTTGCGGCATTTCAGGAAAAAATTCGAAAATTCGAAGGTTTTTATTTTCAGAAACGTTCCCTACGCGATTACCAAGTCAATTTTGGAGCCAACGTTTTTGGGGGTATCACACAAGTCAACGACAAGTTAATCGAAAAAAATCCTTACTACAACAGTGGCGATTTAATTGGAAAACAAGGAGTTGAGGAAAGTTATGAAGAAATATTGCGCGGAATTAAAGGCGTAAAATACATTCAAAAAGACAAATTCAATCGCGAAATTGGATCGTTCAAAGAAGGAAAATATGATACCATCGCCGTTCAGGGAGAAGATATCAATTTGACCATTGATATGGAACTTCAAAAGTATGGCGAAGAATTAATGATCAATAAACGAGGAGGAATTGTGGCTATTGAGCCCAAAACTGGTGAAATACTGGCTTTGGTTACAGCGCCTAATTATGACCCCGCTATTTTAGTTGGACGCCAACGCTCGAAAAACTATACCATGTTGTATCGTGATTCTATTGCCAAACCGCTTTACGATAGAGGCTTATTAGCCGAATATCCTCCTGGTTCACCATTTAAAATATTGACCGGATTGGTTGGGCTTCAAGAAAATGTGATTGACACTCACACCACGTTTATGTGCAATCACGGATTTGCGTATGCAGGAGGAAGATTTCAAAGATGCCATTGCGGTGGCGGTTCACGAGACTTAAATGTTGGAGTTTATAAATCCTGTAATGCTTATTTTTCGAATGTATATTTGCGAACCATTGGTAAATATAAAAGCACTCCTTATGCAGTAGATGTTTGGAGCAATCACGTAAAAAGTTTTGGTCTTGGCCAATTTATGGGCTATGATTTACCAACAGGTAGAAAAGGAAAAATTCCCACATCAAAAACCTATAAAAAAATATATCCAGGTTGGGGATACAGCGGCAAAACTATTATATCCAATGCCATTGGTCAAGGAGAAGTTTTATTGACTCCAATTCAATTGGCTAATATGATGGCTACTGTTGCGAACGAAGGCTATTACTACACCCCTCACATCATCAAGAAAATTGAAGGCGAAAAAATAGACAAAAAATTTACAACTAAACACGTTACAACCATAGACAAAAGCCATTTTAAACCTATGATTCAAGGTTTATTCGATGTGTATAATTTTGGTACTGCTGCTGGTTTGCGTGTGGAAGGAATTGATATTTGTGGAAAAACTGGAACGGCCGAGAATTTTGCAAAAATTAATGGTGTCCGAACAAAACTCGAGGATCACTCGATTTTTGTTGCCTTTGCTCCAAAAGATAACCCAAAAATTGCCATAGCAATTATGGTCGAAAATGGAGGATTTGGATCAGTAATTGCAGGACCTATTGCCAGTTTAATGATTGAGAAATATCTAAGAGGAAAAATAACAAGAACAGATTTAGAAAAAAGAACTTTGGAAAGAAGTTTGCAAGACCGTTATGCCAAATTAGGTGGACTTTCAGAAGTAGTTAAAAAAGAAATGAGAAGAAAAGATTCTATAGCAAAAAGCAAAATAGTGGTTCCAAAAGTAAAAATTGATACTACTAAAAAAACTAATTAGAGCAAAATGAAAAATCAAAGTTTAACCAACAACATCGACTGGATTTGCATTACTATTTATATAGTATTAGTGCTATTGGGTTGGTTGAACATCTATTCATCCTCACTCTCCTCAATGGAAGGAACTGCTACAAAACAATTTATTTTTATCATCTTAACTATCCCATTAATTTTTATTGTGCTCTATGTCGATGGAAAACTTTACGAAAAATATGCAAGTATCATTTATGGAATATCCTTGGTTTCGTTGTTGGGTTTATTTGCATTTGGTAAAACTATTGCGGGCCAACGTTGCTGGTATGGGTTTGGAAGCTTTACGCTTCAACCTTCAGAATTTGCTAAAGCTGCAACAGCATTAGCATTGGCAAAATATTTAAGTGACTCGCAAATCAATTTAAAAGACGTCAATAGCCAACTTCAAGCATTGGCCATCGTGTTTTTACCAGTAATGCTTATTTTGCCTCAACCTGACCCGGGAAGCGCCTTAATTTATAGTGTGTTTTTTATTGTTTTATACCGTGAAGGATTACCTGGTTGGTATTTATGGACAGGATTTTGTGCCATTATCTTATTCGTCTTTACCCTTGTTTTACAACCTCAGTATGTAATTCTGATTGCCCTTTTAGCCATTTTAATCATTCATTTCAAATCAAGATTAGCAGATCGAAACATCGTTTTGAGCAGCATCCTCTTTGTTTTGATTTCTGGCTTTGTTCTTTCAGTAAATTATGTATTCACCAATGTTTTTAAGCAACATCACCGTGATCGTTTCAATATTTTACTAGGAAAATCGGTCGATATGAAAGGTATTGGATACAATACTAATCAATCTGAAATTGCAGTTGGTTCAGGTGGTTGGTTTGGAAAAGGGTTTCTGGAAGGCACACAAACCAAAGGGGGTTTTGTACCCGAGCAACACACCGATTATATCTTTACAACTGTCGGCGAAGAGTGGGGTTTCGTCGGTTCGCTAATCGTTATTGGCCTTTTTGCTGGATTATTTCTCAGAATAATTTACCTCGCCGAACGACAAAAAACAAAATTTAGCCGAGTATATGGCTATTGTGTGGCTGCCATTTTATTCATCCACTTTTTTGTTAATATTGCTATGGTTTTGGGTATTTTTCCAACCATTGGAGTACCATTACCTTTCTTTTCCTATGGAGGTTCGGGACTTTGGGGCTTCACCATTTTACTCTTCATTTTTATAAAAATGGATGCCAATAAGGTGAATGAGTGGTAGTTGTCCCGAAGTAGGAGACATTCTCACAGCTTCCTAAAAGCAGCGATATTTGTTATAAAGAACACTTCGTAGAGCGGAATAACAATTCAAAAAAGAGATAATGTTAACAAAGCTTTTTAAATATAATAGTTTAGCGTGTTTGTTTTTAATGATAAATTGCTCTAATTTAAAATTAGAAGATAATAGATTGGTTGGACATTGGACTGGAAAGATTCCTGAGACTTCGGCCGAATTATATTTCAATAAAGATGGTAAAGGCTCAATATTTTACTCAAATTTCAAAATCACAACTTACTTTAGGTATTTCATAAAGAATGACTCGATTTTATCTTTAAGTCGAGGAATTTCAAAATCTGAACATTATTTCAAAATTACGGGAGCAGAATTGCAATTAAGACCCATAAAATCCGATGAAGAAACAACAGATTTAATAAATGAATTTACATTCTTGAAAGTGCTTTCTAACGGCAGCACTAATAAGTAACACTGGGCTGATGCAATGCTCCTGCTCTGCGAGGTGTTCTCTTAAACAGAATTAGTGTGTTAGTTACAAGGTGTATCCTGGGCGAATGTCTCCTGACTTCGACCCCACAAAGTTGAGCAAACAAAACAAGTCAAAAAGCCACGTTAGTAAAAAGGTGTAGCTTTTACCGTTTTATAGAATTAAAAACTCCAAACCTTATAATCGCTATTTTTCTCTAAACTATTTTCGGTTTTATCGTCTAGTTTTGGAAAGAAATCTATTCCTGTCATTTTTTCGATGCTGTCCACCGAAACCACAAACTCATATAACGGCTTGTTACTTTTGGCATTTGCCACCAAGAAAGCAATCATTTTATATTGTCCATTAGAATTGTCCAACAAAATTTTATAAAAATAATTAGGAACTAATACTTGTTCTTGACCAATGGTTTTTGAATTAGGCTGTAAAACTCCCGCCGTAATTACGTAAACACCATCATACTTCGTAGCCCAATAGCGTACTTTTTGTTCTAATCGGTTCCAAACTCCACCATTAAAATCGTGTTTTTGCGGAGAAATATTCGAAGTAAAAAAGGTGTCATTATAAGCATTGACAGCAAATTCCATATCACCCGCAGGACAAAGATGACCTTTGTCATAACCTGATTTTTTATAATTGCGCCAATCGGCTGAACCTGTTTTAACTTTTGGGTCTTCTATAAAATAAGGTCTTTCAAAATTGCTACTTCGCACATAACTTTTTTTCAATTCATAAGCAACCCATTCCGCTTGTTCGTATTTTTCGTTATAAGACAAAGTATAAAACTCGTGCTTCACAATTTGGTTCGTAGTTGATGTTGGCAAATAATCAAAAGACTGATCTTGAACTTGTTCATTTTTTGAATTTTCATTCGAAAAATTCGCAGCTGAAATTAACCCAAATAGTAATATAAAAATGATTCCAAAACTAGTAACGCTCCAAAAATTAAAAATAAATTTCTGGAGCGTTACTTCTTTAAACAAGTTAGATTTATTCATTAAGTCCTTTTTTTATGGCTTAACCAGCTTGTCTTTTTTTATGGCTAGCTGAGTCGATTTCTTCAAGACTGGTTTAGATTGCAAATCATCTAATATATTCAAAGCTTCCTCTACATAGACATCTTTGCTCAAACTTTCGTGCCATCTTTCTCTTTTTTCTTTAAGAGAAGCATCATTTTTCATAGCTTCGGCTTCCTGAGGTAAAGATGTGAATTTTAAATGATAATCGTAATCAGCAATAACTTTGTATTTTTTATTGGTTTCCTCAATTGCTTTCTGGTTCTTTTTGAAAGTTTCAAACTGTAAACTGTAGTTGTTCTCTTTACTTCTTTCATCAATCCATTTGGCATTTTCTTCAATCAATTTGAACTGTTGATTTTGAGCAATTCTATTCTTACTATCAGCAATAGCTTTGCTAAATTTTGAATTATTAGTCCAAACATTATAGGTAGCAGGGTCAATTTTATCCCAAGGCATGGCATTATCAACATCGCGTTCTCCCATTTTCAAATAGGCGTATCGGTCTGGCATAACCACGTCGCTACTTACTCCTTCAAGTTGGGTAGAACCTCCATTTATCCTATAAAATTTTTGGGTAGTCGTTTTCAAAGCGCCTAAATCACCTTTATCACTACTTCTTACAAACTGATTCAAATCAATTACATTTTGTACGGTTCCTTTTCCGTAAGTTTGCTTGCTACCAATGATAATTCCCCTTTTGTAATCCTGAATGGCTGCTGCCAATATCTCAGAAGCTGAAGCAGAAAAACTATTCACCATCACCACCAAAGGCCCGTCCCATTCGATTTTCTTATCTCTGTCATATAAAACTTCTTTTTGTCTACCAGCTGATTTAACCTGAACAATTGGCCCTTGCTCTATAAATAATCCTGCTATATCTACTACTGTCGAAAGCGAACCTCCACCATCATCACGAACATCAAACACAATCCCATTGACACCCGCTTGCTTCAATAATTCTACTTCTGTGGCAACGTCTTTTCCAGCATCACGACCGTTTTTATCTTCGAAATTAATATAAAATTTTGGCAAATAAATGACCCCATATTTTACACCATTTCGTTCCACAATACTAGACTTGGCATAGGTTTCTTCAATTTCTACAATATCTCTTATAATTGAAATAGTTTTAATTGAGCCATCTACTTTTTTCACAGTCAAACGAACTTCCGATCCTTTTGGCCCTTTTATTTTTTTGACAACATCATCCAAACGCATTCCCACAATGTCAACAGGTTCTTTGTTTCCTTGTGCCACTTTCATTATCACATCACCTGATTCGAGCAATTTTCCTCTCCAAGCCGGACCACCAGAAATAAGTTCGGTGATTTCGGTGAAGTCATTTTTCTTTTGAAGACGCGCTCCAATTCCTTCGAATTTGCCACTGATACTAACATCAAAACGCTCTTTTTCCTCTGGTGGAAAATAATTGGTATGTGGATCAAATCTTGCTGTTATTGAATTGACATACACTGAAAACCAATCATCTCGCGTTAAATCCTTCATAAAACCAAAGTATTCGTCTAGTGATTTTAACGAACTTTCACGAGTAATTTTCTCTAATTCTTCAAATGTTTTGGGTTTCCCGTCAGTTGAATTATCTTTTCCTGCTCCAGTGGTATTCTCAATAATATCAACAGGTTTTACGACCTCTGAATCCGATTTATCCACTTTTTCAACAATTCCTTTTTCCTTATTTTCTTGAATTTTCAAACGATCTGTCAATGACGAAAGTGTAGATAACTTAATTTGTTTGCGCCATCTTTCCTTTAATTCAGCTGTGTTTTTAGCATAAGGAGCCTTCTCGTAATCGGTATTGAAAGATTCATCAATGGAATAATCAAAAGGATTGCTTAAAATGTCTTTGTACAGACCTTTTCCCTCATCCATTCGTTTCATCAAACGATTGTAAGTTAAATTGAAAAAGGTTAAATCTTTATTGAGTAATTGATCGTCTAAAAGCAATTCGTATTTAGCAAATTCATCAATATCTGATTGCAAGAAAAACCGTTTTGATGGATCCAAAGCTTCAATATAATCTTTGTAAACGCCTTTAGAAAAAGCATCATCTATTTGGGCTGGACTGTAATGCCCTTTTTCTATTACAAACGTCAATAATTCTAGAAGCATCTTATCCTTTTCAGGATCTTCGCCTTTAACAGAATTCATCTTAAACGCAAACAAGGTTGCCGAAAGTAAGACAACAGCTATGAGGATTTTATAATTTCTTTTCATAAAGTTAATAATTGCATCCATAAATATTCAAAATTCAAATTACGGTAAAAACTATGCCATCAATAGTATAACCTTCTATAAAATTTTGTTAAAGATATAAAATAGTTCATTTTATAAAAGGAATAATCTTCGAAGACGATTAATTTTGTTTCTTTGCTAACATAAAATCAGATTTTTTTTAGAAAATAAACTAAATTTTAAAACAAAAACTTTGTGGAACAAGTCAAACCTTTAATTTTAGTAACCAATGATGATGGAATTTCGGCACCAGGAATTCGTGCCTTGATTGCTGTAATGTCAGAAATTGGAACCGTTGTAGTCGTTGCTCCTGACAGCCCTCAAAGTGCCACCGGACATTCTATTACCATAAACAATACCTTATTTATTAATAAAATTTCCAATGATTTTGATGCCATACAGGAATATAGTACTTCTGGAACTCCTGTTGATTGCGTCAAATTAGCTACCAACGAAATTCTAAACAGAAGGCCAGATTTGTGCGTTTCGGGCATCAATCACGGATCTAATTCCTCTATCAATGTAATTTATTCTGGAACAATGAGCGCTGCGGTCGAAGCTGGAATCGAAGGCATTCCTGCCATAGGTTTTTCTCTTTTGGATTATGGATGGAATGCTAATTTTGAACCCATAAAATCATTTATCAAGCTAATTACTTTAGAAGTTCTCGAAAAAGGGCTTCCCGAAAGTGTGGTTTTGAATGTCAATTTTCCTAAATTAGAAGAAAATGAAATCAAGGGAATTAAAATTTGTCGCCAAGCGAAAGCACTTTGGATAGAAAAATTCGACAAACGCAAAACTCCACAAGGTAGAGATTATTATTGGCTCACTGGCGAATTTGTAAACGAAGATAAAGGCGAAGACACCGATGAATGGGCGCTTGCCAATGGTTATATTTCTGTAGTTCCTGTTCAATTCGACTTGACTGCACATCACACAATACAACAACTCAATTCTTGGAAATGGAATGAATAAAAAAGACATCTTACTTGGTTTTTTAATGGGGCTTATAGCTTGTGTGTTGGGAGTTTTCCTCTTCATTACTTTCTTTACAGATTTCGATTTTGTGTCTGGAATTCAAAGCATGAAATCGGAAGGTAAATTAGGTAAATTAATCACCTTAGGAGCTATTCTTGATTTAGTAGCATTTGGTTTTTTGCTAAAAATGAACAAGGAAATTATGGCTCGTGGAGTGGTTTTGGCTGTAATTTGCATTGCGATTTTTACGATATTTGCATAGCTCTTTATAGATTCTGAAACACTAAATTTGATTAAATTTCAAAAATGAAATACTACATTATAGCTGGCGAAGCTTCGGGTGATTTACACGGTGCTAATTTAATGAAGGCTTTGTACAAGGAAGATCCAACTGCCGACATTCGGTTTTGGGGGGGCGATTTAATGCAAAATGTGGGAGGGACTTTGGTTAAACACTACAAGGAATTGGCTTTTATGGGTTTTGTAGAAGTCTTGTTTCATTTGAAAACGATTCTGAATAACATTAAAATTTGCAAAAATGACATTAGCGATTTTCAACCCGATGTCCTAGTTTTTATTGATTATCCAGGCTTTAATTTGCGCATAGCCAAATGGGCTAAAAAAGAAGGCTTCAAAACACATTATTACATTTCGCCCCAAATTTGGGCTTGGAAGGAAAACCGAATTACCGAAATCAAGCGCGATGTCGATAAAATGTATGTGATTCTGCCTTTCGAAAAAGATTTCTATGAAACAAAACACCATTATCCTGTTGCATTTGTTGGACATCCTCTCATTGATGCTATTCATAATCACCCTGCAAAGGATAGGGATATTTTCAAAAAAGAAAATCAATTGAACAACAAACCCATTATTGCTATTTTGCCTGGCAGTCGAAAACAAGAAATTACCAAAATGCTTTCGGTAATGCTAAGTGTAGTTAAAGAATTTCCTGAATATCAATTTGTTATTGCAGGTGCACCAAGTCAGGAATTTTCTTTTTATGAAGGTTTTATTACCTCTGAAAACATCAAATTTGTTTCAAATAAAACTTATGATTTATTAAGCAACGCCAAAGCAGCCTTGGTAACTTCAGGAACCGCAACATTAGAAACGGCTCTTTTTAAAGTACCGGAAGTAGTTTGTTATAAAGGCAGTTCGATTTCGTACCAAATAGCAAAACGCATTATTACTTTAAAATACATTTCCTTGGTCAACTTGATTATGGATAAGGAGGTAGTGACCGAATTGATTCAAAATGATTGCAATACAAAAAGAATTGGAGAAGAATTGAAGATGATTCTTGACCCAAATTATCGCCAAGACCTTTTAGAAAAATACGATATTTTGGAACAAAAATTGGGTGGCATTGGCGCCAGCGAAAAAACAGCAAAACTGATTGTGGAAGATTTGAAATAATTCATTTTTATTATATTAAAAAACAACTTTCTTAGTAACTTCATTACCTTTTTTCAAAATCACTTTAACCAGTAAAACTTGTTGACTAGAAATTAAATTAGATATAATAATTTCGCTGCTATCCACTTTATCTTTTTGGAATAACTTTCTTCCCAAAAGGTCATATACAACTACATTATCAATTGTTTCTGCTTTTGAGTAAACCCTTATTTGTTTATATTTATTGGAAATCACAACTTGGTTTTCCAAGGATTCATAATCTTTGGTTCCTAAAGTTTTGTTGGTGTATCTTAATACAAAACGGTCGTTGAAAGTTCCTGCCGCCGTGTTAAAAGTATACGCTCCACTTTTTAAATCAAAGGTCGTATTGGTTAATTTGTCCTCGATGAACACCGCTTGGTTAGTTAGCAAGCCATCTGCTTGATTAATATTTATGGTAAAAGTACCTTCGATAGCAGTTCGGAATCCTAATGGTACTTGGTCATTTACATCGAATGGTAGGGCACGACCTTGAATCACTAAATTCTTGTCTTGGCTGACGCTATAAAAATCAGCGAATACATTGGCATCAAAACTAATTCCATCAAAACTAGTGTCGTATTGATTTGTAGCTCCAGTTATATACCCAATTAATGTTTGTTTGAAAAGTCCTTGAGTATTAGTTAAATCCAGCCAAATACGGTGTTTTTCAGTAGCTACGGTTTTTGATTTAGGGTTTCTCGTTTTGAAAAACTGGGAATTGTCCATTACTTTTGAATCTTTGTCAAACCGCATACTATTGTTGAAAATAACATTTCCAGAAGCTTTGCATGTTGTAAAAAATGCTTGTCCAGCCGCAATTTTACCATTTGGAATATAATTATTATATCCTCCAGAACTACCACTAAGTGCTGCAGCAGTAACATCTGGAGCTGTATTTATTCCCCCCGTTTTATTATAAGATGCATAATCATTTACATTATACTGGCCATTAGCATCCCTAGCTGTGTTATGTGTCCAAAAATATAGCGTTCCGTCTATCAATCCTGAATTTGCATTTAAGAATTTATCAGCATCTATTGCGGATGGATAGGGATTTCCTATAAGATTTGAGGTTCCATCTACAGCACCATTGAACACAACTGGTGTTTGGATTGTGCCATTATTTGGCACCCCTATAAAAGTAGCCTGAAAAAACGTAGGTGGTGTTGCCAGTTGTGGACCATAAATACAATATCCAACTCCTTTTTCCATCGAAACTGAGGATGGTACTTCGCTTTTCCAATTTTCGGGAACAGCGGCAGCATGAAACGAGTAAAACTTATTTGATGGAGTATTGGGTGAAAATGTTTGAAGATTTTGACCCGAAACCGGCGAAGACCAATAAGTATAATCTGTACTATTAATTATTGGGACTATTCTAGTATAAGTGATACTGCCAGAATTAGTAACTCCATCATTTATTTGAACTAAACTACCAGCGGTCTCAATATTAAATGAACCTCCAATATTGTTCACTTTATTAGCAACAACAAAAGTTTGCCCAGTATTAATGTTTAATTGTGCTGCTTTAATTGTCAAATCATTTCCGATAGATATATTTGTCGCAGTCGCCGATTTAGTTCCTGTCCCAGAAATTGTCAAGTTTGAATAAGAAGGAGAAAAAGGAGTAATATTTTGATTATCCCCTGAATATTCAACAGTTGAGCCTGCTTCAAGGGTGATTGTTGGATTATTTGCGTTGCTAATTGCTGTTGTGGTACCTCCTGAAAATCCAGTGGTATTTGAAAGTTTAAATATAGCCGTACTTTTTACAGTCAAAGTCCCTCCTGTCTGAAAATCAATTGTACCCGTTGCTGTGTTAGTGCCTACGCTACTTCCAACAATGTCTATATTATAATAAATAGGGTCTAAACGAATACTTTCTAATGTAGCAGCTACATTGGTAAAAGTAATTTTGGTTCCAATTCCTAATGTATATGTTCCTAATATATCTGGTTTTACACCAGTACCTGCTGTTTTGAATTCTGAGGTTCCAGTCATAGTCAAATTTGTACCTGATCCTCCGAATGATTTGTTCTCAACATCAAGAATAGCTGCATCTTTTATGGTTACCATTCCCGTAATAGTGTTTGAGTTAGTAATTGCAGAAGAAAGGGATTTTGTGCCACCATTAGAAAAAGTTAAATTAAAATAACTTCTTCCTCCTTGTACGTCTTGATTTCCATTTAAGCCATATTCTATTGTACTTCCAGCATTTAGAGTTGGTATAATTGATGGTATTGCAGTACTTGACCCCACAAAACCATCTTTGTCACGAGTTATAAATGTTCCCGAAATATTGATTGTTCCGGCACCTTCATTAATGATTTGATTTTCACCTCCATTATCAAACGTCCCTCCAGCAGGAATATTTAAAATTGCATTATTAAGACGCAAATCATTAACTCTAAGCAATAATGTTCCAGAAGAAACGGTGATAGCATCAGTTACGCGCAAAAGTGAGTTTAAAGTAACTACCCCTGTTGATGCTGCTTCAAAACTTGACATTGTGTTTGCAGTACCATTATGAATAGTGGCTCCATCTGGAAAAGTAACATTTCCCCCGGCAAATTTAATAGTGCCTTGGTTGTTGATTATTCCACCTGAAGCGGTGTATGTTCCTGTTATAGTTAATGTTACACCTGCATCAACTTGAAGTGTTCCGCCGTTTAAAGCTATGTTTCCGAGGGTTTGATTGGAACTTATTTTTAATTTTGTACCGGTATTTATTGTTGTAGTACCAGAATATGTTTTTGAAATACCTGAATAAACAACAGTAGCTGCTTGGTTGATTGTAATTCCAGGCGTTCCTGCAATGTCACCCGAAAAGGTTACTTGTTGATTTCCCCAAATATTTATCGGATTATCACTGTTGTTTGTAATAGTATTATTGAAAAGTAAATACCCGTTTACAGGATTTATTTCCATATTATTCCCACCAGAATTTACAAAAACATTCACATTAAAAGTATGTGTGGTATACGCTACATAATTTTCAATTTTACAATTCCCATTATTATTTTGAAAAAACAAACTCCTGCCTCCATTTGTATTAATAGTTCTGTCAGGGGTTCCTGACAAAAACAGCAACCGATTGACACTATAATCATAAATAGAATTTAGATTCATTGTTGTGTTAGCCCCATTATCAAATTTGATAATATTAAAAGAGGCATAACAATCGGGTCTTTGTCTAGCTCCAGTTCCCGAAGTAGTCCACCACCAATTTCCACCAGCGGCATTAGTACAGCCACTCCCCCAATCCCACTCGCCATTCGCAGAAGAACCACTCCAGTAAATTATGTCTTGAGCGTTTACTCGAGACGTGATGATTAGTAGCATAAATGCAAAAAGCAATTTTAATCTCATAAAACCATTTTTATCTAATAGCCTACTTTAGAGGAGTCTTTTTATAAGCCAAACTTAGTAGTTTGTCTCATCATTTAAATAATATTAAGGCTAATAAATCTTCTATTTCAAAAATAAATAATTTAATGTAATTACCACTAAATCTAATTTACGAAAACGTAATAGTGTTGATAATTTTATTTTTTATCCATTAAACATCAGCGTTTTAATACTTATCGGGAGTTTTTTAATAATTCTCCATAAACTGTTATTCCGTACTAAAAAAAACTTACTTTTATCAATATGAAAGTGTTACAATTCCCTTTAGCAAAAATTACCATAGGTTTTATAACCGGAATTCTAGTTGCCTATTATTTCAAGCCAACCGTTTCTTTGGTATTTTCCCTTCTTTTTGTTGCTGCTTGTGCTTTCATTATGGCTTTTTTTGTTTCGAAAAAAAAGGAGGTAAATCCAATCTATTTCGGACTCACAACTTATTTTCTGGCATTTGGTATTGGCGCAAGTACCCAAATTATTCACACCGATTCTTTTCAATCCTCCAATTACACGAGAAGCAAAGCCGTTTTTGAAAAACCGCATTTGGTTTCATTTACTATTCGAGAAAAACTGCGAAGTTCCAGTTTCAACGACCGCTATATTGTACTTGTAAACCAAATTGACGATTCCTTGAAAACAGGAAGATTACTTTTGAACATTCGAAAAGACAGTTTAAACCACTCCTTCGAAATTGGGACTCATTTGCAAATCAAAGGAAGTTTATACCAAAACAGTCCTGCCAAAAATCCAAACCAGTTTGATTATGGTAACTACTTGGAAAGCAAACAAATTTATGCTCAACTTTATGCAGACGCTTCTGATATAAAAATAGGTTCCATCATCGAAAAAGATGTCTGGTATTACACTTCGAAATTGCGAACAAAAATCATTCGAAACCTAGAGAAAAGTCATTTCAACAAAGCCGAATTGAATGTTGCCATCGCCTTGATTTTAGGACAACAACAAGATATTTCTCCAGAGATTATAAAAGATTATCAATTTGCTGGTGCAGTGCATATTTTGTCTGTTTCAGGATTGCATATTGGATTTATTTTGCTCTTCGTAACTTTTATTTTGAAGCCTTTTCCTAATACAAAACGCGGTTCTTTTATCAAACTCCTTGTTATTTTGTTTTCTCTATTTTCCTTTGGATTAATTGCTGGATTAGCTCCTTCTGTACTTAGATCAGTCACGATGTTTTCGTTTGTTGCTATTGGAATGTATTTGAGAAGAAGTACCAATATTTTTCACACTTTATTGGTTTCGATGTTACTCATTTTATTAGTTCAACCTTCATTTTTGTTTGATGTAGGATTTCAACTGAGTTATCTCGCTTTGTTTTTCATACTTTGGTTGCAACCTTTATTATCAAAACTTTGGACACCAAAATATAAAATTGCGAATTACTTTTGGGATATTCTCACGGTTTCCTTTGCGGCACAAATTGGCACTTTGCCATTGAGTATTTATTATTTTCATCAGTTTCCGGGATTATTTTTTGTAACCAATTTGGTTATTATTCCGTTTTTGAGCGTGATAATGGGGTTGGGAGTTTTGGTAATGATTTTGGCTGCTTTCGATTGGGTTCCTGTTTTTCTAGCCAAATCATTGGAATGGAGTATTTACTTTTTGAATAAAATAATCAACTCTATTGCTTCATTAGAGCAATTCATCTTTCGGGATATTCCTTTCAATTGGCAGTTGCTGTTGAGTTTGTATTTATTGATTATTGCAATGGTCATTTGGTTCAAAAAACCAAGTTTCAATAGATTTGCTCTCGCATTAATTACTGTTATTATTCTGCAAATAATGTATTTTCAAACTCTTTGGGCTGTTAAAAATCAAAACGAATTAGTCATTTTCAATTCGAAAAAAAATACTTTGATAGCCGAACGAAATGGAGAAAATATCAGTTTGTATGCCAATGACAGCCTTTTGAAATCGGCAAAACAAAATCAGGTTCTAACCTCCTATTCGATGGGGAATTTCAGCAATCTTAAAACCAAAAAGCGATTGCAAAACCTGATGTATTTCAACGGAAATAAAATTCTTATATTGGATAGTTTAGGCATTTATCCAAAAGCCATTCGACCTGATATTGTCATACTTACACAATCTCCAAAAATAAACTTTGAACGTTTCTTGCAAACTACTAAACCTAAAATAGTTATTGCCGACGCATCGAATTTTAAAAACATTCAAAAATTATGGAAAGCGACTTGCTTAAAACAGAAAATCCCTTTTCACGCTACTGGCGAAAAGGGATTTTATAAGATAGAATGAAATTATTTTGTTTTCAGAATTTTATCAGCTTCAGCTAACCAAGCTTTAGGTCCACCAGCAACATAGCCTGTGCTTCCCATAGCTGTGAAATTAGACTTTCCGCTTTTTACTGTTGCGGTTGCAAAATATACAGTAGGAAATCCTTGAATTCCGAAGGTTTGTTGCAAACCATTATTTTGATTTTTAATCGCATCTGATTGTGGTTTACTTCTTGGGTAATCCAATTCTACAAGAACGACATTTTTCTTAGCCCAGGTAGCAAATTCTGGAGTTTTCAAAACTTCTTTTTGCAATCGGATACACCATCCACACCAGTCGCTACCAGTAAAAAACAACAACATTGGTTTTTTGGTTTTATTGGATACCGAAATTGCCTTGTTGATGTCTGTTTCCCATTTTAGCTCTTGTGCTTGAACTGCTAAAGAACCCATTACTAGTAATACTACTATAAATACCTTTTTCATATTTTATATATTTTTAATTTGTTTTTTCAAAAATAGTGCCATTATTTCACATTGTGCATCAATTTTTTGATGACTGGTGACATAATAATAGCAAAAATTCCAACCACAATCGAAATCAATGTGAGCATCCAAAAGAAATAGCTCAATCCGTGCTCATCGGCAATTTTATCGATATTTTCGCCAAACATTCCGGCTCCTTTCATCCCAATTGCGACCGCAAGATACCAAACTCCAAACATAAATGCAATCATTCTGGCGGGAACTAATTTACTGACATTGGATAAGCCAACGGGAGAAATACACAACTCAGCCATCGTGTGAAAAAGATACACCAAAATCAACCAAATCATACTCACCGAAGCCGTTTTGGCTCCAGGTTCTATGTCTCTCGCTCCAAAAGCGATACAAGCCATTCCGATTGCAAGTAAGGTTAATCCGATACCATATTTGTAATTAACAGAAGGATTGTATTTGCTTTCCCACCATTTCGAAAATAATGGAGCCAATGAAATAATAAATAAAGAGTTCAAAGTCGAAAACCAAGTTGCTGGAACTTCCGTTAATGGTTCAGTCACTTTATTTATTTTTAAAAATGCTAAAGTTTCGTCTGACAAGGATAAATAACCTGCGGTGTAATAATCTTTGGCCAACATCCACAAAGCAATTGTCCAAATAATCACAAAACTAGAACTCAAAATTACTGAAGCCAAGGTGTATGTCTTGAAAGTTTGTTTGAATAATAAAGTCAAAACCCAAGTGATTATAGACAATGGCAAAATGGTCATCAAGGAGTTTACCACTAAAAAAGTCACACTCCAATTGCCTTCCAAAACTCGGTTAGTATAATCCGAAGCAAAAATGGTCAAACTGTTGGGAGATTGTTCGAAAATAGCCCAAAAGAAAATGGTCAGAAAAGCAAAAAAAGTCACTGCCATTAATTTCTCTCTCGTAATTTGAGAATATTGAGTAAATCTGTAAACTAGCAATCCTATAAATAAAATCAAAGCCGTTAGAATGGCTATCGAATTTCCGTTTTCGCCCAAGAAACTAAAAACGTCAATTTTTCCGCCAGAGATTTTTGAAACTGGTGCATTCAAAATCCAAAGCAATCCTAAAGTCACCATTAACCCAATTAAACCCAATTGAATTGAAGAAAAAGGATTTCTTTTGTCGGAATCCGATACTTCAATTTTTGCTTTACTTGCTGCATTTGGCTTTAAGCCAATGTCTCCAAAGATGTTTTGAGACAACCAAAACTGTAACATTCCGAAGAACATAAAAATACCTGCAAGTCCAAAACCGTAACTCCATCCTACTTTTTCGCCTAAATAACCACAAAGCAATATTCCGAAGAAAGCACCAGCATTAACCCCCATATAAAATAAGGTGTAGGCTCCATCTTTTTTATCAGGACGATCTTTGTACATTTCGGAAATAATGGAAACCATATTCGGTTTGAAAAATCCGTTACCAAAAACCAACAAAACCAATCCGAGATAAATAGAAAACTCAGTTTCAATGGCCATCGAAGCGTGTCCCAAAGTCATCAAAGAAGCACCAATAACCACTGCCCAACGATACCCAATCTTTTTATCGGCAAAATATCCGCCCATCATTGTGGACAAATAAACCAATCCTACATAGGAACCAAATAAAGAAGATGCAGTTTCTCTAGTCCATGCCCAACCACCATCCATTGCGGATGCAGTTAAGAATAAAATGAGCAAAGAGCGCATTCCATAGAAGGAAAATCGCTCCCACATTTCGGTAAAAAACAAAATGAATAATCCCGGAGGATGTCCTAAGACTGGATTCTTGAAAAACTGGTCTGTGTTATTTTGAGTCATACAAATTATTTTACTTCCTGCATTAATTTTTTAACCAAAGGCGAAATTAGTATCAAAACTACTCCCGCAATCAGGGCATAAATGGCGAGTTGTTTGTAACCATCAGCATAAACAATCAATTTCTCTATATTAGTTGAATTCTCTGATGCACTTGCAATATTAGCGCCTAATATTCCTGCGAAATATTGACCATATGCACTGGCCAAATACCAAATACCCATCATTACAGCCTGTGTTTTTTGTGGAGATAATCGAGACATGGCACTAAGCCCGATTGGCGACAAACACAATTCACCAAAGGTGATGATAAACCAACCAAAGGTGAATAAATTCAGTGATGTTTTTCCGCTGGGATCTGCAAAAAACTGAGTGTAATAAAATACCCAGAAACCGCCTGCCAGAAATAAAAACCCAAGACCAAATTTTACAACCGTATTCGGTTCAATTTTTCTGGCATTCATCCAAATCCAAAGCAGTCCCACTACTGTTGCAAAAGCAATTACAAACAAAGAATTGGCTGAATTGTTAACGCCATTTGGACTTACTTCAAACCCCAATAAAGTGTTGTGTAAATTGTTTACGGCAAACAAACTCAACGAGCCACCGCTTTGTTCAAAGAATGCCCAAAAGAAAATAGAAAAAACAATTAATACAAAAGCAGCAACCAATTTTTTATTTTCCGCAACCGTAAAGCTTCTCATTTCATACAACAAATAGAGCAAAGACACAGGTCCTATAATCATCATAAAATAATCCGTGTAAACGGTATTAGCCACCATCAAAATAATTACCGGAATAATAGCGAGCGAACCAATATAAGTAATGATTTCTCTTATTCTTCTTTTCGATTTTTCTAAGTGTTTCAATGGAGAAAGACCTATTTCACCTAAACTTTTTTGGGTTTGTGTAAACGTGAGCAAACTAACCACCATTACAATAGCTGCAAATCCAAAAGCAAAATTCCATCGCAAATGTTCAGGAACATAACCACTCCATAAGGAACCTTCAGCAACAGCGATGCATATATAACCTCCGATTAGGGCTCCAATATTCACCCCAGCATAAAACAAAGAAAATCCTGCGTCTTGTCGAACATCATTCTCTTTATACAATTGTCCAACCATCGAAGAAATGTTGGGTTTGAAGAAACCTGTTCCAACTATTGTAAAACTTATGCCTAAGAAAAAAAAGTTTTTCGGGTCCAATGAAAGAATTAAACTACCTATAATCATCAATAAACCACCCCAAAATAAGGATTTTCTCAAACCTAAAATTTTATCGGCAAATAATCCTCCAATAAAAGGAAATGCATAAACAAATGCTTGAGTCGCTCCGTATTGAAGATTAGTTGTTTCTTCGTCCATTTGCAGTTGGCTCACCATAAAAACGGCCAACATTCCGCGCATTCCGTAGAAACTGAAACGTTCCCACATTTCGCTGAAAAACAAGTACCACAATTGCTTAGGATACTTTCCTTTGAAGTTTTGAATTTGCTCGATTGTTAAATTTTGCTCCATAATTTTAATTAATTCCTTTTTCTTTCATGACTTTATTAAGTTCTTTTACCAAAACAAACATAAGTAAAGTGGCAAACATTAATAAACTGAAATTCACCCAGAAAAAGTTGGCTTTATCATCATAAGTATCCCACATACTGGCCAGAACACCGCTCAATTTATTTCCGATTGAAGTCGATAAAAACCAACCTCCCATCATTAAAGCCGTGATGTTTTTTGGACTTAATTTTGAAACCACCGATAATCCCATTGGACTCAGAAATAATTCTCCAATAGTAATGACTCCATAATTAGCCACAAGCCACCAAACAGAAACTTTTTCGCTACCATTATTGCCAATATGAACAGCGGCAACCATAACCAATACCGATAAGGCTGAGATTAATAATCCAAAAGCAATTTTTGTTGGCGTTGAAGGTTCTTTCTTTCGACTTCTCAAAAAAGTAAAAAAAGCTACAACCAACGGCGTCAAAATAATCACCCAACCCGGATTGATGGATTGACTTAAATTAGCCGACCAAGTAAATATTTTATCATCCTCTTTTGGCAGTTTCTCTTTGGCTACATTTCTGAAATACAAAGGATAATCAACCACTTTTGTTACTTTACCGTCTTTTTTCTGAATTCGAAATGCGGCATCATATAGGGCTACAGAATCTTTAGAATAGGTTAAAGTATCCGTAAGAACAAGCTTTGAACTTATCTGTTGGGCAGTTCCTGTTAATTCTCTGTCGGTGTATTTATCGCCCCAATTATTTAGCGCAGAACCATTCAATTTGAATACTGCCCAAAATAAAATCACAACTGCAAAAATAGAAAGCAGTGCCCCAATTGGGCGTTTGTCTTCGGCTTTGGCTTTAAAATAAAGACTTCCGTAAAAGAAAATAATTGGAATACAGGCAAAAACAAAAGCATCGGTACTGTCAGAACCAAAAATAGAACTGTCTAGATTTGCATCTGAGGTCACTCCTTTCAAAAGCCAACCGATTACTCCAAAAATAACAGAAGGTAATAAGATGAAAAGTACAATTTTATAAAAAGGCATATCGCCTTCTTGTACTCCTTTTTTCTCTGTTTTATCACCATAATGTTTGGTTCCCAATAAGAATACAATGACACCTATAAACATTCCTACACCAGCCGCCATAAAAGCTTCTTGCCAACCAAAAAGAATTTTAAGCGCAGCCCCAAAGAAATTGCAAATAAAAGCTCCCACATTTATTCCCATATAGAAAATATTGTAGCCTTCATCTTTTTTGTCCTTGTATTGCTCGTCATTATAAAAATTTCCCAAAAGGGTAGAAATATTAGGTTTGAAGAAACCATTGCCTACAATTACCAAAGTCATCGCTGTGTAAAGCATTGGCAAATTGTGTATTCCCATCATCAGATACCCTGCACCCATCATTAATCCACCAATCACGATGGATTTGCGATATCCTAAATACCTATCGGCAACCAAACCACCAATGAAAGGCGTTAAGAAAACTAAGGCAATAAAAGTTCCGTATAAATCCGAAGCTTCTTTTTCGGTCATAGCAAAACCCGCTTCGACATCTTTCAGGTAAAGCGTGAAAATACCAATCATTAAATAATAACCAAAACGTTCCCACATTTCGGATAAAAACAAATAAGGCAAGGCTTTAGGGTGCGATTTCCACATAATGAATTGTATTAAAAAACAAACCTACAAGCAGTAGTTGTAGGTTTGAATAAGTGTAAAAAAATATTATCGAATGCCGTGCATCATTTTTTTCAAGAAAGGGGTCAATGCAAACAAAATAATTGCCGCGAGCCCAGTTAGAACAACAAACACCATAAAAAACTCAAATAAATTGTGAATTTCAAAACCTGCAAAAATTGGGTTATGGTCGCTAATTTGATTGGTCTCTAATAATTTTAATTGTTCGGCAGTTGGGGTAACTGTCTTATCTAAAATTCCTTGTAAATCGATTCCTAATTCTTTGGCTTTAATAAATTTATCACCAGTAGCAGGCATAATTGAACCTAAAGTTCCTGCCAATGCATAACCAGAAGCATTAGACAAAAAGAAAACGCCGTATAATAAAGAAGAGAAACGTTTTGGAGATAATTTACCTACCAATGATAATCCGATTGGAGATAAACACAACTCGGCACAAGTTTGAATTAAATACAAAAGAATCAACCATTTGATGGCCAAAAGTCCACTGTTTCCAAGATCTTTCACATTGTGAGCAATGATAAAATAACTCAAAGCAATCAATGCCAATCCAAAAGCTTGTTTCATTGGAGAAATTGGTTCTCTGTCTTTGCTTCTTAAATAATCCCAAAGCATACTAAACGGAATGGCAAAAGCAACTACAAATAATCCATTGAAAATTTGAACCATTGACGGCGGCATATTCCATCCAAAGAAGTTTCTGTCGGTCTGATTATCCGCGATAAATGTCAAAGAAGAACCCGCTTGCTCGAAAGCTGCCCAAAAGAAAATGATAAAGAAGGCAACAATGTAAATTACAAATATTCTATCTCTTTCCACTTTAGTCAATGAAGTATCGGAAACGATTAACCCAGCCAAAGTTAAACCACTAGAATAAATCAAGGTGTAAATTAAATTTTGATCAAAAACAAAATGAATAACAGCTCCTAAAACCAAAAATACAATTCCTGCTGTTATCAATGCTTTTTGCGAGAAAACTGCTTTTTGAGATTCTCCTTCTTCAAAATCAGAAGATTCATTTTTTGAAGGTAACCCTCCTAGCGGTCTTCCATCAGGACTAACCACATATTTGTCTTTCAATACATAAAAAATAGCGGTTCCAATCAACATTGCTATTGAAGCTGCCAAAAATCCATATTTAAAAGCGTGAATATCTCGAATACCTTCGGCGTCTTTCACATCTCCTACAATCGGACAAATTAATTGCCCCAAGAAAGCACCTAAATTGATTCCCATATAAAATATGGTAAAAGCGGTGTCGAGTTTGCTTTTTTCTTGTTTGGGATATAAACTTCCCACCATACTTGAAATATTAGGTTTGAAAAAACCATTTCCAAAAATAATAATCCCCAAAGCTGACCACATTAATATATTAGCAAGACTCAAATTAGTGCCAAAAACACTGGCGCTGGCAAACAATAAAAATTGACCAATCGCCATCATCAAACCACCTAATAAAATACAGTTTCTATTTCCGAAAAAACGATCGGCGATGAAACCTCCTAACATTGGCGTCAAATAACACAATCCTAAAAATCCTCCGTAGATTAAAGAAGCATCTTCCTCTTTCATCATTAGCGAATTCACGAGGAATAATGTTAGGATTGCCCGCATTCCATAGAAATTGAAACGTTCCCACATTTCTGTTCCAAATAATACCCAAAGTCCTTTTGGATGTCCTGTTTTTACCGCTGCTTCACTCATATTTTTATTTTGGTTAAGGTTATGTTATAAATTATTTTGTATAAAAGTAGTCATTTTATTGAACAATTGTATTCTTGTTTTTCCGCCGTAGATTCCGTGGTTTTTATCGGGATAAATTTGTGAGTCAAATTGTTTGTTGGCTTGAATCAAGGCTTCCATCATTTGCATCGAATTTTGAACGTGTACATTGTCGTCGCCTGAACCGTGAATCAACAAATATTTGCCTTTTAATTTACTAACAAAATTTATTGGTGAATTATTATCGTAGCCACCCGGGTTTTCTTGTGGGGTTTGCATATATCTTTCGGTATAAACGCTGTCATAAAAACGCCAATTGGTTACCGGAGCCACAGCTATCGCCATTTTGAAAACCTCATTTCCTTTCAAAATACAATTACTTGACATAAAACCACCGTACGACCAACCCCAAATTCCGATTCTGGATTTATCTACATAAGGGTAATTTCCTATAACTTTGGCTGCATCAATTTGATCTTCGACTTCGTATTTTCCTAATTCTTTATAGGTTACTTTTTTGAAATCGGCTCCTTTATAACCGGTTCCGCGACCGTCAACACAAGCTATAATATAGCCTTGTTGGGCGAGCATCATAAACCAATAATCATCATATGAACCCCATTCGTTATTCACTTGCTGCGAACCTGGCCCTGAATACTGATACATAAAAACCGGATATTTTTTTGATGAATCAAAATCCTTAGGTTTCATAATCCAAGCATTTAATTCATTTCCCTTTTCGGTTTTCAGTACAAAAAATTCTTTTTGTGGCAAATTGTAGTCTTTTAGTTTGGATGCCAAAGTTTCGTTATTTTCTATATTTTGAATTTGTTTTCCAGTTTTAGAATCGTTCAAAGAATAAATTGTTGGCTGAGAGGCGGTCGAAAAGGAGTTAATAAAAAATTGAAAATTGGGACTAAAAGTAGCTCCATTTGTTCCTGTATTTTGTGACAATCTTGTTTTGTTTTTGCCATCTAAACTTATTCTATAAACGTCTCTGTTGATGGAACCATTTTCTGTCGATTGATAAAAAACCGCTTTGGTTTTCTCATCTAATCCATAATATTCAGTCACTTCCCAATTGCCTTTGGTCACCTGATTGATCAGTTTCCCTGTTTTGTCATAATGGTAAATGTGGTTGAAACCGTCTTTTTCCGAAGTCCAAATAAAACTATTGTCATTCAGGAACGTTAAATTATCTTTATCAACAAAATCAATGTAGGATTTGTCTTTCTCGTTCAAAATTACTTTTGTTGCTGCCGTTGTTCCATCAACAAAAAGTAAATCTAAATTATCCTGATGGCGATTCAGTATTTTTGCTGATAAAATATTGGCATCATTTGTCCATTCAATTCTTGGAATATAAAAATCATTGTATTGACTTAAATCAACTTTTTTGGTCGTTTTGGACTCTACATTATACAGATGCAAAGAAACCAAAGAATTCTTCTCGCCGGCTTTCGGGTATTTGAAAGTTTCAATTTTTGGATACAAGTCTTTACTAAAAACCGACATTGAAAATTCTGGAACCTGACTTTCGTCAAAACGGATATAAGCTATTTTTTTGCTGTCTTTGCTCCAATCGAAAGCTCTTACAAATGCAAATTCTTCTTCATAAACCCAATCCGTAATTCCGTTGATTATGGTGTTTTTCTTTCCATCAATGGTAATTTGGCTGCTTATTTTGGAAGCTATGTCATAAATAAAAATATTATTTTCCTTGACATAGGCTATTTTTTTTCCATCTGGTGAAAAGGTAGGTTCTTGAACTTGCTCCAGAATCTTAGTTAATTCCTTGGTTGCAAGATTGTACAAAAAGTAATCAGCGGTAAAAGAATGACGGTAAATTTGATTGGTATTGTTAGCTATTAACAGCTGCATTTCGTCGGAACTAAAAGTATAACTATCTATACCATTTTCTAATTTGCTTTGGTTTTTGGTATCAATTAAAGTATTCACTTTTTTCAAAGTAGCAAAATCAAATACGTCAATTTGCATACTTCGGCTAACTTGATCAAAATTTAAAACCGTATATTGATTGGTATTTTTCATCGACTGCAATTCAACCATTCCTTTAGCTTGAAATTGTCCAGTATAAATGGCTTCGACAGTGATTTTTTGTTGGGCGAAAACAGAAGTCAACAGCAACAAAAACAGTAGGTTAATCTTATTGTAAATCATTAATTTTATTTTAATTTAAAAGCCCTCAATTTTAGTGAAAATTTTACAATTATTTCACGTTCTAACTGTTAAATGTTAAAAAAATATGTTGTTTAGGCATTTATTGATTGTCATTTGACTTAAAATAAAACCACTAAAACCGTATCTTTGCATTATATCATTCCATAATTAATTGAAAATGAATAACCCAGTTGCTGGATTTTCGAAATTATCCAAAGAAGAAAAAATAAGATGGATTGCCAAAGAATACTTTTCTAATCCTGAAGAAGCCATTTCCATCCTAAAAAACTATTGGAATTCAGACGAAAAAATACAAAAATTACACGATGAATTTATCGAAAATACGATAAGTAACTTTTATGTTCCACTTGGCGTGGCGCCTAATTTTTTGATTAACGGAAAATACAGTAGCATTCCAATGGCGATCGAGGAAAGTTCGGTTGTGGCAGCCGCTTCAAAATCGGCCAAGTTTTGGTCTACTCGTGGCGGATTTAAAGCTACCGTTATCAACACTGAAAAGATTGGACAAGTTCATTTTATTTTCAAAGGTGATGAGACGAAACTTGATTTGTTTTTTGCCCAAACCAAAACCAAATTTTACGCCAACACAGAAAGCATTACCAAAAACATGCAAAAACGTGGTGGTGGAATTCTGGATATTGAACTAAGAGACAAAACTAATTTGTTGCCCAATTACTATCAATTGCACGCTACTTTCGAAACTAAGGATTCGATGGGTGCGAATTTTATCAATTCGTGTTTGGAGCAATTTGCTAAAACACTGAAAGAAGAAGCTCAACTATTTGATTTATTTTCTGAAGAAGAAAAAAACATCGAAGTGGTGATGAGCATTCTCTCTAATTATGTTCCCAATTGCATCGTGCGTGCCGAAGTCTCTTGCCCCGTTGATGACTTGGTCGAAAAACATATTGAAAATCCAAAAGCCTTCGCAGAACGATTTATTCAAGCGATTCAAATTGCCGAAGTGGAACCTTTTCGAGCCGTAACCCACAACAAAGGAATTATGAACGGAATCGACGCTGTGGTGCTTGCTACAGGTAATGATTTCCGTGCCGTTGAAGCAGGAATTCACGCTTATGCTTCCCGAAACGGAAGTTATTCAAGTTTGTCCCATGCCAAAATAGAAAATAATATATTTACTTTTTGGCTGGAAATTCCATTGGCTTTAGGAACAGTTGGCGGTCTGACTTCATTACATCCTTTAGTGAAATTATCATTGGAAATGCTTGAAAATCCATCGGCAAAGGAATTGATGCAGTTTGTGGCTGTTGCCGGTTTGGCACAAAATTTTGCCGCTTTGCGTTCGCTAACCACAACCGGAATTCAGGATGGTCATATGAAAATGCATTTGAACAATATTCTGAATCAATTTGAAGCTAATGAAGAGGAACGTATTTTGATTAGGAAACATTTCAAGCATCACGTGGTTTCACATAGCGCAGTTGTGGAATATCTTGAAACTTTAAGAAGAACAGTTTAATCGAGCAAATGAAAAAAGAGTTTTACAGCAACGGAAAACTATTAATTACAGGAGAATATTTAGTTCTTGACGGTGCCAATGCTTTTGCTTTGCCGACCAAATTTGGACAAAAATTAATTGTAGAAAAAGGAACTGACCAAGAAATAAAATGGAGCAGTTTTGATGCAGACGGAAGCATCTGGTTGCAAGAAACATTGTCGTTTGAGGATATTTTAAAAGAAAAGTCTCCAATACAACCAGAATCTGTAAAAAACACCTTGCTTGATATATTGAGACAAGGCTATTTATTAAACCCAGACTTTTTAAATAAATCTGAGGGCTTCAAGGTTCGAACAGAACTTTCATTTCCCAGAAATTGGGGATTGGGCACTTCTTCAACTTTAATTAATAATATTGCACAGTGGCTAGAAATTGACGCCTTTGTTTTGCTCAATAATAGTTTTGGTGGCAGTGGCTATGACATCGCCTGCGCTCAAAATGACAGCCCTATTCTGTATCATTTGGACAATGGCAAACCAATTGTAGAAAAAGTAAAATTCACGCCTATATTCACCGAAAATCTACATTTTGTGTATTTAGAAAAAAAGCAAAGTAGCAAAGCCTCGATCGTTTCCTATTATAACAATAAAAACGCATCATTAATGGATGACATCATTGCAAACAACAAAATTACCTCAGCGGTATTACATGCGAAGACTTTTCAGGAATTTGCTTTGGCATTAGAAGAACACGAAGCAGAAATGAGTAATATTCTCGAAATGCAAACTATAAAAGAATCCTTATTTCCTGATTTTAATGGCGTAATAAAAAGTCTTGGTGCTTGGGGAGGTGATTTTGTCTTAGCAATATCTAAAGAAAATCCTGCACATTATTTTAAAGAAAGAGGTTTTCACACAATAGTTCCTTATACCGATATGATTCTGTAAAAAAAATCCCGTTTAGTTCAGCACTAAACGGGATTTACTATTTATTAAAACTTCAAACTAGTAATTGAATTGTTTTCTGTTGTCTTTAATCTCTGCTTTGTCTTTTAAGGCAGGCATAACTCTGTTGAAATCCCCAGCACTTTGCGCTTTCAATTTGGCTACATAAGCAGTGTGATCTTTCAACACTGGTGCTTTTACGGTATTGATATTTTTTACTACATAAACTCCTGTATTGCCTTCGATTGGAGCAGAAAGTTTACCAGCACTCAATGCGAACGCATTACCAACTACTTTTGGTTCTTGACCCACACCACCCGTTAGAACTGGATTTTCCATAGTAACATCAGTAGCTTGTTGAACTGCTGAACCCGCAGTTTTAGCAATCGCTTCAAGCGAAGTTCCAGTCATTTTTGCTTTGATTAATTCTGCTTTTTTCTTGTTTTTAAGAATTGGTTCCACATAAGAACGAACCAAATCAATAGCCATTAATCCTTCTGGATTTGCTTTTTTAACTTTTGCAATAACATTACCTAAATTGGCTACTTCAAATCTTTTTACAGCTCCTACAGCAGTTTCGTCCTCGAATGCCCATCTTACGATATTTCTTTGGTTGCCTAAAGGTCCGAATGACTCATCCATGGCTTTTACAGTAACTGGAGGCGCCACGTTAAGCTTCATTGCGGCTGCAGTTTTTGCAAAATCTTTTTCGTTAGCATCCATTTCGAATTGAGTTGCTTGCTCAAAAATCTTGTTTGAAGTTACTTCTGAAGCCTCCACTTTTTGAGCTACCGTTGCTAAACGTATTCCATCTTGTTTGTCTGTAACCTTGATGATATGGTATCCAAAATTAGTTTCTACCAATCCCACTTTCCCGATAGGGCTTCCAAAAACAAAATCATTGAAAGGTTTCACCATTTGATTTGGACCAAAGAAACCTAAATCTCCACCTTGTTGTGATGAGGAATCATCTGAAGCTGTAAAAGCTAACATCATAAAGCTATCAGGATTAGCATTTACTTGTGCTAATACTTCTTCTGCTTTGGCTTTGGCTTGTTCTTTTGTTCTTTTTTCTTTTTGATTTGGAACTTGTGTACCTTCGTAGCTAATCAAGATATGGCTGGCTTTTGCATTCACGCCAACTTTTCTACCCATTGATTTAGACAAACAATAGTATTTTCCGAACATATAAGGTCCGTAGATTTCTCCTGGAGCTAAGTTGTATAATTTATCCGCATCAACAGCTGGCAAATCCTTTTTGGCTACATAAGTTGAATCATAAGGAATATCAGAGTTTGAGTTTACAAATTCAACTACGTTTGTTGCAGATCTGAATCCTGGCAAAGTATCATTTTTCCCAGTTTTAGTATTGTAAACAACACTTCCTGTCAACAACCCATTGATTTTAGCTTTTATTTCAGCTTCATCTTCTGGCGAAGCTTTGTCTTCAATAAGAACGTATTCAATTTCACGAGATTCATCGGCTTTGTATTTTTTCTCGTTCTTTTTCATAAAAGCAACAATTTCATCATCAGAAACTTTTACATCGCTATCTTTTATAGTAGAATATAAACCGGCAACATAAGCAAAGTTCACTTTGTTGGCTTCCATTTCATATTTCAATTTTCCTTCACTTTCAGTAGTGTAAGAACCCGCTTTTATCATAGTAGCATACATTTGATATTTTGCGTTAAGCTCTGCGTCTTTTTCGGCAGTCTTCAAATATTCTGCTATTTGTGGATTAGATTTTATTGCTTCTTTGAATTTTCCTTCATCAAAAGCTCCGGCTTCATTTAAAAACATTGGGTTTTTTCCAATATTTTGATCCGCCTTCAAAACTTCCATTATATGTTTTGCTCCTGCTCTTAGACCTAATTTTTCAAATTCAGTCATCAATAAAGCTATTGAAACCTCTTGGTCCCAAACTCTGTTCGCTGCTGCTGTAGGAGTAACACCTTGCTGACTTTTTTCAACATTGCTAACTTTAATTCTAAAATCTTCGAATGGAATGTCTTTTCCGTTAACACTACCAACATCATTTGAACTTTTACCAAAGTTACCTTTAGTAAAAACATCCCCTGCAATAAATGCAAATAAACAAAATCCAATAACTACTATTAATAATGCGGAACGTTGTCTAATTTTTTGTAAAACTGCCATTTTTATTTATATTAATTTTTATATTCAGTCTGCGAAAATACAATTATCTAATTAATAATTATAGTAGTCGCGCTATAATTTACAAGTTTTTTTGATTTATTAAATAAAATCAATCTTTTATTGTCATTTTCACCATTTCGATTTTCTTATTGGTGGCCTCTTCGATCATAAAATGGTAGTTCCCAATGGTAATTGCATCGCCTTTTTGAGGGATTTCTTTGGTGTAATCTACAATAAAACCACCCAATGTTCCATAAGAATCACTTTCTGGAATATCCAACTTATAAGTTTGGTTTAAATACTCAACATCCAATCGGGTAGAAAAAACAAAAATACCCTCCTCGACTTGCTTTTCGGTCAATTCCTCGTCTGAATCGTGCTCGTCTTCAATTTCTCCGAAAAGTTCTTCGACAATATCTTCGATGGTAATTATTCCAGATGTTCCCCCGTATTCATCAAGGACAATGGCAACACTTTTTCGTTTTTTGGTCAGCAAATTCATTGCATCTTTTATATAAATAGTTTCTGGAACAAATTCTACTGGAATAAGGATCGACTTGATGTTTTTTGGTTTTTTGAACAAATCAAAAGAATGAACATAGCCCACAATATCATCGAGTGAGTTTTGAAAAATAAGGATTTTAGAATAGCCTGTTTCGATAAACAAATCTTTTAATTCAGCTATGGAATCAAATAAATCTACAGCGACAAGTTCTGTTCTTGGTGTCATTATATCTCTTGCTTTAACTCCCGAAAAGTCTAAAGCATTTTGGAAAATTTGAATTTCAGAATCCATCTCATCGTTGTTTTCGACAGTGCTCATTTGCTCGGTAATATAATTTCCAAGTTCGGCTTTACTAAAATACAAGGGTATCTGATCGCCTTCGGTTTTGAAGAATTTTATCAAAACAAAATCGGAAATCCAGATAAAAAAAGATGAAATAAAATAAAACAATAGGTAAAAAAAGTAGGCCGGAAGCGCAAAAAACTTTATTAGTGAATTGGCGTAAATCTGAAAGAAGACTTTCGGCAAAAACTCGGCGGTCACCAAAACAATGATTGTGGAAAGGATTGTTTGAACCAAAAGGTTCAAAAAAGCAGTCAAATGTACGCCAAGATTTTCGATCCAAAGCATTAATAAATCGCCCATGAAAAAACCGTACACTACTAACGCAATATTGTTTCCAATTAGCATTGCGGCAATAAACTTTGATGGCTTTTCGGTAAGTTTGGTTAGGATGGTAGAAATGAAATTGTCCTGTTTTTTTTCTATTTCGAGATAAATTTTATTCGAAGAGATAAAGGCAATTTCCATACCTGAGAAAAATGCACATAGTATTAGACATAAAATGATAATACTAATTTCCATAATTAGGAATTAGTGTTTCTGTCTTCGAACTTTTTGGCAAACTTTCTTCTGAAGAAAAACATAAAAATAGAAAGAGCTGCAATTCCTAAAAATAAATAGGCCTGATCTTTTTCTTTTTCCCAAATTTCGAAAGCTCTAACAGCAAAAATGATTGCTGCAACAAGATAAATGTATTGGGTAAACTTTAAATATTTCATAATTTAATATCTTTTATTCGTCTGATTCGATTTCTCCGGCTATTTTCTGTGAATTTATTACTTTAAAATCTTTACTAAAATCGATTCCTTGCCCTTTTGAAGAACCTTTGGGATCAGTAAATATAAAGCTTTTTTCGGTAAAAAACCATTCGTTTTTTTGATCAAAAAATAATTGATCTGTTTCCAGAACTTGCCCGTCTTGAGAAGTGATTTTTACATTCCCTTTCAAATCGATAATATTTGTCAATTTGTAAGAGGTAGCATAATCGGCTAGAATTATGGTTCTTTTATTGTTTTTGTCATACAAAGTAACGTCAATTCCTTTTGGAAAATCGGTAAAAGGGAAATCGACATTGGCAAACTCCATCATTTTTGGGCTCACCAAAATAGCTGTGATTCGTCCGGAATCGGTGTATTTTAAATTAATTTTTTCAGCTTCACCACTAGGAACAAATTCTGAAAAATTACTTTTTTGAACTTCCTTAAAATTACTTTCACATCCAAATAAAAACATCACAGCACTAAGAGTGGTAAGAATGAGGATTGATTTTTTTTTTAGTAAAGTCATTTGCTGAACTTAACAGGATTCTTTAAAAATAATTCTACAACAGAATTGACTAACGGTATTTGCTTTTTACAAACCATTTATCATTAAGCGAAAATCCTAAGTTTAAAATAATATAATTTTCCTGAACCAAATTATTAGAGGTGGTTCCTTTTTTACCGAATTGCAAGCCTAAATTCACATTTGTCAAAGATCCAGTAATTGGAAAGCCAGCACCAAGCGTCATCCCAATATCATTTATAGAAGTTGAGTTGACTATCAGCCCGGTTTTTTCATAAACAAAACCACCTCTATAGGTAATTCTTTTTGCATAACTGAAAAATGGATTTACTGTAGGCGTAAAGTATCCTCCAAAACCATAGCGTTGGTATTTTCCGTAAGTTACATTGTCTAAAGAATTGTAAGTATTGTATAATTTACCCACATCCTGAACAGCAAAATCGGCACCAAAAACCCATTTTTTAGCATCTCCAATTCCTAAACCTAGCGCCCATTTTTGAGGTAAATTTAAATCTGTTTTTGTCACGACAGCATCGTATGAATCAACGGCAGAGTAATCGTAACTAGAATTTATAGTAACTGTACCGATAGTTCTTTCGTTATTTGAGACCAAAATACTTTTTGGAGTATAATACAAACTGCTGAAAAGTGTTAATTTATCTTTCACTTTATATTGATACATCAAACCGAGGTTTAAATTCAAGCCTGACAAGTTAGCAACATTCAATTCTCGGGATCCTATGGGTACTTGAGGAATAAACTCTACACTATTGGTGTTGATTTTTCCAAAATTATAATAGGCTGTGGCTCCAATACTCAAATTAGGCAAGATTCTATATCCTGTCCCTAAAAAAACTCTATTCATACCTCCCCAACCATTGAAGCGCTTGCTGTTTTGAGAACCGTCTTCGTATATGTTTTCAATATTATACCCAACAGACGAATAAGGTATCAAACCAAAACCTGCTCCAAATCTTCCCAACGGAACTGCTAATGCAATGTAATCTAAAGTAGTTCTTCGAGTAATAGCTTCGGAAGTGCCCGATTTTTGTTTTTTGTAATCGCTACTTGCGGCTATTGTAAAATTGGTCCATTTTAGGTTTCCGAATCCAGCTGGATTTTGAAAATTGATTCGGGTACTATCTGGAATCATGGATATTCCACCCATTGAGCGACTTTCTACATTCCCAGTAAACCTAGCCTCTCCAATTCCATAAAATGAATAAGGCGACGAGGTTCCCGATTGCGAAAAAGAAATTAATGACAACAATAAACAAGAGCTTATTAAAAAATTTTTAATCATTTTTGATTTTATATTGAAATGTTTGATTCAAACTTTCGAGAAGGAAATTTGAATTGGCAAATATGGTATTTTTTAATCGTTTAGCCAAAAAAACTGTGTCTCCACCCGTTAAAATTATTATAAATTTTGAATATTGACCCTTTATTTCTTCTATGTAACCGTCAATTTCAAAAACCAACCCATTTACGACTCCCGAATGAATAGATTCTGAGGTAGATTTTCCTATAAAATGCTTTGGTTTTTCCAAAGTTAACAAAGGTAATTTTGCTGTGAAATTATGAAGCGATTCGTAACGCAATCGCAATCCTGGAGCAATTGCGCCGCCAAGATAATTGTCATTTTCATCAATAAAATCGAAAGTAACACAGGTTCCTGCATCAATCACCAATCTATTTTGTTTGGGATACTGCAGAGTTGCGCCTGCAGCAAGCACCATTCGGTCGATTCCTAGGGTTTGTGGAGTTTCATAACAATTGACAAACGGAAAAGCATCGGAATGCGAAATAAAATGAACATTCAAAGCAGTATCAAACCGAATAAAAGCTTGTTTTTCGACATCAGAAACAGATGCAACAACTAAATCAGAGATGTTTTTATACTTTTCTAAAATATTTTGAATACTTTTTTCAAGCTCCGTTTTCAGAAAAACAAAGTGCTCTAAAAGGGTATTATCCTCAAATACAGCGGCTTTAATTCTGGTATTCCCAACATCTATTGCTAGAATCATACTATAATTTTAAAGTTGCTAAGGTACGAATAGATTTTTTTTAATAATTGTTTTGTATAAATTAAAAATCATTCTATATTTGCACCCGCATTAGCACGGTACCTTAGCTCAGATGGTAGAGCAATGGACTGAAAATCCATGTGTCCCTGGTTCGATCCCTGGAGGTACCACGAAACCCACTCAAACGAGTGGGTTTTTTGTTTTTAATTGTTACGACAATTAGTTTTGCGTAATATTATTGTCTTTCAAAATCTGATTGAATTTTTCTTCTTTCCCTTGTTTTTTCATTTCTACATAAATAATGCTAATCAATTTTTCTGCATCAGTTCTGTAGGGAGATTTGAGATAAACATACATATTATAAGCTTTGCACATATAATCCAATCCCTTTTCATATTCTTTTAAATTAGTTACATACACGTTTCCTATTCCATAATAAATTTCGTGATTGTTTTTGTCGATTTCTGCCAATTTACCATAGGCTTCAATTGCTTTATTATAATCCTTTTTAAATTGATAGACAATCGCTATATTTTGTAAAGGCATTAATCCATTTGGATCAAGTTCTAATGACTTTTTATAGCATTCGATTGCCTTGTCATAGTTATTTAATCTTCTATAATTTAACCCCAAATTATCCCAAGCGAATGCAAACTCAGGATCTTCTTTTACTGCCTTTTCAAAATAGACTATTGCTTTCTCCGAATTCTCTTTTTTGACCTCATCCATTCCTTTATTGTAGTATTCGATGGCTTTTTTATTGTCAGAAAATGATTTAGCAGTTTGTTTCTCATTACTTGCTATTTTCTCTTTAAGAGAAGCACAGTTACTCATCATATTTCTTTCCAGTTCATAATAATATTTTTTATATTCTTCTGAATTTTCGTTAGTATTGAAAGAAATATTTATCTGTTTTTTTCCGTCTTTAACTTCTGCTTTTTCTTTTAAAACATCGATTCCCATAAGTTTTGAACCCATTTGATAAGCTCCAGTTTGTTTATCTATACATTCACTAATATCCATAGCAATTTCATTTTTTGGTCTGTTATAAGTGACAATAGAATCAACGCATTTACATCCATTTTCAGCTAATTCTTTTAAAAGTGTTTCTGAACCTAAATATTTACTTTCTTGAGAATTCCCTTTATAAAAGATGGCAATTGTAATTATCAATACTATTCTTTTTTTCATTTTGATTTTGTTTTATTGTTTTAGTAAGTTGTACCTATTATTCCGATTTGCATTTGTAAAAAATAACAAAGCTTGTTAAAAACTTGTAAGAAAAAAATATCTAACGTATCAAATTTAACAGATTTAACCTTATCAAAAATGAGGATTTCCACTATCCAACTTATTTCTTTTAATTCTAAATAAAAAAACGGCACCCTTTTCAGGATGCCGTCTTTCATTATAAAAAATACAGGTTATACTTATTTTTCTCTTGGAAATAGCAAAGCTGCTTGAGCTGCTGCTAATCTTGCAATTGGCACACGGAAAGGAGAACAACTTACATAGTTCATTCCGATTTTGTGACAGAAAACAACACTTTCAGGGTCTCCGCCGTGTTCACCACAAATACCAACTTTTAGGTTTGGTTTGGTTTGACGACCTCTTTCTACTCCAATTTTTATCAACTCCCCTACACCTTCTTGGTCGATGGTTTGGAAAGGATCGTCTGGAAGAATTCCAAGATCAAGATATTTAGGAAGGAATCCACCGATATCATCACGACTGAATCCAAAACTCATTTGTGTTAAGTCATTGGTTCCAAAGCTGAAGAAATCTGCCTCTTCTGCCATGCTGTTTGCTTTTAAGGCAGCACGAGGAATTTCAATCATTGTTCCATACAAATAAGGGATTTTTTTAACTCCTAATTTTTCACAAGTTTCTTTATAAACTTGGTCAACGATTTCTCTTTGATGTTTCAATTCGTTTTTAGAACAAGTTACAGGAACCATGATTTCTGGCATTGCTTTTTTGCCTTCTTGAACCAACTCAGCAGATGCTTCAAAGATAGCTCTAATTTGCATTTCGGTGATTTCAGGATAACTAACTCCTAAACGAACCCCTCTATGTCCTAGCATTGGATTATTTTCGTGTAACGCAAGAACTCTTCTATTCAATACACTCATACTAATTCCTAATTCTTTGCTCAACTGAACTAATTTTTCTTTATCGTGAGGAACAAATTCGTGCAATGGTGGATCTAGCAAACGAATAGTCACTGGGAAACCACTCATAACACCCAAAGTTCTTTTGATATCTTTTTTAACATATACAAACAAACCGTTTAGCGCTTCTCTTCTTTCTTTTTCGGTTTTACTCACAATCATTTTGCGTAACAAAAATAATGGTTGGTCGCTTCCTTCACCATAAAACATATGTTCTGTACGGAAAAGTCCAATTCCTTCAGCACCAAATCTAGCGCCTTGTTCAGCATCACCTGGAGTTTCAGCATTGGTACGAACTCCAATTACTTTGGTTTTATCTACCAGTTTCATCAGGTTTTTGTAGGATTGATTTTTATCTAAATCAACATCAACCAATTCCATACTTCCTAGGTAAACTAATCCTTTTGTTCCGTCAAGACTCAACCAATCTCCTTCTTTGATGAATGTACCATCATTGGCTTTAAAAGATTTGGTTTCGCTATTGATTTGGATGTCATTACAACCTACGATACAACATTTACCCCAGCCTCTAGCTACTAAAGCAGCGTGAGATGTCATTCCACCTTTTGTAGTAAGAATGGCTTGTGATTTGTGCATACCATCAACATCTTCAGGAGAAGTTTCTTCTCTCACTAAGATCACTTTTTCTCCACGACTTGCCCATTCTACAGCATCGTTTGAAGAGAAAACAACACGACCTATAGCTCCACCAGGTCCAGCTGGTAATCCTTTGGCAACAGGTTTGGTTATTTTTTGAATATCAGGATTCAACATTGGTAACAACAATTCGACCAATTGGTTTGGTCCAACACGCATAACGGCTGTATTGGCATCAATTAATTTGGAATTGTACATATCGCTTGCAATTTTTACAGCGGCAACTCCATTACGTTTTCCGATACGGCATTGCAACATATAAAGAGTACCTTTTTCAATGGTGAACTCAATATCTTGCATGTCTTTATAGTGATTTTCTAATCTATTTTGAATTTCGAACAATTGTTTGTATGCTTCTGGCATCACTTCTTCCAGAGTTGGCAATTGCTTGCTTTGATCGTTTTTAGATTTATCATTTACCGGAGCCGGAGTTCTAATACCTGCTACAACATCTTCTCCTTGAGCATTTATTAAATACTCGCCATAGAAATAATCTTCTCCATTACCTGGATTTCTTGTAAAGGCAACACCGGTAGCACTAGAATCTCCCATGTTTCCAAAAACCATGGCTTGTACATTTACTGCAGTACCCCATTGGTGTGGAATGTTTTCAATACGACGGTATTCAATCGCACGTTTACCCATCCAGCTGCTGAATACACCACCAATACTTCCCCATAATTGTTCGTTTGGATCTTCTGGGAATGGTTTTCCAAGCACTTTAATAATAGTAGCTTTAAATTCTTTTACCAAAGATTTTAATTCGGCAACCGTTAAATCAGTATCAAATTGATATCCTTGTTTATGTTTAACTTTTTCAAGTTTTTCGTCTAATACTTTACGGATTCCTTTTCCGTCTTTAGGCTCAATTCCGGCAGCTTTTTCCATTACCACATCAGCATACATCATAATCAAACGACGGTAAGCATCATAAGCAAAACGAGCGTCACCCGATTGCTTGATAACTCCTTCTATGGTTTGTTCGTTAAGTCCAATATTCAAAACGGTATCCATCATTCCAGGCATTGATTTTCTAGCACCTGAACGAACTGATAGTAATAACGGATTGTTTACATCACCAAATTTTTTCCCCATTAATTTTTCTACAGCTGCCAAGGCTTTATCAGCTTGCCCTTGTAATTCCGCAGGATATTTCTTTTTGTTATCGTAAAAAGCTGTACATACTTCGGTTGTGAGGGTATAACCAGGAGGAACAGGTAACATAAGGTTCGGGTGACCGGCCATTTCGGCTAGATTCGCTCCTTTACCTCCCAATAAATTTTTCATAGATTCATTTCCATCTGCTTTACCACCACCAAAAGAATAGACATATTTTGGGGCTTTTTTCTCTTTTGTCATTTTAATAAATTTTACTTGTTTTATATTATTTCGCTATATTTTTCTCAAAGGTAGAAGCATTCACCCTAATAAAAAATGATAATTGTCATATTAAAATGAGATAAAGACCTCCTTTTTTGTAGCGACATAAAGTCAGACAAACACTAATTATAGCTGTTTTATTTTCAAGATGTTTTAATAATTACTATACCATTACCTAACAAACCATTTCAAATCCAAACTTAATAGTAATTCGATTTGAAAGATGAATTTGAAAAATTTTATTAAAAAATCGCACAGGTTTGATATATTTGTGAATTCAATATAAATAGACTGATTTTTTTTCGGTTAAAATTTCAAAAACCTTTAGTAAACCCTTTTAAACGACACCTAAACTTATGGAACAAATTATCAAAGACACCACAGCGAATCCAGCACCATTAGGTCTTTTTGGTTTCGGAATGACTACAATTCTTTTAAACATTCACAATGCCGGATTCTACGAAGTCAACTCGATGATTATGGGAATGGGCCTCTTTTTTGGTGGTACACAACAAGTCATTGCCGGGATTATGGAATGGAAAAAAGGGAATGGCTTTGGTATGTCTGCATTTACTTCCTACGGTTTCTTTTGGTTGTCGCTGGTAGCGATTTGGATTCTTCCTCTGATGGGAGTTACAAAACCTGACGGCGCATCGATGGGTTGCTATTTGGGACTTTGGGGATTATTCACCTTGGCTTTTTTTATTGGAACATTGAACGGAAACACGATAGGTAAACTTATTTTTGGCTCCTTAGTCATTTTATTTGCTCTACTTTCAGCAGCGAGTTTCACCGGAAGCGAATCCATTCATACTTTTGCAGGTTACGAAGGAATTTTATGTGGGTTTTTTGCTTTTTATGAAGGAGCTGCCATTGTAATCAATGAAAAAATTGGAAGAAAAGTATTGCCTCTTTAAAAGGGGACACAATTTATTGTTAAAAGCCTAGCTTAAACTATCATTTAATTGAAATAGATTTTAAATTTGTTTCGATGTTACTTAATAATTAAGTCATTCACACCCATAAACAATTGCATAATGAGTTATTACAAAATTGAAAATTTAGAACAATACTTCAAACATTACAATAAATCTGTTCGCGAACCCAGAAAATTTTGGAGTAAGATTGCTTCTGAAAACTTTACTTGGTACCAAGAGTCTGAAAAAATAGTTGAATTTGACATGGCTGAGGCCAAGATTAAATGGTTTGTGGACGCCAAAGTAAACATTGTAAAAAACTGTTTAGACAGACATCTTTCTAAGCGTGGCGAAAAAACTGCTATCATTTTCGAACCTAACAACCCTAACGATGCTTCCGAACACATTACGTATAACGATTTGTATGTAAGAGTGGCCAAAATGGCTAATGTACTTCGCGATCAAGGCATTCAAAAAGGAGATCGAGTTTGTATTTATTTACCAATGATACCAGAGATTGCAGTTTCTGTTTTGGCTTGTGCTAGAATTGGCGCTATTCATTCTGTAGTTTTTGCAGGTTTTTCTGCTTCGGCAGTTGCGGCAAGAATTAATGACAGTCAATGTAAAATGGTGATTACTTCGGACGGTGGGTTTAGAGGCGAAAAAACAATCGATTTAAAAGGAATCATTGACGATGCACTTGCAACTTGTCCAAGTGTAGAAAACGTTTTGGTTGTCAAAAGGACGAATACATCAGTCCATATGAAAGCAGGTCGTGATCAATGGTTGCAACCACTTCTAGATACTGCTTCAGATAACAATATTGCTGAAATAATGGACGCTGAAGATCCTTTATTTATACTTTACACTTCGGGATCAACTGGGAAACCAAAAGGAATGGTTCACACGACAGCGGGATATATGGTTTACACTGCCTATTCGTTCAAAAACGTTTTTAATTACGAAGAAAATGATGTTTTTTGGTGTACTGCCGATATTGGCTGGATTACTGGACATTCCTATATTTTATACGGCCCATTATTAAACGGTGCTACAACAGTGATGTTCGAAGGCATTCCAACCTATCCTGATTTTAGTCGTTTTTGGGAAATCATAGAAAAACATAAAGTGACCCAATTTTATACTGCGCCAACAGCCATTCGTTCCTTGGCAAAAGAGAATCTGTCCTACGTTCAAAAATATGCCTTAAAATCGCTAAAAGTAATTGGTTCGGTTGGAGAACCTATCAACGAAGAAGCGTGGCACTGGTACAATGACCATGTGGGTGGAAAACGCTGCCCATTGGTAGATACTTGGTGGCAAACCGAAACAGGAGGAATCTTGATATCAGCACTTGCTTTTATTACGCCAACAAAACCAACATATGCCTCCTTGCCATTACCGGGAATTCAAGTGGTTTTGATGGATGAAAAACGCAACGAAATTGAAGACAATCAGGTTCCTGGAAGTTTATGCATTAAGTTTCCTTGGCCTGGTATTGCCCGAACTATATGGGGCGATCACCAAAGATATAAAGAAACTTATTTCTCAGCTTTCCCTGGTAAATATTTCACTGGCGATGGTGCTTTGCGTGATGAAGTTGGATACTATAGAATAACAGGTCGTGTTGATGATATCATTATCGTTTCTGGGCACAATTTAGGAACTGCTCCTATTGAAGATGCGATAAACGAGCATCCAGCAGTTGCCGAAAGTGCTGTTGTAGGTTTCCCTCACGATGTCAAAGGAAATGCATTGTATGGTTTCGTAATTCTGAAAGAATCTGGAGAATATAGAGACCGTGCCAACTTGACTAAGGAAATCAACCAACATATTGCTGATCACATTGGACCTATTGCCAAATTAGATAAAATTCAGTTTGTTTCTGGCTTGCCAAAAACCCGTTCTGGCAAAATTATGCGTCGCATTCTTCGCAAAATAGCCGAAGGGGATTTCTCTAATTTTGGAGACACGACCACTTTATTGAATCCAGAAATTGTGGATGAAATTAAGGACGGAAAATTGTAAAAATAATTGAATTAAAAAGTAAAGGCTGTCCGAAACGACAGCCTTTACTTTTTTTGCCAAATTCAAGATTGACCAAAATGTTATTATTCCACTTTTAAAGGCATTGCAACGCCAATATAATTCAGTCCTATTGGTATATCTCCTATTGTAAATCCTTACTGAATTTAAGTGTATTCTATAAATACACCTTACTTTATATTACCCTTTGCTATACTTCACCCTTATTGTAAGGTTACTATATAGTTACTATACAGTTACTATATACTTACTATATACTTACTATAAATCTACTTTAGATATGGACTTGCTATCTATTTAATAAGTAGTTTATGCCGCCTCGACCTAAGCTAACTACACTCGAGAGCAGGGGCGCTTTGCAGCGTGACAAACGGACTGGTCAGATTTAATTTAAATACTATCTTTTTGGTTTTGCAAGAAAAAACAATTCGCATTATCACAAAAAAAATCCCTTACTACAAGTGCAGTAAGGGATTTTAGTATTAACTTAATTTTTGTTTATTCTTTTACTAATTTAAGTGTAGATTCACCATTTGCAGTAGCAACTTTTGCAAAATAAACCCCTCTTGAAAGTTCAGAAGCATCAACAGTTACTTCTTTTGAAGCACCAAATTTAGTGTAAACCGCTTTTCCTTGAACATCAAACACCTGAATAGAAGTGATGTCTTCATTACCAGAAGCAATATTCCAGTTGCTTCTTGTTGGATTAGGATAGGCTTTGAAACTTGATTTGTCAAATTTATTAACGCCAAGTGGAGTTCCAAAATTATATACTCCAGTTATTCTATTAAAATTAATAGCATAAGTTCCAGCATTTACCATTATATTTTCATTGTCTCCTGGAGTAGGTCCTACAGGGAATGCAGTTCCACCCCAATTTTTATCCCAAGAATTATTTAAACGGAATTTTACACCAGCAGCTGTAGGCGTACTATCAGGACTTGTAGCAAAAAGTGTTCGTGTTATCGTATAGTTTTCACCATCTATAGTAGCCATATTAATACCTGAATTCCATCCCGCTTGATTACCAGTAATTCCGTTTCCAATAATATCAACTATTGGAAATGAGAAAGCATATGCTCCTGTTGTTTTGTTGAATGTGATGTCATAATATCCGGCAGTTGTTACAATAATATTACCATTATTTCCTGCAGTAGGTCCTGTTGGGAAAGCAGTTCCTCCCCAATCTTGAGACCAAGCACCATAAGTTCTGAATTTTACTGCACCTGGCGAACCATCAGAAGTGTTTACACTGTAAAGTCGTTGGCTTTTTAAAGTATAAGTAATCCCATCAGTAGTTGCCATTTTTGCAATATCAGCACCCCAACCGCCATCAGTACCAGTAGTTCCTGATCCAATTAATCCTATTTCATCAAAAACGGGTGCTGCTACAAATGCATATTCACCTGAACTATTATTGTAAGTTATAGAAGTGTATTTACCTGCTGGAACGGTTATCTTATCAGTAACAACACCAGTTGCTGTTCCAGAAGGAAATGCAAGAGCGCCTACAACAGTACCATCAACATCAAACTGGGCATTTCCTGCTAAAAGGACTGTGTTTGTAGGTGCTTTATAAACAATTTCATCAGTTGTATTCATAAGAATTCCTGTACCTGCACCAGTTGCAGTTCCGATTAATTTTACAGTAGGAGGAGGAGGCACTGCAGTAAATGAATAATTACCAGTTACCGAATTAAAGGTAATATCATACTTTCCTGCAACCGATGGAATATCTTTACTGCCACCAGCATTTTCAGCAGCTAATCCTATTGGCCATGCAGATCCCGTTAATGGCGCTCCCCAGTTTCCTCCAGGAGGTGTTGAAGCGGCCGAATCCCAGCTATTGTTTGCTCTGAATTTAACTTTACCACCTACCATAATAAGACCAGCATAGGTCCAATCATCTGTAGTACCAACTCGCTTCAATTGGTATTTATCCTTTGGACCAGGATTATTTGCCTGTCCAGGCCATCCTTCAGGCTCTATTCCTTCCCCTACAATAGCAACAGAGTTAATTTGAGCATTCATTGCTGTAAAAGCAAACAAACACATCAAGAAATAAAATAATTTTGTTTTCATAATTAATAATATTTTTAGATTAATATCTTATAAAAGTATAAAAAACAGTCGAATAAAAAATGAATGCTTCAAAAAAAATTCAACTACCACGTTTTCGTGTTGATAACATTTCAATAATCAGTTAATTTTAACAAATCTAAAACCAACAATTGTACGGAGCCAAAATAATAGGAAAAAAAACTAAAAAATAAGGCCGTCTTTTGGGACGGCCTTTCTACTTGTGTAAAAGAATATTATTGCTTTAGCAACCTCATCACTTTTAGTTCGTTATTTTCGTTCATTGCTTTTACTATATACGTTCCTTTATTCAAATCACTAATTGGATATTGATTTTCTTTGGATTGATTGGCATTAAAACTTTTTACCAATTGTCCGGTAATGGAATAAATTTCTACTTTTGAAGTAGTGGTATTTAGCGTAAAATAATTTGTAGCTGGATTTGGATATAAATATATTTCACCGTTTACTTCAAAGCTGTCTGTTCCTAAAGTCGAAGGTTTATTGCCATAAATTCTAAATCCACCCGCTTCGATTGCAATGGTTGCTGTTGTGCTGGTCACATCAATAGTGGAATTGTCCATCAAATTGTACCACGTCCCAATGTATGGAAAATTGGGAACAACGTTTTGCGAATTGACATCAAAATTAGTTAGAACTACTACATTTTTCAATTGAGTTGAAGGCACTGTATTGTCCCAAAGAAACAATCTTGGGGTAAAAGTATTTCCAGATTGAATATCAAATCCGCTATTAGCCGTTATGTTCACATTAAATATAGGTTCAGTAGTTTTTAGGGTAATCATTTTTGCCCAATCAAAATAGATTTTATTTCTATTGACATCCCCCAACCAATTGTTTACCCATTGTGGTTGTGGCTTTTTATCCAGTTTACAATCACCTGCAGGAACACCACCATCATAATCGGTATTTACGGAACCATTATTGCAAGTCCAAATCGAGTTATTCCAACCTAAATCTCCAAATTGCCATATCATTTTTGGTCCTGGAACAAGCAGTGAAACAGCACCTATAGCGGACATTCTTGATAAGGCGGTGTTTAAATTTTTGACATTGTGGGCTGGGTTTGAACTTTGTCCAAAAGTCAGGTTTTTGTACATTAAAATTTCTTCATCATGGCTTTCGGCATAGCCTATTACTCTTTTTCCTGCAAATCCGTGAGCATCGTGACCCATTCTCTCAAAGTTGCTGGAAGTATTATACCCCATAGACAACTGATTGTATTCGTTAGTCATTTTTCCCCACATCATTACTCCTTTGCTTGGGGTTTCGTTTATTCTATAATTTGCCCATTGTTGCTCTTCGTCATCATTTCCTAAATGTTCGAAAATAACAATATGATTAGGATCCAAGCTCCAAGAATAATCAGCATATTCTCTCAGCACGTCTACTCTGTCTTGTTGATAGGAATTAGTACAAGCATCGCCACTAGTACAATTTTGCGTAAATCCTTTTGTCAAATCCCAACGGAAACCATCGATTTTATATTCATCGATCCACTGTTTAACCACTCTTTTTACATAATTTTTTGTATAAGAAGACTGATGATTAAAATCATTTCCCACATTATAACTATGCCTAGGAACCGTGTTAAAATAAGGATTATCAGATGCTGGACCTCCCCAACCGTCACCATCAGGGTCATTCATCCACATTCTGTCCATTGGATTTCTCCCAAAAGCGTGATTCAAAGCTACATCCAGAATTACAGCTATTCCGTTTTGATGACACAAATCAATAAATTCTTTAAATTTTGAACTATTTCCATACGCTTTGTCTAAAGCCATGTGAAAGGAAGTGTTGTATCCCCAACTTTCATTGCCTTCAAATTCCATAACTGGCATTAATTCGATAGCATTGATTTTTAAATTTTTGAAATAATCAATTCTATTTATCAAATTCTGAAAGCTTCTGTTAGCATCAAAATCTCTAACCAAAGCTTCATAAACTACCAGTTTGTCTTTATCCGGTTTTACAAAATTGGTTGTAGCAGTACTCCAAGCATAAGGTGTTTGCCCTGTTTGCAAAACGGTAACTTCTCTATCTTGTCCTACTGGATAAGCGGGAAGATTTGGATAGTTTCCTGCTGGAATCCAAGGGTCTTCGTCTTTATTCAATACCAAAGTAGAATAAGGATCAGCAGTTTTTACTAAAACTGGCGAACCCGAAGTAGGAGTTTGATCGACCACCCAATATTGATAAGTGTAATTTGTTCCCGAAACCAAGCCGCTGAGTTCTAACCAAAATTTAGTTGAACCTACTGTTGCATCTCTTTTCATGGCATAAGTTGTTCCCGGTTGCCAGTTGTTGAAACTCCCAGCCACATAAACAAAATCTTTACCCGGAGCATCTAAAACCAAGGTTGCTTTTGTTGCATCACCCGAATTGTAATTTATTCCATCCACTAAACCTACTGGAATTGTTTCAGAAACTGTGTTTGGATTTACAATTACCGAGAATTTTTTCGAAAAAGTGACGGTACCTTGCGTTATTTGCAAATCATAACTCTTATTTTCAACAATATTTGCATCAGTAAATGAATATGAGGTACCTGTGTAAGTATTGATATTCGTTCCGTTTGCGAATAAATTATAGTTAGCATCTCCTCCCGTGTTATTCGCCGTAATTGGCAAATCACTCCCTGAACTTAAAATGTTCGTGTTTGAAACTGGGGCTGTAAGTGTTGCCTGAAAAGCTCCCACACTAAGGAAAACATCTGCTCCGTTTTTAAGAGCGCCATCGGCTGATCTAAATACTACACAAATTTGAGTGATTGTACTTGTAGTTGGCACACCAAATTTTGTAAACAAATCTGGAGAAAGGCTCAATTGATATGTCGTAGCACCCGTTTGAAATAAAGCAGGTTGAGTAGCATTATTGCCCCACGCGCCAATTACATTTGACCAAGGTGTTCCATTAACAGTCAACCCTATGTGAGCATAAATTGTTCCTGTGTAAGCTGCTAAACCTGTTCCTGTTTTATTAAAATTTATACTTACTAGCCCCGTTGCAATTGCAGGAGATGGGTTTGTAGTTGTTTGAGCAAAACCTATTGTGGATATCAATAAAAGTATGTAAAGTATTTTTTTCATATCTAAAGTGTTTAATGATAAATTAATGATAAAAAGGGCTGTCAAAAAACAGCCCTTTTAAATTAAAAAGATTAGCTCCTATTATTGTTTCACTATGGTATAAGTATAGTTTCTAGGACTACTTAAATCCAGCGTAACAACATAAGGAAGTGTAGAAGATAGTCCAGGTACAATAACAGTTGCGCCATTATATTTCATCACAGCTCCTGCATAGTCAGGTGTCCCTGCTCCTGCATTGCCTGTACCCAAATTAATAACATTAGAATTATTAGCTCTAAAATTAAAGGATTTTCCTCCTCTTAAACTTATGACAATTTTCCATTTTTTATCAGCTTGGTCATAGGTCATTGGGGGCAAACTGTTTGCCGATCCAAAAACTTTTGCGTCACCAATGATACCCCAAGCAGTTATTAATGTTAGCGAAAATGTTTTAGCACCAATATCAGCCATAATTCTATAATATCCTGCAGTAGCAATCGTTATTGGAGTTCCATTTAAAACAAGTGACCCACTACCATCATTACCATAGGACGGGTTTGATGTTTGAAATTTGTTTTGCACTGAAGTATAAAATTTATAATCTCCAGGTTCTAACCAAGAATATCCTTCCGTATCAGTTGTAAAAAAACCAGAGGAAAGTGTTTTTGGTGCTAGTGCTGGATCAGCCCCAACTTTTGTAAAAGCAAAAGTTGCCTGTGAAAAAGGAGTCACTTTTATTACAATGACATTAGAATATTGTACAAAAGTATTAAATTCTATACCTAGTGTAGATTTTACTCTAACATCAATATCAGCAGCTAATTCTGGCAAAAAGCCATTTGCTAGTAATAATGAATTTAAGTATCCTTCCTTCCAAAGAAATGATGTCTCTGTTGAAATTGGGCTAGCAATAATTGGTTTTGCAAAATTAGTTCCACTTTTTGCTATTTCTACTACATATACTGATGGACTGGTTGGCACACCATTGTCGACAGCATCCCAAGTTATAGTAGCCACATCATTATCTCCGTTTACAGGAGATAAAACAAAAGGGCCACTAGGCGTTATTGCTTTAAGATTCAATCCATTTGCTGTTGCCACAGGATCTTTATCGTTTGTGCATGCGCCTATCGAAATAAGCAAAAGTGCAAAAAATGTTATTTTTAATATATTTTTCATTTATACAAAATTTAATATTAATACCCTGGATTTGGGGTTAATTTTGGATTAGCTTCAAGGGCTTTTAAAGGAATAGGGAATAAATTATAATGAGCAGGAATTGAAGTTCCATCCTTAACATTTCCTTTCCAAGGCCATAAATAACTACCACCAGTAAATTTACCGTAACGAATCAAATCTGTTCTTCTATGACCTTCAAAATTGAGTTCTCTGGCTCTTTCATCCAAAATAAAATCAAGAGTCAATTGACTTGCATTTATTGGAGTGGCTTTAGATCTTACTCTAACTAGATTTACATAATTTAAAGCGTCAGCATTTGAACCGCCACCACCTCTTAATATACTTTCTGCTAGCATTAAATACGCATCAGCTAATCTATACAAAGGAAAATCAGTACCAGCAAAAGAATTAGGACTTACAGTTCCAATAAAATTTGCATTTGTAAATTTTATTGAAGGATAACCGTCTGTCCATGTTTTATAATTAGTCATCTCATAACTATGTCTTTTTGTAAGGTCTGCATTTAAATGATTTGACCAAAATAAATGAGCTCTATCATCTGGTGAAGCGTCTAAAGCAGCAGGACTATTACCAAACAAACCATACCACGCTTTTGTAGCGCGATGGCCTGCCCAAGCATTACCTCCCCCGCCAGGGTTTCCATAATCAAGTGCTGTCATTGTTGCATCGTTTAAACTACCATTAATTAAATAAGTTGTATTACCATAGCTTTGACTTACAACCGGATCAGCTATTAAGGCATAGATAATTTCATTTTTAGCATCAGTCACATCATTGTCTCTACAAAATAAACTTCTGAAATTTGGTGCTAAAGTATAACCTCCTTCATCTATTACTAATTTTGAATATTTATAAGCTTGAGCATATTTACTTTGTCCTATATAAACTTCAGAATTTAGATATAGTTTTGCCAATAACATTCTCACAGCGGCCTTGCTTGCTTGACCATATCCAAGTCTTTGAGGCAATTTATTTTCGATATCTAAGAGTTCCGATTCAACGAAATCGTACAATTGCTTTCTTGTAGATTCTTCTTTAAGCTCTTTGCTTCCTAAATCAGCTTCAGTCAATAAAGGTCCTTTTCCAAAACAATCTATCAAATAGAAATAGGCTAATGATCTCAAAAATCGCATTTCGCTTATTACTTGGTCTTTATTTGAAACAGTAAAAGTTTGAAATTGTGCAATAACCTGATTTGCTTGAGGCACTGTATAATAAATACGATTGTACATATATCGCATAAACTTGTTGTTGGAATCCCAATTAGAGGCAGTAGTCAATTGGTCAAGCCCATTATCGCCCCAACGGTTTTTCATGTCATCAGCGGTAAAATCCTGCAAATTAATAATTCCTCTCAAGAATGGAGATTCTCCTGGATCATCACCCGGTGTATCTGTACTCCCTGGTCCTGATGGTCCCGAAAGTGCATATGATCCATAAACTTTAGAAACGAGTCCCGCTAAAGTTGGTTGTTCTTGAAGTAATTGATCTAATGATTTAGCAGAACCTTTGGGCTCCGTATTCAAATCATCAATGCAACTGCTTGTTAGCAATAGGACTAAACCTAATCCTAAAGTATACTTTTTAAAATTTTTCATACTATTATTTTATTAATTAAAAGTCAAGACTTACTCCAAAAGTGAATGTTCTTGGTCTTGGATAAAAATTCCCGTCAATTGCATCAAAATTTTCTGGATCTTGACCAGTATATTTTGTTACTAAAAATGCATTATTAACAGTACCACTCACTCTTAAAGATGATGTACCAATAAATTTATCAAATTTATATCCTAAAGAAATGTTATCACAACGTAAAAAAGAAGCGTCTTCTAGTAAATAATCAGAACGTTCTGCATTACCAAGATAAGTATCAAAAAGAGGGCTAGCAGTACCGTTATAAAAATTCAAAACATTTTGTATGTATTCTGTACTTTGTGATGGAATTGCTGCTTGTAGATGACCGTTTTGTTGTTTTTTAAGATTGTAAACTTGGCCTCCTATTTGGCCTCTAAAATTTGCTGTCAAATCAAAGTTTTTATATCCAAAAGTCATATTAAAACCATATGTCCAGTTAGGTCGCAAGGCAACATAATACTCATCTGAATCATTTATTATACCATCATTATTTCTGTCTTTATAGGCGCCAACAATAGGTTCACCACTTGCATCATAAATTTGTTCATAAACAAAAGCCGAATAAGGTTGGTACCCCACAGCATGATAGGCTAAATTATTTCCTGTACCTCCAATGCCTCCTCCAGCACTAGTCCTAGTTATTTCTTTTAGATCAGAAATAGTACTATAATTGTACGCTATGTTACCTCCAAAATTTAAAGATAAATCATCTGTTTTAATTGCATCAACATTTAAACTCACTTCAAATCCATTACTATCTAAAGACCCAATATTTTTCAAATATTCAGTTCCTCCTGTATCACCTGCAGCTAAAGGAACAACAGCTAGCAAATCATTAGTTTTTCGTTGATAAACATCCACACTACCGGTAAGAATACTGTTTTTGAATAAACCAAAATCTAATCCTAAATTGTATGTAGTCGTTTTTTCCCATGTTAATTCATCATTATATGGCCCTACAGTATATGGAATTACCCCAGGTAAATATTGACTAGCAGCATCTCCAGGAATAAAAGTAGGTAAATAAGGGTAATACTCTCTTTGAATAGTACCACCTCCAGGAAGCGTTGCTTGTCCCGTTTTCCCCCAGCCTAATCTTAATTTCAAATCTTGAACAAAATTAGATTCTTTCAGGAATGATTCTTCCTTTAGTTTCCATGCCGCACCCACAGCTGGAAAATAACCCCACCTTTGATTTTCAGCAAAAACAGATGTTCCATCGGCTCTTAGAGTGGCAGTTAATAAATATTTATTCAACAAATCAACGTTTCCTCTTGCAAAAAAAGCTTGTAAATTTCGAGGTCTATATTCTCTATTGTTTGGATTATTAACATCACTAATAAATTGTTCTCTAATTCCTGTATCTACATTATTTCTATAAGAAATTGAATTTCCATCCGTTTTAAAATCTTGGTAGGAATAACCCGCTTGAGCATCCACTTTATTCACAAAACCAGTAAGTGTTTTTGAATACGCCAAATACGAATCCAGCGTTTTATTTGTAGCCGTTGCTTTAAAAAATTCTGCTTGACCAGGATTAAAAAGATAATTTGTTGCAGGATCTGTTCCTTGATTGAAAGTATAAGTAGCAAGTGCATTATCTTCAAACTTTACTTTATAATCTCTTGTTGTAGCATCTAAACCTGCATTTACTACCGCTCTAAGGTCCCGTAAAAATGGGAGTTTATAATCAAACTCAATGTTGCCTAAAAATCGAATTGCATTATCAACACCTCTTCTTTGATCTAATAAAGCTAAAGGATTTGTTGGCCCCACTTTTTGATCTCTATTCCCACTTAAACTAGTTTGCTGATAGTAGCCTACAAACTTATTATCAAATGAGTCGCCATATACTGGTTTAGTAGGATCCATAACTGCAGCTCCCCCAAATGCACCTCCTTCATCAACATTATTTTTATTTGAATACGTTCCTTTAGCGTTAATATCTACCTTTAAATCATCATTTAAAAATTTTGGAGTCATCTTAAATGAATACGAAAGTCTTTTAAACTCACTGGTTTTTACGATACCTTGAACATCTGTATAACCAATAGAAGCTCTAAATGGTATTTTTTTATACAAATTAGCTCTTGCACTAAAGTTATGATCTGTTGAAATTGATGTTCTCAAAATTTCATCTTGCCAGTTTGTATCACTTAATATTCTGCCCTCAATTTGTGGCGTAGAAAGGTCATCAGTAGCAAGAGTCGTAGGGTCATCAACCCCTAATAGATTTGTCTTTGCAGGATGATATTGTTGAATAAATCGCGTGAAATCTGACGCATTCATCACATCTAAGGTGTTAAGTGCTTTTCCCATAGTGATATTAGATGAATAATTAAATTTCGGCGCTCCTGAAGTTCCCTTTTTTGTAGTAATAAGGATTACCCCATTAGAAGCTCTTACACCATAAATCGCAGTGGCGGATGCATCCTTTAACACAGAGAAACTCTCCACATCATTAGGGTTAATAAGAGACCAAGGATTTGTTCCTGCGTCACTTATTGGTACACCGTCAATGATAATCAAAGGGTCATTCGAAGCATTCAATGAAGCACCTCCTCTAATTCTGATAATTGGCCCAGCATCTGGAGCACCACCTCCGTTAGTAATTCTAACGCCCGCAGCTTTTCCTGCTAATAATTGGTCCGCAGAGAAAATTGCTCCTTTATTAAAATCTTTTGCAGTTACCAAAGCAACTGAACCTGTAGCGTCTTTTTTCTTAATAGAACCATATCCTACCTGAACTACAACTTCTTTTAATTCATTAGATTCTTCAACCAGGCTTACATTTACTGTCTGTTGATTTGCATACGTTACTGTTTGATTCGTGTAACCAATAAAGGAAAAAACAATTTTATCTCCTTTATTCACTTTAGGTAATTTGAATTTACCATCAAAATCAGTTTGTGTTCCTACAGTGGAACCTTCAATAACTACATTCACACCCGGAATTGGCTGATTCGACTTTGAATCCACAACCGTTCCTCCTAATGTTCCTTGTGCAAGAACACTAAATGGCAAGAAGAGTAATAATAATAACAACTTTTTGTAAATTGTTTTCATACTTTTTGTTTAAATTAATTAGGTTTTTGTTTGTAATTACCTTTACTTCGAACTTCAAAATTAGATAAATATTAATACTTACAACAAAGGTAAAATTTTAATCCGTTACGAAAACGTGATAGTGTTGAAAAGTTTTTGATTTTTAATAATTTTGCCCCTATATAATTACCATAATCGAATAAATATTTTATCTTTATTACGAAAATGATTTTTATCAAATTTTAAAACATGAAAAAAAAGGTAACCTTAAAACAAATTGCTAAAGAGCTAGATGTATCGATTTCAACTGTTTCAAAATCATTGAGAAACAGTCTTGAAATTGGCGAAGAAACGAGACTAAAAGTTCAGGCTTTTGCTAAATTCTACCATTATAAACCCAATAATATTGCCTTAAGTTTAAAAAACAGAAAGACAAAAACCATAGGAATTATCATTCCTGAAATCGTGCACCACTTTTTTTCTACCGTCATCAATGGTGTTGAACATGTTGCCAATGAAAATGGATATAGCGTTATCATCTGTTTGTCGGACGATTCTTTTGACAAAGAAGTACTTAACATGGAAATGCTTGCCAATGGTAGCATCGACGGATTTATTATGTCACTCTCTAAAGAAACACAGTTCAAAAGAGACTTCCATCATATTTCCGAAGTAATCAGTCAAGGTATGCCTGTAGTGATGTTTGACCGGGTTACCAACGATATTCTTTGCGACAAAGTCATAATTAATGACGAATTGGCTGCCTACGAAGCCGTTCAAAGTTTGATAGACAAAGGACGAAAGAAAATTGCCCTTGTAACCACTGTCGATTATGTGAGCGTTGGAAAATTCAGGACTGACGGCTATACCAAAGCGCTAAGGGACAATGGCCTGCCCTTTGATGAAAAATTAATTATTAAAATTGAAAATGTTGATAATTGTGAAATTATTATTGGCCAATTAATTGAAGACAAAGCGATAGATGCTGTCTTTGCAGTAAACGAACTCTTTGCTGTAACCATCATCAAAATGGCGCATAAAATAGGAATAAAAGTTCCTGAAGACCTTGCTGTTATTGCCTTTACCGATGGAATCATATCTAAATATTCGACTCCAACTATTACAACAGTAAGCCAAAATGGTCTTGAAATGGGAAGTGTTGCAGCAAAAATACTCATCGAAAGACTGGAAGCAGAAGAAGAAGAGTCAGATGAAGAAGAACAAGATGAAATATACAAAACTGTCGTAATCGAAACCCATTTGATTGAAAGGGAATCGACTCTTTAAAAATTTCAATTGTAATAATACCAAACAAATTATATTTTAACCCAATCTGACGAGTCTATTTGTCAGGCTGTAAAGCGCCCCTACTCTCGTGCATAGCGACTCCTACGGAGTGACGAATTGCTTGGTGTTTTGGACTATTTTATTTGCGATTTTGGAATAACAATGGCTATTTCAAATTTCAATGAAGTTTCTACTGGTATTTGTGCGAAAGATTAACGATTTAAAACTATTAAGAAAATTAAGACTTGCTTTGTTTGTTATTATTTTAATTGAATTAGTGGTTTGAAAAAAAATCTTTTCGCAACATAATGTTAGAAATAAGAAAATTAATGTTTGAACCGTTGTTACTCTATATCATTCAATTAATGGTTAAAAAAATCATTACAATATTTCCCACAAAACCTTAACTTCCTCTATTGAAATTGCCATTAAAATTGTCCTTGCAACTAAAACTTATTCACACTATTACGATGTAGTTTAGATGCTAAATGATTAATTACCAAATCTAAAATCTAAAGTCTAAAATCTTTTTTATATTTACAGAATTCAAAACTGTTACTTTTACTTCGAAAAATAAGTTAAGTTTTGATAAGCATGGTGCTTATCGTACATTTAAAACAATATACGATAATGAAAAAACCCAAATTAAGTTTTTGGCAAATCTGGAATCTAAGCTTTGGATTCCTTGGAGTACAAATCGGTTATTCTCTACAAAATGGTAATACCAGCAGAATATTAGAAGCCCTTGGCGCTGATGTTCACAGCATTGGTTATTTTTGGCTAGCAGCACCTCTTGCAGGTCTAATTGTTCAGCCTATCATTGGTCTTTCTAGTGACAAAACATGGACAAGACTAGGAAGAAGAATTCCATTTATATTTTTTGGAGCCATTGTTTCGGCTTTGGCTATGTTTTTTATGCCCAATGCTGAATACTTTACTTATCTGTTACCGCCCTTAATTTTTGGTGCTGTAATGCTTCTCCTGATGGACACTTCCTTTAATGTTACGATGCAACCTTTTAGAGCTCTCGTTGGCGATATGGTCAATGACGAACAGAAAAATCTGGGTTATTCTTTGCAAAGTGCTTTAATCAATTTTGGAGCCGTTTTTGGTTCTTTATTGCCTTGGATTCTAGCTGAAGCAGGAGTTGCCAATGTTCCCGCTGCTGGAGAAAAAGTGGCAGCATCCGTAATATGGTCGTTCTATATTGGAGGGGCAATCTTATTAATCACAGTGCTTTGGACGGTTTTTAGAACTAAAGAATATGCTCCAAAAGAACACGCTGAATACAATGACATCGACTTAGAAGCCGAAACGGTAACCGAAAAAACAAGCATTCTTAAATTGCTTCAAAATGCTCCAAAAATCTTTTGGCAATTGGGAATTGTACAATTCTTTTCTTGGTTCGCCTTATTTTTAATGTGGGTTTATACCACCAGAGCCATCGCAAACCAAGTTTGGGGTCCTGAAGCCTTAGACGCAAAATCAATTGGTTTCAATGAAGCAGGAAGCTGGACGGGAGTTATGTTCGGTTTTTATAGTGCGGTAGCCGCCTTATTTTCTTTCCTTATTCCAAAAATTGCAAAATCAATTGGCAGAAAAAAAACCTATAGCTTTTCGCTTTTAATGGGAGGAATTGGATTGGCTTCGATGTATTTTGTACACGATAAAAATATTTTGTTGCTTTCTATTTCCGGAGTAGGATTAGCTTGGGCAGCCATTTTAGCCATGCCTTATGCCATGTTATCCGGATCTTTACCTGCCGACAAAATGGGTGTTTATATGGGATTGTTTAACGCTACCATCACGATTCCTCAAATTGCTGCAGGATTATTAGGAAGTACAATTATTACTTTCTTAGGCGGTTTTCCAATCGCGATAATTGTTGTAGCAGGAGTTTCTATGTTGATTGCTGGTTTGGCAGTGTTTTTTGTAAAAGAAAGCATTTCAACAGCTAAATAAATTAAAAATTATAATGAATACAAAAGCATTTATATTCGACCTTGACGGCGTGATTGTGGATACCGCAAAATACCATTTTCTAGCTTGGAAAAAAATCGCCAATGAATTAGGTTTCGAATTTACACACGAAAACAACGAATTATTAAAAGGAGTAAGCCGCGTGCGCTCACTCGATATCATTCTAGAAATAGGAAAGGTTACTGCTTCGCAAGAAGACAAAAACAGATGGCTTATCCAGAAAAACGAAGATTATTTGTCCTATTTAGTCGATATGGACGAAAGCGAAATTTTGCCAGGAGTAATGCCTATTTTAAACTATTTGAAAGAAAAGAATCAACTAATAGCATTGGGTTCTGCCAGTAAAAACGCCAGACCTATTCTCGAAAAAACAGGAACTCTTGCCTTTTTTGACGCTATCGTTGACGGAAATGATGTTTCGAATGCCAAACCCGATCCTGAAGTTTTCTTGCTTGCCGCCAAATTATTGCATACCAAACCCGAAGATTCCATTGTTTTTGAAGATTCGGTTGCCGGAATTCAAGCCGCAAACATTGGTGGAATGGTTAGTGTGGGAATCGGAGAAGCGGCAACATTGCACGAAGCCAACTATTTATTTAAAGATTTTACCCAAATGGATAAAGCTTTTATCGATAAACTAATAAACAATTAAACATTTGAAAATTAAGAATTGGAAAATTAAAATTCTTAAATTTTTCAACTAGTAAATAAAAAAGAAAAAATGAACCAAGATTATATAAAAGCAGACAATTGGTCCATCATTGAAGAGGGATTTGATGCAGAGAGCGTAAAATCGTCGGAAAGTCTTTTCAGCATCGGTAATGGTGCTATGGGCCAACGCGCGAATTTTGAAGAAAATTACACAGGAGAAACTTTTCAAGGAAGTTATATCGCAGGAATTTATTATCCTGATAAAACCAAAGTGGGTTGGTGGAAAAATGGGTATCCAAAATATTTCGCCAAAGTACTAAACGCTCCCAACTGGATTGGAATTGATATTGAAATCAATGACGAAAGTTTTGATTTGAATACTTGTACTCAAGTAAAAAACTTCCGTCGTGAATTGAATATGAAAGAAGGTTGGTACAATCGCTCATTCGAAGCCACTTTACAAAACGGAACCGAAATTGGAGTAAATATCCGTCGTTTTCTTTGTATGAATTTAGACGAAGTGGGTGTTATCAATTATGAAATCACTGCTATAAACAAAGATACCAAAATTGTTTACAAACCTTATGTTGACGCAGGGGTAAGCAATGAAGATGCCAACTGGGAAGAGAAATTCTGGGAACCTCTTGATGTAAAAAGAAACGGAAATGAAGCTTTTGTAACTGCTCAAACCTTCAAAACCCATTTCAAGGTTACTACTTTTATGCAAAATAACATTTTTGTAAATGATAAAATTGGTAACATTTCTCCATCCAACATCAAAACTGGAACAGATAAAATTCAAATATCTTACGATGTGCTTATTGCAAAAGGACAAAAATCATCTATTCAAAAAATTGGTGGTTATACCGTTTCTTTAAATCACGAAAATACTGTTTCAGCAGCCGAAGCTGTAATAAAATCAGCTTTAGCCAAAGGATATGACCAATTATTAGCCGAACAAATCGAGGCTTGGGCCAAAATTTGGGAAATGTCAGACATTACGATTGATGGCGATGTGAAAGCCCAACAAGGCATTCGTTTCAATATTTTTCAATTGAATCAAACCTATTCTGGAAAAGATTCTCGTTTGAATATTGGTCCAAAAGGATTCACTGGCGAAAAATACGGAGGTTCTACTTATTGGGACACTGAAGCTTATTGCATTCCATTTTATATGGCAACCAAAGATCAGCAAGTGGCCAGAAATTTATTGACCTACCGTTACAATCAATTGGACAAAGCGATTGAGAATGCGAAAGACAATTTAGGGTTCAAAAATGGAGCGGCTTTGTATCCAATGGTAACCATGAATGGCGAAGAATGTCATAACGAATGGGAAATCACACACGAAGAAATCCACAGAAATGGAGCAATTGCCTTTGCGATTTTCAATTACCATCGTTTCACTGGCGATTACAGTTATATTCCTGAAAAAGGATTAGAAGTCTTGATTGGAATTGCCCGTTTTTGGCATCAAAGAGCGAATTTTTCGACTGACAAAAATCAATATGTCATTCTAGGAGTTACAGGTCCAAACGAATATGAAAACAACGTAAACAATAATTTCTATACCAATTATATTGCAAAATGGTGTATCGATTATGCCCACGAGCAAATCCTGAAAGTGTCTTTGGAATATCCATCTGACCACAAACGCATCATCGAAAAAGTGAAATTATCGGATGCTGAATTGCAGGAATGGAAAAAAGTTTCGGGTAATATGTACTTTCCATTTTCTAAAGAACATGGTGTTTATTTGCAACAAGACGGCTTCTTAGACAAACATTTAGTTCAGGTTAAAGATTTAGATAAGTCGCAACGTCCAATCAACCAAAAATGGTCTTGGGACAGAGTGTTGCGTTCACCCTACATCAAACAAGCCGATACTTTGCAAGGATTTTACTTCTTCGAAGATCATTTTACGAGAGAAGAATTAGAAAAACATTTCGATTTTTACGAACCGTTTACTGTTCACGAAAGTTCACTTTCGCCTTGCGTGCATTCTATTCAAGCAGCCAAATTGGATAAAATGGATATGGCTTACACTTTCTATTTAAGAACTTCACGATTAGACCTTGATGATTACAACAAAGAAGTTGAAGAAGGCTGTCACATCACCTCGATGGCGGGAACTTGGATGAGTATTGTTGAAGGTTTTGGTGGAATGCGTGTAAAAAATGACGCGCTGCATTTCTCACCAAAAATCCCAAAAGAATGGATGGGTTATTCCTTTAAAATCAATTTCAGAAATCAAATTTTGAAAGTAGAAATCAATCAGAACGAAACACAATTCTCGATTGAAGGCACTCAAGAACTGACTGTTTATATTAATGAAAAAGCTGTTTTGGTGCAACCCAACAGTTTGGTTACGGTATAGTTGAAAAGTAAGGTTTTAAACCATTAAGATAATTAAGAAAATTAAGTTTATGCCTTAATGACTCTTAATTTTCTTAATGGTTTATTTTTTAATTCGATGTTTTAAATATTTTCCCATTATAAAATGGTTGCCCACATAATTAAAACAAAAAAACGAAATTTCTTAATGGTTTAAAAAAAATAAAATTAATCCAAATGAAAAAACTATTTTTATTGTTCCTAATTTTTACGACATCAACTATGTTAGCACAAATCGAAAGAATTGAACCTCCGTTTTGGTATGCCGGAATGCACAATCCCGAATTACAAATCTTGGTTTACGGTAAAAACATAGCAAAATATACTATTTCAACTTCAAATTCAATACCAATTACAAAAGTTGAACAAACCGAAAATCCAAATTATCTTTTTGTCACCATCAACACTCAAAATGTTAGTCCTCAAGATTTCTCCCTGATTTTCAAAGAAAAAGACAAAGTAGCATTCACCAAAAAATACAGTTTAAAGCAAAGAAAAGAAAACTCAGCCGAGCGCAAAAGCTTTGATGCTTCGGATATGATGTATTTGATTATGCCAGACCGATTTTCGAATGGCAAAAAAAATAATGATTCTAATGATGAAACCACCGAAAAATACAATCGAGAATTACCCGGAGGCAGGCACGGTGGGGACATTCAAGGAATTATAAATCATCTCGATTATATCCAGGAATTGGGGGCAACCACTATTTGGAGTACACCTCTTTGTGAAGACAACGACGCTCATTATTCCTATCACACTTACGGACAGTCTGATGTTTATAAAATAGACCCTCGTTATGGTACAAATGAAGATTATGTTCGGTTGTCAGACGAAATGCACCGACGAAAAATGAAATTGGTGATGGATTATGTGACCAATCATTGGGGTATAGAACATTGGATGATGAAAGATTTACCTACTCAAGATTGGTTTAATTATATTGGAAATTATACCGAAACCAATCACAAACGCACTGTAATTCATGATATTCACGCCTCGGAATTAGACAAGAAAAAATGTATTGACGGCTGGTTTGTTCCGTCTATGCCTGATATCAACATCCGAAACCCTTTGGTTCTTAAATACCTTAGTCAAAATGCGATTTGGTGGATAGAATATGCCCATTTGGATGGTTTCAGAGTAGATACTTATAATTATTCTGACCCCAAAGGAATAGCACTTTGGACCAAATCCATCACTGATGAATACCCTAATTTTAATATCGTTGGAGAAGTTTGGATGTTCAATCAATCTCATGCAGCCTATTGGCAAAAAGACAGTAAAATTGCAGCGATTCAAAATTACAATTCCCACTTACCTTCGGTGATGGACTTTACCTTACTTGGGGCAATCAATTCAGGGTTCAATGAGGATGAAGCTTCTTGGGATAAAGGAATGATTAAAATCTATGATAATTTTACCAATGATTTTCTTTACCCTAACCCAGACAATATTTTGATTTTTGCCGAAAATCACGACACCCACCGGATTAATCATATGTTCAACAATGATATCAATAAATACAAAATGGCGATGGGCTTGCTGGCAACTTCAAGAGGTATTCCGCAGTTGTACTATGGATCCGAGATAGGAATGGCTGGAAATAAGGACAAAGGCGATGCTGATATTCGTCAAGATTTTCCGGGAGGCTGGGAAGGCGACGGCAATAACGCCTTTACTGCAGCAGGAAGAACTCAAGGGCAAAATGAATACTTCGACTTCACTTCTAAGTTGTTCAATTGGCGAAAGACAAATTCAGCAGTTCATTTCGGAAAAATGACGCATTATATTCCAGAAAATAATGTTTATGTCTATTTTAGATACAATGCGACTGAAAGTGTAATGGTTTTGATCAATAATAGCAGAGAAACCAAGACTATAAAAACGAATCGTTTTCAAGAAAATCTACTAAATTATAAAACCGGCAAAGATGTTATTTCGGATAGTATTATTGATGTCACCAACGAGATTTCATTGGAACCAAAATCGGTTTTGATATTGGAATTGAAATAACGGATTTACAACTACCAAACCCGACAGGTTTTGAAAACCTGTCGGGTTTAAATACATAAACAATGAAAAAACTATATTTCTTATTATTCATAACTTCAGTTTCCTTTGCCCAAAACGCAAACCGAAAATTTGAAAGTTTCAAAGAGTTCAAAAACACCTTAGAAATCAATACTTCTGATGGAAAATACATTATCAAAGCCTATTCTGATAAAATTGTAGAAACTTCATTTATTCCAAAAAGCGAAGTTTATAATCCAATGTCAGAAGCTGTGGTTTTATCTCCAAAACCTGGAATTTCAAAAATAATAAAAACACCAAGCACTGTAAGCTTATATACTAAGGGAATTGTAGTAAGCATTCAAAAATCACCTTTTCAAATCTCGTATTTCAACCAACAAAAACTCTTGTTATCTGAAAAAAATGGGTATTCAAAACAAAAACACATACCATTAGAAAATGTAAAAGGCAACATAAAATCCGATTCGTTAGAGACTATACAATTTAACATTTCTTCAGACGAAATGCTTTATGGTGGAGGAGCAAGAGCTTTGGGAATGAACCGTCGTGGCAATAAATTAGCTTTATACAATAGAGCCGACTATGGCTACGAAACCCATTCTAAGTTGATGAATTTCACCATTCCAATGGTTTTGTCATCGAAAATATATGCCGTTCATTTTGACAATCCTGCTATTGGTTATTTGGATTTAGACAGCAAAAAAGACAATACTTTAGCCTACGAAACCATTTCTGGACGAAAAACATATCAAGTTATCGTGGGCGATTCTTGGGCCGATTTGATTTCCAATTATACGGATTTAACCGGAAAACAACCTTTGCCAGCAAGATGGACATTAGGAAATTTTTCCAGTCGTTTTGGCTATCATTCGCAAGAAGAAGTGGAGAAAACCATCAAGAAATTTGAAGACGACCAAATCCCTGTTGATGCGATAATTCTGGATTTATATTGGTTTGGGAAAGAGATGAAAGGCACAATGGGCAACTTGGATTGGGAAAAAGAAACCTTCCCCAATCCCGAAAAAATGATGTCCGATTTGAATGCTAAAGGTATAAAAACGGTTCTAATCACCGAACCTTTTGTGCTCACCACTTCCAAAAAATGGCAAGAAGCTGTTGACAAAAAAGTAGTGGCAACCGATAAAAACGGAAAACCTTTTACCTATGATTTCTATTTTGGAAACACGGGAATCATCGACATTTTCAAACCTGATGGAAAGGATTGGTTTTGGAATATCTATAAAAAACTAATCAATCAAGGCGTTGGTGGACTTTGGGGCGATTTGGGTGAGCCTGAAGTTTTTCCATCCGAAGCCATAACTGCTGGAGGAAAAGCTGATGAAGTCCATAATATTTACGGGCACAATTGGGCAAAATTAATTGCTGAAGGTTATAAAAAAGACTTTTCAAATCAACGTCCATTTATTCTGATGCGCGCCGGATATTCTGGTTCTCAACTTTTTGGGATAATGCCTTGGTCTGGCGACGTGAGCCGTTCTTGGGGTGGATTGCAATCGCAAACCGAGATTTCACTACAAATGGGAATGCAAGGAATGGGTTATATGCACTCGGATTTAGGTGGTTTTGCAGGTGATTATTTCGACAATGAATTGTATGTTCGTTGGTTGCAATATGGTGTTTTCCAACCGATATACCGTCCGCACGCTCAGGAAGAAGTGGCTTCGGAAGTGGCCCGTAAAGATATTATTACCAAGGCAAAAGCTAAAAAACAAGTGGAATTGCGTTACCAACTTTTGCCTTACAACTATACTTTGGCTTTCGAGAACAATCAAAAAGGAACACCTTTGATGCGTCCGTTGTTTTTTGAAGAACCTGAGAACTCAAAATTATTGACCGTTTGCGAAACTTATCTTTGGGGAAATGACTTTTTGGTTACACCCATCACAAAATCTGGCGTAACTTCAACTTCGGTTTATTTTCCTAAAAACAACAATTGGTTTGATTTTTACTCAGACGAATTACAATTGGCAGGGACAACTTCTACCATAGCTGTTGTTGAAGACCATATCCCAGTATTTGTACGTGGTGGTGCTTTTATTCCAATGATAAAAACCATTCAAAACACATCGAAATATTCGTTGGAAAACTTCGATTTGCATTATTATTTTGATGCAAAAACTTCTCAAAGTTCTGGCAAAATATATAATGACGATGGAACAACGGCAAATGCTTTCGAAAAAGGTTCATTTGAAATCTTGCATTTCAATGGCAATTTCAATGGCAAAGTAGTAGTTATCAAATTGAATTCGGAAATTGGAAAAAACTTCCAATCTTCGGATAAAAATGTTGCGTTAATTGTTCACAATATAAAAGGAAAATCAGTAACCGTGAACGGAAAAACTATTGATTTCAAAACCATTAAAAACAATATAGAAATTCCAGTTTCTTGGAAAAAAGGAACTGAAGTGGAAATCAAAATTCAATTATAAAAACAAACCATTAAGCTCATTAAGAAAAATTAAGTTTTACTTAATGAGCTTGATGGTTCAAAAAAAGACTTATGAAAAAAAACCTCTTATTTACAATCGCCTTTCTTTCGCTGCTTTTCTCAAGTTGTTCCTCAACAAAAACATCGAAAACAGCCTCGAAAACTCCTTTTGTTTGGGAAAATGCTAATGTATATTTTCTTTTAATTGACCGATTTAACAACGGAGACAAAACAAACGACCAAACCTATAACAGAACTAAACCAACGGCAAAATTACGAGGTTTTGAAGGGGGCGATATTCGAGGAGTGATTCAAAAATTAGACGAAGGTTATTTCGAAAAACTAGGAATAACTGCTATTTGGATGACCCCTGTTGTAGAGCAAATCCACGATGGAGTCGATGAAGGAACAGGATTCACCTATGGTTTTCATGGATATTGGGCAAGAGATTGGACGGCATTGGACCCAAGTTTTGGAACCAAAAAAGACTTGGCCGAATTGGTTCAAAAAGCACACGCCAAAGGAATTCGTATTTTGTTGGATGCTGTAATTAATCATACTGGGCCTGTTACTACCGAAGATACGGTTTATCCGAATGATTGGGTGAGAACTTCTCCAAAATGTACGTACAAATCGTATGATACTTATATTAATTGCACTTTGGTAGAAAATCTTCCAGATGTAAAAACAGAAAGTAACGAGACTGTAGCGTTACCTCCATTCTTGATTGAAAAATGGAAAAAAGAAGGACGCTACGAACAAGAAGTAGCCGAATTGGATGCATTTTTCTCCAAAACAGGTTATCCTCGGGCACCAAAATATTACATTATGAAATGGCTGTCGGATTACATCACCGATTATGGTATTGACGGCTACCGAGTGGATACAGCAAAACACACTTATGAAGATGTTTGGGCCGATTTCAAGAAAGTTTGCGATGGAGCTTTTGCCGATTTTAAAAAAAATAATCCTGAAAAAGTGCTAGATAACAATGCTTTTTTCACTGTTGGAGAAGTCTATGGCTACAACATTGGAGCCAAAAAACAATTTGATTTTGGTGACAAAAAAGTGGATTATTTCGCCAATGGATTTACAGGTTTAATCAATTTTGACTTTAGAAATGAAGCCAAAATGAATTATGAACCTTTGTTCTCAAAATACAATTCAATCCTTCAAAACGACTTAAAAGGAAATACAGTGATGAATTATATTTCTTCGCACGACGATAGTTATCCTTTCGACAAGAAACGCGAAAAAGTAATAGAAGCTGGTACTAAATTACTGCTTGCCCCAGGGATTTCGCAAGTGTATTATGGAGACGAAAGTGCTCGTTCGCTAGACATTCCGGGAACTACAGGCGATGCCACCTTGCGTTCGATGATGAACTGGGATGATATTAATACTAACAATTATACAAAACATTTGCTATTATTCTATCAAACATTGGGTCAATTTAGAAGAAACCATCCGTCGATTGGAGCTGGAATTCACCAACAAATTTCGGCAAGTCCTTATGTTTTTAGCCGCGCTTTTACTAAAGATAATTTTACGGATAACGTGGTTATCGGTTTGGATTTACCAAAAGGACAAAAGAAAATTTCGGTTGGAACTATTTTCAAGGATGGAACAGAAGTTAGAGAATTTACATCAAATCAAATTATAACTGTCAAAAATGGTTTTATCGAGGTGAATACTCCAAACACCATTTTATTAATCGAGAAAAAATAATCCAATACCAAAATTCTATTCTATAAAATAAAACGAGGTTATCTTATTCAGAAAACCTCGTTTTTTATTTATTAAAAATCTTATTTTTTAGTAAAATCACCTGCATAAATCAAGACGAATTTTTGCAAATCGAAATACTTTTTCATCGCGATATTTACCTTAGCGACATCCAAAGCTTTTACTCTTTCTTCATAATCAGCGTAGTTTTTGAATGTTTTATTCTGGTCTAAATATTCTCGAAGTTGCGTAGCCAGAAACTCATCTGTTCCAAGGGCTGTTTGGCGTTGTTGCAACCAAGATTTTAAAGAAGCGTCGAATTCTTCTTTTGTAAAACCTTTATCCCGCGCTTTTTGAATTTCATCTTTCAAAGCATTATCCAATTTGTCTTTATACAGCGGATTAAAAAAAGCATAAACTCCCCAATCCCCCGTTTTATCAATTCCATTCCCCCCTACATACGAACCCGCACCATAGCTCATTCCTTCCACTTCTCGCAAACGTTCTGGTATTCTGGACGACAGAAAAGCACCTCCACCTAACATTTCATTTGCCATATCAACTGCTGGGTAATCAGGTTCGTTCATACCAATGTTCAAGTTGATTTTCCCAAAAACTACCGCATTTGTTTTGTCGTTAACCTGTATGGTATTAGTATAGCTTTTAGCCTCAAAATATTGCGTTGGAATCCTAGTATAGAGATAGATACCACTCCAAGAATCAAGAGTTTCTGCTAAAAATGTTTTGATTATTGTAGCATCAATACCGCCTACAAAAGCAATTTTGCTATGGTTCCCATTGTAAAAATCGTTGTAATATTTTTTTAAATCATCCAGGGTAATAGTGTTTAATTCCGCTATTTTTTCCTCGGAAGTTTGTGAATAATAAGGATGTGATTTCGGATACAAAGCAGTTTTCTTTTCGACAGCCTCACTCACTAGTGCCTGTGGTTCACTTTTGTTTGCTTCTAATCTAGTTTTGATTTCCAGTTTGATTTTTTCGAATTCAGATGCGTCAAAAATTGGATTTCTCAAAATGTCTTTGAGTAGTACTAATGCATTCTTTAAATTTGCTTTATCGGTACTTACTCCTACATATAGTCCATCTACATTTCCTTGAAAGTTTATATTGGTTTTAAATTGATCCAATTGGTCGTTGATGTCTTTTTTACTCCTTGTTTTTGTGCCTAATTTTAGCATACTAGCGGTTAGACTCGCAATAAAATTTTTCCCGGACAATGATTTTTCATCTCCCATTCGCAATAAAAATCTGGCCTCTATTTTATCACCTTTAGATGGTTTTTCTAATAATGCATATTCTCCTCCAGAAGCTAATTTTCCTATTTCGGTTGTTTTTAAAATGTTGGCCACCGAAGTTTCAAAAGTAGATTTATTTACATCTAAAGCTTTTCCTTTATATCCATTGGTTAAAACCGAAATGTCAGGAGTTTCATTAACTTTTACCCTTTCTGTATTATTCTCTGGCACAAATCGCCCCCAAGTTCTATTGCTTTGCAAATAATATTTTTTGGCTACGTTCTGAATATCGGCAAGTGTCAATTTTTCAACATTATCTCTATCCATAAAGAATAAACGCCAATCGCCGGCCCCAATATTCTCTGTTAATGCAATAGATAGATCGATTGTTTTATTATAGGTATTTTCAAATTGTTTCGATAATTCATTTTTTGCTCTTTTTAAATCATCTTCGGTCAAAGTCATTTTGGGCACCTCGTTCATCGTTTGCAGAAAAGCCTCTTGAGTGGTTTTTAGATCTTTATCTTTTGGGATTTCACAAGCAAAATAACTAAACCCCGGATCTTTTACTGTAAAGCTATAACCATAAACATTGGTTGCCAATTTTGTTTCAATCAATGCTTTATACAAAACTCCCGAAGGATTGTTGGTAAGAATAGAAACCAAAGCTGTGTTCGCCGCATATTCTTTATCCGAAAAACTAGGAGTGTGATAGGCCATTGCCACATACTGCATATCTCCATTCCTTTTTAATTCAACAAAACGTTCCCCGTCTTGTGGTGGTTCGACTGTGTACGTTGGTTCAATACTTTGTTTTGATTTTGGAATGTTCGCAAAATATTTTGAAATTAATTCTAATGTTTTGTTTTCATCAAATTTTCCGCCCACAATTAAAGTGGCATTATTGGGTTGATAATATTTTGTATAGAAATTTTTAAGCGCAGGGGCTTTTACTCTCTCGATATCTTCTTTACTTCCAATAGTTGAATTTCCATAATTGTGCCATAAATAAGCTGCGGAAACTATCCGATCCGACAAAACATTCGAAGGATTATTTTCTCCTATTTCGAACTCATTTCGTACCACAGAAAACTCAGTATCCAAATCGGATTGCAAAATAGCCGAAGTTACCATCCTATCTGCTTCCATTTCTAAAGCCCAAGACAAGTTTTCATCGGTAGCAGGAAGAATTTCATAATAATTTGTTCTATCATACCAAGTCGTTCCATTTGCCCAAGCCCCTTTATCGGCAATAGCTTTTTTTATTTCACTAAACTTGGAGGAGCGCTTAAACAACATATGTTCTAATAAATGTGCCATTCCGGTTTCTCCGTAACCTTCGTGTCTTGAACCCACATTGTACACAATATTTACAACCACATTTGATTGTGCAGCATCAGGAATGAGAAGAATTTTAAGCCCATTTGGCAAATTATACTCTTTAATCCCTTCGACCGATGTAACAAATTTTGGCAATTGTGCAAAACTTGAACTTACCAGCAAAACATTAAACATTATAGATAAAATGATTTTTTTCATAAATGTGATTTTAAATATATTTATATTATTTTTTTTGAACCCCAATGTAAATTTGCAATATTTTTCGATAGCTCTGCCTTTTTTTAAGAAAAAAAATACCTATAAACTGCTTAATTTGAATATTTTGCCTTTTTTTTGCATCAAAAAGAAACAGTATATGAAGAAAATTGGACATCGTGGCGCTTCAGATTATTTACCTGAAAACACTTTAATTTCTTTCCAAAAAGCCATTGATTTGAAAGTTGACGGCATTGAGCTCGATGTGCATTTGAGTTCGGATGGAAAAATAATGGTGATTCACGATGAAACCGTTGACAGAACTACCAATGGGCAAGGTTTTGTAAATCATTTTGCTTCCTCACAATTAATAGAATTAGGAATTCCAACACTAGTTGAAGTTTTGGATTTGGCAAACCGCCACTGCTTTATCAATATTGAGCTCAAAGGAATTGGCACTGCAAAACCCCTTGTTGAATTAATTCAAAACTATATTTCAAACAAAACTTGGAATTATCCTGATTTTTTAATTTCCAGTTTCGATTGGAAAATGTTGGAAGAAGTTCAATTATTAAATCCAAAAATCAGAATAGGAGTTTTGACTGAAGCATCTGTTTCGGCGGCTTTGGCTTTCGCCAAAAAAATAAAAGCCTTTTCAATTCACCCAGATTATGTGTTATTGTCGAAAGAAAATGTAGCTTTGATGCAAGAAAATGGTTTTGAGGTTTATCCTTGGACTGTAAATTCAGCAGAAGACATTCAGAAAATAAAATCATTGAACGTAAACGGAATCATTTCCGATTTTCCAGACAGAATATGATTTTATTAAACCATTAAGATTGTTTTTTCTACTGGTAGACAAAACATTTAAACCATTAAGTTCATTAAGAAAATTAAGATTTGTGATAGAAGCAGATTATTAAGTTTATTAAATAAATCATTCCATTTATGAATAAAACAGAAGTAACACAATTGTCGTATGAAATTATTGGATTTGCTATAAAAGTTCACAAGAAACTTGGCCCTGGTTTACTGGAGAAAATATACGAAGAATGTTTAAAATATGAACTAGAAAAAAATGGTTACAATGTAAAACAGCAAATTACTGTAGAAATCGAATATTATGATTTGAAGTTATCGAATCCATTGCGATTGGATTTATTAGTAAATGACTGTGTCATCGTCGAGTTGAAAACAGTTGAGAAATTCCACCCTATTGACGAGGCGAAACTATTAACCTATATGAAACTATTGAGTATTCCACAGGGACTACTAATTAATTTCAACACAACTAATATAACAAAGTCGACAAAACCGTTAGTAAATGAATATTTTACTAGATTGTCAGATGACTAAACTTAATGATACGAGCACTGCAAACTAGCGAAGCAATCTTAATTTTCTTAATAGTTTAAAACTAAGAATTAACGCAAAACAAAACCAACTTAATAAATCTTAATTCCCTTAATGGTTTAAAAATGAATTCAAATTTTGACATACTAATTGTAGGCGGTGGTGCAGCAGGTTTTTTTACGGCAATCAATATTGTAGAGAAAAATCGAAAACTAAAAGTAGCCATTCTCGAACGTGGAACCGAAGTATTGAGCAAAGTCAGAATTTCTGGCGGCGGAAGATGCAACGTCACCCACGCTTGTTTTGAACCCAACGAATTGGTGAAATTTTATCCTCGTGGCGAGAAAGAATTGCGTGGTCCTTTCCATCAATTTTGCTCAGGCGACACTGTGGAATGGTTCAGCAATCACGGTGTTGAACTCAAAATCGAGGATGATGGACGAATGTTTCCCGTTTCGAATTCGTCGCAAACCATCATTGATTGTTTTCTTGCAGCGACTCAAAAATTGGGAATTACAGTCTTGACTGGACAAAGTGTTCAATCTATTTTCAAAAAAGACAACTTCTGGAAAATTGAAACCCAAACCGAAAATTATATTACCGAAAAATTAATTCTAGCCACGGGAAGCAATCCAAAAATTTGGGAAATGCTGCAAACTTTTGGGCACGCTATCGTGAATCCTGTTCCTTCCTTGTTTACTTTCAACATCAAAGATTCGAGAATTAAGGAATTGCCCGGAGTCTCTGCACAAGTTTCGGTAAAAGTAAAAGACACCAAATTGACCTCAACCGGTCCTTTGTTGATAACGCATTGGGGAATGAGCGGACCAGCGATTTTGAAATTATCAGCTTGGGGAGCACGAATTTTAGCCGAGAAAAATTACCAATTTACAATTTTCGTCAATTGGCTAAATGACTTTGATACTGCTGATGCCGAAAAAACCCTCAAAGAGTTAAAACAAGAGCACGCCAAAAAAGCGGTTTCCAAAAAATCATCTTTCGAATTATCAAATAGACTTTGGGAAAGTTTGGTTTTGGCTTCAAATATTTCAGTGGAAACAAAATGGGCAGATTTATCGAAAATTCAATTACAAAACTTAGCCAATCAATTGACTAATTCGAGTTTTCAAGTCAACGGAAAAAGCACTTTCAAGGAAGAATTTGTTACTGCTGGCGGTATTGATTTAAAGGAAATCAACTTTAAAACGATGGAAAGCAAACTTCATAAAAATCTTTATTTTGCAGGAGAAATTATGAATATCGATGCCGTAACGGGTGGATTTAATTTTCAGAATGCGTGGACAAGCGGATTTATTTTGGCTAATGCCTTATAATTCTTAAAAAAAATATTGTATTTTTGATACTAATTGAATTTTTGTTTAATTGTTCTATTAAACTTGCATTAACCAAAACCTCCAAGGTCAATGAAAAAAAATTACTTGTTCATCGCTATATTTTTCAGTTTACTTTCTTTAAATTCTTCAGCTAATAGCTTCAAAATTAATTCTTTTACTAAAGTTTTTACTACTGAAAAATCCAAACCGCTAAGCAATCCTAAACTGCAAATAAATTATTTAAAAACAAGCCTAGCTGCTCCTATTTCAAATCCTACAGTTTCTTCAACCTCATTATGTGAAGGCGAAAATTTAACACTAACTGCCAATCCGAGTGGTGGAGTTGCTCCATATACCTACAGTTGGACTGGACCAAATGGTTTTGTTTCGAATGATCAAAACCCAGTACTATCCAACATTGGAACCTCAGCTGCAGGGGTTTATTCATTGATAGTAACTGATTTTACAAATGCAACTTCAACCGTTCAAAATACCGCGGCAGTTGTAGTTAATGCTAAAATTGACCCTGAATTTGACGCAACACTTCCTGCCATTTGCAAAGGTGGATTTGCTCCAATTTTGTCAACAACATCAACAAATGGAGTGAGTGGAACTTGGAGTCCAGCTGTTGTAAACAATACCAAAACGACGACCTATATTTTCACACCTGATCCAGGTCAATGCGCCAATTCATTAGCATTTACAATATTCGTATTGAACAATGTGGATCCTAAATTTACATTGCCCGCTTCGATTTGTAGGGGTGAAACAGCACCTGTTTTACCAACCGTTTCGAATAATGGAATTGTAGGAAGTTGGAACCCATCCGTTGTAAATAACACGGTTTCTGGAACCTATGTTTTCACGCCATCAGCGGGACAATGTGCTACCGTTACAACCGTAAGCATTGCAGTAAACCCCTTAGTTCCAATATTTATTCCAGCAATACAATCCATTTGCTCAGGAGCAACTACTTCGCCTTTACCTTTAACTTCGACAAATGGTGTAACAGGAACTTGGTCGCCAGCTTTTAACAATATTACCACAAATACCTACACCTTTACACCCAATCCGGGACAGTGTGCGCCAACAACTGCTACAGCAACAATGACAGTTACAATAAATCCAATTGCGGCTGTATTTAGTCCCGTAGCACCTATTTGTTCAGGGCAAACTTTGGCTCCCTTGCCAACTACTTCTACCAATGGTGTAACAGGAACTTGGTCACCAGCAATAAACAATACCGCGACAACCACTTATACTTTTACTCCAACTACAGGACAATGTACAGTAACACCAACAACAATGACAATTGTCGTAAATCCGATTACTGCCGTTTTTAGTCCAGTTGCCCCTATTTGTTCTGGGCAAACTTTGGCTCCCTTGCCAACTACTTCTACCAATGGTGTAACAGGAACTTGGTCACCAGCAATGAACAATACCGCAACGACCACTTATACTTTTACTCCGACTACAGGACAATGTACGGTGACGCCAACTACGATGACGATTGTCGTAAATCCGATTACTGCCGTATTTAGTCCGGTTGCACCTATTTGTTCGGGTCAAACTTTGGCTCCTTTGCCAACTACTTCTACCAATGGTGTAGCAGGAACTTGGTCACCAGCCATAAATAATACCGCAACGACCACTTATACTTTTACTCCGACTACAGGACAATGTACAGTGACGCCAACTACAATGACCATTGTCGTCAATTCGATTACTGCAGTATTTAGTCCGGTTGCACCGATTTGTTCGGGTCAAACTTTGGCTCCTCTGCCAACTACTTCTACCAATGGAGTCACCGGAACTTGGTCACCAGCCATAAATAATACCGCAACGACCACTTATACTTTTACTCCAACTACAGGACAATGTACAGTGACACCAACTACGATGACCATTGTCGTAAATCCGATTACTGCCGTATTTAGTCCAGTTGCACCGATTTGTTCGGGTCAAACTTTGGCTCCTTTGCCAACTACTTCCACCAATGGTGTAGCAGGAACTTGGTCACCAGCAATAAACAATACCGCAACGACCACTTATACTTTTACTCCAACTACAGGACAATGTACAGTGACGCCAACTACGATGACAATTGTCGTCAATCCGATTACTGCCGTATTTAGTCCAGTTGCACCGATTTGTTCGGGTCAAACTTTGGCTCCTTTGCCAACTACTTCTACCAATGGAGTCATCGGAACTTGGTCACCAGCCATAAATAATACCGCGACAACCACTTATACTTTTACTCCAACTACAGGACAATGTACCGTGACGCCAACTACGATGACGATTGTCGTAAATCCGATTACTGCCGTATTTAGTCCAGTTGCACCGATTTGTTCGGGGCAAACTTTGGCTCCTTTGCCAACTACTTCCACCAATGGTGTAGCAGGAACTTGGTCACCAGCCATAAATAATACAGCAACGACCACTTACACTTTTACTCCAACTACGGGACAATGTACCGTGACGCCAACTACGATGACGATTGTCGTAAATCCGATTACTGCCGTTTTTAGTCCAGTTGCACCTATTTGTTCAGGTCAAACTTTGGCTCCTTTGCCAACTACTTCTACCAATGGTGTAGCAGGAACTTGGTCACCAGCAATAAATAATACCGCAACGACCACTTATACTTTTACTCCAACTACAGGACAATGTACAGTGACACCAACTACGATGACCATTGTCGTCAATGCGATTACTGCCGTTTTTAGTCCAGTTGCACCGATTTGTTCAGGGCAAACTTTGGCTCCTTTGCCAACTACTTCTACCAATGGAGTCACTGGAACTTGGTTGCCAGCCATAAACAATACCGCAACGACCACTTATACTTTTACTCCGACTACAGGACAATGTACAGTGACGCCAACTACAATGACCATTGTAGTCAATACGAATGTCGTACCAACTTTTACACCAATTGCACCATTTTGCTCAGGTACAACAAGTCCAGTTCTTCCTGCGACTTCAACAAATGGCATAGTAGGAACTTGGAATCCAGCAACTATAAGCAACCTTATTTCTGCTAGTTATACTTTTACACCTACTACAGGTCAATGTGCGACAACTACCACTTTAAATGTAACGGTTACGCCAAAAACGATTCCTTTATTCACACCTATTGCTGATGTTTGTTATGGTTCAACACCTCCTAGTTTACCAACAACTTCAACCAATGGAGTTACTGGGACATGGAATCCATCAACAGTAAGCAATGCTGTTTCTGCCATTTATACTTTTACACCGACCCCAGGACTTTGTGCTACAACTACAACATTAACTATCAATATAAAAGTAATTACACCATTATTTAGTGCCATTTCCCCTATTTGTGCAAACACCACTGCGCCAGTTTTACCCGTAACCTCAACAAACGGAATTACAGGAACTTGGAATCCTGCGACAGTAAACAATACCTTTTCAAGTGTTTATACCTTTACACCAAATGCGGGTCAATGTGCAACAACAACAACACTAAATGTTACCGTAAATCCAAATGTTACACCCACTTTTACCTCAATACCTCCAATATGTTCAGGTTCAGTAAGTCCAGTTTTGCCATTGACATCAAATAATTCTATTGTGGGAACTTGGAATCCTGCAGTTGTTAGCAATACAGTTTCAGGTATTTATACCTTTACTCCAACAGCAGGTCAATGCGCATCACCAACAACTTTGAGTGTTACCGTTAATCCTAATGTAACCCCTACTTTCAGCCCGATTGCACCTTTATGCTCAGGCGAAGTAAGTCCCATTTTGCCTCTAACCTCAATCAATGGAGTTTCTGGAACTTGGAAGCCATCAACGGTAAGTAATACATTATCTGGAAGTTATATTTTTAGTCCGAATGCAGGTCAATGCGCATTGGCGACAACTTTAAGTGTTATTGTCAATCCATCACCAACATCGATTGCATTGAAAACAACCGATGTTATCAATGAGCGTCAAGAAGGAATAATCGAAATAATTGGTGTAACAAGTGGTTTAGGGCCATTCAAATACAGCCTAAACAATAGCTCGTTTACGCCAAATACCATTTACTCAAATCTAATCCCTGGTGATTATAAAGTAACGGTCAAAGATTCGAATGATTGTGTTTATAGTGTTATGACAAAAATAAATTCCGTTTGTGTCATTCCAAATGTGATTACACCTAATAATGATGCTTTTAATGACACTTTTGATCTTAAGGGTTGTGAAGTGTCAAAACTCCAAATATTCAACAGGTATGGCTTAGAAGTAAACGACTATAGCAATTATTCAGACCAATGGAATGGAACCAATAGAAAAGGAGAGCATTTGCCCGACGGTACCTATTTTTATGTAGTTGAATTAAAAGATGGAACTTCAAAATCGGGTTGGGTATTCGTTACGAGATAAGGAACACAAGACCCGATTTGGGGATATTTTTATCGATTCATGTTTTGCATTTCATTAATAAAAGTATCTAAGTCCACTTTTTTGTCGACTAATGCTAATGCTTTATTTACAATATAGTTTACATTGCTAGGTGTGAAGCCAAGTGCTACTGCAAATTTTCTCAAAAGAGTTTCTTGCTTATCACCCAAATGATGATCGTGGTGAACAACCCTAGAAATATTGTATAAACTTTCTAATCTTTCTACATGTAAATAGGGAGGATTCAGAGGGTACTTTAATGGATTTTTTAAAATCTCTTTGTATTCTTCATCAGAAATATCAAGTTTAACTGCCAGTTTATCTAAAAACTTTTTTTCGTCGGGATCAAATTTTCCTCCGTCTGCATACAACACCCTAACTGCCGCGGAAAAACGACCTTTAATTCGGTGTTTGAATTCGCTATCAAATAATTGTGCTATTGACATAATGATACGTTTTAAATGTCATATAAAGATACTGAAAATTTCTTTTTTATCAAATTTACAAAGCGTTAATTTTGAATACCCACTTTTTGATTTAATAAAATAAACTCCCCGAAAAACGTTTTTAACAATATCGCTTCATACAAATTTCAAAATAAATTGTAAGTTTGACAACCCCTAATCTATAAAACTATTAATAATGTCAGAATTTTGGATTTTTTTCGAAAAAGGCTTGAGGCATATTCTTAACCTTTATGCTTACGATCACATTTTGTTTTTAATTGCATTGTCAATTCCTTATGCATTCAAAGACTGGAAAAGATTGTTGATTTTGGTTACTATTTTTACTGTTGGACATACGCTGGCATTGCTATTAGCCGTTTTTGGTGTGGTGATTATTAAAACCAATTTGGTCGATTTTTTAATTCCGATAACGATTCTAATTGTTGCTTTTTTCAACTTATTTACCGCAGGAAAATCTTCAAAACAAGAAAGTATTAGTGTTATTGGATTTGTGACATTGTTTTTTGGAATCATCCACGGATTGGGTTTTGCAGCCTTTTTTAACACTTTAGTTCGAGGCTCATCACAGGCAAAATTATTGCCTTTGTCTGAGTTTTCTTTAGGAATCGAAGCCTCGCAAATTATTGTAGTTTTTATTGTGTTGATTCTTTCGTACATTGTCCAAACTTTCTTCCGATTTTCAAAACGCGATTGGACATTAGTGATGTCGGCTTTTGTAATTGGTGTAGTATTACCAATGATTATTCGAAGCGAAATTTGGAATAGATAAAATTAATAAAAAAAACCAGCTAAATAATGAAAACAAAGTTACTATTGCTCTTTATCGTAATTTTTAGTTTAAAATCCTACTGTCAAACGAGTACTGACAGCAATACAGATTGGAAAATTGGTTTTAAATTCTCATTTGACAACAATATAAGCTCAGAAAAAATAAACTATTCTCAATATATAGGCTATTTGTTAAAGTTTGATAAATTCAATTACACCACCGGAATTACAGTTGAAAAGAAATTATCGAATCGCTTCTCGATGAATTCTGGATTAGAGTATTCTAACAAAGATTTTACAGGCACCTATTATTGTGCGGTTTGTGAGTTCAGCTGGCTCCCATCTCCTCAAACATTTGAATTGCGGTTTGTTCAAATACCGATTGTTTTGAAATATGAATATCAAATAAACTCCTTGTCTTTATTTGCTTCAAGCGGAATCAATAATTCCTTTACAGTCAAAAACCAACTTGATGAAAACGATTATTTATTAATTGGGAATTTTGGCATGGGAATGGGTTATCAAATAAATAATAATTTTATTTTTGAACTATCATCAGAATATAATAAATCGCTTACAAAACTTTATGACAATACATCTTATAACCAAAAATCTATCGGAATCACTATTGCAATAAAAAAAGGTTTTTAAAAACTGAATTACCAAAAATGGAAAAGAAAAAATTAAATAAATACGACAAAGCCTACCTTCGGATTGCTAAGGAATGGAGTCTTTTGTCTTATTGCAAACGCAAACAGGTAGGTGCCATCATCGTTCGCGATAAAATGATTATTTCTGATGGATATAATGGAACGCCATCAGGATTTGAGAATTGCTGCGAAGACGAAGCCGGTTTAACCAATTGGTATGTCCTTCACGCTGAAGCTAACGCCATTCTAAAAGTCGCCAAATCTACTCAAACTTGCGAAGGAGCAACGCTTTATATCACCCTCTCTCCTTGCAAAGAATGCAGCAAATTGATTCACCAAGCTGGGATAAAAAGAGTGGTTTATCAAATTGGTTACAGAGATACTTCTGGAGTAGATTTTCTAGCTAAAGCTGGAGTAATTGTAGAACAAATTGAAGTTTTAGACTAAATGAACATCAATAAAAACTATCTTCCTATTCTTTTTTTTGCAACCCTTGCGTTTGGGATTCTCCTTGGTGGGTGGCTCAATTTTCCACGCCAAAATGAAATTTTTGTTAAAAATAATTCTAAAAACAAACTCAACAAATTACTAGATTTTATTGATAATGAGTATGTCGATAAAGTAAATGCCGATACAATCACCAATCGAGCCATCAATACTATTTTAGCTCAACTTGACCCACATTCTGTTTATATCCCACCTAGCGAACAAACTGCAGTTGCCGAAAGTATGCGCGGCGAATTTGTGGGAATCGGAGTGAATTTCTATATGTACAAAGATTCAGTAGCCATTATTAAACCAGTTGAAAACGGCCCTTCGGAGAAAGCCGGAATCAAATCGGGAGACCGAATCTTGTATGCTGACAAAACAAAATTGTATGGACGAAAACTCCCTACAGACAGTCTTTTTTCAAAACTAAAAGGAAAAGAAGGGTCCGAAGTTTTAGTCACTGTTTACAGAAAATCCGAAAACAAAAAAATAAATATAAAAATCAAACGTGGTGTCATTCCTATAAAAAGTGTTGATGCTGCCTTGCTTTTGACCCCAACAATGGGCTACATCAAAATCAATCGATTTGCAGAAAGCACCTACGAGGAATTCTATAAAGGATTGACCAAATTGAAAGAGCAAGGGGCAAAATCACTTATAATAGACCTTCGGGACAACGGTGGTGGATACCTAGAACAGGCTGTGGCTATAGCCGATGAATTTTTGAAAGACAAACAATTAATTGTATTCACAAAAGACAAAAATGGAACTCTAGAAAAAACCTATGCTACAAAAGATGGCAGTTTCGAAAACGGAAAATTATTTATTTTAATCAATGAAAACAGTGCTTCCGCAAGTGAAATTTTGGCTGGCGCCATTCAGGATAACGACCGAGGAACCATTGTAGGACGCCGTTCTTTTGGCAAAGGATTGGTACAACGCGAAATGGATTTTAACGATGGTTCGGCCGTTCGATTGACCATTGCTAGATATTACACTCCAACCGGCCGTTCAATACAAAAACCCTATACAAAAGGCAACGAAGATTATTTAAAAGAAGCCGAATTGCGTTTCAAAAGCGGTGAATTGTATCATAAAGACAGCATAAAAACACCGAATACACCGAAATTCAAAACACCTAAAGGCAAAATTGTATATGGTGGTGGCGGCATTGTTCCCGATGTTTTCGTTCCGCTTGAATTGGAACCAAGCAGAGAACATACGGCCTATTTGCTGCAAACAGGTGTTCTGGGGCAATTTGTTTTTGAGCAATTGGATCAGAATCGAAATGTCTTTAAAGGATTTACTTTCGAACAATTTAAAGCCAAAATCGACGGCACTGATTTGTATTTTACCGCATTCCAAAAATTCCTTTTCAGAAATGGAATAAATATGAATTTGGATTCCAACAAAGCTTTGGTAAAACGCTATTTGAGCGCAGAATTCGCTCGACAGTTATTCAATGAAAGTAAATTTTATGAAATTTTATTGAAAGAGGATGCAATGATTGACAAGGTTTTGAACTAAACCACTATTTATGCTTTAGATTTTAGGCTTTGATTTAAAGGCAAATAAATGTAACTAACTTATAACTGCAATTCTAAAATCCTTAAAAAAATTTCAACCAATTCTTTAAATGAAAAAAATATTTTTTATACTGTTTTTCACAACTTCCTTTTTAGGAAGCGCCCAACAGCAATATGGTATTGATAAGGGCATCCATTATTATCCAGACTCGGTAAATAAAAAGGATAACTATATAGATACGCAATGTACTTTAGATATTTTATATCCAAAAAATTCTAAAAACTTTGCCACAATTGTTTGGTTTCACGGCGGTGGACTATCTGGAGGAAGCAAAGAAATTCCTCAGGCTTTGTTAGAAAAAGGCTTTGCCGTCATTGGAGTCGAGTACAGACTTTCACCAAAAGTAAAATCCCCTGCTTACATAGAAGATGCGGCCGCAGCCATTGCTTGGACATTTCAGCATATTGAGAATTATGGAGGCAGATCTGATTTAATTTTTTTATCTGGACATTCTGCGGGAGCCTATTTGACAATGATGGTAGGGCTTGACAAAAGATATTTGGCTAAATATGAAATTGATGCCAATAGAATCGCTGGTAATATAGCTTTTAGCGGACAAACCATTACTCATTTTACCATTCGTAAAGAAATGGGAATAAAAGAAATTCAGCCTTTGATTGACGAATATGCACCACTTTATTTTGTTCGGCAAGATGCTCCCCCTTTAGTCCTAATAACCGGTGATCCTGAAATGGAATTACTTGGTCGTTATGAAGAAAACGCCTATATGTGGAGGATGATGAAACTTGCCGGTCACAAGCGCACCACAATATACAAACTGGAAGGTTTTAATCACGGAACAATGGTCGAACCCGCTTTTCCGTTGTTGATCAAAGAGGTAAATACTTTAACAAAAGAAATCTTGGGCACCAATTGAAAGTTAGTTCAATTGTATTTTCCGAAAGGATTATTACTTAATACTATCGTGCACCTGAGTATGACTGCCCCCATTCCACAAAGTAAGAATATCGGTTGCTACAGCAGCACCACTACCAGCAGCAATCGCCACTTGACTTCTCGAACCCGCTAACGTTCCTGTTACATAAATACCTTCGGCAACTTTGTGGTCCTGGTTTTTCAGTTGGATTCTTTGTTTTTCGGGAGGTGTTTTTTTGTTAGGTTCTACAAAGTGCATTAAGCCTTCGATAGCAAAAGTATTGGCTGCACCAATAGCAATAACAACCATTTTTGATTTATAAATTTTCTTATTGGTCGTAATTGTAAATTCAGGAGATTCACCTTCGATTTTTAGCACTTTTTCATTCGGAATCTGAATAATATGAGGGTAAGCATCGGATAAATGTTCAATACTTTCAGACAATAAATCGGCACCTAATTTACCGGGAGGTATTCCGTAGGCATTGTTTATAATCGCTTCCTGGAGATTAGAGTTTTTTTGATGGGCAATAATTCCAATAGATTTTTCAGTGACAAAAGGCTTATTCTTGGCAGAGCCCAATACTAAAGCGCAAGACATTCCAGAGACGCCTCCACCAATAATTAACACATCGAACATTAGAATTTATCGTTCATTTTTTCTTCAATGCTTTTTGACATTCTAAATATCAAAAGAATTAAAATCGCGCAAAATGAAGCTGCAATCCCAATAAAAGCAATCATACTATTGCCTTCAAGTGGATGTTGAAAGTCAAGTAAACTAATATTGAAAATGATTAGCCCTATTGCCAAAACGACCAATATGTTAGTAAAAAGTTTCATATATTCTATTTTTGTAATAAAGTTGGGTAAAATTATAAAAATTAAGTTTAGACGAACAAACCTTTAACATTAGCGGCGAATAATTTAACAGCTATAGCCAAAAGAACCACCCCAAAAGTCTTTCTGACCACACCCAAACCATTTTTTCCCAGCATTTTTTCTATTTTGGAGGATGACTTCAAAACAATGTAAACCAATATGATATTCAAGAAAATTGCAATAACAATATTCACAGTGTGAAATTGAGACCGCAATGAAAGCAAAGTTGTCATTGTGCCAGCTCCTGCAATCAATGGAAAGGCGAGCGGCACTATCGAAGCCGAATTGGCCTCTTCGTCGCGATACAATCGGATTCCTAATATCATTTCTAATGCTAAAAAAAATAATACAAATGATCCTGCCACAGCAAACGAATGGACATCAATACCTATCAATTTTAAGAATTCCTCACCAACAAAAAGAAAAACAATCATAATCAATCCAGCGACTAAAGATGCTTTTTCAGATTCGATATGTCCGTGCTTGGTTCTTAAATCGACAATAATAGGAATCGATCCAACGATATCAATTACCGCAAAAAGCACCATTCCGACTGTAATAATTTCTCTTAAATCCAATTCCATACTTCCTAAATTTATGCCGCAAAAGTAGTATATTCTAAATAGTTAACTTCTACATATGGATTAATATTTCATTATAAAAAATCAAAACATGTCTTTAATGAAATAGTTGATTGCATGAAAATGCCTGAGTGATTCCAATTCATTTAAATCAAAAACCCAAACTTTAACATTTGAAATTCAGAATTGCAAAGTATATTTGCAATATGTTTCAACTAGGAAAAACCATCGTATCAGAAGACATTCTCCAAAAAGAATTTGTTTGTAATTTATCAGCTTGCAAAGGCGCTTGTTGCGTTGATGGCGATGCTGGAGCTCCTCTAAGCGAAGCCGAAACCAAGATTTTGGAAGACATTTATCCAAAAGTAAAACCCTTTCTTCGCAAAGAAGGTATTGCTGCTATCGAAGCGATAGGCACTTGGACAAAAGGCACCGATGGCGATCTTGAAACGCCATTAATTGACAATTCGGCTTGTGCTTATGTCATTTATGATGGGAAAACAGCTCTTTGCGGTATCGAACAAGCCTACAATCAAGGTGAGGTTAGTTTCAAAAAACCCGTTTCTTGTCACTTATACCCTATTCGTGTAAAAGATTTTACTGAATTTTTTGCTGTCAATTATGACAAATGGGAAATCTGTGATGATGCCTGCTCATTGGGCAAGGAACTAGAAGTTCCGGTTTATAAATTTGTTAAAGAAGCTCTCATTCGGAAATTTGGTGAAGATTGGTATTTAGAACTCGAAAAAGTCGCCGAAGAATTGAAAAAATAATTTCAAAAAAATTATATTTTTCGAATTTCAAAAATAAATAAATCCTATATTTTACAGTATCTAAGGCTATTTTTTAGTTTTTATAGCATTGAATTTCAATACATTATAATTTGTATGAAAAATAATCCAATCGCATCCTTTTGTTAAAAACTCAGTCCAATTGTGAATAAGTTTGACTTTTTAAAACGGTAAGAATTCACAATCTTTGTAACCTACGAAAAACATAATAATTCGTTAAAATTTCAAAAAACAGAAAAACACTAATGTCAAAAATTGAACCAATCCTACAAGAAAATAAAAATCGATTCGTGATTTTTCCCATCAAACACCATGATATTTGGGAATTTTATAAAAAAACAGAAGCCAGCATCTGGACTGCCGAAGAAATTGATTTGGCTCAAGACTTAAACGATTGGAATAATAAATTAAGTGAAGACGAAAAATATTTTGTCAAACATATACTTGCCTTTTTCGCCGCTTCAGACGGAATTGTAAACGAAAATTTAGCACAAAATTTCGTAAACGAAGTGCAATACGCGGAGGCCAAATTCTTCTATGGTTTCCAGATTATGATGGAAAACATTCACAGCGAAACCTACTCTCTTTTGATTGACACTTATGTAAAAGACGAAGCCGAGAAAGACGAATTGTTCAATGCTATCGAAAGATTTCCAGCCATCAAGAAAAAAGCAGAATGGGCTTTGAAATGGATTGAATCTGAATCTTTTGCCGAAAGATTAATTGCTTTTGCAGCCGTTGAAGGGATTTTCTTCTCTGGAAGTTTTTGCTCTATTTTTTGGTTAAAAAAACGCGGTTTGATGCCGGGATTAACTTTTTCGAACGAATTAATTTCTCGTGACGAAGGAGTTCACTGTGATTTTGCCGTGCATTTGCACAACCATCACCTCAAAAATAAAGTATCTAAAGCGCGTATCAGAGAAATTATTGTCGATGCATTGGATATTGAAAGAGAATTTATAACGGAGTCTATTCCTGTGAGTTTAATTGGAATGAATGCCGTTTTAATGACTCAATATTTAGAATTTGTTACCGATAGATTGTTGGTAGAATTAGGATGTAAGAGAGAATACAATACGCCGAATCCTTTTGATTTTATGGATATGATTTCGCTGCAAGGAAAAACCAATTTCTTCGAAAAGAAAGTGGCTGAATATCAAAAAACTGGCGTTATGAATACCGATTCAGATGCTCAAAAAATTAGCTTTGATGCTGATTTTTAATTATTTGCCACGAAGACACTAAGTTACAAAGAAAATTATAGGTAAGAGTCTAGATTTAATTTCAAACTAAAATCTTACTACGAATACCAAAGCCAAAAAAACTTTGTGTCTTTGTGCGTTCGTGGCAAAAATCACAATAAAACCCGGGATTAGCTTCCCAAAATTAATCACAAATACCCCGAAATAGAGAAGGGATTGTCTATTTCACAAAACTAAAAAATTATGTACGTAGTAAAAAGAGATGGCCACAAAGAGCCAGTAATGTTTGACAAGATAACGGATAGAATTAAAAAACTATGCTACGGACTCAATGGATTAGTCGAACCTGTAAAGGTGGCGATGCGTGTGATTGAAGGATTGTATGATGGCGTTTCGACCTCAGAATTAGACAATCTTGCCGCCGAAACTGCAGCTTCAATGACCATCGCACATCCTGATTATGCTCAACTTGCTGCTCGAATTGCGATTTCGAATTTACATTCAAACACTAAGAAATCTTTCTCGGAAACGATGAACGAAATGTATCATTATGTAAATCCGAGAACCAATCTTGAAGCGCCTTTGCTTTCTGAAGAAGTACACAAAGTAATTATGGAAAATGCCGAATTCTTGGATTCGCATATTATTTACAATAGAGATTTTAACTACGATTATTTTGGTTTTAAAACTTTAGAACGTTCGTATTTACTAAGAATAAACGGAAAAATCGTCGAACGACCACAACATATGTTGATGCGTGTTTCGGTTGGAATTCACTTAGGTGATTTGAAATCGGTGATAGAAACTTACGACTTAATGTCAAAAAAATTCTTCACTCACGCGACACCAACTTTGTTCAATGCTGGAACGCCAAAACCTCAAATGTCTTCATGTTTCCTTTTGGCTATGCAAGACGACAGCATCGATGGAATTTACGACACACTAAAGCAAACTGCCAAAATTTCGCAATCTGCTGGTGGTGTAGGATTGTCTATTCATAATGTCCGTGCAACCGGTTCTTATATTCGTGGCACCAACGGAACATCGAACGGAATTGTGCCGATGTTAAGAGTTTTCAATGATACTGCTCGTTATGTAGATCAAGGTGGAGGAAAACGCAAAGGAAGTTTTGCGATTTATATCGAAACTTGGCATGCTGATATTTTCGAATTCTTGGATTTGAAAAAGAATACCGGAAAAGAAGAAATGCGCGCCAGAGATTTGTTCTTTGCGATGTGGACATCGGATTTGTTTATGAAACGTGTGCAAGAAGACACGCATTGGACCTTGATGTGCCCTAATGAATGCCCGGGATTATATGACGTTTACGGAGAAGAATTTGAAAAATTATACATTTCCTACGAAGAAAGAGGAAAAGGTCGTAAAACCATCAAAGCGCGTGAATTGTGGGAGAAAATTCTAGAATCTCAAATCGAGACGGGAACTCCTTATATGTTGTATAAAGATGCAGCGAACAGAAAATCAAACCAAAAAAATCTTGGAACCATTCGTTCGTCGAATTTGTGTACCGAGATTATGGAATTTACTTCGAAAGATGAAATTGCCGTTTGTAATCTAGCGTCAATTTCGTTGCCAATGTTTGTAGAAAACGGAAAATTTGATCACGAATTGTTGTTTAATGTGACCAAACGTGTTACGAGAAATTTAAACAGAGTAATCGACAGAAATTATTATCCTGTACAAGAAGCCGAAAACTCAAACCTTCGTCATCGCCCTGTAGGTCTTGGAGTTCAAGGACTAGCCGATGCTTTCATCATGTTGCGTATGCCGTTTACAAGTGATGAAGCCAAAAAATTAAATCAAGAAATTTTCGAAACCTTATACTTTGCAGCCGTAACCGCTTCGATGGAAATGGCCAAAGAAGAAGGTCCTTATTCTACTTTTAAAGGTTCGCCTATTTCGCAAGGAGAATTCCAACACAACCTTTGGGGAATGAAAGATGAAGAACTTTCGGGTCGTTGGGATTGGGCTTCATTGAGAAAAGAAGTGATGGAGCACGGTGTGAGAAATTCATTATTGGTTGCGCCAATGCCAACCGCTTCGACTTCGCAAATTTTGGGTAATAACGAAGCATTCGAACCGTATACTTCTAATATTTATACTAGAAGAGTACTTTCAGGAGAATTTATTGTGGTCAACAAACATTTGTTGAACGACTTGGTGGAACGTGGACTTTGGAATGAAACCTTGAAGCAAGACTTGATGCGACATAATGGTTCTGTTCAAGGACTTGATATTCCTCAGGACTTGAAAGAATTGTACAAAACCGTTTGGGAAATGTCGATGAAAGACATTATCGATATGTCGCGTCAACGTGGTTATTTTATTGACCAATCGCAATCGTTGAACTTGTTTATGCAAGATGCAAATTACTCAAAACTGACTTCAATGCACTTCTACGCTTGGCAATCGGGATTAAAAACTGGAATGTATTATTTGAGAACTAAATCGGCAGTTGATGCGATCAAATTTACCTTGAATAATGATAAAAAAGCTGCTCCAGCTCCAATTGCAGAAGAAGTAGAAGCAACTACAACAAGTGTTGAAATGACTGCAGAAGAATACAGAGCAATGATCGAAATGGCCAAAAATGCCGGACCAGAAGATTGTGAAATGTGCGGAAGTTAATTTAGAAAAAATATCTTACATTTGAAACAGTTATCATTTTGGTAACTGTTTTTTATTTTACATCCTATGGCTCAAGAAAAATTTGAAGTAACAGATGACCTAATAGCATCACGCGGACAAAGGTTTTTAAATTATGTTATAGATACTATAATTATTTATTTTTTAATTTTTGGCGTTTCATTTATAACTGCAATAATTGCTACCTATATAGGGGCTACCGGTTTTCTTGACTGGTTACAAAATATAAATGGTTTAGAAGAATATCTTATCTATTTCTTGATAATGATTCCCTATTTTACTTTAATGGAGTCTATTTTTTCAAAATCCATTGGGAAATTCATCACAAAAACTATGGTCGTTTTAGAGGATGGATCTAAACCAGAAAGCGGTACTATTCTTAGAAGAACAGTATGCAGAATTATTCCTTTCGATGGGCTCTCTTTTCTCGGAACTCCTTCAAGGGGTTGGCACGATTCAATAACTGATACTTATGTGGTAAGAAAAGATGATTTCGAAAGAAGTAAAGAATTATTTTATGCTTTTGACGAAATTGGAGTGAATCAAGAGGAATCTTAAAGATTGATTACTGATTTTATTTAAAACAACTCCTTTTTATTATATTCGCTTAATCTAAAAACGTACAATGAACTGGGAACAACTTTTATCATTAAAACGCCAAGGCGATACTAGTAAACGATTAAGAATAGAGCAAGACGATACGCGTCTGGGTTTTGAAGTCGATTATGATCGAATTATATTTTCGTCGGCTTTCAGAAGTTTACAAGATAAAACTCAAGTTATTCCGCTTTCGAAAACTGACTTTGTTCACACACGATTGACTCACAGTTTAGAAGTTTCGGTTGTAGGTCGTTCAATCGGGCGATTGGTTGGTAAAAAAATCATCGAAAAATACCCGCACTTAAAAGAAAGTTTCGGCTTTCAAGCCAATGATTTTGGGGCGATAGTGGCAGCGGCTTCTTTGGCACACGACATTGGAAATCCGCCTTTTGGACATTCAGGAGAAAAGGCGATTGGTGAATATTTTTCCATTGGAAAAGGACAGCAATACAAAGATCAACTTTCGGCCAAGGAATGGCAGGATTTAATTGATTTTGAAGGCAATGCCAATGGTTTTTCGGTTCTTACAGCTAGTCGTCCTGGAATCGAAGGAGGTCTTCGAATTTCGTATGCCACACTTGGTGCTTTTATGAAATATCCAAAGGAAAGCTTACCAAAAAAACCAACCACGAATATCGCTGATAAAAAATACGGTTTCTTTCAATCGGATGCGGCATTTTTTCAAGATGTAGCTTTAGAATTGGGGATGATACCAAACAAAGAAGGTGATGACATTGGTTTCGAAAGACATCCTTTGGCGTATTTAGTCGAGGCTGCCGATGATATTTGTTACACCATTATCGATTTTGAAGATGGTATCAATCTGGGTTTGGTTTCTGAGGATTTTGCCTTAGAATATTTAATCAAATTGGTCAAAGACAGTATCGATTCCTCTAAATACAACACGCTAACTACTAAAGAAGATAGAATCAGTTATTTAAGAGCTTTGGCCATTGGAAGTTTGATAAATGATGCTGTAAAAGTATTTATCGAAAACGAAGAAGCCATTTTAGAGGGCCGTTTCCCTTATGCTTTGACCGACAAAAGCAAGTATAAAGTGCAAATGGACGACATCATTAAGTTGAGTGTGAAAAACATCTATCAAAGTCGTGAAGTCATCGAAAAAGAAATTGTTGGTTACCAAATTATACAAACCTTACTAGATAAATTTATCACGGCTTTCAACAATAAATTTGATGGAAATTCGTCCAATTACGACAAACTATTATTGAAAATGTTACCTGAAAAATTCTTAGAAGAAAAAGAGGATTTGTACCAAAGGCTGTTGCACATTTGCCATTATGTTTCTCTCTTAACCGATGGAAATGCGCTAGAATTATACGAAACTATAAATGGTAGAAAAACCAGTTAAGGTCTAGAAATTATACACCAAACCGATTCCAAGAGCTTGTTTTAACTGTACTTTGGCACCAGTTTCGATTTCTTGTCCGTTTACTTCTTCGACTGTTTTTACATCATCGTCATAAATCAAATGCATTCCAATATTGGCTTTCACATATTGATTGACAATCATATCGAATTGCAAACGCCATTCTACGTCTATATTTCCAAAATTGTTTATGTAATCCGAATATAAACTCAGTCGGTTTTCCATTGTAATGTTTTTCCAAATCTCTTTTTTATAATAATTGGTTACCAGAAAACCCAATTCTGTTCGAGATTTTTCACCAGAAGTTAACTTATTTCCATTCGAATCATAGGTTGCTTCGGTTGTACCAAAAGCGCCACTATCGGCCAAGTCTTGATCTAAAACCAAAGTGTTTTTAAGCGTTAGAGGAGAAATGTAAATGTCAAAAACCTTCTTTTTAATGTAATAATTCGCTCCTATTCCTAAAAAAGTATAAGCTGGTGCAAACGGTTTTGAGATTGCCTTTTCGGTATCGGGATATTTATATCCATTAGAAAATTGTGTTTTGAAATTGAATTTAACGCTATAATACCAGTGAGAAAGAGTGTCTTTTCGGTAACCAAAAGTAGAATTCAATCGAAATTCATCATCCGATTTTCTCATTTCTATACCATCTTGTTTGTTGAGTCCGTACCTAAAACCCAATTCGTTCACCCACTCACTATTGATATCTGACCGTACACTAGTAAATTCGCCTTTTAATAATCCCGCCACAGAGCTAGTTCCTCCCGCATTCCAATTGACGAATGCTACTTGATTTAAATCAAAGCCTATTTTGTTTTTGTTTTTCCAATTGGAAACGGTAACAGGTATTCTAGGTTGCTTTTTTTTGACTTTTATCGGCTTGATAGGCTTTTTAATAAGGCTTGTTTTTGGTCCAAATTTTACATCTAAAGCAGAAAATACTGAATCTCTGGCAACTCGGATTGTATCAGCAGGAACTTGTAATGTATCCCTAGAAACTGGAATAGAATCTTTATAAACAGGGATTGGATTTTGAGAAAAAAGAGGTTTTGAGATTAGCAGGAATAAAAACAGAAAGTAGAAAAAATAGGGCTTCATTGTTAACTTTTTTGTTGTGTTTTTAATGGTTAGAAAACATATTGGACAAGCTTAAAACGTCTATTTTGCAATATTGTTGTAGTTCTTCCACTGTGCCTTGTTCTATAAAATCATCCGGAATTCCAAGTGTTACTATGTTTGATTTATATTTATTTTCAGCAGCAAACTCTACAATAGTCGTGCCAAAACCCCCTTTGATAGTGCCATCTTCAACAGTAATGATATCATTGAATGTCTTGAAAATGAAATGCAACAAATTTTCATCCAAAGGTTTTACAAAAGCAAAATCATAATGAGCAAAATTTTCGGGATGGTTGATTTCAGCCAAAGCTAAAGTAACATTATGGCCAATAGTTCCGTTAGATAAAATAGCGACATTCGTTCCATTTTGAAGGCAATTCGCTTTGCCTATTTCAATTTTTTCATACGGTTTTTGCCAATCTACAATTTGGCCACGACCTCGAGGATACCGAATGGCAATGGGATGATATAAACCTAATTGTGCTGTGTATAAAATATTTCGAAGTGCAATTTCATTCAAAGGCGAATAAATAATCATATTGGGAATACAACGCAAATAAGCCAAATCGAAAACACCGTGATGCGTTGCACCGTCTTCACCAACCAATCCTGCCCTATCCAAACAAAAGATCACAGGCAAATTTTGTAAAGCCACGTCGTGAATGACTTGGTCGTAGGCTCGTTGTAAAAAAGTGGAATAAATATTGCAAAAAACCACCATTCCTTGTGTCGCCATTCCAGCGGATAAAGTTACTGCGTGTTGCTCGGCAATACCCACATCAAAAGCTCGTTTTGGAAAAGCTTCCATCATAAATTTTAGCGAACTTCCTGAAGGCATTGCAGGAGTGATACCTATAATTTTTTCATTGGCTTTCGCCAAATCTAAAAGAGTCAACCCAAAAACATCTTGGTATTTTGGAGGTAAATTTTCTTCTGCTTTTGGATGAATTTCTCCAGTTGATGCATCAAATTTTCCTGGGGCGTGGTATTTTACTTGGTCCTCTTCGGCTTGTTGTAAGCCTTTGCCTTTGGTGGTAATAATGTGAAGGAATTTAGGTCCTTTTACTTTTTTCAGTCTTTTCAATTCCTTGATAACGGCAAAAATATCGTGTCCATCAATTGGTCCAGAATAATCAAAATTCAAAGACCGAATCATATTGTTTTTCTTCGGATTTTTCCCTTCTTTCACGGCGGTGAGATACTTTTTCAAAGCACCAACACTTGGATCAATTCCTATGGCATTGTCGTTGAGAATAACCAATAAATTAGCATCGGTAACGCCAGCGTGATTCAAACCTTCAAATGCCATACCTGAAGCTATCGAAGCATCGCCAATAACAGCAATGTGCTGTTTCTCGAAATCGCCTTTCAAATTAGAAGCAATTGCCATTCCCAAAGCTGCCGAAATGGAAGTCGAGGAATGTCCAACGCCAAAAGCATCGTAAACACTTTCACTACGTTTTGGAAAGCCGGAAATCCCATTGAGTTGGCGGTTGGTGTGAAAATTTTCTCTTCTTTCGGTTAAAATTTTGTGGCCGTAGGCTTGATGTCCCACATCCCAAATTAATAAATCTTTGGGAGTATCGAATACATAATGCAAAGCAATCGTGAGTTCTACAACACCAAGACTTGCTCCTAAATGTCCTTCTTTTACCGCTACTACGCCAATAATAAAATCACGCAATTCTTGAGCAACCTGAGGAAGTTGCTCTTCGTCGAGTTGACGTAAATCGGTTGGATTATTGATGTGCTGAAGTAAGTTGCTTTTCATATGTTGATACTTATTGTTTTTTATCGGTCATATGTAATTCGCATATAATAATTAGTATTTGCGACGAATTTTTGGGCGTGCTCATTTCATAGTAATTTAAAAAGCGAATTTACGATTTTTTAATTTAATTACGATTTTGAATACCCAGGACAATTTGCGTTTTGAATTTGAATTGTTGCCAAAATTGTCTAAATCTAAAAAATGAGGCGATTATTTTTGTTAATCGCCTCAAAAAATGATTATATTTGAGGCAATTAATGCAATGGAATGACTCAATGAAATACAATTGGCAACATCCAGATTGGGAAAAATTTATATTTGACGATGCTGTAATAGATTCGTTATGTATGAAATTTGCATTAGAAACAGGGGAATTAAAAGGACTTGTAGATTCTTTATCGACAGAAATTCAGCAGGAAACTATGTTGCAATTTATGATTTCGGAGGCTATAAAAACTTCAGAAATTGAAGGTGAATTTTTTAGCAGACAAGATGTAATGTCTTCTATTAAGAAAAATTTGGGAATTGGAGGTGTTTTTGGTCAAATTAGAGATAAAAATGCGCAAGGAATTGGCAAATTGATGGTAACGGTTCGAAATTCGTATTCTGAAAAATTAACTGAATATACAATAAAGCAATGGCACGCTATCCTTATGGAATATTCCAAACGTGTTAGTCCAGGCAATTATAGAACTGGAAACGAACCTATGCAAATTATTTCAGGTGCTTTTGGTAAAGAAATTATCCATTTTGAAGCACCACCGTCCAGTCAAGTATCGGTTGAAATGGAAAAATTTATTAAGTGGTTCAATAATTTTGAAGTAAAACCAACGGACATTAAAAAAGCTTTAGTCAAAACTTCCATTTCGCATTTGTATTTTGAAAGCATTCATCCTTTCGAAGATGGAAATGGTAGAATTGGCAGAGCTATTGCCGAAAAATGTTTGTCGGAATCTTTGAATCGCCCTATTTTGATGAGTCTTTCAAGTACTATTGAACAAAACAAAAAACAATATTACGAATCCTTAAAGCAAGCTCAAAGAACTCTAGAAATCTCGGATTGGATTCTTTACTTCACTACATTAATTTTAGAATCTCAAAAAAATGCCAAGCAAACAGTACTTTTCACGTTAAACAAAACTAAATTCATCGACCATTATAAAAATCAAATGAATGAAAGGCAAAGGAAGGCTGTTTTAAAAATGTTTGAAAACGGTGTTACTGGTTTTGAAGGCGGCATGACTGCTATAAAATATGTCTCCATCACAAAAACTTCCAGAGCAACAGCTACAAGAGATTTACAGGATTTGACAGAAAAAAATATCTTGAAACCAAGAGGAGAAGGAAGAAGTCGAAGCTATGACCTGAATTTGTAGCCTTAGGAAATAGTTTGAAAAGCAATTTTTTAAACCAACAAAAATTATTTCAAAATCGTACTTTTGCTTTATGGAAAACCCTTTCACCGACGAATATTTTATGAAGAAAGCCTTGCAAGAGGCACAAATGGCTTTTGAAAAAGACGAAATTCCCGTTGGTGCCCTAATTGTCATCGATAATAAAGTCATTGCCCGAGGTCATAATCTTACCGAAATGCTTGTTGATGTTACCGCTCACGCCGAAATGCAGGCCATAACTGCAGCTGCCAATTTCTTGGGAGGAAAATATTTAACAGGCTGCACACTTTATGTCACTTTGGAACCTTGCCAAATGTGCGCTGGTGCTTTGTATTGGAGCCAGATTTCTAAAATTGTTTTTGGAGCTAGTGATGAAAATCGTGGTTTCGAAAAAATGGGAACCCAATTGCATCCGAAAACTACCGTTGTTCGTGGAGTTTTAGCGAATGAAGCAAGTGAATTGATGAAGCGGTTTTTTAAAAAAAAGAGATAAAAAATATTTTTATTTATTCTGAATATTCTTCTTAAAACTATTCGAAAATACTATACTTTTACTACAATATAAAATGCCTTTTCTCTGTTATACATTTTATAATGGAAGACTATTTATTCTTCTAAATATTTTTTTGTAACCTATTTAACTCTTTATAAAAATGAAAGCAAAAGGATTAGTTTACGTGTTTTTTGTTTTTTTTGTATTTCAAGCGTGCAGCAAGAAATCATCCGATTTTAATTCTGATTTTTCATTATTCAAAGAGTATATAACTGGTTTTACAGGCGGAGTTGTCTCGACCACATCAGATATTAGAGTGGTTTTGGCTTTCGACAAAAAGGAATGGAAAGCTAATCAGGTTTTAGACAACGATTTGTTCAATATTTCGCCAAGTGTTGATGGAAAAGTGGTGGCGCTTTCCAGTAATACCGTTGCTTTTATTCCTGAAAACAAATTGAAATGTGATACGGAATATCAAGTTAGCTTGAATTTATCTAAATTGATCGCTGTTAAAAAGGAACTTTCCCAATTCAATTTTACCCTTAAAACCATAAAACAGGATTTCAAAGTTGAAACACACGATGTGCAATCTTATAATAAAGACTTTCAATATTTGACTGGAACATTAAAAACAGCTGACAATATCGACCTTGAATCAGCAAAAAAACTAATTAAAGCGGAGCAAAAGGACAAGGATTTAAAAATAAAATTTGACAAAACCTTGAAGTCAGGGACAGAATTCAAGTTTATAATTGACAGTATTCAGCGTTTTCCCGAAGAGAGCAATGTTGCGATTTCTTATGATGGCAGCGATTTTGACATTGATCAAAAGGGAAAAATGGATTATTCCATTGCTGCTAAAAATTCTTTTAAAGTAATGAAGGTTGAAATTCCGGAAGGAAATGTTCAAACCTTATTTATTAATTTTTCTGATCCTTTGCAAAATGGACAAGATTTCAGTGGATTGGTAGCCATACAAAATACCAGCAACCTGAAATTTGCGGTTCAAGGAAATTTGCTAAAAGTATTTTTCAATAATAATGGTACAGGTATATCCACTCCAAATGAAGAAGAAGTAGATATATATGGAAATAAAAAGACATCGAAGGAAATTAGCGGAAATCTATTGGTTGAAGTTTTTCAAGGAATTGAAAACGAGGAAGGTCAAAAAATGCTACAAAATTACACCACAAATGTTTCTTTTGAACAATTAAAACCAAGCGTACGTTTTGTGAAAAATGGAACTATTTTGCCAAGTTCTAATAATTTAAAACTCAATTTCGAAGCCGTAAATTTGAGTGCTGTTGATGTAAAAGTCTATAAAATTTACAAAAATAACATTCTTCAATTTCTTCAAGACAACGAATTGAGAGGAACTCAAAACTTGAAAAGAGTAGCACAGCCTATTGCAAAAACTACCTTAAATTTAAAAGAAAACAAGTTGTTGGATTTTAGTCAGTGGAATACTTTTGCCTTGGATTTATCCAAAATAATTACGCCAGAACCAGGCGCTATTTACAGAGTCGAATTCTCATTCAAGAAAGCCTATTCTTTATATAAATGTGAATCGCCTTCTGAAGACAAGAATCTAGCGGAAGAGGAAGTTGTTGATGAAAATGATGTGAATTATAGTGGGAATAGTTATGACGGAGACTATTATTATGATGAAGATTACAATTGGCAGGAGAGAGATAATCCGTGTTCAAAATCCTTTTACTATAATACTAAAATAGGGACAAATATTCTCGCTTCTGATTTGGGAGTGATTGCTAAACGAGGCGAAAACAAATCCTATTTTTTTGCCGTAAACAATATCGTGACTGCCGAGCCCGTTTCAAATGCGACCGTAGATTTGTATAGTTATCAGCAACAAAAATTAGCAACTGTGGCAACAAATAGTGAAGGAATTGCCAATTTTCAATTGGATAAATTTGCCTATTTTGCCATTGTATCTTTAGGAAATCAATCCACTTATGTCAAACTCGATGACGGAAATTCATTATCGGTAAGCAATTTTGATGTTGCTGGAGAAGCTTTGCAAAAAGGTCTCAAAGGCTATATTTATGGAGAACGAGCGGTTTGGCGTCCTGGCGATAAATTGTATTTGTCGTTTATTTTGAATGATGCCGCGAATAAATTACCTCCATCTCACCCGATAAAATTTAGATTATCTGACCCTAACGGAAAAGTGGTTTATCAAACCTTTCAAAGATCGAATGCCTGGAACCATTATCTTTTTGTAATCTCCACAAATTCGGATGCGCCAACTGGAAATTGGGAAGCGATGGCAAATGTGGGAGGCGCAAAATTCTATAAAAGCATCAAAATTGAAACTATAAAACCCAATCGTTTAAAGATTAAAAACAGTTTTAAAAACCCAGTACTTTCTTCATCTTATCCTAACTCGAGTAACCTCGAGGTGACTTGGCTTCACGGGGCTATAGCCAGAGATTTAAAGACAGAAATGCAAGCTAAGTTTACCCAACAAACTACAACTTTCAAGAATTATTCTAACTACGTATTTGATGATTTGGCGCGAAAATTCAATACTGAAGAAATCAATATTTTTTCAGGAAAAGTGGATGCCAACGGAAAAGCATCGGTAAATATCCAACCCAAATTACAGGGACAAGCTCCAGGAATGTTGAAAGCTTCATTTATTACCAAAGTATATGAACAAGGTGGCGATTTCAGTACCGATGTCATGTCAACCAGTTATTCTCCGTATAAAACTTATGTTGGAATAAAATCTCCGGAACTCAATAAATACGGAATGCTAGAAACCCGAAAAAATAATCGTTTTGACATCGTCACGGTAGATGAGAATGGAAATCCAAAAGCAGTTAAAAATCTAGAAATCAAGGTTTACAAAATAGAATGGCGCTGGTGGTGGGATGCTTCTAGCGATAATTTATCCAATTACAATTCGTCAAATGCCACGACTTCATACAAAACTTTCACATTGAATACAGGAGCAAATGGCAAAGGAATGGTGCAATTTGCTTTAACCGATGAAGAATGGGGTCGTTATTTAATTCGAGTTTCGGACGAAACAGATGGACACGCAACGGCTTTGACTGTCAATATTGATTGGCCACTTTGGTCAGGAAAAACAAGAAACAACAATGCTTCGACAGCAAATATGCTTGTTTTTTCAACGGATAACAAGAATTATGCAGTTGGAGAAAAAGCAAAAATATCTTTCCCTTCCAGTGGCGGTGGTCGTGCTTTGATTTCAATCGAAAATGGTTCGAAAGTGGTTCAGACACTTTGGGCAATAACCCAAAATGGAGAAACAAAAGTCGAAGTTCCCATTACTGCTGCAATGGCACCTAATGTGTATTTTAACATCACTTTGTTGCAACCGCACGCCTCAACTAAAAATGATTTACCAATAAGAATGTATGGTATAATCCCCATTGGAGTGATTGATAAAAACACTATTCTAGAACCTAAACTAGCGATGCCCGATGTGTTGCGGCCAGAACAAGCATTCAATATCAAAGTAAGCGAAAAATCTGGTAAAGCAATGACTTATACTATTGCAATCGTTGATGAAGGCTTGCTAGATTTAACCCGTTTTAAAACTCCAAATGCTTGGGATGCTTTTTATATTCGAGAAGCTTTAGGTGTAAAAACTTGGGATATTTATGATGAGGTTATTGGTGCATATGGTGGAAAAATCAATCAGATTTTCAGTATTGGTGGAGACCAAGATTTAGGTGGTGGAAAAGCTAAAAAAGCCAATCGATTTAAACCAGTTGTGGTTTATATTGGTCCATTCAAATTAGAAAAAGGACGGACGAAAATACATCAAGTGAAATTACCGAAATACATTGGCTCTGTCAGAACAATGATCGTGGCTGGCGATGCTAATACAAGTGCATACGGAAGTGTTGAAAAGGCAACTCCAGTTCGCAGTCCTTTAATGGTATTGGCTTCTGTGCCAAGAAAAATTTCTCCTTCAGAAAAAGTGACCATTCCAGTTACCGTTTTCGCGATGGAAAAAAACATAAAAAATGTTACAGTGCAAATAAAAACCAATAATGGATTAAGAGTTATTGGAAGTACTGTTCAAAGTTTGAATTTTGCTAAACCTGACGAAAAAATGGCCTTTTTCAATCTAGAAGCGGGTGGAGTAACAGGAATTGGGAAAATGCAAATCATTGCTAGTTCAGGTGCAGCAAAATCGACTTATGATGTTGAAATTGATATGACAAATCCAAATCCTGTGACAAGCACATTTACAGATGTGGTTTTAGAACCTAACAGTTCCAAAACAATTTCGTGGAAAACTTTTGGAGTTAATGGAAGCAACAAGGCAAAACTCGAAATATCGTCAATGCCAACAATTGATTTTAATCGAAGATTACAATATTTGATTGATTATCCACACGGTTGTGTCGAACAAACTACATCGGCTGTTTTTCCACAATTGTATTTGAATGATGTTGCAGATATTGATGCTATTCGTAAAGGGTTGATTCAAAAAAATGTAACAACAGGAATTACTAGATTGGGTAGTTTTCAATTGTCAAACGGAGGATTCTCTTATTGGCAAGGGCAACCAACCGCAGACGATTGGGGAAGTTCTTATGCGGGACATTTTTTGATTGAAGCTGAGAAAAAAGGCTATGTTTTGCCCATAAATTTCAAATCAAAGTGGATTTCGTATCAACATAATGAAGCCAAACAATGGCGATTTGTAGCACAATATGGTAATGATTTGGCTCAAGCCTATCGACTTTATACATTGGCATTGGCAGGTTCTCCTGATTTGTCTTCAATGAATCGTTTGAGGGAAACCACAGGAATATCTAATGAAAGTAAATTGCGTTTAGCAACAGCTTATGTTTTGGCAGGACAGAAAGCGGCGGGATTAACTCTGCTAGCTAAAAGCCAAATCGACGAGGTAAACAGCAAGTATAATTATTTCTATTATGGTTCAAGCGACAGGAATCGTGCGATGGCTTTGGAAACCTTGATCTTATTGGGACAAAAACAAAATGCCTTTTTGATGGCAAATAAACTAGCCAAACAAATGTCTAGCAGCGAATGGATGAGTACACAAACCACCGGTTATTGTTTGTACGCTATGTCAAAATTTGCCCGATTTAATGGAGGAAGTGGCATAGATATTCAATATAATAACAAAAAAAATCAAGTCGTGACAACGATGAAATCGATAGCCGAAAGAACTTTGGTAGTCAAACCAGGTGTAAATGCCATCACCATAAAAAACAATAAAAACAACACTCTGTTTGTTCGAGTACTTAATACGGGAATTCTTCCAATTGGTAAAGAACAAGTGATTCAAAGTAATTTGTCTGCTAAGGTAGTTTTCAAAAACAGAAAAGGAGCGGTTATCAATGTATCTAAAATCAATCAAGGAACGGAATTTTTGGCTGAGGTTACTGTTAAAAACCAAAAAAATGAATATGTAGAAAATGTGGCATTGTCACAAATTTTGCCTTCAGGATTTGAAATTGTCAATACTCGTTTTACCGATTACGGAGATGCAATGAATAATGTTGCCGATTACATTGACATTCGTGATGACAGAACCAATTTCTATTTTAAATTGAAAGCCAATGAAACTAAAACTTTCAGAATATTACTGAACGCTTCGTATTTAGGGACGTATTATTTGCCAGGATTACAATGCGAAGCCATGTATGATCATACTTTTTTGGCAAGAACGAAAGGTTTTTGGGTTGAGGTAATCAAGTAGAAATCTGAAAGGGTTTATTATATAATTTTAAAAAATTGAAAAAGAAGATAATAGCGTTTCCACAACGCATCATCAATTGGATAAAGAAAAATAAAATTAAATCATCAATAGGGTTTATGCTGTTGGTGGTTTATTATTTTTCGTTACCCAGAACATTGTTTCGAGAGCCCTATTCTACTGTGATTGAAAGCAAAGAGGGGGAACTGCTTGGAGCTAAAATAGCTAATGATGGACAATGGCGATTTCCTGCTCAAGACAGTGTTCCTGAAAAATTCAAAAAGTGTATTGTTTATTTTGAAGACCAATATTTCTACCAACATCCCGGATTCAATCCAATGGCTATGGTGAATGCATTTAAACAAAACAGAAAAGCGAGTAAAATAGTTCGTGGTGGAAGTACGCTGACGCAACAAGTCATTCGGTTGTCTCGAAGAGGTAAAAGCAGAACTTATTTCGAAAAAATTATAGAAATTATTCTCGCCACACGCTTGGAACTTCAGGATTCAAAAGAGGAAATACTAGATTTATATGCTGCCCACGCTCCTTTTGGAGGAAATGTAGTAGGTTTAGAAATGGCTTCGTGGCGGTATTTTGGAGTACAATCGCATCAATTGTCTTGGGCAGAAAGTGCAATTTTGGCTGTGTTACCCAATGCCCCTAGTTTGATTTATCCTGGAAAAAATCAACAGAAATTACTTCAAAAACGAAACAATCTTTTGTTGAAATTACATCGAGAGGGTATTATCGACAAACAAACTTATGAACTTTCGATTGAGGAGCCATTGCCTCAAAAACCTTTTGATTTGCCTCAAATCGCACCTCATTTGTTGCATAGAGTAGCCAAAAATCAAGAAGGAACTCTCGTAAAAACTACGGTTGAAATTGCTTTGCAAAATCGGGTGAACCAAATTGCAAAACAATATTACAACCAGTACAAACAAAATGAAGTCAATAATTTGGCAATTTTGGTAATCGATATTTCCAATAGAAACGTGATAAGCTATGTTGGCAATGCTCCAACGGATAGAGATCATCAAAAAGATGTTGACATTATCAGTGCACCTAGAAGTACCGGAAGCATATTGAAACCATTTTTATATGCAGCAATGTTGGATGAAGGTGATTTGTTACCTAACACTTTGGTATCCGATATTCCAACCCAAATATCGGGGTACACACCGCAGAATTTTAATCTCACTTTTGATGGAGCAGTTCCAGCACATCGCGCTTTGTCTCGCTCGTTGAATATTCCAGCAGTTTTGATGTTACAAGATTTTGGGGTGAACAAGTTTTATGAAGAATTACAAAAATTAAAATTGAGTGATATTTCAAAACCACCAGACCATTATGGTTTATCGTTAATTCTTGGAGGCGCCGAAAGTAATTTATGGGATTTGTGTAGAACTTATGCAAATTTATCATCGACCATTGATTTTTTTGCCAAAAATCAAGGACGATACAGAACCAAAGAATTTGCCGAATTGAATTACCAAAATGAATTCAAAACTGATTTTGGAACAGAAAGTTTTGACAAAAACATTTTAGGTGCTGGTTCGATTTGGCTGACGTATAATGCGATGGAAGAAGTAAATAGACCCGAAGGTGATGAAGCTTGGAAGTTTTATGACAGTTCACTGAAAATAGCTTGGAAAACGGGAACTAGTTTCGGAAATCGAGATGCTTGGGCAATTGGCACTAATCCACATTATGTTGTTGGTGTTTGGGTTGGAAATGCGTCTGGCGAAGGACGGCCAAGTTTGACAGGGGTTACCAGTGCAGCTCCCATTCTATTTGACGTTTTTAATTTGTTACCGAGACAAAAATGGTTCGAAGCCCCTTTAAATGATTTAGAAGAAGTCGAAATTTGTAGGTTGAGTGGTCATTTGGCACAGGAAGATTGTCCTAAAATTAAACAATTAGTATCCTTAAAAGGAAAAACAACTTCCATTTGCCCTTATCACAAAACGGTTCATTTGGATAAAAAGGGTCAATATCGGGTAAATAGTAGTTGTGAAAATATAGAAAATATTATTACCAAAAAGTGGTTTGTTTTACCTCCAGTTATGGAATGGTACTACAAAAATCAGCATATCGAATATCAACCTCTACCTCCTTTCAGGGATGATTGCGCATCAACTCAAACAACTTCAATGGATTTTATTTATCCGAAAACTAATGGGAAAATTTATTTGACCAAGAACTTTAATAGTGAAATACAGCCCGTTATTTTGAAAGTAGCGCATTCGTCAAGACGAGTTCAGTTATTTTGGTACGTTGACAATATTTATTATGGAAGTACCAAAACCTTTCACGAAATGCCGATAACACCCAGTTCAGGAATTCATTACATAACGATTGAAGATGAATTTGGAAATGAAATTAGGAGGAAAATAGAGATTGTTAGAGAATAATTTGCTTCAAAAAAAACAGTTAGAAAAGTCCCTAAAAGAAACAGATTGCTTCGTTACTGGCAATGACTTTTAGACACAAAAAAACCGCCAATCTTCCCGATAGCTATCGGGAGAAAGGCGGTTTTTGATTTATTCTATAATAACATTCTTCTTTTTGTCGTAGAAATGGTATTCTAGGTACGTGTAAGCGTCACGTGGTATGATTTTTACCCATTTTTTATGTTCAAAAAACCATTTTGAACGTATTGATGGAAAACCTTTTGTAAGGTATGCGGCCACAAATGGATGTACATTAAGCACAACATCTGCGTTCGTTTTTAATATAGTTTCCAGATCTAAGGAGATTTTGTCAATGATTTGAATTGGCGCTTCAATTTCACCATTTCCATTGTTGGGATCTTCTTCTCTAGTTTTGATATTGACTTCCGGTCTTACTCTTTGTCTTGTAATTTGGACTAATCCAAACTTACTCGGAGGTAAGATTTTGTGTTTGGCTTTATCGTCGCTCATTTCTTCTCTAAGGAAGTCGAACAAGACTTTGCGATTTTCGGGATTTCCCATATCGATAAAATCAATTACGATTATTCCTCCCATATCACGAAGACGCAATTGTCTGGCGATTTCGGCGGCGGCAATCATATTGACTTCCATTGCAGTATCTTCTTGATTGGATGCTTTATTAGAACGGTTTCCGCTGTTGACGTCAATAACGTGAAGAGCTTCTGTGTGTTCGATAATAAGATAAGCACCTTTACTCATTGAAACTGTTTTTCCAAAGGAGGTCTTGATTTGTCTCTCTATATTGTATTTCTCAAAAATTGGAGTGTCTTTTGATTGATAAAACTTAACAATCGATGTTTTCGAAGGGGCTATTTCTTGTAAATAGTCCTTCGTTTGGTTGTACAACTCTTCATCATCTATTTGGATACTACTAAATGTATCGTTGAAGACGTCTCTTAATATTGATGAAGCTCTATTGAGCTCTCCTAATACTTTGGACGGATGATGAGCGGTTGGTAATTTTTTACACATTGCAGTCCACCTTTCTATGAGGTTCTGCAAATCTTTTTCTAATTCGGCTGTATTTTTGCCTTCGGCTACTGTGCGAACAATAACACCAAATCCTTTAGGTTTGATGGATTGTACGAGACGTTTCAAACGTTCTTTTTCTTTCTTGTCTTCTATTTTTTGAGAAATAGAAACACGGTCAGAAAACGGAACTAAAACAATAAATCTTCCGGCAAGTGAAAGCTCAGCGCTAATTCTTGGTCCTTTGGTAGATATTGGTTCTTTGACGACTTGTACTAAGATAGATTGATTCGAATTGATAATATCAGTTATCGAACCATCTTTGTCTATCTCTTTTTCAAACTGAAAGTTTTTTAGGGAGAAATCTTTTATTTTACCTGCGCTTACAAGTTTTATGAATTTCAGTTGGGAAGCAAGATTAGGACCTAAATCGTGATAATGTAAAAAGGCGTCTTTTTCGTAGCCAACATTTACAAAAGCTGCATTTAATCCAGCAACTGGTTTTCGTATTTTGGCAATAAAAATATCGCCAACTTGGAAATTGCTTGTTTCTTGTTCTTTGTGTAATTCAATTAGTTTTCCATCTTTTAATAAGGCAAAATCTACGGCTTCGGAACTAGATCTAATGATTAATTCTTTATTCACTCTGTAAATTTTTATCCGCATTCTTAAATTGGGATTTGGGATTTGAGATTTGGGATTTTTGAATTCCTAAATCTAAAAATCCTAATTCCTAAATCAATAATAGGGATGGATTAAACAATAATTTTAACAGGTATTGAACCCGGGAGGAAATTCAGTTGGCAGGTGACAGTTTTCAGGCAGCAGTTAAAACTGCCATCTGTAATCTGTAATCTGCATTCTGTTTTCCAAATTTCAATGAACTTTTAAAAAGAAAAAAGTAGTTTAAAACTACTTTTTCTTTTTGTGACGGTTAGCTCTCGCTCTTTTCTTGCGTTTGTGCGTTGCTACCTTATGTCTCTTCCTTTTTTTACCACTTGGCATAATCTGGTGATTTTGTGATTAATAAATATTTTTATTTTGCTTCGTTATTCGTTTTTACACCTTCAACAAACACTTTTGCAGGTTTGAATGCTGGAATATTGTGTGCAGGAATTTTGATTGTGGTATTTTTTGAAATATTTCTTCCTGTTTTTTCAGCTCTTGTTTTAACAATGAAGCTTCCAAAACCTCTTAAATAAACATTGTCTCCAGTTTCTAATGAGTTTTTTACTTCTGTCATAAAGGTCTCAACTGTTGCCTGAACATCTCCTTTTTCTAGACCTAATCTTTCTGAGATTTTCGCTACGATATCTGCTTTTGTCATTTTAATTCGTAATTTATTATTGTGTACTAATTTTTTGAGGTTGCAAATATAGGAATAAAAAAAACAATTATTCAAGCTAATTCGTTAAAATTTAACAACATAAACTTTTACTTTTGCTAACTAAAATTTAACGATGAGCTTTTCCAATGTGTTGATAAGGTGGTATTTAGAAAATAAACGTGATTTACCGTGGCGAAAAACCGATAATCCGTATCTAATTTGGCTCTCCGAAATAATGCTGCAACAAACGCGAGTAGCTCAAGGAACGCCATATTTTATGGCTTTTACAAATGCTTTTCCAACTGTTTTCAATTTGGCTGCAGCCAATGAAGAACAAGTTTTAAAACTTTGGCAAGGTTTGGGCTATTATTCGCGTGCACGGAATTTGCACAAAACAGCACAATTTGTTGCCAATGAATTATCTGGAAAATTTCCAAACAATTATAATGACTTATTAAAATTAAAAGGAGTTGGTGAATATACAGCGGCCGCAATCGCCTCCTTCTCCTATAATGAAGCTATTCCTGTAGTCGATGGAAATGTTTTCAGGGTTTTGTCTCGTTATTTTGACGTTGAAACAGATATTGCTTCGGCTTCCGCCAAAAAAGAGTTTTCCGCTTTGGCATTCGAATTGATGCCAAAAGAAAACCCAGCTTTATTCAACCAAGCCATTATGGAATTCGGTGCTTTGCAATGCGTACCTAAAAGTCCTAATTGTGAGATTTGTGTTTTCAATACAAGTTGTGCTGCTTTGCAAAAAAAGAAAGTAGATCAATTGCCCGTAAAATCAAAGAAGTTAAAAGTCAGGAATCGATACTTTAATTATTTAGTGGTTGCTGATGCTATTGAAAATACGATAATCCAGAAACGCACAGCCAAAGGAATTTGGCATAATCTCTACGAATTTCCGCTAATTGAAACTCAGAAGGTAGAAGATTTTGAATTTATTGCACAGCAAATTCAGTCCAATTTTTTCAAAGAAAACAACCCGAGCGTTAGCGAACTGGCAAAGCAAATGGTAAGCCTGTCCGAAATTAACCCTGAAAGTATTATCCATAAATTATCACATCAGCATTTACATATCAAATTTTGGAAAGTAAAAGTTGAGGGCACTATTGCAAACGGCATAAATTCGAAAGCATTGAAAACACTTCCTTTTCCTATCGTGATTCATAATTTTATCGAAAAGGATTTTTCGAACTAATTCAAAAATCATTATATTTGAAGATAGAAAACGCAAAATATGAATTCGACTTTAAATAAAGTAATGTTAATTGGCCATTTGGGAGACGATGTCAAAATGCACTATTTCAAAAGTGATTCTTGTATAGGTAAATTTCCTTTGGCTACAAATGAGACCTATATAAATAAGGAAACTGGCGAAAAAATCACTTCTACCGAGTGGCACAACATCGTGGTCAGGAATAAAGCAGCCGAATTATGTGAAAAATATTTATCGAAAGGAGACAAAATTTATATCGAAGGCAGAATAAAATCGCGCCAATGGCAGGCTGAAGATGGTTCAACTAAATACATTACCGAAATTCAGGCCATAGATTTTACTTTTTTAACAACCAAAAAAGAAATTGATGGCAGCAAGGAGAATAAAACTGCTGAATCAACAAAAAACGCTAACTTTGACTCGGAAAATAGCGGTTTACCTGAAAACGATTTGCCATCACAATTGTCAAACTAATCTCTTTAAATTTGGACCCAGAGCCCAGTATTTTTACACACTATTCACTAGATACTAATTTGGTATTTGGATTTATCACAATAGCCGCACTACTCTTTTGTTCTGCGTTGGTTTCTGGTGCCGAAGTTGCACTTTTTTCCTTGTCGCAAAAAGACATCGACGATACTTTACAAAATCATCCCTCGAAAGGAAAAATAATTTCAGAACTTTTAGAAAAACCAAAAAAATTACTCGCTACACTGCTTGTCGCCAACAATTTTATCAATATTGGTGTGGTAATTTTGTTTTCGTACACGGGTCACAATTTATTTTCTGATATCACCTCTCCCATTTTAAAATTTATTATCGAAGTAATTTTAGTCACTTTTTTGATTTTGCTATTTGGTGAAGTTTTACCAAAAGTATATGCCAGCAGAAACAATATAAAATTTGCCAAGTTGATTGCCTATCCAGTTGCAGTCCTCGATAAATTGCTTTCTCCTATAAGTTTACCAATGAGAAAAGCAACCATTTATCTTCATAATAAATTAGGAAAACAAAAAACAAACTTCTCTGTTGATCAATTATCACAAGCATTGGAGCTTACCGATACAGAAGAAACTTCCAGCGAAGAGCAAAAAATATTGGAAGGAATCGTAACTTTCGGAAATACGGATACCAAACAGGTAATGAGCCCGAGAATGGATATTTTTGCTTTAGAAATCGAAGAGCCGTTCGCTACCATTTATCCAAAAATTATAGAAATGGGTTTTTCAAGAATTCCTGTGTATCGAGACAATATAGATCAGATTGAAGGCGTTTTGTTTGTCAAAGATTTACTTCCCTATTTAAATAAGGAAGATTTTGATTGGAAAACATTGCTACGAGAACCTTTTTTCGTCCCAGAAAATAAAAAAATTGACAATTTACTCAAGGATTTTCAAACTATGAAAAGCCATTTGGCGATTGTGGTTGATGAGTATGGAGGAACTTCAGGTTTGGTGTCGCTTGAAGATATTATTGAAGAAATCGTAGGAGACATCAGCGATGAATTTGATGGTGATAATTCAAATTATTCTAAAATAGATGATAAAAACTATCTTTTTGAGGGAAAAACAAATCTTAAAGATTTTTATAGAGTGATTGAAGTTGATGAAGAATTATTCGAAGAAAAAAAAGGTGAAGCCGAAACTTTGGCTGGATTTATTCTAGAAATTTTAGGCAACTTCCCCAAAAAAGGACAAAATATCGTTTTTGAAAACTGCACCTTTACTATTGAAATGGTCGATAAAAAAAGAGTGAAACAAATAAAGGTAACCATTGATTAATACTTCCTTATCCCCAAAGTGATGTTGGGTTTCAAATAAAAATAGAGTACAAATGCTAAAAAAACAAATCGCAATTAGCTTAGTTTTCATAACATTAGTCACTGCATTTAGCTGCAAAGACGAAGTATTGCCAAAACCTGCATCTTTTTTGCGTTTAGATTATCCTGAGGCAGAATATGCCATTTTCGAAAGCAAATGTCCGTTTACTTTCGAAATGAATGCAGACGCAGTTATCAAAGGCGATACTAATTGTGGCTTTACGATAACGTACCCAAAAATGAAAGCTACGATTTATTTGACATACAAACCAGTTAATAAAGACATCAACAAATTATTGCACGACGCACAAAAACTCACTTATGAACATGTTATAAAAGCCGACGATATAGTAGAACAACCCTTTTTGAATCCTACTAAAAAAGTATATGGTATGTTCTATCAAGTCGATGGTAATGCAGCTACAAACGCTCAGTTTTATGCCACCGATAGCACTAAACATTTTGTGACAGGTTCTGTATATTTCTACGCAAAACCCAATTATGATTCGATTATGCCAGCTGCAAGTTATATCAAAAACGATATGCAACGACTGATGGAAACTTTGAAGTGGAAATAAATTAAATCATTTTTTCGAAGATTAAGTGACCATAATCATTAATCGTGTACCGGACTTTGTGTACAGGGACAGTTGCTGATTCCTTGAAGGAAGTCCAATCCAATAGTTACCATATGTGTCCCCGAATTATAGGTTATCATTTCATTAAATGTGATCTGGTACGAGTAGCCAAAATAGAAAATAGATTTCTTGAACCCAAACATTGGCCCAATATTCAAGGGTTTTAATACTTGGTCATTAAGAAAACGATAAGATATTCCTGCCCAATAATAGTCATTATCACGGTTGTATTTTCGATACTTCACATTCAAATCGGTACTCGAGCGTTGATCGCTTTCAAATAATTGAAAAAATGCAGAAGGTTCAATTTCGGAATAATTGGGTGTTTTTATAACATATCCGGTATATACCTGATAGTTTCTTAGTAAGCTGGGTTCAATTTTATAAGCTGAAAACTTATCGGTGTTTTTGTCCAGAATATTATTGGCATTAAAACTGAAATAAAATTTTTCCTTTCGATATAAAAACGCAATATCAAAGTTATTGTTTGCAGTTTTTCTGTCATCGGTTATGGCATAATCAGGATTGGTAGGTATTAAATTGGCAATATCGATACTAAAAGTGTTGATATTGTATGACATCCCAAAAGACAAATATTGTTCGGTGTAATAATCTAAAATCAAATGGTGTGCAAAAGTGAATTTAGCACCATTTTGATTTGTGTTTCCATTTTTATCGTTATAGAAAGAGACACCAACACCTGAACGATCTGCTATTCTAAAATCTCCATAAATAGATTGATTGTCTGGCGCATCTTTTATTCCGACCCATTGGGTCAATCCATTGGCTCTAATTCTAAGATTATCTCCTATTCCAGCATATGTTGGCGAAATCACAAAAGGATTATCGGCTAAATATTGTGTGAAAACTGGTAAATTTAACTCTTGACCATAACCAAATGTCAAGGTCAAGAGTAAAGCAGTAAGTATTGCAATTTTTTTCATTTAAATTCTATTTAAAACATTTCCAGTTTTACTAATTATCTATACAAGGTAAAATGACCTACAAATTCTCGGGAATCTTCTTGGTTTTTCAGTTTCAATACATACCAATAATCTCCTGAAGGCAATTCTTTTTCGTTGTATTTTCCGTCCCAAGATTGCCCTTCTCTGAATGTTCCTACTTTACGACCATAACGGTCAAAAACGTGGAAAATTAAATCGGGATAATTTATTGTATTGGTAGGCAACCAACCATCATTATTTCCATCTCCATTAGGTGTAAACACATTTGGAATATCAATATCGATGAATTCGAAATATTTTGTAGCTGTAGCCACACATCCATTCGAGTCGGTAACAGTTACAGTATAATCACCCGATTTGTAATAAATAAAAGTGTTTTTACTACCGTAATCTTCCCCGTTGAAAGTGAATCTGTATTGCGGACTACCCCCTGTTGCTACAGCAACAATTTCATTCAATCCACCATTTTTCAGCTCTAATATTAAAGGCTGTATTGGTAAAATTTCGAAATCTGGAGTATCTTTTTCGCAACCGTTCGAATGTCTTGCTCGGATAAAATGCATTCCAGGTGTAAGATTCGTAAATACATTACTCGGTTGAAAAACTCCAGAACCGTCCAAGGAATAATCAACATCAGCAGGATTGGTAACACTCGCATCGATACTTACTGTAACGGTCGAACTGAGCACATTGTTTAAGCAGCCATAGTCTACGGATGCTGTTGGATACAATTTGACTGAAGCTGGTAAGGTTATCGAAATTTCAGCACTACATAAATTTGCATCTAGAATATAAACTGTATGATCGCCTTCGGATAAGCCATTAAAATCGAATAAGGTTTGCGTTGCTGTACCTGCAGTAAACGGTCCTTTTATTTGATCTAAACTTACACTGTAAGGCGCTGTACCTCCAGTAATTTCGACTGTAAATGAACCATCATTGTCACCAAAACAAATTTCTGGCATTACAGATGCGGGATCAATTTGAGGGATAATAATTGAAGGTTCTGTAATCGAAATTCCAGTAGTATATACAAAACAACCATTTTGATCTTGTACAATAATATCATAACTACCGGGTGCCAGGTTTTGAAAATCACCTACATCAAAAAATTGATTCAAATTTGGAGAAATTGCATATTTAATTTGTCCAGTACCTCCAGTGCCATTTATCGTTATTGATCCATTACCTATACCATTACAACTCACATTTACAATTGATGAAGTATAGGTTAAGGGCACAAGAGGTTGTTTTATACTAATTACTCCCAGAGTACTAAATACACAATCTTGACTATTCACACGAACCGTATAGTCACCCGCAGGCAAATTGGTAAACTCTCCTGGGTAATTTTGAGTAGCGGTTGGTATAGGATTTCCGAATGCATTAATTAATGTATAAATATAATTACCCAACCCACCCGAAGCGAGAGCAGTAATAGCTCCAGAGGTATCACCATAACAATTTATTTGAGCATTTATAACATTCACATTTAAATCCAGTGAAGGGATAGCTGCTATTGTGATGTCATTGGTAACAAAACTGGCACATCCATTAGCATCGCGCACATAGAAACGGTAGGTACCTGGCGTTACAGGTATTGTTTCTATTGCTCCGCTCATAATTGTACTTGTCGCAAAAGAACTCGAAGTACTATAAGAATAAGGCGCTGTTCCGCCCGTTGCAGTTAAGATGACTGTTGCCGAAACCAAACAGCTTGGATTAGTACCGATTGCCAAACTAGCATTTAATTCACTTGGTTCGTTGATTACAATAGATGCAGAAGTTGCTGAACAACCCCAGCCATCGGTTACTGTAACGCTATATGTTCCAGCTCCAAGATTGTTAAAAATTGAACTAGTTTGAGGACCATTTACAAGTATCGGACTAGAAGAAGAAGTGGTCAAAGTATACAAATAATTCGATCCCTGGCCGCCTGTAGGAAGTGAAACTGATATACTAGCATTCGTATCTCCTAAACAACTTAGCATTGTGGTGCTTGGTGTTGCCGTGAACACGATAGGTGATGGATTTATTAAAAGCACATCTACAAAAACCGAACATCCTTTTGTGTCTCGCACTCGAACCGTGTAAGTACCTTGGGTTAAACCAGTAAAATTAGTAACCATACTCCAAGGGGTAACAACAGTTGCTCCCAACTCCAATTGGTATTCATAACCTCCAAGCCATCCTCCTGAAGCAGTAGCTGAAATACTACCATCATTATTGCCCGAAATACAAGTTATTGCTGTATGTGTTTCAGCTATAGTCAATGCTGCATTTGGTTGGTTTATGTTAAAGTTTTTTGTAACACTACAATAGGGACTATTGGTTAAAGTAGCCGTGATTGAATAAGTGCCCGCAGCCAATCCATTGATGGTAAAAGGCCCTGAATTTGTTGTTGAACCAGAACTGTATGGATTTCCTAGTGCATCTGTTATTGTATAACTGAACGGTCCTGCTTGGTCTGGATTGGTTGCCGTAATTGTTCTATCAATAATAGTAACATTGGCACTTCCTGTGTTTCCGCCAAAACAGCTAACATCAACTATGGTGTCGATAGTAAGATCGAACGTATTGGGGTTGTTTACATAATGTACACTTTGTATGCTGCAGCCTGTATCCAAATTTTCGACTGTAATTGTATAATTTCCAATATTTAATCCCGTGAAAACCCCTGAAGTATTTGATGGAAAAATAACAGTTCCTGAAACATCTACCAGAGTGTATTGCAAATTAGTAGGTGTCCCTCCTATGCTGCTTGCAGAAACAGTTATGTCTTCCAGGTTGGTACAGGTAATGGCATTGTTAATAGTAACATCTATTTTGTCCAAAGCAATATATGGAACTATTGTAATAGCTGTCGGTGCGGTACCTATACAACCTTTATTGTCATAAACATTTACTATAAAGGTCTCTCCTAATAAATTGGCTTCCGTATATACATTGCTGGCACCAAATTGAACTCGAGTTCCGCCTTTTATAAATTCATAATTATATACTCCTGAACCGCCTGTTACACCCGTTACGGTAATCGTGGCAAAGTTCGTTGCATTTGAACCTGAATTACAACCAAACTGTACTACAACAGGAGCAGGAACTGTTATAAGATTTGGCTCAGTGATAATAATTGACTGAGAGGCAACACAACCTCTTCCTGACCTTACCTCAACAGTATAGGTTCCTGCAATCAATCCACTAAAAATATTCGAAGTTTGAGTGGTAGTTCCGCCATCAATACTGTAAGTGTAAATTGGATTGTCGTTCACTCCAACGGCAGGAGTGCTTATTGTTGCGGTTATAGTACCATCGTTTCCTCCATTACAAGTAACATCTGTTTTTGAGAGTGCAAAACCAGTAATTGGAGTCGCAGCAGTGAAAGTTACTGAAATAGAATTGGTACAATTTGTTGTGACATCTCTTACGGTTAGCGTATGTGTTCCAGAAAAAATGTTAGTGAAATTTACCATAGATTGATAAGCTCCCGAGTCGATACTGTATTCATAATTGCCCGAACCTCCTGTAGCCAAAAGTGTTAATGTACCATCACCATCTGAACAACTTGGTAAAGCAATGCTAGTAGCCTCTAATTGTAAAGCTGGTAATATAACTACTAAACCAGTTGCTGTTGCCAAACATCCATTGGCATCTTTTACAATTACATCGTATGTAGCCGGTGCGTTCACTGTAAAGGTAGGGCTCGATTGGAATCCGTTTCCTAAGCTAAATTCATAAGGTCCTACACCTGTTGCAACATTTACGGTAAAAGTGTAGGTTCCTGTTGCGCTTGGACATTGGCTTAAGCCTGTAACCGTTATTCCTGATGGAATCGGATCTGTTGCAATCACAATAGTCAATGGGGCTGAAATCACACAATTATTGGCGTCTTTTACATAAACATCCCAAGAAGTCGCAATAGCAGGATCTAAAACTGCTGAAGCAGAAGGAGAAAAAGTTCCTGCCGGTGTTCCATTGATAACATACGAATAAGTATAAGGCGCAATTCCTCCGGAAGCTGTTACACTTACTTGGGCGCCAAAATTACAATTGGCGTTAATAAATGGATTTGCTGTCAAAGCTAATGGAGCTGGTTGTGTAACTACAATAAAAGTTGTTGCAGTACAGCCTGTAATGAGATCAGTTACAAGAATAGTTTGAGTACTAGCTGCATTTATTCCTGAAACAGTTATGGTTGGATTTGATTGGGGTGCACTAGTCGCTCCTCCGTTGATTGAATACGTATAGGTTCCAGAAAAATTGGCAACCGTAAATAATACTCCCCCATTAGAACCCGGATTACAAGTCGTGTCACTAATCAACTGACCTGAAACGGTAATATTTGCTACTGGATTTATAGTAAATGATTCTTGATACGTACAGAAATTAGCATCCGTTACTTGGAATAAATAAGTGTCTGGCGATAATCCAGTAAAGATTCCGCTGGAAGCTCCCGAAACATTAGACGTCGCACTTGCAGGAGATACAATCGCATAACTTAAAGCACCAACTCCGTTTGTTGTCGAAAGGGTAACATCACTCGTCAAAGCCAAACAAGTTACGGCTGTTGCAACAAAACTTAAATCTGTTGGCGGAACTAAAGCTGGTATATTTACACCATTTGGCAATGTAAAAAGACATCCTTTTGCATCTTTTACAAAAACATCAAAAGTGATTCCTACATTCGATTGATAGGTGTTTATTGTAGTATAATTTAAACCTCCGTCAAAACTATATTGGTACGGAGCTGTACCGCCAATACCATCTACGGTAACAGTTGCCGGTTTTGCTGCATTGCCAGAACCGCAAGTTAGAGGTGTAGTTATGGCTGAAGTTGCCGTTAAAATAACGGGTTCAGTAATCGCAATTGGAGTGCTTGTATAAAGACATAATTTCGCGTCTCTCACTGTTATGACATAAGCATTCCCAGCGGCTAATCCTGAGAATACATTTGAAGATTGGAAAGCACCTGCATCCAATTGATATTCGAAAGGACCTATTCCAGATGTCACATTGACTGTAATCGTTCCATCTGTACCGCTAAAACAACTAACATTGGTTGGAGTCGTTGAAAACACGGTTGGCTGTATTGGGTCTAAATCAAAAATAGTAGTTGCTTGACACAATGTTGGATTATTGGCATCGGTTACCTTGAATACATAATTTCCAGCTGTGGTTGCAGTAAATGGATTTGAAGCTGCAGCAAACGGACCACCATTTAAAGACACTTCATAAGTATAATTAGAAGCCGGACTTGTATTTCCACCCGTTGTTGTCAAAGTAATTGTTGCATCTGGTGAAGTAGAACAATCCAATGCTTTGGTTAAATCCGAGGCTAAATTCAATTTCGGGAATACTTCGTAATCCACGTTTGCCGAACAACCATTTCCATCTTTAATTACTAAGTTGTAAGTTCCCGATGCATTGAATGTAAAGCTAGGTGAAGTTTGAAAAGCACTTCCATTTACGCTGTAAGTTGCACCGCCATCAATATCTGGATCTACTGTTCCTATAATATTAATCGTAAACGGTGTATTACCATCATAACAAATGGGTGAGATTGGTGCAGAAATCGTTGGATTTTCATCTTGGAAAACTGTATTTGTAACTTGTTTGATACAGCCATAAGAATCTTTAGCATAAACATAATACAAAGTCCCCGCAACTGAACCCGATCTTATAAAAGTATTGCTGCTTACCCAGTTAACATCGTTTTCTAATGGAGCAGTAGCCGAAGTGGTTACTTGATAGGTGTAAGGTGCTGTACCCCCTTGTGCTTGAGCGGCAATCACACCATCTTCGTTACAATTGGCGTTTTTGATTAAATTGGAAGTTAGAGTTAAATCTTCTGCCGATTCCGAAATTGTAAAGATAGCAGACGCATTGGTACAACCATTATTGGCACCTGAGCTAATTTCTTTAAACAAAATATAATAAGTTCCGGTACCTAAAAGACCCAATCCATTTATTGGTGTTGTAACTGTACCATTTAAACCTGTTACAGTACCAATAGGAATTGATGTTGGCAAATTAGTTTGAGAATTAAAAATTTGATAGCTAACATCTGTAGCAACTGGATAGGTATTCGTAAAAGTAAAATCAATTGTTCCGTCGGCAGCTCCTTTACATTTCACATTATTAGGAGTAACAGTACTCGTTAGTGTAGAAGCTGTTAAAGTAGGAGACTCTGCTTGTTTGAAAAAGTAACAATTTGTTGCTTCGTCATAAACTATAAAAGAATAGATTACACCAGGATTTAGTCCTGTAAACGTAGCTTGAAGATACCCTGGATTTAAAATATTACTATCATTGGCATTCTGATAAGACCCCATATTCGAAGCGTATTCATAAGGAGGTGTTGATCCAGAAACTATTGGAAACAATGCAAAATGATAAGGTCCCCCAACAACAGTTGGATTTACTGTTACTTCAATTGTAGATGTTGTACAAGATGGAGCACCATTATTTACATTTATTATTAAATCATTTGGAGGTGAAGCCATTGTAATTACTTGTTTAAAACTACAACCATTGGCATCTACAAAACTGAGTTCGTATATTCCAAAATTAACAATATCAAAAGCATATACTCCACCGGAAATGGTTGGTGGATTTACAGTTGCACCAACATTATTAGTTATTGTATATGTATATGGTACTGTACCTCCGGTAGGTGTTGCAATTATAGAACCTAAAGTTGTGCCTGAACCATTGCAAATTATTTCATTTTTTATATAAGTATACGCCAAAGGCAAAGGCTCATTGATAACATAAAGAAAAGTGTCAATACAGCCTTTTGCATCTGTTATAGTTATAGTATAATTACCTGCTCGTAAACCTGATGTTTGAGTTCCATAATCAATATTGAGTGTATTGTTATCAACATTAAATACAAATGGCGACTGCCCTTTTGTTGCATCAAATGCAATTGAAATGGAGGCTGTGGCTTCGCCATTGCAATTTATGGATTGTGTTTGAGTAACTCCAGTAATATCAGGATTCACAGGAACTGTTGTAACTATTGGAGTTGTAGTTAGAGCTGTACATCCATTGGCATCTGTAACTCTAAATGTGTAGCTTCCTGCAAGGTTTGTATTGAACACATTACTTGCCATAGTAGTATAAGAACCCAAAGCTTCTTTCGATTCATACGTATACGGAGCGGCTCCACCTGTAGCAGTAATAGTGATTTGGGCTGCGGTTGGTGCAGGGTTACAAGTAATTTCTTTATTCAAAACGGCGCTCAAGGTCAATGGTGAAGCTACAACAAGTGGCGCACTATCGGCGGTACAGCCATTAGCATCTTTTACACGAATACTGTAACTGCCTTCAGTAGTTACCAAAAATGTATTCCCAACTTGGTACGAACCTCCATTGTTGATGCTGTAAGTCAAAGTTCCAACTCCTCCTGATCCTGTTGCAGTAATAGTATAACTTCCTACTCCCAAACATTCTCCTACTGCAGATGCTGTAACTGCGGGAACTGGATCAATAGTTATAACAATATCATATTTAACCGTACATCCATTAGCATCTTTTATCCAAACGTCCCAATTGGTGTTTGTAATTGGATTTAGATTAGCGGTATTAGCAATTATATAATCTGCAGCAGTTGGTGCAATTCCGTCTTGTTTATAAGCAAAAGTAAAAGATGGAGTTCCTCCAGCAGGAGTAACTGTAATTTGTGATGTTGGGATAAAACAATTGGCATTTACTTGTGCTATAGTTGCCGATAAAGCCGCTGTAGGTTGCAATATTGTTATTGATGTTGGTGCTGTACAACCTGTGACTTCATCTGTAAAAACAACATTATAAGTAGCTGCCACAAGGTTAGGCAAAGTAAATACTGTCGCTGTTTGACCTGTTACCGCCGGATTCCCATTGACACTGTAACTGTAAGTAGATCCAAATCCGCTTAGATTGTAACGGATGGAACCAGTGGAATTTACAAAACAATCTACATCGGACAATTTTGTTGCTATAACTGCAATTGGTGTAACTGGATTTACAACAAATGATTCTGAATAATAACATCCGTTGGCATCGGTTACATTAAAAATATAGGTTCCCGGTGATAACCCAGCAAAAACACCAGTCGTATTTGAAGTTGCAGCAGTAATAGGAAATGTAATGGCATAATTCAAAATCCCAACTCCGTTTGTAGCTGTTGCTGTTACTGTTGTTGTAGTCGCAGTACAGGTTATTGCAGGTGCTGAAAAACTCAAATCCGTTGGAGAATCTAATTTTAGCACAGTTATAGAATTGGTATAAACACAACCTTGAGCGTCTTTTACGGAATAAGAAATGGTTTGATTTGCTCCGTTATCATTAAGAGTCAAAGTATTGTCATTTGTATAACCACTTCCGTTAAAACTGTATTGGTATGGCGCTGTTCCAGAAGTAGGAACTGCGATAGTTATTGTAGCGGACTGTTTGGTATTGGTTGCACTACAACTAAAAGCCGTGGCAGATGCCGTTGTCACTAAAGTTGTTGGGTCAGTCAAGGTTACCGTACCCGTATAAGGACAGTTTTTACTATCCCGAACTTCGTAAGAATAGGAAATTCCAGCTTTTAAATTGGAGTATAAAGAAGTAGCTGTAAATGGACTTCCGTCAAAACTATAGGTGAATGGAGCAATACCTCCTGATGGAATTATTTGCAAAGAACCATCTAAAGCACCATTACAGGTTGGATTAACATTGGTCGTTGTTGCCGTTAAAGGAATCAAGGGATTTACAGTTGCCAATACAGTCTTTGTACAACCTTTGGCATCTTGAATTTGAAACTCATAGGCACTGGCAACAGCCGTTGTATAGGTAAAAGTAGTTGCTGCTGTTTGTACAATAATTCCGGGACCTGTTCCAGAAAGAACAGTTACCGTAAAAGGAGCTGTTCCACCAGAAATAGTTCCTGTAATTACTGCATTGGGACTTGATGTACAATCTAATGTTTTGGTTGTATTAGTCAAAGCACTCAACTCAGGAGCAATGACAATATTACTTATTGTAGTTGTACAATTGTTGCTGTCTGTAACTAATATGTTATGGGTTCCAATTCCCACATTATTGAAAATATTGTTGTTTTGAGCAGATGCACCATTCAAACTATACGTAAAAGGAGGCAATCCTCCTGATGCATTTACTACCAAAGAGGCTTGATTCACGCTATCAAAACAAAAATCGGAGCTAGCATCCAAACTAGCGGTTAAAGAGAATGGAGTTGCCACATTTAACGAAGTAGTGGTATTCCTAACGCATCCGTTAGCGTCTCTAACAAAAACTCTATAAGTACCAAAAGGAACATTGGCAAACTGAGCATTTAATTGATAGGGGCGAATGACAAGTCCGGTAGTATCTCTTAATTCATATTGATAGGGCAATACACCCCCTGATGCACTTGCAGTAATTGCAGCACCTGAAGTACAAGTAGCTAATGTAGTAATATTCGCTGTAACATTTATTGGTGATGGATTTGTAATTTCTTGTGAAACTGTTTTGACACAAGTACCCGAGGCAGTGGCATCGGCCCTAATTAATAGTGTATAAGTGGCTGCTGTTAATCCTGTAATGGTATAGGGAGAATTGAATTGAGTAATCCAAGTCGAACCATTATTTAAAGAATATTGAAATCCTTTGGTTGAATCAAAATTTTCAGCAGCAATGGTAATAGTACCATCATTTGAACCTGAACAACTTACATTTTGGAACCCTGTAATCGAAGCATCGAAGGCTTTATCCTCAGGAATAAATACTGGAAAATCTTTTGTAGTTAAACAGGTTACGGGCAATTGAAAAACATTGATATCATCTATTAACACATCATTACCCATAATAACTATACTGTTTGAACGAACCACAAAGGTCAAATCGGTATTGTTTCCTGGATTTAAAGTCAAATTATAATTTTCCCATTTTTCAGATTTTGGAATACTGTTTGTATTTACACTAGGGCCAATTTTTTGAGCTGTAGGCAAATTATAATCTTTCCATAATTCTATTGTTAAATCTGGATCAGCAGCAGCTGGTCTTGTTTTTACAAATAAATTCATAGCCCAAATAGAGACTTTTACGTCTTGATTTGGAATTACATTTTTTATTGGTTTGCTATACAAAACACCACCAACTCCTGCTGTACCTCCTACATTTACACAAAGAAAACGCCCATTTGTATTGGTTGGAGTAGAATGATCTTTTGGATTTAGTACCCAATTCCCGCCAAAATTTGTTTTAATAGCACTAGCAACTGCATATTCTCCGTCATTGATCCATTGATCTTTGTTACAGGTATAACCAGGTTGCAAATGAGTTGTTTTTTCATCTTCAAAACAATAGGCTGGGTTAATTCCAGGTGTTGTGGTATACGAACCAATTCCGAAATCTTCTTGCAACAAATTACTAAAAGTGGAAACCGATAATAATTTGTAAGCTACAGTAACTGTATGATTTCCTGAAGGGACATTCAAGAAAACATTCGATGGAACATTGGTGTTCGGAACACCATCCAACAGATATTGGTAACTATAATTAACTCCACCATTATTTGTTACGGTCACGGTACTCGTTGCGGTACCATCACAATTGAAAACGGCATCTTCAACCTTAATAGTGGGTTCAACTGGTTTTGGGTCAATAACAACATTGGGCATAACAAAAACACATCCATTGGCATCTCTGATGTACAATGTGTAAGTCCCTGGAGCTTTGTATGCATCGTTGACAGTTGTCCAAGTCACTTGATTGTCAAAACTATACTCGTAAGGAGCAGTTCCGCCTTGCGGATTGGTAATGCGTATTTTCCCTTCACCTGATGGTCCACAACCAGCCAATTCTGATACTCCACCTGATGCCGTTAAGGCCATATCAGGCTGAGTAATTGTTATAACTTGCATTGGAGTATAACATATAGAAGTCCCTAAGCTGTAACGAATTATTGCATTGTAAGTTCCAGCAATTAAATTGGAGAAAGTTGAAGTAGGTAAATAAGTAACGCCATTATCAATACTGTATGCCAAAGTATATCCATTGGCATTTGATACATTAAAATTAATAACCCCCGAGTTGTCATTATAACATTTAATATTAGTTTGACTCAGTGTATAAACTGGAGGAGACATTGGGGAAACAGTAATTGATGTTGTAGCTTCACAATTGTTTGCATCGATTACTTTTATAGAAAACAAGCCTCCTGCTGGCAATGGAGCCGTTATGGTAAACGGACTAAGTGTCGATTGAAAAGTAGTACTTCCATTTACATAAAACACATAAGGAGCGGTACCACCCGCTGGGGTTACCACAAATTCACCATCAATACAAGTTAGTGGTTTTGTAACGGCTGCTGTAGCAGTAAGCAAAGCTGGCTCTGTAATTAAAACGGATCCCGATTGAGAACAACCATCATCCGTTGTTACAGTATAATTGTAAGTGCCAATATCAAGATTATTAACTACAAATTGATTACTTGCTTGAGGCACTGGATTAACTATTACTGATGCTCCTTTAGTAAAACTCAAATAATATTGGGCACGAACATCATTAATATTTAAAGTAACTGATCCTTTATCTCCTTTACAAAGTGGTTGATTCACTATTTCTTGTACCGAAATAGATCGATTAAGAACTTGTAAATTTTTCACATCAAAAACACAAGGGTTTGTTGGCACCCCAACTTGACGAACATAGGCGGTGTAAATTCCAGCTGTATTTATGGTAAAAGTATTTGTTGCAACAAATGGTCCTGTTGGATTCAAACTGTATTCATAACCTGTACCTTGAGCTGGATTTGTAACCACAATGCGTCCAGGAGTATTACAAAAAATATCGGTAACAGTTGCTGTTGGCGTAAAATTATTTTTGTAAACATTGAAATAAAAAAGATTAAAACAACCACCAGAATAGTTCAGAACAAGTCTGAATTCTCCAGCCGTATTTGCAGTAAAATCGGGTCCATTTCCCACTGTTGTCCAAGTACAACTGCTTGATTCGCTTGCACAAGTTGGATTTGTTGTAGTAGCACATCCTCCGGTTAACCGTTGCCATACAATACTATCTACACCTGTAATTCCTGTTCGAATGATTCGACTATCATTTCCACCGCATAAGTAAATATTAGGCAATTGTTTTCCGTTATCTGGACAGGTCACCACTTGATCAGCAAAAGGAATAATTGGGTTTGCAACTACTCCTCCAAAACGAGTGACATTAAATTGTTGTGTAATCGATCGACAGGGAGCAATAGCAGTATCACGAACATAATAGGTGCCAATGTCAGTTATTGTATAGGATTGTCCAGTACCCAAAATAGGTCCTGTAGCATTGCCACTAGCATCAAAAGGAAACTTGGACCAAGCATATTTGTCATAACCATTTCCTGCAGTAAGCACAAGTGAATTTCCACATAAAGTTACATCGGTTGCATAAATACAACCATCTATACCTACTAAAAAATTAGTAGCTTTAGGTTCTGCTAAACATTGATTATTGGAATTAATACTCAAAACAGTTCCACTATCAGGATCGATGGTTCCTGTGTAATTGGCAATAGCGATATTATCTATGCTATTTGAACAAGCATCACTCAAAGCATTACAACCTGAAACAACTTGAACTCGTAATCGAAATTCCTGATAAGCATCATTTTTTTCTACCAGTTTTTTATCAATATCAAAAATCAATTTACGTGTTGCTGGATCATAACTTTTAACGGTAATTCCTGCTGGTAATGATACTATATCTGCAGGATAGTTAAAAATAACATTGATAGGCAATGTGTCTTCGATAGTGAAATTTTGTGCATCATCATTCCCTACATTCTGAAAACGAATAACATAATTCAATACATCATTGAAGGTAACACTAGTCCCTCCTATATCATTACCTGCATCGTCTAGCACTCGTTTGGTTAAGATAATTTCAGGCTCAATGGTTTCAATTGCCAAAGCAGTAAAAAAAAGATAATACCAATCGGCACCTGTTCCTAAAGTAATATTGGCGGAAGTTTCTTTGTTTTTTATTGTATTGTTAGAAGGGTTTGCCAAGGACAATACCCCCGTATCAAATCCTAAAGTATTTCTACTTGCAGGGTTTCTATTTAAAAAATGGGTATCCAAATCATTAATAGTACTATTGAAAAAATTGGGTACATCAGGACGAATTGTTGGTGTAAACAAACGTTCAGCAGTAGAACCAGCTATAGTACTTCCTACGATACTCATATAATCTGAGGTATCTCTATTATCCCCCTCAAGAGTAGCAAAAGCTAATTTAGTTTTTACTGGTCCCACGGGAATCGTACGAAACCCATTGATTGGAAATGTAAAGGCGGGATCTCCCCCTCGGATACGAGTAAATCCATTGTAACTCGTGATGTATTTCCCCGGCAATTTGGGATCTTCGTAAACCACAAACAAAGACCAACCGGCAGAATGGCCTGCAGATGTCCCAGCGCCTCCCTCTGAACTAGCTATGTTAGCCACTATATAATTTACCTCACCTGCAGAACGAACATAATTAGTTACATCAATCATACAAGCATATGGATTCCTTGCTAATTGTGCGGTTGCTGGTATGTTTTGCGGAATTGTAGGTGCCCCTGAACCTATATAATCGTAAATTACTTTACCTGTCAAATCGACATAATTTGCTGCCCCTGCTTTGAATCTGACTTTATTGATTACAGATCGATCGGCACCTGAGGCTGATCCTTTGTCTGCGGCTATAGAATACGTTCCTGCCCAATACAAAGCAGCATAAGCAATTTTATAACAGGATTGACTAGCGGCAGGAATTGTTAATTTGGCACTACTTGAATTAAAATTTTTACCTCCATCTGAATCAATATTGATCCATTTCATATTAAGATTCTCATTATAAGACGATGAAGAACCTGTGCTGTTGTAGGCATCATTGGCACGGTCACCCGTAGTACCTAAATCTCTATTCAAAATATTATTTCCTATTACTAGGATATCACCTTTTAAATTGGCATCGTATTCTTTACCAAAAGGCTGAAGTACTTGTGAAAACAAATTGAAGGAAGCAAGCAATAGTATAGCTGCTAAAATAAATTTAGAAAAAGTAGGTTTTTTCATTTTTGGCTCATTTTGGTTCAATGAACTAGCATACTTGGGGCAAAAGCTAGCTCATTTAAAAGTATTTTTTTTAATAGTGTTTCGTCATCAATTTTCAATTTTGGCTATTGTCATTTTACCATTATAAGAAGTGCTTCCTTTAGTCTGTAAAGCAGATTTAGCTTCTTCAATATTGTCAAATTTGTCATAATAAATATAATATTTACTAGAGTTAGCATCGTAAAAGAAATTTATGTTAGCCTGTCCTGCCGCTACTGCTTTTCTTAAAAATGCGTCTCGTTTAGCCATATCACTGTGAACAGCAACCACCAAATAAAACCCTTTTTCTACATTTTTCACACTTTTAATAATCTGCATATTAGCTTGATCTTCACCAAAATCAAAATCTTCGGCTTTTATAGGAGTAGAACTATAAGGAGTGGTCTCTTTTATACGTGCAAGTGTAGCTTTGTCTTGAACAAATCGATCTTGTTCGTTAACAAAAGTTGCTTTTTTAATTCGTCTTCTTTTTTCTATTTCAGTGTCAATTTTAATTTTTTCTAATGAGGCAACCAATTCATTATTTGATTTTACAACTTGTAATTGTTGGCTTTTCAATTCTTCAATTGTTGTCAAATACGATTGGTTGAGTACATCGTTTTTGTCAGAAACCTTTTTAATTCTTTGATTGTATAAGCCTTCAAACTCTTTAATTTTTGCATTTTGAATTTTATTCAGTTCAGCAATTTTTAGATTTAGTGCGGTTAATTCTTCGGCTTCACCCGCAGTACTTTTAAAAGGTTTTGGCTCTTTGAAAATGCCTTTTTCACTTAAATCGTTTTCTTCCTTCATATCCTGAAGATCCTTTTGTTTAGCTGAAACAGTGGCATTTAAAGCGGACAAAAGTTCTTGTTGATTTTTTTTAGCTTTTTCTAATGTGACAGCTAAGTTATCCATTGATTTAGCAATTTCGTCCTTAGGCAAAACTTTGGCTTTAGCTATGGAATCTGCTTTGGCTTTGGCATCTGCTGCTAGTTTTGCTTGAGCTAGAGCGTCGGCTTTAGCTTTAGCATCTGCTGCTAATTTTTCTTGTGCTAGTGCATCGGCTTTAGCTTTGGCATCTGCGGCTAGTTTTGCTTGAGCTAGAGCGTCTGCTTTGGCTTTGGCATCTGCGGCTAGTTTTGCTTTAGCTAGAGCATCAGCTTTGGCTTTGGCATCTGCTGTTAGTTTAGCTTGAGTTAGAGCGTCGGCTTTGGCTTTAGCATCAGCTGCTAGTTTTGCTTGAGCTAGTGCATCGGCTTTAGCTTTAGCATCTGCTGCAAGTTTAGCTTGAGCTAGTACATCGGCTTTGGTTTTGGCATCTGCTGCTAGTTTTGCTTGAGCTAGAGCGTCGGCTTTAGCTTTAGCATCTGCTGCAAGTTTAGCTTGAGCTAGTGCATCGGCTTTGGCTTTAGCATCAGCAGCTAATTTTGATTGAGCTAGTGCATCGGCTTTGACTTTCGCATCTGCTGTTTGTTTTGATTTTGCAAGTGCATCTGCTTTGGCTTGTGCATATTCAGCACGACGCACTTTTATTTCTGCTGCCAATTGTTCTTTTTTGGCGATTTCCTCTTGGGTCAACTTAGGCGGACTGTAGGAAGATTTTCGACTATCAGCTGGAGGAATAATGGCGCCTTCATCTTCATTATCAATAAATGAATTTCTATTTGTTTTGAATTTATAAGCTAATACAATTTCGTGCGATGCACCAAAACTCGACAAATCTCCTGTACCCGTTTCATAATTATATTCAAATGAAAGATTTTGAGTCACATTCATCCCTATGCCGCCAGAAACACCATAAAGGGTATTATATCCCCCTTGAGCCCAAATTCCAATGGGTAAATGGAGCAAAGCCAAACCTGAAATTATTGTTTTATCTTTTTTGAACTCGGTTTTAAGTAATCCTGAAAATTTACTGCCGTCGAAAAAACCATAACTATCTATATATCCTGTATGCATAGCGTGGAGTTGAATACTTTTTTCAGGATCATCTTTAATAATTTTGGATGTTTTAAGATTGTACAATACTAAATTATTTAGCGAAATCCCAAAATCAAGAAAAGCCGTACCATAGTTTATTCCGGGATTTACCGTCAATACAGCATTCGATGGTATATTTTCTAGTGAGGGATCTGGATAATTTGTAATTATTTTTGAATCATTTAAGCCGCTTTTGTAAAAACCTAAATTTGCCCCAAAAGTTAGATTGCTATCGTTTTGCAGTTGTACATTGTGAGCATAGTTTGCTACAACTCCTAGGGTCGTTAATATCCCATAATTTTGCTGAAAGACACTAATGGCTGCCGCTTCATTTTCGAAAAATCTTCCAGAATATCCAACTAAATATGTCAATGGTGCGTTTTCGAATTGAGTCCATTGCCGCTTATTATACAAACTTATATAAGGGTTTTGTTCTCTCACAAAACTAAAGGTTGGATTGATAAGGTATCTGTTGAATTTTAATGAATTTCGAATAGGAATCGCAAACGAAACAACCCCATCTTCCTGAGAATAGGCCGTTTGCAGAGCAACACATAAAAGTAATATAATAACAAAATACTGTTTCATTTTATTTCACTAGTGTTATGGAGCCTTTTTTTGCTTTCCCATTTTGTGGCGTTATTAAATAATAATATACTGGGTTTATATTTTCGAATACGATAGGGTTTTCGGGCCAGTTGTTTAAATAATTGTCGGATTTAAATACGATTTTGCCATTAGAATCCATAACAACTACTTCGGTATTAGAACCAACACTATATTCTTGAGGAATTATCCAAGTATCATTCACCCCATCATTATTTGGGCTAATCAAATTAGGAATAGAAACAACCGATGCGTCTATGGCAGAATTTAATTCGAAAGCAATTTCATTTTTGATACTACATCCAGAATTTTGGGTAACAGCAACTTTGTAACTCCCTGGAGTTGTTATTGTTAAGGTATTGTTTGTATTTACTGAAATCAAGGTGTTATTTAGATACCATTCGAAAGTTGGATTTATTGCATTTGTAGTAACAACAACATTCTTTGTTTCCCCTTCATTTATTAGGCTAGTCTCTGGAATATTGAGGGTACTTTCGATTTCATTAACTTTCAAATTGATATCAAATGTGTTTTTACAACCCCCAAAATCAATTGTTACAGCATACAATCCTGGTTGATTTGTGCTGTAATTTGGGCTAGTTGCGTCATTGATTTTTACATTATCTTTATACCATTGATACGAATTTCCAACAACAGCGCTCAGTATAGTATTATTTCCTGCTGGACAAAATGGATTTCCAAGACTCGAAGAAATAGCTCCTGTTGTTCCACCTGTTGTTTCTGATACTGTTACACTATTAGACCTAGAATTAGAATCAGTACAAGAAGCATAATCTAGAGTTACATAATAGTTTCCGGGTGAATTTACGACCAATGAAGATCCCGTTTGTCCGGAAATAATCGTTGTTCCCTTGTACCATTTATACTTGATATTGGAATAATTTGCTGGAGACGAACTTTGTATTTCTGGAGTAGGATTATCAATGGATAATGTAATACTACCACCTGAACATAAATATGCGTTTGATTGTTTATTATTAATGTAATAAACGTCTTCAAATGGTTTGTAATAAGCTGTGAAATAGGATAATGTCCCAGTATTGTTCGGGTTTTTTATATAAAAATTGCTGCTAATAATTCCGGTAGAACTCTTAACTCTTAACTTGTAATTGTCCGAACCAATCAGATTTGTAGGTACTGCAAAAGTGATTGTTTTTTGACTTGCCGAAATATCCGTAATACTTAATGTTGTAGTTGCTACAGGAACACTGAAATTACCTAAATGGTCAGAAAGTTGAACTTCAAAAGGGGTAGATGCTGGAAAACCTGAATGATTGAAAGTAGCATCAAATTGATTGAATTTACCCGCACAAATTTTACCAAAAACTAGGGTTTGAGGAGCAATAGTTTGCCCATAAACAGTAGCATTTAATACTAAAATGAAATAGAAAAACCGATAGAAATTGGCACTTGATACGTAAATGTTCATCAAAAAAATAGTTACTTAGTCAAAATTGAAATAAATCTTTTTTATCAAAATTTAGGGCTGAATTTGAAAACGATTCAAGAATTGATTTAAAATTGTTGATTGAAGCGAAAAAAGATTTTTGTTTTAGACTAAAGCACTTATGAATAGCATAGCAGCGCAACGGATTTCTATAAAAGGCAAAATACGAGATAAAAAGACCCTATTGCAATCTTTGAAAAAAAATCAAATCACTTCTATAAAAACGCAACAACTAGTCATCATTTGAAGCTGTAATTTTCCCTATTCTTAATCTAAAGTCAGGTCTTTTTTCATTCATAAAATCTATGAATGTAATATTATTTTCAGCTTTGGAATACACATTCGCAAAGGCAGCATTACCATACCAGTTTTCTAAATCTTGATTATTTGAATTGTCTTCAACAAAAATATTTCCGTTACACAAATTAAAATACATCTGTTCTAATTTTATTTTTTTCAAATTATCATCATTTATTTCAGTATTCTTATCGATTATTATTGCGGGATTGAAACCAGAAATCACTGATTTCTTAAAAGTTATTGTAGAATTTTCACCTATATACACAGCTTCTTTGATTAAACCTGTATCAATATCGTTTTTAACATTTTCACTATTGTTCACCAAAGTGATATTCTTTGCATTAATAACAGTATGTCTTTTATTAAAATCAACTTCCTCTTTTTTGTTATAGGACAGTATATTCATACACTTTGAACCTGAAGTATTGGTTAGATAAGAAGCCCGAATTGCCAATGAATTTTCAATATTACAAAAGGCCCCATAATTGAATTTAAAATCATCGTTACTTGATTTAAATGAAATCAATTTATTCAAATTCACTCTACCTCCTAAAAACTCATATGAATCACCTGCACAAAAACTAACCATAATATTATCAAAAACGGTAAGTTCTCCAGCGGCTGCGACTAGTAAACCATTAAAATTTTCAGATGAACTGGTCTTAGCTCCAGCATATTCTATTCTTACATACTTTAATATCCCACAGTCGGAATCCTTATTTGTGCCTCCGTAGGTTGTCAATAACGGATCTGTATCTAAATTTACAGATGCATAATTACTAAAACGATTAGAAGCAGCATCTCCTAATAATATTATTCCTCCCCAATCTCCTGCTTTTCGTACTGTTCTATTCGAAGTAAAAACAATAGGATCCGTTTCTGATCCTTCGGCTATTATTTTTGCTCCTTTTGTGATGATAAGGGCTGCTTTTGAATCATAATCCCCAAAAATTATCGTACCCGGCTCTATCGTTAGGATTGCATTATTGGTTACATACACTTTTCCTTGTAGAAGATAGGCGTTTTTTTTAGTCAATAAAGTATTAACCGCTATGTTACCTGTCAAAATTTGATTGGGTTCATTGTATTCGACTTTGTTTGGTCTGAATTCGGTCCAATTATTCAACCAACTTGTAAATCCTGTTATCCCTTTTTCTTGTTGGGCATTTACATCAAAAAAAGTTAAAACAAACAATGCAATTAATAGTACTTTATTTTTCATGACATAAAATTTAAATTAAACTAATTTACTAATATCGAATAGGCACTCTAAAGATCTTTGAACTCATTTAATAATTTCAATATAGTTTCATAAAACAATACTGCCTTTATTAAATCATCTTTATCAGAATAGGGTAAAATTTTCCTTTGGAAACTATTTGTAGATTCTAAATAGTTATTTATACTTTCTTCTTGCGATTCAAAAACTTTTCTATATTCGGAATTATTTGGAATACCAAATTCAGTCATTGTAACTCCGGATTTTGTTGCTAAAGAAACATAAGGCATTATTTTAGTTAAAACACCAACTCGTTCAATACACAATTCCACTAACTCATTTTTAGATAATACCGCAAGCTCTTTCCTATCATAGTATTTTTTAATCATAGCTGTTCTACTAATTATACTTTGAGGAGCAGTGCTTTTTTGTGAATAAGAGATTGCCGATGCGAACAATAGAAAGAAGCATATAATAGTAAACTTATTTTTCATAGGTTAAAATTTTATTGATTAACAAACCTACAAAACAAAATTCAATATACAATATAAAAAATTACTTTTTAGATAAAAGGACTACATTAAATATTTACATATGTATTTTACCGATTATATATGTATTTCGTCCGATTTTTTTAAATTCAAAAAAATTAAGAATGCAAAAAAAACAACTATTTTACTTTGAAAAAATAATAAATTACAAGTTTCAATTTTATTATGTAATATAATTACTATAATTATTATTTTTAAATGCATTTTATCAGCTAAACTTGCATTTTATCAGACTAAATTATGAGTATTCATACAGATGATTGAATTTATGTAATAAATTATTATCAATTATAATTTATTACTTAAATATTTCTATTGTTTTATACTAATTATATTACATAATATATTTATATCATATATTTCAACGTATTTTTATACCGTTTATCGATATAAATAATGAAATGATTAAAATTTGAGGAAGAAAAAGACTAAATCACTATAGCCAAGATGTTAACTACTATAATTATGTTTTTATAATTTTGAAAGGTATAAATACGATTTGAATTAGCTGTTTAATACATGACCAACTAGAGATTGTGATTCATAGAAAAGAGTTAAAAGTTGCTAAATTACAAATGTATAATATGGATATTCTAATATGATTATAGATATAACAAAAACAGAGTAAACGACAATTGAAAAATTTTGTAACGCGTTCCGTCTTTTCCTGAGCAAAACCCAATTACTATTCTATTTCTGCCTGCCTCTAGCTAGAACGACTGACGGAAACTTTGAAGTGGAAGTAAAAAAGCATAAGGCAAACGTATTTAAGTTTTTTTAAAAGCATTTGCCGCACAAATCTAACAGATATTCGGTCCATTGTTAAATATATTTGTAGATTTACACTAATATTTAATTGAATTGAAATGAGAACCAAATCCTTTTTCATTTTGTTGGTAATCGGTAATTTGCTAACAATTGAAGCACAAGAAAAAAAAGAGAATACCACCATGAATCCATTCTTCCAAGCTTATGACACACCTTATAATGTGCCGCCATTCGACAAGATAAAGAACGAACATTTTAAACCCGCCATTTTAGAAGGCATTAAAAAACATGAAGAGGAAATCAATGCGATTGCAAACTCTGCAGCCGCTCCAACTTTCGAAAACACCATTCTTGCAATGGAAAATGCTGGGGAATTATTATCGAATGTGAATACTGTTTTTTCGAATCTAAATTCGGCAAATACCAACAAAGAAATTCAAAATATTGCTAAAGAGGTAGCGCCAAATTTATCGGCACACAGAGATAATATTTACCTCAACCAGAAATTATTTACGAGAGTAAAAAGCCTTTGGGATAAAAAAGAAACTTTGGGTTTGAATTTGGAACAAGCAAAAATTTTGGATAATGCTTATAAAGACTTCGTTCGTAGCGGAGCCAATTTATCAGATTCAGATAAAGAAATTTTAAGAAAAATAAACGGTGAACTTTCGCTAACAAGTTTGAAATACGGTCAAAATATTTTGGCCGAAACTAATAAATACGAATTGGTTATCGATAACAAAAAAGATTTGGCAGGTTTGCCACAAGGATTGATAGACGCGGCCGCCGCTGATGCCAAAGCAAAAGGAAAAGAGGGAAAATGGGTTTTTACACTTTCTAATTCAAGTGTGATGCCGTTTTTGCAATACAGTTCCAATCGTGAGTTACGCAAACAAATTTGGAATGCCTATCAAACCAAAGGAAATCATGATGACGAATTGGACAACAAGAAAAATGCTATTGACTTGGCCAACCTTCGTGGGCAAAAAGCAAGATTGTTGGGATTCAAAACCCATTCCAATTATGTTTTAGAGGAATCGATGGCTAAAACCCCCGAAAACGCAAACAAGCTTTTGAATGATTTATGGAAACCAGCATTGGATATAGCCAAGACCGAAGCCTCTGATATTCAAAAAATGATGACCAAGGACGGAATTAAAGGTGCAGTTCAACCGTATGATTGGAGATATTATACAGAGAAAATAAGAAAGGAACGATTTGATTTAGACGAAGAAGAATTAAAACCCTATTTCAGTTTAGAAAATGTTAGAAAAGGTGTTTTTCAGGTTACAGAAAAATTATATGGAATCCAATTCAGGGAATTGACCAACGTTCCCAAATACCATCCAGACGCATCAGTTTGGGAAGTTAGAGAAGCTGACGGGACACATATCGGCATTATTTATATGGATTTTCACCCCAGAGATTCAAAACGCGGAGGTGCGTGGATGACTTCTTACAGAACCCAGAAAATGGTTGACGGAAAACGATTGGCGCCAGTAGTATCGATAGTTTGCAATTTTACGAAACCTTCAGGCGAAACTCCAGCTTTATTGACTTTCGACGAAGTTTCTACTTTCTTTCACGAATTTGGACATGCTTTACATGGATTGTTGTCAAATGTGACTTACAGAAGTTTAGCAGGAACAAGTGTCCCAAGAGATTTTGTAGAATTGCCTTCGCAAATTATGGAAAACTGGGCTGCCGAGCCTGAAGTTTTAAAAATGTATGCGAAACATTACAAAACAGGTAAAATTATTCCAGATGTATTAGTAAATAAATTGAAAAAAGCAGGAACTTTTGACCAAGGTTTTGCTACAACTGAATATCTTGCAGCATCCTTGTTGGATTTGGCTTACCATTCACAAACCAAAGATATTACGATAGATGCCAACACATTTGAAAAAGAAGCAATGTCCAAAATTGGTTTAATAGAGTCGATTATCCCAAGATACAGAAGTACCTATTTCAGTCATATATTTTCTGGCGGCTATTCTTCAGGATATTACAGTTATATATGGTCTGGCGTTTTGGATACAGACGCTTTCGAAGCTTTTAAAACCACTACTTTATTCAATCCCGAAAAAGCAAAATCATTCCGTGAAAATGTCCTGGAAAAAGGAGGAACTGAAGATCCGATGGTATTATATAAACGTTTCAGAGGTGCTGAACCAAGTATTGACCCTTTGTTGAGAAAAAGAGGATTAGACAAAAAAGAAGAATCGCTTAAAAAAGTGAGAGGATAATAAGAATTAGTTTTTTAAAAGAAAACCTGCAACATTAAAATAGTGTTGCAGGTTTTTTTGTTTTGTCAATGAATTTTTATCCGTGATACACTCGCGAAAAAACAATTTTCCCTTCTTTTATTTCTAAAACTTCAGCTACCAACATATCGCTTTCGCCTTGAACGGTTCTTGTATATTCCATAAAAACTCGACTTTCATTTGCCGTAAGTGAAGTTACCTTGTAATGTAAAGTAGGCAACAGCTCAAAAGCTTCTTGCCACCAATCGTGTAGCGATTGTTTCCCTTTTACAAAACCATTGGTTTCTGGTTTCTTGATTTTAAGTTTGGGACTAAAATGTTCAGCTTCCTCATCGTACAATGACAAAAGTTGGTCCAGATTGTGGTTATTGAACGCTTCAAACCATTTGTGCGCAATTGATAAATTCTTTGTTGAGGTCATATTTTGGGTTTAAAAAGAAAATTCCCGCTTCAAAAAAGAGCAGGAATTTTGTAATAATAGTTTATTTGTAAAACTTAAACGTTTTTCAAATTGATAATTTCTTGTTCGGTAAGCAATCTCCAGTTTCCTCTTGGTAAATTCTTTTTGGTCAAACCTGCAAAAGCAACTCTATCGATTCTCAAAACATCATAACTGAAATTTTCGAAAATAGAACGAACCACCTTAACGTTGGCTGATCTTAATTTAAGACCTATTTCGCTTTTTGCTTCTCCTTCAATATAGCTTACATCTTCAACAAAAACACGGTGTCCGTCAAGAACTAAACCTTTGCTTATCTTTTCTAAATCTTCGAATTTCAAGTTTTTATCTAACGAAACTTGGTAGATTTTTGATGATTTGTTGGTTGGTAAAGTAAACTTACGAATCATATCGGTGTCGTTGGTAAACAACAATAAACCAGTAGTGTTCTTATCCATCCTTCCAACAGGACCAATTTTAGCAGTGGTTGAACCTTTTACCAATTCCAAAACATTGCGGTATTCCTGACCTTCGTCAAGCGCGGTTGTAAAGTTTTTGGGTTTGTTCAACAAGATATATACTTTTTTCTCTGGAGTCAAAACGGCTCCGTCAAAATTCACGACATCTCCTGGTTTTACCATATAACCCATTTCGGTTACTGGGATTCCATTTACTTTTACATTTCCAGATTGGATATAAATATCAGCATCACGACGGGAACATACTCCAGAATTAGAGATGTATTTGTTCAATCGAATTTCGTCTTTTACTTTAGGTCTTTTGGGCGCCTGATTTGGTTTTTTCTCTGAGACAGGTTTTATATTAGCGTCAACTTTTGTTGTTGGCTTAGCTTTTTTTGGTCCTTGAGCTCGTTTAGCCATTGCTGGCTTTGGCTTATTTGAGTTTGGCCTAGTACGATTAGTTCCACCTCCGCTTTTTTTACTATTACCTTCCTTGTTATTCATAACCTTATAAAATTTTATGCAAAGATAGTTTTTTATTGCTTAATTGTTGATTGTTTTTGGATTAGGGTTGCCTAGCCCTGATGGAAACGGCATCCTCTTGTGGCGGTGTTCGCCGCAAGAGATAAAGTGTACAGCAGGATTAAGCTCCTAAAATCAGATAGAACGCAATAGTTTTTCTCCGTGCCACAACACACTTGGATTAATGAGAATAATACTAAAAACGCCTGCCACAATAAGAAATTTCAAGACATTGTGGAGTATAACAAATTGTTCTTTTGTGTTTGATTTCCATAGATATAACAAAAAGAAAATCAAAATGATGAGGCAACAGTAAAAATAAATATCCATATAGCCAACGTCGAAAATTTCAATTAAAACATAGACCGGAATTATAGTTGCGATGGTCAAAAATGTAATTATTTTTTTTGAAACAACTTCGCCATAAACAATAGGAACGGTCCTATAATCGTTGGCCAAATCGCCTTTAATATTTTCTAAATCTTTGATCATTTCACGAATCAAAAGCAATAGAAACAAGAATGCGGCGTGACCTAAAATAACTTCATATAGATTTTTGTAATATAAAAAAATGGCAAAAAATGGCAAAACCGACAAAAATGCAGAGGTGAGATTCCCAATGAATAGGAGTTTTTTGATGCGATGAGAATAATACCAAATCAGGAAAATATATACTGAAAAATACAGGAAAGCTCGCCACGAAACGATTATAGCCAGCAAAGCCACAATGAAGTTCATTGCAAAATAAACATTAAGCTTTGTTTTTTGACTGACCAATCGGTCAAGCATTGACTTGCTAGGGCGATTGATTAAGTCTTTTTTGCTGTCGTAAAAATTATTGATGATATAGCCTGATGCAATAGCCAATGATGATGCTAGAACAATAATAAATAAATCGAAATCTAGAAGAATTGATAGCGCTCTTTTTTCGGGTGCAAGAATGAAAATTGCAGAAAAATATTGCGCTATAATGATTATTGGAATGTTGTAACCCCTAACCACAGAGAACAAACTGATGAATTTCATCACTAAAATCTTGTTCCTTCTGTTCAGCATTTTTTAGAATTGATAAACTACTTCTAATTTATAATCTTTTAGGGAAATTTTTGCTTTTTCTAAATCTTGCGTAAAACCAAGGATGTAACCGCCACCGCCTGAACCACACAATTTTAGATAATAATCGTTGCTTTCTATCCCTTTTTGCCAAATTCCGTGAAATTGTTCCGGAATCATTGGTTTAAAGTTGTTTAAAACGACTTTCGATAATTTTTTGGTGTTGGCAAACAAGGATTTCATATCGCCACCCAAGAAATTTTCGACACAAGCGTCGGTGTGTTTAATGAATTGCGATTTCAACATTTTTCTGAAACCTTGATCTTTCAATTTTTCCATAAAAATATTGACCATTGGAGCGGTTTCACCCACAATTCCAGAATCTATCAAAAATACAGCTCCAGTTCCTTCCAAACTTTGAGTTGGAATTCCGGTTGCTTCAATATTATCTTTGGAATTGATTAAAATAGGAATGCTCAAATAACTATTCAACGGATCCAAACCAGAACTTTTTCCGTGAAAAAAAGATTCCATTTGGGAGAAAATAGTTTTGAGTTGCAATAATTTTTCACGAGTCAAATTCTCTAGAACCGTGATTTTATTTTGGGCATATTTGTCGTAAATGGCCGCAACCAAAGCACCGCTGCTTCCCACTCCATATCCTTGTGGAATACTGGAATCAAAGAACATTCCAGTTTCGACATCGTTTTTTAGAGTGGCTAAATCGAAAGTGACCAATTCAGGTTGTTCGCTTTGTAAAGTTTCTAAATACGAAACAAAACGCTTCAAATTTTCGTTGGATTTTATGGCTTCTTCTGATGGATTTTCTTCTCTCTTCAGTGCACCATTGTAAAAATTGTAAGGAATAGACAAACCCTTTGAGTCACGAATAATTCCGTATTCTCCAAAGAGTAATATTTTTGAGTAAAATAAAGGTCCTTTCATAAATAATTATCCAATTAATAATTGACTCCCAATCCCAATTTGGTCACAAATATAATTACCATTTTGACAATAGCCAACTAATTCGTTATTAATAAATTGCAAAACGCTTTCTTTAGTGTTTTCTGGATACAAAACGTGAACATTGGCACCTGCATCAAGCGTGAAACAAACCGGAATTTTGGTTTCGTTTCGGAACTTCCAAATTTTATTTATTATCTCTAAAGTATTTGGTTTCATTAGTATAAAATAAGGAATCGAAGTCATCATCATAGCGTGCAATGTCAAGGCTTCGCTTTCGACAATGGTAATAAATTCGTCCAAATTTCCGCTTTCGAAAACATTGATTAATTTGTATAAATTTTCGTGAGCTTGTTCGAATCTTCTTTCGGCAAAAGGATGTCCGTTCATTAAATTATGTCCTACAGAACTCGAAACTTGTTTTTCGCCTTTGTCAACCAATAAAATGGTGTCTTGAAAATTCTTGAAATTCTCGTGAATTATATTAGGAAATTCAACTCCAAATAAATCGGAGCTTCCTTTAATATTATTGTGGTTTCCCCAAACTACCACTTCTCCTTTTACACTTCGGCAAGCACTTCCTGAACCTAAACGTGCCAAGAAAGAGGCTTTTTGGTAAAAATAATCTTCGGTCATTCCTGGATTTAATACCTTTTCCAAACTCATCAAATTCATTGACAAAGCTGCCATTCCTGATGCCGATGATGCAATTCCGGAACTGTGTGGAAAGGTGTTTTGAGTGTCAATCGTAAAATGATACTCTTTCAAGAAAGGTAAATACACCAAAACTCTTTCGAAAAATTGCTGAATTTTTGGTTTGAAATCTTCTTTGGGTTTTCCTTCAAAAAGCAAGTCAAAAGAAAATGTATCATTTTTTTGCTTTTGGACGAAAGCCAATTTAGTAATCGTCTTACAATTATTCAAAGTAAAACTCACCGAAGGATTGGCTGGAATTTGATTGTCTTTTTTTCCCCAATATTTCACCAAAGCAATGTTGCTTGGTGAACTCCATTGAAAATTACCGCTTTCTATAGAATTAGAATAATGCGACGGAATAAAATCGTTTGCTGAAAACATCAATTATAAAATTTGGGCAAAGATACTGATTTCTTTTGTTTGTTGAATTCGACAAAGTTTTGATTAATTTTGAAAAAAAATTAAGATGAACAAGATTTCCAAAATTCTAGTTGTTGTGGTTACGTGTTTAGTGGTTGGATATTTCTCCGGAATGGTGACTCGTTCGGCTATTACGACTTGGTATCCCACATTGGTAAAACCTAGTTTTAATCCACCCAATTGGATTTTTGCACCCGTTTGGAGTATGCTTTACATTATGATGGGAGTTGCGGCAGGTCTGGTTTGGGACCGAATGGAACAACAAAAAGATGCTGCTAAAAGTGCTTTGATTTTCTTTGCTGTTCAATTGGCTTTGAATGCTTTATGGTCATTTTTATTCTTTGGCTTAAAAAACCCAATGTTGGCTGGTCTAGAAATAATTATATTGTGGCTTATGATCTACGAAACCTATTTGAAGTTTTCAAAAATTAATAAAATTGCTGGCTATTTATTAGTTCCCTACTTACTTTGGGTCAGTTTTGCCAGTGTTTTGAATGCTAGTATTTGGTGGTTGAATCGATAATATTTAGAAAAAATAAAAAAAAGCTCCCAATTTATTGAGAGCTTTTTTGGTGTTTTAGTATTTGCTTAATTTAGCCAAATGCATAAATTCTTCGGCTTTTTCGACCATATTATAACTTCCGCAAAAGAAAGGTGCTCGTTCGTGTAATTCTGTTGGTTGAATTTCCATTATTCGATTAAACCCATCCGATGCTTTTCCGCCAGCTTGTTCGACAATAAAGGCAATGGGATTGCATTCATAGAGCAAACGCAATTTTCCTTTTGGAGATTTAGAACTAGTTGGATACAAATAAATTCCGCCTTTTAGCATATTTCTGTGAATATCTGAAACCAAACTTCCAATATATCTTGAAGTATAAGGTCTTTCGTCTTCTTCGAGTTGGCAATATTTAATATAATCTTTTACTCCTTGCGGAAAATGAACATAATTTCCTTCGTTTATGGAGTAAATATTACCGTCTTTTGGAAATTGAATGTTGGGATGTGAAAGATAAAATGTTCCAATGGCTGGGTTCAATGTAAAACCATTTACTCCGTGACCCGTGGTATAAACTAGCATTGTCGAAGTGCTGTAAATCACATAACCCGCTGCAACTTGATTGATTCCAGGTTGCAAGAAATCTTCGATTGTAACTGGCGTCCCAATCGGCGATATTCGCCTGTAAACCGAAAATATTGTTCCCACAGAAACATTTACATCAATATTCGATGACCCATCTAGCGGATCCATCAAAACAACATATTTATTATTGTGACAATTATCATTGCCTTCTACGGTAATGTATTCATCATTTTCTTCGGAAGCAATTCCGCAAACAATCTCACGATTTATTAGGGTTTGAATGAAAACTTCATTAGCATAAACATCTAATTTTTGTTGATCTTCTCCTTGAATATTTTGTGCTCCAGCAGCACCAATAATATCTACTAAACCCGCTTTATTCACTTTATAATTGACCACCTTGGCGGCTAATCGAATGGAATTAATGATTCGGGATAATTCGCCAGACGAATATTGAAATGCTGATTGGTTTTCGATAATAAATTCACCGAGGGTTTTGTTGCGTTCTTCCATTATGAAATCGTTGTAGTTGTTTTGAAGTCACAAATATCGCATTTTTTGTGAAATTGAAAATATTTTATCTTCATCCTTTAACAGAATTGTATATTTGCCATATATTTTATTAAAAATTATACTTATAACTATTTTTCACACCAAAAATTATGAATATCCGAAAAGGAAATCCACAAGATATGGAGGCTGTTTTAGGCCTTATTCAGGATTTGGCCGATTTTGAAAAAGAATCAAATGCAGTTGTCATCACTGTCGAGGATTTAATCCGTGATGGTTTTGGACCTACTCCATTATTTCATGTTTTTGTGGCAGAAATTGAATCGCAAATTGTTGGAATTGCATTGTATTATTATCGATACTCCACTTGGAAAGGAAAAACAATTCATCTAGAAGATTTGGTGGTAAAAGAAAATATGCGTGGTTCAGGAGTAGGTTATGCCTTGTATTCTGAAATCATAAAACAAGGAAAAAAAGATAAAGTTCGAAGAATTGAATGGAACGTTATAGACTGGAACACTCCAGCAATAAATTTCTATAAAAATTCAGGTGCAAAAATACTGGACGATTGGAAGGTTGCCCAAATGAGCGAAGAAGCAATCAACTATTTTGTAGACAACAAGTTAAAATAAAAAAACATATAACAAATCGTTTTCAAGTTTCATCCATAAATCTGAAACTTGAAATCTGAAATCTGAATTAAAATGAGAGTATTCAAATTTGGTGGCGCATCTGTAAAAGATGCCAAAGGGATAAAAAACGTATATGACGTTTTGCAAAAAGTGGGTTATGAAGATGTATTGTTGGTGGTTTCTGCTATGGGAAAAACCACAAATGCGCTCGAAGAAGTAATAAAAAACTATTTCGAAAAATCGGAAGAATTGAATTCATCGGTGCAAGAAGTAAAAAAATACCACAATCAAATATTACTTGATTTATTCGAAGACGAAAAAAATCAAGTTTTTGCTGCTGTAAATTCGCTGTTTTCAGAATTGGAATATTTCTTGGCACACAACAAATCACCAAATTACAATTTTGTTTATGACCAAATTGTTAGCTATGGCGAATTGATTTCGACTACGATTTTAAGCCATTTTATGAATTTTATGGGTATAAAAACACAATGGCTTGATGTGCGCAATTTCATAAAAACCAATTCTAATTATAGAGATGCTGAAGTTGATTGGGAATTAACCCAGGCGACTATTTCAAAAAACGTAAAGAAAAAAATGCTGAACATTACCCAAGGATTTTTGGGTTCAGACGAGAATAATTTCACTACTACTTTAGGTCGTGAAGGTTCGGATTATACTGCGGGAATTTTTGCTTATTGCCTAAATGCCGAAAGTGTAACTATCTGGAAAGACGTTCCTGGAGTGATGAATGCCGACCCAAGATATTTTGAAAATGCAAGTTTATTAAACCATATTTCGTATCGCGAAGCGATTGAGATGGCATTTTATGGCGCAACGGTTATTCACCCAAAAACTTTACAACCATTACAAAAAAAGGAAATCCCTTTGTATGTAAAATCATTTATAAACCCAATGTTGGCGGGAACTTGCGTCTCTAAAGGTTCGGATTCTGAATGGCAAATTCCTAGTTTTATTGTCAAAAGGAATCAACTTTTGATTTCGCTTTCATCAATTGATTTCTCCTTCATTATGGAAGAAAACATTAGCGAAATCTTTGCTTTATTTCACCAATTTAAATTGAAAGTAAATCTAATCCAAAATTCAGCCATCAGTTTTTCGGTATGTGTTGAAGACAAATTTGGAAATTTCAAAGATTTAAATCCAATTTTGGCAAAGAAATTCAAAGTGGATTATAACGAAAATGTGACTTTATATACCATTAGACACTTTAATGATAAAGCTGCGCAAACTGTTGAACAAAACAAAACTGTTTTACTAAAACAAGTCAGCCGCGAAACAATGCAGATTGTGACTAAGGAAAATTAGTGATTCTAACTTCAAAATAATTTTACCGCAGATTCGCAGATTTTTTAAGTTTAAAATAAATCCGCGAATCTGCGGTTGCTTTTTGTTCCATTTCAACCTTGCAGACTTTCCGTCTGCCAAACCAAAACAATAAACTTTCAGTCCGTAGTGGTTTTTTTTTCAAAAACCTGAAATAATTCTTCCCAATTAATGGAGGTTTCAAACTGATTCAATCCTTTATAACTATCTATTTCCTGAAGATTTTCAATACAAAAATGTTCTTGTTTTACATAAGGAACAAGGCTTTCCTCTTTTAGTTTTTTGGCAAGATATTCTTGCTCGTACTGCCCAGGAGTTGGAATAAAAAAAGCTTTTTTTCCGAGTTGTGCCAAGTCCATAATTGTGGTATAGCCTGATCTGCAAAGCACGGTTTTACTTTCGTTAAAAGTTTGTTCGAGTTGACGGCTGTTCATAAAGTTATAGTAAGTGACATTCTCTATTTGCTCCTTTTTTTGCTCCTTTTCGACAATGCCTTTAATAAAAATAACAGTTCCTTTATAATTTACTATTTCAGTTTTCAGTTTTTCTTCTAATAATCCGCGTTGCGGTTCAGGACCTGAAAGGATAATCATCAAATCAAATTGTATTGGGACTTCCTTTTTATGCAATCGGCTCAATGGTCCAATATATTTTACCTTGAAATCAGGGTGAACAATATGACCTAATTTGCCAGTTAAGTTTGGAGTGCCTTCAACATCTGGAACCCAACACTGATTATGCTTTTTTATAATATGCTGATGCAAGATGCTAGTAAACCAAGTCGTGTTTCCCGTCATTACATTCAATTGGTGTGTAAGGTAAACAGAAGGAATTTTTTTGCTAAAAACACCTAATCTATTGTCAGAAATAATACCGTCGATATCGTATTTTTTAATCCATTTTCTGATCTTTTTTTCTTCTTTCCAAATGGCTTTAACCATTTCGGGAAAGTTTTTCAATAATTTCCATTTAAAATTTTTTCCGTTTTTGGCATATTCTATTTGATAAGACGGCAATTTTAAAGTTTGAACATAGGGAAACTCTTTTTTTAATAATTCTAGAGCAACGCCATCCGAAGCAATAATCGGAATATAATTGTTGTCTTGCAAAGCTTTTATTATTGGAATACAACGTGTTGCGTGACCTAATCCCCAGTTTAGTGGAGCTATTAAAATAGTTTTGTTGGCAGAATTATAATTCATTTATTTAGAAAAATTTAAAACCGAAAGGTAGCAAATCAACAGTTATAAGTATTTTGGAAGTATTAATATACCGTTAAGTTAAGGTATAAAAAAAACCGTCCAAAAAATTAATCTTGGACAGTTTTCTATATTTATTGAAATATTAGTCTTGAATATATGTTTTATTTCCGTTTTTGTTGATGTAATATTTTCCGCCTCTTGGACCAGTATAAACTTTTTTACCTTTGTATTCACCGGTAACTTTGTCTGGAGTTTTTGGTGCTTTTTCGTTAGATTCTTTGAGTTTTGGCTCTTTCTTTTTTGTAGTAGTAGATTTAGCTTTTGGAGTTTCCTTAGCTTTAGTTACCGTTTTATCTGTTTCTTTTTTTGCACTTGATTTTGAAGCTGATTCTTTTGAAGTAGCTTTTACCGGAACATCTTTATTATAATCATAACTTGATTTCTTTTTGGCGGGTTCTTTTTTTGGAGTTTCCTTAGTGCTACTTGATTTTGTAGTACTTTCTTTTTTAGCTGTTTCCTTCTTAGCACTTGATTTTGTTGTAGTCTCTTTTTTAGTAGTTTTTACAGGAACATCTTTGTCATAATCATAGCCTGATTTTTTTTTGGTGGTTTCTTTTTTGGCTGGTTCCTTTGTTGATTTTGAATCTTGGGCATAAAAAGTCCCAGAAAAAAGAAAAAGAAAACAGAGTAAAATTAATTTTTTCATAATGATCTGATTTTTAAGTTTGAACACTAAAGTTAATAAAAAATTTAGCGCAAACTAAAATTTTAAAAATCTTTTATCAAAAATAGGCTCTCAATTGTACACTTCCGGTATGAATAGTTTGGCTCGTTTCGCTTTTTCGTCCTTGATAATTGATGTTGATGTCTAGAAAACTGGTTAAGGTCTTCTGCAAAAGCAATCGCCAAGTTAGGTTTTGTCCTGTTTGCAAACCTTCTAGCATTTGAAACCCAACCGATGAGAATTCATTTCCGAAGAATTTATTTTGGTAAAATGAAACCTCTCCATTCATAGTAAAATTTTGTTTTCCAGCATAGGTAAAGGCGGTTCCAAACCTATTTTGGAGTAAAGTTTCCAAATTTCCAATTTGATTCTCCTTGTTTTGTAGTTCATAAAACAAATCCCAACTGGTGCTTTTTGAAAAAAGATAACTGATTTTCGGAGCCAATTGATATCCTTTGATTTCAAAATTCTTTTCAGGATAATTTTCAGAGTTTAATGCAGTTTGAATGGTTTTTGCAAACATCCCGAACAACCAGCTTTTTTTATACAAATGATTGTATTGCAGTTGATTAGAACTGTTTTTTGCATTTTGAGAACCTATCGATAGCAAATTTTGGTTTTCGTTTTGCACATAAGTATAGGTAATCGAATGTTTTTGTTTGCCACGATTAAAGAACAAGCTATTTCGGAAACTCGAATTCAATCCCAAGACGTTTTCATCTGATTTGCTAAATGGATTTAAGTCAAAATTATCGCCTTTGTTTTCTACTTTTCGATCGATAAGATAGGAGGTTTGATTGTAAAAATAGGATAACAATTTTTTGATACCTTGCTCATTTTGCCATTGATTAGGATTCAAAGTAATTGATTGTGAAAATTTATTTTGGTGTGTTTTAACGAAAACTCGGTTAGGCAAAAAGATTCTAATGTATTTCGCTTGATCTACAAAAGGGGCGACTTCAAACTCCTCTAATTCCTGAATCCCGTTGTTGTTATAGTCGTTCCAAGTGTAAACTCCTTGTCCGATGGGGACTTCTAGATAGGTGAATTCTTGTTGCGGAATGGAGCCCGAATTGGTTTCAAAAACAGTAGTCCATTGAATCAACTGATTGAAAAAACGATCATTGTAAACCATTCTGGAATTCAACGAAGGCTCGTTTTTCGTGTTGGAATCCACAAAATCCAAAACTCGATAATTCACAAAAAGAGACAAGTCGCTTTTGTTATTTTGAATCAATTTCGATTTCAACGCTATAGTTTGAGAGTTATTTACGCGTTGAATCATTCCGTTTTGCAAGCTATCATTCATTCTCCTAAAAAATCCCATTTCTACAAAAACTTTGGTACTGTCTCCACGACCAGCAAAAAATCCATATTCTGTAAATCGTTGACTCAAGGCCGAAAATTGATTGGTAGTTTTATCTTTTTCTTGGTTATCTTCTAAGTTCAGGTTGGTGCCAATCCAGTTTTTCTTGAAATTATACTTGACTTGAGTTTGATTTCTTAAGAATTTCGATGTCGAACTGGTAGCGCCGCTATTCAAAAAACTACCACGACTCTTAATGGCCCAATCTTTCAAGTTGAAAAAAGCATTGAGAATGTGGCGGTTCCCTGAAAAACTTTCAGAGAAATCCAGTTTTTCAAATTGGTAGGTCAAATTTCCTTTTTCTGGCAGTGTCATTAATAAACCCGAAATTAAATAGCTTTGATTGCCAATTGTTGTCGCTCCAAGGTTCCAATCTCGGCTGAATTCAATATTGTAAAGCCGCTCCACCGTGCTGAAATCTTTTTGTACAAATTGATAATTGGCAAAAGCGTCAACATTCCATTTTTTCGAATAAAGTCGCTGTTTCGCATTTATTTTTGTTGCGATACCTTTATTATTCGAGTCATCTAATGAAGAAAACAGATTTTTGTCGTTGTTACTCAGTCCAAATTCAAAGTCAATTGCAGTTTTATTGCTAGGATTGTATTTTCCTAAAAAGGTTGCAACCTGAATTTTTACAGGCGCCACTAATTGAACAACTGCGGCGTAATTTCCTTGGGGAACTGCATTTATAGGTGAAATGTATTCGTAAATTCTGCCAATGGCAGCATTGCTTTTTAGAACATAATTTCCTTTGTTTTGGGCAACTTGACTGAATCTCACATTATATAATACATCCTGAGGATTATTGGAATACTCGAAAAATTCTATTCCATTGACAATCTTTTTTTTGTAGAGAATTTTATTGTCTGAATACGAATCTAAATAGGCAGATGGCGCCACCATTAAATCAGAATTGTCCCCAGCATCTGTCAAAATTTGGGTTTGTTCAGCTGAAAGAGATTGCTGTAAAGGTTGGTTCTTCAAATCATTTTCAGAATATAAATAGCCACCAAAACTCCATTTTTTGTTTTCGTGAGTTCCTCCTGCATAAGTCACTAATCGAGTGTAATTTTGTTCAGAATATTGATATTCAACCGTGATTCTCATTTCGGAAGTGATCGTAAATAAAGGAGTAAATATGATTTCTCCGGCATTATAATCTATGGTGTAGTCTTTATTTTCGCCTCTAGTCAAAAGAATTCCATTGACAAAAACCCGCTCGGAGCCAGAAATAACAAGAACATATAGTTCTCCATTTTGGCCAATTAGTTTGTAGGGACCTTGATTGCCTTCTTGACCCACGAAACTACTTTTGGAATATTGACCTCTTACCAAAGCAGCCGAAGCGAATATATTGGTCTTGCTATCTTCATTTCCAAAATTAAAACTGCTCGAAAGTCCTTGCGCTTTTTTGTTGAAATTTAGAAATTGGGTCGCGCGATTTTCAAGAAAAAGATCACCTGCTCGAATATTCCATTTGTCGCTAAAAAGTTCCATAAAAACATTATCGAACTGATCTAGTTTTTGTGAATATCCCCCGTCTTGTAGCGGAATATTGCTGTCTTGCAAGGAGGCACGTAAACTCACTTTATCCGATAATTTTCCGGTGATTTGCAAATCTAAATTAGAATTTATAACAGAATTTTGATTATTGCCAACAGTCACTCCACGGGAGATGCTGCCTGAAGTATTCAATCCTTCTAAAGGCCTTGTCTTTTTCTGAGGAATGCTTTCTACAGTATATAAATCGCCAGCCGATGCCTGATTGCTGATTACTTTGTTTGAATCATAAATATGGTATTCCTTTGTTAAAAACGGAGGTAATTTTAGATAATAAACCGTTAAAAAATCGGAATCCGAAGTGATTTCTTTATTAAAAACTAAGGTTCCTTTTTCGAAATTTATTTTGTAAAAAGTGCTATCAACCGCTTTGTCGTGGGCGTCAAGCAATTTGAAAAAACTTGGGTTGAGGCTTTCATTTTCAAGTTGAATGGTGTCTTTAGAAATAGGGATTTTTTTAATTTTGTACAACGAATTAGCTTCCTGAGCTTGGAGCCCAGAAAAGACGAGAATTGCCAACAAAATCAAGATATATTTCAACATAAATACTTTAACTCGAAAGTATCAAAAGTAGTATTTATAATTGGGAAATAGTAATGCGATTGCTTCGTTCCTTGCAATGACAAAAAAACCGTAAACTGCGTCGCGCATTCCTATCACACTAGTCACAAAATTTTAAATCTGCGAATCTGCGGAAAAACTTTTTTAAAACCTGAAAGGGAAATGCACTAAAGTGTATAGTTTTAATTATACTCCTGACCAATAAAGCCTCTTCATCCTACAAAGAACAATTACAGCTTCTTAGTAGACTCTCTTTCTCTAAGTTGCGTTTTAATAACAATAGTCTCATAAGGTAAATTTTCATCCTTAGATTCTAGTCTTTTTATCATTCGTCTGGCGGCTTCTTCTCCTATTTCTACTCCATATTGACTCAAGGTTGACAAACTTGGAGACAATCTTCTTGAGGCAAGAATACCATCGGCAAAACCAATAATCGACAAGTCTTCAGGTACTTTATACCCTTTTTTAAGTCCAATTCTCAAAGACGCAACAGAATCATTTTCTGCTAAAGCAAATATTCCGTCTACTTTATTATTATCAAGTACAGCACCTATTTTGCTTTTTAAATCGTCTTCAGAATCTGTTCGAACAATTAAATCGGAATTTACTGGAATGTTATTGTTTTTCAATGCTTGCAAATACCCTTCAACTCTCAATTTTCCAACACTTAAATTGTCTATTGAAGAAAACAATGCAATGTTTTTGCATCCTGTGTTAATAAGATGTTGGGTTGCATTAAACGCCGAATCAAAATCATCCACAATGACTTTGTCACAAACAATATCTTCGGCAATCCTATCAAACATAAGGATTGGTGTTCCCTCATTGATAATTTCCTGAAAATGACCATACTCATGTAATTTTTGAGCTTCTTCAGAAATAGACAGAATAAAACCGTCTATTGTTCCATTGCTCAACATATTCAAGGTGTTTGCTTCTTTCTTTAATGATTCATTTGAGATACACATAATTACATTGTATCCTTTTTGGTCTGCTATTTTTTCGATTCCACTGAAAACTTTAGCAAAAAATGAATCCAAAATATTAGGAATAATTACTCCTATTGTTTTTGTGGATCTGTTTTTAAGATTCAGACCAATTACATTTGGTTTGTAATTTTTAAGCTTTGCATATTCCTTAATTCTAGTTTTTGTTTGCTCACTAATTTCTGGACTATCATTAAGGGCTTTTGAAACAGTAGAAACAGAAACGTTTAGTTCTTTAGCGATTTGTTTTAAAGTAGCTTTAGCTTTCATAGGAAAAATTAATTTTAAATTGCTAAGGTAATAAAAAAACAATAGTATAGTTTTTTATGTCAATGATAAAAATAAGATAAAAATGCATTTTTTCTAAAAAAAATATAAGTCGGCAAAGTATTTATAGTTAATTGCATGTTTTTTGTATTTAATATCACCATTTGTCAGCTGTAAAAAGCAACTGATTTTGATTGGAACTGAGTAACAGTTCATAGATTATTGGAATTTGTTTTTCAAATCGATCACTTGTTTCCTTTGGAATATTTGATTTAGAAAACGGAACTGTTTGAATGAATTCTTGATTTGAACCTGCATTTCTTCCATATTTATAATCATATGTAAATCGCTTTCCATTATCTTCTGTCACCACTTGAGTATTTCTTAAATTGGGAATGCTGATGTAAAAATCTGCTTGCATTTTTTTGTTCAAGGTGTTTAAAAGTTTTTCTTGATTTAAATAATCATACACTTCTAGCGCAGTAAAAACCGAAGGATCTATAAGCTTTACCTTTTTGGAAAGAAGATTACGATACCGATATTTTCCATTCATTTTCACTTTTCGCAATTCTACTAAAACCTTTTGAATTTCATCAGTCAAAAAAGGATAATGAGTACAGCCTAAAATCAAAGTCTTTAGCGGAAGTGCATCTGGAGTAGCCTTCATTTTTTCGAGCAAGGAAACCAAATGATAGCGAACGTAATTTTCAGGCGAATTGATTTGCATAATACTGCATTGGTCTGAAACCGTGCTGTCGCAAAGCATTTTAAAATTGGAAAAATCAAAGCCATAAATTGACAACAACGTTTTATCGATGTTCAAATTGTTTTGTTCCAAACTTGGACCTTTATATAAATCTCTAGGTTGAGTAGCGTTTTTATCAATATAATTCAAATCTTCATCGACTGCTTCTGCCAAACCAACACCGCCTTGACTATAAAATTGAATATTTCCTTGATATTTTTCAGATTCAATTAATTTTTTCAAAGCATTGGTATAGCCATTCGAGGCTACCGTTCCAGCAGTTGCAAAAACGCCAATACTCCCGCTTTCGGATTTTTTGAAAGTAGCCAAAGCTCCTTTGACTCCAGCATTTATCACTCCAATGACTTTAACATTAGATCGTGTTTGGGCTAGAAATTGTTCGATATCTGATAATCCATAAGCAGTAGCGGTATTGCAAGCCACCACCAAAACCTTAATTGGTTTTTTATTGGTAAACAACTCATTGTTGTTGTAGTATTTATTTCCCAACAAAAACTGCGCATCCTTAATAATATGCTCTTTTAGCAAATCGGTTTTGTTCATTGCGGCATAATTCCCGTAAGGCATATTGGCTTGATCGGCCAAATAAATAAAATCTTCAGCTGTAAAATCAGGAATTCCATCGGCTCCCTTTTGATGCGTTCTATTGTTATAAGAATCCAAATTCACTATGGCATTCAAAACAGTGAGTCCACCAGTGCCAGAATCGAAAACTCCTATAGGCATATGCGGCGCTAAAACAGGATATTTCTTGAAATTCGTATAATAAAAACTCGTCTCGTCAGATAAAATAGTCTTTACAATGGGCAATTCTTGAGCAGTGGAGATAGTACTACCTATATATAACAGAAGAAAATTAAAAAAGAATAATTTACAAAATTTCATAAATAAATGATTTGTTAGTACTTCAAAAATAAAGAAAATTAACAACTTTACGATACATACTTTATGTATTTAGGTGATTACAAACAAAATTTGTATTAAATTATAAATAAAGTTCACCCAAAAGGGAGAAAAGGGAATAGAAAATAAATGTCCAATAAAAACAAATAGTTTATAGACTGATTATCAGAATAAAATAAAAATTAAAGACTATTTGCATTTCAAAAAAATAATTGTACTTTTGCGCTCCCTTTATTGGGAATGGAATGTTTAATTAAAATAAATTATTGTGAACGCATTAAGCTACAAAACAGTATCAACAAGCAAAGCAACCGTATCCAAAGAATGGATTGTGGTAGACGCTGACGGTCATAACTTAGGTCGTCTTGCAACTAAGGTCGCTATGATCCTTAGAGGTAAGTACAAGCCAAGTTATACCCCACACATGGACTGTGGAGATAACGTAATTGTTATCAACTCAGAAAAAATCAACCTTACAGGTAACAAACTAAGCGAGAAAACGTATGTTCGTCACACTGGTTACCCTGGAGGACAAAGAACTTTAACTGCTAAAGTATTACAGGCAAAAAACCCTGCATTATTAGTAGAAAAAGCAGTAAAAGGAATGTTACCTAAAAACAAATTAGGAGCAGAACTTTTCAGAAATTTAAATGTTGTTGTAGGATCAGAGCACAAACAAGGCGCTCAAAAACCTAGAACTGTTAACCTAAACGATCTTAAGTAATGGGAGTAATTCACAAAATCGGTAGAAGAAAAACCGCTGTTGCACGTGTATATGTTTCAGAAGGAACAGGAGTTATCACTGTAAACAAAAAACCATTCGCAACTTATTTCCCAACTGCAACTTTACAATACAAAGTTTTACAACCAATGTCTATGACAGAAAACGTAAGCAACTTTGATGTAAAAGTAAACGTTTACGGAGGTGGTTCAACTGGTCAGGCAGAAGCTGTAAGAATGGCTTTGGCGAGAGTAATGTGTGAAGTTGGCGAAGGAAACAGAGCTATCTTAAAACCAGAAGGTTTATTAACAAGAGACCCAAGAATGGTTGAACGTAAAAAATTCGGTCAGAAAAAAGCTCGTAAGAGATTCCAATTCTCTAAACGTTAATATTGCCTGTCTTGTGCAATTCGTACAAGACTTATTGATAATTAAATTTAAAAACAATGTTGTTGTTGCTCGCTGAGGCGAGAATTAGTTTAGCATCTAAATGTATTCAGCCGGATAACCGCCATCTATACATTGCTAATCAACAGAACGTAAACTAAACAAAAAATGTCAAACAAAGTAGAAGTAAAAGAATTACTAGAAGCAGGTGTTCACTTCGGACACATGACTAGAAAATGGGATCCAAATATGGCTCCATACATTTATATGGAACGTAATGGAATTCACATTATCAATCTATATAAAACTGCAGCAAAAATTGAAGAAGCTAACGAAGCTTTGAAAAAGATTGCAGCATCAGGTAGAAAAATATTATTCGTAGCTACCAAAAAACAAGCCAAAGACATCGTTGCCGATAAAGCAGCAGCTTGTAACATGCCTTACATCACTGAAAGATGGCCTGGTGGAATGTTGACTAACTTCGTAACTATCCGTAAAGCTGTTAAAAAAATGGCTACTATCGATAAAATGAAGAAAGACGGAACATTCATGACTCTTTCTAAAAAAGAGCGTTTACAAGTAGATCGTCTTCGTGCTAAATTAGAGAAAAACTTAGGTTCAATCGCAGATATGTCTAGACTTCCTGCAGCATTGTTCGTAGTAGATATCAAAGCTGAACACATCGCAATAAAAGAAGCTCAAAAATTAAACATTCCAGTTTTTGCAATGGTAGATACCAATTCTGATCCAAGAGAGGTAGAATATGTTATCCCTGCAAATGATGATGCTTCTAAATCAATCGATAAAATTTTATCTATTGTTACAGCTGCGATTGTTGAAGGTCTTTCAAACAGAGGAGCTGAAGCAGACATTCAACCTGAAGCAAATACTGAAGAAGTTGTTGCAGAAGAAGTAGTAGTTGCTCCAGTTGCAGAAGCTGAAGTAGCCGAACCAACTGTAGAAGTTGAAGCTCCAGCAACAGAAGAATAAATCAAATTTAAATTCCAAATTTTAAATTCCAAATTCCAAAAAGATTAGTAACGTTAAGTTAGTAATTTGTTAAAATTGGGATTTGGGATTTGAAAATTGGAATTTTTACTTTTATAACATTAAACACATTATATTATGGCAACAATTACTGCTGCAGACGTTAATAAATTAAGAACAATCACAGGTGCAGGAATGATGGACTGCAAAAAAGCACTTGTAGAATCAGACGGAGATTTTGATTTAGCAATCGAAAACCTTCGTAAAAAAGGACAAAAAGTAGCTGCAAACCGTGCGGACAGAGAATCTTCTGAAGGTGCTGTTATCGCTATTGTAAGCGCTGATAAAACTACTGGAGCTATAGTTTCTCTTAACTGTGAAACTGACTTCGTAGGTAAAAACGAATCATTCATCAAATTAGCTAATGACTTTGCTGAATTAGCTTTAAATTACGAAACTAAAGAAGCGTTTTTAGCTGCTGATTATAACGGAATTACCGTTGCTGAAAAATTAATCGAGCAAACTGGAGTTATCGGAGAAAAAATTGAAATCCGTTCTTTCGAAAGATTAGATGGAGCATTTATTGGTTCTTACATTCACGCTGGAAACAAAATCGCTACTTTGGTAGCCTTATCTGCTAATGTTGCTGGCGCTGATGAAGTAGCCAAAAACGTATCAATGCAAGCTGCTGCGATGGCTCCAATTGCTTTGAACGAAGCTGGTGTAGATGCTGATACAATTGCAAAAGAAATCGAAATCGCAAAAGATCTTTTACGTCAAGAAGGAAAACCAGAAGCTATGTTAGACAATATTGCAAAAGGTAAATTAGCTCGTTTCTTTAAAGACAATACTTTAGTAAACCAAGATTATATCAAAGATAGCAAAATGAGCGTTGCTGATTATGTAAAATCTTTAGATAAAAACCTTATTGTTACAGGTTTCAAAAGAGCGGCTTTAGGATAATTATAATTCAAATTCCAATTCAAAAAGGGAGGCTTGTTTATTCATGCCTCCCTTTTTTTATGCCTTGTAGGGAAAAATTATACTTTATTTTGCTTTGAAACAAGAAGTACATAGCCCCATAAAAACTTATTATTTTACTATATTTGCCTTAGTAACGCGAATATACTTTTTATAAAATTTTACTTGACAATTCTAAATATGACACAATTCAAAAGAATTCTTCTCGCATCGATTATAAGTATCAATTTGATTAGTTGTGGTAAAAATAGAGCGGAAAACGACTTAAATTCTAATGAAGATTTACCGAAGCAAAATGACACAACAGGTTTTACTTCTCCACATAAAAAAGATTCTACATTAATAACATTGAATGAAAGTGAAATAAAAGGTTCCGTTTTAAGTGAGTCCAATTTCACCAAAAACCCAGATGAAATAGCAGAAAGCAAAGCTGATAAAACAAAAAAAGAGGTTATAGCTGAAAATAAAGCAGTATCAACTCCAGAAATAAATAGCCCTAAACCAGCCACAACAGTAAAAACTCCTGCTCCCTCGAATTATACTATTCAAAAAATATTGAATGGATGTGAAATTGGAGAAACTCTAAATCAAGATGACTTGTCAAAACAACTTGAAATTCCAAAAGATGCTATAAAATTGGTAAAAAGCGTCACAAAAATTGCTGAAGATGAAATTGATGTAAAATGGAAATCAACTTGGGCTGTTGAAAAATTATCCGATGCCAAATTTAAAGATGGGAGGATTAAGGCTCGTTTCGTAAACAACTCCGTTTACATTTCGGGTGGCGCCATTGCTATCAAATGTGATAAAAAAATCTATACTGATTTTTTAATTACTGGACGCAAAGCAACAATTCCTTCAATAAAGGGGTATTATTGGAAAATTGGTAGAGATTAATGGAAGAACGTAAAAGATGCGACTGCTGTTTATCTAGCGATTTATACAAAGAATACCAAGATAAAGGTGGGGTGTTCCCGTTTATCACGACCAAAAAATATTTTACATCTTTAAACTCGAATCTCTTTCTATAATACTCGTGTCCAATTCAATGGTTCTAGGAAGAAACAGTTTTCCGTCTTTGTGACAAATCATTTCTTCTAGCAATAAAGAAAAAGCGGCAACTCCCATTTCATAACTAGGTTGATCAACAGTGCTCAATTTTGGTGTTATAACTTGTGACATAAACCAATTGCTAAAACCAATTATAGCTATTTGATTAGGAACCTGTATTCCTTTTTCATTGAAATAAGCTAAAACACCCACTGCTACCAAATCTGTAATCACAAAAACTCCATCGACATCGGGGTGATCTTCGATAATTTGTTTGGCAAATTCAATTCCTTCTTCAAAAGTTACGTTTTTGCAAGTGTAAACCAATTTGGAATCATATTGAATTCCATTTTTTTCCAATGCTTTTTTATACCCAATAAAACGATCAATTGCATTTTGCGGATTTTCAGGCCCTCGAATATGGGCGATTTTTTTGCATCCCTGATCAATTAAATGCTGAACCGCTTCCATTGCAGCTTTTTGATCGTTAATGATCACCTTTGAACTTGGAATTAATTTTGAAATTTTATCAAATTGTACAAAAGAAATTTCTTTTCGGAGGATTTCCTTGATGTGAAAATCATTGTTGGATTCGTTAGAAAGCGACATTATGATTCCGTCCACTCTTTTATTGATTAAAAGTGCCACTTGCTTTTTTTCCAATTCCAAAGATTCATTTGATTGAAGAATAATAACCAGATACCCATTTTTCTCAGCTTCGGCAATAATTCCATTAATTACATTCGAAAAAAAATGATGAACCACTTCGGGAATAATCAACCCAATGGTTTTAGACTCTTTAGTTCGTAGATTTACCGCAAAGCTATTGGGCGAATAGTTAAGTTCCTCAGCTAAAGCAATTACAGCTTTTCGAGTTTTCTCACTTACATCCGAATAATTTTTTAATGCTTTTGAAACTGTGGTAATAGATATTCCTAAAGTTTCCGCAATCTCTTTTAGAGTCGTCTCTTTCATTTAACAAATATGAGAAAAAATTATGAATTACAAATCGAAAACGTTTTCGGTGTTTTCGAAAACGTTTTCGAAAAGAATATGCTTAAATTTAACACTTATAAAAGTAGTTTTGAGAAAAAATAACCAAACTATTTATTAATCAAACAATTTTAAACAATGAAAAAATGCAATTTATTATTGAAAAGGCTTGGATTGATTGTAGCATTACTGCTTGTCAATTTGTCTTTTTCGCAAAATGAAACAACCCCAGTTACCGATACAATAAAAACAACAAAACTGGAAGATGTCGTGGTGACAGGAGTTGTAAACCCAAAAGCAAAAATTAAGTCTAGTGTTTCAATTACAACTTTAGACGTAAAACAAATCGAGCAATCAGCTCCACGATCAACCGCCGAAATTTTCAGATCAATTCCAGGAATTCGTTCTGAATCATCTGGAGGAGAAGGAAACTCGAATATTTCTGTTCGCGGTGTGCCAATCTCATCTGGAGGATCTAAATATCTACAAATACAAGAAGACGGACTTCCAGTACTTTTATTTGGTGATATTTCTTTTGCAACAGCCGATATTTTTACAAGATTTGACGGAAACGTTGCCAAAATTGAAGCAATCCGTGGTGGTTCTGCTTCTACTCTATCTTCCAATTCTCCGGGCGGAATCATCAACTTTATCAGTAAAACAGGCAAAACTGATGGTGGAATGTTAAGAACTAGTTTTGGATTAGATTACAATGATTTCAGAACTGATGTTGATTATGGAACAAAAATTGGAGATGGCCTTTATTTTCACGTTGGAGGTTTTTACAGAGCTGGCGAGGGTGTGAGAAAAACGGGTTCAACATCTAACAATGGTGGACAAGTAAAATTCAACCTTACTAAAGAATTTCAAAACGGAAAAGTAACCGTTTATGCCAAATTCCTAAACGACAGAGCAGCGGCCTATATGCCAATGCCGGTAAAAGTGACGGGGACAAACGCCAATCCAAGTTGGGGAAGTGTAAGTGGTTTCGACGCAACTACAGGTGCTTTACAATCTATATACTTGAACCACAATGTAGGTCTTGGCCCTGATGGTGAACTAAGAAGAGGAAAAGTTGCCGATGGAATGAATCCAGTTTCAAAATCGATTGGTGTGAGTGCTTCATTTGATTTAGAAGATGGTTGGAAAATTACTGAAAACGGTCGTTACTCTTCTAATAGCGGTGGTTTTATAGCTCCTTTTCCAGCAGAAGTTGGTTCTTCTTCAGCAATTGCGGCTTCTTTTGGTCCAGGTTCTACTTTGACCTATGCGAACACAGGAACTCCGTTTAACAATCCAAACGGATTAGTATCTAGAATTCACATGTTTGATACGCAATTAAATGATTTGAGCAACTTTATGAATGATTTAAGAGTAACGAAAAAATTTGATAAAGTAGGAATCACTGCGGGTTATTTCAAATCTATCCAAAATATTTCAACGTCTTGGTTATGGAACTCGTATTTACAAGAAGTTTCAGATGACAATCCTCGCCTAATCAATGTGACCAATGCTACTGGAACTTCATTGTCCGAAAATGGTTTGTACGCATACGGCACACCAGCTTGGGGAAATTTGGCTAGAAATTATGATACACAATATAATGTTTCTGCACCTTATGTGAACGTTTCTGTGGATGCAACTGAAAATCTTTCGTTTGAAGGTGGTTTGAGATATGATTTGGGTAAAGTTACAGGATCATTTGCTGGCGGTACTTCAAGAACTTATGATATTAATAATAACGGAATAATTTCAGTTCCAGAACAAAATGTTTTTGCTGTAAATACAGCTAATGAAACGGCTGTAAATTACGATTACGATTATGTTTCTTATACTTTGGGTGCCAACTATTTATTGACTGCAAAACAATCTCTTTTTGCTAGATATAGCAAAGGTGCTGCTGCAAAAGCAGACCGTATTTTGTTTTCAGGATTAGATTATTTGGATGGAGATAAAATCAACGCCTTAGACTTTTTGACACAAGCCGAATTGGGTTACAAACTTAAATTCCCAAAAGGATACGCTTATGCCACTGCTTTTCATTCAAAAACAGATGAGCAAGGTGGTTATGAAGCGACTTCAAACAGCATCATCCAAAACAATTACAAATCTTATGGTTTAGAAATAGAATCGTCTTATAACCTAATGGATAATTTAAATTTACGTGGAGCATTGACTTATACAAAAGCTGAAATTACCTCTGGAAGCGATGAAGGAAACGAGCCAAGAAGACAACCAAAATTGATGTACAATTTGATGCCAACGTATAACTTCTCGGATAATAAAAACACGATTGGATTGAGTTTTATTGGTCAAACCAAAGCCTATGCGCAAGATTCAAATCAATTGGTAATGAATGGTTTTGTAATCGTAAATGCCTTTGTTGAAGTAGGAATTACAAAAGGATTGTCTATAAATCTTTCTGCCAACAATTTATTCGACACCTTGGCAATTACCGAATCAGAAGAAGGAAATATTACAGACAATAAAGTAAACTATGTTCGTGCAAGACCAATGCCTGGAAGATCTATTTCTACTGCTTTGACTTATAAATTCTAATAAAAAATAGTATGTTTTAGGTTTAGTTAGTTGACAATTCCTGTGCTTTTAAAGTATGGGAATTGTTTTTAAAAAAATCAAGTTTTATTGAAGCTTCTTTATACGTTTGGAAAAAAAATACTTTTATTTATTTTATTGTTTTTTCCATTTATTAACCTTGTAATAAAAAATTCCTAGAGCTATGTTCAAAAAAGCAAAACTAAATTTCTGGCAGATTATCAATATGAATGTCGGTTTTTTCGGAATTCAATACAGTTTTGGTTTGCAACAAAGCGCTGTCAATCCTATCTATGATTTTTTGCACGCAAGTCCAGACCAAATTCCGATACTAAATCTTGCTGGTCCATTAACGGGATTATTGATTCAGCCTATAATTGGTGCGATGAGTGATAAAACTTGGCATCCAAGATGGGGACGAAGAAAACCGTACTTTTTTATTGGAGCCATAATTTGTAGTATCGCATTATTTCTATTTCCATTTAGCAGCTCCTTATGGATGGCGGCAGGTTTGCTTTGGATTTTAGACGTAGGAAACAATACCGCTATGGAACCCTATCGGGCTTTTATTGCTGATACATTGGATGAAGAACAACAACCAGTCGGTTTTCAGGCGCAAAGTTTTTTTACAGGTTTCGGACAGTTTCTGGCTTATATTTCTCTTTTTCTGTTTCCAATTGTTTTTGTTGGCTACACCGGATCATTACCCACTTGGATTTATGCCTCCTTCTTTTTAGGAGCCATTCTTTCGGTAACTTCCATTTGGTGGAGTATGAGCAAAACTAAAGAAATTCCACCAACAGCAGAAGAATTAGCAATTTTAAAAGCAGAACCCTTAAATATTTTTTCGCCTTTTGTTGATATTTATAAAGCCGTTTTAGAAATGCCAACAGTGATGTGGCAACTTTTTTTGGTGTATTTGTTTCAATGGTATGCGATGATGTGCTATTGGCAAAACAATTCAAAAAGCATTGCCTTGTCTGTGTGGGATGTGACTCCAAAAGATGTGATGGGTTACGAAAAAGCGGTAGAATGGAACGGATTAATTGGTGCTTTTGGTTTTATAGTTACATTTTCAATTGCTTTTTATTTGGCCAAATTAGCCAAAAAACACGGTGCCAAAATGATTCATTTTGCGTGTCTGTTATTTGGAGCCATTTCTTTTTTGTGGTTTCCAACAGTTCAAAATCAATATGTGTTTTTTGCAGTAATTATTGGCTACGGAATTGCTTGGGCAAGTATGATGGGAATTCCTTATTTGATGGTTGTTGCGGTTGTTCCAAAAGAGCGTTATGGAGTTTATATGGGTATTATAAATATGATGATTGTTATTCCAATGATTATCCAAAACCTGTCCTTTGGTTACATTTTAAAGAACTTCTTAGATAACGATCCTCGTCAAGCCATTCGTTTTGCGGGTGTATTATTGGTGCTTGCAGCTATCAGCACCTTATTAATTAAAATAAAAAATAAAAAATTAAGTGAATAATATAATAAAAAATAAAATGGACTCTATAGACATCCTATGTGTTGGTGAAGTATTAGTTGATTTTATTGGGCATCAAGAAGGGGTCCTAATTAATGAAACTAGAGATTATCACAGGTATTTAGGAGGCTCGCCTACTAATGTCGCTATGAATTCAACGCGATTGGGTTTGAATACTATTATGGTTGCAACAGTAGGGAACGATGGTTTTGGTTCTTATATCACCGAGCGCTTAGCGAGTGTTGGAGTGAATACAAACCATCTTAAAGTTCTGGATGATAAATCGACTAGCGTAATTTTTGTTTCAAGGTCCAAGGGTACACCAGATTTTATACCCTATCGTTCAGCCGATTGTTGCATTTATGAAGAACAAATTTCGAAAGAGATTTTATCCCATACCAAGATATTCCATACTACTTGCTTTGCATTAAGTAAAAATCCTGCCCAAAAAACTATCCTAAAGAAAGCACTAGAAGCGCACGATTTAGGATGTAAGCTAAGTATCGATCTTAACTATGCAAGAAAGCTGTGGAAAAGTCAAAAGAAGGCTTTTAAAGTAATCAAAACCTATTGCCATTTCAATCCATTAATAAAAATTAGTGAAGACGATATGCTGCGTCTCTTTGAGAAAGAGCTTCCTCATGAAGAGATATTCGAGTTTTTTCATAATCAAGGAGTAGATATGGTTTGCTTAACATTGGGAAGCAAAGGGGTAAAATTATCTCAAAAAGGAAAAGAAGTCATACAAATGCCAGCAATAAAAATTGATAAAGTATTAGATTCTACAGGAGCGGGTGATGCTTTTTGGTCTGGATTTTTATTTGCTTATATAAAAGAAAAATCAATTCATGAATGTTTGGATATTGCACTAAAATTAGCTGCTTTAAAACTACAAAATGTTGGACGACTACCAGATAATATCAATATCCTTTCTAAACTTCTATAACATAAGATGCAACATAAAAATAAAAATATCAGCAATGGTGTAATGCTAAATGTTTATCCGGATAGTATAGGAGAGAAATTTAGTGATACCGTAGGTATGCTCAAGAAGGACGAATTTAAAGACGTTTTTTCTTTTATATATGTATTGCCTACTTTTTTCAACAGTGATTTAGATAGAGGTTTTTCTATCATTGATTATGATATAAACGAAGATTTAGTTGACACAAAAGATTTAAAAGACTTGAATGAACTTCAAATAAAACTGAAGTTTGATATAGTATTGAATCATCTCTCTGTGGCTTCTCCTCAGTTTAAAGATATGCTGAAATTTGGAAATGAATCAAAATTTAAAGATTTTTTCATCAATTGGAATGAGTTCTGGGAAGGAAACGAACTGAAAAATGAAGATGGAATTGTAATTCCAAAACCAGAGTTTCTCAATAAATTGTTTATGAGAAAGTCGGGTTTACCTATATTAAAAGTACGTTTTCCCGATGGTTCAGAACAACCGTATTGGAATACTTTTTATCAGCAAATAACTTATAATCCAATTACTGAAGCAGATTTAAAAAGTATTCAAAGCTTGACAGATTCGTTAAAAACACAAATTGTAAAAAAAATCAATGATGCTATCGAACAATCTATAGATTTAAACACTATTGATTTTGAAGATTCTAATAATTTAAAATCAGAAATTTTACAAATTGTAGAACAAAAACGTTCTTATTTAGGACAAATGGATGTGAATGCGTCGTCCCCTTTGGTGTGGGATTTTTACGAAGACACACTCAAGAAACTAAACGGTTATGGTTGTAATATCCTTCGATTAGACGCTTTTGCCTATTTGCATAAACAAGTTGGGGAATCCAATTTTTTTAATAAACCGGGAACCTGGGAATATCTTGAACGTATTAAGAAAATAGCACAACAAAATAATTTGATGCTATTACCCGAAATTCACGCCGAATATGGTCTGCATTTGCACGATGAAGTTGCCAATGAAGGCTATTATATATATGACTTTTTCTTACCTTGTTTAACGATTCATACAATCGAAAATCAAACCAGTAGCGCCTTGCTTAGTTGGGCTAAAGAGATTATTGCCAAAGAATATAAAACAGTAAACATGCTAGGTTGCCACGACGGCATACCCGTTTTAGATTTGAAAGGCAAGGAAGTAAATGGTGTTTACAATAAAGGATTGTTAGAAGATGCCGAAATTGAAAAAATCATGACCACAATCATGGAACGAGGTGGTCGTGTTAAAAATCTTTATGACCCTTCTGGAAATAAAATTTCTTATTATCAAATCAATGCCACATTTTTTAGTGCATTGGGAGAAGACGAACAAAAGTTGCTTCTTGCAAGAGCCATTCAAATGTTTATGCCGGGAATACCGCAGGTTTGGTATTTAGATATTTTTGCAGGTAAAAACAATTATGAAGCGGCAGATAACGGAGGGAGTGCTGGACATAAAGAAATTAATCGCACCACATTGACAACGCAGGATATCGAGCAAGAATTAAAAACAAAAGTGGTTAGCAAACAGCTCGAAATCATTCGTTTAAGAAATACTTCAAATGCGTTTTCAGGCCAAATAGAAATCAATGATACAATAGATACTGTTATAGATATCAAGTGGGTAAATGGCAGCACGATTGCGCATCTAAAGGCAAACCTTCAAACGAAAGGTTTTACAATAGACCATACTGAAAATGGCTTGACAAGTACTATGCGTTTTTAAAATTCATATGCCGCTCTGCATATGTATTGGGATTACCAGATACTATTGATTTGAATTGGAACTTGAAATACTTAATTCCTAATTTGCATGACTTGAGTTTAAAAATAAAAATCCTATTTTTGGGTTTGAAACTTTGAACGAAAAGGAACTCATTTATGGAAAACAAAACAAGATGCGGCTGGTGTTTATCAAGTGATTTGTACAAAAAATATCATGACGAAGAATGGGGAGTTCCGGTATATGACGACCAAAAATTATTCGAATTCCTGATTCTCGAAACTTTTCAGGCTGGATTGAGTTGGATTACCATTCTGAAAAAAAGAGAAAACTTTCAACTAGCTTTCGATGATTTCGACTATAAAAAAGTAGCTAACTATCCTGAAGAAAAAATTCAGGAATTAATGCTCGATGCTGGAATTATTCGAAACCAATTGAAGATTCGTGCTGCCGTTTCCAATGCAGTTGCCTTTATGAAAGTACAGGAAGAATTTGGAAGTTTCAGCAAATATATTTGGCAATTCACCGATGGAAAACCAATCGACAATAAGAGACAATCTTTAAAAGAAGTTCCTGCCACTTCTCCACTTTCGGATGCTATTAGCAAGGATTTGAAAAAACGCGGGTTTAAATTCGTAGGCTCCACTGTTGTTTATGCCCATATGCAAGCCACAGGAATGGTCAATGATCACGTGGAAGATTGTTGGAGAAAAAGTTAAATTCCTTTAAAAAATCAAAGTGTCCCCAATACTAATTTTCCCTTCATTCAAACAGATAATATTGGTGCCAAAAAGAATGGAGTTCTCCACTTTTCGATAAGAACTCAAAGTGTTCAAAGGTTCTTTTTTCACAATGCCCGATTTTGGATCATTGTTCACCATTATACATCTTCCGCAAGGTTTTGCATTCTTGAATTTCACGGTTCCAATTTGGAAATTTCCGAATGAATCTTCTTCGTGAGGAATCTGACTTTCAATAACAATATTGGGTCTAAATCTTTCAATTGTGATTTTTTTTAGTAGTTTTTCGTTCAAAAAATTCAAACTTTCAGAGCCAATTAACAAATACGGATAACCATCGGCAAGGCTTACATTTAGGCTTGTATTCAGTTTTGAACTGTTGTGTTTTCTGTCTCCTTTATTGATAATTTTAACTAGTTTACATCTAAAACCAAGTGCTTCGCTAAACCACTTTGAAGTCCCTTTATTTACTTCGAAAACCTTAATTTCATCATCCCAAACTTTTGATAAAATTGGTCCATTAATAGTTTCATTAATAAAAAATTCATGGGTTGCATTCTGATTTGAAATTTCGATTTTGTCGGCTGCAATTTTGGGGTAAAATTGACTCAAATTTGGATGATTTCGTTGTGTTATAAATTGATTTTGGTCATCAATCAACATCCAACGTCGGTCATTTTCAAAACCCATTTCTTCGGCTTTGGCACTTTCAACATGAATTCCAGCCATACTTTTTATTGGGTAGATGTATAATTCTTTTACGACGTAATTCATGATCATTTACTTTTTAAAATTTCCATAAAATCTGTTCTGTCAATTTCACAACAACCCAAACTTTCTAAATGTTCGTTATATACTTGACAATCCAAAAGGTTGTAATTATTCTTTTTCAATTGGTTTGCTAATGCAATAAAAGCCACTTTCGAAGCATTCGAAACTTTAGAAAACATACTTTCTCCGCAGAAAATATGTCCCAAATCGATACCGTATAAGCCGCCAACCAATTCGTTGTTTTGCCAAACCTCAACGGATTTGGCGATTCCCAATTCATTCAATTTGCAATAAGCTTCAATCATATCATTGGTTATCCAAGTTCCGTTTTGTCCTTGACGATATATCTTCTGGCAATTCGAAATCACTTCTCTAAAATTTTGGTTGAAAGTCACCTCAAAAATATTCCGATTCAGAATGTTTCTCATACTTTTGGAAACCACCAATTCATCCAAAAACAAAACCATTCTGGGATTGGGTGACCACCAATAAATGGGTTCCCCTTCTTCAAACCAAGGAAATATGCCACTTTTGTATGCCAATACTAAACGTTCTGTTGACAAATCGCCACCAATGGCAAGAATTCCATCAGGATAGGCTTCAGAAACGGAAGGAAAAAACAATTCTTCGGATAAAAAATACATAGTTTCGAACAAATGCATAAATTTGACAAAGCTAAAATACACTTTATTAGTCAATCTTAAAAATTCCTCAAAAACCTATGAAGAATACCCTTTTCTGCCTTCTATTTTCTTTTCTAACTGCCATAGGAAATACACAAACCAAAGATTCAATTTCGTCCGCAAAACCAAAAGATAAAATTTCATACAAACAATTTATTGCGCCAGTTGCATTGATTACATCAGGAGCCTTAATGGTAAATACCTCTCTTAATCACGATTTGCAAAAAAACGCCAACAACTTTTTTGGCGAAGATTTTCATACTTCTACTGACAATTATCTTCCCTTTGTTCCCATTGCCCAAATCTATTTGGGAAAGTCTTTTGGATTTAAGCCAAAAAATAATTTCAAACAGCAAACAATCAATATTGTTGTTGCCAATGCAATAGGTGCAGCCGTTTTTACCACTTTAAAATATACAGTAAATGAAGAAAGACCGGATCAATCCGATGATTTAAGTTTTCCATCAGGTCACACTTCAATCGCTTTTACAAATGCTGCATTATTGTATTATGAGTACAAAGATTCGAATGTATGGTATGCGAGTAGCGGATTTTTGTTTGCCACAGCAACAGGAATTCTAAGAATTGCTAATAATAGACATTACACTTCAGATGTTCTTGCTGGCGCAGGAATAGGATTAGCATCGGGATTAATAGTTTCGTATTGGAATCCTTTTAAATCGGTTACTTTTGGCAAAAAGAATAAAACAACAGCTTTTGTTTATCCACAAATTGGAAGTCAAATTGGCATGGGAGCATTAATTCAACTAAATTAATTCTTTAAACCATATAAGGCAAACTAGGTCATTTAAGCAGGACTTTTTTGAACTTACAAAATCATAAAATTACATGAAAGCGCAAAAAAAATCCTTGAAAATTTCAAGGATTTAAAAATTATTCTTAGAACGGTAAATCGTCTGGTTCTTCTTCGTTTAAGCTGGTTGCAGGAGGAAAAGCAGCTGCAGTAGGCATAGGCGGAGCTTGAGGTGCAGGAGCTTCAGCTTGCACTTTTGCAATTCTCCAACCTTGAATGGTGTTGAAGTAAACGGTTTCTCCTTGTGGATTAGTCCACTCGCGTCCTCTTAAATTGATATCAATTTTTACGGCCTCACCCACTTGGTACGAATTCAGCAAATCACATTTGTCTTGAACAAACTGAACCAAAATATGTTGTGGATATTGCTCATCAGTTGTAACAACAACATCTCTTTTTTTGAAACCTGAAGACCCAACTTCTTTAGTCTGATCAATCATTTTAATTTTTCCTGTAACTTCCATCTTAATTTTTATTATTTGTGATACACAAATATAGTATTTTATCAGTTAGTTTCAAATTAAAAAATAATTCAGGAAATATTTAAATCCTATTTTTTTGAATTTAAAATAATAAAGATCTAGACCAAAAAAAAATACAATCTTACTCTGATTATTTCGTTATATTTATGCCACAAAAATCAATTTATGCAGTTTTCCAAAAGTAGAAACACAAGTCGTTGGATCATTATTTTCGCCTCCTTTTTAATTATTTCATTAATACTTTGGAATACGTATACTTTTTTTCAAATTTTCAAACGGGAAGAACGGTTAAAAATGAATCTTTGGGCCAATGCGGAAAAAATACTTATCAATGCTGGAGAAAATACTGATTTAGAATTGCCTCTACAAATATTTAGCAACAATACCTCTATTCCGATAATGCTTACCGAGAACGATAGCATTATCAATTCAATCAATATTGAAGATGCAATTGTAAATGACAAAAAAAAATCAATGCAATTTTTGTCAGGTTTGAAAAACGAAAATGAGCCCATTGTCATCGAATATGTACCGGGTAAATTTCAGTATTTATATTATGGAGATTCGGCATTATTGAACAAACTTAAATATTATCCCATTGCATTGTTGCTCATTATTGTTTTGTTTGGTGCCTTAGTTTATAATTTTTATAAAAGCACCAAAATGGCGACGCAAAACAAGCTTTGGGCTGGAATGGCCAAAGAAACCGCACATCAAATCGGAACACCCTTGACCTCTCTCGTAGGTTGGGTCGAAATCCTGAAATCGGAAAATGTTGATGAAACGACTACTCAAGAAATCGAGAAAGATATTGAACGTTTGCAAACCATTACGGAACGATTTTCGAATATCGGGTCGGAACCCAAATTAGAAAACAAAGATATTATTGAGGAAACCCAAAAATCATATGACTATTTGCAATCCCGATTTTCGAAACAAATTGAGTTTACCTTTACAGGTCCAGAAGCTCCCGTTATTGTATTGTTCAATCCTACCTTGCACAGCTGGACGATTGAAAATTTAGTAAAAAATGCCATCGATGCGATGAAAGGTAGAGGAAAACTCGCATTAGAAGTGTTACACGAAGGCGGCTTGGTTAAAATTAATATTTCGGATACAGGAAGTGGAATTCCCAAAAAACAATTCAAAAATGTATTCGAACCAGGATTTACCACCAAAAAACGCGGTTGGGGATTGGGATTATCATTAACCAAAAGAATTGTTGAAGAATATCACAAAGGAACTATAAAAGTCTTGCATTCCGAGATTGGGAAAGGCACTACAATGCAAGTTAGTTTTAAGGTCACAGAATTAATTTAAAGAAAAATTGTCCTTTTTAATTTTTGATACTGAATCGGATAAATTCAAAAAAATAAAAATGTTTTGCAAATAACTGACTTATAATGTATTGTGTAAAATATTTTTTAGTAATTTTATTCTATTAACTTTAAAAAACAACTCTATGGAATTTTTGTATTTTCTTTTGATTGGCGCCATTTCAGGATGGCTAGGAGGTCAGCTATGGAAAGGTAGCGGATTTGGTTTGTTTGGAAATATTATTGTAGGTATTATTGGTAGTATTTTTGGAGGTTGGCTTGCTGGAAAACTAGGCTTAGGAGGCGGTGGTTTGCTTTGGCAAATTATTGTTGCTGCCGTTGGTGCATGGATTTTACTATTCCTGATTAGTTTATTCAAAAAATAAATTTTCCTCTAGATAGAAATGATAAAAGGAGATTTCAACAAGTTTGAAATCTCCTTTTTTGTAAAACTTATTCATTAAACTTAATTTAAAGGAATTCCCATCCAAGACACTTTCGAAAACATTGTTTTGCGAATCAATTTGGACTTGCTCAAATAGCTTTTTACAAACAAAGCTTGTTCTTCAGCCAGTGCCAAATTGGATTCAATTGATTTTTTTACAGATGATAAATTAGACGCATTTTCATTCCCTGTGGAACCAACCTTGTATATATCGTTTTGACATTTAATCAATTTTTCTTTGGGTTTTTGAACCATCGAATTGATTTCTTCGTCAGGAAAAGTAGGTTTGAACTTGTTGTTTCTGTAAAAAATAAAATCATTCAATAAAACAACAGCTTCATTCATTTCGGCAACTATCTTATTCAATTTTTCTATATTGAGGTTTTGCCGAAGAAAGGCTGAATGTTTCTTTTGATTTTCGTAGTACGCAACAATCATCGCGTTTCTCAAACCGTTTTTTTCAATTCGTTCCGCCGATTCAAACAATTGATCGATTTCGGACAAACTACTTTGTTTTTCTTGTTCTTTCTCGAAGTCAAAGTATTTCTTTGTTTTATTGATTTGAGTTTTGCCTGCGTAAAACTCCCCATTAGTAACTGGATAATTTGAAAACTGCCATAAATAATCAAAAGGCATGTGAGAAGAAATTATTTTGCTTGGCTCCGTTTTAAAATAATAATTGTTGAGTTTTTTGACAAACTTTCCATTTGTCAAGGATCCTGAACCCCAAGTTGGATCAAAAAAATACCATTTATTGTCAATTTTTGCTGCACACCAAGCGTGAGACAAATCGGCAATTTTTCCATTTTGCTTGGTATATCCAGAAATAACAACCGATTTTATACCTATTGAAATGGCTATTTCATTGAAAATTGCAGCATAATCACCGCAAATTCCTTTTTTGGTTTTCAATGTTTTTGCAATTCGGTCTTGGGTGGTTTCTTCAAAATTAACGGCAAACATATTGGCTACATCATAGCTTATGTTTGAAGCTGTCCAATAAAAAACGGCACGGATTTTATCGTTTTCGGTTGTAAAATTGGCGTCAATATATTTTGCTATTTCTTGGGTTGAAGTAGATGATTTCTGAGAAATTAACGCCATTTTTTTGTCAACAATGTCATATCCTAGGTTAACTTGAGCAAAACTGAAAAAGGAAAAAACCAAAGTTAAACCCAATAAAAAATGCTTCATTTTGTTCTGCAAAATATTTTACAAATTGGCTTGAATTTCTTTGGTCAAAGTTTCAAATTCTTCTTTGGTCAAACTTACTTTATGCTTGAATGTCATTTCTCGCATTTCGTTCAATGGAATCAAATGAATGTGAGCGTGAGGTACTTCGAGACCAATAACTGTCATTCCAATTCTGTTGCAAGGGACTGTTTTTTTTAAAGCAACGGCAATTTTTTTGGAAAACTGCATTAACCCAATATAAGTATCATCATCAAGGTCAAACAATTTGTCGACTTCTTGTTTTGGCACACATAAAGTATGTCCTTTTGCATTGGGATTGATGTCTAAAAAAGCAAAATAATTATCATCCTCCGCAATTTTGTAGCAAGGAATCTCTCCGTTGATGATTTTGGTAAAAATGCTTGACATAGTTGAAAGGTTAATTGTTTATTTGGTTAATCGGTTAATCGAATAAACAATTAACCGATTAACCTTTTTAGTCTCTAGAAACTTCTAGGATTTCAAATTTCAAAACACCGTTTGGCACTGTGATTTCGGCAACTTCGCCAACTGTTTTTCCAAGTAAACCTTTACCAATTGGTGAGGTTACAGAGATTTTTCCTGTTTTCAAATCAGCTTCACTTTCGGCAACAAGGGTATATTTCATTTCCATTCCATTGGATTGATTCTTAATCTTTACATTCGACAAAACTAGAACTTTAGAAACATCAAGTTGCGTTTCATCTATAAGTCTGGCATTCGAATGTACTTCTTCTAGCTTGGCAATTCTCATCTCCAACATTCCTTGTGCTTCTTTGGCAGCATCGTATTCGGCGTTTTCAGACAAATCACCTTTATCTCTTGCTTCGGCAATAGCCTGCGAAGCTTTTGGTCTTTCAATACTTTTTAATTGATCTAATTCGTCTCTCAATTTTTTTAATCCTTCGGCGGTGTAATAAGATACTTTAGTCATAACTTCGTCATTTATATAAAATACAAAAAATCCCATCAGGACGGGATTTCTTTTCACAAAGATAGTATTATTTTTATTTAAACTATAAATATACGTTAAACATATCTGTTTGAAAGTTAAATAAATTAATTTTGTACGTCTAATTCTTATACTTTAATTGACAAATGAAAAAATATTTCCTCCTTTTGATTGTCTTTGCAATGCTTTTTGGCTGCAGTACTAATTCGCCTAATAACAACAATCCTTATCTGCCAAGTTATCAGGTGAACACTGAAATAAATTTGAGTTTCCCGCAATATTCTGATCTTAAATTTGTGAGTAATGGGGTTTACATTCCCAATCAAGGGGTTCGGGGAATTTTTGTTTTCAATACTTCTGGTACTTCTTACAATGCCTTTGATGCCGCTTGCCCAAATCAAGCCCTGAGTTCGTGTTCTACAATGACTTTTAAAAAACTAGATCCTTTAGACCCGTTGAAGATTGATAAAACTCATGTGGTTTGCGCTTGCGACAATGCCGAATACAGTCTGTTTTCAGGCCAAAGTGCTGGCAAACAATACCCTTTGAGACAATACCGAGTGGAAGTAAATGGGAATGTGTTGCGAGTTTATAATTAAAAAAATCCTGACAGCCTAAACCATCAGGATTATAAAAAAAACTAAAAAATAATCTAAAACTTTAAGGTCAATCCTGCCAAGAAATTTATTCCGGCTTGAGGATAATAACCCGCGCCTTCAATCGTAGTTATGGCTGGCGGATTGCTGTAATCATCATCGTAAGTGTAGAAATAGCCATTACTTACATACTTCAAATTAAAAATATTATTGACCAAAGCCGTTACTAAAATCGACTTAAAAATGCTTTTTGGTCTAAATTCGTAGGACACATTCAAATCGTTGACCAAATAGCTATCTAACTTTGAACCATCGGAATCGATGTTTGCCATATACTGTTCGCCAACAAATTTGGAATACAAGGATATTTGTAAATGGTTCACTGGCATAAATGCCAAACGATTTCCAGCAACAACATTCGGCGAGAAAGCTATATTAGTATCTCCCAAATTTTGCAAAACACCATCTCTTGTAAAATAAAAATCTTTGTTTTTGTTTTGGCTCAAAGTGACATTAGGCTGCAGCAACCATTTTTCTGAAAGTTGAATAGTAGCATCCAATTCAATCCCAACTCTATAACTATCGCCACTGTTGGTTCGTATTGGCGCACCCACATCGTTCAATTCTCCGGTCAAAACCAATTGATCTTGGTATTTCATATAATATCCGTTGGCATTCAACTTAATTTTATCAGAAAGATAACGCCAACCCAATTCAAAATCGTCGAGTTTTTCAGGTTTTGGGCTTCCGTTTTCATAATCGGTGCGGTTAGGTTCTCTATTAGCTCTCGCATAGGAAAAATACAAACTATTGATGTCATTCAGTTTATAAGTAACACCTGCTTTTGGATTAAAGAAATTAAAGGTATCGTTTACCAAACCTGTTTCCACCGCATTGGCTTTATATGTAACGTTTCGTACTTGCAAATCTCCAAACAAACTCCATTTATCTGAAACTTTATAATTGGCTTTGGCAAAAAGATTTCCATCAGTTTTTGTCGAAAAATCATCATAGTAATGATCTCCCAATTCGCTTTGCGATGCAAAACTTGCCCAGATTACTTTCCCAAAATGGTCACCTTCGTATTTATTCCAGCCTCCGCCAAGGATCAAATCAAGCTTTTCTGTTTTGTATTGGGCAGAGAAAGTGGTGCCGTAAAAATCATTGTCCAACCATCTTTGGCGGACAAGATCAGTTGTATTTACAGTTGGTGCAACCAGAATTGACGCGAAACCATAATCTGCAAAATCTTGGTCTTCTTTATATTCTTCATAATATCCTTTTCCTTTGGTGTAATGAAAAGCTAGGTTTGTGCTCCAATTAGCAGCAATTTTTTCGTTCCAATGCAATTGATAATGGTCCTGCTGATAATTGTCGGTTTGATTGTCATAAAATCGAGCTTTCCCAAATTCGTCAATAAACATTCCGGCAGGATTGAAGGTTCGGTCACTTTCTAATGTTGCAGCATCAATACCATACCAAGCCTGATACGTTTTTTCGGTTCCGCCAAAAGCCAAGGCTTTGATTAAAGTTGTTTTGCCAATGTAAGTCCCTTGCAGAAAATAGGACTTCAAATCAGAGTTTGCTCTATCAATGTATCCATCGGATTGCAATGCCGAGAGACGACCGGCAATTTCAAAATGATTATTCATCAAACCTGTACTGAATTTCACCGTGTTTTTCAAGGTATTAAAACTGCCAAAGGAACTAGAAATTTCGCCCGAAGCCTCATCGGAATACGAATCCGTCAACATATTTAAACTCGCTCCAAAAGCTCCGGCACCATTGGTTGAAGTTCCCACGCCGCGTTGTAACTGCAAACTTTCGACCGAAGAAGCAAAATCAGGCATATTGACCCAAAAAGTTCCATGACTTTCGGAGTCATTATAAGGTATTCCGTTGATGGTTACGTTTACCCGAGTAGCATCGCTACCACGAACTCGAATTCCGGTGTAGCCTACTCCATTTCCAGCATCGGAAGTGGTGACAACTGACGGTAAATAATTCATCAAAACTGGAATATCTTGTCCTAAATTTCGATACTTAATTTCCTTTTTGTTCAAATTACTAAAAGAAACTGGAGTTTTGGCCGTTACCCGAACCGCCGAAACCAAGACTTCATCGAGTTGGTTGACTTTAGTGGTGTCTTTTGGTTTTTCTTGTGAAAAGGAGGCATTAGCCATAAGCCATAAGGCAAGAGAAATAATAAAAATGAAGATTTGGCTTTTGCCTTTTGCCTTTTGGCTCTTTTTAATAAATAAAGTGTTCATCCGTAAATATTTTACGAATAAAAGGGGGAATTATTCTTTTGTTAAATTAAAAATGGTTTTTTGAATTTCCAGATGACGTGCACTTCATCTTTAGTTCGATTTTCCCTTAACAGCATTACCTGTTCAGGTTCGTTGGGTATAATCTCAGCTCGTTATTTAGAGCACCCCTTTGAGACGGTTGCAAAGATAGAAAAGTATTAAGACAAAAGTATTAAGTATCAAGATTTTTAGGAATTATTTTTGGGTCCTAATACTTAATACTTTTGTCTTAATTCTAAAAGTCTGGTTTTCTGCGAGATTGTTTGATTTCGGAAAGATTTTTTTTGTCCTTAATTCTTTTTTTAATAACCGATTTGGGAACTTTTGTGGCTTTCCTGATTTTTGGGACTACAAGTCCAGCCGCAATTATATTCAGAAAACGCTTGATTACAATAGACTTGTTTTTGAGCTGACTTCGGTCTTCGTCACAATTTAAAATCAAAATTTGGTCGGATGTTAATCTTGAAGAGAGCTTATTTTCTAACAAGACTTTTTCTTCATCGGACAAAGCTTGTGAGTTTTTTAGATCGAAGGACAAAACCATTTTTGAAGAAACTTTATTCACGTTTTGACCGCCAGCTCCGCTACTCCGCACGGCCTTGAATTGCAATTCGGATATGATTTTTTCGATTTCCAAAATTATTGAGGTTGGTGCGGGTCCTTTAGTAAATCATTTACTGTTTTTACTGGATTAAAGGTAATCAAAGGGACTTCAACAAAAACACTAATCCATTTTGCCATTGCTCCATTCCACAAACCGGGTAATTCGTAACTTTTTAATGGCTTGCCGTCTTTGTTTTTCTTCACAATAAACCCACTATTTGTATCGACAAAATCAGGTAAATTAAATTTAATCCCTTTATAATTGTGTATTCCACAAACGATATCCACCGGATTAAAATGAGTGGAGCCAGAGAAAATTTTTGCTTGATCTGGATTTGTTAAATCTATTTGAGAAGTTTCTACGATTTGCAATGAAACAGCTCCTTTCGGATTTCGAACCCAGAATGGGCCTCCGCCTGTATCACCTTCGTTTCTGACCATCCCACAAATTCTGATAGGTCTGTCTAGAATTTTTTTGATATATTCCTTCTGATATTCTAGAGTATATTTAAAAACTTTTTTGGATACTTTAATATTTAATCTCGTCCTAGCAAAATCTATAATTTCTTTGACATCGATTTCTTGTTCATTATCGATTGCGTTCAAATACTTGAAAATATGTTGTTGCAATTCTATCATAATTCCAGCCAATGCTTTTTTATACAAAGTGTTGATTTCTACATGACTTTGAATAACATTGTCGATGTTTTTGACAAAAATGACATCTCCATCCAGATTATTTAGATTCTCAATTAAAGCTCCGTGACCACCTGGTCTAAATAGCAATTTTCCGTTTTCGTCTCTAAAAGGGTTGTTCGAACCGTCAACGGCAAGTATATCGGTTGCTTTGTTTTGATACGAAAAACTAACCTCAATTTGAGTTTGAGTTTCTTCCTCAACTTTACTTTTTATATTTTCAATAACTTTTTCAAAACCTTTTTGATGCGTTTCGGTAACAGTAAAGTGCAAATGTGAATTTCCATTGGAACTGGAATATCTTGTACACTCGTACAAATGTTCTTCGATTGGGGTTGCTATATGCGATTTGTACTTATGAAAAGGAAGTATTGCTTTGGGTTTATTCGCATAATTAAAATGTTCCGAAGACAACATTGTTTTGATAAAATAGAAATTTTTAACATCCTTTTCTAAAGTATTAAAATTGGAATATAATTCTTTCAACTTTGAATAAATCTCGTCGAAAAAAGGAAATTTTTCTAATCCAACTATAAAAACGGGCAATTCATTCTCTTTTTTTCTGTTGGTATACGCATGGATGCTTTCTTTTTCAAATTCATACTCATTCAAAAATTCATTCAAAAATTGAAACATTCTGCTCGCAGCACCTGAAGCGGGAACGAATTTTTTTAATTTCAAGTTTGCTTTATTAGCATCAAAAAAAATAGCTTTTTGCTTAATTTCATCGTCTGAAAATTTTACAATTCCTTTAGAAACCTGCGCTGGTTTGACTAAAACGGCTTTAGCAATCCCATTATTGTAATAATTAATTTGCTTGATTATATTTTTTAATGGAATTCCGTGTTCTTTTATTTGAAGAAAATCTGTAGACGAAAACCCAAGTTTTTTAGCTTTTTCTAGCTGTTTTAAGATTGAAATTGCTTTTTTTAATCTAGAATCTTTACCGCCATTAAGAATAATAAAAGGTTTCTTGTTGTCGATTAATGATTGTTTGAACGCCTCAAAAACGGCTTCTCTACCTTCGGGTCTGTCTCTCAAATCATCTTTTTCCCAAGGGACATCAATGTCAGTAAGGAAAAATAAATCATATTCATGTTTTTTGGCAGCTTTATCTAATGATGGGTCACAGTAATTATAATAAACTTCCGAAAACACTTTGGTCACCATTAAATTCGTATCACAAAAGAGAAAATTATTAGACTTTGAAAGACTTTCGTTTTCCAATTGAATCTGACCATTAGCGATGGGAAGCATATCGCTGACTTCGCATATTTTTCCTGTTGTATCCCATTTTTCTTGAAGGTAATCACGGGCAAATTCAGGCACCCAAGCTGTTTCAAAATGTTCAGCTAGTTGGATTGCCAATGTGGTTTTTCCGGTAGATTCTGGGCCAAAAAGGGCTATTTTTATAATTTCTGAACCTTCTGTATTTCGAAGTTGTTTAAGATTTTTTTCCATTCTAAATAACCGTATACTGCAATAATTGTAAAAATTAAAAACTGAAAACTAGTAAATGTATATCCTTTTGCAAAATACAAAGGAATGGAAATAATATCGCCAATGATCCAAAAAATCCAATTTTCGATTTTCCGTTTTGCCATTAACCACATCCCTACAAAAAACAGTCCAGTCAAAAAAGTATCAACATAGGAATACCAATTCGTAAATTTATTAAAATAAAAATACACTATAACAACAAAAATAATAGTTAGCACAAAAATAAAGATGGCTGTTATTTTTTCTTTATTTGTCATTACAGCAATTGGAAACTCAACTTGACTTCCTTTTTTGCGAGTCCAATGATACCAACCATAAATACTCATAATAAAATAATATACGTTTATCATTGAATCACCAAGTAACTCCCATTGCCAAAGTAAATAAGCATAAATAAATGTACTCACTAATCCTGTTGGAAACACTAAAATATTATCTTTTTTGGCGAACCACACACTCAATAAACCAAAAATTACCGCAGTAATTTCTAGAATAATATTAAATGTAGTGTATGTATTATATTGAGAGAAAAAGAATTCGATCATTAGATTTTTGAATTAAGATTTGAAAAAATTTAGGTCTTTTTCAAAAGCTGTTCCAATAACTACTAAATCGGCACCAGAATCATAGGCATTTTGTATTACTTGTAAATCTACAATTCCTCCGCCAACCATTAAGGGAATATCGATATTTTGAGAGACTAATTTAATAATTTCTTGGGGGACGGCTTGCTTTGCACCACTTCCCGCTTCGAGATAAATTAATTTATTTCCTAATAATTCGCCAGCTTGTGCGGTTTGCAAGATGTATTCAGGATTATTTCTGGCCAAAGGAGTTGTTTGACTCACTCGCTCCACCGCAGTTTCCGTCCCACTTTCGATAAGAATGTATCCTGTGGAAATGACTTCTAAGTTGGTTTGTTTTAGAATTGGAACCGCTTTGACTTGATGACCAATCAAATAATCTGGATTTCTTCCAGAAATTAAAGACAGAAACAAAATAGCATCTGCTTTATCCGAAATTTGAGATGGATTTCCTGGAAAAAGAACTGTGGGTAAATGGCAATTTCGTTTAATCTTTGTGATTAATTCGTCAATAATATTGTTCTCAACGAGACTTCCACCAATGAAAACATGGGTTGCTGGCGATTGGTTTATTTTTTCAATTATAGTCCCCACATTATCCAAATCGATTTTGTCGGGATCGAGAAGAATGGCCAATAATTTTTGGTTGTTTATTTTTGATAGAACTATATGATTGTAAATGTTTGTCATTCTTGGCACAAGATAAAGCAGATTTTAAGATTGTTAAATTTCGAAAGCGTAAACTAAGGTAAAATTGTCGAATTCTTCGAAAATAATTTTAAATTCTTGAGCAACGCCCTCAAAATCGAGCTTTGCAATGGCTTTCTTATCAATGATTTCAAATGTATTGACTTGAATGTGATCTTTGAAACTGATTCCTTTTTCGTTTCGTATTTTGAAAATAGCTTCTTTAGCGCCCCATTTTACTGTTAGTTTTTTAATGTAATCTTCGTTGTCAAAACATTTGAGGCGGTTCAATTCTTTTTCGTTTACAAATTTATCAGCAATTCTGAGGATTTTCTCTCTTTGCATCTCGATGTCGATACCTACAATTTCATCGCTGATAATTATAGCCGAAAAATGGTGCGAATGTGTTATGGAAACGTGTTTACCATCATTGAAATAAGGTTTCCCAAATTCGTCGTAATGCAATTCGAAATCCGTGTAACCTGCTTCTTTCAAGAGCATACGTACGCTCAAAAAAGCGCGTTGGTGCATTTCGGACTTCATTTTGTTCAATCGCAGTTGGGTTTTTTCTTTTAAAACCACATTGCCCAATAATTCCTCTAGGGATTCGGTGATTTCCCAAACTAAGATTTGGGTTGAAGGACTGAAGGTTATAGTTTTAAATAAAGGCATTTTAGTAACGTGATTTTAAGCCCTGATGGAAACGGCATCCTTTTATGGCGGGGTTCGCCATAAAAGATACAGTATACAGCAGGAAATAGCTCCAGAAAAAAATTATTTCATTAAAATTCAAAAGATTAGGGTATTAAACAATTCATAAATGTTCCCGAATGCTTTTTAAATTCTAAAGTTATTCCGTAAATTTGCAAAAATTTTATAATTACAAATATACTATAAATGAGTACATCGACTATGCCTTATGTGGCTTTCAAAGTAAAAGACATTTCTCTAGCGGCTTGGGGAAGAAAAGAAATTGAATTGGCGGAAGCTGAAATGCCAGGTTTGATGGCGCTTCGTGCAGAATATAAAGACGAACAACCGCTTAAAGGCGCTCGTATTGCTGGATGTTTGCATATGACGATTCAAACTGCGGTTTTGATCGAAACTTTAATTGCTCTTGGTGCTGAAGTGACTTGGTCATCTTGCAATATTTTCTCTACTCAAGATCAAGCTGCTGCTGCGATTGCTGCTGCTGGAATTCAAGTTTACGCTTGGAAAGGTCTAGATGAGGAGTCTTTTGACTGGTGTATCGAACAAACTTTATTCTTTGGAGAAGATAGAAAACCATTGAATATGATTTTGGATGATGGTGGAGATTTGACGAATATGGTTATTGACCGTTTCCCGGAATTGGTTGCTGGAATCAAAGGTTTGAGCGAAGAAACTACAACTGGTGTTCATAGATTGTACGAAAGAGTAAAAGCTGGAACATTGCCAATGCCGGCTATCAACGTAAACGACTCGGTTACTAAATCGAAATTTGATAACAAATACGGTTGTAAAGAAAGTGCAGTTGATGCAGTTCGTCGTGCAACTGATATTATGTTGGCCGGAAAAAGAGTTGTCGTTTGTGGTTACGGTGATGTTGGAAAAGGAACTGCTGCTTCATTTAGAGGTGCTGGATCTATTGTAACGGTTACTGAAATTGACCCAATTTGTGCTTTACAAGCTGCAATGGACGGTTATGAAGTTAAAAAATTAGACACTGTTGTTGGAAATGCTGATATCATCATCACTACAACTGGAAATAAAGACATCGTTTTGGGTTCTCATTTCGAACAAATGAAAGACAAAACCATCGTTTGTAACATCGGACACTTTGATAACGAAATTGATATGGCTTGGTTGAACAAAAATCACGGTGCATCGAAAATTGAAATCAAACCTCAAGTTGATAAATATACTATCGCTGGAAAAGACATTATCATCTTGGCAGAAGGTCGTTTGGTAAACCTTGGTTGTGCTACAGGTCACCCAAGTTTTGTAATGAGTAACTCATTTACCAACCAAACTTTAGCTCAAATCGAATTGTGGAAAAATAGCGCAGCATACAACAATGAAGTGTATATGTTACCAAAACATTTGGACGAAAAAGTGGCAATGTTACACTTGGCTAAACTAGGCGTTGAACTAGAAACTTTACGTCCTGATCAAGCTGAATATATTGGTGTGACGGTTGAAGGACCATTTAAACCAGAATATTACAGATATTAGTATTAAGATTTTAGTATCAAGAATTAAGATAGAACCCTTGCAGCAATGTGAGGGTTTTTTTGTTTAAATAAGAAGAGATTAATTTGTAATTATTAAACAACTGTTATTTTCATTTTCCAAATATGTTAAAGTTTTAATGTACAAACTGATAAAGGGTTACTTTTAATTTTTAAATTTTAAAAACTATGTTTTTACTTCTTTTATTTTCTTTAACTATGAATCCTATTGTACTCTTTGATTTTAATCTAAAATGCAATATTGATAATTGGAAAATTGTTGATGATGGTGTTATGGGTGGTTATTCATCAAGTAAATTTTTTGTTGATGCTTCTGGTAATGGTGTGTTTAAAGGAACTGTTTCTTTAGAAAACAATGGTGGCTTTTGTTCTGTACAACATTATCCAAAACCTGTTTCATTGAAGGAGAAAAAGATTTTCAGTATCCGATTGAAAGGAGATGGCAAAAAATATCAGTTTAGAGTGAAATCAAAACGAAGTAATTACTATTCCTATATTTATGTATTTCAAACTACAAGTGATTGGCAAACGATAGAAATTCCAATAAACGAATTATACGCTTCATTTAGAGGAAGAACAATTGATATTCCATATTATGATGGAACTAGTTTAGAAGAAATTGCCTTTTTAGTTGGAAACAAAAAAAATGAAACATTTCAATTATTAATTGATAAAATTGAAGTTAAGTAGTTCAATCTCACACAAGCAATTTGTAAAAGAAACCATAGTACAGATTTACAGAAATGCTAAAGTTCCTAGCCTAAAAGGGCTAGGACTTTTTTTGAAACCCAAACTCACAATCAACCAAGTAAAATATTGTTTATATATCAATTTATTCCGTTTTAAATTAATACGTAAATTAGCAATTCATTAAAAAAACAAAAAACATACTATTCGAATCATAACATAAACAAATATGAAAGCAAAAAGCATTTTAGAAACCATAGGAAACACACCTGTGGTTCAAATCAACAAGTTATTTGGCAACAGCAAAGAAGTTTGGATTAAATTAGAAAAATCAAATCCTGGAAATAGTATCAAAGACAGAATTGCGCTTGCAATGATAGAAGATGCCGAAAGCAAAGGATTATTGAATTCCGAAAGTGTAATTATCGAACCTACTTCTGGAAATACAGGAATTGGTCTTGCCTTAGTTGCGGCGGTCAAAGGATACAAAGTGATTCTAGTAATGCCAGAATCGATGAGTGTTGAACGCAGAAAATTAATGGAAATTTATGGCGCTGAATTTGTGCTTACACCTCGCGAAAAAGGAATGAAGGGCGCTATCGAAAAAGCTGCCGAATTAGTTCTTGAAACTCCAAATGCTTGGTCACCAAAACAGTTTGACAATCCAGCCAATGTTGCAGTTCACGAAAGAACTACTGCTCAAGAAATTCTTGCTGATTTCCCTGATGGATTAGATTATGTCATCACTGGCGTTGGAACAGGCGGACATATCACTGGTGTTGCAAAAGTTTTGAAAGCAAAATTTCCTAACTTAAAAGTAATTGCAGTGGAACCAGAATTATCACCCGTTTTAAGCGGTGGAACTCCAGGACCACACCCTTTGCAAGGAATTGGAGCCGGTTTTGTTCCATCCATTTACAAAAGCGATTTAATTGACGAAGTAATTCAAGTAAGTAAAGATGATGCTTTTGATTATGCCAGAAGAATTGCCAAAGAAGAAGGAATTCTTGTTGGGATTTCCACTGGTGCTTCATTAGCCGCAGTTTCCAAAAAACTAGATTCAATTCCAGACGGTTCGGTTGTGCTAACCTTTAATTATGATACAGGCGAAAGATATTTATCTATCGAAGGCTTGTTTTAAATAAAGACAATCCAATAAAAAACAAAAAACCCGCTTCTCACGAAACGGGTTTTTTAATGAATTGAAAAAATCAATTATGCTTCAACTTCGAATGGAAGTATAGATACATAAGATTTATTATCTCTTTTCTTTTGGAACTGAACAACTCCATCTACTCTTGCGTGTAGAGTGTGATCTTTACTAATGTAAACGTTTTCACCTGGATTATGTTTTGAACCTCTTTGTCTTACGATGATGTTCCCTGCAATAGCAGCTTGTCCACCAAAAATCTTAACACCTAAACGTTTTGATTCTGATTCTCTACCATTCTTGGAACTACCGACACCTTTCTTGTGAGCCATGACGTATTAGTTTTATTTTGTTATTATTCTTGTGTCTCTTCTTTTTTAGCTTTTGGAGCTTTTTTTACTTTTGGAGCTTCTACTTCTTCAGCAGCTACTTCAACAGTTTCTTTTTTAGCAGCGGCTTTTTTAGGAGCTGATACTGAAATACCTTCGATTACAATTTGGGTAAGATACTGACGGTGACCGTTTCTCTTTTTGTAACCTTTTCTTCTTTTCTTTTTGAAAACGATTACTTTATCTCCTTTTAAGTGTTGTAACACTTTGGCTTCTACTGAAGCACCTTCTATAGCTGGGGCGCCTATTGTGATTGAACCGTTGTCGTCTAACAAATAAACTTTGTCGAAAGAAACTTTTGTTCCTTCTTCATTTGCCAAACGGTGAACGTAAACCTTTAGGTCTTTGCTAACTTTGAATTGTTGCCCTGCTATCTCTACGATTGCATACATAACAAATTGTTTTATAAATTTTTAAGGTTGCAAATATACAATTAAATATTTATTCTGCAATTAGTTCCTCGAAAAAAATAGTTGAATTACATAAGCGCCTGTTTTTAAAGGACTTTGCAGTAGTTAAGTACTATATTTCTAGTTAACAATTGTTAAATTATGTATAAACTAGGAAAAAAATGTTTTGAAGCACAAGAAAACAGTATTTTTGGTGTAACAAAAAATAGCTTTCGATTACCAACTAAAAACAATAAAATTTATTAATCCTTATGAAAAAATCAATGATGGCGTTAAGTGCTGCACTATTGCTGGGAGGAATTGCCTCGGCACAGAAAGTAGATTTTGAAGAATATACTTTAGATAACGGATTACACGTTATTTTGCACAATGATTCTTCAGCTCCGGTGGTTATAACCTCGGTAATGTATCACGTAGGTGCAAAAGACGAAAATCCAGAAAGAACAGGATTTGCACACTTTTTTGAACATCTATTGTTCGAAGGCACAGAAAATATCAAACGTGGCGAATGGATGAAAACTGTGTCCTCAAATGGAGGTGTAAACAATGCCAATACTACAGACGATAGAACGTACTATTACGAAGTATTCCCATCGAATAATCTAGAATTAGGTCTATGGATGGAATCTGAAAGAATGCTACATCCAGTGATTAATAAAATTGGAGTCGACACACAAAATGAAGTTGTAAAAGAGGAAAAAAGAACTCGTATGGACAACCAACCCTACGGTAATATTATGACCGCTGTGAAACAAAACATGTTCAAAAACCATCCTTATCGCTGGAACACCATTGGTTCCATGGAACATCTGGACGCAGCAAAACTAGAAGAATTTCAAGCTTTTTTCAAAAAATTCTATGTCCCGAAAAACGCTGTTTTAGTAGTTGCAGGCCAAATTGACATTGCTCAAACAAAAGAATGGATAAAGAAATATTTTGGTGCCATTCCAAGCGGCGAAGTAGTAAAAAAACAAACTTTCGCCGAAGAGCCAATTACTCAAACCATCAAGGCAACTTACCAAGATCCAAATATTCAACTTCCGATGCTGGTAACTTCGTACAGAACTCCTTCAATGAAAACTAGAGATGCCCGAGTTTTGAATTTAATTTCTTCCTATCTAAGCGATGGAAAAAGCTCAAAATTATATAAGAAAATAGTAGATCAAAAGAAAATGGCCTTGCAAATTGGAGCTGTAGCTTTGAGTCAAGAGGACTATGGTTTGTATTTTATTTACGGTTTGCCAATGTCTCCATCAACTTCAGCTGATTTATTAAAAGAAATTGACGAAGAAATCTTAAAAATCCAAACCGATTTAATTTCTGAAAAAGATTATCAAAAACTACAAAATACTTTTGATAATCAATTTGTGAATAGCAACGCCAGCATCGAAGGAATTGCCGAAAACTTAGCAAAATTCTACATGCTTTATGGCGATATTAAATTGATTAATAGCGAAATTGAATTGTATCATTCTATAACTCGAGAAGAAATTCGTGAAGTGGCCAAAAAATATTTAAATCCAAATCAAAGATTGATTTTAGATTACGTTCCTTCAACTGAAAAAGCTCAAAACTAAGACCTATATCATGAAAAAGACAAGTATAATATTATTCATTCTGTTCATAACCGGAATCATGCAAGCACAAGACCGTCCACAACCTAAACCTGGAAAAGCGCCAGTGGTAAACATCAAAAAACCACAAACATTTGTAATGGCTAATGGTCTAAAAGTGATGATTGTAGAAGACCATAAATTGCCTAGAGTAACTTACAATCTAACTTTAGACAATGCCCCTTTTGCAGAAGGCAACAAAAAAGGCGTAGATGAATTGACCAGCAGTCTCATTGGAAATGGATCGAAAAAAATCACCAAAGATGTTTTTAATGAAGAAATAGATTTTTTTGGAGCCAATGTTAACTTTAGTTCGAGCGGTGCTTTTGCAAGTTCCCTCTCTAAATATGCCAATAGAGTTCTAGAATTAATGGCTGATGGTGCATTGAATCCAAACTTTACACAAGTAGAATTCGATAAAGAAAAAGCCAAAATGATCGAAGGTCTTAAAGCCGAAGAAAAAAGCGTTCCTGCCATTGCAAATAGAGTTGGAGATGCTTTAGCATTTGGAAAAAATCATCCTTCTGGCGAGTTTGTAACTGTAGAAACACTAAATGCAGTAACTCTTGCCGATGTTCAGACTAATTATCAAAACTATTTTGTTCCTGAAAACTCTTATTTAGTTGTAATTGGCGATGTAAAATTTAGCAAAATAAAACCGGTCATCGAAAAATTATTTGGCTCTTGGCCAAAAAGAAGTACACCAAAATTGACTTACAACGACCCTAAAAACGTTCCATTTACGCAAATCAATTTTATTGATATGCCCAATGCGGTTCAATCTGAAATTTCATTGATCAATACTGTGAATTTGAAAATGAGTGATCCTGATTTTTTCCCTGCTGCAATCGCAACCTATATTTTAGGTGGTGATTTCAACAGCTATTTAAACATGAATTTAAGAGAAAAACACGCTTGGACATACGGTGCCAATGCTATCATTGGTTCTGGTAAATACGTGACAAAACTCAAATCAGCTTCTGCAGTAAGAAACATGGTTACTGACAGCGCAGTGGTAGAATTCATCAAAGAAATTAAAAAAATAAGAACCGAAAAAGTAAGTGATGAACTGCTAGCTAATGTAAAAGCAGGTTATGTTGGACGTTTTGTTATGCAAGTTCAAAAACCTCAAGCAATTGCTAAGTATGCTTTAAACATTGAAACCGAAAAACTTCCAGCAGACTTTTACGAAAATTATATTCGAAATATAAATGCTGTAACTGCAGAACAAGTGCAACAAGCGGCTAATAAATATTTCTTGATTGATAACACTCGAATTGTAATCGTAGGAAAAAGCTCAGAGGTGATTCCAGGTTTAGAAAAACTAAAAATTCCAATATTTTACTTTGACAAATTCGGAAATCCTTTAGAAAAACCTGTTTCAAAAAAAGAAGTTCCAGCTGGCGTTACTACCAAAACCATTTTGGATAATTACATCAAAGCAATTGGAGGCGAAAAAGCAGTCGCTTCAGTAAAAACAATTTCGATGCTTGGATCTACAACTATTCCACAAGCTCCATCACCTTTGACCTTTACAAATAAAGTTGACTCTAAAGGTAAAATCAGAGTTGAAATTGCAATGGGACCAATGAGTTTGATGAAACAGGTGGTAAATGAAAAAGGGGCTTATGTTGAGCAACAAGGCCAAAGAAAAAACATTGAGGGAGATGCTTTAACTGAAATGAAGGCTAGCGCAACCACATTTGAAGAACTGCAATTAGCCAAGAAACCAGGACTTACAATTAAAGGAATAGAAACCATCAACGGAATTGATGCTTATGCAATTCAAAATGGGAAAACTACTTTGTATTATGACACAAAAACAGGCCTCAAAGTTGCCGAAGCCAAAACCGTGGAACAAGGCGCAAATAAAATGACTCAAATGACAAGCTATGCAGATTATAGAGAAGTAAAAGGAGTAAAAGTTCCTTTTAACATCATTCAAAATGTAGGTTTCGAATTAGACATCAAAATGTCTGAAGTAAAAATCAACGAAGGTGTCTCTGATGCTGATTTCGAATAGATAGTATTTATCAATAACAATAAAAACGAAAACCTCCTGAGAAATCAAGAGGTTTTCGTTTTATATAGATATTTTACATGCTTAATCTGCAACCTGCCATCTATTTTTTAGCCGACAAATAAACACCAACCAAAATAATAAAGGCTCCCAAAAACTGAACTGGAGTAAGCATTTCGCCATCTAATAATCCCCAAGAAAAGGCAACTATTGGAATTAAATAGGTGACCGAAGTGGCAAAAACTGGCGAAGAGATTTGAATGGTTTTAAAGAAAAGTATATTGGCAATTCCTGTCCCAACAACTCCCAAAATCATAATAAATAACACCGAATGCTGCACACTATCAACAGCGATTACATCGAAAAAGTCAGAAAAAAACAAAATAACTAAAGCAGGAAACAACAAAACCAAAAAATTCCCTGTTGAAATGCTTAGCGGACTCAAATCAGATAGATATTTCTTGATTAAATTGACATTTGTTGCGTAGCAAATCGAGGCTAAAATGATTAATATAGCGTAATAATAATTTTGCTCTGGATGATGAATAGCTCCGTTTACAATTAACAAAAATGTTCCTATTAACCCAATAATAACTCCAAAAATCTGAGCCCTTTTAAAACTCAATCCGAAGGCTATTCCGCCCAAAATCATAGTATTTAATGGCGTAAGAGAATTAAGAATTGCACTTACAGAACTATCGATTTGAGTTTGTGCAATCGAAAAGAGAAATGCCGGAATGAATGTACCCAAGGTTGCCGTTAAAGCTATATATTTCCATTGCTGCAGCGGAATTTTGGCCAGACTTTTAAAACCAATTAAAAGCAGAAAAATCGCTGCAAAAATAATACGCAGCGAACCTAATTGTATGGGCGTCAGTCCAACCAATCCTCTCTTTATCAAGATAAACGAACTTCCCCAAATAAAGGCAAGAGTTATTAGGTAAAACCATTTCAACTGTTTCGAATTCATAAACTAAATTTTGGCTCAAAATTGTAATTATTTTATGAATAACCGACACTTTTTTTAGTAAATTTGTTTATTAAAATTTAAAATGTTTAATCTTTAAAACCCAATAATAATGAATTTCATAAAATCTATAGCAACACTTATGCTTGTAAGCCTTTTATTTGTCGGTTGTAAAGAAAAAACAACCGAAATCGTTTCAGATTCCGCAACTGAAAATGAAGCGCCAAAAGTTAAGAAAGAAATTGCTGCCGCCAATTTACAAACAGCTAGTTTCACTATTAAAGGAATGACTTGCGCAATAGGCTGTGCCAAAACGATTCAGGAAGAATTAAATGGGCTTGACGGAGTTCAAACCGCTACTGTAGATTTTGAAAAAGAATTAGCCACAGTATCTTTCGACAAAACGGTTTTAACTCCTGAAAAACTAACCAAAGTGGTTGAAGCAACTGCTGACGGAAAATCGTATAAAGTTTCGAATATGAAATTGTAATAATGACAAAAAATATCATTTAGAAAAATAAATAATCTATAAATAAAAAAAGCTTCTCAGATTGAGAAGCTTTTTTATGTGCGGATAATAGGACTCGAACCTACACGCCTTGCGGCACCAGATCCTAAGTCTGGCATGTCTACCAATTTCACCATATCCGCGCAATTGTGGGTGCAAATATAAACATAAGTTCTAACTTTCAAAGGAAATTATTCAAAAATATTTATTCTCTTTTTTGTACTTTTGAAACTATAAATAAATTCAAAATATGGAAACCATAAAATCATATGTTCAAGAGCACAAAGACCGATTCATCAACGAATTAATCGAACTCTTAAAAATTCCTTCCGTGAGTGCTGATCCCGCTTACCATCAAGATATTATCACAACTGCCGATGCCGTAAAAGCAAGTTTAGAAAAAGCAGGTTGCGATTTTGTAGAAATTTGTGAAACGCCAGGAAACCCAATTGTGTATGGCGAAAAAACTATAAATAAGGATTTACCAACCGTTTTGGTTTACGGACATTATGATGTACAACCCGCCGATCCAATCGAATTATGGTCTTCTCCAGCCTTCGAACCTGTAATCAAAAAAACTGAAATTCATCCCGAAGGAGCTATTTTTGCCCGTGGTTCTTGTGATGACAAAGGCCAAATGTATATGCATGTAAAAGCTTTGGAATATATGATTCAATCCAACTCTTTGCCTTGCAACGTCAAATTTATGATTGAAGGCGAAGAAGAAATAGGATCCAAAAGCTTGGGTTGGTTTGTAGAACGCAATCACGAAAAACTCAAAAACGATGTGATTTTAATTTCGGATACCGGAATGATTTCGAATCAACAACCATCAATCACAACTGGATTACGAGGTTTGAGTTATGTAGAAGTGGAAGTAACAGGGCCAAATCGTGATTTACATTCTGGGCTTTATGGTGGCGCTGTTGCCAATCCTATCAACGTTTTGGCAAAAATGATTGCCTCGCTACACGACGAAAATAACCATGTAACCATTCCTGGTTTTTATGACAAAGTAGAAGAACTGTCATTAGAAGAAAGAGCCGAAATGGCCAAAGCACCTTTCAATTTAGAAAACTACAAAAAAGCATTAGACTTGAATGATATTTATGGCGAAAAAGGATATGTAACCAACGAAAGAAACTCGATTCGTCCTACACTTGACGTGAATGGAATTTGGGGTGGATATACTGGCGAAGGTGCTAAAACGGTTATCGCTAGTCAGGCTTTCGCCAAAATTTCGATGCGATTGGTTCCGAATCAAGATTGGGAAGAAATCACCGAATTGTTTAGCAAACATTTCATAAGTATTGCTCCAGCAGGAGTGAAAGTGAAAGTAAAACCGCATCACGGCGGCCAAGGTTATGTAACACCAACGGACAGCATCGGTTACAAAGCCGCTAACAAAGCTTATACTGAAACCTTTGGAGTTCCTGCAATTCCAGTACGCTCCGGCGGAAGTATTCCTATTGTGGCTTTATTCGAAAAAGAACTTAAAAGCAAAACCATCCTGATGGGATTTGGTTTAGATAGTGACGCCATTCACTCACCAAACGAACATTTTGGAATTTTTAATTACTTGAAAGGAATAGAAACAATTCCGTTGTTTTACAAGTATTTTGTGGAGATGTCGAAATAGATATTTTTGCCACAAAGGCGCAAAGGAAAAAATTAAAATCCGTTCATTCTAAATTGAGTGAACGGATTTTTTTTGTAAAATACTTTACCATAATATACATCAAGCATTATATCCCAAATAAGGCACAATTTCCTCCTTAAAAACAACTCCATATTCCTCTAATTCTTTCAAAATAGGCAAATACACTTCTTCTTGAATGGGGAGCTGAACCCCGGGAGTTGTAATCTTTCCGTTGAGGATTAATAAGGTTGCCATGGCAACAGGTAAACCAACAGTTTTTGCCATTGCAGTATACTTTTGGTCATCGCCAAGACAAACCATTTTGGAATCTATTTGAAGTTTTTTACCATTCAATTCATAGCCAAATTTGTGATACATCACAATCATATCTTTGTCATTGGGTTGTAAAGCCCAACTATCAGTAAGGATTTTTTCGAGAATGTGGGCTGGTGTGGCATTTTTCAAACCTACCTTTTTGTTGGGATTGAATAAATCCAATTCCAATAATTTATCCCACATTATATCATCTTGGTCGATTTTTAGAATCAACCGCATCTTGATTTCGACAGAATCTGTTGGATGATAGGGCAAAAATGAATTCACGAATTGGCGGTAACTCATGTTTTCAGAATTTTCCATAACATAACTGTCGTCTGTCATTCCGAGTTGTACAAACATATTCCAAGCTTTGGAAAAACCAACTCTCCGAATAGTTCCTCGATATAAAGTGAGCACATCGTTTAAACCATAAACATCGAGATATTTTAAAGAATCGCGGTTCGAATAGGCTTCAAACTTACCATAACCTTCCACTTCTAGGAATTCAGTTCTGCGAAATACATTACAATAGGGAATGTATTTGTAGGTTCCTTCTTGAAGGAATTTTGCGGCGCCACCTTGACCTGCAAGGACCACATTTCGCGGTGCCCAAGTAAATTTATAATTCCACAAATTGGTATCCGATTCAGGAGCAACAAGGCCTCCACAAAAAGACTCAAACAAAAGCATTTTTCCGCCTTTTTCTCGGATTTCATTTATAACTTTCATCGCACTCATATGGTCAATTCCAGGATCCAAACCAATCTCATTCATGAAAATCAAATTATTTTCTTTGGCTAAAATATCCAATTCCTGCATCGCTTCGCTCACATAGGAAGCCGTAACCATATTTTTTTTAAACGAAATACAATCCCTAGCCACGGCAATATGCAAATGTGCAGGTAACATTGATATCACAATATCTGCTTTTTGAATAGCTTGTTCTCTTTGAGTTTTGTCAAAAATATCTAATGCAATAGCAGTTGCATTGGGATGATTATTCGTGTTTTTTTGAGCAGATTCTAAGGATAAATCTCCAATAATGAGATGCAAATTCTCTTCAACCGACTTTTTTAAAAGATATTGAATTAGTGACGAAGCGGATCGTCCTGCCCCAATGATTAAAACTGATCTCATATTTACATATATTTAACACAAACATACATAAATGTTATAATTATAACAAGCAATGTCATAATTAAAACTACAAAACCTAAAAATATAACAAACTAAAATCATCTCTTAAAATTCATGTATTTTGAACAGAAAGAGATACTTTTGCAGTATAAAATCTAAAAAATGGACAAAAAAATAATTTCTACAGGAGCAATTTTCGGGATGTTGGCAATCATTTTGGGCGCATTTGGAGCACACGCATTAAAAAAATTTTTATCCATTGAAGAATTGGCCACATTCGAAACAGGGGTAAAATATCAAATATATCATGCTTTGTTTTTATTGTTTGTAGGCCTTTCTATGCTTTCGCAAAAAGCAAAGAAAACCATTTATTATTTGGTTGTTTTTGGAGTCCTTTTCTTTTCGGGTTCGATTTACTTATTGGCTACAAATAGCCTTACCTCTTTTAATTTTAAAATTATTGGATTCGTAACGCCAATTGGCGGATTGCTACTAATATTAGCTTGGGGAGTATTATTCATGAATTATTTAAACAAAAAATCATAAAATTGTTATAAAATATTTCGGTCCAAAATTTAATTTTTACTTTTGCGTCCAATAAATTAAACCAAAAACAAAAAAATTTATGGACAACTACGCTTTGTTTACGAAATCGATTTCGTTAAATAATTTAGGGATCGAAAACGCCACCATTTTTTATCAATTATCAGCTGATGAATTGCACGAAAAAACTGTTCAATCCGGTCAAGGAACAGAAACTTCAACTGGGGCTTTATCCATAAATACTGGAGGATTTAAAGGCCGTTCACCTCAAGATCGATTTATTGTAAAAGACAACATTACCAAAGACAAGGTTTGGTGGGGAAATGTAAACATACCTTTCGAACCGGAAGCTTTTGACACATTATATAACAAAGTAACCACCTATTTATCGGATAAAGAAGTTTATGTCCGAGATTGCTATGTATGTGCAGATACAAATTATAGACTAAATATTCGTGTTGTCACAGAAACGGCTTGGGCAAATTTATTTTGTTTTAACATGTTTTTGAGACCCGAAAAAGAAGAATTAGACCATTTTACGCCTGAATGGACTGTTATTTGTGTACCAAGTTTCCTTGCTGATCCTGCAATTGACGGAACACGTCAAAGCAATTTTGCTATTCTGGATATAACCAAAAAAATAGCATTGATAGGCGGAACTGGATACACAGGAGAAATGAAAAAAGGAATTTTTTCGGCATTGAATTTTATCCTTCCTGTTTTCAAAAATACTTTGCCAATGCATTGTAGCGCCAATGTGGGAGAAGAAGGAGATACCGCAATTTTCTTTGGTTTATCAGGAACTGGAAAAACAACTTTGTCAGCAGATCCTGCTCGAAAACTTATTGGCGACGATGAACACGGTTGGACAAACGAAAATACCATATTCAATTTTGAAGGTGGATGTTATGCAAAAGTGATTAATCTAACCGATGAAAATGAACCCGATATCTATAGAGCTATTAAAAAAGGGGCGGTGTTAGAGAATGTAATATTCAAAGAAGGTACAAATGAAGTCGATTATGAAAACGTTAGTCTAACACCCAATACAAGGGTAAGTTATCCGATTTATCATATAGACAATATTCAACCAAAATCTATAGGTAAAAATCCGAAAAATATATTCTTTTTGACGGCAGATTCATTTGGAATTTTGCCTCCTATCTCTAAATTGACACCTGGACAAGCGGCCTACCATTTTATTTCAGGTTATACTGCAAAGGTTGCAGGAACTGAAACTGGAGTTACCGAACCTCAGCCCAATTTTTCGGCTTGTTTTGGAGCCCCGTTTATGCCGCTACACCCCACAAAATACGCTGAAATGTTGAGCGAAAAAATGAAAAATGCCAATGTAAAAGTTTGGCTCATCAACACGGGTTGGACTGGCGGACCATATGGAACTGGAAGCCGTATGAAATTAAAATACACCCGTTTAATGATTACTGCGGCACTAAATGGGGAATTAGATGCAGTTCCATTTGTAAATCATGATGTATTTGGAATTGCCATTCCGCAAGAATGTCCAAATGTACCAGCCGAAATCTTAAATCCAAGAAATACTTGGGAAGACAAAACACTATATGATGTAAAAGCAATAGAATTGGCTCAAAAATTCAAAGCAAATTTTACAAAATTTGAAGAATTAGCCAATCCAGAAATTATGTCAGGTGCACCACTTGTTTAGTTAATTAGAAATTCAAAGAAAGGAAGGGTCTAGCCAATAGCTAGACTCTTTTTGTTTATAAACAGAACAACAAAATCACAACAAACAGTAACTTTTGACGTTAAGTACATACTAATCAACATCAATCAATCATCCTTGTGTCAGTGAACTGGTGCAACAAATCAAAATCACAATGTTAAAACAATTTTTCATCCTCTGTTCCGGAGCCGACAAAAATCTTCTCGAAGGTTGCTCCGAAGGCGAACAAACCAAATATGTAGGTATTGGCGCCACCGTTTTCTTTACCGCTGTTATGGCATTTATTGCTAGTTCTTATGCGCTTTTCACTGTTTTTGACAATCCATTTATTGCTATGGGATTTGGCATTGTTTGGGGATTGCTCATTTATAATTTAGATCGATTTATTGTTTCCACTATTCGAAAAAGAGACAGTTTCAAAAGCGAATTCTTGCAAGCCAGTCCACGAATTATTCTGGCGATAATTATTGCCATGGTGATTTCGAAACCCTTGGAAATTAAAATTTTTGAAAAAGAAATCAATACTGTTTTATTGAAAGAAAAAAACGCAATGGCTTTAAACAACAAAAAAGAAGTCGCCAATTATTTCAAATCAGATTTGGACAAAAATAAAGCTGAAACCGACAAGCTGAAAGCAGAAATTGCTTCGAAAGAAAAAGAAGTAAATACGCTTTACGAAACCTATATTTCCGAAGCCGAAGGAACGAAAGGCACAATGAAATTAGGCAAAGGACCAGTTTTTAAAGAGAAAATTGCCAAGCATAATTTGGCTTCAGCCGAACTGGATTCTGTTAGAAAAACCAATTTAGCCAAAATTGCTGTCAACGATAAAAAAGCCATAACTCTTCAAGCTGATTTAGACAAAAAAGTATCCGAAACTCAACCTATAATTGATGGTTTTGATGGTTTGATGGCTAGAATTAATGCGCTGAACAAACTTCCGTTGATTCCCTCGCTGTTTATAATGTTGTTGTTTTTGGCAATCGAAACTTCACCAATAATCGCCAAGTTGTTATCTCAAAAAGGCGAATACGATTATAAACTAGAAGATTTAGAAACAGCTTTGAAAGCCACTTTGGCCCAAGACAAATACCAACGCAATTTGTTGGTAAAAACCAGCGCATCGATGCATGATAAAGTGTATGATGACATTGCCCAAGACAAGAAACTCTACGATTTGCAACGTCAGAAAGCTACCGAATTATTAGAACTTCAAGCCCATAATTTTGTAGAGAAACAGAAGCAAACAATGTAATTTAATCCAAAATAAAAAACGGTTCCTATTTTAGGAACCGTTTTTTTATTACTTTAAAATTGAATTATTTTGCTGATTTTTTGTCAAATTTATATGATATTCCAATCATCACTAAATCGGTTGTCATCTCGTAACCCACTGTTGTTCCCGGAACTGCTCCATAAGGATTTGCATCAGAAACCATCATTGGATTAAGCATTTGTCCAGAAGTTTTTCCGTCGCTTGCTCCGTGGTGGTACACTGCGTCCAAAGAGATATTGTTACTTGCTGCATAACTAAATCCAAACTGAAAAGCATTTTTGATTATAGCTGTTGCAGGAATATTAAAGAAGGTAACATCGCTACCAATAGGATTTGAACTATAGGTATATCCTAATCTCAAAGGCAATTTATCGATGCCTTTGTATTGAATACCTGCTGACAAAATAGAAACATTATCCCAACCAAATCCTTTCACTGATGCTGTTTGAGTCCAACCAGCCTCTGAAAAACCATTGGTATTTTTATAATCTACCATTCTATAATCAAGGGCAAGATCGAAATCGCTTTTTGAATATCCTACACCAAAAGAAAGTATCGCAGGATAATCCATATCAAATTTATTAGTCGATGTTGTATTGTCTAAATAGGTGTTTTCGAATTCCATTTCACTTAGGTTTTGAGCTGTTTTATACGAAACTCCTGCTTTGAATCCTTTTAGGGAATCAAAATACAAACCAAATTGAGCTCCAAATCCTGTAGTAGTAGCTTTATTTGTTGAAGGGTACCCGGCTGCTGAAGGATTTGCCGTTGGATTTGGCATCAATTGCAAAGAACCATAATTGAAAGTAGGTTCCACGCCTACCGAAAGTTTATCAGTAATTTCGTAAGCCCAAGTAAAACCAACTTGCAACAACATATAATCCGATTCTACTCTACCAAAACCACCTGCTTTTTGGGGATAATTGATAGGATTTGAATTTAATGAAGGATTGAAATTGGGACTCATCGGTTGATTTAATTCTTCTGGAAAAGTAACTCCAAAACCACTGATTCCGAAAGCAGATACGCCAAAAGTGTGTTTGCTTCCTTCTTTTCCCCAAACCATTGCTAGAGCTGGCATTATAGAAGGGTTTCTAGCATCTTTAGTAACACCTGAAACAGCAGGAGAACCTGGACCCATCATTCCTGCTGGCAAGCTAGAACTCAATTCTGGGGAAGAAAAAAACAAGCCCGCATCAAATTTGATGATTTTGTCATTGAATGCCGAAATAGAAGCTGGATTCCATTGTAATGCTCCAGAAATATCAAGTGGTTGTGCTGTAGAAGCACCTCCCATAGACATATTGAAAGCGCCAACCCCTTGCATAATATGACCCGCTTGCGAAAAAGCAAAAGTCGAAAAGAGTACTAATCCAAATTGTAAAATAATTTTTTTCATGGTTAATGGTTTTGATTAAAATATTAAATTCTTTTAAAAAAAAACGGGTGTTTATTTCCCTTAGAACAAAACCCATTGATTTAATAGGTTAAATGTACTTCAAGCAAAAAATCCTTAGTGTAACTTATGTTACACAACTGAACTAATTCTCAAAAAAAATCCCGATAAATGAGAATTTATCGGGATGAATATCCAAAAACAAGGTTTGAATTACATATAACTCAAAATCTCCTTTTTGAAAGCGTCGTATTCTCCTTGCAAAATCAATCCGTTATCGAGGAGTTTCTTGTAGTTTTGGAGCTTGGCAAAAAGTTCATCTTGTGACAATTCGCTAGACAATTTTTCAGTTGAAGTAGCTGTATTTTCTACAATAGGTTCCGTGTAATTAGAAACTGCCGGCATTATTTCGGCATAATTTACTACTTCTTCCGTTTCCACTTCTTCAGTTTCTTCTGGATCGCTTGGCAGCGGGAGCTAATGAGATGTTATTAATATGCTTTAGCATTTAATCGAATATAATTCACAAATTCATTCATCATTGAATTATAAGTATTTTCAGTAATTGTTAACGTTCCAGCAGTGATTCCGACAACATTCGTTTTAAAATTACCCTCAACAATGAATAGTACTTCTGCACCTGGTTTTGTCAAAATTAATTGAACAGTTTTATTGGTTTTGTCATGCTTTTCAGTAAAAATAAAAAAGTGTCGATGTTTATCAAAAATTGCTTTAAATACCTCATCAATGTTTTTTGTTCCTTCATATAAACTTTGATCAACCTTCGTTGCAGCGTATTTTTCAAATTCCTTAAAATTCATAACTTCTTTAAAATAATTGATTCTTTCAAAGAATTTTTTATACATCTTACCTTCTGGAATAATAATCAAATCATTGTAGAAATCAAGATCTATTGGCTCACTTTGAATAATTTTAGAATCTGTATTGGTTTTGAATAGCTTCTCACTAACATCACTTTGTCCAACTGTATTATTACAAATCACGAAGATTAGGATAATGGTAAAATAAAATTTCATAATAAATCAATATTAAATTTTTTCAAAGTTTTTAATTTACTGACCACTTATCAAAGATTTCCGATGAAAAGCTCTGCAAATGTCTCCGCTTCTTGTCTTCTTTTTGGAGCCGTTAGATTTGCATAGTGCAAAAAAAATGAATTTACATATAACTCAAAATCTCCTTTTTGAAAGCGTCGTATTCTCCCTGCAAAATCAATCCGTTATCGAGGAGTTTTTTGTAGTTTTGAAGCTTGGCAAAAAGTTCATCTTGTGACAATTCGCTAGACAATTTTTCAGTTGAAGTAGCTGTATTTTCTACAACTGGTTCCGTGTAGTTAGAAACCGCTGGCATTATTTCGGCAAAACTAACCACTTCTTCTGTTTCTACTTCTTCAATTTCTTCTTGAATAAATTCTGGAATCTGAATATTCGCTTCTTCGGCAACTACAGGATTTTTCAAAAGATCCAATTGTTCTTTGGCATAAGTAGAAATTTTTCTAGCTTGAATTTTTGGAATATAATCAATAGAAACCTGAATTTGTGTTTTGGTCGAAAACGAAAATTCGGAACCCAAAATATTTTCTTTCATAAAAGTTCCTTCCACTTCATCCCAAGTAAAATCAGTAAAATTCATTGAAAGACCCATATTTTTTGGCTGACAAATGATGATTCGTTTGTTGGTCACGACAATACTATCGGGAAAAACAGTAATGGCAGGTTTTTTTTGAACGGCGATATATCCAATTTCTTCATTTTTCATCAACAAATCATTCAGTTTTGAAGTGATTTTTTCGATGGCTTTTGGATCTTGTTCTTCGTTTAAAAATTTTTTAAGATTATCAATCATACTATTGTATTTGAATTTTGTTCTAAAATGTTTAGCAAAAGTAATGCCTAATTTTCTAATTGCTTTACCTGTTCGGTAATTTTTTTATCTCGGGTGAAGAATTTCGCTTTGGATTTTTTTGGACAAACTTTTGAAAACCAATTCATAGGAATCATCGATCAATTCTTTGACAAACTTATCCGAAACTTCATTATTTATCCCAACGGTGTTCCAATGCACTTTACTCATATGAAACGCTGGTTTGATATCACCATATTGTCCTCGCAATTCTTGTGCATAATCAGGATTGCACTTCAAATTGACCGATGGCTCGCCTATTTCCCATTGATTTAAAGAGGAAAGCGCAAACATTTTTCCACCCACTTTAAAAACTAAAGTGTCTTGATCGAAAGGAAAATGTTCGGTTACACCTTTTTTATTGAGACAATATTCGTAGTAGGTTTCTAGATTCATTTTTAAATTATTTTGAATTTACCATAAACAAATCACTCGCAATTCCATCAGTCAAAAACTTTCCTTTTTGGGTTGGTTTTAAAATCTTATTTTGAATAGAAAGCAAGTCATCATCAATAAATTTTTGCGCTTGCTTGTGCAAATAGTCTAAATATTCGTTTCCAAATTCTTGTTCTATTCTATCTAGCGAAACTCCCCAAATGGTTCTCAAACCGGTCATAATATATTCGTTATAACGGTCGGTTTTGGATAAAATTTCAATTTCATTGGGTAATTTACTTTCTTCTAATGATTTCAAATAAATGGAATTATTCGAAACATTCCAACTGCGTGAAATGCCATCATAACTGTGTGCCGAAGGGCCAATTCCGATGTATTTTTTTCCTAACCAATAGGCTGAATTGTTCTTCGAAAAATAATTTTCTTTCCCAAAATTCGACAATTCATAATGAATAAAACCATTTTTTTCGAGTGTTTCGACCAAAATCTGAAAATGTTCTTCAGCAACTTCATCGTTTGGTTTGGCTATTTTTCCGGTTTGAATGAGTTTGTTCAAAGCTGTTTTAGGTTCGACCGTCAAGGCATAACTCGAAATGTGCGGAATGCCAAAAGACAAAGCTGTTTCGATGTTTTGTTTCCACTTTTCGTTGCTCATCCCCGGAATTCCGTAAATCAAATCTAGGGAAATATTGTCGAAATATTGCGTGGCGATTTCCAAACATTTTTTAGCTTCCACCGAATTATGAGCACGATTCATCAACTTTAAATCGTCTTCAAAAAAAGATTGAATTCCGATAGACAGCCGATTTATTCCAATTTTTGAAAGTTCGATTAAATACTCTTCCGACAAATCATCAGGATTTGCCTCGAGCGTGATTTCGGGCTTTTCAGCCACTTTATAGTTTTTATAAATCGAATCCAATTGTAATTTCAAATCTGCAATGGTCAATCTGCTGGGCGTTCCTCCGCCGAAATAAATGGTTTCTATTGTTTCATTTTCAAACTCAGTTTTACGCATTTGGATTTCTTTGACCAAAGCCAAAACCATCTCGTCTTTCTTCTTCATCGAAGTCGAAAAGTGAAAGTCGCAATAATGACAAGCCTGCTTGCAAAAAGGGATATGGATGTAGATTCCAGACATATATTGATTTTAGCTTAATTTGAATATTAAAATCATTGGCAAAAGCGTACTCAATAACATAAAAACAAATCCAAAAAATTTATCAGCAAAAAGACTTACATCGCCTGAATAAAACAACTCTCTTGGTGGAATTTTTGGATCTCTTTTTTTTCGTGCCCAAAAAGGGATTAACATCAATCTATAGATTAGTAATGAATATAAAGGGCAAAACCAAAATAATATAAAATTTGGCGAATCACTTGCTTCAGAATTCATTTCACTTAAAGCTAAAATTGAAACTAGAACAGAGAAACTTAAAATTATTAAAAAAGGCTTTTTCTCTCTCAATACTTTCCTACTAATTGTAAAAATTAAAGGGATAAGCCACAAACCAATAAATGAAAACTCTTTAAACATTATAATCGATTTTATAAAAATCTAACCACTTACCACTACTTCTTTACTCGTTCTTCATTCTGTTTCACAAAAGCATCCCAACCAGTATAACTTTTTGCACCAATCGCTTTTCCAGAATTGAAAAAATGACAAACCGCAGCAGCCAAACCGTCTGTTGAATCGAGATTTTTTGGTAATTCTTTTAAGCCTAATAATTGTTGAAGCATTTTGGCCACTTGTTCCTTGCTGGCGTTTCCGTTTCCGGTGATAGCCATTTTTATTTTCTTGGGTTCATATTCGGTGATGGGAATATCTCTCGAAAGTCCCGCTGCCATTGCCACACCTTGGGCTCTTCCGAGTTTTAGCATTGATTGTACATTTTTGCCAAAAAATGGTGCTTCAATCGCAATTTCGTCAGGATTGTGGGTGTCGATGAGTTCGATAGTCCTTTCGAAAATGATTTTCAGTTTTTGATAATGGTTGTCGTATTTGGACAATTGCAATTCATTGAGTTGAATAAACTGCATGTTTTTCCCAACAACTTTTATTATTCCAAAACCCATAATCGTGGTTCCTGGGTCGATTCCTAATATGATGCGTTCGTTTGACATAAATAATTTTGATGCAAATTTTCATATTTAATGATCCGAAAAAATCATTAAGTTATTTTTTATATTCATTACAATTGAGGAAAATATCCATTGGCCTCCATCCATTTTTCACATGCTTTTGGCCAGTTCGTATTCGTTCCTTGAACGCCTAAACCAAAACCATGTCCGCCATTTTCATAGATGTGCATCTCGACTGGAATTTTATTTTGTTTTAATGCCAAATAATAATTGATGCTGTTTTCGACAGGAACCACTTTATCATCAGTTGCATGAACTAAAAATGCTTTTGGTGTTTTAGCATCAACCCTTTTTTCATTCGAGTATTTTTCGACCATTTCGCTACTAACATTTTCTCCCAAAAGATATTTTTTGGAACCGTTATGGGTAATTCCATCTTGCATCGAAATCACTGGATAAATCAGGATAGAAAAATCGGGGCGAGAACTCACTTCCTCTTTTGAATCATATACTTTATCTGCGTAATGGGTAGATGCTGTTGCTGCCAAATGCCCTCCGGCCGAAAAACCCATAATTCCAATTTTAGTTGGATCTAAATGCCACTTTGAAGCATTGCGGCGAACCATTCTAATCGCCTCTTGGGCATCTTGCAATGGGCCAATAGTTTTGTCTTTCATAGTCAAATCGCTCGGCATTCGGTATTTCAAAACAAAAGCGGAAATACCAAAACTATTGAACCATTTTGCGATTTTGTAGCCTTCCTTATTGATTGCCAAATGCAAATAGCCTCCTCCTGGACAAATTATTACAACTGTACCATTGCTTGAACTTTGATCCGCTAAAAAAACAGTCAATGTGGGTTGCGAAACTTTACTCAATCCGCTTATTACTCCATCATCACCTTTGGTGCTTTCCTCTTTATAAACAATAGATTTAATAGCTCCCGGAATAGTTTCCCACAAAGGGATTTCCTGATTTTGAGAGAAACCCGAAAAGGAATTTGCCAAAAATAAAAGACTCAAAACTAATTTTATTCCATTATTGTTTTTCATCTGCTGATATTTATACTTCCTAGATTGTTGTTTATTTTATACAAATCTAATTCATTTGAAGCATCTACTTCAAAAAAATGTTTTGAATAACTCAAAACTATAACTTTTACAATAGCGAGGTTTGACATTCGATGTCCTTTTGCAAATTTTAATTTGTTACTTTGCAAACATGATTTCAATTTCTCCCTCAACGAAGCGGTTTCTTCTATTTCTAATCAAAGTTTTGATTGTTGGCGGAGCTTTCTATTTTATTTACAGTCAGCTTGCCCATAACGACAAACTCGATTGGCAAAGGTTCCTCGTTTTGTTCCAGAAAAATTATTCGATTGGCGGAATTGCCTTTCTCTTGCTTTTGAGTGTTTTGAATCGTTTTTTCGAAATTTTGAAATGGCAGAATTTGGTTTCTTATCTCCATAAAATCTCTTTGCCAGAAGCCACCAAACAAGTTCTTGGAGCATTAACTGCAGGATTATTTACTCCAAACGGCGTTGGTGAATATGCTGGAAAAGCTTTGTTTTTCGAAAAATCGAAAACTAAAAGAGTTATCTTTTTGAATTTGATTTGCAACGGAATCCAGATGATTTTGTCGGTGGTTTTTGGAATATTTGGCTTGTTGTATTTCAATGCCAATTACAATATTATCACTCCAAAAACAGTTTCGATACTTTTTGGAATTTGTTTTTTATTGTTTGGAATTTTATTTTTTTCGAAGAAAATTAATATCAAAGGCTACTCCATCGAAAAACTAATTCACAAAATCAACGAAATCCCGAAAGCGATTCATCAGAAAAATATATTCTTGGCCATTTGTCGCTACTTGGTTTTTTCGCACCAATATTATTTTTTGTTCTTGGCTTTTGATGTCGATTTGCCTTATTTTATTTTAATGGCGACCATTGCGAGTGTTTACTTTTTAGCTTCTTCCTTGCCTACTTTTCAGTTTTTGGACTTTGCTGTCAAAGGAAGTGTTGCTGTTTATTTCTTCGGAATTCTGGGCGTCAACGAATGGATTGTGGTTTTTATAAGCACCTTGATATGGTTTTTGAACGTGGTTTTTCCCGTTGTCATTGGCAGTTATTATGTAATGAATTTCAAAATCAAAACTGAGCCATGATTCTGGTTTTATATATCCTGTTATTGTTTTATTGCTTGTCGATAATTGCCTTGATTTATGGATTTTCCAAAGTTAATTCCTTTGAAAATCTTGATTTGAAGCCAAAAACAAAATTTTCTATTATCGTTCCTTTTAGGAATGAAGTCGAAAATTTACCTCATCTTTTGGAAAGTCTTTCGAAATTGAATTATCCTAATGATTTATTTGAAGTGATTCTGGTAGATGATTATTCGAAAGAAGCGTTTCAGATTTCAGATTTCAATTGTAAAGTTTCAATTATAAAGAATATTAGGGTTTCAAATTCTCCTAAGAAAGACGCTATTTCTACAGCGATGAAGGTGGTGAAAAACGATTGGATTATCACAACCGATGCGGATTGCGTGGTCAATGAAAACTGGTTGTTAGCACTAAATAATTACATTCAAAATCACGAAGTTTCGATGATTGCCAGCGCGGTGACTTATGACTGCGAAGATTCGTTTTTGCATCATTTTCAGCAATTGGATTTGGCTAGTTTGCAAGGAGCAACAATTGGAAGTTTTGGTTTAGGAAAAGGTTTTATGTGTAATGGAGCTAATTTTGCCTATACCAAATCGTTGTTTCAGGACCTAAATGGTTTCGATGGAAATTACAAAATTGCCAGCGGCGACGATGTTTTTTTGTTGCAAAAAGCGATTGGCCAATTCCCTGAAAAAGTTCATTATTTGAAATCTGAAAACAATATTGTCATCACAAAACCTTTGAATGATTGGAAGTCTTTATTTTATCAAAGAGTGCGTTGGGCTTCGAAAACGGGTTCGTATCAAAGCAGATTTGGAATTGGTTTAGGATTGCTAGTTTTTGGAGGAAATCTAGCTTGGCTGTTGGTTGTTGGCTGTTGGTTGTTGGGTTATATTCCGTTTCAAAATATCGTTTTGTTATCCTTTATGAAATTTACTTTTGACACCCTTTTGATTTATAAATCCAATCGCTTTTTGACTAAAAAGAGAATGCATTTTTTGATTTTGAGTAGCTTGCTGTATCCTTTTTTTAGTGTAAGTGTGGCTTTGTATTCTTTGGTTGGGAACTACGAATGGAAAGGTAGGGGATTTTCTAAATAACTTTCTTTCTACTGAAATTTATACCTGCGAAAGTCAATGCTAAAATTAATGAAGAAATTAGGCTTACTATAACATTTCCTGTTTGATTAATTGATAATCCAAATGTGCAACGAATCGAAATAAATACAAAAGTCAAAACAAAAACTAAAACCCAATATTTCCAGTTTTGTGTTATCAGGGTTAAATTTACAACAGGAACTTTATATATATAATAAAGAATAAAAATCATTCCAATCATTGAACTTAAATGCTGGACTATTTTATAGAAAGGAATATTACTTACTTTATGAAGCAAAAGTGGTGATTTTTGAACAAAATGTCCAGATTCATGCGTAAATGCATCCCAAAATAGATGAGAAAAAGCACCGATTAAAATAGAAATAATAACATAAAATAAATTGATCTTTAAATAATCTATCCATTTCATATTCTTCAAAATTTCTAATCTGTACTGAAAAAAAGAGGGTGAATTTTCAATTAATTTCCTTTTTACTATTTCGTGAAATATCAAAGCAACTAAAAATCCAACAGGTAAATCAAACAATATCAAACCTAAAAAAGTATGACTAATATCGCTCTGTACTTTCATTCTAATAAAATATTCAAAATCAGGAGCCATTGAACCAATAATCAATCCTGTAGCTGAAAGCCTTTTAGCTCCAAATAATGGTAAAATAATCGCTGGGTGTGAAAATGTAAATGGCATTAACTATTCTACTTTGATAATAACGGGGAGGATAAATTGTGTTTTAACCGGTATTCCGCGCTTGATGGCTGGATTAATTTTTGGAAAATCGACCAAACGAGCTTTAAGAATACTATCGATTTTTATGGTGTCGTAAGCCACGGAATCTTTAGGGAATTGGGGCTCGAATTGTAAGCTAGCGTTAGGCAAAATTGTGACTTTCACCTCGATCGTATCCAACTCTGGATAAAGAATCGACAAGGTATCGACGGCTAATTTTTCTTGGATGAGTTGGGTCATCACTTCAAAAAAACATTCTTTGCGCTGGGCTTTGTTTTCTATCTTTTCACAATAAACAACCGATGGAAATTCATCTACTTCTTTCCAATTGATGGCTTTGAGTTCCTTTTGTAACAAATCCTTTTCTGAAGGTACTTGCTTGTCGAAGTACTGACAGGAATTGAATAATATAAAAAGTAACAAAAAATAAAATTGCCTCAATGTAGTGTTTTTGAATTGAACTAATAATTTATAAAAATACAATTATTTTTTTTGCGATTGCTTCGAAAGCAAATAATCTTCATAACTTTCGGATAACCACTTCTTTTTACTTTCGGCGGCGACTTCTTTTTCCTTGGGATATAAAGCGGCTAAACGGTCCGAAAAAGTGGCAATTTTCACAGTATACGTGTAAAATTCTTTTTTTGTCAATATCACATTTGGGTCAAATTTTTTTTCGTTGAATTCAAAAAATAATTTTTCGAAATCTTTCAAAGAATAATTTAATACTTTTGTTTTATTCGCAATATAAATGGAGTCTTTCAATACATCATCGGCACTATTTGCCTTTTTCTCTTGAGCAAAAGTCGAATGACAAAAAATTAGAACAATACAAACTAGAATTATTTTTCTCATAAACGGTTTTCAAATACATTTCTATTCTTGTTTTCAAATTTACAAAATTTTAATTTATGGATTTATTACTTCTAATTTTTGGATTTACATTTATGATTGTTGGTGTATTTGGCAGTTTTATGCCAGTTTTACCGGGGCCAAGCATAAGTTGGTTAGGATTAGTATTGCTCTATTTTACGAAAGCTGTGGTAGTAAATTATTGGATTATTGGAATAACTCTTTTGATTACCTTGCTAATTTCTGTCCTCGATTATGTAATTCCAGCTAGAGGAACTAAAAAATTTGGTGGTAGTTCATATGGCATTTGGGGAACAAACATCGGTTTGGTTGTTGGGATTTTTGCTCCGATTCCTTTTGGATTTATTATCGGTCCATTTGTTGGCGCGTTTATCGGAGAACTTCTATACGATTACAAAGACCACGGTCGTGCTTTGAAAGCAGCAACTGGTTCATTTATTGGCTTTCTGGCTTCTAGTTTTATGAAGTTTGTGATTTGCATGATGTATTTGGGGTTGTTTCTTTGGATTGTTTGGGAAAATAAATCGGGATTGTTTTAGAAACTATAAACCCCTTAAAATCAAAAAAGCTATCCACAAAAGTGGAAAGCTTTTCATTGGTCTAACTACTAAACCGTGCTACGAGTTACAAAGTCGTAGCGAAACAACACAACTATTTTAGATGCTTTTTTGGGGCAAAAAAGCGATTCATCTCTGAATCGCTTCTCCCCAATTTAGCGGTCTGGACGGGACTCGAACCCGCGACCCCATGCGTGACAGGCATGTATTCTAACCAACTGAACTACCAAACCTCTGCTTTATTGCGGTTGCAAATATACTATAGATTTTTGTTTTTACAAGGGTTTATTCAAAAAACATTTGATATTTTTTTGCTTATTATCCAAAGTTTTGTTTTTCAACTAAATATGTAGTCAATATTTTCTCAAAACTATCGGCAACACCCACTGGAATGTACTTAATTTTGTTCTGAGAGCAGGTCAGAGCTAGTCTTTTGAAATAACCAGCAACCCCTTTTTCATATTCTTCCTTCACATTATCGGCAAAAATGTTGACCTCCTCTCCCGATTCTATATCAATGAACTTCCTTGGCGCATTGTCAAAGTCAAAATTCAACTCCGTTTTATTGTCTATAACGTGAAATAAAACGACTTTGTGCTTGTTGTGTTTCAAATGTTGTAAGGCGGTAAACAAGGCTGCTTCATTTCCTGCCGAAGCTTCGGGATGAAACATATCTGTAAATAGAATAATCATTGACCGACGATGAATTTTTTCAGCAATTTGGTGTAGAAAGGTAATTGTATCGGTTCTTTTTTGAACTTTCGGTTTTTCTAAAAGATTTTCGAGAGTATTCAAAATCATTCGATGATGACGATCACTTCCTTTTTCGGGTGAATAATACTCATACGTATCTGAGAATACACTCAAACCTACTGCATCGCGCTGTTTCTTTAGAATATTCATCAACACTGCCGAAGCCAAAACCGAAAAGCCAATCTTGTTTTGGAAAAAATTTTCTTTGTTTTGAAGTTTTGGATAATGCATCGACGACGAATTATCGATAATGATGTGGCAACGCAAATTGGTGTCTTCTTCGAATTTTTTGGTGTACAATCTATCGGTTTTGGCAAACAATTTCCAATCGATGTGCTTGGTGCTTTCGCCTACATTATACACTTTATGCTCCGCAAATTCAGCCGAAAAACCATGAAAAGGGCTTTTATGCATTCCTGAAATAAATCCTTCCACAATTTGGTTTGCCAACAATTCGAGATGTTGGAAACTGGAAATTTTTTCTATTTGCGATTCGATCTTCATTCTTCAAATGTATTAAAAGATTGAATGATTTAAAAAATTAATAGATTATAAATAAAAAAGGCTTGACTTTCGCCAAACCTTTCTTTATGATAATAACTTTAGACTACAACAAAGCGTCTAAACTGTCTGCATAGGTTTGCTTAGGAGCAACACCTACTTGTTTTCCTACTACTTCACCATTATGGAAAACTAATACTGTTGGAATGTTTCTCACTCCGTATTTTGCAGCGAATTCTTGATTTGCGTCAACATCTACTTTTCCTACGACTACTTTTCCAGCGTATTCTTCGCTGATTTGGTCAATGATTGGACCAACCATTCTACAAGGTCCACACCAAGCTGCCCAAAAATCTACCATTACTGGTTTGTCTGACTTCAAAACTACTTCTTCAAAAGTAGCATCTGTTATTGCTAATGCCATATTTATATTTTTTAAAATTATTTGTTTTTGTAATGCAAAGATAAAGAAACATTTGAGTTAAGATATGTAACTTGTATTACATTTAACTATTTTTAAATTGTTATAACTTATCAATTCAACTTAAAACTAACTTGCAATTTCTCCAATTCTACCAATAATTCATTCGAAATCTTGATTTTCAATTTTCGACTTGGCATTGAAATACGGGTGATAATTTTGGTTTCCTCGGTTGACGATTCCGCATCAGAAATAGATTCTTCCATATTAAGTTCATCGTCATCCGAAAATTCTTCAGTAAAAACTACTGCCTCCTCTGGAATTTCATCATCGAACAAGGAAATGTCTGTACTCTCTTCCAATTTTACATTTTCAGGAATAATTTCGACAGTTTTCTTTACCAATTCTAGTTCTACAATATCAAAAGTAACCGAATTATTTCCTTTATTTTCCTGGAAAACCGTATTCAATTTCGTTATGAATGCTGCATTCAAATCTTTTATATCCAATAAAATACACAATTTTTTAGCAAAATTATCGAATACGTCTTGCAGCATTTTAAATTCTGAAAACTGAATCTTTGGCTCCCCTTTTTTTCCAGTTTCCTTATCCGGCCAACCTTCTTTGACTAAAACTTTTATATACGTAAAGCTATTTGGAATCAAATAATGGCGGTATTTCATATACTCTTCACCAAAAATTTTGAACTCATAACTTTCATCATATCCTTCGAGATGAAATATCGCCCAGCCCTTTCCATTCTTGGCAATTCGGTGTTGAACATTGCTAATTATTCCTCCAAAAGTTAAATTTTTATTGACAAATTGATTCAAATCTTTCAGAGATTCTAGCTTTGAATTGCAAAAATATTTCATCTCATATTTAAAATCATCCAACGGATGTCCCGAAATATAAATCCCTACCACTTCCTTTTCTTTGGCCAATTTTTCCATCGTACTCCAATCTTCGCAAGGAGGCACAATAGGTTCGGCAATTTGCACATCGCTGCTTTCACCAAACAAACTCACCTGCGATGAATTTTCGTTTTCCTGAAACTTCGCACCATAACGAATGGCCTTTTCATAGAATGTAATTCCGTCACCATCATCGTGAAAATATTGCGCTCTTGTAGTTCCAGTGAAGGAGTCAAAACCTCCAGCCAAAGCTAGGTTTTCTAACGCTTTTTTATTGGCAGCACGCAAATCAATGCGTTTGGTTAAATCAAAAATCGATTTGTATTTTGTGGTTTTTCTGTTTTCGACAATGGTTGCAACAGCTCCTGAACCGACTCCTTTTACAGCTCCCATCCCGAAACGAACGGCGTAATCATCATTTACTGTAAATTTATAATAGGATTCATTCACATCGGGTCCCAAAACCTTCAATCCCATTCGCTTGCATTCTTCCATAAAAAAGGAAACCTGCTTAATATCGCTCATATTATTCGACAAAACTGCCGCCATATATTCGGCTGGATAATTCGCTTTCAAATAAGCCGTTTGGTAGGCAATCCAAGCGTAACAAGTCGAGTGTGATTTATTAAAAGCATATTCGGCAAAGGCTTTCCAGTCGTTCCAAATTTTCTCTAATTTGTCTTTCGGATGTCCTTTTGCCATCGCTTGAGAGATGAATTTTGGTTCCATTTTCGCCAAAACATCAATCATCTTTTTCCCCATTGCTTTACGCAAAACGTCAGCATCACCTTTGGAGAAATCGGCCAATTTTTGGGACAAAAGCATTACCTGTTCTTGGTAAACGGTAATTCCGTAGGTGTCTTTCAGTAATTCTTCGCAGTCATCCAAATCATATTCGATAGGCTCTTCTCCGTTTTTACGTTTAATAAAACTCGGAATATAAGCAATAGGCCCTGGACGATAAAGCGCATTCATAGCAATCAAATCGGGAAAAACCGTCGGCTTCAATTCCTTCATATATTTTTGCATTCCAGCACTTTCATACTGAAAAATACCAACCGTTTCACCACGTTGAAAAAGCTCGTACGTCTTTGCATCATCAATAGGAAATTCGTCGGGATTGAGTTCGATTCCGCTTCTATATTTGACCAGTTTTACAGTATCTTTTATCAAAGTTAGGGTCTTCAAACCCAAAAAGTCCATCTTCAACAAACCGGCACTTTCTACGACCGAGTTATCAAATTGCGTGACAAACAAATCCGAATCTTTAGCGGTGGCTACAGGAACAAAATCGGTAATATCACTTGGTGTAATAATAACTCCACAAGCGTGAATCCCAGTGTTTCTAAGGTTTCCTTCCAATACTTTGGCTTGCTGAATGGTTTCTCCACCCAAATCACCTTCATTGGCCAAACCTATTAATTCTTTTATTTTTTCAAATTCTTCGGGACGAACTGTCTTTTTGATTAAATCTTCTTTTTCGTTCAAAAAGCGAGCTAAATTCCATTTGGACGGCATCATTCCCGGAATTAATTTGGCTATTTTATCGGCTTCGAATAAAGGCAAATCTAGAACACGAGCCGTATCACGAATCGCTGATTTGGTAGCCATTTTACCGTAAGTGATAATTTGAGCCACTTGTTTCTTGCCGTATTTTCGAATCACATAATCCATTACGCTGCTTCGGCCTTCATCATCAAAATCGATATCAATATCGGGAAGTGAAACCCTGTCTGGATTCAAGAATCTCTCGAAAAGCAGATTGTACATCAACGGGTCGATATTGGTGATTTTCAAACAATAAGCTACAACAGAACCAGCCGCAGAACCCCGACCAGGACCAACAGAAACACCCATTTTTCGAGCTTCGGCGATGAAATCTTGTACGATCAAAAAATACCCCGGATACCCTGAATTTTCTATAGTCAATAATTCGAAATCCAATCGTTCCTGAATTTCAGGCGTGATTTCCTTGTATCTTCGTTTGGCACCTTCAAAAGTAAGGTGTTTCAAATAGGCATTTTCGCCTCGAACTCCACCATCAACAGCATCTTCTGGAACATTAAATTCTACTGGAATTTCGAACTTTGGAAGCAAAACCTCGCGAGCCAAATTGTATATTTCTATTTTATCCACAATCTCAGCAATATTCGAAATCGCTTCTGGCAAATTGTTGAAAAGTTGTTTCATCTCCTCACCGGATTTGAAATAATACTCCTGATTGGGCAAGCCATAACGATAACCACGTCCACGTCCTATTGGGGTAGTTTGCTTTTCGCCATCACGAACACAAAGTAAAATATCGTGCGCATTGGCATTTTCCTTATTAATGTAAAAAGTATTATTGGTGGCAACTATTTTAACATCGTGTTTTCGAGCCAATGAAATCAAACCTTCATTCACACGATTTTCATCTTCCTGATTGTGGCGCATTACCTCGATATAGAAGTCTTTGCCAAATTCTTGTTTCCACCAAAGCAAAGCTTCTTCGGCTTGGTTTTCACCCAAATTCAAAATCTTGCTCGGAATTTCCCCATAAAGATTTCCTGATAAAACAATAATATCTTCTTTGTATTGCTGAATTACTTTTCGGTCTATTCTCGGCACATAATAAAAACCTTCTGTATATCCAATGGAAGACATTTTGGCCAAATTATGATAGCCTTTTTTGGTCTTTGCCAACAGCACCACTTGATAGCCATTGTCTTTTACCGACTTATTTTTATGGTCTTCACAAACAAAAAATTCGCAACCAACGATAGGTTTCATTAGGACTTCTGTTGGTTCTTCACCTTTTTCAATAGCTTCCTTGTTTTTGGTTTCAGCCGCTTTATTATGATATAAAATATCTCGAACAAAGTGAAAAGCACCCATCAAATTGGCGTGATCGGTCATTGCCACAGCAGGCATTTTTTGCTGAGAAGCCGCTTTGACCAAAGCTGCAACACTAATTGTAGATTGTAAAACCGAAAACTGTGTATGATTGTGCAAATGCACAAAATCAGTGTCAATTAAGCTTTTTTTATTGTCCGAAAGCTCTTGTTTCGAAATGGTCTCCGTTTGTTGACCACCCAGTTTTTGGCGAATTTTATCAGAAGCTTCCTTTAAATTAATGTGCTGTAATCCGATGAGTTGAATCTCTCGTGGATTTTTTAACTGAAAATCCTCAAAATATTCTTGCTCAACTTCTAAATCATTTTTGGTAAAAACTTCGGTACGAATCAATTCAAAAAAGCAACGCGTTGTTGCCTCCACATCGGCGGTGGCATTGTGTGCTTCCGCAAATGGTTTGTTGAAAAGATATTGATATAATTCGGTTAATGTTGGTAGTTTGAATTTCCCACCACGACCTCCGGGCAATTTCAATAAAGAAGCCGTAACTTCAGTACAAGTATCCAAAATTGGCATCGAACTCATTGGACTTTCGACTCCCAATCTATAAAATTCGCAACCCATAATATTGACGTCAAAACCCAGATTTTGACCCACAATAAATTTGGTTTTCGATAAAGCGATATTGAATTTTTCTAAAACTTCGGCTAACGGAATTCCTTCGGCTTCTGCCAATTCGGTAGAAATACCGTGAATTCTTTCGGCATCATACGGAATATTGAATCCCTCAGGTTTTACCAAATAATCCTGATGTTCGATGACTCTTCCCATAGCATCGTGGAGCTGCCAAGCAATTTGAATACATCTTGGCCAGTTGTCCGTGTCGGAAATGGGTGCGCCCCAACGCTTGGGTAATCCTGTAGTTTCGGTATCGAATATTAAGTACATAATTGAATTTTAGTGCTTTGTAATTGCCTGAAATTACATTTAGCAGTTTCCAAATTTAGAATTTTTTAGACTAAAATGCCTTGGAAGTTATTAACAAAAACCCTTTCAAAAAAATCAAATAAATTAGCGATTCTATTTTTTTGGATGTCGTAGTATTTTAGCAAAAAAATTGGTCTATTTTATATTAAATACATCAAATTTAATTCGCTTTTTTGGAACTTAAAAAGCCAAAAAAGAACTTCTTTAGAGAACTGCACAAATCCATTCGAAGCACAATCATTATTAAATTTTGTTTAAATTCAACATTTCGTTAAACTATTTCTAATCAAATCGTTGATTTATATTAAATTTTTACCAAAATCATAAACCTAAAAAACACCTGTTATAACTCCTATAAAAGTGACAACATTAAAAACAAACTCGAAATCAAATTAGGACCATTAATCCCAAACTAATAATCAGAAGCTGTAAAGTGTCGTAAACCCATTTTGGGTATCGTATATAAGTAAATAATAAGATTGACAACTTTATTTCTTTTTCTAAATTTGCCTCCATTGTTATAAAAAACAGAAACACATTTAATAAAAATAGTTAAAAATGAGTACTACATTATTCGACAAAGTATGGGATTCGCACGTGGTGCGTCAAATTGAGGATGGACCAGACGTGTTTTTTATTGACCGTCATTTCATTCACGAAGTTACCAGTCCTGTTGCTTTTTTAGGGTTAAAGGAAAGAGGCATTTCGGTTTTATATCCAGAACGCACTTTTGCCACTGCCGATCACAACACACCAACCATAAACCAACATTTGCCCGTTGAAGACGCATTATCTGCTAATCAATTAAAGGCTTTGGAGGAAAACTCCGCAGAATATGGCATTAGCCACTGGGGTTTAGGAAATATAAAAAACGGAATTGTTCACGTGGTAGGTCCTGAAAACGGAATTACTTTGCCGGGAGCCACCATTGTTTGTGGGGATTCACACACTTCTACTCACGGAGCTTTCGGAGCAATTGCTTTCGGAATTGGGACTTCTGAGGTGGAAATGGTGCTATCTACGCAATGTATTATGCAACCAAAACCTAAAAAAATGCGCATCAACGTAAATGGTGAACTTCAATTAGGAGTTACGCCAAAAGACGTTGCGCTTTATATCATTTCGAAATTATCAACTTCAGGAGCTACAGGATATTTTGTAGAATATGCTGGTGATGTTTTCGAAAATATGACAATGGAAGGCCGTATGACAGTTTGTAATTTGACTATCGAAATGGGTGCTCGTGGCGGAATGATTGCTCCTGACCAAACTACTTTCGATTATTTAGAAGGTCGTTTATTCGCTCCAAAAGGCGAAGCTTGGGATAAAGCAGTTGCGTATTGGAAAACTTTAAAAACCGATGCCGACGCTACTTTCGACGAAGAAATTACTTTTTCAGCTTCGGATATCGAGCCAATGATTACTTACGGAACCAATCCTGGAATGGGATTAGGAATTTCTAAAAGTATTCCAGGAGCAAAAGATGTTGCCGAAGGAGAAGAAACTTATGTAAAATCTTTGGCCTATATGGGTTACAACCAAGGAGAAGCGATGATTGGAAAACCAATTGATTATGTTTTCTTGGGAAGTTGCACCAATGGTCGAATTGAAGATTTTAGAGCTTTTGCATCGATTGTAAAAGGAAGACAAAAAGCAGCAAATGTTACCGCTTGGTTGGTTCCAGGTTCACACGTTGTTGAAGCACAAATCAAAGAAGAAGGAATTCTTGACGTTTTGACCGAAGCAGGTTTTGTGTTGCGTCAACCAGGATGTTCGGCTTGTTTAGCGATGAATGATGACAAAGTTCCTGCAGGAAAATATGCAGTAAGTACATCAAACAGAAACTTTGAAGGTCGTCAAGGTCCAGGTTCAAGAACATTATTGGCAAGTCCTTATATGGCTGCTGCTGCTGCTGTTACAGGAGTTTTGACTGATCCAAGAGAATTAATATAATAAATTAAACAAAGCATAGCGCCTTTGCGCCTTTGCGGTAAAACAAAATAAAATGGCTTACGATAAATTTAATATACTTACAAGTAGCGCAGTTCCGCTTTCTATCGAAAATGTAGATACGGATCAAATTATTCCTGCTCGTTTCCTAAAAGCGACAGAACGTGTTGGTTTTGGAGATAATCTTTTCCGTGACTGGAGATACAATAATGACGGTTCTCCAAAAACTGATTTCGTTTTAAATAATCCAACTTACAGCGGAAAAATCCTTGTTGGCGGAAAGAACTTTGGTTCTGGTTCTTCGAGAGAACACGCAGCTTGGGCAGTTTACGATTACGGATTTAGAGCCGTAGTTTCTAGCTTTTTTGCTGATATTTTCAGAAATAACTGTTTGAATATTGGCGTTTTGCCAGTTCAAGTGAGTGCTGAATTTGCTGATAAAATCTTCAAAGCTATCGAAGCTGATCCAAAAACCGAATTGGAAATCAACCTTCCGGAACAAACTATTACGCTAAAAGCTTCTGGTGAAAAGGAATCATTCGACATCAACGGATATAAAAAGAACAATATGCTCAACGGTTTTGATGATATCGACTATTTGCAAAACATTAAAAAGGAGATTGTAGCATTTGCTGATCAATTACCTTATTAAAAAATGATTTTAGAATTGGCTATACTCTTTGTGAAAAAAGGAGAAGAAAAACAATTTGAAAAAGATTTTGAAATTGCCAGCCAATTTATAAGTTCAATTCAAGGATATTCTGGGCATAGTTTACGAAAGTGTATCGAACAAGAAAATAAATACATTTTACTGGTTGATTGGAAAAAATTAGAAGACCATACCATTGGTTTTCGACAATCGGACCAGTATTTAGAATGGAAAAAAATGCTTCATCATTATTATGATCCGTTCCCAATTGTGGAACATTTTGAGATGGTTTTGGAGAATAAAAATAACAAATAGGTTTTCATTACAGATTGCTTAGCATCAAATTAAAATGGGAAGAAGAACAATTGAAATAATGGATACGACACTTCGTGATGGTGAACAAACCTCGGGCGTATCGTTTTCTGCAGCAGAAAAATTAACTATTGCACAACTTTTACTAGAAGAATTAAATGTTGATCGAATCGAAATTGCCTCAGCTCGCGTGAGTGAAGGTGAATTTCAAGGCGTAAAAGGCATTATGTCTTGGGCTGAGTCTAAGGGATACAACCGTCGAGTTGAGGTTTTAACCTTTGTCGATGGGGGGCTTTCAATTGATTGGATGAAAAAATCAGGGGCAAAAGTTCAAAACTTATTAACGAAGGGCTCTTTAAATCATCTGACCTACCAATTAAAGAAAACTCCAGAACAACATTTTGCAGAAATTGCTCAAACGATAGCATTAGCCAAAGAAAACAACATTGAAACTAACGTATATTTAGAAGATTGGAGTAACGGAATGCGTAATTCGCCTGACTATGTTTTTCAATATTTAGATTTTTTAACACAGCAACCTATTCAAAGAATCTTGTTACCCGATACGTTAGGAGTACTGATTCCATCAGAAGTATTTGCTTTTATTTCAAAAATTATATCCAAATACCCAAATATTCATTTTGATTTTCACGCTCATAATGATTATGACGTTAGTGTTGCAAATTCGATAGAAGCTGTAAAAGCTGGAATTCACGGCCTTCACGTAACAGTAAACGGAATGGGGGAACGAGCTGGAAATGCTCCTCTTGAAAGTACCGTTGCCGTAATCAATGATTTTATGCCAGAAGTAAAAATCAAGGTAAAAGAATCTTCTTTATACTCTGTGAGTAAATTGGTTGAGACTTTTACAGGGTATAGAATCCCAGCCAACAAACCTATTGTAGGCGACAATGTTTTTACTCAAACAGCCGGAATTCACGCTGATGGTGACAACAAAAATAATTTATATTTCAACGATTTGCTTCCAGAACGTTTTGGAAGAAAACGAAAATATGCTTTAGGAAAAACATCTGGTAAAGCCAATATCGAAAAAAATCTTCAGGAATTAGGATTACAACTCAATCAAGAAGATTTGAAATTGGTAACTCAAAGAATCATTGAGTTGGGCGACAAAAAAGAAACTGTTACCAAAGAAGATTTACCCTACATCATTTCCGATGTTTTGGACAGTCAAACCTATGAAGACAAAATTGTCATAGAATCTTATGTGTTGGTTCACTCTAAAGGAATGCGACCATCAACAACGCTTTGTTTGAAAATTGACGGTGAAGTTATCGAAGAAAACGCTCAAGGTGACGGACAATTTGATGCTTTTATGAATGCTTTGACAAAAATTTATAAAAGCAAAAAGATGACTTTGCCAAAATTGATTGATTACGCCGTTCGAATTCCTCCCGGAAGTAGCTCAGATGCACTTTGCGAAACAATTATCACTTGGACAAACGGAAAAAAAGAATTCAAAACTAGAGGATTGGATTCGGATCAAACCGTTGCAGCAATCAAAGCAACTCAAAAAATGTTGAATATCGACGGGGTAAATTCCAAAAATTAAATTCCCATAAAGCAGGAATAAAAAATAAACAATAATTATAATATCAAAATAATGAAATTTAACATTGCCCTTTTAGCTGGAGACGGAATCGGACCAGAAGTAATTAATGAAGCCGTAAAAGTTTCGGATGCTATTGCTAAAAAATTCAACCACGAAATCACTTGGACACCTGCACTTACAGGAGCTTGCGCTATTGATGCCGTAGGTGTTCCTTATCCTGACGAAACTCACGAAATCTGTATGAAAGCCGATGCAGTTTTGTTTGGAGCGATTGGACATCCAAAATACGATAATGATCCAAGCGCACCCGTAAGACCAGAGCAAGGATTATTGTTGATGCGTAAAAAATTAGGTTTGTTTGCCAATGTACGCCCAACATTCACTTTCCCATCTTTGATTGACAATTCTCCTTTGAAAAGAGAAAGAATCGAAGGAACGGATTTAGTTTTCTTAAGAGAATTAACAGGAGGAATCTACTTTGGTGAAAAAGGAAGAAAAGATGGTGGAGAAACCGCTTTCGATAACTGTGTTTACACTAGAGCTGAAGTTCAACGTTTGGCTAAAAAAGGATTCGAATTGGCAATGACACGTTCTAAAAAATTGTGTTGTGTAGACAAAGCCAACGTTTTGGAAACTTCCCGTTTGTGGAGAGAAACCGTTCAAGCTATGGAAAAAGACTATCCAGAAGTGACCGTTTCTTACGAATTTGTTGATGCGGTTGCGATGCGTTTGGTGCAATGGCCAAACTCTTATGATGTATTAATTACTGAAAACTTATTTGGAGATATTTTGACTGACGAAGCTTCTGTAATTTCTGGTTCTATGGGATTAATGCCATCAGCTTCTGTGGGCGAACATACTTCATTGTACGAGCCAATTCACGGTTCTTATCCACAAGCTACAGGATTAAATATTGCTAATCCATTGGCAACTGTTTTATCAGCAGCGATGATGTTTGAAGATGCTTTTGGATTAAAAGCAGAAGCAGAAGCAATAAGAGCCGTAGTCAACAAATCATTAGAACAAGGAATTGTTACCGAAGATTTAGCTGCAAAAGGAGCTAAAACTTATGGGACAAAAGAAGTTGGCGATTGGTTAGTTGCCAATTTGTAAGCTACAATAATACCCAAACAAAAAAGGTGTCAATTTACATTGACACCTTTTTTTATATGATTGAAAAAAATATTAATATCTTCCTCTGTCTCCACCTCCACGGTTATCTCCACCACGGCTGTTTCCACCACCATAACCTCCGCGTGATTCTCCACCACGGTTGTTATTAAAACTTCTTCTTTCGCCTTCTGGTTTTGGCTCAGACTTATTCACTACAATAGCACGACCTTGAACAGTCGCTCCGTTTAACTCATCAATTGCTTTTTGAGCTTCTTCATCACTTGGCATTTCAACAAAACCGAAACCTTTACTTCTTCCAGTAAATTTATCAGTAATAATTTTTACAGAATCAACTGCACCGTAAGCCTCGAAAGACTCTCTTAAATCTGCTTCCTCAATACTGAACGGAAGGCTTCCAACAAAAATATTCATATGTACTTATTTAGTATAATTGGCACAAATGTAGTCTTATTTTTTTCTAATCTACTACACATTAGCTTATTTATGATTTATTATTATAAAATTAAGGTATTGCCGGCAGTGTATTCGCCGAATTTGAGCTAACGGGAACTTTATAAAAGCGACCATATTGGAAATTCAGAAACGGCCCAGCCAACGGATTATTATTTATATTTTCCGCGTTAAATTTAAAAGTCCCGGTAACTGTATTATTCACTGCATCATATTCTTCAATAACGATTTGACCTTCACCAATTCCGAATCCTGTCGAAAAAGTAATTGTCCCACTAGCATCCGTCAATACATAAGAGGCCGTATTTGCATTACTTGTTCCTAAAAAATAGGTTTGAGAATTCTTAGAAACTGTACTTAATGTTATCTTTTCATTTCTTGTATACCCCTCAATAGACAAAGAACCATTGGCCGCAAGTATTGCCTTTGAATCAACAGCTCTCCAAAACACATTGTCTTTTTGACCTTCAAAAGCAGGATTATTGAACTTAACTTCGTCGCTACAAGAAACGAAAGCAAGGATTAGAAATAAATATAGAAACTGTTTTCTCATAATTTTGCAGCATTTATCTACACAAATGTATATTATTTTAAATTATAAATTGAAATTGAAATGAAAATTTAGCCCGAAAATCGACATAATACAGTGTCATTCATTAAAATACAATTTGAATTAGTATTTATAAATAAAAAATGTATCTTTGCACCCTTAATTAATCGAGGTCGAGTACCTCAAAATTTAATCATTAGATTATGTCAGTAAAAATTAGATTACAAAGACACGGTAAAAAACAAAAACCGTTTTACTGGGTTGTAGCAGCTGATGCTCGCTCAAAAAGAGATGGTAAATACCTAGAAAAAATTGGTACTTACAATCCAAACACAAACCCTGCAACTATCGAATTGAACTTGGATAGCGCAGTAAAATGGTTGCACAATGGTGCTCAACCAACTGATACAGCAAAAGCAATTCTTTCTTACAAAGGTGCTTTATTGAAACACCACCTTGATGGAGGTATTCGTAAAGGAGCTTTGACTCAAGAACAAGCTGATGCAAAATTAGCGGCTTGGTTAGAAGCTAAAGCTGGAAAAGTGGATGCTAAAAAAGATGGTTTGACAAAAGCGCAAGCTGATGCTAAAGCCAAAGCTTTCAAAGCAGAACAAGAAGTAAATGCAAAACGTTTAGCTGCTGCTGCACAAGCTGAAGCTGATGCTATTGCTGCTGCAACTCCTGCTGTAGAAGAAGAAGTTGCTGAAGTTGAAGCTGCAACTGAAGAAGCTCCTGCTGCTGAAGAAGCTACAGAAGAAACACCAGAAGCATAATTTACTAGCGAGGATGCGTAAAGAAGAGTGTTTCTATTTAGGTAAAATCGCGAAAAAATTTAGTTTCAAAGGGGAAGTCCTAGCCTATTTAGACACAGACGAACCCGAGTTATACGAAAACTTGGAATCAGTGTTTGTTGAATGCAACAAACACTTGGTTCCTTTTTTTATTGAAAGCAGTTCACTGCATAAAAACGATTTCCTCAGAATTCGTTTCGAAGATGTAAACACAGAAGAAGAAGCCGATGCTTTACTCGGAAATGATTTATACCTTCCCTTAAAAATGTTGCCCAAACTTACGGGTAACAAATTCTATTTCCACGAAGTAATTGGTTTTGAAGTAGAAGACAAACGCCTGGGATATGTTGGAGAAATCCAATCCATCAACGACACCACTGCACAACCGCTTTTTGAAGTTCTTAAAGGTGATGCCGAAATTCTTATTCCAATGATTGACCATTTCTTGGTTAAAGTGGATCGTGAAAACAAAAAAATCATTATGGATTTACCGGAAGGCTTGATTGAAATGTACCTTTAAGAAAGTGTTCAGTATTTAGTTTTTAGTGTTCAGTTCTTCAAAAATCTGAAATCTTATGTTCCAATTCAAACAATTTTCTGTTGAACAAGACCGAACGGCCATGAAAATTGGAACCGATGGTGTTTTGCTTGGTGCTTGGACTCCTCTCGAAAATAATCCTTTCAGTATTTTAGACATTGGAACCGGAACAGGAATCATTGCATTAATGTTGGCACAAAGAAGTGCTGCAGAGCAAATCGATGCTTTAGAAATTGACGAAGAAGCATACGAACAAGCGACTGACAATTTCGAAAATTCCCCTTGGAACGATCGTTTGTTTTGTTTTCACGCGGGCTTAGACGAGTTTGTCGAAGAACCCGAAGACGAGTACGATTTAATTGTTTCCAATCCGCCTTTTTATAGCGAAGATTACAAATCCAGCAACGACCAACGCGATTTGGCACGTTTTCAAGATGCAATGCCTTTCGAAGATTTGATTGAAGCCGCCGCTTTATTACTTTCTGAAAACGGAATCTTTTCCGTTATTATTCCTTTCAAGGAAGAGTCAACTTTCTTGGCTCTTGCCAATGAATACGAATTATTTCCCCTAAAAATCATCCGCGTAAAAGGAACTCCAACATCCGAAACCAAACGCAGTCTTTTAGCTTTTAGCCGAAATGAAACTCCAAATTTCCCTATTGATGAATTAATCATTGAAACCGCACGCCATATTTATACTCCAGAATACATCGCCTTGACGAAGGATTTTTATTTGAAGATGTAAATCTAATTTATAACAGTTCTTTTTTAAATAAATCCGTTTATACTTATAAATATTTTCTTAAATTTGATATATTTAAAGCTAATTTTAACAGAGTATTTCTAAGTTCCTATCGTTGAAATTAGGTAACCAATTTATTATTCAAGAATTATGAAAATAAATCACCCCCTTTTTTTGACAATGTTTTTCACACTGGGATTATTGGCTCAATCCCCAGTAATTTCAAATAAGAATTTCTCGTTTGGCACGTATGGTCGGGCTGGAATAGGTTATGGTTTGGGGACCGAAGCAGCATTTCCGCAATCACTCAATTTAAACGGAATGGGTTCCATTGGCGGTCGATTCGAAGAGAACGATTATCTAGAATTGGCTACAGCCATGCATTTTAACCCCACAAATGCTAACAAAGAAATCACCACAATCAATGTTCAAGCAAGATTTGCCTTCTACACCACCCAAGGACAATTAATTGGCAATGTATCTAATAAATCAATTGGAGGAATTACCACCGCTATACCTGAATTATTTGCAGAAGCCAAAAATATTATGGGCAGTGATTGGAGCGTTTGGATTGGTGCAAGGCTTTTTCGTGGAGATGATATTCACGTTATTGATCATTTTTATTTTGATGATCATTCCGGTCAAGGTATAGGGATACAACACAAAAACACTAAGTTTTCGGTTATTTTTACAGGTTCTATCGATACGACCTCGACATTGCCACCCAATTTCTATCTGAACATTGTCAACGGAACACCAACTTTGGGATTGCGAAATAAATATGTTTCGGTTTTAGAACACGAAATCAAAGTTAAAAAAGGGTATTTAAAATTAATGGGCGAATTTCAACGCCTACCATCAGGAATTGCAAAGGATGCTACTACGCAATACAGTTATCCAGCCGATTATGGATTTGTTCTTGGTGCTAAATACAACAAAAGCATTTCTACTAAACTACCAGGTTCATTCAATGCCGTAAGTGCTCGTCTTGGAACAGGAATTGCCAATGGAGGCGATGGAGGAAGTAGCCGAACTTATATGACTTATGGTGCACCAAACCTTGAAACTAATAGTTTTAAGAAGGCTTATTCAATCGCCCTCACTGAAACTTTCTTGTTGAACCTCAATGAAAAATATTCGATTAATGCCTATGCTATTTACACTAAAAGTAGAGGTGCTAGTGATAGTATTAATAAAGCTCCTGATTATCTTGGGAAACAAATGTTGTTCAACCGGAAACAGGACATTGCTTTTGGTGCAAGAGGGACGTATTACATCAACAATTGGTTGCATTTATTGCACGAACTTGATTTTGCTTGGCGAAAAGACGGCACGCAGGATTTTGCACAAATGACCAAATTTACTATTGCACCTACATTGGTTCCAACTGCTAAAAGAGATGTTTGGGAACGACCTCATTTTAGATTCGTTTACAGTGTGGCGCATTACAACCAATTTGCCGCTGACAATCTTTACTCGCCATATCTAGCCCAAAGCAGCACAAAAAATTGGGGACAATATATAGGGGTAAAAATGGAATGGTGGATTTGGTAAAAATTTAACAATATTAAAATATAACTTTTACCCGTTGTTTTGTTATATTTCTTTCTGTAGATTTGTGAAATAAACTTTCGAATTATGAAACCAGACTTATTTCAAGCTCCAGATTATTACAATGTTGACGAATTATTGACAGACGAACATAAATTAGTACGCGATTCAGCTCGCGAATGGGTTAAACGTGAGGTTTCGCCAATCATTGAAGATTATGCTCAAAGAGCTGAATTTCCTAAACAAATCATCAAAGGTTTAGCTGATATTGGTGCTTTTGGTCCTTATATTCCTGAAGAATATGGTGGTGCTGGTTTAGATCACATTTCGTATGGATTGATAATGCAGGAAATCGAAAGAGGTGATTCTGGAGTTCGTTCTACCGCTTCGGTTCAGTCTTCGTTAGTGATGTATCCTATTTGGAAATACGGAAATGAAGAGCAACGAATGAAATATTTACCCAAATTAGCTTCGGGAGAATTTATGGGTTGCTTTGGCTTGACGGAACCTAATTATGGTTCTGATCCAGGAAGTATGATTACCAATTTCAAAGATATGGGCGATCATTATTTATTGAATGGTGCCAAAATGTGGATTTCGAATGCACCGTTTGCTGATATTGCCATTGTTTGGGCAAAAAACGAAGAAGGAAGAATTCACGGATTGATTGTGGAACGAGGAATGCAAGGGTTTTCGACTCCTGAAACTCACAATAAATGGTCACTACGCGCCTCGGCAACAGGAGAATTGATTTTTGATAACGTGAAAGTTCCTAAAGAAAATTTACTCCCAAACAAATCAGGGCTAGGAGCACCTCTTGGATGTTTAGATTCTGCTCGTTTTGGTATTGCTTGGGGAGCTATTGGTGCAGCAATGGATTGTTATGATACTGCTTTGCGTTATGCTAAGGAAAGAATTCAATTTGATAAACCTATTGCCGGAACACAATTACAACAAAAAAAATTAGCCGAAATGATTACCGAAATAACTAAAGCACAATTACTGACTTGGCGTTTGGGTGTTTTGAGAAACGAAGGCAAAGCAACCTCTGCTCAAATCTCGATGGCGAAACGAAATAATGTAGATATGGCAATTCATATTGCCCGTGAAGCTAGACAAATGTTGGGTGGAATGGGAATCACTGGCGAATATTCAATTATGCGCCATATGATGAATTTAGAATCGGTAATTACATACGAAGGAACACACGACATTCATTTGTTGATTACAGGATTAGATATTACGGGGATTCCTGCTTTCAAATAGAATAAACAACTATTAAATAATTCATAAAAATTTATAGTAAAAGCTTCTTGGAAACAAGAAGCTTTATAATTTTACATATTAATATTTTGTTGTAAATCAGTTTTTAAGATTGACTATTCTATAGACGACAATTATAAATGGTATGAAAAAAATATTCGCCAAAATTGCTGCTGTTTTATTCCTTTTTATTTTTTCTAATTGTTCAGACGATGATACAATAAAAACAACTATACCTATAAATGTCCCAAATACTACTAATACAGCACCAATTGTTGTTCCCAATGTTCCGAAACAATTAAATTATTTAGCACTCGGAGATAGTTACACCATTGGTCAAAGCGTTTGTGAAACTTGTAGGTTTCCCGAACAATTGCGAAAAAAACTTGGGGATTTAAATCCAAAAAACACCTATACAACAAAAATTATTGCCAGAACAGGCTGGACTACTACTGATTTAATTTCAGCAATAAATGCAGACAATCCTGCTTCAAATTATGACTTAGTGACTTTGCTTATTGGTGTTAACAATCAATATCAGAATAAACAGTTTTCTATATATGAAAACGAATTTCCACAACTTCTATTCAAAGCTATAGCTCTTGCAAAAGGTGATCGATCGAATGTGATTGTGGTTTCGATTCCGGATTATGCATTTACCCCTTTTGGTAAACAATCTTCAAATCCTTCAAAAATATCGACAGAAATCGACAATTATAATGCCTTTGCTAAAAAATATTGTTTAGAACAAAACATAGAATTTATATCCATTACAGATATAACTAGGCAAGGTTTGACCAATACAAACTTAGTTGCCACAGATGGTTTACATCCTTCAGAATTGGCTTATTCACTTTTTGTGGAGCGAATTTTGCCAAAAGCCTCATTAGTGATACAGAATTGAATTGCTAAGAATAGGAATTTCTAAAACAAAGGAGCCAATTCTATTTCCAATCCATCCAATGCTGCAGTAACAGGAATTTGACAACTCAACCGACTGTTGGTTTTTATATTGGGTAATCTCGAAAGAGTTACCAATTCGGCTTCTTTTTTTTCGGGTAAATTTACATCGTTTATGGCATAACATTGACAGGTGTGACACATCGCCATTCCGCCACACAAACCAATTGTTCCAACTGGCTCCAATTCATAGGCACGAACAACATGCATTAAATTTAATGCCATATCGGTAGGTGCTTTTACTTCATGCAGTTGGCCTTTTCGATCTTTTATCTTAATTGTAATATCCATTATTTTGTACCTTAATTATGTTTTGTAGAAGAAACCATGTTTTTGGAATTCCTTCAAAACAAAGCAAAACCATGCCTTAACTTATGTTAAAACATGGTTTTACTAAAAATTATTTATTCAACATTTACAACAGTTTCGATTTGAGGAGCATATTTTTTGATTGTAGTTTCCACGCCTGCTCTAAGGGTCATATGGCTTACGCTACAATTTGTACAAGCTCCTTGTAGGCGAACAGTCACGTGTTTTCCATCTTCAATAGAAACAAGTTGAATGTCTCCTCCATCAGAATTTAAAAAAGGTCGAACTTCTTCGAGCGCTTTCAAAACATTTGCTGTTAATTCTTCTGTAGTCATTTTTATTGTATTAATTACCCACCGAAATGGGTTTTGGATTATTTTTTGGTCGAAGAGCAACCCGCCATAGTAGTAATTTTAACTGCTTCAGTAGCAGGTAAACTTTCATTTCTATTTACAACTTCTTGCACAACATTTCTTGTAATTCCTTCAAAAACAGTTTCTATAATTGAACCTGTTTGCAAGGCAGCTGGACGTCCATAATCTCCTGCTTCGCGAATGGATTGCACAATTGGAACTTCTCCTAAAAATGGGACTTGCAATTCTTCGGCAAGATTTTTTGCGCCTTCTTTACCAAAGATATAATACTTATTATTAGGCAATTCTTCTGGTACAAAATACGCCATGTTTTCGATAATTCCGAGTACAGGAACATTAATTGCCTCAGATACAAACATAGAAACTCCTTTTCTGGCATCGGCTAGAGCTACTGCTTGAGGTGTGCTTACCACAACAACTCCAGTTACAGGCAAAGCTTGAACTATAGAAAGGTGAATATCTCCGGTTCCTGGAGGTAAATCAATAAGTAAAAAATCTAAATCACCCCAATCAGCATCAAAAATCATTTGGTTTAATGCTTTAGCAGCCATTGGCCCACGCCAAATAATAGCTTGACTTGGAGGTGTAAAAAAGCCTATGGAAAGTATTTGCACTCCGTAACTTTCGATAGGTTTCATTTTCGATTTGCCATCAACTTCAACAGAAAGCGGTTTAGCATTTGCCACATCAAACATAATTGGCATAGATGGTCCGTAAATATCGGCATCAAGAATTCCTACTGAAAATCCCATTTTAGCTAATGAAACGGCTAAATTAGCAGTAACCGTAGATTTTCCTACTCCTCCTTTTCCAGAAGCAACTGCAATTATATTTTTGATTCCAGGTATAGATTTATCAGGAGCGATACTTTTTTCTGGAGCTTCAACTTTGACATTAATTTTGATTTGAGCCTCGGCTGAAACTTTCTCTAAAATGGTTTTTTTGATATCGTCTTCAGCACGTTTTCTAATGTGCAATGCTGGAGCGTGTAAAACTAAATCAACAATAACTTCGTTTCCAAAGGTTACTACATTGGCGATGGCGCCACTTTCTACCATGTTTTTTCCTTCACCCGCAACCGTAATGGTTTCTAAAGCTTTAAGGATTTCTTTTCTATCTAATTTCATCTTTTTATTGCTATCCAATTAAAATTTTTCAAAGGGAAATTATATTTATTTAAACTGATTCTATTATAAATTTCCGATTGCAAAGATACCAAGAAAAGTTATTATTATAAAGGTTTTAATGAGGATTTATTGCAGATAAAAATAGTAGATTTAAGCAATTTTATTTGATAACGGATTCCAAATCAAAAACTCATTTCTGGTTCCCATAAATGTTTTTCGAAATCAACAATTTGATTATTTACAACATTAACACCTTCACTTTCGAGCAATTGTTGCATTAGATTTGTTCCATCAAAATGGTGTTTTCCCGTAAGTAATCCTTTTCTATTCACCACTCGATGCGCCGGGACATCTTCGAGATTATGAGCGGCATTCATTGCCCACCCCACCATTCTTGCTGATCGAGCTGTGCCTAAAGCTTTCGCAATAGCTCCATAGCTTGTGACTTTTCCGAAAGGAATTTGCCGAGCAACGGCATAGACTTTTTCAAAAAAATTTTGGTTGGATTTTTCGATCATTTTACCAATAATATTTAATAATGTTGATCAAAGTGATTAATGAAATCAAGCCGGTAATACTCCCTATAATGGTATTCATATTTTTCATAATAAAATCCCTTCTACTTTCAATTTTGTTAAAAAAAGAAATGTAAAAATAAAAGACCAAAAACGAACCAATTACTACCCCATTGACAAAGATTAAAATGGAGGTAATGTCAAATGTAAATAAATGATAAGAAGCCAATGAAATACTAACAAAAACGTAGTAAGGAATTGGAAAAAAGTTCAGTGCTGAAAGCAACATGCCGAGAAAAAATCGCTTGGTCACACTTTTTGAATTGAGCTTTTTTGTTTTGTCCTTAGGCTTTTTTGCTAACCATAAAAAATAAACGGTTAAAGTCGCAAATATTCCAAAACCAACTTCACGTAATAAGGTAACCAAATCAGGCCGTCGGTGAATAATTTTAGCAAATAATATAGAGAAAAATACTTGGCAACAAATAATGAGAATCGCCCCAAAGACAAACCATAACGCATTCCTTTTTCCTTCTTTATGGTTCACTTTGGCAGCTGTCATATTAATTAATCCTGGCGGAATAATCCCGACAACAGCACTAAGAAAACCGAAAAAAAATGGCGTTATATAATTCATCTATATTGTCTCATCTGTAAAACGTCTTTAATCTTTTATTTTAAATCGAATGTAGGTTATGGCTTTGTTAATTTCTAAATATTGTTTTTCGTAAAAAGTCTGAAAAGAAGTAACTTCTTCTGGGCTTCCTTCGTTTACATATACATTATGATTGGCGTACAAGACTTCGTGACCTTCTCCGTGTAGCAATCCCAAGGTGTATCCGTGCATAAATTCGCTATCGGTTTTCAGGTTGACAACGCCGTTTTTTTTGAGGATTTTTTTATATAATTGCAAAAACTCTGAGTTGGTCATTCTATGTTTTGTGCGTTTGTATTTGATTTGAGGATCTGGAAAAGTAATCCAGATTTCGTCGACTTCGTTTTCGGCAAAAATATGATTGATTAATTCGATTTGGGTACGAATGAAAGCTACATTATGCAGCCCGGTTTCTACTGCGGTCTTCGCACCACGCCAAAAACGAGCCCCTTTTATATCGATTCCAACGAAGTTTTTGTTTGGATATTTCTCGGCCAAACCTACAGAATATTCGCCTTTACCACAACCTAACTCCAGCACTAATGGATTGTCGTTTTTAAAAAAATCAGTATTCCATTTGCCTTTAAGTGGAAATAAATCTCCTATCACTTCTTCTCTAGAAGGTTGAAAAACATTGTTGAATGTTTCGTTTTCCTTGAATCTTTTTAACTTATTTTTACTTCCCACTCTATTGCTTGCTTTTATAACACCCTTTAATTTGACCTAAAGGTCACGGTGGCAAAATTAGGGAATTTATTATATGGAATTGCGCTGTTTTTACAAATACTATTTTCCATTGCTTTTTCGGGGCTGATCTTCTTTAGATTTATCTTCTGATGGCTTGCCTAATTTTATCTTAGTTTGTCCATCTTTTCCATCAACAACAAGTAAGTTTACTACAATCCCTTTGTATCTCATGGCTTCTCTAGCATTCATATCGGCAATTTTGTAATCGTCTTTCGGATTTCGCAATGGAATTCTCACTGCCATATTAGTTCCTGTATTGGTCAACGAATAGGTTCCTTTTGCGTCTATATTCATAACATTGGATGTCACTTTCAAACTTTTAACATCTATCAAATTTCCTTTTATAGTTGCACTTGCAGTCAAGTCACTAAATGTAATATTCTTAACATCTCTATTTGGAAAGGCAATTTTTCCTATTTTTTGAATTGGTTCAAAATTTGACAATGCCCCGTCTTTTATTCCAAAAGCTACGTTTCCATTAATTGAGTTTGGCATTAATTCTCTGTCCTCATTTAGATAGCCTGAAAGTGAGCTAGTGAGTGAAAGATTCCCTTTGACATCATTGGATGTAAAAGATTTTATACCAAAATTATCAAACGAACCTAAAAACCTTGAAACATTACCTTCGGCTAATTTTATATTGGTTTTAAAAAGTACTGATTTACCTTGCGGAATAAGTTGAGCATCAAAATTAAAAGTAGCTCCTGTAGATCCTTGAATTGAAACATTATTGACAAACAATCCTTTCTTAGCCAATACAATTTTAACTTTAAAATCATTGGCTATCATTTTTTTATAGGTCAATTTATCTACTTTAAATTCAAGTGTGGCCTGAGATTTTCTGAGCACTTCTTGAAGATCATTCGATGATTTGTTGCTTGATGATGGTGCTGAAGGCTTTCCGTGATAATGATAGGTTAAAACACCAACAATTTGTTTGATGTCTAGATAAGGGCTGTAAATTTTCCAGTTCACATTCAATTTTTCGGGAGCATCATAATACAAATTAAGGAAGTTATCCACCCTCCCTTCCATAAAAACAGTATTGACTTTGTTTTGGAATTTAATTTTCTTAATCAACAAAGCTTGATCCGTAAAATAAAGTTCGATGTCCGTATTTTGAAAATGAACGTCTTTGGATTTCAATAGTAAACTCGCGTTTTTTATAAAAATTGCCCCTGTGAATTTTGGTTTATGCAGTTTCAAATCAACAATATCAACCTTGAAATCAAGATTTACTTTTGCTTTTCCTCCTGAAAAAGTGATAAATTCCTTATTTATAAAATTACCTAACTTAACCACATCATATTCTGAATTGAATTTGCCTGTTGCCACAGGTTTTTCTAAATTATTTATTATTGCTGTTGGAATACTTAGCGGAATTTCTTTAAACGTCCCTTTGAAATCAGTGACAATAACGGCAGAATTGGCATCATTACAACCCAATCCGTTTTTATAATTGTTAGTAAATTTTCCATTGAAACTGCATTTTTCAACCGCTCCATAGGAAGTTGTCAAGACGTCCTCTTTTATTACAGCGTTTACCACTATTTGAGGATCACCTTTCACGCTCATGTCTCCTTTTATCATACATGAAGCTTGTAACGGGTCATTTAAGGCAAACTTATCGAGTTTTGAACTGATATTGTTTGCCAATAATCTTGAGGCATTACCCCATTTTATATTGGTTCTGATGTCAATGTCGAAAAGTGAATTTCCTTTTCCAACATTGAAATTAGCTTTTATATTAAAATGGTCCTCACCTATTTTTAAACCTTCGGTAACAACACCAATTTTGTTTAGTTCTTTAGAAAAATTAACTATTAAATCACCGCTAATTTCTTTGTCTTTTACAAAACTACCTTTTAAAGAATTAAAGGCAAGACTTTTTGCGAATGTGTTTAGACGAACGTCCGTTGTCCAACCATCACTAGTATAGTTTATTTTGCATTTTAATGATTTTACATCAAAATTGAAATGCTTATTCCCTTTTTGGTTTTCAGAAATAAAATTGACATTTTTCAAAAAGACCTCATCGATAGATGTAGTAGTTTCACTTTTTGGTGTATTCTTTTTTGGTTTGAAAATATTAGAATTACTGACTCCGTTTTTATCTTTATATAGATCAATTTTCGCATCTATAATGACAATTTTATGGATATTAACCTCATTTTTTAACAAACTAACAACATTTAAACGTGCTTCAATTTCTCCTGCTGTCAGCACTGGTCGTCCATGAATTTTTACCAAACTATCTTTAAGTTCAACATCCCTTAAAACTAGGGTAAAATTGGGAAATCCTATCAAAAACTTGTATCCAATATCTCCAATTTTAGCTTCACCATTAATGTTCTCGTTGATTTGGGTGTTGATTTTTTCAACTATTTCTGTTTTATTTTTCTCAAAATAAATACGCAAACCTATAGCACTTACAATGATTAATGCAAACAGCCCTAGAAAGAAATACAAAATTATTTTAAAAATTTTCTTAACCCTTTTAGAGAAAATGAAACCCTTTATGTTGTCGAAAAGCTTTTCCATTTTTATAAATTTTATCAAGTATAAAGATAGTATTTCTTTTAATATTAATAAGAATTAGCCAAGATTTACCTAAATAAATTAAAAAAATTGGATATAATGAAGTCATGAAAACTCCAAACAGCCAAAAAAAAAGATTAAAAAAAACAGTCCAAAAAAAGAAACCTTTCTAGACTGTTTTAATTGAATTATATAAAAACCTTCAATAGTAACTAGCGAACTTGTTGTTTATCAAAAGTGGTATGCAAAGATTTCTTTATTTTTTCTGAAGCTTGAAAAAACGCTTTCTCGATAGAATCAGCATAAGCTGTAACGGCTACAGGTTGTAACTTAACCGGGCGAGCCTCAATCATACAGCGTTTATCATTAACTCCTCCTTTATCACTGTTTTCGTCACCAAGATGCACCTCAATTCGAGTCACTTTGTCATCAAAACGTGCCAAATCTTTTTCTAGTTCTGAAGTAAAAAATTTTTCTAATCTTTCGTGACCTTCAATGTTTTTGTCTGTATTAAATTGAATTTTCATAAGTAAATTGTTTATTGATTGTTTCAAAAATAGTAAGATACATTTACAAAATCAGTAGCATTAATAAAACTTTATGAAATTTATTCCTAAAGAATGATTTAAATCATTTCTATTGTTTGCAATGAAAAAATGTTGGTAGATTTATATTATAAATGAATGACTAATACAGTTTTCTATCCTTCTTTTCAATAAACCAAAAACCCTGTGTTTTCTATGAATCACAGGGTTTTTAAATAAAATTTTGAAACCAAATAAGATTTCTATTTTGGCAATGCTTTGAAACCCATATTATACAAAGTAAAAGCTTGAATGTCCACATTTTCCTGGATTGTTGCGGCTACTGATTTGCCTGCTCCGTGCCCTGCATTGACATCAATTCGAATCAAAACGGGATTTGACCCTGATTGTTTTTCTTGCAGTTCGGCAGCAAACTTGAAACTATGCGCTGGAACCACTCGGTCATCGTGATCACCTGTAGTGACCATTGTAGCTGGATAGTGTGTTCCTTTTTTCACATTGCTAACTGGAGAATATCCTTTGAGATATTCAAACATTTCTTTGCTGTCTTGAGAAGTGCCATAATCAAAAGCCCAACCTGCACCTGAAGTAAAAGTATGATATCGCAACATATCCATCACGCCAACTGCTGGCAAAGCCACTTTCATCAAATCGGGACGTTGCGTCATTGTCGCGCCAACCAAAAGTCCTCCATTTGAACCACCACGAATGGCAAGAAAATCGGAAGATGTATATTTTTTTGCAATCAAATATTCTGCAGCAGCAATAAAATCATCAAAAACATTTTGCTTTTGCATTTTGATTCCTGCATCATGCCATTTTTTACCGTATTCGCCGCCACCGCGTAAATTTGCCACGGCATAAACACCGCCGTTTTCCATCCAAATGGCATTGGCTATACTAAAACTTGGTGTTAAACTAATGTTGAACCCACCATATCCGTATAGAATTGTTGGGTTTTTCCCATTTAGTTTTACTCCTTTTTTATGTGTAATAATCATTGGGATTTTAGTTCCATCTTTCGAAGTGTAAAAAACTTGAGTCGAAACATAATCCTCGCTTTTAAAATCAACTTTTGGTTTTTGATACACTTCTGATTTTCCCGAATTGGGTTCGAAAGAATAGATAGATCCTGGCGTGGTGTAATTGGTGAACGAATAATAAAGTATTTTTTCTTCCTTTTTGCCGCCAAATCCTCCTGCGGTTCCAACTCCTGGCAATTGAATTTCACGAATCATTTTACCTTTATAATCGTATTGTTTGATAACTGAAACAGCATCTTTCATATAATTAGCAAAAAAATAGCCTCCGCCTGTAGTTGGCGAAAGTACATTTTCAGTTTCTGGAATAAAATCCTTCCAATTTTCAGGTTTTGGATTGTTTACATTTACGGTAACTATACGCTTATTAGGAGCGTTTAGGTCGGTTTCGATGAATAATTTTTCACCCTCATTTTCAATAACATTATTGTCACTATTGAAATTATCCACAATGGTAACGATTGGTGCATTTGGTTTTGTCAAATCCTGAATGTACAATTCATTTCCATAGGTTGAATTAGCTGCTGAAATTACCAAAAACCTATTGTCTTCGGTAACATTTCCTCCCACATATCTTCTTTTTTCTGAAAGTCCAAAAATAACCTTATCTTCCTTTTGCGGAGTTCCTAATTTATGAAAATACAGTTTGTGTTGGTCCGTCTTTGCCGACAATTCACTTCCTTTAGGCTTGTCATAGCTAGAATAGTAAAAACCTTCATTTCCTTTCCAAGAAACCCCGCTAAATTTGACGTCAACCAAAGTGTCTTCAAGAATTTTTTTCGATTCGGCATCAATCAGAATTACTTTTCGCCAATCGCTTCCTCCTTCTGAAATAGAATAGGCAACTTTCGACCCATCCTCAGAAAAATCAACTCCACCAAGCGAAGTAGTTCCTTTTTTTGAAAAAGTATTGGGGTCTAAAAAAATGGTTTCAATACCTTTAGCATCTTTTCGATACATTACCGACTGGTTTTGTAAACCATTGTTTTTCGAATAATAAGTGTAATTTCCCTCTTTTGTTGGAGGACCAATTTTTTCGTAATTCCACAGTTTTTCCATTCGAGATTTTAACGCTTCTCTAAAAGGAATTTTGGCCAAATAATCATAAGTAACTATGTTTTGCTCTTTTACCCAAGCCGCTGTTTCGGCAGACTTATCATCTTCTAACCATCGGTAAGGATCAGCTACTTTGGCCCCAAAGTAAACATCAACTGTTTCTCCTTTTTTGGTTTGCGGATATTGTATTGGATTTTCTTTTTGGTGTTGGCCAAAAGAACTTGTCGATGCAGCTATAGCCATCATTAAAAATATTTTTTTCATTAGAAATAATTTAAGTTCAAACAAAAATAGATAATTTTTACTGTTATTGTTGCGGGAATTATAAATTAAAAAACCCTCCCAAATCTCAAAGACTAGGAAGGGTTTCTTGCAATTCTAATTAAACTGTGGAGAAGATGGGACTCGAACCCACGACTTCTTGCCTGCCAGGCAAGCACTCTAACCAGCTGAGCTACATCCCCAAAATTGTAGCGCAAATATACATGTTAATAAAGCACAATCCAAATTTCAAAAAAAAATTACAAGCTTTCCTTAATATTTTTAACTTTACAACAAAATCTGTGAAATGACATCTCAAAACCTAAACGGTTCTCTCCTCACGACAATTGAAAACAAAATTGCAACCCTCGAATTTGGACATCCTGCGAGCAATTCTTTTCCAAGTGAATTATTGAATCGATTGACGAATGAACTCAATATTCTTAGTCAAAATACCGAAGTTTCAGTGATTATTTTAAAAAGTAATGGTTCGGGAGCGTTTTGTGCTGGGGCTTCTTTCGATGAACTTTTGGCAATATCAAATCAAGATGAAGCTACCCAATTCTTCTCAGGTTTTGCCAATGTTTTGAATGCAATGCGAACCTGTTCGAAAATAATTATTGGAAGAATTCACGGAAAAGCCGTTGGTGGTGGAGTAGGAATTGCATCGGCCTGTGATTATGCTATGGCAACCGATGAAAGTGCCATAAAATTATCGGAATTAGCCATCGGAATTGGGCCTTTTGTAATTGAACCCGCTGTAAGTAGGAAAATAGGCAGTAGTGCAATGACCGAAATGACTTTGGAAACAGATTGGAAATCGGCTACTTGGGCTAACCAAAAAGGATTGTATGCCAAAGTATTTGCAACCACAACCGAATTAGATACAGAAATTGCGGCTTTCGCCAATAAATTAGCGAAATACAACCCAGAAGCTTTATTCGAAATGAAAAAAGTGTTTTGGGAAGGAACTCAAAATTGGAACAGTTTATTATATGAAAGAGCCGAAATTTCCGGAAAATTAATACTTTCCGAATTTGCTAAAAAAGCATTGAATCAATTTAAAAAATAAACAATGACAGCTCTTATTTTACTTTTGCAACAAACTAATATTGAAGAAAAAATAAAAAATGCTCCCGATAGTGGATACCAATTAGGAGTACTCATTGGCTCGTTTCTTCCACTAGTATTATTGGCCGGCGCAGCCTATTGGATGTATTATCGGGCCAAAAAAGCAGACAGAAAGGAGTAGATTCACTAAATTTGCACTTAAATAAAAAAGAATGAGCAAAATCAGGATTACAAAGCAGTTTGGTTTCGAAACCGGTCACGCCCTTTATGGTTATGATGGTAAGTGCAAAAATGTACACGGACACAGTTATAAATTGTCGGTTACCGTGATTGGAGAGCCTATAAATGATGTGAATAATGTAAAAAATGGGATGGTAATTGATTTTACCGATTTGAAAAAAATCGTAAAAGAGGAAATTGTCGATCAATTTGATCATGCCACAGTTTTTAATAAAAATACGCCTCATATCGAATTGGCCAAAGAATTAAAATCTCGCGAGCATCACGTTATTCTGGTCGATTATCAGCCTACAAGCGAAAATATGGTAGTCGATTTTTCGAAAAGAATCATCAGCCGATTACCTGAAAATATAACTCTTTTTTCCTTAAAATTACAAGAAACTGAATCGTCATTTGCCGAATGGTTTGCCAGCGATAATTTGTAATTTAAAATCTCTATTTTAGCTTTATGCAAATCACACCCAACAAAAAAATATATTTCGCTTCCGACCAACATTTTGGTGCGCCAACTCCTGAATTGAGTTTTCCCAGAGAACAAAAATTTGTGGCTTGGCTCGACGAAGTCAAAAAAGATGCAGAAGCCATTTTTTTGTTAGGAGATTTATTCGATTTTTGGTTCGAATATCAAACCGTCGTCCCAAAAGGTTTTATTCGGGTTTTAGGCAAATTGGCCGAAATTCGCGACAGCGGAATTCCTATTTATTTCTTTGTGGGCAACCACGATTTATGGATGAATGATTATTTTCAGAAAGTGCTAAACATTCCTACCTATCGCGACAATCAAGAATATACTTTCAACGAAAAAACATTTCTTATTGGTCACGGCGACGGAAAAGGTCCCGGCGACAAAGGGTATAAACGGATGAAAAAAGTATTTACACATCCAGTCTCGAAATGGCTTTATCGTTGGCTTCACCCTGATATTGGAATGAAACTGGCGCAATATCTTTCTGTAAAAAACAAACTAATTTCCGGCGATGAAGACGTGAAATTCCTTGGCGAAGAAAACGAATGGCTCATTTTGTATTGTAAAAGAAAATTGGAAACCAAACATTACAATTACCTCGTTTTTGGACACCGTCATTTGCCTATGAAAATTTCCGTTGGCGAAAACTCAGAATATGTCAATCTTGGCGATTGGATTGGTTATTTTACGTATGGCGTTTTTGATGGAGAAACTTTCGAATTGAAAAAGTTCGAGTAAATTGCTATTTTATAAAAAAATGAACGAAGATTACATCAAACGAATAAACACCATTTTACTATTCATTGATGAAAATCTGGACTCGGAATTATCACTGGAAACTGTTGCCAATGTTGGGTTTTATTCTCCATTTCATTTTCATCGAATTTTTAAAGCGATAACTAATGAAACTTTAAATTCGTACATCACCCGCAAAAGAATTGAAAAAACCGCATCGGTACTTTTACATCAAAAAAATGTAAGTATTACCGAACTTTCACTTCGATACGGATTCAACAGCAACTCTTCATTTACCAGAACATTCAAGAAATTTTACGGAATTAGTCCTTCTGATTTTCGAAAATCAAAACCAAAATTTAGCAAGATTAGTCAAGTAGAAAGCAAGAATGGACAAGAAAAAAGCAACTTTGAAGAATACATTTGCAACAGTATTAACCTCATCAATTGGATTAAAATGAATGCAAAAATTGAAATCAAAGAAATGCCAAAGTTGGAATTGGCTTTTATAACACAAATTGGACATATCGGACTTGAAAAGGCTTACGCCAAACTCATTCAATGGGCTGCTCCCAAAGGTCTTTTGAAAGAAGATTCGAAAATGGCAACCATTTATCACGACAGCTACAAAATCACCGAACCCGAAAAAGTGAGAATGAGCGCTTGCCTAATTTTAAACGAAAAAATCGATGTTAGCGGTGAAATTGGCTTGACAACTATCGAAAAAGGGAAATTTATTATTGGTCATTTTGAAATTGGAATTCACGAATTTGAAAAATCTTGGACAGGTCTTTTCATTTGGATGAACGAGAACGGATATAAAAAAGCAGACCGAAATCCGTTTGAAATTTACCACAACAATTTTAATGAGCATCCTGAAAAAATCTGTATTGTTGATTTTTACATTCCGATAGAATAAAAGCCTTTAATTCTCTTTCAAAAGCAAAAACTAAACCCAATAAATTCCAATCGCATTTCTTCTCGAATGTTTTTCAATGCTATATAGAAGTTTTGTATTCAATAACTACTAACTTTGTGTAAAACTACACCAATGAAAGCTAGATTTATACTATTTCTTGCTTTGGTTTTAACCTTAACAAGTTTGGCTCAAACTGCCGAAGATTTTTTGCAAAGTGGGCTCGCAAAAATTAATCTTTTAGATTATTATGGTGCTATGGATGATTTTACCAGAGCAATAGAATTGGATTCCACCTACAAAGATGCCTACATTTACCGTGGAAACACAAAATACCTCTTAAAAAAATATCCTGACGCTATAGTCGATTATTCAAAAGTTGTTGAAATAGACACAAATTATATTCAAGCCTATTATAGCAGAGCCAATGCGAAAAGAAAAAACGGAGATTTACAAAGTGCTATTATTGATTATACCAACGCCATAAAAATTGATTCCTTGTGCGCTAATTGCTATTATGGACGAGGGCTCGTAAAAGCACAATTAAAGCAATATCCTGAAGCAATTATTGACTATGATAATGCAATTGCAATCAATCCAAATTTTGCAGATTATTACTACTATAGAGGTGTTTTGAAAATTGTAATGAAACAAAAACATGAGGGTTGCTCGGACCTTCTTAAATCCAAAGAATTAGGAAATAAAAAGGCTAATAAATTAATAGAAACATATTGTAATAATTCGACCGTGTGGATATTATTAGAACTTTTAAAGTACTTGCATCCTTAAATTTATCATCTCTCACTTTAGTGTACTATTGTTAATTAAAATAATCTATTCATCAAAGCGTTTGAAAACAGCTTGGTACTTGATACACTATCTTTCTCTCAAAAACAAAAGCGACACCCAATAAATCCCAACAGCAAGAGGAACCGCCGTCAGGAACCAACCACCCAAACCACAAAGCAATTCAAACGAAAGTTGGCTCAATGTGTAGAAAAAACTGTTTTGGAAAGAACGGATAATTTCTTCAGCTGTATGATGATTTCGAGGAACCGAAAAAATAAATTCGCCCACTCGTATAAAAGGAATTATCATTAAAATCTGGATTGGCCACATCAAATAACTGAGTGAAATCATCACTGGCAAATTCAATTTTCGTTTCAGGGAAACCGTAGTAATCATAAAAGTACTCACCCCAAGTATCGGAATGGTCGAAATTAATCCAGAAACAATAATGCTCTGACTCAATTCCTTTGGAGTTAAACCTTGCTTTAAAAGTGCGGTGGTTTTCTCTTTTGCTCTATTTAAAATAGCTTTCAATTATTTATGATTTTCGTGTTCCTCCAAATCTTTTTGCAAATCTAGAGTTCTAAATCCTGGTAATTTAATCCCTGTAAAAACTACGATTAAAAGTGTCATACTTCCACCAAAAACAACCGCTGAAACCGTTCCCATTAATTTGGCTGTCAATCCACTTTCGAAAGCACCCAATTCATTGGATGAACCTACAAAAATCGAATTCACTGCAGCCACACGACCACGCATAGAATCGGGTGTTTTGAGTTGTAAAATGGTTTGACGAATCACTACTGAAATACCATCGGTAACGCCACTCATAAACAAAGCAAAAACCGATAACCAAAACCAAGTGGAGAGTCCGAAAACAATAATACAAACACCAAAGCCAAAAATAGCCGCCAACAATTTGATTCCCGCATTTTTATAAAAAGGCAAATGAGCCGAAACAAACATTGTCAACAATGCGCCAACGGCTGGAGCTGCTCTTAATATACCAAATCCTTCTGGCCCTACTTTCAAAATATCTTGAGCAAAAATAGGTAAAAGTGCTACCGCTCCACCAAAAAGAACCGCTACCATATCAAGTGTTAAAGCTCCTAATATAGATTTATTATTGTAAACGAATTTTATTCCTTCCTTCAAACTTTCCATCACAGGTTCACCAATTTTTGGATTGAGAATAGGCTTCTTCGAAATTTGCGTCAACAGCATTAAGGAAACAATTGAACAGGCAAAAATAGTACACATAGACCAATGCACTCCAATCCAAGTAATCGAAAATCCCGCTATGGCGGGACCAACAACCGAACCAATTTGCCAAACCGAACTGCTCCAAGTGGCTGCATTTGGATAGGCTTTTTTAGGAACAATTAAAGACATCAAAGAAAAGATGGTTGGTCCCAAAAAAGCTCGAACTAATCCGCCTAAAAAGACCAAAAAATAAATCGAATACAAAATAGTATCCGTTGACCAATCACTAACCATTCTTGGCCAAGTCAATAAAAACAAGCCAAAACTAATTATAGAAAATCCTAGAATACATTTCAGGAGCATTCCTTTTTTCTCTTTTTGATCGACAATATGTCCCGCGAACAAAGCCATTCCGATTGCGGGAATTACCTCCATTAATCCAATCATGCCTAACGAAAGAGCACTTTTGGTCAAACTATACACTTCCCATTCGATGATGATAAACTGCATTGACCAAGCAAAAACCATGGCAAATCGAAGCAACAAAAACATATTAAATTCTCTATAACGCAAGGCTGCGTAGGCATCTTTAACTTTAACTTCCATAATTTTTACTTAATATCTTTTAACCGCAATTGAACGGAAGTTTTGCCATTCCATTCGTTCTCATCAATGCAATACACTGCTTCAAACGGTTTTTTATTCGTTGTCAATTCCATTTTATTACCTAATCCAAAACCAATAGCCGCCATTCCTACGGAGTTATTTTGACGTACAAAAAGTTTTAAATGTTCTTCTTCAGCACCCAATTTTTGGGCATAGCCAGTATCTTTCACATTCTTGGTCAAGAAAACAGGTGTCATATTTTGAGGTCCAAAAGGTTCGAATTGTTTCAAAATTCGAGTCAATTTTGGTGTAATATCAGAAAAATTGATTTCGGCATCAATCGAGAGTTCCGGAGTCAACATATCGGGATGAATGGTTTCTTCTACCACTTTTTCGAAAGCATTTTTAAACGCCAGATAATTTTCTTCCAACAAAGTCATTCCCGCTGCATACATATGGCCGCCAAATTGCTCTAAATGTTCCGAACAGGCTTCCAAAGCATTGTAAACGTCAAAACCTTTTACCGAGCGTGCCGAAGCCGCATATTTATCGCCACTTTTAGTAAAAACCAAGGTCGGACGATAATAGGTTTCTATCAATCGCGAAGCCACAATTCCTATCACGCCTTTGTGCCAATCTGCCTGAAAAACCACCGTCGTAAAACGGTTTTCTTCATTATTTTCCAGAATTTGACCTAGTGCTTCTTTGGTAATTTGTTTGTCTAAATCTTTCCGTTCCGAATTATAGGCTTCAATTTCTGATGCAAATTGTTGGGCTTGCTCAAAATCAAATTCCGTCAACAATTCCACAGCGTGATTTCCGTGTTTGATTCTTCCCGCTGCATTAATTCGGGGAGCGATTATAAAAACAACATCGGTAATATCTAAAGTCTTCTTTTTTATTTGATGAATCAAAGCTTTAAATCCTGGTCTCGGATCGGAGTTGATAACTTGCAAACCAAAATAAGCCAAAATCCTATTTTCTCCCGTCATTGGAACAATATCAGCGGCTATTGCAGTGGCAACCAAATCCAGATAAGAAGTAAAATCTTCTATGGTTTGGTTTCGGTTTTCGCCTAATGCTTGAATCAATTTGAATCCAATACCACAACCACACAATTCATCATATGGATAAGTACAATCGTCCCGTTTTGGATCCAAAACTGCAATGGCTTCTGGTAAAAATTCCCCCGGTCGGTGGTGATCACAAATGATGAAATCGATATTTTTTTCTTTGGCGTAAGCCACGTGGTCAATAGATTTTATACCACAATCCAAAGCAATAATCAACGAAAAATCATTGTCATCGGCAAAGTCAATTCCCTTGAATGAAATGCCATAACCTTCATCATAACGATCGGGAATATAAGTGGCCACATTGGGATAATAAGTTTTCAAATAAGATGAAACCAAAGAAACAGCCGTTGTCCCATCCACATCATAATCGCCAAAAACAAGAATATTTTCACCATTTTCTATAGCCAATTCAATGCGTGCCACCGCTTTATCCATATCTTTCATCAAGAATGGATTGTGTAAATCTTCTAAAGTAGGACGGAAAAATTGTCTGGCTTGATTATAGGTTTCAATGCCACGCTGAACAAGAAGTGATGCTACAAATTCTTCCACCTTCAAAGCTGCTGCAAGCTGTTTTACTTTTTCTTCAGAAGGTGTCGTTTTGATGGTCCAGCGCATAATTATAAACAAATTAGAATTTTGTGATATCGACAAATTTAGTTTAAAATATTTAAACACAAGGTACACAAACAAGGCACAAAGATTCACAAAGTCCATTTTTATTAATCTGTGCAATTTGTGGCTAAAAAATTAAAAAATAATCGGCGAATCTGCGGTAAAAAAAATTAATACTAAAAAAAATCGTAGTACTTTTGAATAGCTACTTTAAAACAAACAAAATGCAAATTCAAGGACAAATTGTTGACATCCAAAACCGACGCATTTATGCTGGAGAAATCACTATCGAAAATGGAAAAATCATTTCGTTAAACGAGAAAAATCACGATGTAAAACAGTTCATAATGCCTGGATTTATCGATTCGCACATTCATATCGAAAGTTCTATGCTTGTTCCTTCTGAATTTGCGAAAATTGCAGTTCTTTACGGAACAGTTGCTACCATTTCTGATCCACACGAAATTGCCAATGTTTTAGGAAAAGCAGGTGTTTATTATATGATTGAAAACGGTAAAAAAGTGCCATTGAAATTTCATTTTGGTGCTCCTTCTTGTGTTCCAGCAACCACTTTCGAAACCGCTGGAGCTGTTATTGATTCGGAAGGAATCAAGGAATTGATGGCTTCTCCAGACATCTATTATTTAGCCGAAATGATGAATTATCCCGGCGTTTTATTTGATGATGAGGAAGTTTTGAAGAAAATCGAATGGGCCAAACATTTCGAAAAACCTGTTGATGGTCACGCACCAGGATTGCGAGGCGAACCTATTAAAAAATACATCTCGGCAGGAATTTCTACCGACCACGAATGCTTTACTTTTGAAGAAGCCGAAGAAAAATTATCGCTCGGAATGAAGGTGTTAATTCGCGAAGGAAGTGCCGCCAAAAACTTTGAAGCATTAATTGATTTACTTCCAGAAAATTACGAAAATATGATGTTTTGTTCAGATGACAAACATCCCGACGATTTGATTGTAGGTCACATCAACTTGCTTTGTGCTCGAGCAGTTGCCAAAGGAATAGATGTATTCAAAATCTTGCAAGCCGCTTGCGTGAATCCCGTAAATCATTACAAAATGAAGGTAGGTTTATTAAAAGAAAACGATGCTGCCGATTTTATCGTAGTTGAAGATTTAGTCAATTTCAAAGTAAAACAAACCTATATCAACGGAGAATTAGTTGCCGAAAACGGAGAATCTTTTGTGAAACATATTCCGTTTGAAACTCCAAATAATTTCAACATTACTGCCAAAGAAATTAGTGATTTTGCAGTTTCGGGTTCTGGTACAAAAATTCGAGTTATCGAAGCTTTGGAAGGGCAATTGATCACCAATGAAATTCATCACAAACCCTTAATCGTTGATGGAAAAATTGTTTCAGACACAGAAAATGATATTCTAAAAATGGCAGTTGTTAATCGGTATCAAAATACCAAACCAGCGATTGCTTTCATCAAGAATTTTGGCTTGAAAAAAGGAGCCATTGCCAGTTCGGTAGCACACGATTGTCATAATATTGTGGTTGTTGGAACTTCCGACGAGGAAATTTGCAATGCCGTCAATTTGATTATTAAAAACACCGGTGGAGTTTGCGCCGTAAATGGTTCTAAAAACAAAATGTTGGCTTTGCCAGTTGCTGGCATTATGAGCGACAAAAACGGTTGGGAAACCGGGAAATTATACCAAGAAATTGATGCAATGGCAAAAGAATTGGGTAGCAATTTGAAAGCGCCTTTTATGACGCTTTCGTTTATGGCTTTGCTAGTTATTCCCGATTTGAAATTATCCGATAAAGGATTGTTTAGCGGAAATACTTTTTCGTTTGTTGATTTAGAAGTTGTCTAACCACAAAGACACTAAAGCGCAAAGGTTTTTTTGCCACGAATTTGCTTCGCCTATTCGCTATCGCTCGGGTCACAAATTTTCACAAATTTAAAATTTTACAATCTGTGAAAATCCGTTTAATCCATGTTGTATGTGGCTAAAAATTATTTATGATTTCAAAGTCAAAGCTTCGCCTTCAAATTGAATTCCGTCCCAACCTGTCTTCATAAAATTGCGAATGTTTTGATGGTTGGTTCCTTCTGGATCTCCTAATACTTCTTCAAAATAATAGGCTCCAAAACAAGCTAATGTTTCTGCTTGAGATAAATTTTGCAATTGTGCAAAAGCAAATAATTTGCAAGAACCCGAGTTTTCTCCTGCAGCATTGTGTTGCGTTCCGTTATTGAAAGTCGTTGGAGTAAAATCGTAATTTTCCTCTATTAAGGCAATGGTTTCTGGAAATGTAATTGCGTTTGGTGTTTGTTTTAATTTTTCTAAAAAAGAGGTAATGCTCATTATTATTCTTCTGTATGTTTTTTATTCTCTTTAACTGTTATTTTCCCCCCGACCACAACCACAATTTCTCCTTTTGGCGGTTTATTTTCAAAATGTGTCAAGACTTCACGAACGGTTCCACGAACATTTTCTTCGTGTAGTTTTGACAATTCCCGCGAAACGCATATTTGTCGGTCTTCGCCAAAATACGTAATAAATTCAGCTAAAGTTTTGACTAATTTATGGGGTGAAACATACAAAATCATTGTTCGGGTTTCTTCGGCAAGTGTCAAATAGCGGGTTTGTCTTCCTTTTTTGTCGGGCAAAAATCCTTCAAAAATGAATTTATCATTGGGTAATCCACTATTGACCAAAGCGGGTACAAAAGCCGTTGCACCGGGCAAACATTCCACATCAATTTTGTTTTCGACACAAGCACGAGTGAGCAAAAATCCAGGATCGGAAATCGCCGGCGTTCCTGCATCCGAAATCAAAGCAATAGTTTCTCCCGCTTTCAAACGCGAGATTAAATTCTCGATTGTTTTGTGCTCATTGTGCATATGATGGCTGTGCATATGCGTTCCAATTTCGAAATGTTTCAGTAATTTTCCGCTAGTTCGTGTGTCTTCAGCAAGAATCAAATCGACTTCTTTCAGAATCCGAATGGCCCGAAAAGTCATATCTTCAAGGTTACCAATGGGAGTTGGAACAATATATAATTTACCCATTTAGGAGAATTTTTTCTCAATGATTTCAAGGAAACGTTGTTCGTATTCTTCTTTACCAACCCAATCTTCATAATCAGGTTTTACCATTTCATAAATAAAATCTTTGGCTTCCGAGAAATTATCATAGGTTATTAATTGATTTAAGACACGGGTGTAATCTTCCTCGCTATTGCCAAATAGATTTTTTACAAAACCTATTCTGTCATTCAAATCAATATTGATTCCTTGTGATAATTTGTCATTCAATGAAACTGATTTGGTTTCAATAGCATCAACATTACTTGTCTCTGGTTTCTCAAAATTCAATTGTGGCTCCATCCCTAATGGACTTTCAATTACAATTGTTGTTGGAATGTTCTCAATAGGATCCACTTTAACAAAATGGGTATTATCAAAATTACCTCCTAAAAAATCTTCGAACGAAATTTGCACTGCTTCTGCTTTTTTAGGAGTCGGTACCTCCTCTCCGGCTTCCAAATCCAATTCAAAAGCGGGTAGAAAACTAATATCATTCGCACTTGAAGATTCATTCTCTACTTGTTCCTCAGCTTCACCTTCTTCGTCAGGTTCAGCTTCGTTAAATTCGACTTCATTCGATACTGAAATTTCATCCTCAACAATTTCATCTTCATTGATTTCTTCCAAATCCTCTTCTACTTCTTCTACTTCTTCAACATTTTCGACAACTGCTTCTAGTTTAGACATCGCAGGTTTCACCTCAGCCAAATGATTTTCTTCAAAAAATTGTTTCATTTTCGCTACTACTTCCGCCTGACCAATTGTAGGTTTTACTCCTTCAAAATGTTCCTCTACAAATTGTAAAACGGTCAATTTTTCATATAGTTTCCTAGTTTCAATGCACAATTGATTGATGTCAGATTTGTTTTTCATTTGCAAAACTCGGTGCGCAATGCTAATTAAGTCGGCTTCTAGTTTTTTCTTCATAACTTTTGAAATTATAGTGAATACGGTGTATCTTTTTTAATAAATTTGTTTCTTTACAAAGTAATAAAAACAATTCCTTTTTAAAGGCAGAAAAATACAAAATGTTTCTCGAAAATACAGTAAATCATAAAGAACAATTTGGTTGGATTGAAGTTATATGCGGTTCAATGTTCTCGGGTAAAACCGAAGAACTTATTCGCAGACTCAAGCGCGCGCAATTTGCCAAACAAAAAGTAGAAATTTTTAAACCTACTATTGATACTCGTTATCACGATGAAATGGTGGTGTCTCACGATGCTAATGAAATTCGTTCCACACCCGTTCCAGCTGCAGCCAATATTGCTATTTTAGCTCAAGGTTGCGATGTGGTTGGCATAGATGAAGCCCAGTTTTTTGATGACGAAATCGTGACAATTTGCAATGATTTGGCCAACCAAGGCATACGTGTGATTGTTGCTGGATTGGATATGGATTTCAAGGGAAATCCTTTTGGCCCGATGCCTGCATTAATGGCCACCGCCGAATATGTGACCAAAGTACACGCTGTTTGTACTCGTACAGGAAATTTGGCTAATTACAGCTTTAGAAAAACCGACAATGACAAACTCGTGATGCTCGGCGAAACGGAAGAATACGAACCTTTAAGTCGCGCTGCTTATTTTTATGCGATGCAAAAGAGTGAGGAAAACCATAATTTAATTTCTGAGAAAACGAACAAAAATCAAGAGTAAACCTTGAATTTATCTACTAACAATATCGAAAAAATCCTTCAAGTCCAAAGTACTGAAGAGGGTTTCAATGGAACAATCGATAATGTATCTATTGATAGTCGTTCTTTGCAAAATAATGAAAAAACATTGTTTTTTGCCTTAGTAGGCCCCAACAACGATGCTCATATTTACATTTCATCCTTAATTGATAAAGGAGTACAAAATTTTGTCGTTACATACATTCCTGATGGATTATCCAACAAAGCTGCTTTTTTTGTTGTTGCGAATACTTTAGACTCCTTACAACAATTTGCGGCTTATCATCGAAACCTTTTTAAATTTCCTATCATCGGATTGACGGGAAGTAACGGAAAAACAATTGTCAAGGAATGGTTAAACTTCCTTTTGAGTCCTGATTTTAATATTATTCGAAGCCCAAAAAGCTACAATTCGCAAGTAGGCGTTCCTTTGTCGGTGATTTCTATTAACGACAGACACAATCTAGGTATTTTTGAAGCGGGAATTTCGAAAATGAATGAGATGGAAAAACTAGAAACCATCATCCGCCCAACCATTGGAATCATTACAAGTATTGGGACTGCACACGATGAGGGTTTTGAAGATTTGGAGAAAAAAATCAAGGAAAAACTAAAGCTTTTCAAAAATTCGAAACTCCTAATTTATCAGAAAAATAAAATAGTTGACTCACTTATTGCTACAAAATTAAAATCATTTTCCTGGAGTTACAGTGATGAGACTGCCGATGTTTTTGTCCTAAAAAAAGCAATCGATGACAAAACAATTTTGCAAATTAGAAATGGCAAAGATAATTTTGAAGTGCAAATTCCTTTTCAGGATGAGGCTTCGATTGAAAATGCTGTAACTTGTTTGGTGGTTTTATTGAGTTTTAAATATGGAAAAAAAACCATTCAAGATCGTATGCAATGGCTATATCCTGTAGAAATGCGTTTGAAAGTCAAAAACGGAATCAACAGCTGTACACTGATAGACGATAGTTATAGTTCTGATTTTCAATCTCTTAAAATAGCCTTGGATTTTCTGGAAAGCCAAACTCAATTCAAAAACAAAACATTAATCCTTTCGGATATTTTTCAAAGTGGCTTGTCTAATGAAGAATTGTATTCTAAAGTTTCACAATTAATCACCTCTAATAAAATCAATAGAGTTATCGGAATTGGTGAAACCATTTCGGAATTCAAACATAAGTTTAGCAATTGCGTCACATTTAAAAACACAACCGAATTTTTTCAAAAATTCAATACACTGAAATTCACCAACGAAACTATTCTAATAAAAGGCGCTAGGCATTTTAAATTTGAAGAAATTGTTGCTATTTTAGAAGAAAAAACACACGAAACAGTTCTAGAAGTCAACCTCAATGCCATAAGTCATAACCTAAGTTTTTATAAATCAAAACTAAAACCTTCCACAAAAATGATGGTAATGGTCAAAGCTTTTGGTTATGGAAGTGGCGGATTTGAAATTGCTAAACTTCTCGAACACCATAAGGTAGATTATTTGGGTGTGGCTTTCGCCGATGAAGGAATTTCATTAAAAAATGCTGGAATTACGTTGCCAATAATGGTTTTAAATCCAGAAACCACAAGCTTTTCGGCGATCATACAATATAAATTGGAGCCAGAAATATACAGTTTGAAAGGCTTGAAGGCTTTCTTAAAAATTGCTGAACAGCGCCATCTGAAACATTTCCCCATTCATATCAAACTCGACACGGGAATGCATCGTCTGGGCTTCGAAGAAGGAAATTTGGACGAATTAATTGCGACTTTAAAAGGAAACAAATTCGTCACCGTAAAAAGTGTTTTGTCGCATATGGCCACAAGTGATGATTTAGAACATAAAGATTTTGCAAATTCACAAATTAATTTATTCGAAAAATTGTCTGCAAAATTGATGAATGAATTGCAAATAAAACCCATTCGGCACATATTAAACTCATCAGGAATTAGTAATTTTCCTCAAGCACAATTCGATATGGTTCGCCTTGGCATAGGCCTTTATGGCGTTTCCAATGATGCCGAAGAACAAAAATATTTAGAAAACGTAGGAACTTTAAAATCCATAACTTCACAAATTAGAACCATTCAAACTGGCGAAAGTGTGGGTTACGGAAGACGATTTGTTGCTAATAAACCCACGAAAATTGCCACAATCCCCATTGGTTATGCCGATGGGATTTCAAGACATTGGGGAAATGGAGTTGGTTTTGTAACTATTAATACTCAAAAAGCAACCATAGTGGGTAGCATTTGTATGGATATGTTGATGGTAGATGTTACTGAAATTAGTTGCAAAGAAGGAGATTCAGCAATTATTTTTGGCGAAAGCCCAAACGTATCTTTTATTGCAGAAAAATTGCAAACTATACCTTATGAAATTTTGACTAGTATTTCGCAAAGGGTAAAACGTATTTTTTACCGAGAATAAAAAAGATTTTATTATATTCGTATCTAGTTATTAACCAATTAAAAATATAAGTATGGGATTTTTTGCAGATTTTAAGGCTTCCTTAATGAGAGGCGACGTGTTGAGTTTAGCAACTGCGGTTGTGATTGGAGGTGCTTTTGGAAAAATTGTAGGTTCTGCCGTTGATGATGTCATTATGCCAATTGTTGGTTTGATTACTGGCGGTATAGATTTTACACAAAAATTCATCACCCTTGACGGAAATAGTTATGAAAACCTAGCAGCAGCAAAAACTGCTGGTGCCGCAGTAATTACTTATGGTAATCTAGTGCAAGCTATTATTAATTTTGTAATTATTTCATTTTTCATTTTTGTTGTTTTAAGAGCAGCTGAAAAAGCTAAAAAGAAAGAAGAAGCCGCTCCTGCAGCACCCGCTGGTCCAACTCAAGAAGAATTGCTTACACAAATTAGAGATTTGCTTAAAAAATAAATTTCCGCTACATTATATATTCTAACTAAACCACGTCTTAAGGCGTGGTTCTTTTATTTGTTACAAATATAACATTTTGTTATTATTTGTTAACACCCTTGTTGTTATTTGATTATTCCTTACTTTTGCTTCTCAAAATATATAATAAATTTAAATATAATAATATGAAACTTGCAGTTGTAGGAGCCACTGGAATGGTTGGCGAAATAATGTTAAAAGTAATCGAAGAAACTAATTTTCCATATACAGAATTAATTCTTGTTGCTTCAGAAAAATCAGTTGGAAAAGTAATTGAATTCAAAGGACAAAAACACACCGTAGTGGGATTGCAAACCGCAGTTGACATGAAGGCAGATATTGCTGTTTTTTCAGCAGGAGGTCAAACTTCATTAGATTGGGCACCAAAATTTGCTGCTGCTGGAACTACAGTTATTGACAATTCATCGGCTTGGAGAATGGATCCAACTAAAAAATTAATTGTTCCTGAAATCAATGCATCGGAATTGACAAAAGAAGACAAAATCATTGCCAATCCAAACTGTTCTACAATACAAATGGTTTTGGCTTTAGCACCTTTACACAAAAAATACAACATCAAACGAGTAGTAGTTTCTACTTACCAATCTATCACAGGAACTGGTGTGAAGGCGGTTCAACAATTCGAAAACGAATGTGCAGGAATTGAAGGAGATATGGTTTATAAATACAAAATCAACCGCAACTGTATTCCACAATGCGATAGTTTTGAAGCCAATGGATATACCAAAGAAGAAATGAAATTGTCGAATGAGACCAAAAAAATATTAGGAGACAATAGTGTTGCTGTAACTGCAACTGCTGTTCGTGTTCCTGTAGTTGGAGGTCATAGTGAAGCAGTAAACGTTCAATTTTCAAATGATTTTGATGTTAACGAAGTACGAACTATTTTGAGTCAAACCGAAGGCATTGTAGTTCAAGACAACTTAGATACTTTTACGTATCCAATGCCTAGATATTCTGAAGGAAAAAACGATGTTTTTGTAGGTAGAATTCGTCGTGACGAAAGCCAACCCAACACTTTAAATATGTGGATTGTGGCTGACAACTTAAGAAAAGGTGCTGCAACAAACACGATTCAAATAGCTGAATATTTAGTGGCGCATAATCTGGTTTAAAAACATTTCATAAATAAAAATCCGATTGACTTTAGTTTAAACTAAAGTTAATCGGATATTCATTTTGTTTTTTTATATTTGCAACAAATGAAAAAGAAATTTGTCATCGTAAATTCTTTACTATCTGTTGCAGTATTGTTCTCAATATTATTGCAGTTTGCTCATACTTATGAGCATATTTCAAAGCAACTTTATGAGAAAAATTGTCAGCACAAATATACTTCAAGCCAAGAGATTACGCACCAACACGATAATTTGGATCATTGTTATGTGTGTCATTTTTCTATAAGTAGTTTTGTAGCTTCTGATATTCATTATTTTGACTTCCAAAACACTAACTTTTTTGTTGGATCTTCTTTTTTCAAATCCCACGAAATTACACAATTCTTTAAAGGAAGTCTTTTTGCACTTCGAGCTCCACCATTATCTTAAAATAGATAATACTTTACTCTGCTTCTATTCTTAAAAGAAGTTATTTATTTTTTAAAATTGATTATATGCAACAAAAGTTATTTGCTGTATGTTTTTTGCTATATTTTGGATTTGGCTTTTCGCAAAATTCAATTTCCGGCAAAATATACACTAGCGATTTAGTTCCCATTTCTGGCTGTCATATTCATATAGGTTCGAGGTCTGCATCTAGCAACTCAAAAGGAGATTTCTTCCTTAAAGATGTTGCTTCAAATAACCAAAAAGTATCCATATATTGTACTGGTTATGAGTCGATCGACTCGACTATTTACGTAAATGGTAATACTAAAATGAATTTTACTTTGAAAAAGAAGATTACTGAGTTGAGTGAAGTTGTTGTCCAGCACAAGGTAAACAATTATAATAAATCAGTGTTAGAGAATAAAATTAAATCGGAAACTATTGATAAATACAGTAACCAAACTCTTGGCGAAGCTTTAAAAGAAGTAGCTGGAGTATCTTTATTGAAAACAGGAAGCAGCATCATAAAACCCATAATTAATGGTTTGCACAGTTCTAGAGTTCCTATTATGTCAAACGGTGTCCGTCTTGAAGATCAACAATGGGGATCAGAACATGCCCCAAATTTTGATATCAATTCAGCTGCTAAAATTACAGTTTTAAAAGGATCGGCAGCAATGCAATATTCTGGTGACGCTATTGGAGGAATGGTAATTATAGAACCTTTAATTGTAGAGAAAGATACATTGTTTGGAAAAACATTGGTTTCATTAGCGTCTAATGGGCTGGGAGGTACTTTAAGTACTAGTATTCATAAGGGAAATAGTGAAAAATGGAGTTGGAATGCATTAGCAACATATAAATATTTTGGAGATCGAACATCTCCAGAGTATGTTTTATCCAACACTGGAAATCGGGAGCTAGATTTTACTGGTGATATCACATTTACGGGAAAAAATTATGATTTCTCTGCTTTTTATAGTTTGTACAGCACCACCATTGGAATATTAAGTGCATCGCATTCGGGTAATGTAAACGACTTATATAATTCAATAAACAATCAGGTTCCGTCAGTAATTAACGATTTTACATACAACATCATCAATCCTAAACAAGAAGTACAGCATCATATTGCAAAATTACACTATCATTATTTTTTCAATGAAACTGCTTCTATGGCTGTTCAATATGCCTTTCAGTTTAATAAAAGATTGGAATATGATGTAAGGAGGCAAAATTTTAACAACATTGCCGCATTAGATTTGCAATTACAAACAAATACTGTCAATCTTGATTTCAAGAAGGAATATCATGACTGGAATCTAAAAACTGGCGCAAGTAGCTCTTATCAGAATAATTTTGCCAACCCAGCAACAGGAGTTCGTCCATTAATTCCAAGTTATGACAAAGTAGATGCTGGATTATATGGAGTTGCAAGTTATGATTTTCTTGAAACCTTGACCTTTGATACTGGGATTAGATATGATTTTTCTGCAATAGAGGCTACTAAATACTATCAAAAATCAAGATGGGAGGAGAGAAATTACAGTCCAGAATTTGATAGTTTCATCGTCGAGACCGCAGGCAATCAATTACTAACCAAGCCTAGCTTTGTTTTTCACAATCTTTCCTTAAGTATGGGCATTCATAAAGAATGGAAAGAAGAATGGAATTTTTATTTTAATCTAAGTTGGTCATCAAGAAATCCAAACCCATCAGAGTTATTTAGTGATGGTTTACATCATGCGACAGGAATCATTGAACTTGGAGATTTACGATTAGAAAAAGAACAATCATTCAAATCAGTAGCAACAATTCAAAAAAAGTGGGAAAGTTTTTCCATTAATTTCAGTCCCTTCATCAACAGCATTAACAATTATATGTTTTTGCGGCCTACTGGATTCGAAACCACTATTAGAGGTGCTTTTCCGGTATGGGAATATCAAAAAACCGCTGCTTTGCTGACAGGAGTTGATCTAGAAACTAATTGGAAAATTAGTAGTAATTGGCAGCACCATTTCTCATTAGCTTACGTATTTGGTCAAGATGTATCTAACAGTGAAGCTTTGATTGATATGCCACCAATTAACATTAACAACAAAATTCAATTTACAAAAAAAGAATGGCATCATTTGGTATTGGAGTTAAAAAGCGAAATAGTAGGCCAGCAAAATCGCTATCCTGATAATAATTTTTCAACACTAATCATAGAAGATGGAGAGTTAAAACCAGTCATCGTGGACATTAGTTCGCCTCCAGAAGCCTATCATCTAATGCATTTTTATTCTGAAATGAAATTTAATACTTTCAAAAAAGTAAGTTCAACCCTTGCTTTTTCAGTTCAGAATATTTTCAACATCGCGTATAGAGATTACCTCAATAGGCAGCGTTTTTTTGCTGACGAAATGGGAAGAAATTTTCAAATACAATTAAAAATAAATTATTAACAACGTCTGATATTTAGACAAAAACCATTTAAAATATGAAAAATTTAAAATTAGTAGCAGTAGCATTTTTTGGAATTACATCATTAATCTCTTGCGATAATGATAATGAGGTTATAGTAAACGAAGAAGAGGTAATTACTACCGTTACTACAACATTAACAAACGGCACAAGCGTTATCACTTTACTATCTAGAGACTTAGATGGTGATGGGCCAAATGCTCCCGTAGTAACAGTTTCAGGCAAACTGATGGCAAACAAAGTCTATACAGGACGTGTAACAATCTTAAATGAAACCGAAACTCCTGCCGGAGACATCACCGCCGAAGTAAAAGGTGAAGGAGATGAGCATCAATTGTTTTTTCAAGTTCCATCAGCTTTAGGAACATTTATGTATACTGATGTAGATAAAAATGGAAAGCCAATTGGCCTAGAATTTACCTTAACTACTAAAACTGCGAGCACTGGAAGTTTAGTCGTTACTTTGCGACATCTACCAAATAAATCAGCATCAGGTGTTGCAAATGGGGACATTACAAACGCAGGAGGAGCAACTGATTTTGCTGTAACTTATCCTTTGGTAGTAGAGTAAATTAATTTTTAAATAATTTTTAAAAGGGTTGTCTTAATGACAGCCCTTTTTTTTTAAAATTTGTGAAAATTAATTATTTCATTGTCAAATAAATAAGAATAATTTGTTTAATAAAACCTACATTGCTCATCTTTCAAGATTAAAAACAGATGGTATTCCAAATATGGGTAGAAAAGTTGTATTGGGATTGAATATTAATATCTAGATAAAAAAACCAAAACACATCCGCGTTCTAGATAACTTCATAAATAAAGCGGGTTTTATATGCTGCTAGGTGCTAAATTATTTTGTATGCCTAACATAAATTTATCATAAAAATTAAATACATTTGTAAATAACCTTTTAATAAATAACACATGAAAAAACCTGCTTTATTATTTGTTTTTGCATTATTGCTAAACTTTACAACTGTTTTTGGACAAGCCAGAAAGGAATTAAACTTTGGTCTTGTAGGTATTAATTATGAAATTCCAGTTCATAAAGATATCACTATTGCTCCAGGGATAGGAACTAGCTTAGATTTAGATTGGATTAATTTAGGTGTAAAAGGAAACTATTACTTTGATAACTTATTTGGTATTTCAGATGATGCTTGGGATGTATATGGTGGCGCAAATGTTGGATATTCTATTTTCAATGGTGATGAAAACGGTTCTGATGTAAGTGATATGAATTTTGGCCTTCAATTTGGAGGACGTTATTTCTGGAACGACAAATGGGGTTTTTATGTAGAAATTGCTGGTGGAAATATTTCTGGATTATCACCTGGAATTGGATTAACAGTGAAACTATAAAATCCTAAATAGATTGAAAAAAAAAGCCTAATTTAAAATTAGGCTTTTTTTTCTTTATTAAGAATGAATTTATATAAAAACAACAAGCTCAACTTACTATTGCATTAATACTCAACTTTACCAATATGTCTCATAATACGAACAATTTTAGCTTTCCGGTTGTTGATGTAGGATGATGAACTGGTCGCAGAATATTTCCTTGGATTGGGCAATATTGCAGCAATCCCAGCGGCTTGCATTTTGGTAAGACTGACGGCGTCTTTCCTGTACCAATGTTGGGTTGCGGCTTGAGCACCATAAACACCATTCCCCATTTCGATACTGTTGAGATAGACTTCCATAATGCGTTCTTTTCCCCAAATTAGTTCTATTAAAACCGTGAAATATGCTTCTAACCCTTTTCGTAGGTAACTTCTTCCTTGCCAAAGAAAAACATTTTTGGCTGTTTGTTGCGAAATAGTACTTCCCCCTTTTATTCTTCTGCCTCTTTCATTGTTTTTATACGCTTTTTGCATGGCTGTAAAATCAAAACCGTTATGAACAAGAAAAGTTCCGTCTTCGCTAGCAATGACAGCTTTTTGCAAATTTTTTGAAATATTTTCAATAGGTTCCCAATCGTGACTAAAATAATTTTCTTTACCAGCAACTTTGTTTTCTATGGCTCGAATCACCATCAAAGGCGTGAATGGAATTGGAACAAATTTAAAAAGAACCACAAAAAAAATGGACAGTCCAAAAAACCATAGCATTGCCTTAAATAAAAACCGTTTGACTTTACTGATGAAAGTTTCTGTTTCTTTTTTTGGTGAAGGCTTAGGTTTTTTAGCTCTTATTTTTGTTGCCATTATAATAAATCTGAATTTTTTATAAAAGTAAAAAAAATTGCTTCAGTTTTATAAAATAAGGATTAAATATCCTCGTATTTATCTGAATAGAATTTGTATTTTTAACGCTTAAAAAACAAAAATTTACAATGAAAAAAATAGTATTTATAACATTGGTAATGATTAACTTAAATGCGATGGCGCAAAATACAATGTCACCAGAATTACTTTTAAAACTAGGAAGAGTAACCGCTCTAGGACTTTCTAAAGACGGGAAAAACATCGTTTACAAAGTAGATACCCCTTCAACCGAAGAAAATAAATCGAATTCTAAATTTTATACTTTACCAATTAACGGAGGAAATCCAACCGAAGTTACCTCAACTAAAGAATTATTAAACGATAAAAACTTGTCTCCAGACGGAAAATATATTGTTTATGATGAGGAAGTAAAAATCGACAAGGTACACGGAAAAGATTATTATCCTGAACTCGAAAAATCGAATGTTCAAATCTACAACGGTTTGGATTATCGTCATTGGGACAAATGGAACGACGGCAAATTCAATCATGTTTTTTACAAAGAAAACAAAGAAGGTGCTGCAGGAATTGATATTTTGAAAGGTGAAAATTTCGATAGTCCACAAAAACCTTTTGGCGGAGACGAAGATTATATTTGGTCTCCAGACAGTAAAAGCATTTTATACGTTTGCAAGAAAAAAGCGGGAACAGCCTTTGCGACAAGCACAAATACTGATATTTACGAATACAATTTAGAAACCAAAACGACTATCAATAGAACCGAAGGCAACCTAGGATATGATACTAATCCTAAATTTTCGCCATCAGGGAATTTGACTTGGTTGCAAATGAAACGCGACGGTTATGAAGCGGATAAAAACGATATTATTGTTAGTTTCAAAGGAATGAATATCAATTTAACAGTGAATTGGGATGGAACTGTCGAAAGTTTTCTTTGGAGTGCTGATGGAAAAAAGGTCTATTTTCAAGCCCCAATTGATGGAACAATTCAGTTGTTTGAAGTTGATTTTCCAGGTTTAACTAAGAAATTACCACAAGTAGCTCAATTGACTAATGGTGATTTTGACGTGGCTAGCATAGTTGGTCTTTCTGGCGACAATATCATTGTCACCCGCACCGATATGAATCACGCAGCCGAAATTTATTCTTATAATCTAAAGAAAAAAACATGGCTTCAATTATCTAATGTCAATACGGCAAGGTATAATTCATTGGCGTTAAGCAAAACCGAGAGACGATACGTGACCACAACCGACGGCAAAAAAATGTTGGTTTGGGTTATTCTTCCTCCGAATTTTGATGCTTCAAAAAAATATCCAACATTGCTGTACTGCCAGGGTGGACCGCAATCACCATTGACACAATTTTATTCTTTCCGTTGGAATTTTCAATTAATGGCATCCCAAGGTTATATTATTGTCGCTCCAAATCGTCGTGGAATGCACGGTCATGGGGTAGAATGGAACGAACAAATTAGCAAAGATTGGGGCGGACAAGTGATGGATGATTATTTATCTGCGATTGATGATGTCTCCAAAGAAAAATATGTTGATAAAGCTCGTTTGGGCTGTGTTGGCGCAAGTTATGGAGGTTATTCTGTCTTTTATCTAGCTGGAATTCACAACAATAGATTCAAAACTTTTATTGCTCACGATGGGGTTTTCAATACCCAAAGTATGTTTGGCACTACCGAGGAGGTTTTCTTTAATTATTGGGATTTTGGTGGTGCTTATTGGGAAAAAGACAATGCAATTGCTCAAAAGGCCTACACCAAATTTAATCCTATCAATTATGTCGAAAAATGGAATACTCCTATATTAATCATCCAAGGTGGAAATGATTTTAGAGTACCAATTGGTCAAGCTCAAGAAGCATTCCAAGCTTCGCAAATGCTGGGAATTAAAAGTAGATTTCTCTATTTCCCAGAAGAAAATCACTGGGTTTTAAAACCTCAAAATGCGTTGGTTTGGCATAGAGAATTTTACAAATGGTTGAAAGAAACTTTGTAAAGAAAGTTTTTTTCCAAATACAAAAAATCCCGTTTTCTTATGGAAAACGGGATTTTTAATAAATATAAAATTGGCTTTTATTCTTGATCATTCATTTTGAAAGTATCCATAAAAGCGGTGGTATAATCTCCGGCAATATATCTCGGATCATCCATTAATTGTCTGTGAAAAGGAATGGTTGTTTTTATTCCTTCGATTACAAATTCATCCAAAGCTCTTCTCATTTTGCTAATGGCTTCTTCACGGGTTTGAGCCGTTGTGATCAATTTTGCAATCATCGAATCGTAATTTGGCGGAATCGTATAGCCAGAATATACGTGAGTATCCAAACGAACTCCGTGACCACCAGGCATATGAAGCGTTGTTATTTTTCCTGGTGAAGGTCTAAAATCATTGTATGGATCTTCGGCATTGATACGACATTCGATAGCGTGCAATTGTGGTAAATAATTTTTACCAGAAATTGGAACACCTGCTGCAACTAAAATTTGTTCGCGAATTAAATCGTAATCAATAACTTGTTCTGTAATTGGGTGCTCTACTTGTATACGCGTATTCATTTCCATAAAGTAGAAATTACGGTGTTTATCAACCAAAAACTCTACTGTTCCTGCACCTTCATAATTAATAAATTCAGCTGCTTTTACAGCTGCTGCTCCCATTTTATTTCGTAATTCGTCAGTCATAAAAGGCGATGGTGTTTCCTCGGTCAGTTTTTGATGACGTCTTTGAACCGAACAATCTCTTTCAGAAAGGTGACAAGCTTTACCAAAAGAATCACCTACAATTTGAATCTCTATATGTCTTGGTTCTTCGATAAGTTTTTCTAAATACATTCCGTCATTTCCAAAAGCCGCAGCAGATTCTTGGCGAGCACTTTCCCAAGCTTTTAGCAATTCATCTTCGGCCCAAACGGCACGCATTCCTTTTCCTCCTCCACCTGCGGTAGCTTTTAGCATAACAGGATAACCCATTTCTTTCGAAAGTGCTTGCGCTTGTTCAAAAGATTCTAATAAACCGTCAGAACCGGGAACACAAGGAACTCCTGCTGCTTTCATTGTAGCTTTAGCCGAAGCTTTATCTCCCATTCTATCAATCATCTCAGGAGATGCTCCAATAAATTTCACACCATGTTCCTGGCATATCTTGGAAAATTTTGAATTTTCAGAAAGAAATCCGTATCCTGGATGTATCGCATCTGCATTTGTAATTTCGGCAGCAGCAATAATATTTGACATTTTTAGGTAGGATAAATTACTTGGCGGTGGCCCGATGCAAACCGCCTCGTCAGCAAATTTTACATGCAAACTATCGGCATCTGCAGTGGAGTAAACAGCTACCGTTTTGATACCCATTTCCCTGCACGTTCTAATGATTCGAAGTGCAATTTCTCCTCTATTTGCTATTAATATTTTTTTAAACATAATCTTTTAATTAGATAATTAGACAATGGTCCATTAGACATTAAATTATGGAGTAAGCATAAATCTTCTTACTTCTAACTTCTAACTTCTAACTTTTTATGAAGGATCTACTAAAAACAGAGGTTGATCGTACTCAACTGGAGACATATCGTCAACTAAAATCTTAACAATTTTACCAGAAACTTCGGATTCAATTTCATTAAATAATTTCATTGCCTCGATAACACAAAGTACATCTCCTTTTGCAACAGTACTTCCAACTTCTACAAACATAGGTTTGTCTGGAGATGGTTTTCTATAAAAAGTACCAATCATAGGTGATTTTACTGTTATATAATTTGAGTTTTCTGATGCTGGAGCCGATGGAGTTGCAGGTGTTGGTGCAATTTGCTGAGGAACTGCAACTGGCTGTAGCGCAGGTTGAGCTGGCATTTGTACATAAGTAGCTTCGGAAACGTTTCCTTCTAGTGTAGTTCTAATGGTGATTTTCACATCGTCCATTTCTAATTTAACTTCGGCAACACCTGAATTTGCTACAAATTTGATTAGATTTTGAATTTCTTTTAAATCCATAATTACTTGTTTTAGTTTAATTTTATTTTTTGTTGTAAGCCCATTTTAGATAAATTGATCCCCAAGAGAATCCTCCACCAAAAGCGGCAAATATAATTGTATCTCCCTTTTTAAACAAATGCTCAAAATCGCTAAGAACTAAAGGAAGTGTTGCCGAAGTTGTGTTTCCGTACCTCTCAATGTTCATTAACACTTTTGAATCTTCTAAATTCATTCTATTAGAGATTGCATCAACGATTCTTTTGTTGGCTTGGTGCGGGACTAGCCAGGCAACATCGTCATTGGTCAAATTATTTCTTTGCATAATCAAATCACAAGCATCTGACATATTGGTTACAGCATATTTAAAAACTGTTTTGCCGTCTTGAATAATATTGTGTTGATTGTCTTTTATCGTTTGCTCTGATGCGGGAAAAAGAGAACCTCCCGCTGTCATTTTCAAATATTCTCTACCTGCACCATCTGTTCTTAGATATTCATCTTGCAAACCTAATCCTTCGTAATTAGGTTCGAATAAAGCGGCTCCCGCTCCATCACCGAAAATAATGCAAGTTGCTCTATCTGTATAATCAACAATAGAAGACATTTTGTCTGCTCCTATCAACAATACTTTTTTATATCTTCCCGATTCTATATAGGCTGCAGCAGTTGACATTCCGAACAAAAAACTTGAACATGCTGATTGTAAGTCATAAGAAAAAGCATTTGTAGCTCCAATTTCGGTGGCAACATAAGCACCTGTCGAAGCTACGGGCATATCTGCTGTTGCTGTCGCCAAAAGTACTAAATCTATTTCAAGAGGGTCAATATTTGCTTTTTTTATGAGGTCTAAAGCGGCATTTATAGCCAAAAAAGAGGTCCCCTTTGTATCGTCTTTAAGAATTCGTCTTTCTTTTATTCCAGTTCGTGAAGTAATCCACTCGTCATTTGTATCTACTAATGTTTCCAGAATTTTGTTTGTCAGCACGTAGTCCGGAACATATGCTCCAACAGCTGTGATTGCGGCTGTGATTTTATTCATTATATTCTATTTTTTCTAGCCAAATGCTATTATTTAAATAAATTTCTAAAGGACCCGAAAATTACAAATTTTTTTTTAATCCTTCTTATTTTAATAGTTCTAAATTTAACAGAAATTATAAACAACAAAAAAACTCCCACAAAGTGAGAGTTTAAATATCATTTACAAAAATGTATTAAGCAACAGCTACAGATTTATCTATAACAACTTGACCTCTATAATACATTTTCCCTTCATGCCAGTAAGCTCTGTGGTATAAATGTGCTTCTCCTGTAATTGGACAAGTCGCGATTTGAGCTACGGTAGCTTTATAATGTGTTCTTCTTTTATCTCTTCTTGTTTTCGAGATTTTTCTCTTAGGATGTGCCATTTTACTATATTATTTATCCGTTAATAGTTGCTTTAATTTGTCCCAACGTGGGTCAATATTTTCTTCTTTTTGTTCTTTTTTATTCTCTTTTTTTAGTTCTTTTACAGTCAATTCTTTCAGTTTTGCCAGCGCTTCAGTATTTAAACTTCCATCTTTGACCCCTGGATGAATTCGCCTTAGAGGCACTGAAAGCACAATCATTTCGTATATATATTGTGAAATATCAATTTGAAACTCTCCGTGTGGCAAAATAAGTAACTCTTCATTGTCATTATTAAAAGCTTCCCCAAAACGCACAATCAATTTCATTTTACCTTTAATCGGTAAATCAAATTCTTCGTTTGTCATGTCACAAGGCACGTTTACGGTTCCTTTATGCTTAAAAGTCAACTCTAGTAGTGTACTTTTTTTCTCTAAAACTACATTTACTTTGATGTCAGAATTATTAAATTCTTGATAATCAAAGATTTCAAAGAACGCCTTATTTATTTGATATTCAAAATGATGTTTCCCTAGCTTTAATCCTATAAAAGGAATTAAATATTCTTTAGTCTTGTTCATTTCAACAACAATTTGCTCTATTCCGAATTTTCGGAACGGGAGTGCAAAGATATAAAATTATTGGAAATCTAATAATCTTATTTATCTTTTTTTGTTTATATCTATTTTTCTTTTGTTTTTAGCGGTTTTTGGCTGATTTCAGCGTACTCATTTCTGGAATTAAAAATATCAATAGCCAGATAAACAGCTTCTTTGAAAGAATTATAATCAGCGATGCCTTTTCCAGCAATGTCATATGCTGTTCCATGATCTGGTGATGTTCTAATTTTATTTAACCCTGCTGTATAATTCACACCATTACCAAAAGACAATGTTTTGAATGGAATTAATCCTTGATCATGATAGGTTGCAATTACAGCGTCATATTTATCATATTGATTGCTTCCAAAAAAACCGTCGGCAGCAAAAGGACCAAAAACCAATGTTCCCTTATCGAATATTTTTTTTAAGGCTGGCTTTAAAATAGAATCGTCTTCTTTACCGATGACACCACCATCCCCACAATGAGGATTTAATCCCAAGACCGCAATTTTCGGCTTGTTGATACTAAAATCTTGAATTATGGTCTGTTTTATAGTTTCAATTTTCTTTACAATCAACTCTTCCGTCAGGTGAGAAGCAACATCGTTCAACGGAATATGGTCGGTTAGCAATCCAACTCTCAAATTGTCCTGAACCATCAACATTAAAGCATTGCCTTCAAGTTCTTGATCTAGATAATCAGTATGACCTGGAAATTTAAAATTTTCAGATTGAATGTTGTACTTATTTATAGGAGCGGTAACTAATACATCTATCAAACCATCCTTCAATGCTTTGGTCGCTGCAACAAAAGATTTTATAGCATATTTCCCAACATTTTCATCATTCACTCCAAAATTGATTTCTACTCCTTCTTGCCAAACATTCAATACATTGATTTTTCCCAAAACAATTTGATCCAGCCGGTCTATTCCATGAAATACTACTGTCGATTCGAGCGCCTTTTTTATAAAAGATAGAATTTTTACATTGGCAAAAATTACCGGTGTACACAATTCTAACATTCGAGAGTCTTCGAATGTTTTTATAATAATTTCGCTTCCAATACCGTTTAAATCTCCAATCGAAATTCCAACGATTATATTTTCTGCTTTTTTTATCATGACATCAGGTTATTTATTGCTAATTTTGAAGTGCAAATTTAGTAAAAATAAAATAAGAAATGTTTACAGGAATAATAGAATCCCTTGGCACAGTCCAAGAAATAAAAAAAGATAAGGACAATGTTCACATTACCATTGAATCCTTAATCACAGACGAACTGAAGATAGACCAAAGTGTTGCTCATAACGGGATCTGCATGACGGTAGTTACTATTGACAATGCTCTATACACCGTAACTGCTATTGGTGAAACCATAAAAAAAACAAATTTATCCGATTTAAAAGTTGGAGACAGCATCAATCTAGAAAGAGCAATGAAATTAGGCGATCGATTAGATGGCCATATTGTTCAGGGACATGTGGACCAAGTTGGCACTTGTATTGTTGCCAATGAAACCAACGGGAGTTGGTATTACACATTTGAATATGATGATTCTATCGGAAATATCACTATCGAAAAAGGTTCCATTACCGTAAATGGCGTGAGCTTGACAGTGGTAGATTCAAGAAAAAACCAGTTTAGTGTTGCTATTATACCTTATACTTATGAGCACACTAATTTTAATTCTTTCCAAATTGGCACTAAGGTAAATCTTGAATTTGACTTGATTGGAAAGTACATTTCAAAATTATATTCGAATAAATAAGATGATGGTAAATCAAAAACAAAAAAAACTCCTATTTAATATTAGGAGTTTTTGCTTTTATATTGTGATTGTAAATGATGTAAATCCCGAAAAGTATTGCAATTATTATTAAAATTAAAATATTTTCATCTATTGGCAAACCTGGCGGTGGAGGGGGTTTCTTAAAATTTGGAGGAGGCGGAGTGGGGCCTGCAAATAAAACAAAACTACCCAAAAGGAATAGCGTTGTCATAAAAAACTTATTTGCAATAATTTTCATATTAATTTAAAAAATAAATCGTTTTTATGGAAAAAGGATGCTCTAAAATTAATAGATAACTTGATTTTCCATAAAATAGTGTAAGCAAAGTTATTTTTATTTAACAATAAAACAATAGCCCAATCGTTAAAACGACTGTTTTTAACGATTAAATACATAAATTTAACATCTCCATAAAAAAAACCCTACAAAACTATCGATTCTGAAGGGTTTAGTGTGGTCCCACTTGGAATCGAACCAAGCACCTACTGATTATGAGTCAGTTGCTCTAACCGAATGAGCTATAGGACCATTTATGCGGTTGCAAAAATAGTACTATTTTATATTTATTGCAACTATTTTTGAAGTAGATTTTTTAATCCTTTCAATTTAATTTTCTGCTCAAATGAAACCTATTGATTATTAGATTCCTTTGACAAAAAAAAATTGAATAGTATTATATAATTTCTTGGCACAATTCAATCAGGACACCATTCGTACTTTTTGGATGCAAAAAAACAACTAATTTATTATCAGCTCCTTTTTTTGGAATTTCGTTCAAAACTATAAATCCTTCACTTTTTAGGCGATCAACTTCTGAAAAAATATCCTCAACATCAAAAGCGATGTGATGAATTCCTTCCCCTTTTTTTGCAATAAATTTTGCTATAGGACTTTCGGGATTTGTAGCTTCTAGAAGCTCTATTTTGTTAGGACCACTCATAAAAAAAGCTGTCTTTACACCCTCTGAAACCACCTCCTCTTCTTTGTATGCTGGTGCTCCAAATAATTTTTCGTAAATTTTTGAAGTCTCCACTAAATTGGAAACTGCAATTCCAATATGCTCAATTTTTCTCATTATTTGACTATTTTAACCAATACTCGGATATACAAAACTCTATGTAAATATAAGAAAAATTCAGGGTTAGATAAAGCATTTTGATCGCTAAAAATCTAAACTTTAGGGTATAAATCTTTTAGGGCTGAAAAAATTTGTATTTTTGCACCATGGAAACAAATAGACAGAAAAAAATAGGAGGCGTTATTCAAAAAGATTTAGTCGACATTCTACAAGGAGAAGTGCGGAAAAATGCAGTAGCCAATTTAATTATATCGGTATCTAAGGTAAGTGTAACCACTGATTTATCGGTAGCTACCGTATATTTAAGCATATTTCCTCAGGAAAAAGCCCAAGAAACTCTGGCAGGAATAAAAGCCAATTCTAAGTTAATCAAACACGATTTGTCGCAAAGAGTGCGTTTGCAATTGCGTAAAGTTCCTAATTTGGTGTTTTTCATAGATGACTCATTAGATTATATAGAAAAGATAGATAATGCACTATCTAACAAAGAAAATCCAATTGAAAACCGTGATCTTTTAGACAAACGTAGATTTCAATAAAAATTGAATTTCTCCTTATACATAGCCAAACGTTATATTTTTAGCAAAAGTAAAAACAATGCTATCAATATCATCAATCGCATTGCCAGTTTGGGAATCATTGTTGGCGCAATGGCTTTGTTTGTTGTATTATCCGTTTTTAGCGGTTTGAAAGTTTTTAGCCTTTCCTTTTCCAATGATATTGATCCTGATTTAAAAATTAGCAGTACTTTAGGAAAATCATTTTTTGTTTCAACTTCTCAAGAAAACCAAATCAATAAAATTGAAGACATCGTTTCTTATAGTAAAATAATCGAAGAACGTGTTTTATTTACTTTTGATGGCAAACAAGAAGTTACTTATTTGAAGGGAGTAGACGCCAATTACACCAAAGTTAATCCTATAAAAAAAACGCTCTATAATGGCCAATGGCTAAACCCTGATACTTATGATGCTGTTGTAGGTTACGGAATTGCTAATAATTTTTCAATGGGTTTGCTGGATTACAACAATCAATTGCAAGTTATGGTGCCAAGACCGGGAAAAGGCAACATTGAAAACCCTGAAGAAGCTTTTAATAAAGTAGTCATAAATCCTGTTGGAATTTATGCAATAAGCGAAGACTTAGATTCAAAATATGTTTTTGCCGATTTAGGTTTAGCTCAGGAATTATTAGAATACAAAACCAACCAAATTTCGGGAATTGAACTTAAAATGAAGAATGATGCCGATGAAAATGGCATCGTCAGTAAGCTCCAAACTATTTTCGACCATAAAATCACAGTAAAAAACAGGGCACAACTGAACGAATCCTTGTATAAAATGCTGAATACCGAAAATCTTGCAGTTTATTTGATATTTACTTTGGTAATTGTCATCGCTCTTTTCAATCTGATTGGCGCACTGATTATGATGATTTTGGACAAAAAAGGAAACCTAAAAACATTACTAAACTTAGGAACAGAAATCAAAGACTTGCGCAAAATATTCCTGCTCCAGGGCACTTTACTGAGCGTTTTTGGAGGGCTAATTGGTTTGGTTTTAGGAATCGCAATCGTTTTGCTTCAACAACATTTTGAACTGATAATGATTACTCCTACATTGGCTTACCCAGTAGTTTTTACTGTAGAAAATGTATTAATTGTTATGGCAACTATTGTCACGCTTGGCTTCATAGCTTCTTTGATTGCAAGTAGTCGGGTTAGTAAGAAATTGTTGGATTAGAAATCATATCCAATTCTTACTTGAAAATCTATTGCAACTGCATTATGGTCGCAATTACAACCTTTTTCATTACTAAAAATATTATATTGATATCCAACACCTGTAAAAAATTCATAATTAAAGTGTTTTGCAAAAACTCGTCGCATTCCGTATTTAGGTATAATTGTAACTGCGGAAACAGGATTCAAATTGTTATTTTCAAATGGTGTTTTACCGGATATATATGAAGTATTTAAAGAAATAAAATCAGAACTATTATTATATGTATTTCTTTTAAGCCTGTTACGTCTATCCAAACCAAAATACCATCGTGGTTCTAAACTTAAATATGGCAGCAGAAAATACTCTGTTTTATCTTTAATAGCTGGGTCATTAGACTCTACAGTAGTACCCATTAATCCTAAACCAACTTCCGCTCGAAGCGCAACTTTTCTTTCCAATTGAGTTTCATAATAAAAACTGGCACTAACTAAACCCAACTGAGCACCATATAAATTTTTCTCAACGGACACCTGTGCTTCTTGAGCTTTAGAAATTAAACTTAATAAAACGAAACTAAAAACAATAAATTTATTCATTTGTGAAATTTTTCATAAAAGTAGTTTTTATTTTACAAAATCATAGTAAAATATTGCTTTTTAAACCACCTCATATCCCGAATAAGCAGCTTCAATTTCATTCAAATGGGCAAATAATTCTTCAGGTTTATCGAGAGTTACTAATTTTTGTCTAAAGGTTTTAAACGAATGAATTCCTTTGAAGTAGTTGGTGTAATGTGGACGTGTTTCTACAATTCCAAGTCTTTCACCTTTCCATTCCATTGCCCAAGTCAGGTGATTGCGGACTGCTTCCACTCGATCGGAAACAGTTGGTTTTGCTAAATGCTCCCCCGTTTTAAAGTAATGTTTAATTTCGTTGAAAATCCAAGGATAACCAATAGCGGCACGACCTATCATTATACCGTCGATGCCATATTCATTTTTATATTGCAGTGCTTTTTCAGGGGAATCAATATCTCCGTTACCAAAAATGGGCATCGTGATTCTAGGATTATTTTTCACTCGGGCAATATGTGACCAATCTGAATGGCCTTTGTACATTTGTGCACGAGTTCTTGCGTGAATGCTTAATGCTGCAACACCAATGTCTTGCAAACGCTCGGCAACCTCATCAATATTGATAGAAGTATCATCCCATCCTAAACGAGTTTTTACCGTTACTGGCAAATGTGTACTATCGATAACGGCTTGCGTTAAGCGAATCATCAAATCTACATCTTTCAAAACTCCGGCTCCTGCTCCTTTGCAAACCACTTTCTTCACTGGACAGCCAAAATTAATATCAATGATGTCTGGATTTACAGTAGAAACAATTTTAGATGACAATGCCATTGCTTCTTCGTCTCCTCCAAAAATCTGAATTCCAACGGGGCGTTCGTAATCGAAAATATCTAATTTCATTCGGCTTTTGATGGCGTCGCGAATTAATCCTTCGGAGGAAATAAATTCGGAATACATCAAATCGGCACCGTGCATTTTGCACAATCTGCGAAATGGCGGATCGCTCACATCTTCCATAGGTGCAAGAAGTAACGGAAAATCAGGAAGTTCTATGTTGCCAATCTTTATCAAGGGTAATTTTTTTGCAAAGATAGATTTTTTAGATGAAAAGATGTTAACACAACTATAAACCGACTAGTTTGTTATGGATGGACTTTGAAACTGCTGAATTTAAACTATATTTGCAGATTAATTGCGTGAGGGATAGTAGCGGCATCCTTTTGTGGAGCGATAGCGCAACAAAAGATATAGCGGATAGCCCGACCCTTGTGGTCACGCCAAAAAAATTGACACAAACAAAGAATGAAAAACATACGAAATTTTTGCATTATTGCACACATTGATCACGGTAAAAGCACCCTAGCCGACAGACTTCTTGGTGCTACGCAAACCGTGACAGCTCGTGAGGAAAAGGCCCAATTGCTAGACAATATGGACTTGGAACGTGAACGTGGAATTACCATAAAAAGTCACGCCATCCAGATGGAATATACTTATAAAGGGGAAGAATACATCCTAAATTTGATTGATACTCCGGGTCACGTTGATTTTTCATATGAAGTTTCTCGTTCAATTGCAGCCTGTGAGGGTGCGCTTTTGATTGTGGATGCAGCGCAAAGTATTCAGGCACAAACGATTTCAAATTTGTATTTGGCATTGGAAAATGACTTGGAAATTATTCCAGTTTTGAATAAAGTAGATTTGCCAAGTGCTAATCCTGATGAAGTTAGCGATGACATTGTTGATTTATTGGGTTGCAAACTAGATGAAATAATTCACGCTTCGGGAAAAACTGGCCTAGGTGTCGAAAATATTCTAGCAGCCATCATCGAAAGAATTCCTCCACCAAAAGGGAATGTTGACGAACCCTTGCAAGCCTTGATTTTTGATTCACATTATAATCCATTTCGCGGAATTGAAGTTATTTTCCGCGTTAAAAACGGACAAATCAAGAAAGGTCAGAAAATAAAGTTTATGGCTACGGACAATGAATATTTTGCCGATGAAGTTGGCACATTGAAATTGAACCAAGTACCCAAAAATGTCATTTCTGCAGGAGATGTTGGTTATTTGATTTCTGGAATTAAGGAAGCCAAAGAAGTAAAAGTTGGTGATACTATTACCGATGCCAAAACACCAACCACCAATATGATTCACGGTTTCGAAGATGTGAAACCAATGGTTTTTGCGGGAATTTATCCTGTGGATACAGACGATTTTGAAGAGTTGAGAAACTCGATGGAAAAACTACAATTGAACGATGCTTCCTTAGTTTTTACGGCTGAAAGTTCTGCGGCTTTAGGTTTTGGTTTCCGTTGCGGATTCTTGGGAATGTTGCATATGGAAATCATTCAGGAGCGATTGGAACGTGAATTCGACATGACTGTAATTACTACGGTTCCCAACGTTTCTTATTTGGCTTACACCAAAAAAGAACCCGAAAAATCCTTTGTTGTAAATAACCCTTCTGATTTACCAGAACCTTCAAAACTAGACCGCGTTGAAGAACCATTTATTAAAGCAACAATAATCACAAAATCAGATTTTGTGGGTAATGTAATGTCTTTGTGTATCGAAAAACGAGGATTAATTACCAACCAAACTTATCTTACAACTGAGCGTGTTGAATTGAATTTCGATATGCCATTGGCCGAAATTGTATTCGATTTTTACGACCGTTTGAAAACGGTTTCCAAAGGATATGCTTCGTTTGATTATTCACCCATTGGGATGAGAACTTCTAAATTAGTAAAACTTGATGTTTTATTAAATTCTCAATCGGTTGATGCACTTTCAGCCTTAATCCATGAAAGCAATGCTTATGATATTGGAAAAAAAATGTGCGAGAAATTACGCCAATTAATTCCAAGACAACAATTTGATATTCCGATTCAAGCTGCTATTGGAGCAAAAATTATTGCTCGTGAAACGATAAAAGCCTTACGAAAAGATGTTACTGCCAAATGTTATGGTGGAGATATTTCGCGTAAACGTAAATTGCTGGAAAAACAGAAAAAAGGAAAAAAACGCATGAGACTAGTTGGAAATGTGGAGATTCCGCAAGAAGCGTTTATGGCTGTTTTGAAGTTGAATGATTAGAAAAAGTGTCAATATCGGAATGTAAAAGTTTTCAACTCGATTCAAAAAATGGATTTTATCAGGCTTGAAGCTCAGTTAAAAGAAAGATTGAATTTTCCCTATTTTTGGGGTAGAAAACAATCGAACGAATGGGATGCTAAAACAAATTTCATTTATACAACTTATACTTTCGAAAAATTAATTGAGACTACCACCCATTTTACCAGTGATGAAAAAAATTATTCCTTCAATCGATGGTATAATTTTTGGTCTGCTATGGCAGTTGAAAAATTGTTTTCTTTGCATAAAAAGGTAGTTCCAAACGTAAATAAATATGACAAACTGGTCGATTTTTCCATCAATACTGTTTCCTTCGACCACAAGACATCGGTATTTCCAAAAGGGTTTAATAATACTTTAGAATATGCCAAACAAAATCCGTCAGAACTGATTACTTGGCTGTATTTGAACCAAAGTCAAGATGGAAGAAAGCACCTAGAAAACAGATTGTTTATTATAATGTATGATAAAAACGGGGATCATTGGAAATTAAAATCTGAAATAGGGATGATAAAAAAGCAAATCGACGATTATGTGGAGCATTTCGACGAAAAAAACCTTATTTCTATAACAATAGAGAACAAAAATATCATATCTGATATTATTTGGATAGAAAAATAATAATGAACTACATAGGCTCAAAACAAAAACTTTCTTCTTTCATTTCAACTTCTGTACATTCAGTTGCGGGCAATGACTTGTCACAAAAAACTTTTTGCGATTTATTCGCAGGAACAGGAATTGTGGGCCGAAGTTTTAAAAAAGACGTCAAAAAAATAATCAGCAATGACTTAGAATACTACAGTTTTGTCTTGAATAAAAATTATATCGAAAATCACGAACCACTCGATTATCATTCCATTATTGCAGAATTGAATGAATTACAAGGTATCGAAGGATTTATTTTTAATGAGTATTCTGAAAACGGAAAATCCGAAAGATTGTATTTTTCTGAAAATAACGGAAAAAAAATTGATGCTATCCGTCAAAAAATTGAACAATGGAAAATTGCAAATAAAATAAATTTGAATGTTTATTATTTCCTTTTAGCATCAATTTTAGAAAGTTCCGATAAAGTAGCAAACACCGCTTCGGTTTATGGAGCCTATTTGAAACATATTAAAAAATCAGCTGAAAAAACATTGATATTAGAACCTGCATTATTTGAATTAAACGATAACAAACACGAGGTTTTTAATGAGGATAGTAACGTTTTAATCAAAAAAATTGAAGGTGATATTTTGTATTTAGATCCTCCCTATAACGCCCGACAATATGGCTCTAACTATCACATTTTAAATACAATAGCAAAATATGACACCTTTACTCCTAAGGGCAAAACCGGCTTACGTGAGTACAATAGGTCTAATTATTGTAGCACGTCTAATGTGAAAAGTTCATTTGAAGATTTAATTAAAAATGCTGCATTCAAATATACTTTTTTAAGTTACAACAATGAAGGCCTTATGACGGAGCAAGAAATTAGAACCATATTGTCGAAATACGGCAAATATGATTTGGCAACAACAAATTACCAACGTTTTAAAGCTGACAAAACCGAAAACCGAAATCATACCGCCAACAGCACCACTGAATTTCTACATATTTTAGAAAAAAAATAAAACCATTTAAATTGCTGAGATTCATGGTTAAAAACCTTTGTACCTTTGCCTCTCTTAATAACAAATTACAATGATAGAAGATAAGTCACCTCAACGCACGAGTATAGCTCAACTTGGAGAATTTGGATTAATAGATCACTTGACAAAAAACTTCGAAATCAATCAGCCGTCAACAAACAAAGGAATTGGTGATGATGCCGCTGTATTGGATTTCAAGGACAAAAAAGTAATTGTTTCCACCGATATTTTGGTCGAGGGAGTCCATTTCGATTTGGGGTATATGCCTTTAAAACATTTAGGGTATAAAGCGGTAGTAGTAAATGTATCCGACATTTGTGCGATGAATGCCAAAGCGACTCAGATTCTAGTAACTATAGCAGTTTCAAACCGTTTCCCACTGGAAGCTTTAGAAGAATTATTCGAAGGAATAACACTAGCAGCCAATGAATATAAAGTAGATGTTGTTGGTGGCGACACCACTTCTTCACAAAAAGGCATGATTATTAGTATAACTGTTTTAGGCGAAGCGGATGCAGACGAAATTGTATATAGAAACGGAGCTGGTCAAACCGATTTATTAGTTGTCACTGGCGATATTGGTTCAGCATATATGGGATTACAAGTTTTGGAACGAGAAAAACAAGTTTTTCAGGTAAACCCTAATTCACAACCTGATTTGGATGGCTATGCCTATCTAATTGAGCGCCAACTCAAACCTGAAGCCCGAAAAGACGTTCGTACTTTGTTGCACGCCTTGGAAATAAAACCAACAGCAATGATAGATATTTCGGATGGATTGTCATCGGAAATTATGCATTTGTGCAAACAATCAAAAGTGGGTTGCAATTTATACGAAGACAAACTACCACTTGACCCACAATTTATGAATGTTTGTGAAGAATTTGATTTAGACGCTACAACTGTAGCTATAAATGGTGGTGAAGATTATGAATTGCTTTTCACTATTAAAATGGATGATTTCAAGAAAATAAAAGGAAATCCAAACTTTACAATTATTGGCCATATGACTCAAGAAAGTGAAGGAGTTCATTTGGTAACTCGCGCCAACACACGAATTCCTTTGAAAGCTCGCGGTTGGAATGCTTTGAGCGAAGAATAAAATATACAAAAAAACGGCATCTTTTAAATGCCGTTTATTGTTTAATAAGAGTAAAGCTTAAAACAACAACCCTCTGTCTTTAGCAATTTTCACTAATTCAAGATCTGTTTCACCATTGATGCCTAATACTGTTTTTAGATTCATTTTTCTTTTTTCAATTGCACTTAACGAGATAGGAATGTATTGCGGAATATCTTTCGTTTTCGTTCCTTTTGATAAATGAAAAAGAATTTGTTTGTCAAAAAGATCGATTTCAATAGCTTCTAGTTCCGATTGATCTAACATTTTTTGAATGGACTGACTATAATAGGTTTCATTATTGATGACTTTGTTAAAGCCAAAAAGAAGCTCGTCGAATGTTAAATCATTTTTTATAACTAATCCAAGTGGATTGATAGCATCTATTATCGTTCTTATTTTTAGCAATTCGGTGTACATGGTAAGCAAAATAATTTTGCAATTTGGCATGTATTCATTTAGCAGTTTTGCTAAATCTTCTCCAGAAAAAATTCCTTTTTCGTCATAAGAAGGCATACTAATATCTAAAAAAGCAATATCAAAAGCCCTAGTCTCTGGGTTTGTAATTACATTATAACCAGATTCACAGTCCTTTGCCTCAGTTATAAAAAACTCATATTCCTTTGGATTGTATCTGGTAATCGCGTTTTTATACCCTTGAATGATAAAGGGATGATCATCTACGATTAATATATTGTTTTTAATTGTTACTATTTCAGCTGTTGAATCCAATGCCATTGTATTGTAATTTATGATTTTTTAATGGGGACCGAAACAGTAATTTTTGTCCCTTCCCCTTTTTTTGATTGTATTTCAAAAGTTCCTTCGCATTCATTTATTCTAGAAAGCATATTCTGTAAACCAATTCCCTTTTTCTTCTTTTTCACATTAAATCCAACTCCATCATCACTAATGTATAAAAACAAATTGTCAATATCTTTCTTAAATTCTATTTTTATGTTACTAGCATTAGCATACTTATTGATGTTCTGAATGGATTCCTGAACGACCCGATATAAATTAATTTTAATCGCATTACTCATCATATCCCATTTTATTGTTGAATCAATAGAGGAAACTAATTTGGCACTGAACGTCTTTTTTTGTTCTTCTAAAAGATTGTCTACAATGGCTACGAAGTTATTAATTAAATCCGATTTCTCCCTACTCAAATCATGTGAAATTTCACGAATATCTTGTTCGATATTTTTCAATTCTATTAAGTAGCTGTTTCTCTGTTGGGAAGCTAGTTCATCATGAAATTTGTTTAAACTGTCCAAATTCATTCGCACGCCAAACATTCTGCCTAGCACACCATCATGTAATTCCTGTGCCACTCTTTTTTTCTCAATTACCCTAATGGTTTCCACATCGTTTTGTTGCGAAATCATTAAATTGTAAATTTCCTCGTTGGCTTTTTGTTGTTCCTGCTTGTATAAGAGTTCTCTGTTCTTGGCCTTTTGCGCTTTGATGATATACAAAAACAGTCCTAAAATTAAAAATGCTCCAAAAATATAAACCAAATTTCGGTTCTGAACCGTTAAATCAGTGTTTTCCTGTTTGATTTCATCCGTTTCATACTCAATCCGGGTAAATTTTTCTGCTATTTTTCGGTCTGCTTTTTGCAAACTATCGTTAATACGAATGTATTCTTTGTTGTAGATAGATGCTTTTTGTGGTTCTATAATCGCCAATTGCTTGAGCGGCAGCAAATAATTCCTTTTGTTTTTTGAATTTTGAGCTGTCATCATAGCTTCATTGGAATATTGCGATGCTTTTTCGTTATCGCCTTGGGCAGCAAAATATTCTGAAAGGCGTATTTGATTGACAATAATTCCAGTAGTCAAATTCAAACTATCGCGAATTCGTAAAGATTCATAAAAAAGATCAGGCAATCCTTGTCTTTCTTTTAATTTAAAACGCGAATAGCCCAAGTTATCAGTCAATATAGCATATAGGGGTGGTTTGTACAACAATAATTCTTGTTTTTGTTTTAGACCTTCTTCAAAATACGGAATTGCTTGTTCGTCTTTATTGAGATTCTGATACACCAATCCTAAATTATTCAAGGATGTGGCTCTCGATTGAAATTCTATGGGAGTTGGATACTCTTTTAAACCTTGTAAAGCTTTGTTGTGGTATTCTATGGCTTTAGGATACTCTCCAAGCTCATTGTAGATTAATCCTAAAAGATTATTCGATTCATAAAGAATATCATTGGCATTTTCACCCTTGATGGCTTTCAACGCTTTAAAAACGGAGATCTCGCTGCCCAAATAGTCACTTTCGGTATACTGTAACAAAGCTATGTTTAATCGAGTTCGGGCTGCATTGTATTTTTCTTTGAGATTAAGATACGACTTCTCTGATTTGAAATAATACAAAAAGGCAGAATCAGAAATGCCTTGAGAGCCATAATAATCACCCAAATAGGAATAAGCTTTGGCTGTACTTGCTGTATCTTTAACAGTTTTAGCTTTTTCTAAAACAATTTGAGCCATTTCCCGATATTTATTCCAATCGTTTAAATTATAATAACGATTGGCAATTCGAAACAAATTAGCTCTTTGCAAGGAATCGTTGTCCTGTTCGATGACAATATTGAATGCCTTCTGGATGTATTCCTGCCTTTTTTTTGTAGTGGCTCCAAAATCGTTGGCTTTGGTAAGATAGCTTGAAAGACTATCTTCTGAGGAAGACGTAGTTGAATTCACGGCACTTTTCTTGGTACATCCAAGAATTGTTAGCATCAAAAGAAATATTATGTACAGGCCGTTTTTCAATTGGTATCTTTGAATTGTGTCAAAAATACTAAATAAAACGTAGTAACATAAAAAAAGGCTATCAAAATATTGATAGCCCAAAATTATATTTTACAAATAAACTGTGAAAAGTAAAAATTTGATTAGTCTAATCTTACATTTCCTCCAGCCATTCCTGATCCTGAAGCATCTAATCTTACATTACCTCCAGCCATTCCTGATCCCGAAGCGTCTAATCTTACATTTCCTCCGGCCATTCCTGATCCTGAAGCGTCTAATCTTACATTACCTCCAGCCATTCCTGATCCTGAAGCATCTAATCTTACATTTCCTCCAGCCATTCCTGATCCAGATGCGTCAGTTTTAGTTTCAGGTGTAGTGAAAGAAGTTAATATCATTACCAATGTTAATAGTCCGATTGTTAAAAATGATTTTCTCATAATATGGGGTTTTTTATATTGTTATTTTGATTTTACTTTAGTTAAGTGACCAATGACTACCATTGAATCACGGTGTAAAACTACATAGCATATCTGTATTTTTGTAGTAAAAATGGGCGTTTGTGGTAGAATGCACTCGTTTGATAGTGAATGACCATCAAATCTGGGTGGATGAATATTTTCTAGATTTCCAAATAATTGCCATTGGCAAATTCGGAGATAATTAAATCTACATTTTCCTTATAAGATTTAGAAAATGGAAGTTTTGTAGTGGTATTTTTAATATAACAGACTGCATTTCCGGTGTGAATTCTGGAAATATAATTGCGATTTACAATATAACTGTTATGAATTCTGGCAAATGGATATGGCAAAACACCTTCAAAATGCTTTAATGTTTTGAAAGCGGTGACCATTTCGCCTGTATTCAAGTGAATATCGGTCGAGTTATTATCGGCTTGAAAATAGCAAATGTCTCTAGCGTCGATATACCGATAGTCACCGTAGGATTTGATACATAAAATAAGCGGTTGCTCTGAGACGGAAACCAGCTTCTGTTTTGCATTTTGTGGACTAGGATTTTCTTCCGCGGTCGACCCTTCTACAGAACTTGTTGTTTGTTCAAGATCAGTTGTTTCTTCAAAAGTGGCTCTTTCTTCAAAAACAGTTGTTTCTTCAAGGTCTGTTGTTTCTTCAAGGTCTGTTGTTTCTTCAAAGTCTGTTGTTTCTTCAAGAACGGGAGCTAGCTCCTCCTGCTTAAGTTCTATAAAATTAGTTAGAGGGGGTTCTGCTTTCGGAGTGGCTTGCTCGTTGAAAACTAATTTTTCAACTACGAAAGGTGAAGCCTCTTCGGCAATCGTTTTTTTTATTTTTAAAATAAATTTTATAAAATCGATTCTTTGCACCGGTTTAATCAAATAATCCGCTACTTCATATTGTATGGCGTCAAAAGCCAATTCTTTTTTAGAAGTTGTGATAATGATTTTCGGAACAACCTTTAGATACCGATACAACTCGTTGATGAGTGCCAATGATAGGTTAGTCGTTTTATCGGCTGGATCAATTTCGAGGAAAATTAATTTTGGATTGTGTTCGAGAATTAGATTTAAACCATCGGCATAGTTATTGGCCGAAGCTACAAAGACAAGCTCCGAAAAACCCTCAGCAATTGCTTTAGTCTTCAAAACACTTTCTTGATCGTCGTCAATAATAATGTACGGGTAATTCATCAATGTTTTGTCCTAATTTGTTAGGCATAACATTAGACTTTCGAAGTTAACACTTCAAATTATTAAGTAATTTGGTAGTTTTGGGGAAACTAGTTCAATAGAATTTCACTTTTTTTTCTTAAAAAAACCCTATTTTACAAGCTAAAAATAAACATTTGCCTCATTTTTTATATAAGTTGTTAATATATTATTAACAAATGTTAACACAAAGTGACGAAGTGCAAATAAATCCGATGAAATACACAAAATGTTTTATTAAGCATTTAATGTATAAGATGTTATAGTCCATAATTAAAAATACTATTTAAGCAGTAATGCCTTATTTTTTCTTATTTTTGAAAAATAAAAATTTTAAAAAAATGAAAAAAATAATTACAATTGTATTTTTATCCCTTTTCGCTTTTGGTTATAGCCAAGATAAAGTTGATTTTCCTAAAAATGAAATTAAAGGGAATGCACTTTTGCTTGTTGCTGGCGCATTAGAAGTTACATATGAAAGATTACTCAATGAAGAATCTGGAGTGGGTGTTTCACTTTTTGTGCCTTATGATAATGATATTGACACAAATTTAAGCCTTTCTCCTTACTATCGTTTTTATTTTGGAAAAAAACCTGCTGCTGGGTTTTTTGCAGAGGGTTTTGGAATGATAGACTCTTATACTCAAGATGCAGGAGGCGATTGGTTTAGTAATTATGCTGGCCCAGAAAAAAATATTACCGATTTTGCCCTAGGATTTGGTTTAGGAGGAAAATGGGTGACCAAAAGAGGTTTTGTTTTTGAAATAAATGGAGGTGTGGGTCGAAATTTATTCAATAGTAACGGCACCGATCACGAATTTGTTGGTCGTGGCGGAATTACTCTCGGCTACCGATTTTAAAAAACAAAAAAGGCTTCTCGTTTGAGAAGCCTTTTTTTATATAAATAGACTTAGTAATTACATCTTCATCAACCAATTTTTCATCGAAACCTCATTTTCGATAATCGATTTCAAGTCGGCGATTGCTACTCGGTCTTGTTTCATACTATCTCTATGACGAATCGTAACGGTTTGGTCTTCTATAGTTTGATGATCTACCGTGATACAAAAAGGAGTTCCCAAAGCATCTTGTCTTCTATAACGACGACCCACTGCATCTTTTTCATCGTAAGCAACATTGAAATCCCAACGCAAATCATCAATGATTTTATGTGCGATTTCTGGTAAACCATCTTTTTTAACCAAGGGTAAAATGGCTGCTTTTGTTGGCGCCAAAACAGATGGTAATTTTAGCACTGTTCTTGTTGAACCATCTTCTAAAGTTTCTTCTTTTAATGAAGTAGAAAAAATAGCTAAGAACATTCTATCCAAACCAACAGAAGTCTCTACAACATAAGGAACATAGTTTTGATTCAATTCGGCATCAAAATACTGTAATTTTCTACCAGAATATTGTTCGTGTGCTTTCAAATCGAAATCAGTACGAGAGTGAATTCCTTCTAATTCTTTGAACCCAAAAGGAAAATTAAACTCTATATCGGCAGCAGCATTGGCATAATGAGCTAATTTTTCGTGATCGTGAAAACGGTAGTTTTCTTTTCCAAGTCCAAGAGACAAATGCCAGTTTAAACGAGCTGTTTTCCAATGTTCGTACCATTGCATTTCTTTTCCTGGTTGTACAAAAAATTGCATTTCCATTTGTTCAAACTCACGCATACGGAAAATGAATTGTCTGGCAACGATTTCGTTTCTAAATGCTTTACCAGTTTGTGCAATTCCAAAAGGAACTTTCATTCTTCCTGATTTTTGAACATTCAAGAAGTTCACAAAAATACCTTGAGCGGTTTCTGGACGCAAGTATAAATCCATTGCTGTATCAGCAGAAGCACCAAGTTTAGTACCAAACATCAAGTTAAATTGACGCACTTCGGTCCAATTTCTGGAACCTGATTCCGGACAAGCGATTTCAAGTTCTTCGATTAATGCTTTCACATCTTCCAAGTCTCCAGCTCCCAAAGAACGTCCCATTCTTTCCAGAATTTCTCTTTCTTTGGCTAGATATTCTACAACTCTTGCGTTGGTCGTGATGAATTCTTGTTCATTGAAAGCGTCTCCAAAACGAGCTTTTGCTTTTTCGATTTCTTTTTTAGCTTTTAGATTTAGCTTTTCGGCATAATCTTCAATCAAAACATCGGCTCTGTATCTTCTTTTGGAATCTTTGTTGTCTATTAATGGATCATTGAAGGCATCTACATGACCCGATGCTTTCCAAGTCGTTGGATGCATCAATATTGCCGCGTCGAGACCTACAATGTTATCGTTCATTTGAACCATTGCTTTCCACCAATATTCGCGTATGTTCTTTTTTAATTCTACTCCGTTTTGTGCATAATCATAAACTGCACTTAAACCATCGTAAATTTCGCTTGACGGAAAAATAAATCCGTATTCTTTTGCGTGCGAAATTACATTCTTAAATAAATCTTCTTGTTTTGCCATAGTGGTGCAAAAATATAAAAAGTGAACTTAAAAAAAGAAACATTTCTGAAGTTTGAACCCAAGATTTTGCTATTTTTATGAAAATTTGGCGTTTTTATGTTGAAAAGCATTATCAATCTCTTCTTCCCTCCCGTTTGTGCTGGTTGTCATTCGTTTTTAGTATCGAATGAAAACGTGATTTGTACCGTTTGCCGACACAATATTCCGCTGACTAATCATCATTTGAATCCTGAAAATGAAGCCTTCAAAAAGTTTTACGGTCGAATTCCTGTCGAGCATACTTCGGCCTTGTTGTATTTTCATAAAAAGGGAATCGTTCAGGAATTAATTCACAACTTAAAATATAAAAGTCATGAAGAAATTGGCACTGTTCTCGGCGAATGGTATGCCGATGATTTAAAAAATGCCACAATTCTGCAATCTGTCGATGAAATTATTCCTGTGCCACTACACAAAAGAAAACTAAGGGAAAGGGGTTACAATCAAGTGACTAATTTTGGCAAAACACTTTCCGCTGGATTGAATATTCCTTATAATCCCAATTTATTGGTTCGAAATAGTTACTCCAAGACCCAATCCAAGAAAAGTTTTTTTAACAGAAGTGAAGGAATCGATACCATTTTTGATGTCTCTTTCTCCGAAAAGGATCACAACAAACATTTTTTGTTGATTGATGATGTAATTACGACAGGTTCTACACTAGAAGCTTGTTCGCACGCATTATTAAAAATTCCTGGTACCAAAATCAGTATTGTTTGTATGGCGATGGCGCATTCCTGATTAGTTGTTTAAAGTAAAATTCAATCTGAAATGGGGATGTTTTTAGCCCAGATGGAAACGGCATCCTTTTTCTTTTTCCTTTAAAAAGAAAAAGATACAGTGTACAGCTGGAAATAGCTCCCAATAAAAATTTAAAACATTTCATTTACACCGAATATAATTGTTATTTTGTGTCTTCTAAAAATTGATTCGTTATGTTGAAAAACAACTCTAAATATTTTTTGATTCTATTGGTAGTTTTTATGACAAGTTGCGCCAAAAGAGGTAGCATTACAGGCGGTTTGAAAGATACGCTCGCTCCGGTTTTGAAAGCAAGTTTTCCAAAAAATTTCAGTACAAACTTCAAAGGAACCGAAATCAAATTGACTTTTGATGAATTTATCAAGTTGAAAGATTTGAAAAAGCAATTGATTATTTCGCCTCCATTGAAGAACGAACCCCTTATTTTACCAACAACGGCAAGTAAAACTATTACGGTAAAAATAAACGATACTTTGCAACCCAATACTACATATAGTTTCAATTTTGGGCAGAGCATAGAAGACAATAATGAAGGAAACCCATACAACCAGTTCAAATATGTATTTTCAACAGGCACTATTATCGATTCGTTATCTATTTCAGGAACGGTAAAAGACGCTTACACAAAGGATGTAGAATCCTTTGTTTCTGTTATGCTTTATGAGGTAAATGATAAATATACTGATTCTGTGGTTTACAAAGAATTTCCCCGATATATTACCAACACCCTAGACAGTTTGAAAACATTTAAAATAGAAAATTTAAAAGAAGGGAAATATCTACTAGTAGCGATGAAAGATTATGGCTCTAATAATAAATTTAATCCAGCAAAAGACAAAATTGGTTTTAAAAAACAATTTATAACTTTGCCTAATGACACGCTCTTTGAGTTGAAATTGTTTAAAGAAATCCCTCCATTCAAAGCTCAAAAGCCGTTTCAAGCATCAGGAAACAGATTAATCCTTCCTCATGAAGGAAAAACAAAAGGGCTTAAATTGGCTTTGAAAAATAAAGGAACCGATTTGCCAATTATCGTCACTAAATTTCCCAAAAAAGATTCGATTCAGATTTGGTTTAAACCCTCGAAAACAGACTCCCTTACCATGGCAGTTTCAAAGGAAAAATACGCTAAGAATTTTACTTTTAAAGTTAAAGAACAGAAAAAAGACAGCTTAAATATCACAACTATACAAAATAGCGATGTTGCTTTTAGGGATAAATTTACGCTAGAAAGCGCAACCCCTTTGATAAAAATTGACAATTCTAAAATAAAACTCATAACTAAAGATTCAACAGCTGTGTCTTTTACGACGAAATACGATGAATTTAGCCAACAACTGCTATTTGATTTCAAGAAAGATTTTTCAGAAAATTACACCATAAAAATTATGCCAGGCGCATTGATTGATTATTTAGATCAATCCAACAAAGTTTTGACCTTTAAATTAAGTACCAAAAACCAAGCTGATTATGGGAATCTAAATGTGAACTTGCAAAACGTTAAGCGTTTTCCTGTTTTAATTCAGTTGACCAATAAGACAGGCGAGGTTTTGGCAACAGAATATTGCGAAAGCAATACAAAAATCGAATTTAACTTGATTGACCCTGCACTATTTTCACTTAGAGCGATTTATGATGACAACAAAAACAAGGAATGGGATTCAGGAAATTACCTTGAGAAACGCCAAGCGGAAGAAATTATTTATTTTTCTAAAGAAATAGACGTTCGTGCCAATTGGGATGTGGATCAAGTTTTTGATTTGAGTATTCCATATAGTCCAGAACCTATTAAGAAGGTGAAACCTAAGAAAGATGTGAAAAAAAAATCTAGATCAAGTTTTTAGTTCGAAAAAATCTCTATCGTTGAGGAATCCCAGTTTGTTCCTGGTTTCGTGCAATTTTTCTTTATCTAATTCTACAACAAAGAATCCGTCCTTTTCTTGTGGCTCGAGCACATAATTTCCTAGAAAATCAACAGTCTGTGAATGCCCATTGTATTCATAATTGTTGTTGTCTAATCCAATTCTGTTCACACCAATAGTATAACATATGTTTTCCACTGCGCGTGCTTTGAGTAAAATATCCCACGCATTAGTGCGAGGTTTTGGCCAATTGGCTACATAGAGCAAAAGATCATAATTTTCTACATTTCGCGCAAAAACTGGAAAACGCAAATCATAACAAATTAATAGGCAAATTTTCCAGCCTAAGTATTCAACAATCAACTTTTCTTTGCCTGAAGTATATACCTTGTTTTCGCCCGCAAGAGTAAATAAATGTCGTTTGTCATAAAGCTGTATTTCACCCGAGGGAAAAACAAACACCAATCTGTTGTAGAAATTATTGTTTTCTTTGATTATTAAACTTCCTGTGATGGCACTATTTTTTGCTTCCGCCAAAGATTGTAACCACTGAATAGTTTCTCCTTGCGTGGTTTCAAAAACAAGTTCTGGATTCATCGTAAAACCCGTTGTGAACATTTCTGGCAATACAATCAAATCTACTTTTTCAGAAATCGCATTGATTTTTTCTTCGAAATGGTTTCGATTGTCCTTCGGGTTTTCCCAAATTAAAGACGATTGGATTAAGGCGACTTTCATTTTATAAAATTACTAAAAAATGGAACACTGATGACACAGATTAAACTGATTTCTACGGATATTAAAAATGGTTAAAAAAAAACGCCCCAATTTCTCGGGACGTTTAGTATATAAACTATTTTGAAATACTATTTCAAACTTGCCGAAAGATATTCTCTGTTCATACGAGCGATGTTTTCCAAAGAAATTCCTTTTGGACATTCTATTTCGCAAGCTCCTGTGTTGGTGCAGTTTCCGAAACCTTCCAAATCCATTTGACGTACCATATTCAAAACACGGTTGGTCGCTTCTACCTGCCCTTGTGGTAACAAAGCATATTGTGAAACTTTTGCTCCAACAAATAACATCGCCGAACCGTTTTTACAGGTTGCTACACAAGCACCACATCCGATGCAAGCTGCTGCTTCAAAAGCTTTGTCAGCATCATCCTTAGGCACTAAAATAGTATTGGCATCGATGGTGTTCCCAGAAGTATTTACCGATACAAATCCACCCGCTTGCTGAATTCTTTCGAATGAAGATCTGTCTACTACTAAGTCTTTAATTACTGGGAAAGCAACACTTCTCCAAGGCTCAATCACAATAGTATCGCCATCATTGAACATTCTCATGTGCAATTGACAAGTGGTGATTCCTGTGTCTGGTCCGTGTGCACGTCCGTTGATGTATAAAGAGCACATTCCGCAGATTCCCTCACGACAGTCGTGGTCAAATGCAATTGGTTCTTTTCTTTCATTAACTAATTGTTCGTTCAATTGGTCTAACATTTCCAAAAACGAACTGGCCGTAGAAACATCATTCAATTTGTATGTTTCCATTTTTCCTTTTGCTTTGGCATTTTTCTGACGCCAAATATTAAGGGTTATATTGATATTTTTTGCTGCGCTCATAATTTTTTTATTTGTAATTTCTTGCGGCTATTTTGATAAATTCGTAATTCAATTCTTCTTTATGAAGCACTTCTTTGTTGATATCCTCTCCTTGGTATTCCCAAGCACCAACAAATTTAAAGTTTACGTCATCACGAAGCGTTTCTCCTTCTGCATCTTGATATTCTTCACGGAAGTGACCTCCGCAAGATTCATTTCTTTGCAAAGCATCTATTGCCATCAATTGTCCTAATTCGATAAAATCAGCTACTCGAAGTGCTTTTTCTAATTCTGGATTCAATTCGTCTGCACTTCCAGGAACATAAACATCTTTCAAAAATTCTGCTTTCAAAGCTGCAATTTCTGCTATGGCTTCTGTTAAACCTTTCGCAGTACGTCCCATTCCTACTTTATTCCACATAATCAAACCTAAACGTTTGTGGAAATGATCCACTGTTTTAGTTCCATTATTGTTTAAGAATTTTTCAATAGAATCTTTAACATTCTTTTCGGCAGCTGCAAATTCTGGTGAATCAGTAGAGATTTTTCCAGTACGAATATCATCAGCTAAATAATCAGAAACCGTGTATGGCAATACAAAATAACCGTCAGCCAAACCTTGCATCAAAGCTGAAGCTCCTAAACGATTTGCTCCGTGATCAGAAAAGTTTGCCTCTCCTGCTACGAAACAACCCGGAATTGTAGATTGTAAGTTATAATCAACCCAAACTCCACCCATAGTATAATGAACAGCAGGATAGATTTTCATTGGCGTTTCATAAGGATTCTCATCGGTAATTTTCTGGTACATAGTAAACAAGTTACCGTATTTTTCTTCTAACCATTTTTTACCTAAAGTCAAAATTTCTTCTTGCGACGGATTGTGATTTCCTTTGGCGAAAGCTGCTTGTTTTCCTTTTGATTGAATCTCGGTAGAGAAATCCAAATAAACGCCTTCGTTTGTATCATTAGCTTCAATACCGTGCCCTGCATCACAAACTTCTTTGGCTGCTCTTGAAGAAATATCACGAGGAGCTAAATTTCCATATGATGGATATTTCCTTTCTAAATAATAATCTCTGTCTTCTTCGGAAATTTGTGATGCTTTTAATTTTCCTTCACGAATTGCTGCTGCATCTTCTTTTTTCTTAGGAACCCAAATACGTCCAGAGTTTCTCAACGACTCCGACATCAAAGTCAATTTAGATTGATTGGTTCCGTGAACTGGAATACAAGTCGGGTGAATTTGAACATAACAAGGATTAGCAAATAAAGCACCTTGTTTGTGCACTTTCCAACCAGCAGTAACGTTCGATCCCATGGCATTGGTTGAAAGGAAATAAACGTTTCCGTATCCTCCAGTGGCTATAATTACAGCGTGAGCAGAATGTCTTTCCAATTCTCCCGTTACCAGGTTACGAGCAATGATTCCGCGAGCTTTACCATTTACCTTCACTAATTCTAACATTTCATGGCGATTGTACATATCTATTCTGCCTAGACCAATTTGTCTAGAAAGCGCTGAATATGCACCTAATAACAGCTGTTGACCTGTTTGTCCTGCAGCATAAAAAGTACGTTGCAATTGAGTACCTCCAAAAGAACGGTTATCCAAATATCCTCCGTAATCACGTGCGAATGGTACTCCTTGTGCCACACATTGGTCAATAATATTTCCAGAAACTTCCGCCAAACGGTGTACGTTTGCCTCGCGAGCTCTGTAATCTCCTCCTTTTATTGTATCGTAAAACAAACGGTATGTGCTGTCACCATCATTTTGATAATTTTTAGCGGCGTTGATTCCTCCTTGTGCAGCAATTGAGTGTGCTCGACGTGGCGAATCTTGGTAACAAAATGCTTTTACATTATATCCCATTTCAGCAAAAGATGCAGCAGCAGATGCTCCAGCCAATCCTGTTCCTACTACGATAATGTCTATTTTTGGTCGGTTGTTTGGAGCAACTAACTTTAAATGATCTTTATAATCAGTCCATTTTTGTGAAATGTGACCTTCTGGTATTTTAGAATCTAGTTTCATTATAGATTGATATTAATGATTAAAATGATGAAATAGTGCAATGAAAATAAATCCAAAAGGAACTACAATTGCAAATGCATAGCATATAGAATGCAATGATTTTCCAATTTTATTATCAAATCCTATTGATTGCAATGAAGAAGTAAATCCATGCCAAAGGTGAACTGATAACAACAGGAAAGCAATACTATACAATCCTGTACGAACTGGACTCACAAATTTATGAATCAATTCTTCATAATATCTCGTTTCATTGATGGCATTTACAGCAATGTATTTGTAATTCATTTCTGCAAACCAAAAATCATACATGTGTAAGCCTAAAAAAGCAAGCACTACCACTCCAGAAATAATCATGTTTCTTGAAGCCCAAGAAGCATTTGCTGCTCCATTATATTTCACATAAGCTACTGGTCTAGCGCTTCTGTTTTTCAACTCCAAAACAAACCCCATAACAAAGTGAAAAACAACTCCCGCAATTAAAACCGGCTGCATTACAAATTGGATTAACGGATTGTAACCCATAAAATGTGACATCGCATTAAATGAATCGGCACTAAAAACCGATACCATATTAATAAAAAAGTGAAGCGATAAAAACATAATCAAAAAAAGTCCTGAAAGCGCCATTGCCACTTTTTTAGCAATTGACGACTTCAATATTGCAGATTTTGCCATAAGTAATTTGAATATAATTTATTAAAAATTTACGCAAAAATAAAGTAAATAGAAGTCAACCACAACCTTTTTTACTATTTATATTTATTCTTTTTTGAGATTTAACACTAATTTTAGACCTGTTTAAATCCCTTTTTAATTCTGGTGTTTTTATAAAAACAATCCATTTTCTAATTCTTGCTTTTTTTATTAAAACCTATTACCAAAAGTTTAAAATTATTTGCTTAAACAACCTTTTTTGTTTTCAAAGTTTCTACTTTTGAGTATTCAAAGTTTAAAAAAATATTTATTATGAAATACCATCAAATCGACCGACAATTATTCATAAAAAATCGCGCCAAATTCATCGCTGAAATGAAGCCCAATGGCGTGGCTGTTTTCAATTCGAATGATATTTATCCTGTTTCTGCCGACAGCACTTTGCCGTTTGCACAACACCGTGATATTTTCTATTTGTCTGGCGTTGATCAAGAAGAAAGCATATTATTGCTTTTTCCAGATGCACCTTATGAAAACCAAAAAGAAATGTTGTTCCTCAAAGAAACCAGCGAACACATTGCGATTTGGGAAGGCGAAAAACTAACCAAAGACCGAGCTTTTGAAGTTTCGGGAATAAAAACCGTGCATTGGTTGCAAGATTTTGAGAAAGTTTTGTTCGAACTGATGACATATTGCGACACAATTTACATCAACACCAACGAACATTATCGCGCCACTGTGGAAACTGAAACCCGTGAAGCCCGTTTTGTAAAATGGTGGAAAGCCAAATATCCAGCGCATCAGGTTGCCAAAAGCAATCCTATTTTGCAACGCATTCGTTCGGTAAAAGAAAGCGAAGAATTGGATTTAATACAAAATGCCTGCGATATTACCGAAAAAGGTTTCAGAAGATTATTGCCTTTTGTAAAACCTAACGTAATGGAATACGAAATCGAAGCCGAGTTGATTCACGAATTCATCCGCAATCGTTCCAAAGGTTTTGCCTATACTCCAATTATCGCTTCAGGTAACAATGCCAACGTCTTGCATTATATCGAAAACAACCAACAATGCAAAGCCGGAGACTTGATTTTATTGGACGTTGCTGCAGAATACGCCAATTATTCTAGCGATTTAACTCGGACTATTCCAGTTTCTGGCCGTTATAATGAAAGACAGAAAGCGGTTTATAATGCCGTTTTGCGGGTCAAAAATGAAGCTACAAAAATGCTTACACCAGGAACACTATGGAAACAATATCACTATGAAGTGGGCAAATTAATGACTTCAGAATTGCTTGGTTTAGGACTTATTGACAAAGCCGATGTGCAAAACGAAAACCCAGATTGGCCAGCGTACAAAAAATATTTTATGCACGGAACTTCACACCATATGGGCTTGGACACCCACGATTACGGAAAACTAACCGAACCAATGCAAGCGAATATGGTTTTCACCGTAGAACCTGGCATCTACATCCCAGCTGAAGGTTTCGGAATCCGATTAGAAGACAATGTGGTGGTTCAAAAAACTGGAGAACCGTTTAATTTGATGCGAAATATTCCAATTGAGATTGAGGAAATTGAAACGCTTATGAATTCTTGATTTAGATAAAAGAATAAAGTTTTAAAAACGGTTTACAGCAATGTGAGCCGTTTTTTATTTTAACAGATAACTACCGTATTTTAGATTTTTCCTACCCGAATAGTTTCAAAATCCACAAAAAAACAGTAACTTTTACATCCTTTTTTAGACCTATGGTTTAATTCATAAAATGATACAAATGAAAGCACACGAAATAGATTTCCAAATTTTTGGAGAAGAAATGCAATATGTTGAAATCGAATTAGACCCGCAAGAAATCGTCATTGCCGAAGCAGGAAGCTTTATGATGATGGACAATAACATCCAAATGGAAACCATTTTTGGCGATGGTTCGCAACAACAAACTGGGATTTTCGATAAACTTCTCAGCGCAGGAAAACGCGTCCTTACTGGCGAAAGTTTGTTTATGACCGCATTTATCAATCAAAATAATTATAAAAGCAAAGTTTCGTTTGCTTCTCCTTATCCCGGAAAAATTCTTCCTATTGATTTGACACAATTTCAAGGAAAATTCATCTGTCAAAAAAGCTCCTTTCTATGTGCGGCCAAAGGCGTATCAGTAGGAATCGAATTTTCTAAAAAATTAGGTCGTGGTTTCTTTGGCGGAGAAGGCTTCATTATGCAGAAAATCGAAGGTGACGGGATGGCATTTGTGCATTCAGGAGGCACTTTGGCCAAAAAAGAACTTAGAGAAGGCGAAACTCTAAAAGTAGATACGGGTTGCCTTGTAGGATTTACCAAGGATGTCGATTATGATATTGAATTTATTGGCGGAATAAAAAATTCCATTTTTGGAGGAGAAGGTTTGTTTTACGCCACGCTGCGCGGTCCTGGAACTGTCTATATACAATCCTTGCCTTTCAGTCGTCTAGCCGATCGAATCATTTCTTCAGCACCAAGAGCAGGAGGCAATAGTCGTGAAGAAGGCAGTTTACTTGGCGGATTAGGTAATTTATTGGATGGGGATAATAAGTTTTAAGACTTTTAGAAGATCATCTTAAACGGTTTGCAGGAATGTGAGCCGTTTTTTATTTTACCGTATAAGTCGTCGTATAAGAAAAACTTATATGCCTTATAAGGTTTAAAATATTTAGCCTTATTTTTGCTCCAAGTTTTTAACGATGAATCAAATCCTATACAAAAACACGAAAATCTCCTATTCGGATACTGGAAAAGGCAATGCTATTGTTTTGCTTCACGGTTTTTTGGAAAACCAAACGATGTGGCAGGATTTAGTTCCAGCATTGAGCAAAAAATTCCGAGTTATAACCTTAGATTTATTAGGTCACGGCGAATCGGGTTGTTTGGGTTATGTTCATTCTATGGAAGACAACGCTGCAGTGGTCCGTACCGTTTTATCCAAAGTAGGAATCCGAAAAGCCATTTTTGTTGGGCATTCAATGGGCGGTTATGTGGCTTTGGCTTACGCCGAAATGTATCCAGATAAAGTAAAAGGTTTGGTTTTGATGAACTCAACATCAAAAGCCGATAGCGAGGAAAAAAAAGCCAATCGGGATCGTGCCATAAAAGCGGTAAAGAAAGATTACACCACATTTATAAGACTTTCTATCTCTAATTTATTTAGCGAAGAAAATCGAGAAAAAATGTTAGACGATATCGAAAAAGTAAAAACTGAAGCTTTAAAAACACCCTTGCAAGGAGTCGTTGCCTCGCTCGAAGGAATGAAAATTCGCAAAGACCGAGAAGTTTTATTGCATCTTACGCCTTATCCAAAAATGCTTATTCTTGGCAAAAAAGATCCTGTTTTGAATTATGAAGATTCACTGAATCAAATAGAAAAGACCACCGTCAAATTAATCACTTTCCCCGACGGCCATATGAGTCATATTGAAAACCGTGATGAATTGAAAGATGTTTTATTGGGAATTTTTAAAAGTGTGTAAACTCTCTTTGCGAGCTTTGCGTGAACTTTGTGTTTAAACCTTTTCTTCAAAAGGCCTTTCCTTATCCAAAATCTCATTCAGCAACAAAACCATTTGTTCCAAATAATTATTTAAAATAGCAGCATCGATTGTTGTAAATTCCTCTTTACCATCCTTGTAAGTAAATGGCAAAAATCCAGATTTCAAATTTTTGAACGAGATAATTCCTGCTTCAATAGCTTTGCCTTTAGTTTCGTTTTCATACATTAAAGCATAAGCTAAAATCTGAATGATTTTTTCGTTCTTGATATCCTCAGTAAGTCCATTCCAAGATTTTAAAGTTACATTCGTCTTTTCTACCTTCCCTGTTTTATAATCTATAATTCGAATAACTCCGTTGCGTTCCTCAATTCGATCTGCTGTTCCAGTAATTTTTACAGGAAATGGCAAACTATGATGCTCCAAAATCCTTTCACACGGTTTTTCTAAATGAAGAATCTTTATCGCATCACCTTTTTTGATGCTTTCTAATTCAAATTTCAGAAAATTGGAAATACTCCGTTTTGCGACTTCAAAAGCCAACAGATTTCGTCCCTTTCTGATTTCGCCTTCTTTGTAAACCAATTTGAATTGTTTCAAAACTTCGGCATCCAATAATTTAAAACAGCCTAAAATATCATTTTCAGACAAAAACTTATCAATAAAAGGCGTGTATAATGCTTCTAAAGTTTCGTGAATAATAGTCCCCAAGGTATTCAATGCAATATTCTCCTCAACTTCTTCTACATCATTAATTCGTAAAATCCTTTGGAAATAAAACTGGATAGGATTTCGAATGTAACTAGTCAATCCTGTTGGTGAAAAGCCTTTTTCTGCAATTTCTTTCAAACGCAACATAACTGATTCGGATTTTGGAATAACAATGGCCTCATAAGCCGTTTCAGGTACAACTGCATTGTAGATTTCGTGGGTAAGAGTATGATTGGCTTGCTTTTCAACTTCCAATTGGGTGATGAATCGGCTTTTTTCGCCTGCATCCAAACCTTCACTTTCAGTATTGTAAATCAAATAAATATTCTTGGCGCGTTGTAATAAATGATAGAAATGATACGTATAAATCGCATCTTTTTCCTTGAAAGTAGGCAGCCCTAACTCACGTTTTACATCATATGGAATAAAGGAATTCATTGATTTTCCAGCTGGAAATTTTCCCTCATTCATCGAAGTGATTATTACGGTATCAAAATCCAAAACACGGCTTTCTAAAACACCCATAATTTGCAACCCATTCAAAGGTTCTCCTTCAAAAGAGACTTCTGCAAGATCAATTACTTGTTTATAAATCGCATAAAGTGTTTCGATTTTATCAATATGAGAATGTTGGGAATAAAAATTTATTAGTTTATTGATGGTTTTGAAAAGACTATAAACAAAGGCTTTAGTGATTTTTTCTTCTTCATTTTCTTTGCTCAAATTCGCTTTGATGCTCAGTAATAACTGAGAAATCACCTCTAAAACCGCCAACGCACCACTTTCCCATTTTTGGAATAACAAAAGAAAAAACACACTAGGATTTGGATTCAATTCCATCAATTTCTGATGAGTGATAAAAGTATAATTATTTTGATTAATGTAATTAACAAACGTATTCGCTTTCGCAAAAGGCTCCACCAAAGGATGTGTCAAAACATCCAAAACGTCTTTGTAATACAATACATAGCTTTTGGCATTTCGAGTCAAAGCACTCGTGTGCATTTTGAACAACTTAGCAATCAATATCTGGGCTGGACTATTCTTGCTTGAATACCCCATCGTAATATTCAAAGCCCCGACAGTTGAAGGCAAAGAATATAAAAGAGGAACTAATAAGTTTTCCTCTCCAAGAACAACAGCGACTTTGTCTAATTTGCCATTGGGATCCTCAGAAACAATGTTTTCAATAATGCTTCCAACTATTTTGACTTGCCCAATAGATTTTGGAGTGCCTATAACCTGAATGTTTTTCGACTTCGCAAAATCATCAACAATCCATTCAAAAGGATTGGTTTTGTAATGTTTCCAACTGGATTTAAAACGTCTTACAAACAAACCTGCATCGTGAAAAGGGTCATTTAGAAAGGTTTGGTCACTATCCCAAAAAATTTTCGCTTGGTCAGAAGCTATTAAATGTTGAATAATTCTTTCTTCAGCTGCATTCAAGGCATTAAAACCTGCAAACACAAATTGCTTTTCTGGTACAGAATCCGAAAAATGATTAAGATTGTTTACGGCTTCCCGATATATCAATCCTTGATATCCAACTCCCTTATTTAATAAATGGGCATACAAACATTGGTAATAATTTGGGAGTAATTTCCAGAAATCAATATACTTTTCTAATAATGGAGTTTTATTTTCGACTTCGATTCCCCATCTTTTTATGTCTTCAATATCTTTTAAATATGAAAGCACATGCATTGGATCTAATAGGTACCGATCGATCTCATTGAAATCTTGTAGTAATGTTTTTGCCCAAATAGCAAAAACCTCAAAGGATTGTTGGTTTTGTTTTTCAGTAATAGATAAATAAACCTCATAGAATTCGAATAATAATTCTATAGATTCAAGACTGCGAACACCAGCAATATCTTGAATAAACTCCTCAATGCTAATAATTTTTGGAGAAAGAATATTCGTTGAAACTTGGTTTCTCATTGCCTCTAAAAGAAAAACCTTGGCTCGTTTGTTGGGAAGAACGACAATGGTATTTGATAACCTTTCTGAATAATTATCAATTAAAACTTTTGCAATTTTATCTAAAAATGAAATTTCTATCATTTTATAAATATAAAAAAAGCCGTTCAATTAAGAACGGCTTTTTAAAAATATATTATTTAATATTATTTAATATTAACTTTCATTCCATCAACACCACCAACGTAGATAACTTCAGTTCTTCTGTTTGCAGCTCTACCTTCTTTAGTTTTGTTAGACGCAACTGGTTTGCTTGGTCCATAACCTTTAGAAGTAATGTTCTCAGGTTTAATTCCGTTTTTAACCATTAAATCAACAACAGCTTTAGCTCTGTCTTCAGAAAGTTTTTGGTTTAATTTTGCACCACCTGTACTATCTGTATGTCCTTGCACTTCCCATTTAGCAGTAGGATAGTTTTTAAGAATATTTTTAATAGCGTCTAAACTCTCGTTAGATTTTACATTAGCTGTATTGAAAGTTGATTTACCTGTATTAAAATTAATCTCTCTAGCTTGAGTTCTTAGTTGCTGAACAACTTCTTCAGTTACTACTGGACAACCTTTGTTGCTAGCAGGACCAGCTACGATAGGACAATCATCTTCTAAATCTGGCACACCATCTTTATCAGCATCCAATACTGGACAACCTTGATTAGATTTAGGACCAGCTACAGTAGGACATTTGTCATCTTTATCAGCAAGACCATCTCCGTCAGTATCAGGACAACCTTGGAAAGCAGCTAAACCAGCAGTATCAGGACAAGCATCATCTTTATCAGCGATTCCGTCTCCATCTCTATCAGGACAACCATTCAAAGCAGCTAAACCAAATTCAGTTGGACAAGCGTCGCTTCCGTCAATGATTCCGTCTCCGTCAGTATCAGGACAACCGTTGAATTGTTTTAGACCAGCAACTTCAGGACAAGCATCATCTTTGTCATAGATTCCGTCTCCGTCAGTATCTTTACCTCCAAATTGGAAAGTAATACCTAAAGAGTGTTGGAAATGAGAAGGAGAGTCTGGAGTGTAGATATCACCTGCAGCATTACGGTCTTGACCAAGAAGTTGAGAAACTTTATATACAGTTGCTAATTGCAAACCTACATTTTCTGTAAACCAGAAAGTTAAACCTGCTCCAGGATTAACCGATCCGTAGCTGTTATCACCTAACCAAGTATAACCTCCACCTAAAGTTAAGGATGGGTCGATAGTTTTTGAACCGATTAAGTTCATCATGCTATATTTTACGCTTAAGTCTACACCATAATACATTAAATCTCCAGGGTTAGTAGTTACATAACCTGCAGAATTATGACCTGGGTTTGAAGGATCATAAACAACAAATTTATCGATTTTGTTGATAGACCCTTTAAGTCCAACAGAGAAATTGTTCCCTATTGCTCTCTCTAAGCTAAGATAAGATACAGAAGGAAGAATGTTCCAGTTTTGACCTACAAGAAATGCTTGAGACACGTGAGAATCCAACCAGTTGTTTCCTCCACCAGCACTAGCTCGTGTGTCAACTGCATTTACCCCAAACGAAAGAGCCCAAGGATTGTTACTGTTTTGTGCTTGAGAGCTCATGGTTACTACCATCATTACAGCAAGTAAAAGTTTGTTAAGATGTTTCATACTTAATAAGTTTAATTACAATTTAGTTAATTTTAAAGCAAAAGTAACACGTAATTTTTTAACTACAAAATAAAAAGTTAAAAAAAATACAAAAAAAAGCATAAAAAGTAGAATTAAAGCACATTTAGACTCATTCCAACCTCGACAAAGGCCTGAATAGCCATGTCTAAATTGTTTTTGGTATGTGCGGCAGACAATTGCACCCGAATTCTTGCCTTATCCTTTGGTACAACTGGAAAAAAGAAGCCAATAACGTAAATTCCTTTTTTTAGCAATTCGTTTGCCATGGTTTGAGCCAATTTAGCATCATATAACATCACTGGAACAATAGCAGAATCTCCATCTATAATGTCGAAACCTGCTTTTTTCATTCCTGCTTTGAAATAATTCGTGTTCCATTCGAGTTTATCGCGAAGTGTAGTTTCTTTTTCTAATAATTCGAAAACCTTTATTGATGCCCCTACTATCGCTGGCGCTAACGAGTTCGAAAACAGATAAGGCCTTGAACGTTGGCGCAACAATTCGATGATTTCTTTTTTGGCAGTGGTGTATCCACCCATTGCGCCGCCAAGTGCTTTTCCTAATGTTCCTGTAATGATATCTACTCTGCCCATTACGCCTTTGGCCTCAAGTGTTCCTTTTCCGGTTGCCCCAATAAAACCTGCAGCGTGACACTCATCAACCATAACCAAAGCATCATATTTGTCGGCCAAATCACAAATCTTATCCAAAGGCGCTACAACTCCATCCATTGAGAAAACACCATCAGTAACAATTAGCTTAAAACGAGCACCTGCTTCAGTGGCTTTTATTAATTGCTGTTCCAAATCTTCCATATTGCTATTTTCATAGCGATACCGCGCCGCTTTACACAAACGGACTCCATCAATGATGGAAGCATGATTCAAACTATCCGAAATGATGGCGTCATTTTCATTTAATAAAGGTTCGAAAACACCCCCATTTGCATCAAAAGCCGCAGCATATAAAATAGTATCTTCGGTTCCGTAGAAATTGGAAATCTTTTTTTCTAAGGTTTTATGAATATCCTGTGTTCCACAAATAAAGCGAACTGATGACATTCCGAAACCGTGTGTGTCCATCGTGTCTTTGGCTGCTTGGATTACTTCGGGATGCGATGAAAGCCCCAAATAATTATTGGCACAAAAATTAAGTACTGTTTTTCCATTAACTTCTATTTCTGCTCCTTGCGGCGAAGTGATGATTCTTTCCCTTTTGAAAAGTCCGTTATCTTCAATAGATTGAAGTTCGGTTTGCAGGTATTCTTTTAATTTTCCGTACATTTTATTCTAATTTTATTTGAAAGTTTTTACAAATTTACCACATTGATTTCTTGTCCTATATATATAAGCGATTTTTTTATCACTTTATACCCCATCAATTCAATGGCTTTTTGATAATTTTCCAATTGCAATTGATACTTGGGGTTGTGCGTTCCGGTTTTATAATCCAATAAATAAACATCTTTGTCTTTGGTCAAAACCATTCGGTCTGGTTTGACAGTTTTTCCTTGTTTTTGAATGATGGTCTGCTCGTTCAAAACTTCATTTCCTTCTTCAAAACAAATCGAAAGTTCGGCATGATTTACAATCTCCTGAATAGTTTTATGAACAATGTCTTTTTGGCTGAAAGTAATTAATCCGCTTTCGACAGCTTTTGTGATGACCAAATCGACATCGGCTTTGGTTTTTACAAAAGACAAAACCTCGTGAACGACATTTCCGTATTCAATGGCTTCTTGTTGAAGTGTTCCCCACATTACCGATTCTCTTTGAGCAATCTTAATGTTTTTGGGGTCTAAAATTTCAGCAACCAACGGAATCGCTTTGAATTCTTTTTGCGCTTTTGTTTCTGAAGAAATCCGTTGTGAATTTCCAAAATGATACTCTAAAATAGTTTCATCAAAAGCTGATTCTTTTGTTAAATAATCTACAAAAAAAGTTGCCATATTATTGGGGAAATTCCCTTCTTTATTGGGCTTGAAAAGACTCGAAATAACGTACAATTGTTCTTCGGCACGAGTCAAAGCGACATACAAAACATTGATATTGTCCAACAATTGTTCTTGAGATTTTTCGAAATAGGTTGCTTTAGCAGTTTCTCCAAAACCTTCGACAGCTTTATTGTTATCAATTAATACTTTTGGCAAACCAAAATCTTCTTGGTCGGATTGAATCCAAAGTTTATCTTTTTTTTGCAAACTGTAATTTTCTTCTGCAAACGGAAAAATAACCACCGGAAATTCCAATCCTTTCGATTTGTGGATGCTCATGATTTGCACCGCATCACTTCCTTCAGGTGATGGGATTTTAAATTTGTCGGAACTTTTGTCCCAATAGTCCAAAAAATCACTAATTCCTGCATTGTTTCGAATCTCTTTTTCGAGAACAATATCAAGAAAATACTGGATGTAAGCCGTATTCCTTTTTGAATTTAAAACAGCCTTTATAATAGTCTCCACTGCTTCATACAAGGATTTTTTTCTGATATCTGTGAAACTAAGTGCAATTCCAAAACCGCCCAGCCATTGCTCGAAATCTCTTTCATCCCTTTTCATTCCTTCTACGATAAAATCGTGAATCGGGGTGTTTTCAGGGTTACTTCTCGCCAAATATTCTAAGAAATAGGCTTTTGATTCGAAATCTCTATTGTTTTTTAAGTATCTCAAAAAATTAAGAATAAATCGAACTTCGGTAGCGTTTTTTATCAATAAAGATTCTGACGAAAGTATTGGGATGCCTTGCTCTATAAGGTAATTTGCAATTGCAGTTCCATTTTTGTTATGCCGGATTAAAACCGCAATATCACTGTATTTGAAACCTTTTTGTCGAACTTCTAAAATAGTTTTCAATGTTGCCCTAACATACAATTCTGTTTTATTCAATGCCTCTTCCTCTTCTGAATCGGCCTCTTTATCTATTATTGGAAGAAATGAAATATTCACGTAACCGCCGGCTTTGCTGTTACTTTTTTGATAGCTGTGATTATGGTATAAATCTTTGTAATCTTCGTGTTCGAATTGATTGGACAACATTTGAAAGAAACTATTATTGAATTCGATTATTTGCGAATACGAACGGTAATTTTTATCTAAATGTTGAATTGATTTTTCGGGATTATTGAACGGATTATGGCTTTTGCTCAACTCGATAAACTGCTCGGCTTTTCCACCACGCCAACGGTAAATAGACTGCTTTGGGTCGCCCACAATCATTAGAGTGCCTTTTTCGCCACCGATTTCACTCGAAGTTGCATTATCTATGAGTGGAATAAGGTTTTGCCACTGCATTTCGGAAGTATCCTGAAATTCGTCGATAAAAAAATGCCTGTACCTTTCTCCTAATCTTTCATAAATAAAAGGCGCTGGTTGATTTTGAATTTCACGCTGAATTATGGCATTGAATTCAGTAATGGAAAGTACGTTTTGTTCTTCCTGGATTTTGGACAGTTCATTGCTGACGGTATTAAGCAGCGATAGTGGCGTGATATTTTTCAGGAATGCTTTGTAGAAATTTTTCTTTTCGTTATTAGCATAAACAATCGCTAAAAGCGACAAAATTTCTGGAAGAACAGCTTCGATTAAAGATTTGTCTTTTGCAGTTTTGTTGATGGCAACTTCTTCGAGATTCAAAAATTTATAATTTTTTTCTCGAATGTCTTTGTTGATTATGAAATTCAAATGATTGGGGAATGTTCCTCGAGAAAATGATTTTGTATCAATTCCGTTTTTTTCAATTAATGAAAAAGCTTGGGTTGCCAATTTGACATTTTCGTCTTCCAAATCTTTGCTAGCTTGGGCAAGTTTATTTTTAATTTCAACAAATTCGGCTATGGTGTTATACTTAAAATGCGAAATTTCTTCACGATTGTTTTCGTTTTGAATTAATTTACCTACTTCGAAAATTTCTCTAGAAATATCCCAAGATTTGTCGTCGTCAGTTTTCTCCATCGTAAAATCGATGAGCAATTTGGTCAAAGTTTCGTCTTCGCCTGCTTTTGCTATCAAAGCATCGACTGCCTCAGTCAATAAATTGTCACTTTCTAAAGAAACTTCGAAATTCATCTGCAAACCTAAATCGTGAGCAAAAGCCCGAATCACTTTGTGCGTAAATTTGTCGATGGTAGAAATGTCAAAAGCAGCATAATTATGAATAATATGCTTGATGATTTGCTGTGATTTGGTCTTGATTTGTTTGGTGGAAAGCTCCGTTTCTTTTGCTAAATCCTGCATTAAATCCTGTGCTTTTTGGCTTGGTTCATCTTTTGCAAATTCAGACAAACTACCCACAATTCTACTTTTCATTTCGTGAACTGCTTTGTTGGTAAACGTAATGGCAAGGATGTTGCGATAGGCATCGTTATTAGCAGCAACAAGAATGATTTTCAGGTATTCTTTTACAAGTGCATAGGTTTTTCCGGAACCTGCCGATGCGTCGTATATGGAGAATGAGGGTCTTTGCATTGCGATTTTTGATTGATGATTAACGATTTTTGATTTCAGATTTTAATTTATTCCAAATGCCCTAGCCCTGATGGAAGCGGCATCCTTTGTTGCCGGGGTTCGACAACAAAGATATAGCGTACAGCAGGAAAAAGCTCCTCACTTCGACAAGCTCAGTGTGACATAAACCACACTATCAATTAATTTAATAAAACTATAACTAAATAGAATTACCAATTCCAAAGTTAATTGTTTAATTTTGAATAAAATATTTATAAACCAATAAACAACAATAATTATGGCTTTTGAATTACCACAATTACCTTATGCATATGATGCATTGGAACCTCATATTGATGCGCGCACGATGGAAATCCATCACACGAAACATCATAATGCTTACATTACCAACGTGAATGCTGCAATTGCAGGAACTGAGTTGGAAGGTAAAAGCATTGAAGATATCTTGACAAATCTAGATATGAAAAATATGCCTGTTCGTAACAACGGCGGTGGACATTTCAATCACAGTTTGTTTTGGACAATAATGTCTCCAAACGGTGGCGGATTGCCAACAGGCGAATTAGCTGCTGCGATTGATAGTGCTTTTGGTTCTTTTGATACTTTTAAAGCTGCTTTTGCCAAAGCTGGAGCAACTCAATTTGGTTCAGGATGGGCTTGGTTGTGTGTGAAAGACGGAAAACTAGAAGTTTGCGGAACACCAAATCAAGACAATACTTTGATGCCAGGTGTAGGTTGTGGCGGAACTCCAATCTTAGGAATGGACGTTTGGGAACACGCTTACTACTTGAATTATCAAAACAGAAGACCTGATTATATTGAAGCTTTCTTTAATGTAATTAATTGGGTTGAAGTATCTCGAAGATATTCTTTAGCAAAATAATTACAATCTCCTAAACAGAAATTAGTATAACTATAAAAGGCAAGAAGAAAGAATTATTCTTTACTCTTGCCTTTATTTTTATTATGGTTTTACTTGAAAACTAACAATTCTATTGTTGGTGGTGATGAAATGCTTTTTTGTTGAAAATGATTAAAATCCCAACACCTATTGAAATTGCCATATCGGCTACATTGAAAATGGCATTGAAGAATTTGAAATGTTGCCCTCCGATTACTGGCAACCATTCTGGCCAATTTCCTTCGAATAATGGAAAGTACAACATATCAACTACTCGACCGTGAAACCAAGTTCCATAAGGTTTGTCTGAAAACAAAGTTGCCAAATGACCGTAGCTATCATCGAAAATTACTCCATAAAAAACAGAATCGATGATGTTGCCAAAAGCTCCGGCAAGAATTAGAGAAATGGCGACAATCAAATAGTTAGAACTGTGTTTTCTTACGACAGAATCCCACAGCCAATAGCCAATTCCTGTAACTGCAACAAGACGAAAAACGGTAAGGAATAATTTTCCGTAAACGCCCGGGATAACAGTTCCCCAGGCCATTCCTTCGTTTTCAATTAATAGAATTTTGAACCAATTGGTAACATCAATTTGTCCACTTTCACCGTAAATGAAATTGGTTTTTATGTATATTTTGGAGATTTGGTCAACTATTAATATAAGGAAAACTATCAGATACGCTTTTCGTAAATTCATTTTATCAATTTTAATGCCGCAAAAGTACTACTATTTTCTAAAAAAAACGCTCCAAACGGAGCGTTAATTGCTTTGTAAATTAATTGATTATCGTTGCAAATTTTTTGCTTCGATGCTCATTGTTGCGTGAGGAACAATCAATAATCTTTCTTTGCTGATTAATTTTCCTGTTACTTTACACGTTCCATAAGTTTTGTTTTCAACACGGAAAAGTGCATTTTTCAAGTCGCGAATAAACTTCTCCTGACGGATTGCCAATTGCGAATTTGCTTCCTTAGACATCGTTTCGCTGCCTTCTTCGAAAGCTTTGAAAGTAGGCGAAGTATCGTCTGTTCCGTTATTTAAATCGTTCATATAAGCACTTTTAATCAAATCTAAATCTGCTTGTGCTTTGTTTATTTTTTTAATAATAAGCTCTTTAAACTCTGCTAAATCAGCGTCTGAGTATCTTGCAATTTCATCTATCATTTTCTAATTATTTTGTAATGGTTATTTTTGTTTTTATATCGTCGAATTCTATTTCTGTTCCGTTACTTATACTATCTTCAAAAAGCAAAACTTCTGATAAAGTTTCTGATTTGATATAGTCCTCATTTGCTTTAACTGCTTTTTCCAATTCGGAATTTTTTTGCAAATGAACTTTAATTTTGTCGGTAACTTCAAAACCAGAATCTTTTCTTATGTTTTGAATTCTGTTGACCAACTCTCTAGCAATACCTTCTTGTTTTAATTCGTCCGAAATTGTAATATCGAGCGCAACCGTTATTCCATTAGAGTTAGCAACAAGCCAGCCCTCGATATCTTGAGAAGAAATCTCCACTTCTTCTTGTGATAAAATTATACTATTTCCCGAAATAACAATACTTATACTTCCTTCCTTGTCTAATTGATTGATTTGGGACGCTGAAAAGGACTGTATCTCTTTGGCAATCAATCCCATATCTTTTCCAAAACGCGGGCCAAGAGCTTTAAAATTGGGTTTAATTTGTTTCACCAAAATTCCCGATGCATCATCCAAAAGTACGATTTCTTTCACGTTTACTTCCGCTTTTATAAGGTCTGAAACCGCCTCTACTTCTGCTCTAAAACCTTCGTCAAGTACCGGAATCATTACCTTTTGCAAAGGTTGACGTACCTTAATCATCTCCTTTTTTCGGAGTGATAAAACGAGTGATGAAATGGTTTGTGCTTTCATCATTTTACTCTCCAACAATTTATCAACAAAGTTTCCAACATATTTTGGAAATTCAGCCAAGTGTACAGAGTCAAATTTTTCTGATTTAGTAGTCAAAGTCAAATCTCTGTAAAGCTTATCCATAAAGAACGGCGCAATTGGGGCTCCCAACTTACTTACAGTCAATAAACAAGTATATAAGGTTTGATAAGCCGCAATTTTGTCTTGTGCATATTCGCCTTTCCAAAAACGACGACGACACAAACGAACGTACCAGTTGCTTAAGTTTTCCTGAACAAATTCTGAAATGGCACGAGCCGCTTTCGTTGGCTCGTAATCACCATAAGCCTCATCAACCACTTTCACTAAAGTATTCAACTCTGAAATAATCCAACGATCGATTTCTGGTCTTTCGCTTAACGGCACTTCAGCTTCGGCATACGAGAAATTATCGATATTGGCATACAACGCAAAGAAAGAATACGTATTGTACAATGTCCCGAAGAATTTACGACGCACCTCAGCAATTCCTTCCAAATCGAATTTTAAATTATCCCAAGGATTAGCATTCGAAATCATATACCAACGTGTGGCATCTGGTCCATATTCTCCCAATGTTTCGAATGGATCGGCTGCATTTCCTAAACGTTTAGACATTTTATGTCCGTTTTTATCTAAAACTAAACCGTTTGAAACTACATTTTTATACGCTACTTTATCAAAAACCAAAGTGGCAATCGCGTGCAAGGTATAAAACCAACCACGGGTTTGATCGACACCTTCGGCAATAAAATCAGCAGGAAAATCTTGATTTCCATCGATTTTTTCTTTGTTTTCAAAAGGATAATGCCATTGTGCATAAGGCATTGAACCCGAATCAAACCAAACATCAATCAAATCAGACTCGCGTTTCATCGGTTTTCCGGATGCAGAAACCAAAGTTATTTCATCGACTACATTTTTATGTAAGTCCACCAAATCATAGTTGGCTTCGTCCATATTTCCAATTTCAAAACCTTTGAAAGGATTCTCTTTTTGTAAACCTGCTGCGATAGATTTTTCGATTTCGTTGTATAATTCTTCAACTGAACCTATCAACATTTCTTCTGTTCCTTCTTCGTTTCTCCAAATTGGCAAAGGAATTCCCCAAAAACGAGAACGAGATAAGTTCCAGTCATTGGCATTTTTCAACCAATTTCCGAAACGTCCTTCACCGGTTGCTTTTGGTTTCCAGTTGATGGTTTCGTTCAATTCGAACATTCTGTCTCTAACTTCTGTGATTTTAATAAACCAAGAATCTAGTGGATAATATAAAATTGGCGTGTCGGTTCTCCAACAATGTGGGTAACTGTGCACGTATTTCTCTACTTTGAAAGCTTTATTTTCTTCTTTTAATTGGATGGCAATTTCCACATCGGCAGAACGTTCTGGAGCATCACCTTCCGTATAATATTCGTTTTTAACGTATTTCCCTGAATAATTTCCTAAACCATCAATGAATTTTCCTTGCAAGTTTACCAATGGAACTGGATTTCCGTTTTCATCCAAAACCAACATTGGCGGCACTTCTGGAGTAGCTTCTTTGGCTACTTTAGCATCATCTGCACCAAAAGTTGGAGCAGTATGCACAATTCCCGTTCCATCTTCAGTAGTAACAAAATCTCCTGAAATTACTCGGAAAGCATTTTCTGGATTTTGGTATGGCAAAGTCAATGGCATCAATTGTTCGTAACGAATTCCAACTAAATCAGCACCTTTGCACTCAGTCAAGATTTGATATGGAATTTTCTTATCGCCTTCTTTGAAGTTTTCAAAATCGGAAGCTTCTGTACTTGGAAAAAATCCTTTCGAAAATTGTTTTCCAACCAAGTTTTTAGCAAGAATAACATTCGAAGGTAAAAAAGTATATTGATTAAAAGTTCTAACCAAAACATAATCGATTTTTGGTCCAACAGTCAATGCAGTGTTTGAAGGCAAAGTCCAAGGTGTGGTCGTCCAAGCCAAGATATGAATATCCCCAAAACTTTGAAGAAAGCTTGGTAAAGTTTCGTTTAATGCTTTGAATTGGGCAACAATAGTTGTGTCAGTTACATCACGGTAACTTCCTGGTTGGTTCACTTCGTGCGAAGACAATCCTGTTCCTGCTTTTGGAGAATAGGGTTGAATGGTATAGCCTTTGTACATCAAATCCTTGTTGTAGATTTGCTTCAAAATCCACCAAACGGTTTCCATATACTTGGATTTGTAAGTCACATACGGATCTTCCATATCGACCCAATAGCCCATTTTTTCAGTCAAATCGTTCCACACGTCGGTGTAACGCATCACTGTTTTTTTACAAGCTTCGTTGTATTCGGCTACGGAAATTGTTTTTCCAATGTCTTCTTTGGTAATTCCCAAAGAAGCTTCGGTACCTAATTCTACAGGCAAACCGTGAGTATCCCAGCCCGCTTTACGCTTAACTTGGAATCCTTTTTGAGTTTTATAACGGCAAAATATATCTTTAATGGCACGCGCCATCACGTGGTGAATTCCTGGCAGTCCATTGGCCGAAGGTGGCCCTTCAAAAAATACGAATGGTGGGTTGCCTTCGCGAGTGGTTACACTCTTTTCGAATATGTTTTCTTTTTTCCAAAAATCAAGAACTTCGGAGGCAACTGTAGGTAAGTTAAGTCCTTTGTATTCAGTAAATTTTATGCTCATTTTATCCTTTTCTTAAATCGTGGTGCGAAAGTAGTGATTAATAGTAAAAAGGCAAAAAACAAAAGAGAAAAATTATCGGCTTGAGCGGTTTTTTAACCACAAATTTCACGAATTTAAACTTATTTTATTTATTCTTCAAAATTTGAGTGATTCGTGGCCAATTTTATCAAGAAAAAACTTCCTTCAAAACTTCTAAAGATTTTGGTTTTCGAAAACCATCGAGATGGAAAGTGTAATAATCAATAAGTATTCTCAAGAGGATTTGTCTTTCGATGACGTGGAAGATTTTTTGGTCGTTGTCGAATTTCAAATGGATGAGTTTTTTGAAGAGGTTGGTTTCGTGTTCCGTGAGTGAACCCAAACCGTGAAATGGAGTAAAAACCCCTTCGTTACTATCGAAAAAAGGGAAATCCATTTCGGAAATATCAGGATAAAAACCCAAGTATTTCGTAATTTCGAGCATTAGAATCAGATGAAAATTAGCTGTTTCATCGTGATTGTCGAGCCAGAACAAAGCGGTTTCCAAAAAGGCAAAAAGGTGTTCGTTTTTCTCTTCTTCGTGAATAGAATGGTGTAAGATTTCGGAAATGAACATCACAATTGTGCTTTTGAAAATATCCGAATGAATAGACTGAAAAGGTGTTGCAATTTTAATTTCCTTAAAATTCTCTAAAGTGCCTTTGTTTTTGTGAACAGCTTCGATTTCGAGAATGGTCAACGGCTGAAAATAGGCGATTTTTTGGTTTGATTTTCGAGAAGAAAAAGCATCACGGACAAAATAAGTTTTCAAACCGTGAGATTGGGTAAAGCATCTTACAATCAAGCTTTTCTCTTGGTATTTGAGGGAAGAAATGACGATGGCTTTGGTTTTGACTAACAATTTGAGGTTTTTTGATTTAGAATCTTCGATTTATATTGCATTCCTAAAATAGCAAAAACTATCAATATTCCTTGAAAAGGCATCATATATCGGGAACAATTTACAGGGCCAGAAACCAAGATGTAATAACCAAATAATACAATGAAATAATAGATATTGAAAGTCAATTTATTAAAAAATAAATATCTTAAAAAATAAAACCATTTGATACAATTTGCCAAAAAAATTGGAATTAAAAGCAAATAAACTATCACAAATTTATTTTTGAATGCATCCCAAATAGGTTTGTCATTGTTTAATACTTCCAAAAAACCTTGCTGCCCAGATTCTCTTTCAAAAAAAGTCATTAAATCAAACCTTCCGGGATCGGCTATCCCTCGTATTGCGGTATAAAAATGATAAAAGGAATATTGAAAAAAGTTTTTCTTTATTTCGTCAGTTGCAATTTGTTTGAGATAAATGTTTTGTTCTTTAAAACTTTTTCCTACATATTTTTTGTCTTTATAAATTGAATCTAACCACAACTCAGCTTGCTCTTTAGATTGGGTTGAAGACTTAAAATAATACAAATTATAATCTATTAAATTAGCATTTTCAATGGATGAAAAATGCTTATACCCAGTTACATTTTTATTATAATTCAAATACAATTGCAAACATATTATTGGTAAAAACAGCCAAAAACTAAACAGCTTATTTTTTATCATATAAACCAAAAAGAATATAAGATTTACGTAGATAAATGGATAAAAAATGGGTTTTGTAAAGGCCAATAAAACAGTGATTATTTGGATATAGACAAATTTATTCTTGTCCCATTTTTGCAATAGCAGCCAAAATAACATTGTTAAAAACAACATCACCAACCATTCAGACATTATAACTTGAGAATAAATAAAAATAGAGGGCGTAAATAAAAACAGCACTAACAACTTATTAGTTAGTTGAATATTTAACTGTTTTATTATTTTAAACAATATAAAAGTATTGAAAAGACTCAAAACAGTTTGAATAACAACAATAAATATTGGGCTGAAATCAACGAAAAAAGACAAAAATAAAGGATATAGAAAAGGCCTTCTTGTAAATAATTCTGGATGGGTTGAAGGTTCAAAATAAGTGAAATTCCGAATTGCTTTTGCCACTTCAAAATACTCGTAAGAATCAGTCAAAAAATAAATATTTGAAATCATTCTTGCTATAAAAAACAACAAATACAAAACACCAATTATTAAAAATAATCGTTTTTCGGGTTTTGTAAAATCGTTTTTTGAAAATAGCATTGCTTTTATTTTTGTTCGTGATATTCTTCTTCCGTGTTTATAGACCAAATATTAGATTTATCTGTAACGTTGTTTATTATGTTTTGAACTGCTTGCATTGCCGTAAGCATAGAATGATCCTGATTATTATATTTGTGCATTCCGTTTCTTCCAACCAAGAAAAGATTGTCAATAGAATCTGTAAAATTCCGTATTTCATTAAACTCCGAATAACTCCCGAAATAAGCTGGATAAGTCTTGGGAACTTTAATCACTTTGGCATCTAAAACCGTATCAACCGAATTTATAAAGCCCAATAGTATCATTTCGTCAGTAGCAAATTGTATCATTTCGGTTTCAGAATAACTCCAAATTTCATCGGTTTCGTTACAAAAATATTCTAAGCCAATCCAAAATTTATTTTCGTCATTGACCATAAATGGACTCCAATTATTGAATACTTGAAGTCTTCCAACTTTTACATAAGATTCTTGAATGTAGATCCAATTATCCTCAAGTTTAAAATTGATTTTATCTAAAAGTAAGCCAACAGTAACAAAATCTCGATACATTAAGCCGCTTGCTACTTCTTTTACTTTTGTTGGTACAGGACAACTCAACCCTTTTATTAATTCTTGTATTGGCATCGTAGAAATGCAGAAATCACAAGCTATTGTTTCTATTTCTTTGGTCAGCCTGTTTTCTACAATTACACTATTGACTTTATTGTTTTCAATATTTATGGCAATTATTTTGCTGTTTTGCATTAAAATTGCACCTTCCTTTTTTACTTTTTCGGCGACAGTTTCCCACATTTGCCCTGGCCCAAATTTTGGATACAAAAAATATTCTATTAAAGAAGTTTCTGTGTTTTTTTGACTCAAATCACTTTTACTTTTTTTGAAAATATTTTTGACCGCATTGGTTAGCGTTTTAGTAACAGACAGACCTTTTATTCTTTGTGCTCCCCATTCCGAACTAATTTCAGAACAAGGAACTCCCCAGACTTTTTCAGTATAATCTTTGAAAAACGTTTTATACAATCTGTCACCAAACCTATTGATAAAAAAATGTTCTAATGAAATTTGCTTTTTAATGGGGAAAAATACTGCTTTAGCATAACTCAACCCTATTAAAAAAGTATTGAAAAAACCAAGATTTAATATGGTTTGAAAGGACAAACTTATTGGATAATCAAAAAATTTCTTGTTGAAAAAAATTCTAGATTTTCTTTTTCTAACTAGTAATATGTTGTCATTATTAGCAATATTATTTTTGTTTTCGATTTCGATTTTTTTGGATTGGTTTTGATAGGCAATGTTAACCGAACTTTCTTCAGAATATATGGGTAGAATTTCTTGCCACCAATCCATAACAATTTCTGATTTAGAAAAAAAACGGTGTCCGCCAATGTCTATTCGGTTTCCATTATGATTTTCTGTTCTGGAAATTCCTCCCCAAAACTCACTCATTTCAATAACAATAGGCACGATATCGGAATATTTTACAAACTCGTAAGCGGCAGTTAATCCAGCTGGGCCTCCTCCAATTATCACAGCTGTTTGTTTTACACTATTTGGCATTTATCTTATTATCATTATTTTTTTTACTTTAGTTTCGACACCATCTTGAGCGGAAATAAAAACCATATACACTCCTGAAGCCACTTTGTGTTTCCCAAAAGCAGTGGTATCCCATTCAATTGTTCCGCCTTCGGAAGTAGTTTCGTAAACTAGGTTACCTTCGATATCTGTAATTTTTACAGTAGCTTTGTTTAATAATCCTGAGATTTTTACGGTTCCCTCGTATTCTGGCCGTACGGGATTTGGATACACAAAGACATTATTTAAATCCTCATTTGCACCAGTCGCAACTCCTTTGAATGAAACCATTCCTTTAGAAGTAGCTATAAAAACTTCGCCTGTTTCACTATTTATATCAATATCATTTATTGTATTACTTGGCAAAGGCGAATTGGTTTCTGTAAAATGATACTTGGTTTGCTGTCCGTTAGGTGAAACTAGAAAAACCCCTGAATCAACAGTACCAATCCATTTATTATTGGCTCCATCTACCACAATGTCGGTAATAAATTGTTCATACATTAATTCTTGAGCAAGATTATCTTCGAGGATAATTATGGGTTTTGTTGTTAATTGATCTTCTGTCAAAAAACTGCCTATATTTGACAATATCCTTAATCCTTTTGTAGTTCCTATCCAAAGTTGATTGTTATTATCTGGAGCTGCAACCCTTACATCGGTAGTTGGTAAATTTCCTGAATCAGTTCCAAATGTGATTTTTTTAAAAACATTGTTTTTTTCATTAAACCCAACTAGACCATCTTTATCTGTTGCAATCCATTTTGTACCATTTTTATCGATAGACAATCTATTATAATTAGTTCTTGAACTGTCCATTAAAATTTTATCCAATGTATAGCTTTGCCATTGTCCGCTAGCGCTCAAGGTTTTCAATCCGTTTTTTATCAAACTATTTGTTACCCAAAGATTACCAGATTTATCAAAAGCAGTACCGTTTATTCGGATGTCAATATAACTTGGATTAGGCGGCACCAAAATTAACGACTCTAATGCACTATTGGATTGGTTGTACAAAATTGTAGGTACATCATCTAAAATTTTTAATAATCCCGAGAAAAAAGAACTGGCATAAACTTCATTCTCATTTGCTGGGTTCACCGCAATTCTAACCATAGATTTGGCCCCAAAAACCTTTTGATAAGGAATATTTAACCATCCTGTTTCAAGGTATTTACTAATTCCGTAGCTATCTAGACCATACGGATTATAAAATAAATCATAATCTCCATAAACAGCCCAGAGTGCAGTAGATGTCGTTTGCAGCGCGAAAATATTGTTTCGAGCTGGACCAGAAGGCATTGTGTTCTCAAAAGCTGATGATACAGAAATTGTAGTTGTATAAATCCCGTTTTCTTTGGTTCCAACATAAACTATATCATCAATACTAGTGGAGCAGGTAAAACTCACTGTTGTTCCTGAAATTTGGCTGCTATCTATTTGGCGAACAAGTGCCAGTTGCTTGTTATAAATAAAAACATTAGTCGGTGTTGTAATTAATAAATAATTTCCCGAAGCTCGTAAATCGACTGCAGCTTGCGGAAGTTGTAAATATCCTGAAAACGAATTAGACCCTGAATTGTATTTATGAATATTCCCAGTAGCATTTATAGCTATAAGTTCTGTGTCAAAAGTTTCTACACTTGACCAACTACCAGTGGCAATTTGTGTCCATTGATTGAAATCGATTAGATTTTTATTGGTAGTATCTGCTTTTCTAATACCATCGCCTGTTGCTGCATAAATAAAACCATTAAAAACCGTGGTTTGTCTAACACTAATTTCGGCTCCATTGTTGCCAATAAAATAGGTGTCTCCAAACAACATTGTGGCTAAATTGAATTGTACGATTCCAAAATCGCAGGAAACATATACAATCCCTTCAAACTCCATAAAATGGTTGATTTTTTTTAGGTTTGCTGGAAGCTGTTTGTTGATAATATCAACAATGTTGAGCATACTGCCATCGACTTCATTGATAACTATCATCAATCCATTTTCGTATCCTACAAGTGTCTTATTAGATATCGAACTGTAATACAAAGAGGTAATAGTTTGCCCCGAAAGACCATCGACGGTGGTTGTAGTTTTAATTTGATTGGTACTTACCTCTTTTGAAAATAAGGCGTTTTCTGAAGCAGCAAATATAGATGTTTTTGATTGTGAGAGATCTCTAATGTCATTATAGGAGAAATAGCTTTGCCACAACAAAGTGTTTTGGGCGAAACCTATTTGCAAAAAGAGAAGAAATACAAGATATCGAAATCTGTTTTTTGTCATTATGAATACTATTTCGTTCACAAATATAATACAAACGAAAGGAATTGGATTTTGTTACATAAAAAAAAGACCTTCTTTTCCAATCTGAATTTTCAGAAAAAAAGAAGGTCTTTAAAAATCTATGAATGCCGTCTATACAACTCCTTGAGCTAGCATAGCATCGGCAACTTTTACGAATCCTGCGATATTGGCTCCTTTGACATAATCGACATAGCCTGTTGAATCCGTGCCATATTTCACACAAGAGGCGTGAATTGCCAACATAATTCCTTTTAGTTTTTCGTCTACTTCTTCGGATGACCAGCTCAATCTTAAAGAATTCTGAGACATTTCGAGGCCTGAAGTTGCAACTCCACCAGCATTTGAAGCTTTTCCTGGCGCAAATAAAATTTTAGCTTTTTGGAAAACATGCATTGCTTCAGGAGTTGTAGGCATATTGGCTCCTTCTGAAACACAAATACAACCATTGGCAACAAGCATTTTTGCTTCGTCTTCGTTTAATTCATTTTGGGTAGCACAAGGTAAGGCTATATCACATTTCACTTCCCAAGGGCGTTTTCCTGCAAAGTATTTTGCATTTGGATATTTGCTTAGATAATCGCTAATTCGACCTCTTAGTTCGTTTTTTATTTCCATTATGTAGGCTAATTTCTTTTCGTCGATACCATCAGCATCATAAATATAACCTGCAGAATCTGACATAGTAACTACTTTTCCACCTAGTTGGGTTGCTTTTTCAGTAGCATATTGCGCTACATTCCCAGAACCTGAAACCACCACTATTTTTCCTGCAAAACTATTACCTTTTGTTTCCAACATGCTATTTGCAAAATAAACATTGCCATATCCTGTTGCTTCAGGTCGAACTAAAGACCCTCCAAAAGAAATTCCTTTTCCAGTTAAAACTCCTGTAAACTCGTTTCTTATTCTTTTGTATTGTCCAAACATATAGCCTACTTCTCTTCCTCCAACGCCGATATCTCCTGCTGGGACATCTGTATTTGCACCAATATGTTTTGATAATTCAGTCATAAATGCTTGACAAAAACGCATCACTTCATTATCTGACTTCCCTTTAGGGTCAAAATCAGCACCACCTTTTCCACCACCCATTGGCAATGTGGTTAAACTGTTTTTAAAAGTTTGCTCGAAAGCAAGAAATTTTAAAATGCTTAAATTTACTGAAGGATGGAAACGAATTCCTCCTTTGTAAGGTCCTATAGCTGAATTCATCTGGATGCGATACCCTCGGTTTACTTGCGTTTCCCCTTTATCATCGATCCAAACTACTCTAAACATAATCACACGTTCAGATTCAACCATTCTTTCCAAAAGCATTTTGTTTTGGTATCTTTTATTCTCTTCAATAAAAGGAATTACAGTTTCTGCAACTTCTTTTACTGCCTGCATAAATTCAGGTTCGTTGGAATTTCTTTTTGCAACAGCTTCAATAAAAGCATTAATACTTTGTGACATATTTTTAAAATTATTAACGGTTAAGAAAACGTTTTCGTTAGTAGCGACAAATATACATTATATCGGATTATTATCGATTTTATTTAATATTTCTTAACACCTTGAAACGATTTTTATTGATGTTGAAACGATTTTATTTAATATCAAAACTATTGTTACCGAAAAGCAATAAACAATATAAAATGTTTATATATTTTTTGTATTGTTTAGCGTTTTATTATATTTAATATGATTATCTAAAGATTGATTGATGTTTTTATATATTTGTAAAAAGAAATTTATTAGAATGGCCCCAAAATCTTTTACATTTTTCTGCTTATTACTTCTTTTTAGTATTTCAAATACAGCCAAGGCTCAATTTGGCTTTTCACACGAAATTGGAGTTATTGCTGGTCCTGTTGCCTTTCAGTCGGACTATGGAGAAAGATACGACTTGTCAACAAATGCTGGAAACACTGGATATGGAATCGGAATAATTCACTACATGAACTTTTCCTATACCGCAGAGTGTAATTGCTATACTCCCGAAACCTATTTTAATGATCACTTCAAATTAAGAAGTGAGTTGTCCTACAATAAAACCGGATTAGAGCACTTTGGGCAATGGGTAGAAGGCAAACCTTCACTTGGAAAACAACAATTGAAAGCAATGAACGGTAACACTGCAGTAACTAATATTGGAATGCAATTGGAGTTTTTCCCTTTAAGTATACGTGACTTTACCGAAACAATGGGAAGTTGGGGTCCATTTGTAAGTCTTGGTGCCCAATACAGTTTTTATAACGCTAAGGCTTGGTCCACAATGGGGCCTTTGGGAACGCCATTGACCACTTTTCCTAAATACTTAACACCAACAGACGATCGTGCTTATGGTTTTTCCTCTGAATCCAACTCCGTTTGGTCTGTCGTTTCGAGTGTGGGAACTCGTTACAAACTTTCACCTCTATCGGATTTGATGATCGATTTAAGATGGCAATATTATTTTTCTGACTGGGTAGACGGATTAAAACCAAATCCTGACCTTTACAAAGAAAATAAAGCCAATGATTGGTTAGTCTGGTTCAATGTGGGATACATTTATTATATTCAATAATATCAATACTTTTATTTAAAAAAAATCCCAATTCTTAATTTTTTGAATTGGGATTTTTGTTTAAGGAATAACTTGCTTAAACTAGCTTTCTTAGGCTCATCATAATTCCTAAATGTAGCCCTTCGTGAAAATTATTGAAATCAATTGCTCCCCCTACACTTTTTAATATAAATCCTGTTGAAGTGGGATATTCTTGATATACTTTGAATAATTTGTTCGCTAAATCCTCATTCGTTTTTTCGATAGTTACAAATAGCAAGGCCTTTAATTCGTCAACTTCGGCTTGTGTAGCGTCTTGCTCAGGCTTGGTTCCTTTTTTGTATTTTTCGACCATTTCGTCTGATACCATCATCGGTAAACCAGACAATTTATAAACCAATAATTGTTGAGTAACTATTATATGCCCAATATTCCAAATTAAATTATTGCTAAAACCTTTGGGGATTTTGTTGAGTTGCTCTAATGTATAGTTTTCTAGAAATTTAAAAACCATATTTCTACTCGTTTTGTTTACATCAAGTGTTTGATTCATATCTTATTATTTAAGTTTAAAATTTTTGCTAAAAATACTCATTTTCCGCTGTAAATGAATTTTCTTTGTACAAAGAAATTGCACTTATCTTTATGAACAAAATATATTATCTCGCCTCCTGCGATACTTGTCGAAAAATCATCAAATCGCTGCCACAAAATCATAATTTGAAGTTTCACGACATCAAACAAGACCCAATTACGGTCGAAGAATTAGAAGAAATGTACCGTCTTTCTGGAAGTTACGAAGCCCTTTTTAGCAAAAAAGCACAACTTTACAAATCAATGGATTTGAAGAATAAATCTCTGACCGAAGCCGATTTTAAAAAATACATTTTGGAACATTACACCTTTTTAAGTCGTCCCGTTTTTATTATAGATGGCAAAATTTACATTGGCAACAGCCAACAAAATATGCTACAAGTATTGAAAGCACTATCGAATGTCTAAAAGAACTATCGCACTTATTGGTGCCACAATCGTTTCCATAATATATGGCCTAACTTTTACCATTGCTAAAGATGTGATGCCAAAATATGTCGACGCCTACGGATTTATCATAATGCGTGTGGGTGGAGCTACTATTTTGTTTTGGTTAGTTTGGCTTTTCAGCAGAAATTCCAAAGAAATCCGGGAAGAGCAAATTGACCGCGCTGATTTCCCCCGAATAATATGGGCTGCCTTTTTTGGTGTTGCCTTAAATATGCTTTCCTTCTTCAAAGGATTGAGTTTAACTTCCCCAATTTCAGCATCGGTGCTTATGGTTTCGACACCCATAATTGTTCTAATACTTTCGGCAATAATCCTCAAAGAACGAATGCAAAAAAGAATGATTTTTGGGATTATTTTAGGACTAATTGGCACCGCATTTCTTATTCTTTATGGGAAATCTTCGAGTAATGCAAGCAATCCAACTTTAGGTAACTTTCTGGTTTTTGTCAATGCTGCTTCCTACGGATTGTACTTGGTCATCGTAAAGAAATTGATGCAAAAATACAACCCTTTCAATTTTGCCAAATGGATTTATTTGATTGGTTTTATAATGGTTTTGCCTTTTGGCTGGAGCCAATTTCAAGTCGTTGATTGGACTTCGATGCCAATGGATATTTATTGGAAAATAGGTTTTGTGGTGGTTTTTTCGACCTTCGGGACTTATATGCTGAATTTACTTTCGATGCGAGAATTGAAACCCACAACAGTTGCTGTTTTCGTCTATTTGCAACCGTTTTTTGCAACCGTTTTTGCCATTAGCTTAGGGAAAGACGAACTAACTTTGGTGAAAATAATTTCGGCAATTTTGATATTTACAGGCGTATATTTGGTTACGCAGAAGAAAGGTTAATATATGTAAAGTCAAGGCTAATTATCAAACTCAAAACTGCGACTAAACACTGAAAACTTTTTTCTTATCTTTGAATTCTTTTAGAAAAATATTATGATACAATCAATGACTGGATTTGGCAAAGCAACTTTGCAATTGCCAACCAAAAAAATTACGGTTGAAGTAAAATCCTTGAATAGCAAAGGTTTGGATTTAAGCGTGCGAATGCCTTCGTCTTACCGAGAAATGGAACTGGGTTTGCGCAACCAAATCGCCTTGAAACTCGAAAGGGGAAAAGTGGATTTTTCCATTTTTATCGAAAGTACCGCTGAGCAAACTTCAACGAAAGTGAACGTGCCGATTGTGAAAGCCTACATCTCTCAATTGCGCGAAGTGTATCCTTATGCAGACGAAACTGAATTGATGAAAATGGCGGTCAGAATGCCCGACACTTTAAAAACCGGAAGAGAAGAAATTGACGAAAATGATTGGATTGAAATTCAAAAAGTAATCCTAGAAGCCTTGGATTATATTGGAGATTTTAGAAAAGATGAAGGTGCTTCCTTGGAAAAAGAATTCCAATTGCGCATTGGCAATATCCGTCAATATATGAACGATGCTTTGGCTCTTGATCCAGAACGTGTTCAGGCGATAAAAGACCGTTTGCAAACCGCGATTGCTGAATTAAAAGTCAACGTGGATGAAAATCGTTTTGAACAAGAATTGATTTATTACTTAGAAAAATTAGACATTACCGAAGAAAAAGTACGTTTGACCAATCACTTGGATTATTTCTTGGAAACCATCAACGGAACGGAAGCCAATGGTAGAAAACTAGGTTTCATTACCCAAGAAATGGGACGCGAAATCAACACAATGGGTTCCAAATCGAATCACGCGCAAATGCAAAAACTTGTTGTGATGATGAAAGATGAATTGGAAAAAATTAAGGAACAGGTTTTGAATGTGCTTTAGTTTTAAATTAATTGAAATGAGGAAAATTATTTTACTCTTTTTTCTAATAACTTTAACTTGTTTTTCACAACAAAAAAACATTTCAATTGAAAGTTTCAGGACTAATGATAGAATTTTTTACGGCTCAATTGATGATAAATATGACATCACCATTTATTTAAAAGTTGAAAATTTTTCAGAAGATCATTTATTTGTTTATTCCGTTAAGGGCTGGTATTATTACAATAAGGTAAAGAAAAACATTCCTTTAGTTGGTATTTATAATCCAATGACAGGATTGACATTGTTCAATACTACTGATAAAGTTTTCGGGGAAAAAATATTGGATTTTGATTTTTCAGGAGTTGTTTGGGATAAATTAGACGAGATTGAAAATTTCAAAAATTATAATGAAAAATTTTTCATTTCAAATAATTCTAAAGAAAATAATACTTGGTCAAACAACACTAAAAATTTAAAATTAACCCTTAATAATGAATTAGAAAACTTATTTGTTTTCGAAGATTTCAAATTTTTAAAAATAGGTAGTTCAATATTTAATCTTTCCAATTATCATTTGAATTATAAGGACTTAGAAATTATTTCGAAGAAAACGTCTGTTTCCGAGATACGATTACTGTTAAAATATGAACAATCTGGAAATCCAAACATTCAAGGTATGTGTGGAGGAGCAATGGATTTTGGTTATATAATTTTGGTGATTAATAATAAAAATGAGTTGATTCAATTTGAAGAAATAGAAATAGAACATTGTAGAGCATTCATTTATTCACAACAGTTAGAAGAAAACAATAAAAAAATACTTAAATATAAAATTACAGATTCAAGTAATGATAAAGAAGTTAGTAAAATTATCACAATTGATACAGAATCTATAAGACTTATAAAATAGAGCAACATAATGAAAAAAGGAAAATTAATAGTGTTTTCGGCACCATCGGGTTCAGGGAAAACAACCATTGTTAGACATTTATTAAAGCAAGAAGACCTGAATTTAGAGTTTTCGATTTCGGCAGCAACGCGCGAAGCTCGTGGCGAAGAAGTAAGCGGAAAAGATTATTATTTTATGTCGCTAAAAGAGTTCAAAACCCACATCAAAAACGAAGATTTTGTAGAATGGGAAGAAGTTTATAGAGACAATTTCTACGGCACGCTGAAAAGCGAAGTCGAACGCATTTGGGCTCAAGGGAAAAATGTAATTTTCGATATTGACGTCGCTGGAGGTCTGCGTATTAAACACAAATTCCCGGAGGAAACTTTGGCTGTTTTCGTGAAACCACCAAGCGTTGATGAACTCAAAAGAAGACTCAAAGAACGCTCCACCGAAAGTGATGATAAAATCAATATGCGTATTGCAAAAGCGCACGTAGAATTGGCAACTGCTCCACAATTTGATGTTGTCATCAAAAACTATGATTTGAATATTGCTCTAGAGGAAGCGCATCAATTAGTAAAGGAATTTGTAAATAAATAAAATGATTACACAAAGTTTCACAACGAAAATCACAGAGAAACACAAAATTTTTTAAAATTGCTTTGTGAATCTTTGTGTAAACTTCGTGAATCTTTGCGAAACAAAATAGTATGAAAATCGGACTCTATTTCGGAACATTCAACCCCATTCATATTGGGCATATGATTATTGGGAATCATATCGCTGAAAATTCTGATTTAGACCAAATTTGGATGGTCGTAACACCTCACAATCCTTTAAAAAATAAAAAAACAATACTTGACGATTACCAACGTCTGCAACTCGTTTTTTTGGCCACCGAAGACTATCCAAAAATCAAACCTTCGGATATTGAATTCAAGTTATCCCAACCCAATTATACAGTGAATACTTTGGCACATTTGCAAGACAAATTTCCGCAACACGAATTTTCTTTAATAATGGGAGAAGACAATTTAAAGTCGTTGCACAAATGGAAAAACCACGAGGTGATTTTGCAAAACCACGAAATTTATGTCTATCCTCGAATTTCATCAGAACTAGACGCTAATCAAAATGCAGCGTTCAAAAACAATCCCAAGATTCATATTATTGATGCACCAATTGTGGAAATTTCATCGACATTTATTCGGGAAAACATCAAAAAAAATAAAAATGTTCGTCCGCTTTTGCCTGAAAAAGTTTGGGAATATATTGACCACAATAATTTATATAAATAGTAACAAGGAATTGCAAAAAATTTGGAACCCCAAAGCCCGGTAAGTTTCCTTGACTTTATTCCAATAAAAAAGGTGAAATTTCTTTCACCCTTTTTGCCCCAAATCTACCATAAACTTAACCTACTAATATTATGGTGAGTCAAAGATATACTTACTTTAGTTTTTCTACAAATATATTAGACGAAATACTCAAATACTCGACGAAATACTAAAATGTAGTTTTTTTAATACGCTCTAGCGTTTTTTCCTTCATAAAAGTTCATAAATGCCTTATTTACAACACGATTCCCTCCTGGTGTTGGATAGTCTCCAGTGAAATACCAATCTCCTAAATTCTTAGGACACGCAATATGTAAGTTTTCGACTGTTTGGAAAATAATTTTAACTTCGGCATTTATTTCTGGTGAACTTAAGAGCTCCGCAATTTTATTTGAAATCTCCTGCGCTGTGAATGGTGCATAAATTTCAGTAACAAAATTTACCACTTCGGTATCATGATAATCCTCTTGTTTCTTGCATTTAACATAAACCTCATCAACAATATGGTATAAATTTCTGTCCTTTAGTAGCTCTAACGCTGCTCGAAATGCGACCAAACCTTCTAATTTTGCCATATCAATTCCATAACAATCCGGATAACGAATTTGTGGTGCAGATGAAACGACAACAATACTTTTGGGTTTCAAACGATCCATCATTTTGATGATACTCATTTTGAGTGTGGTTCCACGAACGATACTGTCATCAATAATTACCAAATTATCCGTTGGTTTTATCACTCCATAAGTCACATCGTAAACGTGGGCAACTAAATCATCGCGACTGCTGTCTTCGGTAATAAAAGTTCGCAGTTTTGCGTCTTTGATAGCTACTTTTTCGGTCCTGATTTTTACCGAAAGTATTTCTTCAAGCTTTTCTCTTGTTAATTTTTTTCTGTTTTCGAGAATATAATTATTTTTTCTTTGATTCAGAAAATCCTGAGCCGCTTCGACCATTCCATAGAAAGAAGTCTCGGCAGTATTGGGAATATAGGAAAAAACGGTGTTATCTGTATCGTTATCTATCGCTTCGAGAACTGCCGGCAGAATCAATTTTCCTAAATTTTTTCGTTCTTGATAAATTTCGGCATCACTACCTCTAGAAAAATAAATTCTTTCAAAAGAACAAGCTTTTTTTACTGTTGGTATGAGAATTTCTTCTTCAGTTACCTTACCATTTTTCTTAATGATTAAAGCATTTCCGGGTTGCAATTCCTGCACTTTTTCGAAAGGCACATTGAAAACCGTTTGAATAACCGGTCTTTCAGATGCAACTACTACAATTTCGTCATCTTCATAAAAATAAGCAGGTCGAATTCCTGCTGGATCTCTAAAAACAAATGCGTCTCCGTGACCTAAAAGTCCTGCCATCGCATAACCTCCATCAAGGTTTTTGGAAGCTCTTTTCAAAATTCTAGCGATATCTAATTTTTCGGCAATTACAGGCGATGCTTCTCTTTTAGTCAGTCCATTATTTTTGCATTCTTGATACAAATCGGTTACTGCATTATCTAAAAAGTGCCCTATTTTTTCCATCACAGTAACTGTATCTGCCATTTCTTTGGGATGCTGTCCCAAATCGATAAGGCTTTGAAAAAGCTCCGTTACATTAGTCATATTGAAATTACCAGCCAAAATAAGATTTCGGTGCATCCAGTTGTTTTGACGTAAAAATGGATGCACGCTTTCGATGCTGTTTTTTCCAAAGGTTCCATATCGAACATGTCCTAAAAACAATTCACCTAAATAAGGAATTTTTCTTTTTTGTAAAGCTACATCGTCAGCATATTCAGGATTCGAAGCCAATTCGTCATTGATTCTCTCATTTATTTGGGAGAAAACATCTTGAATAGGTTGAGCCGCATTCGACCGAACTCTGCTGATGTATCGTTCTCCTGGTTCTACATCGAGTTTGATACTAGCAAAACCAGCTCCATCTTGACCCCGATTGTGCTGCTTTTCCATTAAGAGATACATTTTTTTTATCCCGTAGAAAGCAGTTCCGTATTTTTCTTTGTAGAATTCTAACGGTTTTTTTAATCGTAAAAGGGCAATGCCACATTCGTGTTTAATTGCGTCGCTCATGTAATTGTAATTTGTAGTTAGTTGTATTGTGTGACTATTAAATAGTCTAATTAAACCATGAAAATCTTAAGAAACAATGCCTTAAAACTATCTAGATTTATGTTTTAGCTTTAAACAAAAAATGCCTCGATATTTCGAGGCAAACTCTGTTATATTTCAATATCAAATTGAGTCAAAGACTTAAACTGCTGTAATCTTGCAATCACTTCATCTTTTTCTAAATTAACCATGCGCTCGGTTCCAAATTTTTCTACACAAAAGGAAGCTAAATTCGAACCATAAATGATAGCACTTTTCATATTTTCGAAGGATACATTTTCGCTTTGCGTAATATATCCTGCAAATCCTCCCGCAAATGTATCTCCAGCACCTGTTGGATCAAAGACTTCTTCTAATGGCAATGCTGGGGCAAAGAAAATTTTGTGATCGTGAAATAACAAAGCGCCATGCTCTCCTTTTTTTATAACCACATATTCTGGTCCCATGGTATGGATTTTTGCTGCAGCTTTTACCAATGAATATTCTCCTGATAATTGCCTTGCTTCTTCATCGTTGATGGTAATAACATCGATACGTTTTATCACAGCCAATAATTCTGGCAAAGCACAATCCATCCAAAAATTCATGGTGTCAAGAACTACCAATTTAGGTTTAACATCCATTTGGTCTAAAACGCTACTTTGTACTAAGGGATGCAAGTTTCCTAGCATCACCACATCGGCAGTTTTGAAATTCTGAGGAACTTTTGGTTGAAAATCAGCCAAAACATTCAATTCCGTTGCCAAAGTATCTCTAGAATTCAAATCGTTATGATACAAACCACTCCAAAAGAAAGTTTTCCCTCCTTTGACCACTTCAAGACCTGAAATATCAATGTTTTTTGAGGTTAATAAATCTAAATATTCTTGTGGAAAATCATCACCAACTACAGAAACTATGGCCGATTGTAGATTAAAATTAGAAGCCGAAAGCCCAATATAAGTTCCAGCTCCTCCTAATATTTTGTCAGTTTTGCCAAAAGGCGTTTCAATAGCATCGAAAGCTACGGTTCCAACAATCAGTAATTTATTCATTTTTTGAAATTCGAATTAAGCGGCAAAGATAGTTTATAAGTTTTAGAGTTGCAAAGTTTGCCTGTCTCAAAGTTTTCATAAAAGTTCCCGATATTCATTCTCATAAAAAAAGTCTAACAAATAATGTCAGACCTTTTAAAAATTGTTTTCAAGTAAATTAAGAATTGAAGGACAAAAATTATTTATCCTTTGTATTTGGCATCCACATCAGCAGTTAATGTTTTCAAAAAGGCTTCGATATCTTTAGCATCAGCGTCTGAAATATCTTTATTGACTTGTAGTTTTTCCATTATTACTATGGCTTCTTTGAGCGAAGCAACGGAACCATCGTGAAAATAAGGATATGTTTTTTCAACATTTCTTAAACTTGGTGTTTTAAACATAAAGCGGTCTCCTTCCTTTTTTGTTATGTCATAAACACCCATATCTATTTTTTTGCTGTGGGTTAATTTGGTATAATCGCCATACAATCCGAATTTCTGCATCAATTGACCGCCAACGGCAACTCCACTATGGCAAGTAATACAACCATTGTCGATAAAAGAAGTCAACCCTTTTTTCTCTTGATCATTTAGTGCTGTTTCATCACCATCTAAATAGTTGTCAAATTTACTTTCAGGTGCTAGTTGTCGTTCGAACGCTCCAATCGCACTGGTCAAATTGGCAAAAGTTATAGGTTCTTTGTCATTTGGAAACACGTTTTTAAAAGCGGTTTGATATTCCGGTATCGCTCTTAATTTTTTTTCTAAAAATTCTTTGTTAGGAATTCCATGTTCAACTGGATTCAAAAGTGGACCGCCAGCCTGCTCTTCAACATCTTTGGCACGACCGTCCCAAAACTGCATTCCGTGCAAAAACGCATAAATAGACGACGGAGAGTTCCTGCCTCCTAATTCTTTAGTGTCTCCAACCGAAAATGATTTGTTGTCCACCCCAAAAGTTGCCAAATTGTGGCATGAATTACAACTTATGGTTCCGTTTTTTGACAAGGTTTTGTCATAATACAATTTTTTTCCTAAATCAATTTTATTCTGTGGAATCGTTGTGCTTTCGACAGTTGAAATGGATTTAAAAAAATTATCTGCTTTTTTAGCAAGTTCCGTTTTCTCTGCAACGGGTTTTGTTGAGAAATCTTCTTTAGTTTCTTCTTTCTTGCAACCAAATAAAGCTAAGCCTACGAGTACAAAAACTACTTTTTTCATTTTTATAAAATTTTATAATGTAGTGTAAAGTTACGTGGGATTTGAACAAGAAACATCCTGTAAAAGAAACCTTTAAGAGAATCTTAAGATGCTGTCTTTATGTATCGAATGTCTTATTTAAAACCATCGATAATTATTTGGAAAATTAGGATAATTAAAGTTTATTAGTTTGCGGATTAAAAGGTGTAGAAATGAGAATTTACTAAAATAGCTTCTGCTCTTCCTTCTCATAAAAAACATCTATAGAAAGGCTTTTTTGACTCGAAGCAAAAACCGCTAATTCATCGCAACGCTCGTTTTGAGGATGATTGTTGTGTCCTTTTATCCATTTGAAATCGACTTGGTGCTTTCTGTAAACAACCAGAAATCGTTTCCATAAATCTGGGTTTTTCTTGCCTGCAAAACCTTTTTTCTCCCAGCCAAAAACCCATTTCTTCAAAACAGAATCTACAACATATTTAGAATCCGAAACAATTAAAACTTTCATATTAGGATTTTTCAGCTTTTCGAGACCAACAATTACAGCCAACAATTCCATTCTATTATTAGTCGTATGACGAAAACCTTCGTAGAATTCTTTTTTGTGAGGCGTTCCCACGAGTTCCATCACAACACCATAACCGCCCGGACCAGGATTCCCTTTGGCAGCTCCATCAGTATAGATATGTACTTCGTGATTCAAAGTTAAAGGCTAGAAGTTAAAAGATCGTCAATTACTGGGGGAAAATACTTTTGTTCCAATTCGTGTATTTTTTCAGCCACAACTTCTGGTGTATCTGAAACCAATAGGGTTACTTTTTTTTGAAAAATAATATTTCCTTCATCATAATTTTCATTCACATAATGAATGGTAATACCTGTTTCTTTTTCGTTGTTTTCGACAACAGCTTTGTGCACATTCATTCCATACATCCCTTTTCCGCCGTATTTTGGCAACAAAGCAGGATGAATATTGATAATCTTATTAGGAAAGGATTCAATGATATTTTCGGGCATTTTCAGTAAAAAACCAGCAAGAACTATCAAATCTGGAGAACTATCTAGAATTTTTTGTAGGACTTTACCTTGGTTTAAATCTTCTTTTGAGAAAATTTCGGTCGGAATTTGAAAATTATTGGCTCTTTCAATAACTTTTGCATTTGGATTATTTGTAAAAACTGCGACAACAGTTGCTATAGCTTTATTTTCAAAATATTTTATGATGTTTTCGGCATTAGTCCCCGAACCAGAAGCAAAAATTACTATTTTCTTCATAACAAAAGTGATTTCATTTATGCAAAAAAAAGAATAAAAACTGATATTAAATAACTTTATGAAGTGTTTGTGAAATTTATTTTATAAATTAGCTGTCACATTTATTAACTAAATAGTTGTTTTAAAATAAAGTTTTTTATTTTTGCCAACAAATTAAATTTTAAAATTAAAGATTATGTCAGACATTGCATCAAGAGTAAAAGCGATTATCGTAGACAAATTAGGTGTTGACGAAAA
>CAUPRL010000002.1:0-308266 GCA_963513695.1 uncultured Flavobacterium sp.
GGGATTTATTTATCAATTAGTTTAGATTTTGATTCGATAAAAGCTATTAAATTAACAAGAAAACAAAAAAACATAAGTAGATTTATTTTAATTTTCTTAATCACCATAATTTTATTCTATTAACTTAAAAAAAAACATTATGATTTATACAAAAAAAATAATAATTAGTTTGCTAATATTTTCATTCCAAATAATGAAATCGCAATCAAATAACTATATAACTTCAAACATTCAACAAAATTTAATTAATAAATATTGGAGTTCGACACTTAACGATTCAAAAAAGATTGTTTTTCATTTTACAAATAATCAAATTCACGTTTATTCAAATGGAAAAAGAGTAGCAAGCGATTTGTACTACATGACAAATATTTCTTGCAACAGCCCTTCAATTCAATTTGATAATTCAAAAGTTGGTACATTATCTGAAGGAAATTTTATAAAAAATCAACGATCTTGTTTTGTAGTTGAATTATATGATGGGTTGCAGAAATTCAGATTGAAAAGATCATATGAAACTGATGATAAATGGCAAACTTATTATTTGTTGGATAATCCGGATTTAGAATATTAAATATTCGCCTTGCCACGCTCTGCAAAGAGTTTTTATTAAAAGCTCCGCAAATGTCTCCTGACTTTGCGGATTTTTTTATACTTGATAAAAAGTAGTTATGAAAGAAGGTTATGTAATAAGAGATAAAAATTTGCCACATTTTTTAACAGCAACATTTATAAAGTTTAGTTTTGTTACATAAAGTCAGGAGACATTTGCGGAGCACTGTGCTATAAATTAACACTTTTCGGCACTGGGTTGATGATGAATTATGGACAAAAATTAGTGCTTTGTACCAATAAACTTATTGCCTTTTATTTCGGCTTTTGAAAAAACCAAAAATAAAAAAACCTGCACCCAAAACAAGTAACAAATAATACAACACCATATTTTTGTCTCTAACAACATTCGACAAAACAAAGGATATAATACTTAAAAAATAAAGAAAAATGGGTGGTATATTTTTAAAAGAAGAAAAATTCATCGTGAAATTAGTAAAGGAATCTTTGTCAAAGTTTTGAACTTTGACAAAGATATTTTTATTTAAAGAAACTATCTACAAACTCATATTTATTAAAAACCTGCAAATCTTCAATTCCTTCGCCTACCCCGATATATTTTACAGGAATTTGAAATTGATCTGAAATTCCTATAACCACTCCACCTTTGGCCGTTCCATCTAGTTTTGTAACAGCAAGTGATGTAACTTCGGTGGCGGCTGTAAATTGTTTGGCTTGTTCGAAAGCATTTTGACCTGTAGAACCATCTATAACTAATAAAACATCGTGAGGTGCATCAGCAACAACTTTCTGCATTACACGTTTTACCTTGGTTAATTCGTTCATCAAGTTGATTTTATTGTGCAAACGACCTGCGGTATCAATGATAACAATATCGGCATTTTGAGCAACCGCTGATTGCAAGGTATCAAAAGCGACCGAAGCTGGATCGCTTCCCATATTTTGTCTTACTATGGGAACGCCAACTCTATCAGCCCAAATTTGCAATTGATCAATGGCTGCTGCACGAAAAGTATCGGCTGCACCAAGTACAACTTTTAAACCTGCTTTTTTAAATTGGTATGCTAGTTTACCAATGGTAGTTGTTTTTCCAACACCATTCACACCCACAACCATCAAAACATAAGGTTTGGTATTGATTGGAATCACAAATTCAGTGGCTTCTCCTGAATTCGTTTCCGAAAGTAATCCTGCAATTTCTTCCCGAAGAATTTGATTCAATTCATCTGTTCCTAGAAATTTATCTTCGGAAACACGTTTTTCTATTCGAGTAATAATTTTTAGAGTAGTATTAACACCAACATCTGAAGAAACCAGAACTTCCTCTAAATTGTCTAAAACCTCATCATCAACTTTAGATTTACCAGCAACAGCTTTGGTCAACTTTGAAAAAAAAGATGTTTTGGTTTTCTCTAGACCTTTGTCAAGTGACTCTTTTTTTTCGGAAGAAAATAATTTTTTAAAAAAACTCATTTGATATATTGTTTATGATCAGCAACTTTTAAAAGAAAATTGCGAAATCAATTATTTAATTCACTTAAGAAAAAAATTTGCCATTGTAATTTTTCTCGCGGTAAATATAAAAAATAAAAAAGCTACTTCCGAATGAAAGTAGCTTTTCTATAAATGCTATAGTTAATTATTTCTTTTTCAAGAACTCATCAACTAATTCAGGAGCCATAATAGATTCTACGAATGTATATGCACCAGTTTTTGGAGATTTTACCATTTTGATGGCTTTTGATAATCTCTTAGAAGATGTCTGTAAGGACGCTACGGTTTTCTTTGCCATGATTCTATGTTATTTGTATCTTAATAAATCTCAAATGTGACATCTAAGATTATCTTAAAATCTCTAATTATTATTTAATTTCTTTGTGAACAGTTACGCGTTTCAAAATTGGATTAAATTTTTTAATCTCTAATCTGTCTGGAGTATTCTTTTTGTTCTTTGTAGTAATGTACCTTGAAGTTCCTGCAACACCAGTTGTTTTGTGTTCAGTACATTCTAAAATTACTTGGATTCTGTTTCCTTTTGCTTTCTTTGCCATCTTGATATATTTTTAGGAATGGATTATTTAATAAATCCGCCTGCTTGTGCTTTTTTCAAAACTGCAGCGATTCCATTTTTATTAATTGTTTTTACCGTAGATGCAGCTACTCTTAGAGTAATCCATCTATCTTCTTCTGGAAGATAAAAACGCTTTTTAACTAAGTTAACAGAAAATTTTCTCTTAGTTTTATTCATAGCGTGAGAAACGTTATTTCCTACCATCGCTCTTTTACCTGTAAGGTCGCAAACTCTTGACATTATCTTATCTTTTATCGTTATTCAAAATCAGGGTGCAAAGAAAAGAAAAATAAATGGATGAAGCAAAAAAATTATTGGACATTTTTCAAAATTTCTTTTCGAAGCATTTCCAAACTCTTCACAGCCGCTCTATCTATCACTTTATCACGGGGTTGCCCAAAATTAAATTCCTCGATTATCACCTCATTTGGTGTTGCCAAAGCGATAAATACTGTTCCAACTTCGGCATTTGAATCACCTTTTAATGGTCCAGCATTCCCAGTTGTAGCAATTGCATAGTCTGTTTTCAATAATTTTCGAACATTTATTGCCATTTGCTTAGCTACTTCTGCACTTACAACAGAAAATTCTTCAATTAAATCCTCGGAAATTCCCAAAATCGATATTTTAGTTTCAGTAGCATAGGAAACTACACTGCCTTTAAAATAATTTGAAGCTCCCGAAACAGAGGTCAAAACCTGAGCTATTTTTCCTCCTGTACAGCTTTCCGCAGTAGAAATTGTTTTGTGATGCTGCGCCAAAAGACTTCCGATTACCTTCTCTAATGTCTCATCATCTTCAAATCCAACAATACTATCTCCTAAAATTTTGGACAAAGATGTTACATTTTCAGAAATGGCTTTCTCTAAAAAATCCTTGTCAGTTCCACGAGCTGAAAGGCGCAATCGCACTCGACCTGGGCTTGGCAAGTAGGCCAATTTTATAAAATCGGGTAAATTAACTTCCCATTTTTCAATAGTTTCGGCCAATAAACTTTCGCCAATTCCATAGGTTAAAACCGTTTTATGAATGATGTAAGGTCGCTTATATTCCACAACAATTTTTGGAATAATCTCGTTTTCGACTAAATATTTCATTTCAAACGGCACTCCGGGAAGCGAAATAAAAACGGTATTCCCTTTTTTCATCCACATGCCTGGCGCTGTACCTACTTGGTTATGAAGTACCGTACATTTTGACGGAACTAAGGCTTGATCTATGTTAAGTTGAGTAATCTTCCTTTTATAAAAACCTTCAATAATCTGGGTTACATGCTTCAATACTTGGTCGTTTTGAATTAACTCATCGTCAAAATAATCGCAAAAAGTTTTCTTGGTAATATCGTCTTTTGTAGGCCCAAGCCCACCAGTTATGATTACCAAATCAACTTTGTTCTGCAATTTTTCAAAAGTGGAAAGGATGTGTTGCTTGTTGTCACTAATGGAAATCATTTCCTGAATTTCTACCCCAATTCTGTCTAATGATTTAGCTATAAATCCCGAATTTGTATCGACAATTTGCCCTATCAATATTTCGTCGCCAATGGTTATTATGGATGCTTTCATATTTAAGTTAGAAATTTAGAAGTTGGATGTTAAAAGCTTTCTTTTGTGACCGCAAACTGATTAGCCCTGATGGAAGTGGAAAGCTTTTGCCTAAAACCCCTATTTTTTTTAAAAAAAAAGAGCGACCAGAGGAAGCTCCTTTTTTATTTCTTATAGAAAAAAAGTGGTTTGAAAAAAACTTGAAACCTACAGCAGGAGCAGCTTCTTATAAATCGAAATCTTTCTTTAATTCCTTAACCGCATCTTTCACTTGATGCTTGATGCTCTTGAATGTTTCTTTAATTTCTTTGGTTTCACCCTCAGTTTTCGTCCAAGCTTCTACTTGAAGAATTTCCTCGAAAGCCACTTTTAACCCTAGTAAATCCAGAGATGGTTTTACTTTGTGAGCGTAAGAATACGCATGTTTATGGTCTTTCTTTTTGATTCCTTCCTTGATTTGTGCAATATCTTCGGGAATTTCGTTTACGAATAACGTTACGATTTGCAGGACAAATTCCGGATCGTTATCTGAAAGTGCGTACACTTTTGCTAAGTTGTAATATAGTGCCATTTATTTGATTTGTATGCTAAATAATTTGTTTCCTTCTAAAAATCCTTCTAAAATATCTTCTGACTTCACCGCTGCAACTCCTTCTGGGGTTCCAGTAAATAATATGTCACCAATTTTCAACGTGAAATATTGCGAAACATAAGAAATAAGTTCATCAATCTTCCACAACATATGACTTGCATTGCCTTTTTGTACTGTTATATTATTATTGGTCAATTCAAATGTAATATTTTCTAATGAATTAAATTTACTTTTTGGTAAAAATTCACCTATTACAGCCGAACCATCAAATGCTTTTGCCTTTTCCCAAGGCAAGCCTTTGGCTTTTAATTCATTCTGCAAATCGCGAGCTGTAAAGTCTATACCAACACTGATTTCATCATAATACTTATGCGCAAACTTAGTATCGATATATTTTCCTACCTTATTAATCTTGACAATCAATTCGATCTCGTGGTGGATGTCAGCGGAAAACTCTGGAATCACAAACGGATGTTGCTTCAATAAAATAGCCGAATCTGGTTTCATAAAAATTACCGGCTCAGTGGGCCTTTCGTTTTGCAACTCCGCTATGTGCTGGGCGTAATTTCTACCGATACAGATGATTTTCATAATATGAGTTTTGGTTTCTGGGCTTTGGGTTTTGGAAATTCCTTTCACCCAATACCTAAAATCGACTAACTATTTCGTGTTTAATTTCCTTAATTTAATCGCTGTCAACACTTTCTTGGTATACAAAGGAAAATCAGCATTTTGAATCCAACTAAAATAACCTGGTTCAGACTCTAATATTTTTTCAACTTTGGCTCCTTTATGTTTTCCGAAAGTAAATATCTCATCGCCATCCTTGTCAAAAGCTATCATTCCTGCAAAATCTGCAATTTTTTTTCTTGTTGTAAAGTCAGCCAATGATTTTATATCATTTTCTAAATCGGGATACCGCTCCAATTGTGCCAGCATAATTTCGTATGTTGCCATTGTATCGGCTTCGGCAGAATGTGCGTTTTCTAGACTTTTTTCACAATAAAATTTTAAAGCTGCGCTCAATGTTCGTTCTTCCTTTTTATGAAAAATGGTTTGAACATCGACTGAAACTCTATTTTTCATATCAAAATCTACTCCGGCACGAAGCATTTCCTCTGCCAATAATGGAATGTCAAAACGGTCAGAATTGTATCCCGCCAAATCCGAATCCTTTATCATATTGTAAATCTGCGAAGACAATTCTTTGAAAGTAGGTTCGCTAGCTACTTTTTCATTACTAATTCCGTGAATGGCGGTTGATTGTGGGGGAATCGGAATGGTAGGATTGACCAACCAAGTTTTGCTTTCTTTGTTTCCGTTGGGAAAAACTTTGAAAATTGCTATTTCAACAATTCGATCTTTGGCGACATCAATACCTGTAGTTTCTAAGTCGAAAAAACAAATTGGTTTATTAAGCTTGAGCTCCATTTTTAAATTTTAGAATGACAAATATATCTTTTTGAACGTACCGTTCGTCGATTATTTAAAAAAGTTTTAGACAAAAAATCAAAAACCCGACGAGTCCGAAAACAGTCGGGTTTGTATTCTATTTTATATCCAGTTAAAAATTTCTATCTACATCAAATGCTTCTAGATATTCGGCAACACGTTTTACGAAGCTTCCGCCAAGTGCCCCATCTACAACACGGTGATCGTAACTGTGTGAAAGGAACATTTTTTGGCGAATACCAATAAAATCGCCTTCCGGAGTTTCGATAACGGCTGGTACTTTTCGGATTGCTCCAAGTGCCAAAATTCCAACTTGAGGCTGATTGATTATTGGAGTTCCGAAAACACTGCCAAAAGTCCCCACATTCGTTACCGTATAAGTTCCTCCTTGCGTATCGTCTGGTTTTAGTTTTCCTAATTTTGCACGGCCTCCCAAATCATTTACTGCTTTTGCCATTCCCACTAAATTCAGTTGATCGGCATTTTTAATAACAGGAACAATCAAGTTTCCATTAGGTAAAGCTGCTGCCATTCCGAGATTGATATTTTTTCTTTTGATAATGGTATCTCCGTCAACAGAAATATTCATCATTGGATAATCTTTTAAAGCTTTGGCAACGGCCTCCATAAATATTGGAGTGAAAGTTAGTTTTTCGCCTTCTCTTTTTTCGAAAGTAGTTTTTACTTTATCACGCCATTTTACAATATTTGTAACATCAACTTCGATGAACGATTGAACGTGTGCCGAAGTTTGAACCGAAGCCACCATATAACCCGCAATTAACTTGCGCATTCTGTCCATTTCGATGATTTCATCTCCGCCGTTTAAAGAAACTGCTATAGGCTGAGGCGTAGGTCTTATAGGTTGTGTTTGTGTAACTGATTTTGGTGACTCAACTACAATTGGAGCAACAGAACTTCTAGTTTTTATATAGTTTAAAATATCTTCTTTTGTCACTCTTCCGTCTTTTCCGGAACCCGAAATAGTTTCTAACTCCGCTAAAGAAATTCCCTCTTCTTTAGCAATATTTTTAACTAATGGGGAAAAGAATTTTTCAGAATCCGAGAAGTTTATTGGAGCAGCAACAGACTCTTTGGCCACTTCAATAGTTTTTTCAATTGTCGCAACTTCATCAGGAACAACTATATCTTGTTTTGGAGTTACTGAAACTGAGTTTCCATCTGTTTCGATAATTGCAATGGTCTGACCAACCTGAACCAAATCGTCTTTTGCAAATAATTGTTCTACTAATATTCCTGAAACTTCGCTTGGCAATTCGCTATCGACTTTGTCAGTGGCAACTTCAAGCACAGCTTCATCGGCTTCAATTTTGTCTCCTACTTGTTTTAACCAATTTGTTATGGTTGCTTCTGCTACGCTTTCTCCCATTTTGGGAAGTTTCAATTCAAATCTTGCCATATCATTAATCTAAAAGGTGATTTCGATTTTATGACTGCAAAATTAGTAATTATTTTTAGTTTTTGGCTGATAATTGATAGTTTTTGGATAAATCAAAAATCAGAAATCTTAACGACTTCTCCTCTATCAAAACTACTGTTGCTACCCACCAAGTAATCAGATGATTCAGGATGAATTTTGTATGTTATTTGCTTTCCTTTGTTGGCTTCAAAAGCCTCAATTATCGTTTTAAAATTGAGATAATTTTGGTCAAAAATTATTTCTGTTGTTGTATTTTCCGAAAACGTTTGCGAACTAAGTTGACGTACAACGGTTTTATTCAATTGATTTTCTAATTTTTCTTTAAAAATTTCTCCAGCTTCTCCGGAATCAGATACAAGAACATACTTATCTGGCATTTCCGTTTTTCCGAAGCTTCGGGATGGCTTACCCTGAAACATTTTAACCATAGAAAAAAACACAATTCCTATTTTCATAAAAACAGAAAAGAAAAAAGATACTTGAAAATGTTTTTTATAAAAGAAATTCATTGCCTCCTGAAAACGCCTCATATAGGTACCGTCCTTTATAGTACTTTCTCCTTTGTAATGAACTACCGAGGTTTCAGGAAAATAAAAATTTGATTTTCCTTTTTTCAAAGCCATATACGACAAATCAATATCGTCAGAATACATAAAACAATTCTCGTCAAAACCACCAATTTCATTGTATAGATCTCGCTTCATCAACATAAATGCACCGACAAGAATATCGACTTTGCCTGTTTCGTTTTCGGATAAATGTTGGGCATAGTACTTCCCGAATGTTTTTGGAAAAATTTTATACAAACCCACGATTTTAGTAAATGCAACAAACGGTGTAGGAACACCTCGTTTACTTTCGGGCAGAAAATTTCCAGTTCCGTCGATGAGTTTGCACCCGATAATTCCTAAGTCATTTTGTTTTTTGGCGAAAGCTAAAACTTTCGAAAAAGTATCCTCGGCAACAACGGTATCGGGATTAAGAATGCAAATGTATTCACCTCTCGCTTGGTTTACTCCAATGTTATTTCCTTTAGGAAAACCAAAATTGGCCGTGTTTTCTATGAGTTTCACATCAGGAAAACGCTGCTTCATCATTACACAACTATCATCCTGAGAATTATTATCAATTACAATAATTTCTGCATCTATTTTTTCGAGCGCTTTTTGAACACTTAGAACGCAAAGTTCGAGAAAGTAACGAACATTATAATTGAGGATTATGACGGATAGTTGCATAAGGCAAATATAATTGAAAAAACAGAAACAAAAAAGGCTGCTTCATTACAAAGCAGCCTTAACTTTTATTCATCAGATATTATTTCCCTGCTTCTTTTTTTGCATCTTCCTTCATTTTGTCATTTGCAGTAATAGCAAACTCAACTCTACGGTTTTGACTTCTGCCTTCAGGAGTATCATTGGTCGCAATAGGTTGCTCAATTCCTAATCCTGTTGTTTTGAAACGTGAAGCTACTAACCCTTTTGAAATTAAATAATTTTTTACAGATTCGGCTCTTTTTTCAGAAAGAGTAAGATTGAAGGCTGGAGATCCTGTACTATCTGTATAGCCGTAAATTTCAATATTTGTATCCGAATACTCCGTAAAAACAGGTATTAATTTATCTAAATTTGTTTTAGCTTTATCTGTCAAAGTGGCTTTACCAGTATCAAAAAGTATGGAATCCTCTTTTAAAGTTAAATGAATTCCTTCTCCAACTCGCTTGACGTCAGCCCCTGGCAAAGACTGACTTATTTCCCTCGCCTGTTTATCCATTTTGTGACCAATTACACCACCCGCAGCCCCACCGATAGCAGCTCCAATGGCTGCACCAGCTGCAGCATTTCCTGAACTAGCACCAATTAGACCTCCGACTAAAGCCCCTGCTGCCACTCCAATTCCAGCTCCTTTTTGAGCATTATTTGCGTTTTTTACAGAACTACAACTTGTAGTAAGATTTGACAATACAAACAAAATTGCTAATCCAAATGTTATTGTTTTTTTCATAATTACTTGACTTTAGGTATTAATTGATTTTTTCAAATTGATATGTAATGTCCTTTTTTTGACCTCCAACATCTATTTTATCTATCAATTGGAAAGAATTTTCAGTTTGATTGGCCACACGTAATAAATAACCCTGAGTAACTGTTTTTGATTTTACTCCAGTTTCAACAATTTTTAATACAAACATCCCGTCTTTGTTGATACTCCAAACTATTGGAGAGCTAAAAGCAGGGCAATTGGCTGTGGCAATACTCATATAACCTTTATTATTGTTCGAAATAAAATTCCAATTACTTCCAACAAAACATTGTGAATCAGCAATTCCGAAGGAATCTACTTTAAAATAATCAGACCCTGGATAAGTCACCTTATTAATTTTCCAGTCTCCTTTGATGGCTACTTGAGAAGTTTTGTCCAACTTCGTATTAGCAACTGGTTCACTTTTAACTGGGGCACTTGCGGTACTTGACGAACCTTTACATCCAAAAAACAAAACAACAACAATCAACAGTGTAATTACTTTTTTCATAGTTTATACATTTTTTTTAAATTAGACATAAACAAAGATACGACGATGAAGGTAAAACTTTGTTTCAAAACAAAATATTTTTTTATCAAAATTCACGTTTCCGACATTTTGTCACATTCAAAGGAATTGGTATTCTATTTGAAAGCATAGAAATCAATTAAAATAATTTTAAAAAACTTCAACTATGACAACTGGAAAAATTAATGTTTCGGTAGAAAACATCTTCCCCTTAATCAAGAAATTCTTGTACAGCGATCACGAAATATTTTTGCGTGAGTTGATTTCTAATGGAACGGATGCAACCCTAAAATTAAAACACCTGACAAGTGTTGGCGACGCCAAAGTTGAATATGGCAACCCAATTCTAGAAGTAAAAATCGATAAAGAAGGCAAGAAATTGCATATTATCGATCAAGGTTTAGGGATGACCGCAGATGAAGTAGAAAAATACATCAACCAAATCGCTTTTTCGGGAGCTGAAGAATTCTTAGAAAAATACAAAGATTCTGCCAAAGATTCTGGAATTATCGGCCATTTTGGACTTGGTTTTTATTCTGCATTTATGGTCGCTTCCAAAGTAGAAATCATAACCAAATCATACAAAGACGAGCCTGCAGCGCACTGGATTTGCGATGGTAGCCCAGAATTTACTTTGGAACCTGCCGACAAAACCACTCGTGGAACTGAAATTATTTTGCACATTGCCGAAGATTCATTAGAATTTTTAGAAGAGTTCAAAATCAAAGAACTATTGAATAGATATAATAAATTTATGCCTATTCTAATAAAATTTGGAACTAAAACAGAAACCCTACCAAAACCTGAAGATGCACCTGAAGATTACAAAGCGGAAACTATTGAAGTAGACAACTTCATCAACAACCCAAATCCTGCTTGGACCAAACAACCCACAGAATTGACTGATGAAGATTATAAAAGTTTCTACCACGAATTGTATCCAATGCAATTTGAAGAGCCTTTATTTCACATTCATTTGAATGTAGATTACCCATTTAATTTGACTGGTATTTTATATTTTCCAAAGTTAGGTTCTGATTTACAAATTCAGAAGGACAAAATTCAATTGTACCAAAATCAGGTTTATGTAACTGATAATGTAGAAGGAATTGTTCCTGAATTCTTGACAATGTTAAAAGGTGTAATTGATTCACCAGACATCCCTTTGAATGTCTCACGTTCGAGCCTACAAGCAGACGGAGCTGTAAAGAAAATTTCGAACTACATAACTCGTAAAGTAGCCGATAAATTGAAATCATTGTTTACAGAAAACAGAGAAGAATTTGAGAAAAAATGGAACGATATCAAAATAGTCCTAGAATACGGAATGCTTTCAGAAGAGAAATTCTACGAAAAAGCAGGAGCTTTTGTTTTGTATCCAACTGTTGATGATAAATTCTATACTTTAGAAGAATTGAAAGAAAATCTAAAGGCAAATCAAACGGATAAAGATGGAAAACTAGTAGTATTATATGCTGGAAACCAAGAAGCACAACATTCTTACATAGAAATTGCTAAAGAAAAAGGATACCAAGTTTTACTATTAGACTCTCCTATTATTCCGCATTTGATTCAAAAAATTGAAAGCAATAACAACGATATGACTTTTGTTCGTGTCGATTCTGATCACATTGATAATTTGATTAAAAAAGAAGAAACTACCATTTCTAAATTATCGGATACTGAAAAAGAAACTTTGAAAACCTCACTTGAAGCTTATATTCCAAAAGCGTACACAGTGCAACTTCAAGCTATGGACAGTCAAGCTGCTCCTTTCATCATCACGCAACCTGAATTTATGCGTAGAATGAAAGAAATGAGTCAAACTGGAGGTGGCGGAATGTTCGGAATGGGAAATATGCCAGAAATGTATAATTTAGTAGTTAATACCAATTCAGATTTAGCTTCTAATATTTTGAATACTGAAGACAAATCAGCTCAAGAAAACTTGGTAAAACAAGCATTGGACTTGGCCAAATTATCACAAAACCTATTGAAAGGTGAAGAACTTACAGCTTTCGTAAAAAGAAGTTTTGAATTGATAAAATAGTTTAACGGCAAACCGTTTATTCGTTTAACCGATGAAAAAGACCTGCAAATGAAAATTTGCGGGTTTTTTTGTTTAAAAATCTAGATGTTGACTAAAGAATCACGAACTTTGAATATTCAAACAAAATTTTTAAATACAAAAAGTATGCAACTAGTATCCTCAAACAAAAATTTTATCTTAATACTTTTACTAACATTCATATTCATAAATGGTACTGCACAGGAAAAACACCTTAAAAACATTCAAAAACTAACTTTTGGTGGCGATAATGCCGAAGCCTATTTTAGCCCAAATAATCAATTGCTTACAATGCAAGTTAGCAACCCAAAGGCAGGAATTCCTTGTGACCAAATCTTTTTGTATGATTTACAAAGCAAAACCTATTCTTCAGATAATTTGAAATTAATTTCCACAGGAAAAGGCAGAACTACTTGCTCTTATTTTATGCCTGACGGAAAACATATTCTTTACGCATCAACACATACTGCTTCTAATGATTGTCCAGCGCCACCAAAACCCCGTGATGGCAAATACCTTTGGGCAGTATATCCAGAATTCGACATATTTATGGCCGATTTAAACGGGAAAATTGTTAAACAATTAACCAATTCTCCAGGTTATGATGCGGAAGCAGTGGTTTCGCCCGACGGAAAAAAGATTGCTTTTACCAGCACTCGAAGTGGCGATTTAGAACTTTGGACAATGGATATTGATGGAACCAATTTGAAACAAATAACAAATGGTTTAGGCTATGATGGCGGAAGTTTCTTCTCTCACGATAGCAAAAAACTAGTGTTTCGTTCTTCTCGTCCAAAAACCGAAAAAGAAATTGCAGATTACACCTCATTATTAAAAGACAATGTGGTGGCTCCAACCGAAATGGAAATTTATACTTGCAATATTGACGGCAGTAATTTAAAACAAATCACTCATTTAGGAAAAGCAAATTGGGCTCCATTTTTCCATCCTTCCGATAAAAAAATCATTTTTTCTTCCAATCATCATTCGACTCGTGGCTATGATTTTCAATTATATATGATTGATATCAATGGAGAAAATTTAGAGCAAATTACTTGGGAAAGTGAATTCAATGCCTTTCCAATGTTTTCTCCAGACGGGAAAAAATTAGTTTTCTCAAGCAATCGTCAACAAAATTCGGCTCGCGAAACGAATGTTTTTATTGCGGATTGGGTAGATACTGACGATACTGACGATACTGAACTAGCAAAAACTACTAATCTCAAAAAAAATATTTCTTTCTTGGCTTCCGATGATTTAAAAGGAAGACTAACCGGTTCTAAAGAAGAAACAGTTGCGGCTAATTATTTGGTTAAACAATTCAAAAGTTTGAATTTGAAACCTTATGATGGTAAAAACTACATTCAAGATTTTAGTTATAAAGTAAAACTAAATCCACACGATACCATAGCCAATAGTGGTGTAAATAATATTGGAAAAAATGTAATTGCCTTTTTAGACAATAAAGCCAGTAAAACAATAATTATTGGAGCTCACTATGATCATTTAGGATTGAATGAGCATAATAATTCAACCAAAATGAATTCGACTGGCGAAATTCACAATGGCGCTGATGATAATGCTTCTGGGGTTTCAGGAGTTTTGGAATTGGCTCGAATGTATTCACAAAATAAAAGTGTAGAAAAAGTAAATTATATTTTCGCACTTTTTTCAGGCGAAGAAGATGGTTTAATTGGTTCAAAACATATGGCAGAAACCTTGAAAAATAAGTATCCCAATGTAATTTCAATGATAAATATGGATATGATTGGACGATTGAACGATAAAAAAGAATTAACTGTAGGCGGCATTGGAACTTGTCCAGATTTTAAAAATATTGTTGAAACCAATAAACCAGCTGGATTCAATATTACTTTAGACGAAAGCGGAATTGGACCATCGGATCACACTTCTTTTTATTTGAAAGATATTCCCGTATTATTCTTCTTCACAGGAACACATTCCGATTATCACAAACCTACTGATGATGAAGACAAAATAAATTATACAGGCGAAAAAAACATTGTTGATTATGCTTTTAGAGTGGCCAATGCTATAGCAGATTTAGACAATGTAACATTTACAAAAACCAAAATTACTGCTGCTAAAACGGGTGCAAAATATAAAGTTACTCTTGGTATAATGCCAAATTATGCGGATAGTAGCGATGGTCTCCACGTAGATGGAGTTACAGACGACAGACCTGCACAGAAAGCTGGAATTCAATCGGGTGACATAATAACTAAAATCGGCACTTGTGATGTAAAAGAAGTGTATAGCTATATGGAATGTCTCTCTAAAATAAAATCTGGAGAAGAACTTCCTGTAACATTTATTAGAAACGGAGAGAAAAAAACTGTAACTGTAAAATTCTAAAATAACATCAAAAATGACATTACACATTGAAACTCCAGCCCTACTTTTCTCGGCAACTTCATTGATTTTATTGGCCTATACCAATCGATTTCTAACCATTGCCACCATCATTAGAGGATTAAAAAAAGCATATAAAGAAAAAGAAAATAGTATGGTTTTGTTAGAAATAAAAAACCTAAACTTACGGCTAACTCTCATTCGTTTTATGCAAATGGCAGGCGTTTTAAGCTTATTCTTGTCGGTTTTTACGATGTTGTTATTGTTTTTAGAAGAGCAAGAATTTGGCGTTTATCTTTTTGGATTAAGCCTACTAAGTTTGCTTATTTCATTGGCGTTATCATTTTGGGAAATCAACATATCGGTTGGTGCGCTTCGAGTGCATTTGAGCGACTTGACCGAGAAAAAAGAAATCTAGGAATTACTTGCAAAAGCAAATAAAATAATTCAATCCTATTAAACCTTTTTACAAAATCTAAATCAAATTCGTATAGCACTTTAGATTATGGACAAAAACACCCTTTGGTCATTGCGACTCGGATATTCAGCAAAACAAGCAAATGTTATCGAAAAAATAGGTTTTAAAAAGTTTTTAGAACAATCATTTTCCACAAAATTCGAATCAAAAACTCCTGATTTTCTTCAAGATAGTCCAAAATCTTCTCAAGAATTAAGAGAAATTAGAAAAAATTTAACCGCTGCAAATCCCGAAGCCAAAAAAGAAATGCTCAAAAAAGAAGGACAAACTTCTTTTGAAATGAAATCTTGGTGGATTGACAAAATGATAAATGACGAATTTCCGCTTCGCGAAAAAATGACTTGTTTTTGGCACAATCATTATGTTTCCACTTTCCAAAAAGTAAAAGTAAATTATTGGGTTTTCCAACACAATCAAATCCTTAGAAAGAATGCTTTTGGCAACTTCAAAACCTTGACTAAGGAAATCATCAAAAGCAACGCAATGGTGCGTTATCTGGACAATATTGACAATCGAAAAGACAAACTCAACGAAAATTTGAGTCGGGAATTGCTAGAACTCTTCACTCTTGGCATCGGAAATTATACCGAACAAGATATCAAAAGCGGAGCGAAAGGGCTTGCCGGATTGGGTCTTGGCGAAGAAAATGCCGTTTACAGAAAAATATTCGAAGACAATGAAGCTTTTGTATATCTAGGAAAAAAAGGCAATTTCAAAATCGATGAAATGATAGATATTATTTTCGAACAGCCCAATATTCCCTATCTGCTTACTCGAAAAATCCTAAAATGGTTCATTTATGACAATCCAAAAGAAGAATTAGTTCACTTTTACGGAGATTATTTCAAGAAAATGAATTTTGAAATTCAACCCTTACTTACAAAAATTTTTATCGAAGAATTTGCCAAAAACAATTCAGGCTCTAAAATAAAAAACCCCTTAGAATACAGTTTGCAATTGATAAATGAACTGAATGTAGAAAATCCTAACGAAAGACTAATAGCTTTATTTAGTAAAGAACAAGGAATGGATTTGTTCAACCAACCTAATGTAAAAGGGTGGGATGGCGGAAATTCTTGGTTGACATCACAAATTTTTCTCCAACGAAATAATGTTGCCGATTTACTTTGCAATGGTAAAAATTTAATGCGTGGCAAGAAAGAAATGGTTGAAAATTCGATGATGAAACAAAACCCAAATCAGCAATTGAACGTTAAACTGAATTGGAATAAAGAGGGAAACAACAAGCAGATTATTGCCGAACTCGCAAATCGTTTATTGTTTCAAACAGACAAAAGTAGCCAAGCAGATTTTGAGCAAATTTTAAAATACGATTTCGACAGCAAAACTGATGGCTCCGAAAATGCTGTAATGCGATTGTTTAATTTTATGATAAAAACACCCGAATTCCAACTCATTTAAAAATTAAGAAAATGGACAGAAGAAAATTTTTAAGCATCACCGGAACATTTACTGGCGGCTCTCTCCTATTACCTGATTTTTTATATTCATTTGGCACTCAAAATAATTTGGTTTTGGGGGAACAATGCGTGGTTTTTGTTCAGTTGAATGGTGGAAATGATGGATTGAATACTTTTATCCCTTTTGAAGACGCACTCTATTATAATTTGAGACCAATAATTGCCATTTCTAAAACAGAGGTCTTGAATTCAGCAAAAGGAATGGCTTTTCATCCTGCATTGAAAGGGTTTGCAAGCATACAGCAAAATGGGGATTTGTCGGTAATACAAAATGTAGGTTATCCTAATCCGGTTCGTTCTCATTTCAGAAGTCAGGAAATTTGGCAAACTGCTCCAACACATCAAGAATATTTGAATAATGGCTGGCTAGGACGATATCTCGATTTACAATGCAAAGAACACCAACCTACAGCTGGAATAAATCTAGATAACATAGATAATTTGGCCTTGAAAGGCGAAGAGCCCAACTCGATTACCGTAAAAGACCCAAACCGATTTAGAACCAAAAGCAAGGCTGAAAACGAAGGACAGTTATCTGATAATCCACAGTTGGATTTTGTTCGAAAAATAGCCAATTCCGTTATAGAAGGTTCAGATGATATTCAAAAAGCATTGACAAAATCAGCGCCTTCGGATGTGATTTATCCCAAAACCGATTTGGCAAAAAATCTGGAATGGATTTCAAAATTGATAAAAGGAAACCTGAATTCGAAAGTATATTATACCTCCTTAGGTGGTTTTGACACCCACGATAATCAATTGGCGATTCACAAAAACAAATTAACAGAACTCAACGATGCTGTGTATAGTTTTTATGAAGATTTGAAAAAATCACAACAATTGCAAAACGTGACTATTATTGTTTTCTCAGAATTTGGACGCCGCGTGAAAGACAACGGTCGCGGAACCGACCATGGAACCGCTGCCCCTATGTTTGTCATTGGAGGAAACAATCGTGGCAAAATCATTGGAAACAATCCTAATCTTTCGGATTTGGACAATGGCGATTTGAAACACCAGATTGATTTCAGGAGTGTTTACGCTTCGATTTTGAAAAACAAATTGGCTTTTGATTCCTCCAAAATTGGAATACAAAACAAGGCATTGGAAGGATTGTTCTAAAAAATCAAGAATTTCTAGCATTCAACTCACAACTATAGCTTACTTTTGCCCTCCACTAAAAATAAAAATTATGTTTGATATTTCAATGACAGAATGGGTAGGCTATTTAGCTTCTTTAGTATTAATGATTTCATTTCTTATGAAAAACATCAACACCCTGCGAATAGTAAATTCAACAGGTTGTTTCCTATTTGTGGTTTATGGATTTATGTTGGCTACCTCTTGGCCAATCATCATTTCTAACACCTTTATTTTGGGCGTTAATGTTTATTATTTAACGAAGCATTTTAAAAATAAATAACCTATTTTCTTCTCGAATTAATTCTTTTTACTGTGATTTAAATTAATTTTTTCTGCATAATTCTGTATTAATGTAAAAATATTAACATTTTTTTTTGATAATAAAATACATTTAACTTAACTTCGTATGTATTAACAATCTAAAATATACATTATGAGAAAATTATTGGCTGAGTTTTTTGGAACTTATTGGTTGGTTTTTGGTGGTTGTGGTAGCGCTCTTTTTGCAGCAGGAATCCCCGATTTAGGAATTGGATTCGTAGGAGTTTCTCTTGCATTTGGTTTAACGGTACTAACAATGGCTTATGCTGTTGGACACATTTCGGGTGGGCATTTTAATCCAGCAGTTTCTTTTGGTTTATGGGCCGGAGGACGTTTTTCTGCCAAAGAATTGGTTCCTTACATCATCGCACAATGTGCTGGAGCAATTGCTGCTGCAGGAACTTTGCTTGCCATTGCTTCTGGAAAAGCAGGTTTTGCTATCGATGCCACCAAAGCAGGTGCTTTTGCATCTAATGGTTTTGGCGCTTTCTCTCCTGATGGTTATTCGATGCAAGCAGCCTTTATCGCTGAGTTTATGTTAACTATGTTTTTCCTATTAGTAATCCTTGGAGCCACTGATAAATTTGCCAACGGAAAATTCGCTGGTATTGCAATTGGTCTTGCTTTAACATTGATACATTTAATCAGCATTCCTATTACTAATACATCCGTAAATCCAGCTCGTTCTTTGTCTCAGGCCATTTTTGTAGGAGGCGAACCATTAGCACAAGTTTGGCTATTCTGGTTAGCACCAATTTTAGGAGCCATAGCCGCTGGATTCATTTATAAAAATTTACTTCAAGACACTTCAGAAGCATAATTCCTTTTATAAAACTTAATTTAAAGAGAAAAGCAAAGATAATATCTTCGTTTTTCTCTTTATTTTTGTTTAATGAATTTACTATTTCAAACGGAACCCATAGTTTTCAATTTGCCAGATGCGGAAATCATCTATTATCCTCATTTTTTTGACAAAAAAGAGGCAGATGAAATTTTATTACAGTTAACCACAGATATTCCTTGGCAACAGGACAATATTCGAGTTTTTGGAAAAACCCATCGACAACCCCGTTTGACTGCATTATTTGGAAATGAAGGAAAATCTTATTCTTATTCGAATATCAAAATGCAACCCCATCCTTGGAATCCTCTTCTGAAAAGGATAAAATCTAAGGTCGAAAGTGTTACTAATTCTAACTTTACTTCAGTATTACTCAACCTGTATCGCGACGGAAAAGACAGCAATGGTTGGCATGCCGATAATGAAAAAAATTTAGGCCTAAATCCAATTATTTCCTCTGTAAGTTTTGGGTCAGCAAGAGTTTTTCAATTGAAACATAATACAATCTCAAATGCAAAACTAAATATTGTTCTAGAACACGGTAGTTTACTCCTTATGAAAGGAACCACTCAGCATTTCTGGAAACACCAAATTCCCAAAACATCAAAAAAAATAGATTCAAGAATTAATCTAACATTTCGTTTCATCGAATAAAAATTTCTAGAAAAATCACTAGATTTGGAATCTAATAATCTGTTTATGAATGAAATTATTTCTTATTTTAATACTATTCCTTCTTCTCACAGGAGCCTAATTCTGGTAGGTGGAATTACCGTTTTTTGGTTGATTGAAAATGCATTTCCCCTTTTTAATTTTAACTATAAAAAATGGCAACACGCAGGGATAAATTTTTTCATGACTCTTACAACCATCCTTATTAATTTTTCATTGGCCTTTATTTTATTAAAAACTTCCGATTGGGTAATTGCCAATAATTTTGGTCTTTTACAATGGCTCCCATCAATTTCATCCTGGCTTTATGCATTAATTGGTTTGCTCCTATTGGATTTTATTGGCGCATATTTAGTTCATTTTATAGAGCATAAAGTCAAATTCCTGTGGCGATTTCATTTGATTCACCATACCGACACTTGGATAGATACAACTTCTGGAAACAGGCATCATCCTGGCGAAAGTATAATTCGATTTGCATTTACCACATTAGGGGTTCTACTAATTGGATGCCCCATTTGGTTGGTGTTTATGTACCAAACAATTTCGATAATCTCTACCCAGTTCACTCATGCTAATATTGCATTACCTGAAAAACTAGATGCGTATTTGAGCTATTTTTTGGTGTCGCCAAATATGCATAAAGTACATCACCACTATAAATTACCTTATACTGATAGTAATTATGGGAATATTTTTTCACTCTGGGATCACCTTTTTGGCACTTTTATGTATCTTCCCAAACAAGAAATCATATACGGTATCGACACTCATATGAGCCCCGAAGAGAACAATCGATTGAATAATTTATTAAAAATTCCATTCCAAAAGCCCCGATCACCTGAAAACAGCTAAAAAACATAAAAAAAATTAGCTTTAAATAAAAAGTAATTATTTTTTTTATTAATATTGGTCAAAGATTTAAAAACAAAACGATTAATAACTAACCTTACTAAAATTGAATTAATTTTCACCCAATGAAGAAGAGTAGCCGCATAGAATTAAATTGGGAACAAACAGAAAAACTTGTTACGTTCGCCCTGGAAGAAAGAAACCCATTTGAAATCATCAAAAAAGAATTTGGGTTATCTGAAAAAGAGGTTCTTGAAATCATGAAAAAAAAGATGCCCGCAGAAAAATACGAAATGTGGAAAAAGAAAGCTTTAGCCAGTAAACCAAAACCAAAACCTGCAAAAATCGATGACTTCGATGAAGATTTAGATGGCAAATACTATATAAAAAACAAACTCGATTAAATTGAAACTCCTATTTAGGAGTTTTTTTTCTTAGGATAGTAATGTAAAAAAAATGTAACATTTCTATGCTTACTGACACTCATATCAAAACAAAAAATATAAAATGAAAAAAATTCTATTTGCATTTGCATTTGCTACTATTCTATGGAGCTGTAAAACGGCTAGTTCATCAACATCAACTTCTGTAAAAGAAGACATTCTGGTTAACATCAATCTCAATGACATTGCCAATGACAAGGTTTTAGTTACAGTAAAATCACCAAAAGTAAAAACGGATGAAATCACGTATCACATACCAAAAATGGTCCCTGGAACCTATTCTCAAGACAATTACGGCAGATATATTGATGATCTAAAAGCTTACGACAAAAAAGGCAATGCATTGAATGTAAATAAAAAGGATACGAATTCTTGGTCTATTTCTAATGCTAAAAATTTAGACAAAATTACTTATTTGGTTAATGACACTTATGATATCGAAAAAGGAAAAGGCTTTGGCAGCGATGAAATTTTTTCGCCAGCAGGCTCCAATATCGACGCAGGTAAAAATGTAATGCTAAATACCCATTGTTTTGTAGGGTATTTTACAAATTATATGGCTGCTCCTTATAAAGTTACCGTGTCGCATCCAGCTGAACTTTGGGGTGCTACTTCAATGAAAGACATGGATCCCGCGAACACAAGTGATTTGTTTGTAACCTCACGCTACGCTGAATTAGTCGAAAATCCGATTATGTATTCTAAACCCAATTATACCTCCTTCACAGTTGATGATATGGAAATTCAAATTGCTGTTTATTCTCCTTCGGGAAAAATTACCGCAGAAGATATTACCCCTGACATGAAAACCATGATGACGGCTCAAAAAAAATTCTTAGGTCCTGTAAATTCAACAAAAAAATATAGCGTTTTGTTGTATTTGTCCACGATGAACGAGGACGCACAAGGTTTTGGAGCCTTGGAGCATCCAACAGCAACTACTGTTGTCTTTCCAGAAATGATGCCAAAAGAGGCCCTAAACAAAGAGTTGAAAGATGTTGTTTCGCATGAGTTTTTTCACATTGTGACTCCATTGACAATTCATTCTCAGGAAATTCAAAATTTCGACTATAATGACCCTAAAATGTCGGAACATTTATGGATGTACGAAGGTGTGACAGAATATTTCGCCAATCTTTTTCAGATTAATCAAGGACTAATTAATGAAGATGAGTTTTATACTCGAATTGCGGGAAAAATTGAAAACGCACGCAAACTCAACGATACCATGCCTTTTACCACTATGAGTAAAAACGTTTTTGTAGAACCGTACAAAGCTCAATATTTAAACGTGTACGAAAAAGGAGCTTTAATTGGAATGTGTTTGGATATTATCATCAGAGAAAACAGCAATGGAAAAAGAGGAATTCTTGATTTAATGCAAAAATTATCGAATGAATATGGTGTTTCGAAAGCTTTTAATGACGAAGATCTTTTTGCAAAAATCACCCAATTGACTTATCCTGAAGTTGGAGATTTTCTAAAAACTTATGTTGCAGGTCCTAGTCCAATTCCTTATGACAAATACTTAGCAAGAGTTGGCGTAACAAAAATAACCAAAAAATCACCGACAAATGTATTCCTAAAAGGCCAAGTTCCGTATATAACGGTAAATCAATCGACCAAAGAGATTATTGTTCTTCCAAATATCGAATTAAACGATTTCTACACGAATCTTGGGCTTAAAGGTGGCGATATAATAGTTGCAATAAACGACAAAAATTATTCTTTAGATACTATTTATGATATGATTTTAGAGAGTGAAAATTGGAAAGAAAACAATCCAATATCAGTCAAAATTAAAAGAGATGGAAAAGAACAAATTATCAACGGAAAAGTAAAACTTCCGTATGAAGATAAAGAAAGTTTTGATGCAACTGATGCATCCAAATCTACCCTGAAAAATGCTTGGCTAAAAGGCTAAATAAAATTTAATTTTCAATAAAAAACCAATTTAGCAATAGATTGGTTTTTTTATTAATTTAAGCTAGCAAAAAGCAAATATATCCTTCAATTTGCTTTATTTTGCAAAAAAATAAAAAACACATAATGAAAAAATCAATAGTTGCGATCTTTACGCTTTTGGTTTTGGCTTCTTGTAACAAAGAAGAATCTAAAACCAATTTACATTTAACTGGAAACATCAAAGGATTAAAAAACGGCATTCTTTACATACAAAGAGTGGTAGACACAAGCCTTGTAGCCATTGACACCATCAAAATTGATGGTGATTCTAAATTTGAAACCAATATTGATGTAAAATCACCAGAGATGTTATACTTATTTTTAGACCGAGGAGTGACCAACTCATTGGACAATAACATTTTGTTTTTTGCCGAAGCAGGTAAAATTAATATAGACACAAATTTAGATTCCTATATAGTAAGTGCAAAAATTACGGGCTCAAAAAATCAAGAAAAATATGAAGAATATCAAAAAATAAATGCTCGTTTTAGAGATGAAAATTTAGATTTGATTCAGAAAAAATTCCTTGCATTAAAAAATGGCAAAACAATGACTTTAGATAGTCTGAATGCAAAACAGGACAATAATACAAGAAGAAAATACTTATTCGCCACAAATTTTGCCATCAACAACAATGACTACGAAGTATCTCCTTACATCGCATTGACGGATATCTACGACATCAATGTTAAATATTTAGATACGATTCAAAAATCGATGACTCCAAAAGTAGCACAATCTCTTTATGGCAAAAAGTTAACCGAATATATATCAAAAGTGAAAGCTCAGAAATAAGGCAATCTTCTATGATACACAAAACCCGTCCCGATAACAAATCGGGGCGGGTTTTCTATTAAAAAGGCAATCCTGAATTAATTACTTAAGCCAGCGGCTACGGCGACCACGATGGCACCAATTATAAACAATGCATAGAAACTCAAAGTAACTATTGCCATAATGCCAATAAATTTATAATGCGATTTCAAATATTCGAATGAATTGGCAAGCGTACCCGAATCATTATTCTTGAGGGCAAGTTTCAGATTCGATGCAAATTTGTTCAGATAATAAATGGGAAAGAAATAGAGCGCTGCAATCAATAGGTAAAAAAAAGTTATTATCATCCCAAAAGAGGAACTAAACATCCCCATTTGTTCAATAGGCATCATTTGTCCGACTGATGAAAAAATTGCCCCTGCAAACAAGGCAAATACAACAAAAAAACCAATCATAATGTATCCTAATATCGATAAAAAATAGGCCCATTTAGCAGCTTCTCTTAAAAATCCTTTTGCAGAATCATTCAAATGCAATTCCAATACTTCTTCTTCAAGTTCATTATATACTTCCATAATCTTTTTTAATCAAATTTAATGAAATTTCTTAGAAAAACCGAGATATTGAAAATTAATTATTTCAACTTCCACTTAAAGTCCTTAAAACAAAAAACCACCTAACTTTCGTTAGATGGTTTTACTAAAGAGCCGGCGGAGGGACTCGAACCCACGACCTGCTGATTACAAATCAGCTGCTCTAGCCAACTGAGCTACGCTGGCGACTCATTACGGGTGCAAATATAAGTCTGATTTTTAATTTTCCAAAAAAAATCAGACCTTTTTATTGACTTTTTTTATTGTAATTCGTTGATTTTAGCAATCAATTGATTAGCAGTTTGTTCCAATTCAACATTGATTTGTTTGAAATGGGCTTTTTTATTTTCAACATTTTTAGCATTAACTTTAGTGATTAAAGCGTCAAATGCAGCAATTGCTTCATCGATTAAAGCATTAGTTTCTTCTGTTGGTTTTCCTGTAGTAGAAATTTCAAACAAGTAAACTGCTTCAATAATATCTCCTAAAACGTAGTTGATGTCCTTTTTTAAATTCTTAACGTTTGCCATTTTTTATTTTATTTTAATTTGCGATTGCAAAAGTACACATAATCTTTGTATTACCGACTATGAAATATAAATTTCTAAAAGTGAAGCTTTTCCACTCAGAGCAAAAGTTTTTAACTCAGCAGGAATCAAAACAGTATCTCCTTTTATATACTTGAATTTTGAATCTTCATATTCCAATTCAAATTCGCCTTCAACACACATATAAACAGTAAATGAATTTCCAGATTTGTTAACTGTTACTTCTCCATCCAATGGAATAAAATTAGTCGTGAAATAAGGACAATCTACAACCGAATTCGATTGATTCAAGTCTTTATTGTATTTTTTGTAAGTATCAATTTTATTGTAATTGATAGCATCCAAAGCCAAATCTACGTGCAATTCTCTTTGATTTCCTGCCGCATCTACTCTATCAAAATCATACAAACGATAGGTAATATCCGAAGTTTGCTGGATCTCGGCAATCACCATTCCAGCTCCGATAGCGTGAACAGTACCTGTTTCTAAAAAGAAAACATCCCCTACTTCAACATTTACATTATCAAGAATCGAAAGCAAAGTTTTGTTTTTCAGGTTTTCTACATACTCAGCAGCATTAGAATCTTCTTTGAAACCCACAATTAATTTAGAGTCTTTATCCGCTTGCAAAACATACCACATTTCGGTTTTTCCAAAGGAATTGTGACGTTTTTTTGCCAATTCATCATTGGGATGCACTTGTATCGATAAATCTTCGCGAGCATCCAAATATTTGAAAAGCAAGGGGAATTGTTTGCCAAATCTTTTAAAAACTGCAATTCCTAAAAGACCCTCAGGATTGGAATCTATCAAATCATTTAGGGATTTTCCAGCCAAATGGCCATTAGCAATTACACTTACATCGCCTTCAACGGTAGATAGTTCCCAACTTTCGCCAGTGATTTTAGAAGTAATTGGTTTATTCAGAATAGTTTTTAGTTTTTCGCCTCCCCAAATTCTTTCTTTCAAAATGGGTTCAAATTGTAGTGGATATAATTTCATTTTATGTATGTAATCAAAAATTTATAGTAGTGCGAAAATACAAAAAAATTACCAAGACTTCTGACAATATAGTATCGTTTTATAACACTAATTTTTGAATTACATCCAAAGCTTTAGGAATATGGTTTGTAGCATTCATACTATCGAATATTAATTGAATTATACCATTTTTGTCGACTACATAAGTTACTCTTCCAGGCAATAACCCAAACAAATCAGGCTTTACACCAAAAAGAGTTCTTATTTTTTTATCGGAATCCGAAAGTAAAATAAAAGGCAATTGGTATTTGTGAATGAATTTTTCGTGCGAAGCAATACTATCACTGCTGATGCCAATCACCTCAGCCCCTAAATCTTTGAAATCTTCGTATTGATCTCGAAAACTACAGGCTTGTACGGTGCAACCCGGCGTATTGTCTTTGGGATAAAAATAAATGACAACCGGTTTTTTTCCAATGATGGAATCGCTGTCAAAATCGTTGCCTTTATTGTCTTTTGAAGTAAATTTGGGGATTTTATCGCCTACTTGTAGTGCCATTATACTCCTTTGTAAGTTACAAAATTTCGAGGCGTTTCATATAAAACCACTTCTAAATCCAATTCGGATTTGATCCTCTTTCTGATTTTATTCCAAATCACAACCACAATATTTTCTGCAGTGGGATTTAGATTTTCAAATTCGGGAACATCCAAATTTAGGTTTTTATGGTCAAAAGGTTTTTCAACTTCTTCCAAAATAAAATCGCTCAAATCCTTGATATCCATCACATAACCGGTTTCTGGATTGATTTCTCCTGTAACGCTTACAATCAATTCGTAGTTATGTCCGTGAAAATTAGGATTGTTGCATTTGCCAAAAACAGCATCGTTTTGCTCGAAAGTCCAATCTTTCCGATACAATCGATGGGCTGCGTTGAAATGGGCTTTTCTGGAAACGGTGACTCTCATATAAGGTTAGAGGTTAGAAATTTGAGTTTAGAAATTAAATCTTATGTTCTTCTAAAAAATGATAAAACTCATCGAAAATAATTTTGAACCAAACGGTGTAAATTTCAGGATGTAATTGCATATCTTTTTGCACGTCTTCAATACCCATCCATTTCCAGCTTTCTACTTCGTCAGGATTTATTTTTGGCTCCTCATTATAATACCCAATCATAACGTGATCAAGTTCGTGTTCGGTCAATCCGTTATCGAATGGGGCTTTGTAAATAAAATGAAACAATTCCTTCAAGCCCGTTTCGAAACCCATTTCTTCAAACAATCTGCGGCTTCCCGCTTGAATATTGGTTTCGCCATCGCGTTGATGACTGCAACAAGTATTCGTCCACAACAAAGGCGAATGGTATTTGTGACTAGCCCGTTGTTGGAGCATTATCTCGTTTTTATCATTCAATACAAAAACCGAAAATGCACGATGCAAAACTGCTTTTTCGTGGGCTTCCATTTTGGGCATTAAGCCTATTTGCTCGTCATTTTGGTTGACCAATATTACATTCTCTTCTTCCATACTCTTATTTAGCTTGCCAAAAATACGAAAAAAGAAATGGATTATTGGCCTTTGAAAAGTTTGTGAAAAGTTTAACGAGCGTTTAATATCTGAAAAGAGTATTTTTATGGTTTAAAATTCGACAAAAAAACCATTTTGTTTTGTTCAAGAATAACTCTGGAAAATAACGTTAAAATTTACCTAATTAATAATGAGTTTGTAAACTAAATGACAATTTCATTTTGAAGTCAATATTACTTTTGAAAAATAAAAAAGTAAACTATGAAAACAAAAAATCAATTTCGAAAGCTGCTCTTCTTGATTCCTCTCTTTATGCTGCAAGCCTGCGGGCAAACAACAAATAATAAAAATAATACTCAAAAGATTTCAACTATGGAAAATTCAATCAATAAACCCGGAAACCCATATTATTCCAATACCGACACAACAAAACTTAATGTTTCCGATGCCGAATGGAAAAAAGTACTGTCCCCAGATTTATATGCCGTTTCCAGAAATGCCGATACCGAAAGAGCTTTTACCGGAAAACTTTGGGATTCTGATGCAAGAGGCACCTATTATTGCGCCGCTTGTGGCAATAAATTATTCAAATCCGACCAGAAATTTGCCAGCAGTTGTGGTTGGCCTAGCTTTTTCGAACAAGACAACAAAAATAGCGTGGTATACAAACCCGACAATTCATATGGAATGCAAAGAATCGAGGCCCTTTGTGGTCGATGCGATGGACATTTAGGACACCTTTTCGATGATGGACCAAAGCCAACCGGCAAACGATATTGTATGAATTCCATTGCTTTGGACTTTGTTCCTGACGGTGTTGTTTCTGCTAATAACAATAAAAGTAATCTGGAAAGCATTACACTTGGCGGCGGTTGCTACTGGTGTGTAGAGGCCGTTTACGAAAATTTAAAAGGCGTTCAATCCGTTTTTTCTGGATTTGCGGGAGGAAAAAATCCAAATCCTACGTATGAAGAAGTTTGCACCGGAAGAACGGGTCATGCTGAAGTCGTACAAATCAATTATGACAAAACGGTTACCAATATCGATGAGATTTTCAAGGTGTTCTTTACCGTTCACGACCCAACTACTTTGAATCGTCAAGGTGCCGATGTGGGAACGCAATACCGTTCTGTGATTTTTTACGCCAACGAAGAACAGAAAAAAGAAGGCCAATCTATAATTGATAAATTAAATTCCGAAAAAGTATATAGCAGTCCTATTGTAACCACTTTGGAACCATTAACCCAATTTTATAAAGCCGAAGAGTACCATCAGAATTACTACGAAAACAATAAAAGTCAACCTTATTGCCAAATGGTAATTCAACCCAAAATAGAAAAATTCGAAAAGGTTTTTAAAGACCGATTGAAAAAATAAAACTAAAATTCACTAGAAAACCGGAAAGAAATTTTCGGTTTTTTTTATGGATTGAGATTAGATTTTGTGACTAGCACTATAAAATTGTAATCGGATGTGTGTTATTTATTATATTTGGATGGATTAATATAAAAAAGATGGATTTAGAAGACAAATTCAATTATCACACGATTAATTTAAAGAACGATTATGAAGGAAAAACAATCGCTACTTTAATCTCTTCGAAATCAAATACAACTAAACGTATTCCTGTTTTATACATTCACGGTTTCATTGATTATTTTTTTCATCCTCACTTGGCAGAAGAATTTCATAAAAACGGTTATGATTTTTATGCTTTGGAACTCCGAAAATATGGACATTCCTTGCTACCCCATCAGCATCCGAATTATTGCAAATCCATTGAAGAATATTTCGAAGAAATTTCTATTGCCATCCAATCAATTTTCGACAAATCCCAGAAAAAGATTGTATTGATGGGGCATTCTACTGGAGGTTTAATCACAAGCCTTTATATGAATAAAGGAAAAGAAAGAGAACTGGTTTGCGGATTGATATTAAACTCTCCTTTTTTAGAGCTCAATATGCCACTTGCAGTAAGAATAGTTGCTCCAGCTTTCGCCAAAATAGCTTCAGCTGTTTATCCTTTTTCTAAATTAAATAAAGCAATCTCTCCTGTATATGGACAAAGTGTACATAAAAATTATTTTGGCGAATGGGATTTTAATTTAAAATGGAAACCAATCAACGGTTTTCCTGCTTATTTTGCTTGGCTTGTCGCTATTGTAGATGCACAAAAACAACTCAAACAAAACGCTGCAATCAAGGTGCCGATTTTAGTACTGTTTTCTTCCCATTCCCTTTTGTTAAAAAAATATACTCCCGAAGCACAGACTGCAGATATAGTTCTTAATGTAAAACACATCCAAAAAATTGGAAAAAAATTAGGTTCTAATGTAGTCTTGAAAGAAATAAAAAACGGAATGCACGATCTGTTTTTATCTAAAAAAGAGGTACGAAATGTAGCCTTTGCAGCAGTTTTTGACTGGATTTCGGAGAATGAAATAAATTTTAAACTTTGAAGCAACAAATCAACTAAACTAAGTATATTTACGAATAGTAACCAATAAAGAAAAAGTTATATTGATAACTTAAATCCGTCAATTATATTATGAAAATAGCACTTTTTACCAATGAGTTTCCACCCAATATTTATGGTGGCGCCGGTGTTCACATCGATTTTTTAAGCCAAGAATTAGCCAAATTAGGTCAGGTCGAAGTACGCTGTTTTGGCGACCAAAATGTAGATACCGATTCGATGCACGTTCGAGGAATTAATTCTTCTCTCACCAAAATGGTTGACGATGCCAATCCACATATCAAGATGTTTCACAATATGAGTCGAAATGTAGAATTGTCGCAAGCCACACCCGAAGCTGATGTGATTCATTGCCACACTTGGTACACGCATCTTGCCGGAATTATGGCTCGCGAACTATTGCAATCGCCATTGATTTTAACAACTCACAGTTTAGAAACACATCGCCCTTGGAAAGTAGAACAATTAGGAAATGGTTATTTTCTTTCGCGTTGGATCGAAAATAGCGCTTACAACACTGCCGACGGAATTATTGCCGTGAGCGAACAAATGAAGGAAGATGTAATCGAAGCGTATGGAGTAAATCCTGAAAAAGTGACGGTAATTCACAACGGAATTGATCCTGAATTCTATCAACCAACATTTGATAACAATTTACTTCTAGAATTAGGAATAAATCCCAACATTCCTTTTGTGCTTTTTGTGGGACGCATTACACGCCAAAAAGGAATTTCGCAATTGATTTCTGCCGCTAAACATTTCAACAAAAACTGCCAAATCGTACTTTGTGCCGGAGCGCCCGACACCAAGGAAATTGCTGAAGAAACCGAAGCTTTGATTGCCGATTTGAAAAAGGAACGTGAAGGAGTAATTCTCATCTCGGAAATGCTACCACGCGAAAAAATAAAAGTGTTGTACAGCCACGCTCGTGTGTTTGCCTGTCCTTCCTTATACGAACCTTTTGGTATCATCAATCTCGAAGCGATGGCTTGCGAAACGCCTGTTGTAGGAAGCCACGTTGGCGGAATTCCAGAAATCATTGTCGAAGGAGAATCAGGTTATTTAGTGCCTCTCGAAAGTGTTTCCAGAACCGATTTTAATCCTGCAAATCCGGAAGCTTTCCAGAAAGCTTTTGCTGCCAAAATTAATATTTTATTAGAAGACGAAGCCTTGGCAACCCAAATGGGAAAATCCGGAAGAGAACGCGTTTTGAAAATTTTTAGTTGGGAATCTATCGCCAAAACTACGTATGATTATTACCAAAAAGTGATTGATGGGTTTGTGAAGGAGAAGGCTTGATATAATACTCAAGGCTTGTTGAGTAAAGTATCCAAAAAAGAAAAAGAGATATACTCAGTTTTAGGATTGAAAACTAAGTAAGACTAATAAAAACAAAAAAATATGACCTTTAATAGAAAAGAAATTTATTGGTTAATTGGAACTATTTTATTCATTCTGATTTTTAATTTTACATTGTTAGGAATTGACTGTTTGGGTGATTCTACAATAGATGTAAATGTTCACGATACTTACTTTGTCATTGCAAAAATTAATTTTTTTCTATTTTTTACGTTCTTCATATTTTATACAATATATTTGATTAGAATGTTGAGAAGACTGTTTAAAAATCTTACTGCAAATTTGTTTTTTTTGATTTTAAATGTTTTTGCAATTGTAATAATTACTCAAATCATCTCTTTTGTAGACTCATTTGCTGAAGTTGCTGGAAAAACCGAATATCCACCTTTAAGCGGCGGAACTATTGAACATAAAGGCAATAATTTTGATTCACTTTCCAATTTCCTTCTATTTACTCAAGTTTTACTTATTATTTTTCAGACTTATATTGGAGTAAAAACTGGATTATGCTTTAAACAAAAAAATCAAAAACCCGAAAGCGTGAATTTGCAAACCCGATAGCATGGATTTGCAATCCGTACCAACAAACAAAAGTAACAATACTTAAAAATAAAGAGAAGGCTTAAACTAATTAAACACCATTTAATATGAAATTAAACCGCTTACTATTTTTAATTGTATTGCTACATCAATATGGATTTGCACAACCCGCAACCGAAGTGTATTTGCTCGATATTAAAAAAGATGGAGCTTCTTTTAGTATTGTTCCAAACTCAAAACCGGTAAACATTAGTAATAATGTAGGCTACGATAACCAACCTAGTTTTATCGAAAAGCTAAATGCGGTGGCGTATGTCAGTTCTAGAAATAATAAACCAACGGATGTTTTTTTATATGATTTAGCCACAGCCACGACCAAACAATTTACCAAAAATAGCCAAGCAGAATATTCTCCAAAAACTACTCCCGACGGTAAATTTATATCTGTAGTAAAAGACACGGACCAAAATCTGACCCGAATTTCGTTAGATGGTTTAGTTACTGAAAAACTATATACTTCAAAGGATTCTATAGGATATTATTGTTGGTTGAACGAGTCCGAAATTGCAGCATTTACCTTGTCGAAACCAAAAGTTACTTTGAAATTAATACATCTTAAAAACAAAACCGAAAAGTACTTGACAGACAGCATCGGACGGAGTTTGTATAAATACCGTGATGGAATTGTAATTTGTCAAAAACTAAAAAAAGGAAATTGGGTGTCATTTATTGACAAAAAAGGAACCATAACGCAACTGATTGAATTACCAAAAAACACCGAAGATTTTTATTTAACGAACGATGGGTGGTTGTTTTCTTCGAATGAATCTAGCCTCATTTATTGTAATGTAAAGTCTACAGACAAAGCTTGGCAAGAATTAGCCAATTTGAAAGCAATGGGGATTTCTAAAATTTTCCGGTTGGCTGTAAACCAAGATAGGAACAAACTTGTTTTTGTCTCTGAAGGGCAATGAAAAAAATAATTTAAAAAAAAATCAATCCATCAACTATGCTCACAGCCATTCATCCAAAGTTACCAATGCGCGACAAAAAGGCAACAAGGAACTTTTACAGCAATAAGTTAGGCTTTCAAGAATACGGAAGTACTGACTTTGATGGCTATTTGATGATGCACAAAGACGGTATTCAAATTCATTTTTTCGAGTTCAAAACGCTGGATCCAAAAGAAAACTATGGTCAGGTTTACATTAGAACAAATGATATTGACAACTATTACCAAACTTTGTTGGACAATAAAACAAGCATTCATCCCAACGGCCAATTAGAAATAAAACCTTGGGGACAAAAGGAATTTGCTATACTTGACCCAGACAACAACTTGCTCACTTTCGGACAGAATATATATTAGCTAATAAAACGATGAAAAAAAATCTCACTTTTGTCATTTCGACGAAGGAGAAATCACATAACGTGAGCAACTAATGTGATTTCTCCTTCGTCGAAATGACAAATAAATCTAATCTTAATGATATTAATTACTTCTCATAAACAAAAGTATAAAAACGATGAAAAAAATCTTCCTAACATTACTTTTAATGGTTTTTACAATCACAAATAGTTCCGCTCAAAAAAAGGAAGTTTGTATTGTTAAAACTACTGCAGGCGATATTACCGTAGAATTGTATCCCAAAAAAGCACCAATTACGGTAGCCAATTTTTTGAAATATGTCGATGCTCATTTGTATGACAATACAACCTTTTTCCGTTCGGTAACTTTAAACAATCAGCCAAATAATGAGGTAAAAATTGAGGTAATTCAAGGTGGCGAAGTCGATTCGACCAAAGTATTTAAAGCCATTATACTCGAAAGAACTTCAAAAACTGGCGTGCTTCATAAAAATGGAGCTATTTCTATGGCAAGAGATGCACCCGATACAGCCACTTGCAGTTTCTTTATTTGCATCAATGACCAACCTTCATTGGACTTTGGTGGTAAAAGAAACAAGGACGGACAAGGTTTTGCGGCTTTCGGAAAAGTAACCAAAGGAATGGATGTGGTCAAAAAAATTCAACTACTCGGTCCAAATAACGACCAATATTTCAAACCACCTGTGACAATTTTGACCATTATTCGCAAAAAGTAATTCTCATTTTTTTCACATATTCCAACTTGTGTAACCAAAGTTACGCTCCAAGCACAATCCTTGGCTTACTTTTGCACTATAATAATTAGAAAAACACTTTGTAAAGTGCAAAATAATTGAAAGTTATAAAAATGGAAATGGAAAAATTAATAAAAGAAAACCGAGGCACCATCGTAGATGTGAGGACTTTTGCTGAGTTTAGTGGTGGTAATGTAGTGGGCTCTATCAACATTCCGTTGAATGAAATCCCAGCAAGAATGGAAGAATTAAAAGCATTGGAAGCACCGCTAATATTGTGTTGTGCTTCGGGCGGTAGAAGTGGACAAGCACAACATTTCCTGTCACAACAAGGCATCGAGTGCTATAATGGCGGATCTTGGCTCAACGTAAATTATTACAAATCTTTAAGCAATTAATACAGAAATGATCAACACATTAAAAAAATTATTTGGTATTGGACCTAGCGTCAACTATGCTGAACTAGCGAAAAACGGTGCCATTATTCTGGACGTTCGTTCTAAATCAGAATACGCTGGTGGACACATTAAGGGTTCAATTAATATTTCAGTGGATACACTAAGAAACAATTTGGGAAAACTAAAAGACAAAAACAAACCTATTATTACCTGTTGTGCTTCAGGAATGCGAAGTGCTTCGGCCAAAAGCATTTTGGCTTCAAATGGCTATACCCAAGTATACAATGGTGGCGGTTGGTACAGTCTTCAAAGCAAACTTTAATGGACAAACAAACCTTACTCACCAATTGGAATTTTATGCGTGTTCTACGTTTAGTATTGGGGATTTATATCGCCATTAAAGCAGTGGAAACCCTAAGTATTTTATCCGGATTCTTTGCAGCCTTTTTTATATTTCAAGCCATAACCAATACAGGTTGTTGCGGTTCTAATGGTTGTTCTGTGCCCATCAAGAAAAATAATTCTGATAAAATCAAAGATGTAGAATTCGAAGAAATAAAGTAAACTACTCGTATTTTAAAACCATAAAAAAACCTCGAAAATAAATACTTTCGAGGTTTTTTTTTACCTGAACTAAAACAAAATTAAGGTTTAATTGGGTACCCAGAATCAATATGTATTCTTGTCCTACCCTTAGTAGTATAATCAAATGTTTTAGCTACTTTATCATACGATGGAATCCCTTTTGTTTCCGTTTCGATAACTGTCGTAAAGGGATCGTCATTAATTGGATCGTAAGGGAAATACTTACTCAAACCTGAATTTGTTCCCGCAGGTTTAGTAATTTCAAGCAAAGTAGTATAATTATCATTATCATCGTCAACATCATAATAATCCGGAATACCATCTTTGTCGGTATCATCTTCATAAAGAATTTTATCCTCAGGTTTTGTAGGATAAGAAAGAGTATTCCTGTAATCATAAACATAACCATCATTATTCAAATCTTCTTGATAAGAAAAAACGCCATCATTGTCCTGATCCAATCTCTGCACATTGTATAATTTGATACTAAAAACCAAAGGGGAATAAGCAGGAATAGAACCCGAGCCTGAATTATAATATCCTAATCCTGAAGGCAAAAACATAACCCCAGAACCAAAGTCATAATACGACACTGTACCATCCGAATTAATTTTTGAAGTACCCGTCTTAAATTGCGGAAAAGCCTCGCTCCAACCCCTAATTACATTATATAAACTCATCGAGGCTTGCGGAAATCTTACTTCTTCAAAGAAAGTAGCAGTCAATTCAGAAGGCGGTGTCGCAGTCGCTGCACTACGAGACAAATAAGTTCCTCTATAAGAAGTCAACACTCCATCGACATTACAAGGGGAAACTCCTCCATATCCTGTCACAAGATCCTTTTTACCTTCTCTCAAAACCAAATAATACAAAGTGTATTTAATGTTGTTCTGAGACACCTCTCGAGTCAATAATTTTGGAAAGCTGGCTGCATTTAAATAAGAATAAATAGATGCTTGCGTTCCTCCTGTTGGTATTTTTGTAATCGTCACATCTTGATCATCAAACTTCCCGGGATTATCTACAACGGTAATATAATTGGTTTTCAAATAGTCCTCAATCATGGCAATATCAGTTTTATATTGCTCTGCATAATCTCTCGGCGGCTCTACGGTTACATCAGAATTATCATCCTTTGAACACGAAAAAGAAAGTGCTGTAATTAATACTATAAAATAAAACTTAAATTTGTTCATTATAACTCATTATTTAGGTGCGCAAGATACAATTTTGATTTATTTTTGCGTAGAATTTAACTTCGATTTTTGAAAATTTATGAGAATAGATAAATATTTATGGTGCGTACGCTATTATAAAACTCGAAATATGGTAACCGAGGCCTGTAAAAAAAATCATGTCACTGTAAATGGACAGGTCGCCAAACCATCGAAGGAAGTTTTTCCTACAGATAAAATCACTTTTAGAAAAGACCAAATCACCCAAATCATCACTGTTTTGGACATTCCAGACAATCGTGTAGGGGCCAAATTAGTTGATATCTATCGAAAAAATGAAACGCCAGCAGAGGCTTATGAACATTTAGAATTATTGAAGTTATCTAAAGAACATTATCGTAGAAACGGAACTGGAAGACCCACCAAAAAAGACCGCCGTGATATTGATGAATTCGGAAATGAAGTAAATGAATAAAAAATCAATGGCATTGGCAATAAAAAAATCTAACCGAAGCGTCAGCGAACTGGCGAAGCAAATCTAAAATTTTAAAAAAATGAGCAAGAATATCATATTATCGAATCAGGAAATTGAGCATACTATCAAACGAATTGCTTACCAAATCTATGAAACATTTATTGATGAAGAAGAAATTGTGATTGCTGGAATAGCTTCCAATGGATTTGTTTTTGCCAAAAAAATTGCAGATTCACTCAATACCATTTCCCCTTTGAAAGTTTCACTTTGTGAAGTTCATATCAATAAACATCAGCCCGTTTCAGACGTAAAAACCTCTTTAACCAAAGAGGAATATACCAACAAAGGTTTGGTTTTAGTAGATGACGTATTGAATTCTGGAACAACATTAATTTATGCCGTTAGACATTTTCTAGATGTTCCTTTAAAGAAATTCAAAACGGCGGTACTGGTAGACAGAAACCACAAAAAATACCCTGTAAAAGCTGATTTTAAAGGCATTTCTCTTTCTACCTCTTCATTAGACAATGTAGAAGTTGTATTCAATGAAAAGGGTGAAAATTATGCCTATTTAAGTTAAAAGAGCTAAAATATCTTGGGTGGTTTCATCTTTGGTTTTACCATCGATGACCAATTTATATTGCGCCTGATTATAATAATAACTTCTATCGAAAAGGTGTTTGGCAATAAATTCCTTTAGTTCATCGTCTGTTTTACCAGCAATAATTGGGCGTTTGCTTTTGTTAGAAACCAATCTTTCAAATAAAGTATCAACTGTAGCTTTTAAATAAATAGAAAGGATGTTATCACCAATCAACAATTCATGATTATTGGCATAACAAGGCGTCCCTCCTCCCAGTCCAATAATTAAATCTTGAGGAGCTTCCAATAATTCAATTAAAACTTCTCTTTCTAACTTTCGAAAATAGATTTCTCCGTGTTTATGGAAAATTTCATTTATGGATAAATTTGTTCTCTCTTCGATACTTTTGTCTAAATCAACGAATGGAATATCAGTAATTTTTGACAATCTATTGGCAATTGTAGACTTTCCACAACCCATATAACCTAATAAAATAATTTTTCTCATATGAATAAAACCTTATAAACTAAGGTATTAAGTACTTTTGTTTAAAAAAGACAAATTTATAATAAAATAGCTTTGAAAAATTAAAAATAAGACCTTATATTTGCACCCGCATTCAAGAAAAGAAAAAGACTCGATAGCTCAGTTGGTAGAGCACAACACTTTTAATGTTGGGGTCCTGGGTTCGAGCCCCAGTCGGGTCACAAAATAATGCGCATACGTTAAAAACATCTTGATAGTCCGAAGACTTGATAGCTCAGTTGGTAGAGCACATCACTCTTAATGTTGGGGTCCTGGGTTCGAGACCCAGTCAGGTCACACAAAGAAAAACATAGAGACGTTGCAATGCATCGTCTCTATGTTTTTTTAGGCCACGTGGAGAAACGGTAGACTTGCCATCTTGAGGGGGTGGTGCTCGTAAGGGCGTGTGGGTTCAAATCCCACCGTGGTCACGAATAAATAGAAATGCTTCAAAAATAATCAAGTTTACTTGGAATTATTTTTGAAGCATTTCTATTTTCAAAGCGGAGCTTTGTGGGAAGGACGAAGTCAATCCCACCGTGGTCACGATTAAATAAAACTGTATAAGAACTAGCTAGACTTCTTTTTCTGTTTTTTATGCTATTTTTTTTGAACCAAAACAAAGTTAAGCAAAAAAAACGCAGTTGCAATTCAGTGGTGTTTTCTTAGCATTCAAAAAAAAATTAAGCTCTTAAGTTTTTTTTCAAAAATTCAATTATTCTTTTCATATTACAACTAAACACTAACAAATTGCCAAAAATACTTACATTAATTTCCAATACCAAAAAAAATACTTAAATACATTGTGATATTATCAAAAATTTTAGTTAAAAAAGTTGGAAATACATATTTAACTTGTAATTTTGCCATCGACTCTAGAATAATATTATTAATTAATGCCAAACGAATATAGTGGCCACCAAATTCAATAAATTTATTTTTTTTACTTTTTCATTTATTTTATTAGTTGCACTAAAAGCAAATTCTCAATCTGTAATTTATGATTCGATTAACAAACAGAAAGTAGCTCTAGTTGACGTTCGCAAAACCTATGAAAGAGTTATCGAAAAAGGATACTCTTCAGTAGAAATGTTTGAATACTTAGGAGCGTATTATTACAAGGATAAAGATTTTCAAAAATCAAAATTGTACTTCGATATGTTATTCAAAAAATACAAATTGTCTCAAATTTCACAAAACAGCATTGAACTATACAAAACATTGCTATAAAATTGATTTCGCACAATATAATAAAAGCCGTTTCAATTTGTTGAGACGGCTTTTAACTTGAAAAAAAATACGATTTACTTCCCTTTGGTACCCTTTTTCAAATCATCGCCACCAGGAATTTTCATTTTATCGGTAAGAACTGCAATTTCACTCAGATTAAAATTACCCGTCAAAGACATCAAAACCGTTTGATTATCCTTGTTTGGCTCTTCACTAAACATGACTAGCTCTTTTATTTGATCCTCAGTACTTCCCGATTTAACCCAGATTTTAAGGTTGTTTCCACTGTCATTGACCCTCATTAATTCTTCTAAACCAGCAGATTTCAAATGTTTTTCGACAGTAACTTTCATATCGGCCGAAATCTTTGGATTAGATGTTGTATACACCTTAAGATTATCTAATTTTTTTATCAATGCCAAATACTGTTGGGTTTCTTTATCATTGGTATCAACTTTCACGTTTCCCATCATTTGAAACATTTTTTTGTTGACAATTACTGCAGCCACACCCTCCTGCTGGTCGTATTTATCGAATGAGGTTTGAGCACTTACAAAATAAGAAACTATAGAAAAAACTAATGTTATTATAATTTTTTTCATTGTTTGAAGTTATATATTATTTATAAAAAAAGTATCTTTAAAAATTATTGCAAAGCCCGTGCCAATAGAGTAATTTTATAAAAATTAATTTCTTTACTAAAATGGAATAGCTTTTGATGATAAAGATATGAAAATATTATAGAACTATTTTTACAAAATTAATCAACCTAAATATGAAACCAATTTTCAAATACCTATTAGCATTCGCTTTAGCCATCTTTACTTTGCAAAGCTGTCAAAACGAAGACCAAGACGATGTTGCTCCACCAATGAATATTGAAATTCAAAATTTTGTTTGGAAAGGCATGAATCTTTATTATTTGTGGCAAGCTGACGTTCCTAATTTATCGGATACTAAATTCAAAAATCAAACAGAGTTAAACACTTTTTTGACCGGATATCCAAAACCAGAAGTTTTATTTGATGCGCTAAGGGTTGACAAATCTATTGATAGATTTAGTTGGATCGTAGATGATTATTTAGAACTCGAAGGCCAACTGCAAGGGACTACTAATAACAACGGAGTAGAATTTGGTTTAAGTTTAAAAACATCTGGCTCAACTGAAGTTGTCGGCTGGGTTCGTTATATCATCCCCAATTCTGATGCCTCGACAAAAAGCATCAAACGTGGAGATATTTTTTACGCTGTTAATGGAACACAACTGACAACTACTAACTACCAAAGTCTTTTGTTTGGCTCCAATAATGACTACACTTTAAGTATGGCAGACATCAGCAACGGAGCCATTGTGCCTAATGGAAAAACCGTTGCATTGACCAAAACAGTTCTAGACGAAAACCCTATTTTGATCAATACGGTAATCAATTCGGGAGCTAAAAAAATTGGATATTTAATGTATAATGGCTTTTATTCTAATTACGACAACAAACTAAATGAAGCTTTTGGAACATTAAAAACTCAGGGAATCACAGATTTAGTACTGGATTTAAGATACAACGGTGGTGGCTCTGTTCAAACAGCAGCGCGATTGGCTAGTATGATTACAGGAGCCTTTACAGGGCAAGTATTTGCAAAACAACAGTGGAATGCCAAAATAGAATCTTATTATGCTGCAAACGACCCGGAATCATTAAAAAATTATTTTGTTGACAAAATCGGAACGACTCCTATCAACAGTTTGAATATGCCAAAAATTTATATTCTTACTTCAAAAAGCACTGCTTCGGCAAGTGAATTAGTAATCAACGGATTGAAACCTTATATCAGTGTGGTTCAAATAGGTGATGTCACAGTTGGAAAAAATGTTGGTTCAGTTACTTTATATGATTCTCCAACATTTGGAAAAGACAAAAGAAATGCAAACCATCGCTACGCAATGCAGCCTTTGGTTTTAAAAATTGTCAACAAAGACGGGTTTGGTGACTACCAAAGTGGATTAACTCCAACATTCCAAAAAGCGGAAACGGTTAGTAATTTAGGTGTTCTAGGCACCTCGACTGAGCCATTGCTAAACCTAGCTATCGGAAAAATTACAGGAACTGCAAAAATTAAGAAAAGCACTCCCGAAGCTGATTTTGAATTCTTCAAAGACAGTAAATCAGCTAACGGAATACAAAATGAGATGTATCTTGAGAAAGCCCCTGAAGGTTTATTGAAAGCTTTAGAATAATATCACTTTTATAATAAAAAAAGTTTTAATCAGTTAATACTTTATAAACCAACCATTAAAACCAAATTTTTTATGAAAAACATCACCAAATTATTTCTGTTTTTAACAGCAATACTATCTTTTGCTTTTGTAAATCCAAAACTTTCTGAACCAAAACAGATAAATATAGTTATTGACGCAGCTCACGGAGGCGAAGATTTCGGTGCGACTTCAAACTCAGTTAACGAAAAACAAGTTGTAGAACAAATTGCCAACAAAATCAAGGTTTTAAACAAGAATGAAAATGTAGTACTTCATTTTACAAGAAATTCAGATGAGTCAATTTCTTTACAAAAAAGAGTCGATTTCGTCAATGCAATCAAGCCTGACTTGGTTTTATCGTTACACATAAATGCTTCTAAAAATGAAGACAAATCTGGAGTTGAATTCTATGTGCATAAAGATTCAGAGTTGTATGAAAAGTCAAACGATTATGCAATGAAATTAAGCCATGAAATGTCCAAAAATGATAGTTTTAAAGTGGGAGAAATAAAAGATGCTGCTTTTTTCATTATAAAAAAATCAACAGCTCCAGTGGTACTCATTGAACTTGGTTATTTGTCGAATGAAAAAGATAAAAAAAACCTAACCGATGACATAGAACAAGACAAAATAGCCCAAAGCATTCTAAAATTTGTTTCGAGTATAAAATAAAAAAAAACATAAACGCAAAAAAAGGCTTCCAGTAAAGGAAGCCTTTTTTTTTGAAATTCTTAAAGTAGCATTACAAATTGATGTTCAAACCTACCTTACAGTTCCTTCCTAAGGTATTGTACCCAATATTTTCGACATAATCAGTATTAAAAATATTATTGACAGTTCCAAAAATAGTTACACTATTTTTAAGCAATTCATAACGAATAGTTGAGTTGACCAATTGGTAAGAATCTAAAACTACGTTTTGTGTTTTATATGAATTTCCATCAAAAAAGGCATCGTTTCGATGGTCAACAAATTGATAATTCACATTCCAAAAAACTCTTTTAGCTATTTGATAATCCAAAGATGAGTTGGCTTTATGTTTTGGAATCAATCGATCCAAGGCATCATCGACTTGAGTAAAAGTATAATTTGAAATCCATTTAATTTTATCATTTACAGCAAAAGTGAATTCAGTTTCTACTCCTTTTGATCGATTAGTTCCATCAATATTAATGTATTTATAGGCTGATGAGAATCCAATAAAATTTGTTTGCTCGCGATAAAAACCTACTACTGAAAATCGGAGTTTTTTATCTAAAAGTTGGGTTTCAAAACCAGCTTCGGTAGTGGCATTTTCTTCAGGTGTCAAATCTACATTCCCATATGGAGAGTACAATTGATATAAACTTGGTGTTACAAAAGCTGTGCTATAAGATGCCAAAACTTTCAATGGAAATCCTTTAAAATCATAGGATGGATTTACATTATAAACCAATTGATTTCCATATTCGCTATGAATGTTGAATCGAGCGCCAGCATTCAAATTCAATCCAAAATCAGAAGTATAAACTCCCGTTATATAAGGATCAATCATATTAAATTTAGAGCTTTCTTTAGCAATATTCCCGTAAGGAGTCGTGCTATTCATATCAAAAAACTGATATTGTGCTCCAGCAACCAAAAAGAATGATTTAGAAAACTCATATTTATTATACCCATCAACATTTACATTTCTTGAATCGTATTGCGACACACCAACTTTGCCAGAGTAGGTATCCAATTCATCGTATGTACGTGAAATTTTATTGAAACTAGAATTCAAAATAAATTGCCCGTTGGTGTATCTGTACTTCGGAAGAAAACCAAAACGAAACTGTTCGGTATCGGATTGGTTCTGAGAAACATCATTAGTTCCTGTATTATCAAAACCACCATCATAATCGTTGTTGAGTTTGTCGTAATTCCCAAAAAAATCTAATGTTAATTTGTCTGTGGCTTTGTAACCAATTTTACCCAAATAGTTCGTTCTTGTAAAACGATCTTCTTCATAAGTAACTTTCTCGCTGGGTGGTGCAATTTGTGACATTCCAGTTGTCGCAGTGCTATTCAACGAAGCAAAATAACTTAGTTTTTTGACATTTCCATTTATTGAAAACCCTTGATTGCTGTCTTGAGGATAGGCTTTTGAAGTAGATGCTGTATTATAGGTTCCCAAATTCCAATACCCATTTCCCTGAATTGCTTTTTTACCAGATTTTTTCAAGCTAATATTGATAACCCCGGTCACAGCGCCAGTTCCATACAAAGTACTAGCAGCTCCTTTCATAATCTCAATACTTTCGACTTGATTGGCAGGAAGCAAACGCAAATCATATTCAAAACTAATTCCCGACGCATCGGTAACCGGAATTCCGTCAATAAGAATCAACACTTGATTGTTTTTTCCACCTCGAATGTAATAGCCCAAATTTTTCCCTGCTACACTTTGGCTACCATTAATTTCGACACCTACTACCGAATTAAGAACAGCAGCAATGCTTTGTCCTTCTCTCTTTTCTAAGTCTTCCGAACTGATTTTGGTAATTACTTTTCCTGATTTTTCTTTTGGCAAAGCAAATTTAGAATCAGAAATTACTACTTCATCCAAAGGAGTTGGTGAAGTGATGCTGTCTTTTTGCTGCGCAAAAACACAGTTGGTCATCAGTACGAATAACGCACTAATACGAACGATTTTGTTGTTCATTTTAATAAAACATTTTTAATAATAAAAATGGGAGAAAAGCATAGAATGACCCATACCCAAACCTTTTTTCCCGAAAGTTTGATACTCGATGTACTAGGCAGGTCTCCTGGCTTGCGTCTTGTTGTTGACCTTCCCATTCAAAGTTAGAAGTTAAAGTTTAGAGGTTAGAAGTATATCACTTCCAACTTCCCACTTCGTACTTCCCACTTGCAGAACAGTGGTTTTGTAGATAACAACAAGCTTTATAGCTTACAGTTGCGGGTACAGCGTGAGATTTTTGAATTTTGATTTTTGAATAATGATTTCGGATTTTAAATCTGAAATCAAAAATCGTTAATCTACAATCTTCAATCACTCTCTTCCCTTTTAATGCGGTTTCGAAAAACGAAACAGCAACCTCAATACGATGGCAAATATAGAATTAATAAAACAGATTTTGTAGTTTTCTAAAAGAATTTAGCGCTATTCTCTTCATTTCTTCTTTGAAAGTTTGACTATCAGCCAAATAAAGCCAACCAAAAAATGCAAGACTATAATTCCTGCAATGACGTACATAAATGTATTTGAATTGTCTCTCATAACATCCTTTTTGACAAATTTACTTTCTTTGGTTTGGTTTAAAGGTATCAAAAGTTACACAAGTTTATTTTTGTGAAAACAAAAACAATACTTTTGTATAAAATTACTTGAAATGAAATTCGTTCAAAATACTGCTTTTTACTTTTTAGTCTTTCTGTTGTTCATCCAATGCAAAGAACAAACAAAAAAGGAAGCTAAAATCCCATCTTCACAAAATGAAATCCAATATGCCAAAGGATTGGAAATCTACAAATACCCAGGCTTCTCCATCCTAAAAATCACGAATCCTTGGCCGGAAGCCAAAGAAAGTTTTACCTATATTCTTCAAGAAAAAAACGGAATTATTCCTGATAGCCTAAAACAATTTACAGTCATACCAATTCCTCTAAAATCAATTGTCGTAACCTCAACCACACATATTCCGGCTTTGGAATTATTGGGTGCCGAGAACACTTTAATAGGTTTTCCAAACACCGATTACATATCTTCCGAAAAAACCAGAAAAAGAATTGATGCCGGAAAAGTGCGAGAAGTGGGAGTCAATGAAAACCTCAACACCGAAGTTTTAATCGATATGAACCCAGACTTGATCGTTAGTTTTGGTTTGAATAATAGCAATCCAACTTTGGATAATTTACAAAAAAGTGGTCTGAAAGTAATGCTCAACGGCGATTGGACAGAACAATCCCCATTGGGAAAAGCAGAATGGATTAAATTCTTCGGTGCCTTATATGGATTGGATTCTAAAGCAAATACTATTTTTTCCGAGATTGAAAAGGAATACAATTCTACTTTGGATCTAGCCAAAAAAGCAACCGATAAACCAACTGTTTTGAGTGGCGCAATGTATCAGGAACAATGGTACGTTCCGCAAGGCGAAAGTTGGGCTTCGCTGTTTTTGAAAGACGCCCAATCCAATTATTTATGGGCAAACACCAAAGGAACCGGAAGTTTGTCCGTGCCCTTTGAAGTCATTCTGGAAAAAGCACAAAATGCCGATTTCTGGATTGCTCCAGGAGATTTTTCGTCCTTGAAGCAAATGAGCGACAACAATCCCCATTATAACCAATTTGCTTCATTTAAAAATAAAAAAGTATATTCGTATGCCGTAAACAAAGGTGCGAAAGGCGGAATCCTGTATTTCGAATGGTCTCCTACTCGCCCCGATTGGGTTTTGAAAGATTTAATCAAGATTTTTCATCCCGAATTGTTACCGAATCACAAACTCTATTTCTTTCAGAAATTAGATTAAAAAGAGCCACAAAGACACGAAGACTCAAAGAAAATTTTAAAGATAAAAACTTTGCGACTTAGTGTCTTCGTGGCAAAAAAAAACAAACAATCTTGCAAAACAAAAAACGAAATACCCTCCTATTCTCCCTCTTGACATTGTCATTGCTAACGTTATTGTTGGTAAACATTAGTTTGGGTTCGGTTTCCATTCCAATAAAAGATGTTTTCAACAACCTAATTGGAGGAAGTTCCAGCAAAGAAACTTGGGATTACATCATCGTCAACTACAGATTACCCAAAGCTTTAACGGCAATTCTTGTGGGAATGGGATTAGCCATAAGCGGTTTGTTGATGCAAACCTTGTTCAGAAATCCATTGGCTGGACCCGATGTTTTAGGATTGAGTTCTGGAGCCAGTTTGGGCGTGGCAACAGTTATTTTAGGAGCGGCTTTTTTACCTCCATTTTTTGCCTCGTTTTTACTTTCATCTTATGGTATTATTCTAGCTTCGAGTTTGGGAAGTTTCTTGGTCTTGCTAGCCGTTTTGTCGGTTTCGCAAAGCTTGCGCAACACAATGGCAATATTAATTGTAGGCTTGATGTTTGGCAGTTTGACCAATGCGATTGTGGGGACGCTCACCTATTTCAGTTCCGCCGAACAATTGCAGAAATTCACTTTTTGGTCCTTAGGAAATCTAGGAAATTTGTCTTGGTCTTCGATTGTGATTTTATCGGTTTGTATAGCGATTGGTTTGTTGCTAAGTTTAGTGAACATCAAACCTTTGAATGCTTTGTTACTAGGCGAAAACTACGCTCGAAGTTTGGGGATGAACTACAAAAGAACCCGAATGATTATCATCTTGGCCACCAGTATTTTGACTGGAAGCATCACTGCTTTTGCAGGCCCAATTGCCTTTATCGGATTGGCCGTTCCTCATATTGCCAAGTTGGTTTTTCAAACAAGCAATCACACCATTTTATTCTGGAGCACTTTGCTTTTAGGGGCAATTATTATGTTGATTTGTGATAGTATTTCGCAACTCCCGGGAACTGATGTTACCTTGCCTATCAATGCGGTGACTTCAATGTTTGGAGCTCCAATCGTGATTTGGTTGTTAATTCGAAAACGTAAAATGATGAACTAATGGAAAACAAAATCATCTTACAAGCATCGAAAATTAGTATTGGCTATACTACTAAGAAAGCAAAGAATACAATTGCTTCGGATATTGATTTGTCGTTGGAAAAAGGAAAACTAATAGCATTAATCGGTGCCAATGGCATTGGAAAATCAACACTTTTAAGAACCTTGACCAGTATTCAAAAACCACTTTCCGGAACTGTTTCCTTGAACGATAAAAACATCCAAGAAATGGATTTTCTAAGCTTGGCACAAAATTTAAGCGTCGTTTTAACCGAAAAATTACCCCCAAGCAACCTAACCGTTTGGGAACTTATCGCTTTGGGAAGACAACCTTACACCAATTGGATTGGAACTTTAACAGACAACGATATTACAAAAATCAACGAAGCCATTGAACTGACTCAAATTGCTCATTTAACACAAAAAAGACATTACGAAATCAGCGACGGTCAATTGCAAATCGTCTTGATTGCAAGAGCCTTGGCACAAGATACACCTTTAATCATTTTAGACGAACCCACCACTCACTTGGATTTACTCCATAAAGTGGTCCTTTTTAAACTCCTAAAAAAACTCACCCAAGAAACAGGAAAATGCATTCTATTTTCGACCCACGACATCGATATGGCAATTCAATTGAGTGACGAAATGATCATAATGACGCCCGAAAACACAGTGCAAGACCAACCTTGTAATTTGATTCTAAAAGGAAGTTTCAATACTTTGTTCCAAGACGAACATATTGTTTTTGATAGTGAAAAAGGAAAGTTTGTGATTTCTTAAAAAGTTTAGCCAAGAAAAAGACCCCGTTGCAGTAGTTTTTCTAAAACATTCCATTTGTCATTCCGCAGGAATCTCAACTCACGAGGATAGGGACGCTTTACAGCGTGACAAACAGATTCGTCAAATTGGTTAAATTAGTAATAAAACTATAATTCTATTTTATTGCATACTGAACACTGCTACCTGCCACCTGAAATCTGCCTTTTCGCCTCCCCAACTACAAAGGCAACTGAATTGGCAATATTAAAACTTCGGATTAAGTTTGACATCGGAATGGTCAAATGATTTTCGAACAGAGCCATAACTTCTTCACTCAAACCGACACTTTCTTTACCAAAAACCAACCAATCCCCATCCCGAAAATCGGCTTCATAAATAGATTTTTGGGCGTGTGAACTCAGTAAGAAAACCCGAGATTTGTCAGGAATTTGGGCAATCCATGCTTCAATATTTTGGTATTCAGTAACATCGAGATGTACCCAATAATCCAATCCGGAACGTTTCAGGTTTTTATCATTAATAACAAAACCAAAAGGATGAATCAGGTGCAACCTGCTTTCGGTACCGACGCACAAACGACCAATATTTCCGGTATTGTTGGGGATTTCAGGTTCTACTAAAACGATGTTTAACATATTAATTTAAATTTGCCATAGATATTTAAAAAATTCTTCACTTCAACCACTCTTAACTCATAATTCAAAATTCATAACTTCTTTTACTTCACCAGCTTGCAAAGCATTCAAATGTACGTTCCCTATTCGAACTCTTACCAATCTTAAGGTTGGAAAACCAACAGCTGCCGTCATTTTGCGAACCTGTCGAAACTTGCCTTCATTGACTGAAATTGAAGCCCAAGAAGTGGGTCCGTGGCGTTCGTCCCTAATTTTTTTTCCTCTGGGGCCAAAATCAGGAATCTCGTTGATAATGAAAGACTCGCAAGGTTTGGTAATATATTTTGTGCCGTTGAAACCTATTTCGACACCTTTTTTTATTTGATCAATGGCTTCTTGCGTGATAATGCCATCGACTTGAACAAAATATTCCTTGTCCACTTTTTTGCTGCGAACTTGTTCACTCATTTTACCATCAGTAGTCAATAAAAGTAAACCTTCGGAATCCTCGTCGAGGCGACCAATGGCCATAGTTCCTGCCGGAAAATCGTGCAATTCCCCCAAGAGTTTTTTCTTTCGCTTCAATTCATAAATAAATTGACTCAAATAGCCGTAAGGTTTGTGAATAATGAAATGGCGATGGGACATTTATATTTGAATTTGAAGCAAAGATAAGCTTGTTTTGGAAGAATTTTCAAAAGTAAGTTAATGATAAAATGCAAAATACAAATATGACGAATATCATACTGTAAATAAAACATTATCAATACCTTGTGTCAACCTTAATTTTTAAAATTATGATAAAAAAATCCATTTTAATAGAAAATAAAACTTCGATTACAACAAAAAACTTACAACTCATCATCAAATCTGAAATTAGGGAAAGCGCTATTCCCATTGAAGATATTGGCTTTTTGGTTTTAGATCATCAAGAAATTTACCTCAGTTTACCTGCAATGAATTTGCTGGTCGAAAACAATACTTCGGTAATTATTTGCGGTAAAAATCATTTACCAAACGGAATGTTTCTCAACCTCAACAGCCACCATATTCAACAAGAGGTTTTCAAAAACCAAATTGAAGCTTCCATTCCGTTAAAAAAACAATTGTGGCAACAAACCATTGTCGAGAAAATAACGAATCAAGGTATTCTTTTGACAAGAATTACTCCAAATAAAAACAGTTTCGAATTCTTGGCAAGCAAAGTTTTGAGTGGCGACACGACCAATATGGAAGGAGTTGCTGCAAGCCAATATTGGAAATGTTTTTTTGACACCTATGATATTAATTTTAAACGGGAACGTTTTGGTGATTATCCCAATAATTTTCTCAATTATGGTTATGCTATTCTTCGTGCTGCAACCGCTAGGGCTTTGTCAGGAAGCGGATTGTTAAACACGCTGGGGATTCACCACAAAAGCAAGTACAACGCTTTTGCACTCGCCGATGACATTATGGAACCCTTTCGCCCTTTGGTGGATGAAAAGGTTTTTGAAATAATGCAACAATGCGACGAACAGGAATTAAACACTAAAATCAAAGCGGAACTCTTACAAGTATTGACTCAAACTGTATATTTTAAAGACGAAAAAAGTCCTTTGATGGTAGCGCTACAGAAAACAGCCAGTTCCTTACAACAATGTTTTATGGGAAATAGAAAGAAAATCAAATACCCTAAATTATGGAACTCAATGCCTACCGAATAATGTGGCTGTTCGTGTTCTTTGATTTGCCAACAGAAACCAAAAAAGACCGCCGGAATGCTTCGCAATTTCGTGGTAATCTCTTGAAAGATGGTTTCTCAATGATGCAATACTCGGTTTATATTCGGCATTGTGCTAGTGGTGAAAGTGCCGATGTTCACGAAAAACGAATTCATAAACTCGTTCCACCTCTTGGAAAAGTCAGCGTTTTGCGAATTACCGACAAGCAATTTGGGATGATTATCAATTATTTGGGCAAAGCCAAACAAGATGCTGTAGATGCGCCAACTCAATTGGAATTGTTTTAAAACATAGGTTCCTGCCGATTGTCCCAAAAATAAGACAACTGAATAGTTTCTTTATTTATTTCATAAAACAAGGAACATTGCTTGCTAATAGTGGCTTTTCTAACCTTATTATTGAAATTAGAACTTTTATAAATATAGGGTTGTTTGGAAATGGAATGAATTATAGAATCTACTTTTCTTATAAACTTTTTTGCAGACAAAACACCAAATTTTGACTCAATATAATTCACAATTAAATCAAAAGTGGTTTCGGCATTTTCTGACCAAACGACTTTCATAAATTATACTTGGTTTTGTATTTAGTCATAACTTCTTCGTGTGTAGAAAATTTTCCTTGCTTGAATTGTTCCTGACTCTCTAGAATTCCTGCTTTTACATGCTCTGGAAGTTCCTCCCAAAAATCAACTTCTTTTTCTTCAAAAGTGATTTTTGCTTTTATGGCTGTTGCAATTTCTTGCAACATACTTTTGTATTCCTCTTGGGTTTCAATAACTACTCTCATAATCAATGTTTTTACAAATATACAAATTATTACAATTGTGTTTTTGGTTTGAATAGCTACAATTGCATAGAAACAAAAAAATGCTCCAATCTAGCCTATCACGTGCTAAAAAGGAGCATTTTATTTTACGATATTCTTCTTTATTCTCTTGATTATTAGAAGCTAACAAGCCAACTTATATCGTGTTTTCTAATCTTTAATCAAACCACAACCCAATGTTTATTGATGATGGAGAAAGTCTATATATCGTGTTTTCTAATCTTTAATCAAACCACAACAGTATCATCTATTAGAGTGCCGTTTCTATCTATATCGTGTTTTCTAATCTTTAATCAAACCACAACTACAAGCTATTAGTCATTAGATTTTGGCCATATATCGTGTTTTCTAATCTTTAATCAAACCACAACCTTACCGTTGCTCCTCTTGAAATAGCCCCCTATATCGTGTTTTCTAATCTTTAATCAAACCACAACTAAAAGCTACTGCATCCCTGCTGGGCGGATGCCATACCTTTCAGTTGTGGTTTGAGATGTTTAAGAGTTAGAACGAAATGTCAAAGAACTACTTAAAAAAATTATATTTTTAGAAACTTTCCCGTTGGTAAAACTTTAAAATCAATACCTTCAATAAATGCATTAAATTGATTTTGATTCATTTTTCTAGTCGGTTTTATTTCTCCTAATTTAAAATCTCCATCAGGTTTAAAATTATCCTTTTTTATATCATCAGCCTTTCTAGCTTCTTTATGAAATCTCAACATTATAACTCCATATTCATCAACTTTTCCAGAAGGTCTTACAATTCTTTGAATTGACAAACCTTCAATAATATAAATTCTTCCTTTAAAATCTATTATTTCAGTTATATCTTGTGGTTTTTCAACCTCTTTATCATAAAAAACAACTTGCTGCCCTCTTTTCAAAACAACATCACGATTATTACTTTTTGCTATCGGAATTAAATTCCTTTTGCCTTTTACTTCCTTTTCCTTGTGCAATGGATAAAATCCTTGACCGTTTTTGATAAGTTTTGCTAAATTGAAATTATTGATCAATTCAAAATCTCGTTTTCCGTCTAACTCATAAATAGCCATACAATAATTCTCATCATTCTGTCCATATACTTTTTGCTTATGTTCGTGTCGAGATTTCGACAAAACACTATGCTCTTTAATTTCTAAAGGATTCTTTACTGAATTGGCATACAATCTGACCTTGTTTATTGGAATCCCTTTTTCTTCATTCATCCAAACCTTTCCGTCTAATTTGTTTTTTTGTTGGGCATTCGATGAAATTAATAAAACTTTGTTAGCAATAGCATCCTTCACTTTTTCTTTAACCATTTCATCAACAATATTTTCGACATCGGATGCTTTGATACTTTCTAAATCTTTACGGATTACATAGCGTATTTCATTAGTATTTAATGGATTTTTAATGGCTCCATAAATACTGTCTTGATGTAATGAACCTCGAATCGTATCACCTTGTTGCAATCTTGGAATTCGCTTTCCTTCCTTATCAAGTCTGAAAATTATTTTATCATCAGCATCTTTTTGAACAATTGCTTTTCCATTTACATTCTTGACAGTTTCAGCAACATATTGTTTCTTCCCTCTAACTCTAACAATCTTTTTGGATTGCTTTTTAACGTTATCAGGTGTATAATGTGAGACTAAAATTTCTTCTTCTATCTTTTTTAAATCTTCTTTAAAAGTTTTCCAGGGTTTTGAATCCGCTAATAGTTTTCGTGCTTCGCCAAGTTGTCCTTTATCTTCGTGAGTCCAAGCACTGGCTAAAGCATCGTATTTCTCTTTGGTCATACAAGCAATTGTAATCGCATCGATGGTGTGATGGGTGTGTTTACTTCGGTCTTTTTCGTGAAAATATTTTTTATCGTTTTCTTGAAAGCTCTCTTGAATTCCCCAAATTTTTCTGAATTCGGCAACCATTCCTCCTTTTACAGATTCTACTCTTTTGAAATAAGATTTCAAATAGGCTTGGGAATACTTTGTGATAATCCCTGTATCTGGAATTTGACTGTTTTTGAAACCAACTTTGGGTTCTTCCCATATAAATCGGTCGTATTTTCCTTTTAGATAGTCTCTTTTTAAAGTTAAATAATGTCTTCTTCTTATTTTCTTGTCTTTAAGCTCTTTGGTAGCTGCTGCTTTTATAGAGCGAGATATTATTTCGATTTCTCTAGTCAAATTATCTGATTCATCTTTCCAATGCGCAATTCTTGGTAATATCTCAAGATAATTATTTAACTCAATAGGCATTTTATTTCCTTTAATTTCTCTATTGAACTTTTGACTACAAAGCGTCTTATTCATTTGAGAATTATCCTGGGAACGACTTCTTGGAACAGTGTGCTCAAAATCATATTTTGGATCGTTCCCAATGATGTCACAAATACTTATATTTCTTCCGTCTTCATAAATTTCTTGCTTATTTTGCTCTAACCAAAGTTGATACCGTAATAAATCATCTTCTGTTGGTTCAATCTCTTTTTTGCATTCCTCGAAATATAACTTCCTTATATCTTTGGCATATTCTTCTCGATTCTTTTTATTTTCATTTTGATAATCTTGAATTCCTTTTCGTTTATTGGCATCGTTTAGTTCACGAGCCATTTCAATGTGGATTATCGTTTTTTCGTCAACTTGTCCTTCAAAAATCAAAGTATTCAACACTTTTCGCAACTGATGCAAAGCACGCATCGCCATCGGGTTTTTAATAGATGAAGTTAATGGACTTCCTAAAACCACTTTTTCATTTCCGAATTCGTCTTTAATGATTTTCTTTTTAAAAACTTCTATATCTGATGGATGATACAACTTATTTATTCGCTTTTCATTTGTACAGAATATTTCACCATCATCATTTTTACCTTTTATAAAATCAAAAACTTTTTCGTCTAAACGATTGATTTTTAAATATTCATACTTTTTCAATTGCTCAATTAGAACGGGAAATAGTTCGCTTAAAATTGCTTCTTTGTCTGATTCAATTTTATGTAATTTAACGAAAGGAATTAATTTTTTATCCAAATCTGATTTGTAGATACTTTCAGCTTCTTTAGAATAAAAAGCACCTGCCGTTTTACACTCTTTAATCAAACTATTAATTGTTTCTAATTTTCCATTTTCAAACGTGTGGTTTTCAATTATTTCAGCAATTTTATCTTGAATAAATTTTCTTTGATTGCTGTCCTTCCATATAGATTCATCGACAATACTTTCAATATTTGCCATAAAAACGGCGTGAGAATACAGCAATCCTTCTCTGACATAAGGCAAAATCTTGGTAATAGCATTCAAACTCAAACTTGCAAAATCTTTTTTCAATCGAATTTTGCTAAATGCTTTTGCATCTTTATCATCCAATCCTAATTTCTCTTTGGCATATTGAAACAAATAAATATCTGATGTAGAAACGGAGAGTAAATGCCATAAATCTTTATAATCTACTCTTTTATTTACTTCAATTCCTTTTGAGTTTTTAGTTTTGTATGAAGTGGTTTTGGTTTTCCAATCTTCACCGAAAATATTTCTCAAAGATGCCGAAACGGGACTTGCTGTTACGGTATCATAAGGTTTGTAATTAAACAAATAATTAACTCCATTAGCTTTTGAAGATTTATAGAAATCGAATGTTGCTCCCTTTGGAATCAATTCTTTGGCTAAGTCTTCAAAATTAAAATTATCTTTCTTTCTTAAGAATTTAGGAATCAAACTTTGCTTTTCTTCTTGTGATAAAAATCGTAACGTCTTTTCAGATTGAGTTCCAATCTTTATGGTATTTAGATAAGTCCACATTCTATATTCCTCAAAATCAGGATGCGAAATAGCACAACGTGTTTTGCTTTTTTCAAACGAACATTTTCCTATTAATCCTTTCTGGGATTTTAATGGTCGTTGGAAAAATATGGCTTTATACAAATCTTTGGCTAATCCTGAAAATTTCTTTTCGGGCAATTTTTCAACCTCATCAATTCCTTGAATTCCTTGTTCTTTACAAATTGTAATAAATTCATTCAGATAATGTTCTTCTCTTGATGTATATTGATTTCTAATTTTTCCATTGTTATATAAACTATAAAAATACTGCCCTAAAGTATTAAAATTTCCATCAAGCATAGCCTGTGAAATATCTTTTATTTTTCCTTTAACTGCTCCTAAATCTTCTTTCCTATTTAGTCTTACAATGATTTCTTCTTTAGCCTTAACAAATTCATTTTCATTTCTTTTTACAATACCTAAAAGTGCATTGTATAATGTTTTTAATTTTGCCTCTCCTTCGTCTAAATCCTTTTTGAAACCTCCTTTATTATTTTCGTCAAGGATTCCAACAGTAGAAAAATAATCTTTTAATTCATTTGAAATTTCTTTAATGGAATTAGTATCTTCAATTAAAGAATTTATTTGTGGACAATGCTCTTCCAATATTCCCTCCGCAGATTGATCCAAACGATTACTTAAAAAACCTCTTCTTTGTGCAATATGATATAAAGCTCTACCCAATTCAAATAAAGAAACTTTTTGTTTACTGGCTCTATCTCTAAAAATATAAGGATTTACATTTTTTCCTTCATCAGTTCTCAACCATTTCAAGAATTCAGGATTCAATGGATACTTTTTGAAACCAGATTTTTTCCACTCTTCTACCTCTTCAATAGATAATGGACACATATTATTTTTGGAAAGCACTTTTAAGGTTTCATACTTTCTCAACTTTCTACGGTATTTCAATTTTCTAGCGCTTCTAAAACCAGTCCTTTCCGCTGCACGAGAACTTTCAATTCCTTTTTCTGATTTTACCCCTTCTGAAAATATCCGAACTCCTTTATCTACCAGTGAAAAATCTATTCCATCTTTATCCACAATCGCCCAACCAATCGAATTCGTCCCTAAATCTAATCCCAATATTTTTGCCATAATAATCTGTCTTTTTAAGAATTTTTAAAGTTACACAGAAAATAATTAGCTGCTTTACGGTTTTCCTCATAGGAACTAAAGTTTTTTTTACTTACATTTGTAAGGATTAAAATTTCTAATCTTTAATCTTATCACAATAAGGCTATATGCCGTAGATGAAAATCTTTAGTCCTGCTTCGGTGGGACTTCTTTTTGCTAAACTCCCAAGAAAATTTCGTTTTCATCAGTACGATTGGCTAAAATGGCCATGGCTAAATAAATAAACTGCCATGGCAAAATAATAATTTAGCCATGTCCATTTATTTGTTCCGTAAAGACGAATTTGTATCTTTGAACTTATAACTTTCAAAATCAACACTTATGGCTGTTCCTTTTACCGTAACTAAAAAAAACATTCCAAGTAAACCCAATCCCATAATTGCCTATTACCCTAGGGTTGCCAAAAGTGGTGTACTCGATTTAGAAGCACTGTCAGAACGTATTTCAGATAGTTGCTCCGTTACCGAAAGCGATTGTAACGCTGTGGTCATCAGTCTGGTTAAGGAAATAACTAGAGCTTTAGAACAAGGCAATATTGTACGTTTAGGACAGCTGGGGTCTTTTCAAATTAGCGTACAAAGTACCTCAAGCCCCACTCCTGATGAAGTCGACAAATCGAATATTAAACGAAGTTCGATTGTGTTTCGCCCAGGTAAAAGATTAAAAACAATGCTAAAACAATTAGTTTTCAAAAAATTAGTTAAATCATAATCTGCATAAAAGTAAAATATAAAAATATTTATATTCACCTATTTTCCTTACTTTTACTTTCTATAAAACTTATTCTTGTATGTCAAATATGCTTCCGTTTTTACTGATTTTTATAATTGCTCTTGCCATTGGAATTTTCATTGGAAAACTCATTTTTTCGACCAAATCCCAATCTGAAAAAGCTTTCCTCGAAGAAAAATTGAACAGTCTAAAGGAGCAATCTGAGAATGAAAAAGCAGCATTAAACAAACAACTTCAACTAACTATTCAAGAAAAAGATAACATTCGCAACGAAAAAGAATCCATCAACATCCAATTGACTAAGAAAGAAGTCGATTTTGAAAATCTTTGGCAACGCAACAAAGAACAAAAAGAAGAAGTCGAAAAGCTACAAGACAAATTCACCAAGGAATTCGAGAATTTAGCCAATAAAATCTTAGATGAAAAATCTAGCAAGTTTACTGAACAGAATAAAGAAAATATGAAAAATATCTTGTCACCATTGCAAGATAAGATTCAATTATTCGAAAAGAAAGTAGAAGATACTCACAAAGAAAGCATCGATTATCATGCAGCCCTACGCCAACAAATTTTAGGTTTGAAGGAAATGAATTTGCAAATGAGCAAAGAAACCTTAAACCTCACCAAGGCATTGAAAGGAGACAGCAAGATGCAAGGCAACTGGGGCGAACTAGTTTTGGAACGTGTCCTCGAAAAATCGGGCTTGGAAAAAGATCGGGAGTATTATGTGCAACAATCGCATACTAATGCTGATGGACAAAGAGTATTGCCCGATGTGGTCATCAATCTTCCCGACGGCAAAAAGATGATTGTCGATTCGAAAGTTTCATTGACTGCATACGAAAAATACATCAACGAGGAAGACGACAGTCTGAAAAGTAGCTACCTGAAAGAACATGTCGGTTCTATAAAACGACATGTAGAACAATTAGGAGATAAAAATTACCAAGATTTATACCAAATAGAAAGCCCAGATTTTGTACTTTTATTTATTCCGATGGAACCCGCTTTTGCTTTGGCTTTGAATGACGATACCACATTATACAATAAAGCGTTTGAGAAAAATATTGTGATTGTCACACCCTCAACTCTTTTGGCCACTTTACGAACCATAGACAGTATGTGGACCAATCAAAAACAGCAAGAAAATGCTTTTGAAATTGCGCGCCAAGCCGGAGCTTTGTATGATAAATTCGAAGGTTTTGTTGCCGATTTAATAAAAGTTGGAAAGAAAATAGACGAAAGTAAAATAGAATACCAGGGTGCAATGAACAAATTGGTAGACGGTAAAGGAAACCTCATCACGAGTGTCGAAAAACTCAAAAAAATGGGTGCCAAAGCCAAAAAAGCACTCCCTGACAATATTTTAACTAGAGCTGGAAAAGACGAAAATGTAGAATTAAATTAAAAAATTATGATAAGAAAATTTTTGGGAATTGTGATTGGAATTACAGTGTTGTCAATCGTTTGTTACTTTACATTTATTTATTATGCTACCTACAGCGAAGGGGTTCGCTCTGGCGAATTAATCAAATTTAGTAGCAAAGGAATGGTTTTCAAAACCTATGAGGGAGAATTGAGTCAAGGAATTTCGGGGGCTCAAATTTTTAGTTTCTCGGTATTGGATAGCGACACAAAAGTCATCTCAGATTTGAAAAACCTTGAAGGACACTATGTGAAATTGACTTACAAAGAACGCTACAAAACATTCCCTTGGTGGGGAGATACAAAGTACTTTATTACGGAAGTAAAAAAAGAGGATTCTCCTTTTAAAATAAAATAGCATAGTTTATAAAATTTGAGCTTTTCTCTCATGATTGACAGATAAATTCCCTAACTTTAGAGTACTGAATAAAGTCGATATGAAAAAAAATATCATCATACTACTTTTTTTTATATTCTCTAGCTCCTTTGCCCAGAAAGAGATGAGAACAGCAACAGGCATCATCAATTTTGAAGCCTCGGTGCCATTCTATGAAGAAGTTGCAGCAACAAATAAAACAGTTTACTGTGTGTTAACTTTAAAAAATGGCAACTTAACAAGTACGGTCCAAATGAAAGATTTTCGTTTTAAATTATCTTTAATGGAAGAGCATTTTAATAAAAAATATTTAGAAACTGACGATTATCCGCAAGCTACATTTAAGGGAACAATTGAAGGGTTCAATATCAATATTATTGATAATTCTTCAAAAGAATTTAAACTGAAAGGAGAACTAAAAATACACGGAAAGTCAAAAAAAATAAACACAGTAGTATTCCTAAAAAAAGAGGGGAATGGACTAGAACTTGTTTCTGATTTCAAAATAAACACAAAAGATTTCAATATTAAAATCCCTGAAATATTAAGTATGAAAGTCGCTGAAACCGTTGCTATTAAGTACTACTTTTTAGTAAAGTAATAATCTCATAATAAGCAACTCCGCAACGCTTCCTCTAAGTCTTTGTAGTGGAATTGAAAACCCATTCTTTCGATTTTTTCAGAAGAAACCCTTCGGCCTGTCAATAGAATTTTAGCCATTTCTCCCAATGCTATTTTCATTAAAAAAGCAGGAACTGCTGGCAACCACAACGAATAGCCATAGATTTTTGCCAAAGCTTTCGAAAAAGATTCGTTCGTTGTATTATCATTTATTGCCGCGTTGTATGCGCCCGTCATTTCCACGTTGCGAATCGCTTCGAGATACATCGCAGACAAATCATCAATATGAATCCAAGGCATATACTGCATTCCTGATCCCAGTGCAGAACCCAATTTCAATTTGAATAGAGGTACCATTTTTTTCAAGAAACCATCGTCCTTTCCAAGCACCAAGCCGGTACGAATTTTTACTGTACGTATACCCAAACTTTCAATTGTATCTGCCGCCGCTTCCCATTTTTGACAAGTTGACCCTAAAAAATCATTGACCACAGGGGTATTTTCAGTGCAAATCTCTACACCATTAACTGCTCCATAAATACCTATTCCCGAAGCAGAAACAAAGGCCTCCAATTTCTTGTTGTTGCGTTTCAATACATCATATATCAACTGAATCGATTTTTCCCTGCTTTCTGCAATTTCCTGTTTTCGCTTAGCAGTCCACCTTTTCTCAGCAATACCTTCACCAGCAAGATGAATCACGTAGTCCGCTTTCAAAACGGCACTCTCATCGATATAACTATTTACTAAATCCCACCGAAAATAAGATAAATCAACTGAATTTTGTTTTAAATTTCTACTCAAAATTGAAACAGAAAACCCTTCTTGAATAAGCAGATTTTTCAAATTCCTACCAACAAATCCAGTTCCTCCCGTAATTAATACATTCTTTTTCATAGCACAAATATACTCATTTTTGAGTCAACTCAAAACATTAACAAATATTTTTGTTTAATATTTCTAATTAATCGTTAAACAATTTGTATATTTACCAAATAATTTAAATATAAAATCAAATGGCAACTAAAAAAACACCCAATACCAAAGAAAAAATTGTGTCTTTGTATATGAATTATCGTTTAGAAAATGCCGATAAACCGAATTCCGTTTATCTATTCGCTAAAGAAAATGATTTCACTGAAACCGATTTCTACACCTATTTCGGAACCATTGAAAGTATTGAAAAAGAAATTTTCAAAGTGTTTTTTGACAAGACAAAGCAATTGATTGAAAAAGATCCAGCATTCGAGAATTACGACATGAAATCAAAAACACTGAGTTTTTATTTCACCTTTTTCGAACTGATGTCCGCCAATCGAAGCTATGTTCAATTGACATTAAAAGAACAACGAAATCAACTTAAGAATCTAATGCAACTTTCAAGCCTAAGAGTAGAATTCAAAAACTTTATAGGTGAAATCTTTACGGACGATTTAAGAATTCAATTTGAAAAATTTCATAATATTCAAGAAAAAGCACTTAAAGAATCCGCGTGGATTCAGTTCTTGATGATTTTAAAATTCTGGCTGGATGATGCCTCGCCCGCTTTTGAAAAAACAGATATTTTTATTGAAAAATCAGTAAAAGCGAGCTTCGAACTAATGAATATGGCACCCATCGAAAGCTTGATTGACTTTGGAAAATTCCTTTTTAAAGAAAAAATACAACAGAACTAATGAAAACTATCGATTATATTCCAACATCAAAAATTGAAAGAGCGACGAAACTCGTTCAAACGGGCGCTAAAGTTGGTGTGAATTACCTAAAGTATTACGGCGAAAAAATGGTAAACACCGATTTAACTCGTGACAAACTTAACGAAGATAACGCCGAAGATATTTATGATGGGCTAAAAAGCATGAAAGGTAGTGCCCTGAAAGTGGCCCAAATGCTAAGTATGGACAAGAGCTTTTTGCCACAAGCCTATGTCGATAAATTTTCCTTGTCTCAGTTCTCTGTTCCTCCCCTTTCTGCTCCGTTAGTTCTAAAAACATTTAAGTCGAACTTTGGAAAAACGCCTTACGAAATTTTTGACGAATTCAATGCCAATTCGGTAAATGCCGCAAGTATTGGGCAGGTTCATTTGGCAGTCAAAAACAATAAAAAACTGGCTGTAAAGATTCAATATCCAGGAGTTGCTAATAGTATTACATCAGATTTAGCTTTAGTCAAACCCGTCGCGATTCGAATGTTCAACCTACAAGGGAAAGATTCTGATAAATATTTCAAGGAAGTAGAAGACAAACTCACCGAAGAAACAAATTATATTTTAGAGCTTAAACAAAGCCAAGAAGTTGCCAAAGCGTGCCAAAAAATAGAAAACTTAGTTTTTCCGGCGTATTATCCAGAATATTCTTCGGAGAAAATTATCACCATGGATTGGATGACCGGAATTCACCTATCGGAATTCACATCAAAAAATAAAGACCCAAAAGTGGCAAAAAAATTAGGCCAAGCACTATGGGATTTTTATATGTATCAAATTCATATTTTAAGAAAAGTACACGCTGATCCCCACCCTGGAAATTTTTTAGTGAATGACCAAAATCAGCTGGTAGCACTAGATTTTGGCTGCATGAAGACCATTCCAAATGACTTCTATATTCCCTATTTTGAATTAATCAAAAAGAATATTATTGATAATAAAGTTCTTTTCGAAAAAAAATTATTCGAATTAGAGATTCTTAGAACTGAAGATTCGCAAGAAGAAATCGAATATTTTAGCCAAATGTTTTATGATTTATTATCGCTGTTTACAAAACCTTTCCAATCAGAAACATTTGATTTTTCAGATGAAATATTCTTCCAAAACATAGCCAAATTAGGGGAACGATTTACAAAAGACACTACTCTCAGAAAAATGAACGGCAACCGCGGCTCGAAACATTTTATCTATATGAACCGAACATTCTTCGGATTGTACAATCTAATGTTTGATTTGAAAGCAAAAATTGTGGTCAATGAATTTAAAAAATACAAAGATTGAAAAATGAATATTCCGAAATTGAAATTGACCGAATCATAGAAATGGCTTGGGAAGACAGAACCACATTCGACTCGATTCAGCTTCAATTTGATTTAAAAGAACAAGAAGTTATCGACTTGATGCGAAAAGAAATGAAACCATCAAGTTTCAAAATGTGGAGGGAAAGAGTACAAGGTCGGAAAACAAAACACGAAAAATTGAGAGATTTCAAAGAAGGAAGATTTAAATGCAGCCGACAAAGGCAAATCAATAATAATAAAATTTCAAAGCGATAGAATTGACATGAGAAACATCCTAATCATAGGCGGTAGCAAGGGAATTGGCAAAGAAATTCTACAACAACAATTAAAAGACAACATCGTTCACAACATTAGTCGGAACGTTCCCGAGATTTCGCACCCTAACCTGACGCACTATTCTTTGAATGTCTTGCAAGATGTATTGCCCGACATCGAAAACATTGATGTCTTGATCTATTGCCCAGGTTCTATAACTTTAAAACCAATTGGAAGCTTGAGCATCGATGATTTTAGAAATGATTTCGAAATCAATGTAATTGGAGCTGTAAAAACAATTCAAAAATATTTACCTGTATTAAAAAAAGGGACTAATCCATCTATCGTTTTATTCAGCACCGTTGCTGCAAAACTTGGAATGCCTTTTCACACTAGTATAGCCACTGCTAAAGCTGGAGTCGAAGGCTTAGTAAAATCGCTGGGAGCCGAATTAGCCTCGGTAGTACGAGTCAACGCCATAGCTCCAACAATTACCGAGACTTCGCTTGCTGCAGGGATTTTGCGCAACGATCGAATGAAAGAAAATATGATGGAGCGCCATCCGATGAAAAACTACTTGAAACCGGAAGAAGTGGCAGGTATGGCGAATTTCCTTATATCTGAAAATGCAAAGTCAATTTCAGGACAAATTTTTGAGATGGATTATGGCATTGTCACTTTTAAAATTTAAGAAATACCAACAGTTTTATTTATTCAATAAACCAGAAGAGAAATGATTGCAAAAGAAATAAAAGGATACGAGAAAATAGAAAATTATGACACAGAAGCGGTGGCAATTATGGCTGAAAACTACCGCTCGATAATTGAAAATATTGGCGAAAACATATACAGAGAAGGCCTTGAAAAAACCCCCGAAAGAGCCGCAAAAGCGATGCTTTATCTCACTCACGGATATGGATTAGACCCGCTAGGTATTCTAAAATCGGCGCTATTTACGGAAGACCACAAACAAATGATTGTCGTAAAAGATATTGAAGTGTATTCGATGTGTGAACACCATATGCTACCCTTCTTTGGAAAAGCGCATATTGCCTATATTCCAAACGGAAAAATAGTAGGTTTAAGCAAACTTCCTAGAATTGTAGATGCTTTTTCGAGAAGAATGCAAGTGCAAGAAAGACTTACTGATGAAATTAAAAATTGCATTCAGGAAGCGCTGAATCCTTTAGGTGTTGCCGTTGTGATCGAAGCGCAACACATGTGTATGTGCATGCGCGGCATTCAAAAACAAAATTCGGTTACTACAACCTCATCATTCACTGGAGCTTTCGAAAAAGACAAAACAAGAAAAGAATTTATTAGCTTGGTTTCCAATAAATTGAGTTAACTTTATTTCTCAAAAGCAAAAAGATGAAAATTCTCTTAACAGGTGCAACTGGCTATATTGGCAAGCGACTTTTACCCATTTTGGTGGAACAAGGTCACGAAATAGTTTGTTGTGTAAGAGACAAAAACAGGTTTTATGCTCCAAAACAGCTGTTGAAAAGCATCAAAATAATAGAAGTTGATTTCTTAAAAAAAGAAACCTTAGCTGCAATTCCTGAAGATATAGATGCAGCCTATTATTTAATCCATTCGATGTCTTCTTCAACTTTAAATTACAGCGAACTTGAGAGAATTTCTGCTGAAAATTTTGTTCAGAGAATTAATCAAACCATAGCAAAACAAGTTATTTTTTTAAGTGGCATAGTCAATAGCACTTCACTTTCTAAACATTTATCCTCAAGAAAAAAAGTTGAAGATGTGCTCAGCACTGGGCATTTTGCAAGTACCACCCTTAGAGCTGGAATAATTGTAGGTTCGGGTAGTGCTTCATTTGAAATCATTAGAGATTTAATTCAAAAACTGCCCATAATGATTACCCCTAGATGGCTCGATACAAAATGCCAACCTATTGCAATCAATGATGTCCTTGAATTTTTGTCTAAATCGCTCCTTAATCCTTTAACTTACAATCAAAATTTTGATATTGGTGGACCTGACATTCTCACTTACAAGCAAATGTTGTTGGGTTTTGCTAAAGCCAAAAAACTAAAAAGATGGATTTATACCATCCCAATAATGACTCCCAAATTATCATCCTATTGGCTGTATTTCGTCACTTCTACCTCATATAAATTGGCGACTGCATTGGTAAGTAGTATGAAAGTTGAGGTGATTTGCAAAGACAACAGAATCAATGATTTGCTTAAGGTAAACCCCATGACCTATGAATTAGCATTATCGAAAGCCTTGGTAAAAATAGATAAAGACGATGTGACTTCGAGTTGGAAAGATTCATTAATCAGCGGACGGTTTAGCAGTAATATCTCTAGATTTTTGAAAGTCCCAAAAAAAGATTGTTTTATAGATCGCCGAAAAAAAGATATAATAAACAGAGCTTTTACGATTGACAAAATATGGTCTATCGGCGGCGAAACTGGATGGTATTATGGCGATTGGCTCTGGAATCTGCGAGGGTTTATAGATAAATTGTATGGAGGAGTAGGCTCTCGAAGAGGAAGAACCAACAAACATGATATTCATGCCGGAGATGCATTGGATTTTTGGAGGGTTTTGTATGCCAACAAAGAGGAAGGAAAATTAATTTTGTTTGCCGAAATGAAACTACCCGGCGAAGCGTGGCTTGAATTCAAAATCATCAACAACACACTTTATCAATCGGCAACTTTTAAACCTAAAGGCATATGGGGAAGACTGTATTGGTACGCAGTTTTGCCTTTTCACGGATTTATTTTTCAAGGAATGCTGAATAAATTAATTCAATAAATTGGACTCTTTATAATGAATGTCGAAAACTTTTTACATCATGAAGAAATAAAAAAACTTAATTTTCTTAACTTTCTAAATGGTTTAAAATAATCACTTCAGAATTCCTGCCTTGTATGTTGCAATAGCTCTATCTCTAGCGAAAGCGTGGTCGACCATTGGTTGCCTATAACCCAAATCAAATTCAGGTATCCATTTTCGAATATAAACACCTTTTTCATCGAATTTTTTTTGTTGAATTTCGGGGTTGAAAACCCTAAAATAAGGCGCAGCGTCACAACCCGTACCAGCGGCCCATTGCCAGTTGCCAACATTAGCCGACAATTCAAAATCCAATAATTTTTCGGCAAAATACGCTTCACCCCATTGCCAGTTGATTAATAAATGTTTGCAAAGAAAGCTCGCCACCACCATTCGAACGCGGTTGTGCATATAACCCGTTGCGTTCAGTTCGCGCATTCCTGCGTCAACCATAGGGTAACCTGTAGTACCAGAACACCATCGTTTGAAATCTTCTTCATCGTTGCGCCATTGAATACCGTCGTAGGCCGTTTTGAAGTTATGGCTAACCACTTTTGGAAAGCTGAATAGAATTTGCATAAAAAATTCCCTCCAAATCAGTTCACTCAAAAAAACTTGGTTTTTTCGCACGGCCCAATTCACTAATTTACGAATACTTACCGTCCCAAAACGCAAATGTGGTGAAAGATGTGTCGTACTATCCAAAGCAGGAAAGTCACGAGTCTCCTGATAATTCCAGACATTTTTCAAATTATGTGGAATTACTTTTATAGCACTTTCTTCAAATCCGATTTGTCCCAATGTGGGGAACGCAAAATTGCTTTTGTGAAAATTGGAAAACTTTTCAGCAGTATTATATTCTTGTACTGGAGCTATAGAAGTGTATTTCTCCAGCCATTTGTTTTTATAGGGTGTATAAACGGTGTACGGCAATCCATCTGATTTGGCAATTTCTTTTTCTTCGAATATTACCTGGTCCTTATAAGAAAAAGAACTGATTTTATTCGCTCTGAATAATTCACAAATGGCCACATCTCTTTTGATTGCATAGGGTTCGTAATCTTTATTAAAGAAGACTTCTTTGATATCAAATTCTTGTATAAGCTGCTGCCAAACCTCTTGGGTTTTCCCTTTTTTTATCAAAATAGAACTGCCCAAATCTTCTAATTGATGATTTATTTTCGAAAGTGACTCACGAATAAAACCAACTCTAGGGTCAGTTTTAGGCAAACTGTCTAGAATTGCGTCATCAAAAATAAACAGGGGAATTACAGGATATTTCGATTCCAAAGCAAAAAAAAGACCTACATTATCTTCTAATCGCAAGTCTCTTCTGAACCAAAAAATGGCGATTTTTTGTTTATTCATTTTTTAGAATTGAATATTTCATTCACCTTTACAACTCGGTAATCGAAAATTTCTTTCAATTTGTTTTTAACTACCAAAGTATTCATTATTCTACCGAGGAAACCCAAAGGCAACGCATAATGAACGACATCTGTCATTTTAACTCCATTTTCTGTAGGCTCGAAAAAGTGTTTGTGATGCCATAAAGCATAAGGCCCGAATCGTTGTTCGTCTATGAAATATTCTTTGTCTTTGACGAACGTTATTTCAGTTGTCCAACTCAATTTCAAACCGGCAAGAGGCGACACTTTGTACTGGATGATTTGCCCTGCATACATGCTCTTCCCATCGTAATCGGTAATTTGAAAACCCATTGTTTCAGGAGTAATCTTTTGCAAATTTTTTGGGCTCGAAAAAAAAGTCCAGCATTCTTCGATACTCGCATTAATGTGTTGTATGGTTTCTTTTTTATATACTTTCATTATATTGTTTTTAGCTTGTTTGCTAACGGATTTAATTTTTACTACAGATTTCCTTCTGCAGTTCACTATCGCTCGATTCAAAGATTTTCACAGATAAATAAAGTGAAAGTTTTAAGGATTTTAAGAATTAAAAACCAGTGTCAATTGGTTCAATTCGTTTAATGCGTGGCTATTTGTTTTCTATTTTTTTAATTAAAACCAAACTCATCAATAGCATTGAAAAAGCGTAGCCAATATCTTCGATGGGAATGGTTCCCAAACGGATTCCTAAATTTTCGGCATTATTATAGCTTACCACTGGCTCCTCTATAAAACTACCTGTAAGTATGCCATTGACAATTGAAAATGGAATTAATACAATTAGAAAAGTAATAAAAAAGGTGTTCAAAATATTTGGGACTTTAAAAACGGTATACGTCAAAAGAAGAACCAAAACGGTGTAATTTATAACTGTATATAATTTATCATAATTAAATACAATGGTAGGAATCAATACTAAAATCAATAGCCAATAGATTCTTTTCACTGTTTTATTAGAGAGTGAAACGGTTGGGAAAAAATAGTGAAACGCAAAATGAATAAAGAGGCTCGCATACGGAATACAGATAAAAAACAACCATTCTTCTATAGGCAAATCAAAGAATTCTATTCCAGCATGATATCTAGGATTGAAACTCCAAACACCAACTTTAGTAAATATAATATCCCAAACAATAAAGAAGATAGCGGTAATCAGAATTGCTGAAAAAACAGCCTTCCAGCGTCTTATATACTTCATTCTATTTTCGAAACTATACAGAAACGGAACAAAAAAAGAAGCAATATTTAATACCAAATATAATGACATCTTAAATTTTAAAGTATTTGAAAGGCACAAAAAGCATTCCAAAACATTCTCCATCTTCTTTTCCCAAATGCTTGTGATGCACTTTGTGACCTTTTCGAAGTGCCACTAAATATTTGTTCTTAGTATTTTTAAACAATTTCAACCGTTGATGAATTATGACATCATGAACAATAAAATAGCTCAATCCATAAGCAAAAATGCCAAGCCCAATAAAAAACCTATAATCGAAACCTGCCTGAGCACCAAAATAAAATAACAAAATACTTGGTATGGCAAAAATCACAAAAAACAAATCATTTCGTTCGAATACATGAGCGTATTTAGGCTGATGGTGATCTTCGTGTAAGTACCACAAAAAACCGTGCATTACAAATTTATGTGTACACCAAGTCACACATTCCATTAGTAAATAAGTAGCTAAAAAAATTAAGAACGATATCATTTTTAGGCGTTTTAGGGTTTCTATAAAGATATAAAAATTATACCAATTTTAATTTATAGGTTACAAAAGAATTGGCAAACAAAATCCCTTTGGTATAATTTGAAATTCTAATTCTTGAATTTCCTATTTCAAAATAAGGTGTGTTTTCTAACTTTTTCAGTAATTTTTTGTAATACACATAAGCAGTATATACTCCAAATTTGGCTTCTAAAGGCAATTTTTTTATGCCTTGTAATGCTACTTTAAAATCCTCTTCTATTTCCCTAATAATCATCATTTTATCTTTTTCATCGAAAGATTTTAAATCGACTCCTGGGAAATAATTTCTGTTTAAAACCAAATTGTCATCTTTCAAATCGCGTAAGAAATTAACTTTCTGAAAAGCAGAACCCAATCGCATAGCTTCCTCTTTCAATTCATCATATTTAGCATTATCACCATTTACAAATACTTTCAAACACATTAAACCCACTACATCAGCGGAGCCATATATGTATTCATCATATTCTTCTTTGCTATGATAGTCTGATTTTATCAAGTCCATTTTCATACTTTTTAAAAAAGATTGAATCATATCGTCGGAAATGTTATATTTATTAACCGTTTGCTGAAAAGAATTTAAAATAGGATTTAAACTAATACCCATTTTTTGAGCTTTATAATATTCTATTTCAAAATCTTCTATCAAAGTATTTTTGTCAAAACCATGAAATGAATCGACAATTTCGTCGGCAAAACGAACAAAACCATAAATACTGTAAATGGCCTCTCGTATACTTGGCGCAAGCATGTAAACCGCCAATGAGAAAGAAGTACTATAGCTCTTTGTGACTAAAGTACTGCACTTGAATGATACATCGTCAAATAATTTTTTCATAGGTGGATAGTTATGATTTGTTGTACATTTATTCAAAATTCCCAGTGGTTTTTGAACTAAGATAGATAGCACTACTATTTCAAAAGTACTACTAATTATGAATAAATTCTATATAAAGTAGGCTTTAACATTTTTTAGACTTGAATCACCTTTTGAAATAATTGACTTTTCAGCTGCTTTATTACTATCTTTTGCACCTTTTCTCTGTTGTTGGAAGTTTTTCTTAATCAAGTCCGAAACAATTTTTCCAGAAATTATAGATGGTGGTACACCTGGGCCTGGAACCGTTAATTGTCCTGTGAAAAATAAATTTTTTACTTTTTTGCTAATAATCTTTGGTCTCAGAAAAGCGGTCTGAGTCAATATATTGGCTAATCCATAAGCATTCCCCTTGTATGAATTGTAATCCTTAACAAAATCGGTAACGCAAAAACTTTCTTTAAAAATAATACTATCCCTCACTTTCTGATGCGTTAATGTTTCAAATCGTTCCATAATATTATTAAAATACTTCTCTCTAATTTCAGGAGTATCTTCGATGCCTGGAGCAATTGGTATTAAAAATATTCCAGCTTCTTTACCCTCTGGCGCAACAGTATCATCGGTTTTGCTAGGGAAACTAGCATAAAACAATGGTTTTTCAGGCCATTTTGGATCATCATAAATGTCTTTGGCATGAATATCGAACTCAGTATCAAAAAATAAAGTGTGATGCGAAACATTTTTTATCTTTTTATCAAAAGCAACATAAAACAAAAGCGATGAAGGAGCAAATACTTTCGAGTTCCAATACTTCTCAGAATACCCGCGGTATTGTTCATCTAATAAAGTTTCAGTATGATGGTAGTCGGCACCGCTCAGCACCACGTCTGAATGTATGGTTAATCCATTTGCCACTACACTTTTTACCACTCCTTTTTCTACATTGATTTTTTCAACATTCTGATTTGTTTTTATTTTAACACCCAACTCCATTGCTAAAACATACATAGCTTTGACCACCTCATACATTCCACCCTTAGGATGCCAAGTTCCTAAACCAAAGTCCGCGTAATTCATAAAGCTGTAAAAAGACGGCGTATTCGATGGTTTTGCCCCAAGAAACAACACGGGAAATTCCATTATTTGCTGCAGACGACTATCTTTTATATTTTTACGAACCGCTGTTCTGATAGTGCTAAAAAACTGATTTGCTTTTCTAATTGTTACAGGTGTAATCAGTTCGGAAATTGAAATTCCTGGCCGATAAACCAAATCTTTGATAGCTACATCATAATTATGTTTGGCATTATCCAAAAACGCTTTCAAATGACTTGAACTTCCTTTTTCTTGAATCTCAAAAATTTCTAATATATCGGACAAATTATCAGGAATTTGAAGCGTATCTAACTCATCAAAATAAACGACATAGGCAGGATTCAATTTTTCGAGTTGATAATAATTTGATGGTTCCTTGCCAAAATCAGCAAAAAATTTCTCAAAAACATCGGGCATCCAATACCAAGTTGGACCAATATCAAAAGTAAAGCCATCCCTAACAAGTTGCCTTGCCCTACCTCCTACTGTTTTATTTTTTTCGAGAACTGTAACCTCATAACCTTCTTTAGCCAAATAGCATGAAGCTGCTAACGACGAGAAACCTGAACCGATTATTGTAATAGTTTTTTTCATCTGTTTAGCAAATATACAAAAATATTAAACAAAATATTGGTTTTAACAAAAAATTATAAATCTTCAACAAAATCTGCTATAGAATTAAACACTTTAATTTGGTTAGATTTGGATGCAGAATCAATAAATTCAACCTGTCTGCCAAGGAAACAAACCTGCGAATTCTCATCAATTAATGCCGCTTTGAACTCATTAATATATCCGCTAATTGCATCTTTTGTTGGCTCGACGGTCAGATACGAAACATACACAATAGTATCAAAATATTTTTTCATATCCTTCAAACTATCTATAGGAACACTCTCGCCAAGATAGATAGTTTTGTATCCGTTTAATAGAATTTCATAATTCAAATACATCAAACCCAATTCATGAATTTCGTTTTCCGGAAGGTATAAAACAAAAACTTTATCTGTTCTTATAGGCTCCAAAATTTGAAGTTTCTCCGTATTTAAAAGAAGTTTTTGCTTGATTAAAAAACTTATAAAATGTTCTTGAGCAGGACTAATTGTTCCAGCTTGCCATAACAAACCAATTTCTTCCATCAAGGGTATCACAACTTCATAAAAAACATCTCGAAAGCTTTTCTCAGAAAGCAAACTATTATAGGTATTAAAAAACAAAGCTTGATCAAAATTTATCATCGCCATTTTAAAAGCATTTAATGCGTGATTTTTTGTGCTTTTTTCAGAAATAATTTCTCTAACCAGCAATTCAATTTTTTCTGACGAATGTTCTGCAATTCTTGATATTTTATAGCCATACTCATTCAACAAAACAACATTAAGCAATTTTTGCAAGCTCTTCAAATCATAATTTCTGATATTGGTATCAGACCGCATTGGCTCAAGAATATTGTATCTTTTTTCCCAAATTCTAATAGTATGCGCTTTTATCCCTGATAAGTTTTCAAGATCTTTTATGCTAAAAACACTTTTGATATTATACGAGTTGTTTATCATTTTTAATTATTTATTAAACAAATATATAAAAATATATTGATAGATAATAAAAAACAGAAATAAAATTTTATCCGTTAAATGATTATATTTGAAATTTACGATTTAAGGTATTGAAATCTAATCGTCATATCCCTTAAAAATTAATACTATACTCTAAATGACAAAAACAGATATTATTGGATTCATAGGTGTCGCAATACTATTGATTGCTTACTTTTTAAACTTAAACAACAAACTCAAAAAGGACAATTTATCGTATTTAATGATGAATTTTATTGGAGCGGGTTTGGCTTGTTTGGCTTCTTTTCTAATGAATTATCTGCCATTTATAATTCTGGAAGGAAGTTGGATGCTGGTTTCAGGGATGGGCATAGTAAAACACATCCGAGCCAAATAAAACACAATTAATGTCTTTCTTTTCCTAAAGCCATTTTTAATAGACTACCTTACCAAAAAAAATGGCAATTGAACATAAGGTTCGGCAAATTGAAGAATTGTTTGGTCAACTAGAAAAAGAGATTACAGCTTTCAAATCCGAAACTAGCTTACATTGCCTTACTGGCTGTGGCAAATGCTGTTCCAAACCCGACATTGACGCTTCCCCATTGGAATTTCTTCCTTGGGCATTTCATTTATTTTTAAACGGAAAAGCCGAAGAAGTCTTATTAGAATTAGACAATTCCATCATCACAACTTGCCATATTTACAGACCGTTAGCACTTTTAGAAGAATATAACGGAAGCTGCAGCAATTATCGCTATCGCGGACTGATTTGCCGGCTTTTTGGGTATGCAGCAAGTCGAGACAAATACGGAGAACTTCGTTTAGCCACCTGCAAAATCATAAAAGAAGACCAACTAGAAAACTTCAATTCTACTGAAGAAGCTATTAGCAAAGGATTGTATGTACCAATTTTTACCGACTATTATATGCAATTGGCACAAATAGATTACCGATTGGGGACCACTTTAGTCCCTGTAAACGAGGCTTTGAAAACGGCCATCGAAGAAGTGCTACATTATTATGCTTACCGACCTTTCCCGGGCGGATTAGAGAATATTGCCTAATTTTTATTTTAATTTAATTTTTGTTGAATTTTTGGATTCAGAAAGTGCAATGTGACTTTGCACATTGCCGAGATTAGACAACAACGAAAGTTTTGTCAAAATGAACGTCTCATAACTCTCAATATCTTCTACAAGGACTTTTATTAAAAAATCGAAATTTCCAGTAATTCTATAACATTCAATGACCTCTGGAAATTCTTTTACTTCTTTGACAAATTTATCTAAATAACTTCTAGTATGCTCTTTCAAGGTTAAATTAATAAATATAACCTGTTTCAAACCAAGTTTTCGTTCGTTGAGTAACGCAACATATTTCTTTACAAAGCCATTTTTTTCTAACTTTTTTATTCTTTCAAAAACTGGTGTTGCTGAAAGCTCTACTATTTCCGATATTCTCTTTATAGTGATGCGGCTATCTTCTTGCAATAAATCAAGAATTTGAAGATCTATAGGGTCTAATTGTGGGTTCATATGCAGAATAAAATATTTATTTCAACAAATTTACCACACTATTTTAGAATAATAATCTACAAAATGATATTTATTTAGTTCAAAACACCAAAATGAAACATTATTTTCAGTGTTTTGTTCAAATAAACCATTGTTGATTTATGTTTGTTGCAAGTAATAATAAATAAAAAAAAATGCCAAACCTAATTGAGATTTTTGAACAGAGTTTACCAGAGATTATTTTTGAATGGAATGATAAAGAGACTGAGGCAAAAGGATGGGCTGTAATTAATTCATTGCGTGGTGGTGCCGCTGGCGGTGGAACTAGAATGCGCAAAGGATTAAATAAGGACGAAGTGGTCTCCTTGGCAAAAACCATGGAGATAAAATTTACTGTATCTGGACCTCAAATTGGAGGTGCAAAATCAGGTATTAATTTTGACCCGCAGGATCCAAGAAAGCTCGGTGTTTTAAAAAGATGGTATAAAGCTATTCTTCCTTTGTTAAAAAATTATTATGGAACTGGAGGCGATTTGAATGTAGACGAATTACACGAAGTTATTCCTATTACAGAGAATTTAGGGTTAGCACATCCGCAAGAAGGCGTTGTAAATGGATATTTTAATATTGAAAGAAGTCAAAACCAAAAGAAAATAGAAAGATTGCAATACGGAGTATCCAAAATAGTGACGGACAAAAAATATATTCCGTCGGGAACAGTTCGCTATAAAATAGCAGATTTAATTACTGGATATGGAGTTGCAGAAGCCATAAAACATTACTATACCATTTGGGGTGGCACACTAAAAGGCAAAAGAGCCATTATCCAAGGTTGGGGAAATGTAGGCGCAGCGGCCGGATTTTATCTAGCCAAGTACGGAGTTAAAATCGTTGGGGTTCTCAATCATAATGGAGGATTTATAAATGCCGAGGGATTTAAATTTGAAGAAATACAACATTTGTTATCAAAAAAAGCTAACTTAGAGTCGGAAAAGTCCTTTCTTTCTTTTGAAGAAGTGATGCAAAACAGTTGGTCCATTGGCGCAGAAATTTTTATACCAGCGGCTGGCTCAAGAATGGTCGAAAAATCACAAATGGACACTTTGATTCAAAACGGATTAGAAGTCATTAGTTGTGGAGCCAATGTTCCTTTTAATGACAAAGAAATCTTTATGGGTCCTATTTTATCTGAAATAGACAGTAAAGTAGCTGTTATTCCAGATTTTATTGCCAATTGTGGTATGGCTCGAGTTTTTTCTTATTTGATGGAAAATGAAGAAGAAATAACAGATGAAATTTTGTTTGAAGATACCTCTGCTATTATTAAAGGTGCACTACTAAAAACCTTTGAATTAAGTTCAAACGGTCTTAACCTAACTGAAAATTCGCTAAATTTAGCTATACAAAAATTACAAAAAGTCAAAGAAAAGGGAAGTGAAGATATTAATTTTAATAAAGAACTATGCCATTCTATAGCAAACTAGGGAATATACCCGATAAAAAGCACACCATTTTCAAGAACGAAAAAGGAGATTTCTATTACGAAGAGCTTTTCGGGACTATCGGTTTCGATGGTATGTCTTCATTACTATATCATACACAACGTCCGACGCAAGTAAAGTCTATATTGAAATCTTATGATGTTTCACCAAAAATTGTGGTAGAAAAAAACATGAAATCTTTGAGCCTTAAGGGATTTAATATTACACCAACCGATGACTATTTAGAAAGCAGAAAAACCGTTTTAGCAAATAGTGATTGTTATATCGTTTTGGCCGCACCCAAAAAATCGTTGAGAGACTATTTTTATAAAAATACCGATTCTGACGAAGTTATTTTTGTTCATAAAGGTAACGGTAAATTAAGAACGCATTTAGGAAATATAGATTTTAAATATGGCGATTATATCGTAATTCCACGAGGAATCATTTATCAAATAGATTTTGATACGGAAGATAACCGATTATTTATTGTAGAATCGAAAAGTCCAGTGTATACGCCGAAAAGATACCGCAATTGGTTTGGCCAGCTCTTAGAACACGCACCTTACTGCGAACGCGACATTCACGGACCATTCGAACTAGAAACTTACGACCAAAAAGGTGATTTTATTATTAAAGTCAAAAAACAGAATACGATTCACGAATATGTTTATGCTGCAAATCCCTTTAGTGTTGTTGGGTGGGATGGCTATAATTTTCCGTATAAATTTTCTATTCACGATTTTGAACCCATCACAGGTAGAATCCATCAACCACCACCTGTACACCAAACTTTTGAAACAAACGCATTCGTAATATGTTCTTTTGTCCCAAGACTATACGATTATCATCCCAATGCTATTCCAGCGCCGTATCATCATAGCAATATAGATTCAGACGAGGTTTTGTATTATGTCGAGGGTGATTTTATGAGTAGAAATAATATAGAAAAAGGTCAAATAACACTGCATCCTGCGGGCATACCACACGGACCACACCCTGGAACAATGGAAAAAAGCATTGGCAAAAAGGAAACACTTGAATTAGCAGTGATGGTCGATACATTCAAACCTTTAATGGTTACCGAGGAGGCTTTGAAAATTGCAGACGAAAACTATTATCAATCTTGGCTTGATACCAATAATTAAATCCTAATAGCAAAATAAATGGCAGATATTAAACAATTAAAAGGGCTGCAAAATACGGAATACGGACTTAAAAAACTGTTTTCTGATGCGGAGGACTTTCTTCCTTTGTTAGGAACCGATTATGTAGAATTGTATGTGGGAAATGCAAAGCAAAGTGCTCACTTTTATAAAACTGCTTTTGGTTTTCAGTCCCATGCGTATGCTGGCCTCGAAACGGGACTTAAAGACCGTGTCTCTTATGTATTAAAACAAGATAAAATAACACTTGTTTTAACTACTCCTTTGGGAAAAGACGGATTAATTAATGAGCATATCAATACCCACGGAGACGGCGTTAAGGTAATTGCCCTTTGGGTTGAGGACGCTACAAAGGCTTTCGAAGAAACAACTAAAAGGGGTGCAAAACCTTTTATGGAGCCTACGAAAGAAGCTGATGAAAATGGGTACATCATTCGTTCAGGAATTTACACTTATGGAGAAACAGTTCACATTTTTGTAGAACGAAAAAATTATAATGGTGTGTTTTTACCTGGTTATAAAAAATGGGAATCTCATTACAACCCAGAAGCTATTGGGCTAAAATTTATAGACCACATGGTAGGAAATGTAGGCTGGGGCGAAATGAATACTTGGTGTAAATTTTATGCAGAAGTTATGGGATTTGCTCAAATTATTTCCTTTACCGATGACGATATTTCTACAGATTATACCGCTTTAATGAGCAAAGTGATGAGCAATGGAAATGGCAGAATCAAGTTTCCGATAAATGAACCTGCCAAGGGAAAAAAGAAATCACAAATTGAAGAATATTTAGATTTCTATGGTGGTCCGGGAGTCCAACATATAGCCGTAGCCACAGATAATATTGTAGTCACAGTTTCTGCAATGAGAGAGCGAGGCGTAGAATTTTTGTATGTACCCGAAGCCTATTATGATGATTTGATAGCACGAGTTGGAGAAATTGACGAAGATGTGGAAATACTGAAACAACACGGAATATTAATCGATCGTGATGAAGAAGGATATTTATTGCAATTGTTTACAAAACCCATTGTCGATCGTCCCACTATGTTTTTTGAAGTAATACAACGAAAAGGGGCTCAATCTTTTGGTGTTGGAAACTTTAAGTCATTATTCGAAGCAATAGAAAGAGAACAACAAAATAGAGGTACATTATAAACTTTATAAAAGCTACTATGGAAAGGGGTCAAAGTCATCATTTGAAATGGAATACAGTAACAAAACGACTGCCCAAGCATTTACACGAATTTATTGTAAAGCAACCTTACGAGCAATACACCGCACAAAATCAAGCTGTTTGGCGTTATGTGATGCGACTAAACACGAATTTTCTACCAACAGTGGCTCATAGTTATTATCTCGAAGGGATTGCTAAAACAGGGATTTCTATCGACAAAATTCCAGAAATGGAAGGAATGAATCGAATCCTAAAAGACATTGGTTGGGCAGCGGTGTCAGTAGATGGGTTTATACCACCAAACGCTTTCATGGAATTTCAGGCTTATAATGTATTGGTAATCGCATCTGATATTCGCACAATAGGCCATATTGCCTATACTCCAGCTCCAGATATTATTCACGAAGCTGCAGGACATGCCCCAATTATTGCAAACCCAGAATATGCAGAATACCTACGACGATTTGGAGAAATTGGTAGCAAAGCAATTTCTTCCTCTAAAGATTATGAATTGTACGAAGCCGTTAGAATAGTATCCATTTTAAAAGAAGATCCCAATACTACCGAAATAGAAATAGAGGAAGCTCTTACCGTTTTAAATGACATTCAAAACAATATGGGCGAATTATCAGAAATGGCTCAGATAAGAAATCTCCATTGGTGGACAGTCGAGTATGGATTAATTGGGGAGCTAACGAATCCTAAAATTTATGGAGCTGGATTATTATCTTCAATTGGAGAAAGCAAATTGTGTTTGAAAGACAGTGTCAAAAAAATACCATTTACCATAGAAGCGGCAAATGTTAGTTTTGACATTACAAAACAGCAACCGCAGCTTTTTGTAACACCCGATTTTTCTTATTTAAGTTACGTTTTAGAAAAATTTGCCAATAAAATGGCTTTGAGAACAGGAGGTCTTTCTGGAGTTGAAAAATTGATTCAATCCAAAAACATAGGCACTATCGAACTGAGTACAGGAATTCAAATTTCTGGAATATTTTCGAATGTCATCAGCAGTGACAACAAGCCAATTTATATTCAGACCAGTGGAAAAACTGCTTTGGCTTCAAGAGATAAAGAACTAATCGGACACGGAACAAGTTATCACGCGGCAGGTTTTGGCAGCCCGATAGGAAAACTTGAAGGAATTAATCTTGCCATAGAAGATATGTCACCGCGTGATTTAGAAATATATGGTATCTATGAAGGAAAACGCACCACCCTTTTATTTGAAGGCGGCATAAAAGTTGAAGGTCAAATAATAACAGGAAAACGTGATTTAAGAGGGAAAATAATGCTCATCTCTTTTCAAGATTGTACAGTTTCACACCTTGAAAAAATACTATTTAAACCCGAATGGGGAATTTACGATATGGCCATCGGCAAAGAAATCATTTCGGCCTATGCAGGCCCAGCATCTGTTGAATCCTTTCAGAATTTATATCACGTTTCTACTATTAAAACCCATAAAATAAACTATTCAGAATCCGAATTGAATCTCCACAAACACTATCAAACAGTGAGAGATATGCGCGAGAATAATATTGTAGATGTCGAATTGCTGTCCAAAATAATAGACGAGTTAAGAGAGAAATACACCAAAGATTGGCTTTTACCTTTAGAGATTTACGAATTAGTTTTCAATTCTGATTCCACACTAAAAAAAGCAGTTTACAACCATCTAATGAATTTAAAATCAGACAGTAATATCGATAAATTTATTTCTGACGGCATGGATTTAATTACTTAATTAGAATACATTTTATAGTTTAAACACCTGAAATAAAATCATTTAACATTCGTTGGAACAAATTTCGAACCCTAAAAAATATCTTATGAAAACTTGGATTTCCATACCCAATCAATCCGATTTTACAATACACAACATCCCGTTTGGGATTTATTCCACTTCTTCAACAAAACCAAGAGTCTGCATTGCGATAGGAAATCAAATTTTAGATCTCGTTATTGCACGAAAACTAGGGGTTTTTCAAGGATTGAAAATTAAAAAGAGTGTACTGAAAAACAAATTCTTAAATGATTTTATTGCCTTAGGAAAAGAGAAAACCAACAAAGTTCGTGAAATTATTCAAAAGGAATTATGTGATGAAAATTCAATATTTAGAAATACTGAAAACCTCTTTTTTTTGCAAAGCGAAGTTCAAATGCATTTGCCGGTTGCTATTGGCGATTACACCGATTTTTATTCCAGTATAGAGCATGCAACCAATGTAGGTATGATGTTCCGTGATCCAGATAATGCGCTTTTACCCAATTGGAAACATTTACCCGTGGGTTATCACGGGAGAGCATCCTCGATTGTAGTAAGTGGTGAAAATATTCACAGGCCGATGGGGCAAGTTCTGCCACCTAATTCAGATTCGCCGGTATTTAAAGCATCGTCTCGTGTAGACTTTGAATTAGAAATGGGTTTTGTTATTGGCCAAAATACTAGTCTAGGTACAAAAATAAACACGGCAGATGCCGAGAATTATATTTTTGGAAAAGTTTTATTCAACGATTGGTCGGCAAGGGATATTCAAAAATGGGAATACGTTCCGCTAGGTCCATTTTTAGCAAAAAACTTCGGCTCCTCAATGTCTCCTTGGGTGGTCACCTTAGAAGCTTTAGAACCATTTCGAGTTAATGGACCTGAACAAAATCCAAAAGTATTACCTTATTTAGAGTATGATGGATTAAAAAATTATGACATCAATTTAGAGGTAGCCATTCAGCCAAAAGATAATTCTGAAACTATAGTGTCGCATTCTAATTTTAAATATATGTATTGGAATATGTCACAACAATTAGCCCATCACACCAGCAATGGTTGCAATATTAAAATAGGCGACTTAATGGCATCGGGAACAATCAGTGGAAAAGAACCCAATAGTTATGGCTCAATGTTAGAGCTCGCGTGGGGAGGTCAAAAACCAATTACATTAAATGAAGGCCAAAAAAGAACTTTTATCGAAGATTTTGACACTGTGATAATGAGAGGCTATTGCGAAAAAGGCAGTATTAGAGTCGGCTTTGGCGAAGTCAAATCGCAATTATTACCAGCTTTATAATTAGTTTAAAATGAAAGAAACCACGACCACAATAGACCCAAATACAATCTCAACGACCGAATTGCAGCAAATCTTATTGACAGGCGTTGCTCCAAGACCAATTGCATTAGCTAGTACCGTGGACAAAAATGGAAATGTAAATTTAAGTCCATTTAGTTTTTTCAATGTCTTTAGTGCCAACCCTCCTATCCTAATATTTTCGCCTGCCCGAAGAATAAAAGACAACACAACGAAGCATACTTACGAAAATATTAAAGAGGTTAAAGAGGTAGTTATCAATATTGTTAATTTTCCAATGGTGGAACAGATGTCGCTTTCAAGTACGGAATATGCAAAAGGAGTCAATGAATTTACAAAATCTGGATTTACAGCTATTGCATCCGACAGAATAAAACCACCGAGAGTTGCCGAAGCCCCAATTTCGTTTGAATGTATTGTAGATAATGTTATCGAATTAGGCACAGATGGAGGAGCCGGAAATTTAATTATTTCCAGAGTGGTAAACATTCATATCAGAAATGAATACAAAGGAAATGATGGAAACTTAGATACCGAAAAACTAGATTTGGTAGCCCGTATGGGAGGAAGCTGGTACTGCAGAGCTAGTAAAGATTCCCTATTTGAAATTCCAAAACCTATTTATAGCACCGGAATTGGGGTGGATGCTTTACCAATGCATGCCAGAAATAGTAAAGTATTAACAGGAAATGATTTGGGCAGATTAGGAAATATGGCCGACAAACCTTCTTTTGAATCAATTGAAAAACACAAAAATACCCCAGATGTTAGGGATGCCTTGCAATCTCCAACCGAAGAAGACAAACACAAAAAACTACATAGTATTGTAAAAAAACATTTAGATAATGCCAACGTTCAAGAAGCCTTAAGTATATTGTTTTGCATCTAATTTTCAGGCAGCCGCAGCCATTATAGTTCTATCAAAGGCTACCTAGTTCCACTTGATTTTTTGAAACAGTGCAATCAAGGCGTATCTGAATAAAGTGGCACATCTCGCCAAAAAAAGAACGAATCCCTTTTGGTTTTTAACAATTTGAAAAAAAAGATAAAGTAACAATCATTTTATTTCCTAAATTAGTTGCTCCAAAAACATCAATTATGAAAAAACTAACCAAAGAAGATATTAGTCAAGAAGTATTTGACTTGTATGATGCTTATGCGCACAACAAAATCGAAAGAAGACAATTTATAGAAAAGCTATCCGTTTTTGCAGTGGGAAGTCTAACTTTGCCAGCATTGCTTAGCTTTATGACTCCTAATTATGTGGATACAATTACCGTCAAACCGGAGGATCCAAGACTAAAATCGGAGTTCATTACCTACGATTCCCCAAAAGGCGGCGGAAGCATCAAAGGACTTTTATCAAAACCTAGCGACAAAAAGAAAAAACTCCCTGGAATTATCATTGTTCACGAAAACCGTGGGCTGAATCCCTATATTGAGGACGTGGGAAGAAGAGCAGCTCTCGAAGGATTTATAACTTTGGCTCCTGATGCACTGTCTCCCTTGGGCGGTTATCCTGGAAATGATGATGCGGGAAGAGAATTACAAAAAAAACGTACTCGCGAAGAAATGCTGGAAGACTTTATTGCAGCCTACGAATACCTAAAATCGCACAAAGATTGCAACGGTTATGTTGGCGTAGTAGGATTTTGTTTTGGCGGGTGGATTTCGAATATGATGGCGGTAAAAATTCCAACTTTACCAGCTGCAGTTCCGTATTATGGCGGACAACCTACAGCCGAAGAAGCCGAAAAAATAACCACTCCACTCCTACTGCAATATGCTAGTTTAGACACTAGAGTAAATGAAGGTTGGCCCGCTTATGAAACCATCCTCAAAAAAAACAAAGTGGATTACACCGCTTATTTCTATGAAGGAGTGAACCACGGTTTCCACAACAATACGACTCCACGATACGACGAAAAATCGGCCACTTTATCTTGGACACGAACTATTGATTTTTTTAAGAAGAATTTGAAGAAAAAGTAATTTTGGAATTATAAAAGTCTCTATCAAGAGACTTTTTTTTATTGCAAGTTTGAAATTTTAAGAAAATACTTTGTTACTGAATTAGGCTAAAATAGTTAAAAACGAACTATTTCAAATTCATTCAACATATTCAAATGCAAAACAGTTTTAGAATTATCTGTGCTTCTTGAAAACATTGGTTTGAATTTAGCACCATAAACTACTTCACTAAAAGTATACGAAGTTCGAGTGCTGACCACCGTGCTGTACATATCGTCAAAGATTTTTACGAAAACCATTATCTCCCCAGTTGTATTGGCAAAATTGGCTGCGTCAAATTGAAACAACGGACTTTCTTCGGTTATCGGATGTACTAAAGTCCAACTTAAATTTAATGAATTTATTCTATCCATCTCCAAGTCCAAAGTGTAAAATTTATTCTTCATCTGACCATTTTCAGGAACATTCATTCCTAAAGTCATTTTGACTTCGGCATCGGTAAAATTAGTGTTTTTATAAGGCGTTAGCCTAATCATTAAGGCAGTACTATCCTGATAAGGCGCAATAATGGCGTTGTGGGAAAATTTCAAATGCGCCACAGGTTTGCTAAATCTACCAAAGAACAAACCCGTAGCAATAGCAAAACTTAACAGCCCTGTTAATGCTTCTATTGCTGAAATGGCACTTGTCAAAAATCCCGACGGACTTATATGTCCATAACCCACCGTTGTAAAAGTTTGTGCACTAAAAAAATAGGCTTGCCCAAATTGTACCCAAGTCGAACCAGAAGCATCAATTCCTTTTAAATTTTCAATTCCTATTGTAAAATAAATAAGAGCAAAAGCCAAATTAATAACAATATAAAAGAATAAAATAACCGAAATAAACTTCCAAGAAGGCATATCCAACAAGGTGTGAAACCAACTAATACGGTTAAAAAAACCCATTCCACGTTTTTGAACATTGGCCGTACCGTCTTTATTTAGAAAACGCCCACCATAACTATTAGAATTTGTTCCAAATCCAGAATTAAGGAATGATTTTGCTTTAGTATTGATGTTATTTAAAAACGCCATGGGTTACATTTTTTTTAAAAGTAAAAATAGCGAAAAATAGGTTATGTAAAAGTGCTAAAAAAAGACTTTATTAAAACAAAGTATAACTTTTCGAGGAAGTCTATAATTGAAGTGATTTCTATTTTATCTCTTTAAAGAGAAATGAGATTTGAATTTTTTAACGCTATTTTGTTCAGCATATTCAACGGTAAACCAATAGTCATCTGCAGGCATTGGTCTCCCTATAAAAGTTCCGTCCCATCCAGAGTCATTTGGACTAATATCCTTCAACAATTTTCCATACCGGTCAAAAATATAAATCCTAGAACTTGGCGATAGATCACTCAGCCCGTTAATATTCCAAGTATCATTGTAAGTATCACCGTTAGGAGTAAAGTATTTAGGATAACCAATAACAAGTACATTGTTGTTTGTTAATTCACTACAACCATTTATATCTTTAACAGTTATAGAATGAATCCCCGAAGCAACGTTTTCAAAAATAGGAGTAGTTTGAAACGGCCCTGAATCCATTTGATATAAATAATTTGCACCTACTGGGTCGGAAATAGTGACTATTTGAATTTTGGTAAACGCATCGGTTGTAGTCCAATTTAAAGCCGTGATTGTATTTGATGGATTGATGGTTACATTTATGGTTTTAGTAGAAGGTGTGCAAGGTTGTCCTGGATCAGGAGTAAAAACATACGCTCCATTTGACAAATTATCAACTGTTGCTGGATTCCAAGTTCCAGTAATGCCATTTGGTGAAACGTTAGTTAAAGGAGGGGCAGGATCTCCAGAACATATTGAAAAATCGCTAAAATCTGGTTCAATTGGTTCCACTGAAATATTCAAAGTAGTTTTCAATGCACAAGGAAATAGTATTGGATCAGGAGTGAAGGTATAAACTATTGTGCCCATTGACGATGTGTCGACCGTTGATGGACTCCAAGTTCCGGTTATTCCATTTGTTGATATTGTAGGCAAAACTACAACATCATTTAGACAATAAGTCGTTGGTGTAGAAGTAAATGTAGGATTGGTCGTTGATGTACCACAAGGAACACTACAAGTCAAAGTTTGTGGAGGAATGCAAGGAAGTGTTGCATGCGTTAATGTTAATGTGGCAGATTGCCCTGGTAACATCCCAAATACTTGCCAATGGGACAATCCCGTACTTCCAGTCACTATTGGACCACCTTGAATCGAATAGGCCACGTTATAAGCATTTGGATTCCCTGGAACATTTCCCCAATCAAAGAATACGGAAGAATTTTTATCTGCTGGTAAGATTTGCGAAGGATCGCAGACTAAAGGTTTATTCACTGTTCCATTATCGGCCACAACATTTACTACAACTGGAGTTCGTGGAGAACTTTCAACACCACCAATAGTTTGAGTAACATAATAAGTAGTTGAACCTACAATGGTAGTAATTGGCGTAGGAGCTCCAGCTAATGCAGCCCCACCGCTCAATGCTGTATACCAATTCAAAGTTCCTCCTCCTGAAGGTGTTGCTGTTAATGGTGTTGCAACACTATTTTGGCATAAATATATAGGTGATGTCACCGTAGGCGGTGCCGTAGCAAGAGTTTTATTTAAAGAACTACTGTTATTTGCCTTAGCATAAACAGATGCATTTGATAAAGAAGTAATCAAAAGCAGACAGACGAACGACTTGATTATTGTTTTCATCATTGTTAGGTTTTAGGTCGCTTAAAATTTGGGGAATCAAAGCAATATTGTGTAAATATATAAAATTTGACTCTTTAATAAAATAAAATCCAAAATTTGTGACAAAATGAAAAGATTTTAAACCTAAAAAAGCATTGTAATTCAAAAAAAAAAAGACCCGAATCAAATTCGAGTCTTTTTCAATAATTTAAAATCAAACCAACTTATGAATTGTGCTCTTGTTCGATTTTTCTATGATCTTCTTCAGACATTGTATCACATAAAACTGGAGTAGCAATGAACAATGATGAATAGGTTCCTACAATAATACCAATTAACATTGCAAAAATAAATCCGCGAATAGATTCACCTCCAAATACAAACATAATCAACAACACCAATATCATTGTCAACGAAGTGTTGATAGTTCTAGACATTGTGCTATTAATAGATTGATTTACAATACTATTAAAATTACCTTTAGCTTTTTTACCACCTAAAAATTCACGAACCCTGTCGAATACAATTACGGTATCATTCATAGAATATCCAATTACGGTAAGAATCGCAGCGATAAAATGCTGGTCAATTTCCATACCGAAAGGCATAAATTTATAACACAAAGAGTAAATTCCTAATACAAAAATAACGTCGTGTACAACAGCAGCAATCGCTCCTAAACTGTACTGCCATTTTCTAAAACTAATAACCAAATACAAGCCTACAATAAGCATCGCTCCAAGAACTGCCCAATAGGCATTGGTTTTGATATCTTCTGCAACTGTTGGTCCCACTTTTGACGCTTGCAAAATACCCAATTGTTTACCATCATAAGCATTAACAAATCGATCATACGTTAACCCAGCTGCATAATGTTTTTTCAAATTATCGTATAATAATTTGTTCACTTCTTCGTCTGCCTCACTTCCGTGTTCTGCAACTTTGTATTTTGTAGTTATTTTTAATTGATTATTGTTACCAATAATTTTCACTTCGGCACTACCGTCAAAAACTTTAGCTAATTCTGCTTTTACTCCTTCAACTTCTACTGGTTTTTCAAATCGTATTTGAAAGGTTCTTCCTCCGACAAAATCTACTCCTTGATCTAAGCCATTTGTAGCCAATGAATAAATACTAACAATCGTTACAATAGCTGAAAATGCATAAGTCCATTTTTTAATTTTCAAGAAATCAAAGTGGAAATTGGTGAAGAAATTTTTAGAAAAATTTGTAACAAATGATAATTTTCCGCCTTGTAGAATTCTTCTATCAATGAAGATTCTTGCTATAAAGATTGAAGTAAACAAAGAAGTTATGATACCTATTAATAAAGTTGTAGCAAAACCTTTGATTGGCCCTGAACCAAAAATAAACAATACCGCACCAGTTAAAATATGAGTGACATTTGCATCAACAATAGAACGCATTGCTCCTTTCCAACTGTAGGAAGCTACCACTGCTTCTTCTAATGATTTACCAGAACGCAATTCTTCTTTCGCTCTTTCATATATAATAATATTCGCATCTACAGCAGTTCCCATTGTTAAAACAATACCAGCAATACCCGGAAGTGTAAGCACAGCTCCCAAACTAGCTAAGATTCCAAACAAGAATAATAAGTTGACTGCCAATGCAATATTAGCATACCAACCTGCTCTTCCGTAATACACCATCATCCAAAGAGAAACTAATAGCAATCCTAAGAGTGCTGAATTGGTACCATTATCAATAGCTTCTTGACCCAATGATGGTCCAACAACATCTGATTGAATAATATCTGCCGCAGCAGGAAGTTTACCTGCTCTTAGAACGTTGGCTAAATCTTTAGTTTCTGCGATTTCAAAATTTCCAGAAATTTCAGATCTTCCACCTGAAATTGGACCACTTGAAACTCCAGGAGCAGAATACACAACGTTATCCAAAACGATAGCAATATTGCTTTTTTGAGCATAAGCTCTTCCTGTCAATTCTTCCCAAGCTTTTGCTCCTTGCCCGTTCATTTGCATAGAAACAGCTGGTTTACCTAATTGATCAAATGTATCTTTTGCATCAGTAACAACTCCGCCACCCATAGAAGCAGCATTGTCTCTGTTTCCTTTCAATGCATATAATTCTACTGCATCAACTTCTTTTCCTTTAGCATCTGTCAGTGTAGTTGGTTTTCCCCAAACAAATTTGGCATAATGTTGGTCAGCCGCTAATAAAACTCTAATATCAGCTCTTCTCAAATAACCACCAACAACGGCAGTATCTTTTGGCGAAAACATCCCCAAAACTGGACCACCTCCTTGTTGAATAATTTTGTCTAATATAGGGTTGTTCCCTGCTTTTGCATCAACTGTATCTTTTTTATCAGTCAATAAAGCACTTAAAGTGTCTTTTGCAACAGCTTTAACTTCTGGAGCTTTGATTTCAGTCTTTTTCAATGCCTCATTTGCAGCCATCAAGAAATTACCAATTTCGTCTATTTTATAAGTTTCCCAAAACTCTAATTGCGCTGTACTTTGCAATAATTTTTTAATTCTATCAACATCTTTTGCACCCGGAAGTTCTACAAGTATTCTTCCAGATTCACCCAATTTTTGAATGTTAGGTTGTGTAACACCAAATTTATCGATACGTTTTCTTAATACTCCAAAAGCACTATCCACAGATTCATCAACTTTTTTTCTGATAACTTTTTGAGCTTCCTTATCAGTCATTTTAAAATCTATTTCTCCTTGTAAAGTTCTGTTTGCAAAAATATCAGGAGAAGCTAATTTTACTGTTCCTTTTGAATTAGCTTCAAAAGCTTCGAAAAATGCATCTATATAGGTTTGATTTCCTTTTTGATTTGCAGTTGCATCAGCGAGTGATTTGTTAAAAATTGGATTTTTAGAATTATTGGTTAATCCTTTTAAAACATCTCTAACTGAAATTTGCAATATCACGTTGATACCACCTTCTAAGTCAAGACCTTTATTGATTTGTTTGTCTTTTACTTCATTGAATGTAAAATTGGTAAAACCAAGATTAAAAACATTTTCTTTTCCAATAGAGTCAAGATATTTTAATTCTGTTTCAGGATTACCCTTGGCAAAAGTTTTAGCATCGTTTTTTACTTTGCTAGAAACGAAAGTGAAAGAAAGTTGGTAAATACTTACCAGTGCAAATAAAATTGCGAAAAATTTAATAAGTCCTTTATTCTGCATTATTACTAAAAATTAATTATTTATTGTATTTATTTATTTAAACAATTATAAAAGAAGCAGTTATAACTATATTGTTAAAAAAACAAAACAGCTACAACTACAGCGTTTTCTATAAACCGAGCAAATATATAATTAACGTAAAGATTAACCAATTAATTTATCGATTAATGTCAAAAAAAAGACTGCAAAAGTGCAGTCTTTTCATTTTTTACCCAAATATTCTTATGCTAGGATAGAATTTAGGTCACCATTCATGTTTTTTACTGCATCTGCACTTTTAGCAAAAGCCCCTTTTTCTGAATCGCTTAACTTTATGTCAAGAATTTGCTCCACCCCATTTTTTCCAATGATACAAGGAACACCAATACAAATATCACTTTGTCCGTATTCGCCATCTAGCATAACTGAACATGCAATCATTTTCTTTTGGTCATTCAAGATGCTATCTACTAAATAAGCAACAGAAGCTCCTGGAGCATACCAAGCTGAAGTCCCTAATAAACCTGTTAGTGTAGCACCACCAACCATAGTGTCAGCAGCAACTTTAGCTAAAACTTCTTCTGATAAAAATTCAGAAACCGGAATACCATTATAAGAAGCTAATCTTGTTAACGGAATCATTGTTGTATCACCATGACCACCAATAACCATAGCAGAAACATCATTGGCTGGTTTGTCTAATGCTTTTGATAAATAATATCTAAAACGTGAACTATCTAAAGCTCCTCCCATTCCGATAACTCTATTTTTTGGCAAACCTGTAGCTTTCAATGTCAAATAAGTCATTGTGTCCATTGGATTTGAAACCACAACAATGATGGCGTTTGGCGAATGAGTTAATACATTATCGGCAACCGATTTTACGATACCTGCATTGATCCCTATTAATTCTTCACGTGTCATTCCAGGTTTTCTTGGAATTCCTGATGTAATTACTACTACATCGCTATTAGCAGTTTTTGAATAATCATTAGTAACCCCTGAAACTTTGGTATTAAAACCTGTATTAGTTGCACATTGAGAAATATCCATTGCTTTACCTTCTGCAAAACCTTCTCTAATATCTAATAATACTACTTCACTTGCAATTCCTCTATAAGAAATAGCATCTGCACAGGTTGCACCTACATTTCCTGCTCCTACAATTGTAACTTTCATTTTTTTTAATTTAATTATTATTTGTTGTTTGTTGTTCGTTTTCTGGTTTATGGATTGTTGCTAACTCAAAAATCAAACAACAAACCACAAATTCATTTACGCATCAATATTGGCGTAAACCGCATTTTTCTCAATAAATTCTCTTCTTGGAGGAACCTCATCTCCCATTAACATTGAGAACACTCGGTCTGCCTCTACAAGGCTATCGATATTTACTTGACGCAAAGTTCTGAAACTTGGGTTCATTGTAGTTTCCCACAACTGCTCCGCATTCATCTCTCCAAGACCTTTATAACGTTGAATAGCTGCACTGCCACCCATTCTTGCATTAGCCTGGTCTCGTTGATCTTCCGTCCAAGCGTATTCTTTTTTGTTTCCTTTTTTCACTAAATATAAAGGTGGTGCTGCAATATAAACATGCCCTTCTTCGATTAATTCTTTCATAAATCGGAAGAAGAATGTCAAAATCAAAGTAGAAATGTGACTACCATCGACATCGGCATCACACATAATAATTACTTTATGGTAACGCAATTTCGAAATATTCAAAGCTTTACTATCCTCTTCAGTTCCAACAGTAACACCAAGTGCTGTAAATATATTTCTAATCTCTTCGTTTTCAAAAACTTTGTGATGCATCGCTTTTTCCACATTCAAAATCTTACCTCTCAATGGCAAAATAGCTTGAAATGCTCTGTCACGACCTTGTTTAGCTGTTCCACCTGCCGAATCTCCCTCGACAAGATATACTTCGCATTTTTGAGGATCTTGTTCTGAGCAATCCGAAAGTTTTCCTGGCAATCCACCTCCACCCATTACGGTTTTGCGTTGTACCATTTCACGGGCTTTCTTAGCAGCGTGACGGGCTTGAGCAGCTAAAATTACTTTCTGAACAATGATTCGAGCATCATTTGGATTTTCTTCCAAATAAATCTCTATCATTTCACTCACCGCTTGACTTACCGGCGAAACTACTTCTCTGTTCCCAAGTTTTGTTTTGGTTTGACCCTCAAATTGTGGTTCAGCAACTTTTACAGAAATAATAGCCGTTAGTCCTTCACGGAAGTCATCTCCAGCAATTTCGAACTTCAGTTTGTCCAACATTCCAGAAGCATCGGCATATTTCTTTAACGAACGTGTTAAACCGGTTCTGAAACCTTGCAAATGCGTTCCACCTTCGTGAGTGTTGATATTGTTTACATAAGCAAAAATATTTTCGGTGTAACTCGTATTGTAGATTAAGGCAACCTCAACAGGAATTTCTCCTTTTTCAGAATTCATCGAGATTACGTGAGAAATAATTGGCTCTCTATTAGAATCTAAATAGCGAACATATTCTTTCAAACCTTCATCGGAATGAAATACTTCTGAAACGAAATTTCCGTCTTTATCTAATTCTCTTTTGTCTGTAAACGTAATTGTAATTCCTTTGTTAAGGAAAGACAATTCACGCATTCTAGATGACAATGTATCATAAGAAAACTCCGTAGTTTGAGTAAAAATTAATGGATCTGGATAAAAAGTAACGATAGTTCCTCTTTTCTCAGTTTCACCAACTTGTTTTACAGGATATAATGCTTTTCCTCTTTCGTATTCTTGTTCATATACTTTTCCTTCTCTGTGAACTGTAGCTTTTACATGTTGAGACAAGGCATTTACAACTGAAACCCCAACACCGTGTAATCCACCTGAAACTTTATAAGAATCTTTGTCGAATTTACCTCCAGCTCCAATTTTAGTCATTACCACTTCAAGTGCGGAAACGCCCTCTTTTTTGTGCATATCAACAGGAATACCACGTCCATTGTCTTCAACAGAAACAGAACCATCCTCATTTATATCCACTCTAATGGTGTCGCAATGACCTCCCATCGCTTCGTCAATGGAGTTATCGACAACCTCATAAACTAAATGATGTAGTCCACGAACACCTACATCTCCAATGTACATCGAAGGACGCATTCTTACGTGCTCCATTCCTTCTAATGCCTGAATACTATCTGCTGAATAATTGTTCTTCTTGATTTCTTCGCTCATATAAATTGACTCTAAAAATGTATTTTTTTTATAACACGCAAATATATAAAAACGCAAGGGGATTTCAGGATAAAATCAAGTTATAAGTAGCTAAGTTATTAACAAAAACGTGTGAATTTCAAAGCTAATGACAATAGGAAAAGTCAATTTCACTGACAATGGCAAAAATCAATTTCAATTGCAATGACAATTGCAATAACAATAGCAAAAAACCAATTAAAAAAACAAATTTAAAATACAAATTTCCAAAACAAACATTTTAAATGCCGTTTTGGAAATTTGAAAAATTTGTTAATTTCAATTATAATTTAACTTTAATTGAAATTGACTTTAATATTGTTATTTCATTATCCTCACATTCATTTCTTCTACCTTTTTGTCTGATAAAAGTGATGGAGCGCCAAATAATAAATCTTCACTGGTTCCTGTTTTTGGGAAAGCCATTACTTCTCTAATGGATGCTTTTTTCTCCAAAATCATCATCAATCGGTCAATTCCCCAAGCAATTCCTCCGTGTGGTGGCGCACCATATTGGAAGGCTTTATGCATCGTTCCCACACTCTTTATCATTTCTTCCTTGTTGTAACCCATATTTCTATATGTTGCTTCCAGAATCTCTGATTTATGTGCACGAACTGAACCTCCACCTATTTCGTAACCGTTTAAGATGATATCGTATTGTTGTGCAATAATAGTTCCGATTTCTTCATCATCCCCTTTCATATGCTTTTCTAAATCATAAATCGCAGGCATTGAGAACGGATTGTGTGTAAATGTCCATCTGCCCTCATCTGTTCTTTCAAACATTGGAAAATCGATCACCCAAGCCGGACATAATTCCTTCGGATTAATCAAATGAAGCATTCTACCCATTTCTTGCCGAACCGCATCCAAAGCTTTGTTAGCCGTAGCATAATCTGCCGCTGAAAAGAATACAATATCTCCCACTTCTGCATTGGTCACTTTGATGATTCCTGCCGCAATATCTTCGCCCAAGAACTTAATAATTGGCGATTGCAACTCGTCGTCATTTACAATAATATAAGCCAATCCTCCTAGTCCGTGTTGTTGTGCAATAGCGGTAAGATTTTCGATCTGACCTTTAGACATACGTTTGTTTCCTTGCTCTTGAGCCGAAACCTTGATACATTTTACAATTCCACCCTCTTCAATAGGCTTACTAAATACTTGGAAAGTAGTTTCTTTTACAATATCTGTAATGTCTTGCATTTTTAAGCCATAACGCAAATCTGGTCGGTCGCAACCATAGAAATCCATAGCATCTTTATAAGTAATCACTTCAAACGGACGCAAAATCCACTTGTTACCATATACTTTTTTTACCACTTCATTAAACAATTTGGTATTCAAATCGATAATTTGCTGCATACTGGCGTAAGCCATTTCCATATCCAATTGCGTGAATTCGGGCTGACGGTCTCCTCGAGAATCTTCATCTCTAAAACAACGTGCTACTTGGAAATATTTTTCATAACCACTCACCATCAACATCTGTTTAAACTGCTGTGGTGCTTGTGGCAATGTATAAAAGAAACCAGCTTGTTTGCGTGTTGGAACAATAAATTCTCGTGCGCCTTCATCGGTTCCTGCACTTAAAATTGGGGTTTCAATTTCTAGAAATTCTTCTTCGTCTAAAATGTCACGCAATAATTTAATTACTTTATGACGGTTCACAATAGCTCTTCTTACCTCTTCATTTCTATGATCTAAGAACTTGTATTGAAAACGCATTGCTTCGTTCGTTTTTGCCGCTCTTTTGATTTCAAAAGGCAGGGTTTTGGATAAATTTAAAATTTCTAAAACCGAAGTTTCCAATTCTATAGTACCTGTTCTTAGTCCTGCATTAAAATCATCTTCATTACGACCAACTACAATACCTTTTACAGAAATTACAGATTCTGGTTTCAGCTTCACTAACTCATCAATGTTAGGAAATGATTCTCTACTGATTCGCACTTGAAAAATCTCGTAACTTGAATCACGCAAATCAATAAACATCAATTCACCGTGGTCACGAACACTCGCAATCCAACCCGACAACATCACTTCTTCTTGGATATTTTCTTCTGATAATTGTGAAATTTTATGCGTTCGATAGGTGTCCTTAATTATAATAGGAATTTCAGGAAGTGTCTCTTCTTGTGTTTCTTTATTTTCGGCAACTGATTCAGTTGGTGTTTTTTCAAAAGATTTCTTTTTATCTGAGATAGCTGCAGCTCCTAAAGTATCAATTATAATTTGACGGATTACTTTTCCATTTGCGCCTTTGCCAATTATACTTAAAACTTTACCCACTAAAATACCCGCTTTTCCTTGATCTCCTGCTTTGATATCATTGGCAACGGCCTCATTTTCTGATAGTACAGTAGCAATTACTTCCTGAATGGTATCTTCAGAGATTGTATTGTCTTCAAAATACTTGTTGTAATCAAAAGTTCTGTCCTTCAAGTAGCCTGTGATTCCATTTTGAACCAAAACTGCCGTGATTTTTTCAGCTTTAAATAACTTGAAAATATCCGTCAAATGAGCAATGCTATTTATTTTATCGTAATCCTCTGCTTTTATATTATTTGCCAAAGTTTTTGCAACAAATGAAGGATCTTTGATTTCGTTATTTATTTCTACGAATGTTTGCGAACGCAATTTATCTGCTGTAAAAAATTTAGCATCTTGCGGCAAAACACCTCCGTTAATCAAAATAGATTCAACTGCATATGGTAAAGCGCTTGTATCTACTTTTATCGCTTCAATCTCCGCTTTAATGTTTACAAAAGGTAAATCCGGTTCCGAAATAAAACGGTAATCTGCTTCAAATTCTTTTTTACGCATTACTTTGGTTTGCTTTAAATCAGCATCCCATAATACAGTCGTTTGATCAGGTCTAAACTCTTTGTGTTCTATAAAATAATTGAATTGTTTCTCCACTTCTTCTTTCAAAGCTTCCACCATAAACTTAAACGAGTTCAAGTTTTTGATTTCTGTTCTTGGATTCAATTCGTATGAATGTTTTTTGCGCAAAGACACCGAAACATCCGATTTGAATTCTCCTTTCTCCAAATTCGCTTCAGAGATTCCTAAGTTTTGAACAATACGCTGAATATATTGTGCGTAAATAGACGCATCTTCAATGTTTCTGATACAAGGTTCCGTAACAATTTCAATTAACGGAACGCCTGCTTTATTAAAATCGACTAACGAAATTTTCTTTTCGTGCATCAATTTTGCAGCATCTTCTTCGATATGAACCTGAGTTAAATTCACAGTAAATTGCGTACCATCATTTCGGTAACATGATACGTGTCCGTCAGGAATTATTGGATTGTGAAATTGCGTTATTTGTATATTTTTTGGATTATCAGGATATTCATAATGCTTTCTATCCCAAGATATCACTTCATTGCTAAATGACGAATCCACTGCTTTTCCAAAGTAAATTGCTTTTGTAATCGCTTCTTTATTTATAGCAGGTAAAACGCCCATTTGTCCTGTACAAACCGAACATATATTTTCGTTAGGTGTTTCTATTTCTTGATTTGGACAAGAACAAAACAACTTGGTTTTGGTATTCAATCGAACGTGAGTTTCCAGTCCAATTACCAATTCTAAATCGTGGGCTTTTATCGCCGCTGTTAATTGCTCCAATTCCATTATATTGTATCTTTTAAGAAGTTTGCGAACTTCAACACTAATTCATCATTGTTTTTTGCTGCCGTAATTTGCAGTCCAGTACTTGTTCCTTGTGGCACAGTTAAAGTTGGCAATTGCCCTAAACTAAAACCTACGGTATAAGCATCCGACAAATACATCGCCAAAGGATCTTTCAAACTGTCTCCAATTTTAGGAGGAGCAGCTGGTGTAACTGGCGACAAAATAATTTCAACTTCTTGAAAATCTTTACTGAAATTTTCAGAAATCTGATCTCTTAAAGCCAATCCTTTCAAATATATTTCATCCGAAAAACCTTGTGACAACACTTGGTTTCCTCCTACAATTCTGCGTTTTGTTTCTTCCGAAAAATTTTCAGAACGAGTTACGGCATAAGTTTCAATTAAATTCTCCGCTTCGATACGGTTTCCATAATTGGTTCCATCAAGACGAGACAAATTCGAAGCCGTTTCTGCCATCGCCAGTGTATAATAAGTTGAAACTAGGATATCCGATTTGAAGAAGTCCAATTCTTTTACTTCAATTCCTTTCGCTTTCAGTTTTTCAATGCTTGCTAAAAAATCAGATTTTATTTTGGCATCAATAGCATCACTTTCAATAAAGTTTTTGAAATATCCAATAGCTTTCACTGTGGAATTCGCAATTGCTTCTTCACTAATTTCTGTTGAAGTAATTGAAGTTTGATCTTTTGGATCTTTCCCGCTCATTACATTCAACACAATTCGAATATCTTCAATTGATTTTGCCAAAGGACCAACACAATCCGTAGAAGACGCATAAGCCATCAATCCAAATCTTGAAATTCTTCCGTAAGTTGGTTTGAAACCATAAATGTGATTGTATCCAGCAGGCTGACGAATTGAACCTCCGGTATCTCCACCAATAGAAAAAACAGTATACTCTTTAGCAACGTTAACTGCAGAACCTCCGCTTGAACCTCCGGCAACTAATTCTGGATTAATAGCATTTTTAACCGCTCCAAAAACGGTGTTTTCACTAGAAGATCCGTGGCCAAAACTATCACAGTTTTCTTTTACTAAAGGAATAGCGCCTGCATCCAATAATTTTTGAATGGCAGTAGCGGTGTAAGGCGATTTATAATTTTTCAACAAATCAGAACTTGCCGTAGCATAAGTTCCTTGCACCATATATACATCTTTAATTCCAAAAGGAATTCCTTCCAACAAACCTATTGTTTCACCCTTTGCAATTTTAGCATCCACTTTAGCCGCTAAATCTAGTGCCAAAGTATCTAACAAAGAATTTACGGAGTTATAGGTATTCTGTTTCAGTAAGTCTAATCTTTCTTGTACCAAGGCTGTACAAGATATTTGTTTTGACACCAATTGTTGGTGTATTTTTTTTATTTGAGATTCCATTTTTATCCTTCTATCACTTTAGCAACGACTAAAAAACCATTTTTCTTGTTCGGGAAGTTTTCCAAAATGAGTTGTCTTTCAACAGCCGAACTCTCTATTACAACATCTTCTCTTAAATTACTCACAGACACACAATTACGATTGACATTATTTGAAGCATTATTATTTGTTGGAACTGCATTTTTAATTACATCAAATAATTTGTTCACGCTCTCGGATGGCTGTGCTCCTTTAATACTCGACAAGATGTCGACTGTCATTGTTTTGCTCATAATTTATTTAGTTTTAAAGTCAAACTTTTAAGTCGGCAAAATTACGAAAGTTTTATTAGGGAATGATGTTTTATTTTAATGATTTCGATAGTATTTTGTGAAAGAAGATGTTAATTTAACATTATGTTATATTTGATATATTTGCTAGAAAACTATTTTAAGACAAAACTCTCTTTAGTTTAAAATCACAAAATAAAATCTATTACTAGTAGTGAAATAAGTATTAGTAAACCAAAAATTAATAAAATTAAATAAGACCAATATAAACGATGTTTAAAATAATCATTTAAATATTCAGTCATATTGTTTCGTTTTTCTCCAAGAATTGGTCTTTTTTTCTCTTTATGGAAAAAGACATACATTAAATAGCTAAATAACAGAATAACAAAAGGTAATAAATACAGCTGCATTTTCATATTATCTTCTTTATAAATTACTCTATACTCTCAATCAAATACTTCGTCCCATTAATCTCAAACGAAAATCCCACTTTCTTTCCCATCAGTTTATTTCCCAATGGAGATTGTGGAGAAAGTGCTATAACATTGATTCCATCAACAGCAATTTTAGGAAGTGCTGCACATAAATAAAGGTAAATTCCATTGGCTTTGACCAAACTTCCCACAATAATAGTTTTGGCAATTGTAGTGGAATCAATTTTGTCTAAAACAGCTTTTTGAGCCAATACTTCTTTCAATTTATGATTGAGTTTTTCCTGTTCTATATGCATCATCGACAAAGCGGTTTCGTGTTTGTCACCTGCTGAACCCTTGGCATCGTTTTTTGAATCTTCAGTCAAAGCCACAATCATATCTCTGAAAACATCGATTCTGTCTTGGACTAATTGTTGGTAATGTTGGTGTATTTTTTGTTTGAAAGTCATTGGAAAAATTTAACCGCAAAGTACGCAAAGTTTTTCGCAAGGTTCGCAAAGTTATTTTTATATAATTGATTTAATAAATACATTTAACCCCAATAACACTTAAATCCAGAAAAAAAATCTTTTTTTCTTTGCGTAAAACTTTGCGCACTTTGCGGTAAAAATATTAAAAATCAAATTTATAATTCGCTCCCAAAACTACTTGAAATCCCTGAACTGGGTAGTTCAACCATTTTTGATACGCTTGATTTGCAATGTTATTGGCTCTCAAAAAAGCAGTCAATCTATCACTGTATTTGAATCCAAGGTGTGCGTTTACATCAAAATAACTGTCTAAAGTACTGGGTAATAAATCTGGAACCACGATATATACAATTTCCATATTTAATTTTTGGTCTTTTCGTTCACCAACAAAAAACACATTGGCTCCAGCGTACCATTTTTCGGTGATGTTGAAATCGACTTTGGCGTTTAATTTTATGGCTGGTAAATTCCAAGCCTCCCTTTGTAAATCTGTGGTATAACTACTAAAAGTTCCGTCAATTCCAAAAGTCACATCTTCCGAAATATCCGCTTTTAGTTCACCATAAAAACTCACCGTTTTCATATCATCATAAACCACTTGCATCGAATTCCCGAAAGCATAATTTTCATTAGTACTGTCTTCGTTATAATCATTGCTTTTAAACAAGGCTTTATCTCTTTCATTCAAATAAGAAGCTCGAAGATTGTAACTCACAGTATTGGTCAATTTTCCTTTCAAACCAGCGAAAACATCATATTGTTTGTCCGTTGGCTTGATGTCTAATGTTGGTGACAAAAAGTGGTTTTTATTTACAAAATCCGAATAAGTATTTTGTTCCAAATTTCCTTCTGCGCCAGCGTAGAAAATCATTAAATCTCCAACTACCTTCAATGAAGCATTAATTTGCGGATAAACAAAAAATTTATTGCTTTTGTTTTCTGTACCTAAACTATAAAACAATCCTGCGCCAATATTCACGGTCCAATCGTCCTCTTGCATCACAAAACTGGGCGCTATACCAAAATTGACAAAACCATATTTTATCGAGTTGGTGTTCGAATAATTTTTCTCGAAACTTCCTGCCAAATAATCGACAATCACATTCGTTTTTACTAATTTGTCACTAATATTCAACTCGAAAGAAGGTTTAATATAAAATCTATTTTCCGAAGAACCATAATTATCCGAAAAGTGGTTGAATTTTGCACTCGCTCCTTTTATAATACTTTCATTGAGTTCAATTTTACTTCCCAAATAGATGTTGTTATAACTTTGCTGCGGATTGATTCCATCAATCAAATTGGCTCTGTCGTTTGGAGTTAATGTACTTCCAAAGCCATCTGGAAGGCCATACCAGTTGTAAATTTGATTTCGAAAGCCCAAATCTACATTCCAAGACAAGTCATTTTCGCGAACTCCATAAGTCAAATCAATAGAAGTATCATAAAAAGAATCTTTCAATTCAACATCATTTATTCCTCCTTGCGACGAAAGATGACGAAACATTCCACCCACATAATCATAGGCATTCAATTCTTGATTCACGAATAATTCTGCTTTCAAAGTACCATAATTCCCAATTCCAACCGTAGCGAAATTATTGAATAAATGGGCTTGTTTTTCTTTTTCGACCCCTTCTGCTTTCCCTTTGGATGGTGTAAAAGTCGAAGCCACAGGAAAGGAAAAAATAGTGTATTTAATTACTTCCTTTTTGGTGTTTTCCGTATCGTCAAGTACTGGAGTTTCACTTACTTTGAAAGCATCAGAAATAGTTGGCGTGTATGGTTTCACCACATTTACGACTTCTGTACCAATGTTTTCGTCTTTCTTAGGATCTTTTTTTTGAGCAAAAGAAACCTGAACAATTAGAACTAAGGCAAAGGAAATTATATTTTTGAAATTGATTTTCATATTTTTTATTTTGATGTGCAGCACTTCAACAAGCTCAGTGTGACAACGTTTTGAATTAATTAGTTATCGATGAATTTGTTTTGGCTTCTTCTTTTTTGATAGTATCCAATTCTGTTTGAGCTTCCGAAACAATGTCTGGAAAATCGGTGAAGTTTTTTATCACGCTGTCCAAAATATAAGTCGCTTGAAAACTGTCTTTCAATCCATAGAAATTCTTCGCCATCAAGATTAATCCTTTGGCTCCAAAATATTTATAACTAGAATAATTCTTAGCCAATTTTTGAACTACAACATTCGATGCTTCAAATTTCCCATCTTTATATTTGAAATAAGCCTCATAATACATGGCTTCAGCAGCCAATTCTCCTTTGGCAATGGTTTGCAATTTGGCGTAAGCCGAACGAGCTTTAGTTTCATCTCCGGTTTGAATCGCTGCACGAGCAATAATAATTTGCGCATCGCTTTTTACATTATCATCCGTTTTTGGATTGGCCAAAACCTTGTCAGCATACACAACCGAATTGGGATAATCCTTGTTTTCGTAATAACATTTCATCAAATTCGATTGGGCAAAAGTTTTATTTTGTGGAAAATCGGCTTCGCTTTCCAAACGAATCAAGATTGGAATCGCCTTCGATTTATCTTCGGTTTTCAAGAAAATTTGTGCCAATCTCGCCAAAGATTGTTCTGTAAATTCACTTCGAGGCTGTTCAATCACATATTCATAATTTGGAACAGATTGACTTTCTTGTCCATTCGAAAAATACATTTGAGCTAAATAAAAATTAGCTTTCAAAGAGTGAATTCCTTTTGGAAATTTACTTACATAACCACTAAATCCTGAAATGGCTTGCTTGGTATTGTTTTGCAAATATTGCTTTTCGGCAGCTTCGTAAGTATCGTTGTCCAATTCAGCATCGGTCACAGCAACAAAATCCAAGGTACGGACCCAAGTCGCATATTCATCGACTTTTCCGTTATCTACATAAATTAATCTTGCTGTAGAAACCGCTTCGAGAGCTTCGGGAGTTTTAGGAAAATCGGCGGCTACTTTCTTGAATTTTGTCAAGGCTTGCTCGTCTTTATCAGCATTATAATACACCAATCCTTGGCGCAAAATCGCTTTTGAAGTGAAAGAACCATTTTTGAATTCTGAATTTAATTTGTCGTATGTTTTGATGGCAAGGTCTTGTTTATTTTCGGCAACATAGGTATTTCCAAGTTCAAAAAAGGCGTCATCACGGTATTCTGATTTTGGATACAATTGCAAGAAAGCATTCAATTCCTCAATTTTTTTATCATTTTTGGACACAAATCCGTAGCAAATGGCTTTTTGGAAATAGGCATAATCGACATCAACGCTTTTCAATTCGATGACCTTATTATACGCTTCGAGAGCGGAAGTATATTTTGAAGTCACGAATCGGCAATCGGCCAAACGCAAGTAGGAATCATTCAAGCGTATCTTGTCTTCTTTCGAATTGTCTATCTGGTTTTGGAAATAATTCCCCGCTTGATCGTATTCTTTCAACTTGAAATACGAATACGCCATATTGTAGTTGCTGTTTTTATATTCTGGAGTTTCTTTGGCTGCAGCCAAACCTTGAAATTGCTGGTAACTCAATAAGGCCTTTTTGTAATCACCCAAAACATATTCGGTTTCGCCTCTCCAGAATGTGGCTCTCGCTGTGAATTTGGCATCTTTTTGTTGGTCTAATGAATTTTCAAATTGAGTTGCCGCTTCTTGAAATTTTCCGTCTGTGAATAATTCTAATCCTCTATAAAACGTTACTTTTTGATAAGCCAATTTATTTTCTGGTGATTTGTTCTTTTCCAATAAAACCAAGGCTTCTTTGTAATTTCTTGATGAAATATAGGAGTCAATCAACAGTTTTTCAATCTCGGCATTATTACCATTGTTTGGATATTTTTTCAAGAAAACCATCAAAACTGCTGGTGTACTTTGATAGGAATTCCCAATTTCGTAGCTCAATTTGGCGTAATTCAAACTTGCATCTTCTTGAATAGCTGTATCAAAATCCATTTCGGAAGCGTTCTTGAAAGCATTTAAGGCTTGTTGTTTTTTGTCTAAATTCAAATAACTTTCACCCAAATGATAATAGGCATTCTGGGCTACAAAATCTTTCCCTTCGATAATTTTATTGAATTGCGAAATGGCGTTTTCATAATCTTTTTGCTTATAATAAGCATATCCCAATTGGTAGAAATCGGTGTTATTCCATTTTCCTTTTTTGCCTTTATACAATGCCAAATACGGAATGGATTTATCGTATTGTTTCAAATTGAAATAGCTTTCGCCAATGATTTTGTTCAATTCCGATTGTTCTAAAGCATTCGATTTAGGCATTGCTTTTAGACCTAAATCAATCGCTTTTTGAAAATTTCCAAGCTTAAAATTCATATCAGCCTGGTAATAAGACAATTTCTCTTTGTATTTTTCTTCGCCCGAAACTTCCTCAAAATACTTGGTAGCTTGTTTGTAATCATCGCCTTCATACGCCATAAATCCTAGATAATACTTGGCTTGGGAACCGTATTCAGCTGAATTAGCTACTTTGTTAAAATAGGTTGTAGCTTCCTTTTTGTTTTTGGAACTAAAAAAACTATAGCCTTTTTGGAAATTGTATTGATCTTGTTCTTTATAACTCAAGTTACTTTCGTTTACTTTTTCGAACCATTGCAAAGCTTGCGGATAATTGCCTTGGTTGAAATAATAATGGGCTACTTCAATATAGGCCTGATTTTGTTTTCTGCTGGTAGGATAATCAGTCACAAAACGTTCCATCAACACGTCAGCCCCAGATTGATTGGTCCGAATGGCGCAGTTGGCAACATAATAGGAACAATCTGATTTGAGTTCTTCATTGGTTGCAGTCGACTTTACTTTTTCGAAAAGCAGCTGTGCCGAAGCATATTGATGGCTATTATATAAAGAAAGTGCTTTGTCGAAATCTTTCGAATCATATGTGTAAATAGCTGATTTTTGGGCTGAAAGGATTGAAATACCTACAAAAAAGAGTAGCAATAAGAACCTAAATTTATTTTGCATTGGATATTTGTTAAGTCGTCAAATGTATTGTATTCTGCTGTGTATAACGAAATGCTTTTGGGTTTTATTATAAACATCTTTTTTAACAATTTTGAAAATTAAGATTTGAAATTCTGAAAACTTTTGGATTAGGAATGAATTTATTTTGAAAACCATCGTTATCTTGTTACTTTTACCAAATAAAATATATTTTCTTATGTCACAATCCGTATTGTCTTTAAAAAGTGTTACTATCATTCAAGGTGGAAGAACTATATTATCCAACATAAATCTTGAAGTAAAACAAGGTGAATTTATCTATATCATTGGAAAAACCGGAACTGGAAAAAGCAGTTTTATGAAGACACTTTATGCTGATTTACCATTGTCAGAAGGCGAAGGCAAGATTATGGATTTTGATTTAGTAACATTAAAAGAAAATGACATTCCTTTTTTGAGAAGAAAAATAGGTTTTGTTTTTCAAGATTTTCAATTGTTACCCGATCGCAACGTGAAAGCAAATTTGCATTTTGTTTTGAAAGCAACGGGATGGACGGATGAAACTGAAATTCAAAATAAAATTGACGAAGTTTTAGAAAAAGTTGGTGTAAAAGAGTATGCCGACAAAATGCCGCATCAACTTTCTGGAGGTGAACAACAACGAGTGGCCATTGCAAGAGCATTGCTTAATAATCCCGAAATTATACTAGCCGATGAACCCACCGGAAATTTGGATCCACAAACCAGCGTTGAAGTTCTCGAAGTGTTGAAAAAGATTAACGCCACCGGAAAAACAGTCATTATGGCGACTCATGATTATGCCTTGTTGATGAAATTCCCTTCGAAAACTTTGAAATGTGAGGATGCCAGCCTTTTTGAAGTGGTTCAAAAAACGGTATAATGCTGTCTATTCTCATTCCTGATTATAATTATAATATAGTTTTTATTTGCATATCCAAATTATTAGTATAGAAAATTGCTTTTTTGAGGTACTAGAAAAAACATTAATGAAACTTAAAAAACAATTAAATAAAAAGGATGTTTTATGAGTGAAAAATTGATCACAATTATCACCGTGGTATATAATTCAGTTGATTTGATAGAAGATACTATTAAGAGTATTATTCAGTTCGATTCTGAAGATTATGAGTATATTATAGTAGATGGTGGTTCAATAGATGGTACTGTTGAAATAATTGAAAAACATTTAAACAACATCGATTTGTTTATTAGTGAAACTGACAATGGTATTTATGATGCTATGAATAAAGGTATTCGTGTAAGCTCTGGTGAGTTTATTGTATTCATTAATTGTGGAGACAGGCTTTTGACGTTACCTTTCAAAGAACTATCTCAAAATAGAGATAATTCTATAAACTGTTTTCCTGTTTATTTATCAAATATGATTAAGTTCTATCCCGAAATTAATTGGAAATTAAAAATCAGAAATAGATTACCACATCAAGGCTGCTATTATAAGAATTCTAAAGAGCTAATTTATGATTTAAACTATAAAGTTTTTTCAGATTTTGATTTGAATCAGAAATATTATAAAAATAAAAATAAAATTAAAGTTTTTGATGAACCAATAGTTGCATTTCATGATATGGGGGGGATATCTAATGACAAGAAATACATAAAAGAAGTTTCTGAAGTAATAAAAAATAATTTTGGTGTTTTTTATTATGTTATATCTCTAATAGTTAGGTTTCACAAGAAAGCGAATCTATTTTGGGGTTAAAATTTCTAATTGACAACCATTTATTTCTTACCACCAGATTACGTAATGCTTACTAAGATTGCTTCAAAAATTGACAAACCAAAACTCAATTTTGCTTTTGCACTATTTTACAAGAAATAACAAAGCCTTTTTTTTTAATATAGCAAGCAACAATTCTTCTTTATTAATTTTTGATTTGTATCGTTTGGTACATTTGTGTAATTAAAATTCTAAATAAATGCCTTTTTTTACAGTCATTATTCCGCTTTATAACAAAGAAAATTTCATTGAAAATACCTTAATAAGTGTTCTCAACCAAAGTTTTAATGATTTTGAAGTGCTAATAATTAACGATGGCTCAACGGATAAAAGCGAAGAAAAAGTATTGAAATTTAAAGATAGTAGAATTAAATATTTTCACAAAGAAAATGGAGGAGTTTCGACAGCTAGAAATTTTGGTATAGAAAAAGCTTCATCCAATTATATCACTTTTATTGATGCCGATGATTATTGGTATCCCAATTTTATAGAGGAAATGAATAATGCAATTAGTCGTTTCCCTAAACTTAAAGTATTTACAGCTGCAATAGAAGTTGAAACCTCCAAAAAGGTTTTCCCTTCTAGTTATTCGATTGTAAAAACGGGCGATTATGAAATTGTAAATTATTTTGAAGCGAGCACCAAAGAATCCGTAATTTGGACTTCTTGTGCCGTTTTTCATAAAAGTGTTTTTGAAAAAACGGGGAACTTTGACATCAATTTAAAAAGTGGAGAAGACACCGATATGTGGATTAGAATTGGATTGATTTATCCTGTTTTGTTTTCTTGGAAAATACTGGCAAGATATGTTTATGATGAAAAAAGTCTATCAAAAAATCATAAATATTCGATAGAATGCATAGATTTCTTTAAATATGCTTTGCTAGAAAAAACAAATCCAAGTTTGAAAAAATTTCTAGATTTGAATCGGTTTTCATTAGCTATAAAGTCAAAAATAATTGGAGAAAAAAAGCATTTTCTACAATTTTATAAGGCAATCGATTTAGAAAATTTGTCTCTCAAAAAAAGAATTATATTAGAACTCCCTATTTACATTTTAAAACCGCTTATCGATTTAAAGACTTTATTGGCTAATTTTGGATTAGGAAATTCTGTTTTTAAATAATTTGAATTCCTTAAAATTTCTAATATAATCCCCTTCATCAAAAACAGCCGAAGCTAGAACCAAACAAACAGAACCTGAAGAAAAATTCTGTAATTCCCTCCAAATTCCTGTCGGGATTAAGAGTCCAAAATTGGGTTTGTTGAGTGTTAACACTTTTTGTGAATTTCCGTCTTTTAATACCACATCAAAACTTCCACTCAAAGCTACTAAAAGTTGATGCAGATTTTTATGGGCGTGACCACCTCGAACACTTGCTGTGGGAATATCATACAAATAATACACTCTTTTTATTTCGAAAGGTATTGTATTTCCTTCTATAACCGATAGATTTCCTCTTTTATCGTGTGCTTTTGGAACTTCAATCAATTGAACATCATCAATAGTTGTCATTGCTTTAATTTTACTAATTCTTTGTATTTTCGAATTCCAGACAAACCTGTTTTATATTTTTCCACACATTCATTCCAACCAATATAATCATATCTAACTAGAAAAAAGACATATTTAAGTAGCCAAATATAAGCTAAATTCGCTTTTGTTTTGTAAAATAAAGCTGCTCTTGCAAATAAAACCCTATCACTTCCTTGATCTTCACCCGAAGACAATAAAGGATGAGAAACGATAACAAAAGGACTAAATATTACATTTAATTTCAGTTTAATAGCATCTCGCAAAAACAAATATTCTTCAGCCGTTTCAAAATAGGAACCCAAGCCAAAATTCTCATCAAAACAAATATTGTTATTCTTAATAGCATTTAATTGAAAAGCTATTTCAATAGAACATACATTTTCAATAGTTTTTTTGGAATGAGAATATACTTTTTTTGATGTATGTTGAGGTTTTTCTTTGCCAATGCGTTGATGGTTAAATGTAATTATTGATGCCTTTGGATTCTGATTGAAAGCCGATATTATTTCGTGATCAAAATTTGAAAAATAAACAACATCATCATCGGCGATTAAGCAAATCTTTTTTGAAGCATTTTTAATAGCTAGATTTCTACTTTTAGACAACCCTTTTTCATCGACATTAATCACTCTAACCGTTTCAAAATCAGATGACAAAACAGTATCTTTGGACTGATTGATTATCAAAATATTGAAATTAGAAAAAGACGCGAATGGAAACATAAGTGCCAAAAAGTCAAGATTATCTCGGTTTTTTGTTGCAATTAGGATTTCTAAATCATTTTTCGAAAAGATATTTGTCATTTTCTTATATATTTACGTAAATATAAATATTTCTATCAAAAAAATGAAAATACTTTTAGTAGGCGAATTCAGTAGGTTGCACAATTCATTAAAGGAAGGCTTATTATCCCTAAATCATGCCGTTAGCATTATTGGAAGCGGAGATAATTTTAAAGAATTTCCTGTCGATTATTCGATAGCTCCACGAATTTTCTTGTCCTCTTCCCTACTAAAATTCTTCAACAAAGTGTTTTTTAAACTATTTAAAAGCGATTTACAATTATTAGAAAAAGGAATTCGATTCTATTGTTTATTACCCAAATTAAAAAATTACGATGTTGTACAATTAATCAATTCGGATGCCATAGAAACCTACCCATTTGCATCCCGATATTTACTAAACAAACTCTTTAAACAAAACAAAAAAATAAGCCTGCTAATTTGCGGAGAAGAGACTCCAATTATCGAATATCTATTGAAAAAGGAAATGAAATACTCTATTTTGAGTCCATTATTTGCTGATCAAAATTTAAAAAAGAATTTCAATTATTCCTTAAAATATGTTCAGCCTAATTATAGAAAAACTTTCGATTTTATAATGGGAAAATCTTCTTCGATAATCACCTCCGATATAGATTATAAAATCCCAATGGAAAAATTAGGTTACAATTCGCATTTCATTCCAAATCCAATAAATACAGATAAAATCAAATTGAAACTACTTAAAATTGAGAATAAAATCATCATTTTTCTAGGCATAAACGAAAGTAGTTCCGTTAAAAAAGGAAGTGAGTTTTTCGAAAAAGCATTAGCAATTATCAAAGAAAAATATCCCAATCAAGTAGAAACAATTATTACAAGAAGTATTCCTTACAAACAATATATTGAGGCTTACGACAAAGCTCATATTTTATTAGACCAAATCTATAGTTACGATCAAGGATATAATGCGCTAGAAGCAATGGCAAAGGGTAAAGTCGTTTTTACAGGAGTCGAAAATGAATTTTACAAACAGTATAATTTGACCGAAAAAGTGGCTGTAAATGCCTTGCCAGATGTAGATTATTTAGTTAATGAATTGTCCAATTTAATTGAAAATCCAAACGAAATAATTGCCATTGGAAAACGAGCCAGAACTTTTGTAGAAAAGGAACATCATTATTTACAAATCACTGAAAAATATTTAGAAACTTGGAATACATAATTAATTTCCATTTTCATCAATAGCTTTATAAACCTTTGTAAAATCAGCAGGATCGTAACAATTATAACTTGCGTCAGACTGAAAATGAGCCAATAAAGTTTTGTCTTCGCTCAAAAAAGAGAAAACCGTTCTAAACAAATTGACAGAAGTATTCAATTTAGAATCGTATTCTGAATGTTTTAAATCATTCCATTTTATTGCTAATTTGGCTCCAAAAATAGATTGAATTAACAGTTTATCAGTAACTTTATTTTGAGCTTGTAAAGCATAATCAAAACCTACAAAACCTCCGTGGTCGGCCCCAATAATGATAATTGCATCTGGATCATTTTTTTCAATAAAAACAATGGTTTGCCTTAACCAATAGTTTGCTTTTTTTACACTTTCAATATATTTAATTCTTTCTATTTCTTTATTAGTTCCGTCAAATTTATAGGTTCCAATATGTCCCGGTTTAAACTTTTCGATAAAGAAAAAATTACTTGTCTTTTTATTGTTTATAATTTGTGTTTCGATGGTTCTTGTTATTTCTTTAAAATAAGACCAACCATCACTTAAATAAGGAAGTTCATCATAATTAAAATTGCAATAATCATAATACATTTTTGGCCTATTCATTAACAAATAAGGCCTTTCTGAAATAAAAAATGTTTTATAATTATTCTTCTTAAAAATTTCCAAAACAGGATTTTTACCAACAATCAAATCTCTGGCATATTTAAATTTTGAAAATTCATTCGAAAAATGATGTTTCATAAAAAAACAAGACGAATTAGAAAACAGGGTAGATTCGTAATTACTGCGATAATCAGGATACAAAGTGAATTTTTTTTCGTTCAAAAAAGCGTCAAAAGTAGAGTTGTCATAATTATATAAACTCCCTTTTAAATTAATATCTCCCGCGTAACCATCGGGTTGAATATAATAAATATTTGGTGTTTTTTTGAATTTAGTATTTAAAATTGCATCAGGCTGAATTTGCCATTCTGCTGAATTGGAATAATTTAAATAAATAATTTTTCCTAATTTAAGAACCGGTAAAACCGACATCAAAAAGACTAGAACAATGAAATATTTGTAATTTTTTATTTTGAACAGCAACAACCCTAAAATCAGAAACAATAGCAAACCCAATTTTTTATAAGAACCCAATATATTTGAAATCCCAAATAAATAAAAGAGTAATATTAATATCATTAATATAAAAATTGCTTGAGAAACAAAGCTAACATATTTACTTTTTTGAATAATTTTTGAAATACTAAAAATAACAGTAACACTAACTCCAATATAATAAACCAAAAAAAACAAGGTTTGCTCCCATGAATTTACTAAATCAAAATTGTTCGAAAAATAAAAAACCATAGCATAAAACCCAACACTAAACCCCGCTAAAATGGGATAATCCTTCGAATTATTCAAAAAATGATTAAACTTTTCCTTTACATTGAATTTCATTTCGAAGATTTAAAATAGGGTTAACGGCGTTTCAAGCTATAAAGAATTCTTTCAGAATAATCGATTTTTACTTTCTTGACGATTTGGAAATATGCTGAATATTCTTTTTCAAAATTATCTTCATTGTAAAAATCAAAATGGTTTTTGAACTCTCTTTTGCTGTCTAATAAAAATTGCACCCAAGAATCATTTCTTGTTGGAAACTCAACGAGTAAATTGGGAGCCATGTTGGCGAAAAATTTTGCCGATAAAGAAAAAGGAATATTTCCTGACAAAGTAATGTGATGAATCACCGCCAAAGCCAAACAGCCATCAAGATTGGTATCTTTGACTCTATCATTAAAAGAAAAACGTTCCTCATTATTAAAACCATAATTTGCAACTGGATTCAGCACATCGGAAACAACAGGCAATAAATTTTTTTCTTTGTTTTTTAGAATTTGACGATAGTTTTGTTCTACAGCATTGGGATCGACATCGGCAACAATTATAAGATTTGCCAAATCTTTTAACTCTCTCGAAAAAGTGCCATCATTACCTCCAATATCTATTAAAGTCTTCCCATTTATAGCCAAAAACCAATCTTTGGTAAACTCCTTTTTAAATTGATAAGCAGCATCATTATAATTGATTTGGTTGTAATAATGATCCCATTCTGTGTTTTCATTCACCAATAAATTGGATATAAAATCATATAATCCATCCAGTAATTTAATCTGAGAAGTTTTGGATAAATTATTTTTTACCGTTTTTTTATCCGACTCGTATTTCTTGTCATATTTGGCCAACAAATGAATATTGGTCAAAATGGTAGGATTCAAATAACTTTTTAAAGGCAACAATTGAGATAGTTTTTGTAATGAAATACCTTCCAAGTTTTGGGATAATGTTTTCAAATGGTCTTGACCAAAATATTTTGTCAAAACCAACGGCCCCAAAAAGTGCATTATAAATTGCTTGTAGGCCAACCAAGGATTGTTTTCCTTATAAAAATCAAAAGATAATGTATCTATAAAAATGGGTTTGCCTTCGTGAAAAGTAATGTTGAAAGCCGAAGCATCTTTTAGGGTAAAATGATGCTCTAAACACAATTTTTGAATTTTTAAAGTCAGCAAAGCTGCGTGTTTATATTGCAAAAAACTCCATTCATAAGGATAATTTATAAAAGGAATTTTTGAAGCTTCGATGATAATTTCTGAATCAGTCTTTGAAACTTCTTGATGCCGAATTAAATATTTTTTATCAAAAAGTTTTTGATAAAAACCACTAGTATTTAATTGATTGTATTGCTCAAAATAGATTGGATTAACAACCCTTTTAACAATATTATCCTCTATAAAAACATAGCCCGAAGGGTCTCTAAAAGAGGAAGTATTTCTTTTTGATTCCATCTATTTATGGTCTTCTATATCGTCAGTTTCATCCATAAAATCATCTTCTTTTTTGTCTTTTATTCCAAAAATAGATTTTACTTTATGCATAACCGTTCTGTAAAACAGAAGAACCCCTGCAACTGCTGCAGCTAAAAACTGAACAATCAAAGCGCCTGTTCCTGGATCAAAATACAATAGAATCATGTTTAATTTTTTTTCAAAAATACCCAATTTTTAAGCCAATCCAAATAAGAATGGCATTAATTAACCTATTCAAAAAGTATTGGCCTACTATTTAAAACAAACTTCTCCTAAAATATATTATTAGAACCAATAAATAGATACAATTATCTAAAGCTTGAGCCATTACAACACCTTGAATTCCAAATATAGTAATAAGATAAAGAGAGGCGAAATATAAAACCCCCAAAGAAAGCAATTCCGAAATTATGAATGCTGCTGTCATTTTTTTGGCATAAAATTGATAGCCTAAAATCAAGGAAGCAACTTTCAAAACATCACCAAATAATTGCCAAAAAAACAAACTCGTTACGGGAAGAAATTCGCTTGTAAAAAGTAATTTAATGAGTAGGGCTCGTGAGAAATATATCAGAATTAAACCAATAATAAAAATAGGCAAGAGGTTTTTGTAAAAGCTCCAAAAAACCTTTTTTGTCTCCTGATTATCATTGGCTACAGCCAATCTCGGCAAAAAATAAACGGTCAAAATTGTAGATATAAATAGCATATAATAAGTTGAAATCCGAGTCATTGTTTCCCAGAATCCAGCCTGTTCTATGCCAACAACGAAAATAACATTTTTTCGAATGGCTAAAAAAACCAATGGCCCCATAACGGACGAAACCAAAGCCATGAGCGAGTAAGAAGATAAATTTCTAATTACTTTAAAATCAAAATAACTGAATCGAATTATTTTCGAAAATTGGAATTCTTTAGAAATGAAATAATAGGTTACAAAAAATAATAATGCTGGTGAAATCACTATCGAAAGCAAGGCTCCCAAAGTTTTATATTGTAAAATCATGCTGATTGAAACCAATAATCCTATCAGATTTCCTAAAATATTAATCCAAATAACTGCTGTGAATTTTCCCAAACCATTAATCACCGAAAGCAAAAAAACAGAAATAGTAAACCAAGGCAAAGCCAATGCCGATGCCCTAAAAACAATTTCATATTCATAATGACTTCCAAAAATTTGCTTGTTCCAAAACGCGGCCAAAAAATACAAGACACCACTCAAAAGAATCGCGACCAAAAATAAACTGATAAAAACTGTTGAAATTGTTTTCTGAAGTTGCTGTCGGTCACCTTTGCTTTCGGCAACATATTTAACAATTCCGTTTTGAAACCCAAGAGTTGAAATACTCTCTAATGAAGTCGAAAAATTCCGTAGATTCCCGACCAAAGCCATTCCGCTTGGACCAACAAAAACTGCCAATAACTTTGATGTCACAAGCCCAATTCCAATTTTTATCAGAACGCTTACACTATTTAAAGAAGTGATTTTAAATAGATTGGTTTGTGTGATTTTTTTAATAAAATCCAACTTAATACTGATTTAAAATTGAAACAACAAAATCCACCTCATCATCGGTCAACATAGGGCTTATTGGCAAACTCAAAACTTGTTTATGAATCTTTTCGGTAATTGGAAAAGACAAATTATTCCACTCCTTAAAAGCTTTTTGATGGTGAGGTGGTATGGGATAATGAACCATCGTTTGAATTCCGTTTTCTAATAAATACTGTTGCAAATGGTCTCTGTTTTCGGTTCGAATGACAAACAAGTGAAAAACGTTATTGTCTGTAAAATCCCAAAACGGCAATATAATTTTATCATTTTTAATATCGGTAAAATAGCGTTTGGCAATTGATTTTCGAATAGTATTTTCTGCATCTAAATGAGGTAATTTCACATTCAAAAAAGCGGCTTGAATTTCGTCTAATCTTGAATTTACACCAATAAAATCATTCTGATATTTTGCCTCGGAGCCATAATTCCGCAAAGATTGAATGACTTTTGCCAACTCTGAATCATTTGTAATGGCTGCTCCACCATCGCCCAAAGCACCGAGATTTTTTCCTGGATAAAAACTAAAAGCGGCAGCATTGGATAGATTTCCTGCTTTTCTGAAATCTGAAATTGCACCGTGTGCCTGAGCAGCATCTTCTACAACAATCAAATTATTTTTTACAGCAATTGCATTTATTTTGTCCATTTCAGCCAATTGTCCGTAAAGATGAACTGCTAAAATTGCCTTTGTTTTACTTGTGATATTTTCTAAAATTAAATCGGGATTAAGATTGTAGGTTTCTAATTTTGGTTCAACCAAAACAGGAACCAAATCCGCTTCTAAAATCGCTAAAATACTGGCTATAAAAGTATTCGAAGGAACAATCACTTCGTCTCCTTTTTGCAATTTCCCCAATTGAATATAAGCTTTGAAAATCAAAACCAAAGCATCAAAACCATTTCCAACACCAATGCAATATTTTGCACCACAATAGTTGGCAAAATTGCTTTCGAAAGTTTTGACTTCATTGCCCAAAATATACCAACCATTCTCTAAAACTGACTTCAATTTCTCTTGAAAAGCAGTTCCATAAGGAGCGTTTATTTTTTTTAAATCGAGGAATTTTATCATAGTGATACTGTGTCTAATAAACTATAATTTGAAGTTTTAACCTCATAAAAATCGTGAACAATTGTACTTGAACCAAAACTTTCTTTCCAATATGACAAGCCATCATTGAGCTTGCGACCTTGATTTTCGTTGGAAATTCCAAAATCAAAGAAACGTTTATTTTTGAAAGTTTCTGAAATAAATTGGTAAAATAATAAATCCAATCCGCCCAATTCATTTTTGTCTTCTTTACCAGAAATGTATTGGCTGTGAGCTACAGTTGAAGTTTCGAAAATAGTGGTTCCTGCAACTATAATTCCATTTTCGTAAACATTGAACTGTCGAATATTTTCAGGAAATAAGGCTTTCAATTTTATGATTTCTTCCAAACTATGAACAGGTTTAGCTTTGTGTTTTTGGGCTAAATTTGGAATTAATATTTCATTCCAAAACTCTTCAAAATCACCCACTTCTTTAATTACAAAATCATTCGAAACTCCTTTTTGAATGCTCCTTTTTCTAAGTTTTGACAAATTATTTTCCTGTGACAAATCAAGAACAGATAAAGTATCTCTTCGTGTCAATTGGGCTTCTGCCAAAAACAAAGCATAATTCAATTCTTCAGCAGGCTTTTGATGATATATACTAGGCAATAACTTTAGCTGTAATTTTTCTAATTTATTGGTATTCAAAAACATTAAAACACTTTTGAAAATGACTATAACCGATGCTAATTTGATTTTTTCAGAATAAATCAATCCGCCATAGGTCAATCCTTGATGCGAAAAAACTTGATTCCCAACCACATTTGCTGGAAGAACAGCAACCCATTTTTCGTCATCCAAAACAATCAAGGAATAATCCTGAAATCGATCGGAATGATAGTCCATAAAATCACGATGAAAAAGGAAAGTTGCATTTTTGGCTTGACCAATAAATGCATTCCAATTCTCGGAATCGTTTTTCTGGTATATTCTGATGGTGTAATTTTTCACTGTTTTGATTTTGACTTTGTGAAATTAAGCATTTTTTATTTATAACTTAAAGGAGGTAAATGCCATTTGAATTTCACGGCCATTAATCGAACCAAAATGATGAATAATGAGGTCGTCAAATATAAAATGTCGGCTTCCAAATCGAGTTTTCTCAGCATAAAAAAAACAATTCCACCAAAAATACAAATTGTGGCATAAATTTCCCTTCTAAAAATTACTGGGATTTCAGTACATAAAATATCGCGAATCACGCCTCCAAAACAAGCGGTCATTGTTCCTAATGCAATACAAATTACTGGATGCAAACCAATATTTATCCCTTTTTCAAGACCAATCAAGGTAAAAACGCCCAGTCCAATAGTGTCGAATAAAAAAAGAGAAGTTCTTAATTTATCTAATTTCTTTCGGAATAATATCGCCAAAATATATCCCACAACTATAACATAAACATAATTTAACTCAAGCATCCATCCTACAGGAGTTCTTCCAATTAGAATATCACGCAAAGTTCCTCCTCCTACCGCAGTTACAAAGGCAATAATAAAAATACCGAATGGATCGAGTTTCTTGTGTATTGCAGTCAAAGCACCTGACAAGGCAAAAGCCATTGTCCCGATGATATCCAATAAATGAAACATAAATTTTGGTTTAAATAAAGCAATGAATGTAGCTAATTTACATAAAAAAACCTTTACATATTTTGAGTGTAAAAATTATAATCTTTCAAAATGGTTTTTATAAAATCTACGTTATTGCCCGATTGATTTTTTATGCCTGTAACACTTTCTATTTTTTGGGTTAATTTGCGTATCGTTTCAGCATCAGCTTTCTTTTCGGCAACCAAAAAAGTATCCTTTATAATACGCATATCATTGTCAGAAAGTTTAATTACCAAAGGATAAATAGGCACATAAGCGTCTCCAATATTTTCCAGAATGGTATGGTCGATAGAGATATTGTTTTTCAATGTTATTACGGCTGTTCCCGCAGCCATATCGCCCATTCGTTGGGTTTTGCTATTGACTATCATAGCCACTAAGCCTATGAGTCCTCCGAGCATATTGTTTTCGATTATCCTAAAAAGCCAACGAATAAGGTAATCCCCAAAACCCGCTTGATAGCCGTCAATTTTTACGACTTTTATTTTTATCAATTTCTTCCCTATTGTTTGTCCTTCAAATATACTTTCGAGTGTGACCGAATAAATGATAACTGGAAAGAAAAAAAATAGGATTACCGACATTCTTGACCACATATCTACTCGATCCAGCAAATCGCCAATGCCCAACAAATAAAAAAAAACATAACCGATAACAATGATATAAGCCACTTTTATGAGGAAATCCAGCAAACTGGCCAACATTCGTTCACCTACAGAAGCGGCTTTAAAATTTATTACAACATTTTGTGTCGTACTTATAGATAATTCTGACATATTTCATATTTTAGCACTCGTATGAGAGAGATTGCATTTATAAAAATCAATAAAGAAAAATGGCTTGAGTTTGAGCAAGCTATTTTTGGTAAAGCTAAAAAAAATCCTGATGAAATGGCAAATTTATACATTCAATTAATGAATGATTTGTCTTACGCCCAGACCTATTATCCTAAAAGCAAAACTGTTGTTTACCTAAACCATTTAGCCTCACAGATTTACCAAAAAATATACAAAACCAAACGAACAGAAAGCAATCGCTTGGTGTATTTCTTCAAAACCGAAGTTCCGTTACTACTTTACGACTATCGCAGGTATTTGATTTATGCTTTTGTGCTTTTCTTTGCTACTGTTTTCATTGGAGTCGTTTCGGCTCGATACGATGCCGATTTTGTTCGATTAATCCTTGGCGACAGCTATGTCAACGAAACTTTGGAAAACATCAAGGCAGGAAATCCAGTTGCTATTTATAAGTCAGGAAGTAATTGGGGCAGTTTTATAGGCATCACTTTCAAGAACCTAAAAGTCGGAATGATGTGCTACATTTTTGGAATTTTTGGTGGCATTGGCACTTTTTTAATTTCATTGTATAATGCTATTATGATTGGTTCGTTCCAATATTTTTTCTTGCAACAAGGTGTTTTTTGGAAAAGTGTTCGCGGCATTTGGATTCACGGTTCGATGGAAATTTTTGGCATCGTGATAGAAACTGCCGCCGGTTACATTTTGGGCGCTTCTATACTATTCCCAAAAACCTATTCGAGGATGAATTCCTTTAAAATTGGTTTCAAAAACAGTTTCAAAATATTCTTGAGTACCGTTCCTTTTACCATTGCAGCAGGTTTTCTCGAAGGTTTCATCACTCGATATTCTATTGATATGCCGAACTGGCTCAGCAGCTTTATCATTTTGTTTACCCTAGCAATCATCTCTTTTTATTATCTAATTTATCCCTTTATTGTCCACAAAAAAATACCTACTTTATAATGTTTGAACTCTACAAAAAGCGTGATTTAAGCGCCAATTTCTCCGACACTATTGCTTTTTTTAAAACTTTTGGAAAACACTATTTCAAAAACTATTTTGTCATCAACGGAATTTTTTTGATGGTATTGGTGGTTTTGATTTATTTGATTTCCAAAGTGTATATGGAATTGATTTTTTCCGGAATAGTAAATAACCAAAACAATTCAAATTATCTAATGGCCTATTTCGACAATAATATGGTCCTTATTGCAGTAGGTTTTATCATCACATTTTTACTCATTGTAATTTTGTCGATGCTCAATATTAGTTTCCCTGTGATTTATTTCAAACTATTCGAAAAAACAAATGATGACACCTTTTCTACCCAAGAAATCATTTCAGGTTTGAAATCAACTATTGGGAAAATGATTGTTTTCTTGATGGGAAGTATATTTATTCTACTTCCGTTGGCTATAATTGTTTTCGGAATACTTGTTGTACTTTGTATGATCCTCATTGGAATTCCGCTGCTTTTCATAGTTGGGCCTGCTTTTATATCTTGGATTTCGTTGTCCTATTATGAATATATCCTGAAAGATGTTGGCTATTTCACGGCTTTGTCCAATGGTTTTAGTCTTGTAAAGCAACAATTTTGGACAACAGTAGGTACCACTTTTTTAATGATGATTTTAATACAAATCATTCAAGGCTTCATCACGATGATTCCTTATGTAATTAGTATGATTTGGATGTTTACTTCCACCAAAAACTTACAAGAAACAAATTCACAAACCGAAACCTTATCAACAATGGGAATTTTAATCGCTGTGATAATGGTGTTTTCGGTCTTGTTGAGTTATATTTTCAACAATTTCATTCTGGTAAATCAAGGGCTTATATATTTTGGTTTACAGGAAGAAAATGAAAATCATACCACTAAAAGTCAAATTGATTTAATAGGTACCGACATTGAATAAACTTATTATACTCATTCTGTTTTTCATTTGTTCCAATGTTGGAGCGCAGGATTCCTTGGCTATAGCCAAAAAAGAAAAAATCGTTTTTACCGAAAAAGACATTGTTGTCGATTCGGCTTTTATAGCACTAAAACCTTTTGCCAAAAATTTCAAAAACAAGTACACCGACAAGGAATTTATCTACGAATTCAAAACACCCGAAAAAAATGCTTGGGATCGTTTCAAAGAATGGTTGGCCAACTTTTTCAAAAATATATTCCGTTTTACTGACAGCAAATCGGCTGACAATTTTGTGGATATATTACTAAGAACTATCGCCATTCTTATTGTTGTTGCGGTAATTTATATGATTGTAAAAGCCATAATGAATAAAGAAGGACAATGGATTTTTGGTCGAAATTCCGATAGAAAAATCATCAATTATGACGAAATCGAAAAAAATCTTCATTTGGTTGACTTCGAAAAACTCATTCAAAAAAGTCTAGAATCGGGTGAAAATCGATTGACCATTCGCTATTATTATCTTTGGTTGCTCAAGAAACTATCCGAAAAACAAATCATAGAATGGGATGTCGAAAAAACCAACTCGGATTATCTTTATGAAATAAAAGACGAAGCCCAAAAAGAGGATTTTGCCTATTTGTCGTATTTGTACAATAATATTTGGTATGGCGAATTCGAATTGGACGAAGCCACTTTTACAAAAGCTAGAAACGCTTTCGAAAAATCAATAAAAAAAATCAACAATGGATAAAACGCTAAAAATCTACATCGTCCTTTTGGTGTTGCTTATTGCAGGCATTGTGGTTCTTGACAGTAATCGCCCAAAACCCATTGATTGGTCTCCAAGTTTTTCCATCAAAGACAAAATTCCGTACGGTTTGTATGTTTTCGACAAGGAAATGGGTTCGCTTTTGAAAAGTCAAAAAATTAGTAAATTCAACACGACTCCGTATGAATATTTTGATAGCAAATTTGACTATGACACGCTTGTAAATGATTACCGAGTAAAAGGAACTTTTCTCAGCATTTCCAGAATGGCGGATTTCGACAAAGAATCGGTTACCGAAATATGTACGTTTGTCAATCACGGAAACAATGCTTTTATTAGTTCCGAAATGATTCCGAATGAATTATTGGACAGTTTGAATCTAAAGATGGACAGCGAATACAACTACTCGGACAGTATTTACAATTGGGTCGCTAACAAAAAACTAGGCAATCAAAAATACAAAATCACCGAAGGTGTCAACAACAATTATTTCTCCAAAATCGACACGCTGAATACCACTGTTTTGGGCTATCAAAACGGTGATAGCACCCGAATCAATTTCATAAAAGTCAATTATAAAACTGGCGTGTTTTATTTGCATACCCAACCTGTGGCGTTTACTAATTTTCATTTATTGAAAGGTAATCATCACGAATATGCCGAAAAAGTCCTGTCTTACATCCCAAAATGTGACGTATTTTGGTGTATCCAAAATCAAACAGGAGAAGTGATTTCAGATTCGCCAATGCGTTATATTTTGAGTCAACCCGCGCTAAAATGGGCTTGGTATATTTTCTTGATTGGAATGCTGGTCTTTATATTTTTCAATGCCAAACGAAAACAAAGAGTCGTTCCTATCATCAAACCATTAGCCAATACCACGGTCGATTTTACTAAAACCATCGGAAATTTATATTATCAAGAAGGCGACCACAACAATATTATTGACAAAAAAATCATTTATTTTCTCGAAAAAGTTCGAAACGAATATTTAATTGAAACCCATAGATTGGATGATGATTTCATCAAAAAATTGCACCATAAATCTGGAAAAAATTTAGATGATATTAAAAACATTGTGTCGTTGATAAACGCCTATCGAAAAAATAATTATATGAGCATTGAAGATGATTTGTTACAAATTAATAATGCTATTGAAAAAGTAATGAACTAATACAAAGTACGAGGTACGAAATACGAGGTACGAAGTAGAAATAAAGAAAAAATTACAAGGATTAATCTGTGTAATCTGTAACCAAAAAAATCTGTGTTAATCTGTGACTCGAACGATAGTGAACAGGCGAAGCAAATCTGTGTCAAAAAAAAGAAAAATATATGGAAGAAATAACCAACTCTGAAAATCAAACCGAAAACGTAAATTTTCAATCTCGAATCAATTTAGAACCGCTTTTAGAAAGCATCAATACCATCAAACAGGAACTCGGAACTGTTATCGTGGGACAAAGCAAAATGATCGACCAATTATTGGTTGCCATCTTGTCAAATGGTCACGTTTTGCTCGAAGGTGTTCCCGGTGTTGCCAAAACCATTACAGCAAAATTGCTGTCCAAAACCTTGAACATTGGCTTCAGCCGAATCCAGTTTACACCCGATTTAATGCCTTCGGATATTTTGGGAACCTCGGTTTTCGACTTGAAAAAATCGGAATTCGAATTCAAAAAAGGTCCTATTTTTTCCAACTTGATATTGATTGACGAAATCAATCGTGCTCCGGCAAAAACACAAGCCGCCCTTTTTGAAGTGATGGAAGAACGCCAAATTACGATTGATGGCACATCTTATATCTTGGACACGCCTTTTCTAGTAATTGCCACTCAAAATCCTATCGAACAAGAAGGAACCTATCGTTTGCCGGAAGCGCAATTGGACCGTTTTCTATTCAAAATCTCTATCGATTATCCAAAAATGGACGAGGAAATCCTGATTATCCAAAGAGAACATTTACTCCAAAATCAAGGAAAACTCGACAATATCAAAACCTTGCTTTCTTCGGAGGAAATCAAGCAGTATCAAGCCTTGGTCAAACAAATTATCGTGGAGCAAAACTTGCTGGAATACATCGCAAAAATCGTGATTAACACCCGTGAAAATGCCTTTTTGTATTTGGGTGCGTCGCCTCGTGCTTCCATCGCCATCTTGAACGCCGCTAAAGGTTTTGCCGCAATCCGTGGGCGTGATTTCGTAACTCCCGAAGACATTAAAGAAGCAGCCATTCCTATATTGCAACACCGTGTTATCGTGACTCCTGAACGTGAAATGGAAGGGATTACTAGTATTGAAATTATCAAACAGATTTTGGAAAGTGTGGAGATTCCGAGGTAGGTTTCAAATGTAAATTTTCTAAAATTCAAAAAAATATGAAAGCAAAAATCATTAAAATATCTTCAATAGTATTCTCAATTTTTGTAATTGTATTATTATATCTCAATAGTTCTTATTACATAGAAAAACAATTTTGGAAATATAGTGACGGGAAACACATTGGAGATGTTATCCTAAATCAAAAACAAATAGATAATTCTAAATGCAAAATTGTATTCTGTTTTGGCAAAAAACTAATTATTGAAGATTTAAAAACAGGAGAAAATGGATATTACGAAAACAAAAGCTGGTAATTTATCAAAACTATTTTAAACAATTAGTATTCAACAACTTTGTCAAAGTTTTGAACTTTGACAAAGATTAAAAAACCTTAATTCTAAAGTTTCCAAATTCAAAAAAATTATGAAACTACTAAAAAGTTTATACATCAACAATTTCTTTTTCTATGCGCTTTTGGGCGTTGTGGGATTGTTTGTTTTGGCCTTCATATTTCCTGCTTTGTACAACGCCACTTGGTATGTTTTGTTGGTGCTGTTAACTTTTTTGGTTTTAGATGTCCTGATTTTGTTTTTTACCAAAAACGGTATCGAAGGAACTAGAATGATGCCTGAAAAACTATCCAATGGCGATGAAAACGAAATAAGAGTCGGTATCAAAAACTATTATACTTTTCCAATTTCAGTAAAAATAATTGACGAAATTCCTTTCCAATTTCAGGTTCGAAATTTTAATATCAAGCAAAAAATAAAAGCATCTACAGAAAAAGAAATTCAATATTATTTGCGTCCCACAGAGCGTGGCGAATATGTTTTTGGGAATTTGAATGTTTATGTTTCTTCGCCTCTATTTCTGATTTCGAGAAGATTCCAATTCGATAATCAAAGAATGGTACCGACATATCCTTCTTACATTCAGCTGCGAAAATACAGTTTGATGGCTTTTTCCAACAATTTGTTTCAATACGGCATCAAGAAAATCCGGAGAATTGGTCACACGATGGAATTCGAACAAATCAAGGAATACAATCAAGGCGACGACATACGAACCTTGAATTGGAAAGCCACTGCCAAGAAAAATGCCTTGATGGTCAATCAATTTCAGGACGAAAAATCGCAATCGGTTTATATGATTATCGACAAAGGTCGTGTGATGAAAATGCCTTTCAACGGATTGAGTTTATTGGATTATGCCATTAATGCAACCTTAGTTTTATCGAATGTCATCTTGAAAAAACAAGACAAGGCGGGAATGTTAGCCTTTTCGAAAAAAGTAGAAAATCGTGTTTTTGCCGAAAGGCGCGCTTCGCAAATGCATAAAATTCTGGAAAACTTATACAACATCAAAACCGATTTTTTCGAAAGTGATTTCAGCCGTTTGTACACCGATATCAAGAAAAACATCAACCAAAGAAGTTTGATTGTTTTGTACACTAATTTCGAAACTATGGACGGTTTGCATCGGCAACTGCCCTATTTGAAAGGGATTGCCAAAAACCATTTGTTGGTCGTGGTTTTCTTCCAGAACACCGAACTGAACGAACTCATCAACAAAAAAGCCGAAAACATTCAAGAAGTCTATGACAAAGTTATCGCAGAGAAATTTTCATTCGAAAAACGATTAATCGTCAACGAACTCAAGAAATACGGGATTTATTCGGTGCTAACCCAACCCGAAAACCTGACTTTGGACACTATCAATAAATATTTGGAAATTAAGGCAAGAGGGATTTTGTAGAATTCAGGTGGCAGATTGCAGGTTGCAGATTTCACACCCTATAATCTACTCCATTTGTCACGCTGGAAGCGTCTCAAAGCACGAGAGCAATATAAGTTAGACGCTTCTATCGTGACAAATAGTAAGAATATTATTAATCGAGTTCAGGTTAAAAGCAAACGCCTTGATTTCAGATTAAAAAAAAGATGGTAACTTTGTTTCTTCAACCTTTTCAGTTCAAAAAATGAAACAAATTGCTTCGGTTCAAAATCCATTCATAAAATCGTTGGTGCTTTTACAAGAAAAAGTAAAAGCCAGAAAACAATCCGGTACTTTCTTGATGGAAGGCAAAAGAGAAATCGAAATCGCGATGAAAGGCGGATACGAAATAGAAACAATTTTGTTTTTGCCCGAATTAATCTCGGAAACCGAAGCTCGAAAACATTCCAAAACTGCTGAATTAATCGAAATTTCGAAAGAAATCTATCAAAAACTAGCGTATCGCGATACCACCGAAGGAATTTTGGCTGTAGCCAAAACCAAATCCTTACAGTTATCCGATTTAAAATTATCCGAAAACCCATTGATTCTCGTTGCCGAAGCGCCAGAAAAACCGGGAAACATTGGTGCCTTATTGCGAACTGCTGATGCTGCTAATCTCGATGCCGTGATTATTGCCAATCCCAAAAGTGATTTGTACAATCCAAACATTGTTCGCTCCAGCGTGGGTTGTTTGTTTACCAATCAAATCGCCACAGGAAGCACAACCGAAATAATTGCTTTTTTAAAAGAGCAAAAAATTGCTATTTATTGTGCTACTTTGCAAAATTCAACTTCTTATCACACTCAAGATTACACCACACCAACCGCTTTGGTTGTAGGTACGGAAGCTACGGGATTGACCCAAGAATGGAGAGATGCGGCCACCCAAAACATTATCATTCCGATGCAAGGCGAAATCGACAGTATGAACGTTTCTGTCGCTGCTGCTATTTTGATTTTTGAAGCAAAAAGACAGAGAGGATTTTAATAAAAAAACTTTAGAATATAATAAATATGAGAAAATTAATTGCCTTATCGCTATTGCTAATAACTTGTAACTCATTCGCACAAATCAGCGAAAAACAAGTAGATGAATTAGTTGAAAACACCCTAAAAAGCTTCGATGTCCCAGGAATTGCTGTAGCGATTGTCAAGGACGGAAAAATTGTTCTTTCGAAAGGATACGGAGTGAAATCTATTCTTACCAAAGAGAAAGTCGATGCTAATACCTTGTTTGGAATTGCATCCAATAGCAAAGCTTTTACAACGGCAGCTTTGGCGATGTTGGTCGATGAAAAAAAACTAAATTGGGACGATAAAGTGATACAATATCTACCTGATTTCAAAATGTATAATGAGTATGTAACCAACGAATTTACCATTCGGGATTTGGTAACGCACCGTAGCGGATTAGGTCTTGGAGCTGGCGATTTGATGATTTGGCCTGACGGAAGTGACTTCAAAGCGACTGATATTATCCATAATTTACAGTATTTGAAACCCGTTTCAGCTTTTAGAACCAAATACGATTACGACAATTTATTGTACATCGTGGCTGGCGAAGTTATCGCAAAGGCAAGTGGAAAAACTTGGTGCGATTTTATCGAAGACCGTATTATGAAACCCTTGGAAATGAATCATAGTGCAGCCTCTTTTGTGCGATTGAAAGACACCACAAATATTATTGATCCTCACGTTCCAACCGATGGAAAACTTAAAATAATTTCACGCTATAAAAATCAAACTTTCGATGCGGCAGCCGGAATTTATTCTAGCGTAAATGATTTGAGCAAATGGATGATTATGCAATTGCAAAACGGAAAATATGGCTCGGAAAAACAACAACAATTGTTTTCTAAAAAGGAGCAAAACGAAATGTGGAGCCTTCAAACCATAATCCCAACCAACACTAGACCTCCTTACAATACACACTTTAGTGGTTATGGATTGGGTTGGTTTTTGAGTGATGTCAAAGGTTACAAACAAGTAACTCATACTGGTGGACTCGAGGGAATTGTTACTCAAACGACTTTGTTTCCTGAATTGAATTTAGGAATTGTAGTGTTGACCAATCAGCAATCTGGAGCGGCTTTTTCTGCCATTACCAATACCATCAAAGACAGTTATCTCGATATTCCATACACCAATTATGTCGAAATCTACAGCAAAAGAGAAAAAGACAATATTGCCGAATCCGATAAAACCACAACAGAAGTTTGGGCAACAGTAGCCAAAAATCAAAAAGACAAGCTAAAAATTGATTATAAAAAATACACAGGTTTGTATGTTGATAATTGGTTTGGCAAAATCGAAATATCAGAAAAAAAAGGAAAATTATTTTTTAAATCTACTCGTTCACCTCAACTTGCTGGCGAAGTTTTCTTTTACAAAGACAATACATTTACCGTAAAATGGAATAATCGCAGTTTCAATGCCGATGCTTTTTTACTATTTGAAATGGAGGAAACAGGAAAATCTACTCGATTAAAAATGAAACCCATTTCGGATTTAACAGACTTTAGTTATGATTTTCAAGATTTGGATTTTGTTAGAGTGAATTAATTACTTAATCTCCATAAATCAGAGGACAGTTTGCATATCTCAGTTTATATTCCTATTTTTAAAAAATCAACAATTCAGGTATGTTAGAAATCGATTTTGAAAAGGAAAACAAAGCCATTGCTCAAGAATACAAAGAGTTACTCCGAATAAGTTACCAAACTTTAACACCCGAGGATAAGAAACTCATTCGAAAAGCATTTGATGTTGCTATGGATGCGCATAAAGATCAGCGCAGAAAATCTGGAGAAGCCTACTTCTTCCATCCCATTGCTGTGGCCAAAATTGTGGCATCCGAAATTGGTTTAGGAGCTACCGCCATTGCAGCAGCCTTATTACATGATGTTGTCGAAGATACTCCAATAACGATTGAAGATATCGAAAAAATGTTCGGCGCAAAAGTAGCTCAACTAGTTGAAGGATTGACAAAAATTTCGAAAGTTCAAAAGGAAATGAACGTTTCGATGCAAGCCGAAAATTTTCGGAAAATGCTTTTCACACTCAATGATGATGTGCGCGTTATTCTAATTAAAATTGCCGACAGATTGCATAATATGCAAACTTTAGACAATATGGAAGACTACAAACAAATCAAAATTGCATCAGAGACCTTGTATATTTATGCGCCATTGGCTCATCGATTGGGGTTGTACAAAATAAAAAACAAACTCGAAGACTTAGGATTAAAATATACAGAACCAAACATTTACAATGACATCGTTAGCAAAATAAAGGAAACCAAAGAAGAACAAGATCTTTATATAAGTGATATTTCAGAAATTCTTAAAAAAGCATTAGACGCAGAAAAACTCGATTATATTATCAAGGGGAGGCCAAAATCTATCTATTCTATTTATCGAAAAATGAAAGCTCAAGGAGTGGGCTTTGACGAAGTTTACGATAAGTTTGCTTTGCGAATAGTTTACAAATCATCCGCTCACGAAGAAAAATTCTTGGCTTGGAAAATTTATTCTATTGTTACTGATCATTATCGTCCAAGCCCAAGCCGCTTGAGAGATTGGATTTCTTCTCCAAAAACTACTGGCTACGAAGCCTTGCACATTACTGTTATGGGGCCAAAAGGCCGATGGGTTGAAGTACAGGTTCGAAGCGAACGTATGGATGAAATTGCCGAAAAAGGATATGCCGCTCATTACAAATACAAACAAGGTGGGTCTGAGGAAAGTGGTTTAGACATTTGGCTAAATCTACTCAAAGAAGCTCTTGAAAATCCTGAAACCAATGCAGTAGATTTTGTAGAAGATTTTAAAATGAATTTATATTCAAAAGAAATCTTTGTGTTTACACCAAAAGGGGAAATAAAATCATTGCCCAAAGGTGCCACTTCTCTCGATTTTGCCTTCAGCATCCACTCCGAAGTCGGAATTCGAACCAGAGGAACCCGTGTCAACGGAAAACTAGTCCCCTTGAATCATGAATTAAAAAGTGGCGATCAAATAGAAATTATTACTTCTCAATACCAAAAACCAACCATCAACTGGTTGGATTACGTAACGACTTCGAGAGCAAAAAATAAAATAAAAAATGTTCTCAACGAAAACACTAAAAAAATTGCAGAAGAAGGGAAAGAAATTCTTACACGAAAATTGAAACACTTAAAAATTACTTTGAGCGAATCGGTTGTGAATGAATTAGTCAATTTTTTCAAATTAAAAACAAGTTTAGATTTGTTTTACCGTGTGGGAGTTGGAGCCATTGAAAACCAACAATTAAAAGATTACGCTGCACAAAAAAGCAACACCTTTATTAATTTTTTCAAAAATAAGATTAAACGTTCTGCAAGTACTGCAAACGAAGACATTCACAAACAGGTTCTCAACAGCAATTATGACATGTTGGTTTTTGGTGCAGACCAAGACAAATTAGATTATAAATTATCAACTTGCTGCAACCCCATTCCAGGAGATGAGGTTTTCGGTTTTATTACTATAAATGAAGGAATTAAAGTTCACAAAAGAGATTGTCCAAACTCAATTAGCCTTCAATCGAATTATGCGTATCGCATTATGCAAGCAAAATGGATCGATTCGTCACAACAAGAATTCAAAGCTATTTTACATATTACCGGAATGGACACTATTGGTCTAACGAACAAACTCACTAAAGTAATTTCAGACAATATGAACGTAAATATTCAAAGTATTTCTTTGAGTGGAGACGCAGGCATTTTCAATGGAAAAATAGCAGTCATCGTCCAAAATAACAATATTTTGAAAAAATTAATAGATAATATTAAACAAATTGATGGTGTCGATAAGGTAACTAGAGAGTATAATAATTAAGAAATCATAAACTGTTTACAAGCTAATAAGGTTGATGTTGAACTTTTAAACTTTTAAACTTCTAAACTAAAAAATAATAATTTATCTTTGCAGGATATGACACAGATTTCGGCTGATAATAGTAATAATCAAGAAATTGTAAAAAATGTTTTTACGATCTATCTTGAGAACAAAGGACATCGCAAAACGCCTGAGCGCTATGCAATTCTCCAAGAAATATATGAAAGTGAAGAACATTTTGATATAGAAAATCTGTATATCAAGATGAAAAATAAAAACTACCGTGTCAGTAGAGCCACACTATACAATACAATAGAGCTTTTATTAGAATCCGGTTTGGTACGCAAACATCAATTTGGACAAAATCAAGCCCATTATGAAAAATCATATTTCGATAAACAACATGACCACATCATAATGACTGATACAGGTGAAGTAATCGAATTTTGTGACCCAAGAATTCAAACAATAAAGAAAACTATCGAAGAAATATTTGATATTGATATTACAAACCACTCCTTATATCTATACGGAACAAAACGAAATAAATAACAAACAAACTACAAACAACAAACAATGACCGCAGATTTATTATTAGGATTACAATGGGGAGATGAAGGAAAAGGAAAAATTGTTGACGTTCTTACGTCTAAATATGACATTATTGCTCGCTTTCAAGGTGGCCCAAATGCAGGTCACACATTAGAATTTGATGGAATAAAACATGTTTTGAGAACCATTCCTTCAGGAATTTTTCACAAAACAGCTGTAAATATTATTGGAAATGGAGTAGTAATCGACCCAGTTGTTTTTCAAAGAGAGATTGAAGGCTTAGAAAAATTTAATTTAGACATCAAAAGCAAATTAATTATTTCTAGAAAAGCGCATCTCATATTACCAACACACCGATTGCTCGATGCAGCCTCAGAAGCTTCAAAAGGAAAAGCGAAAATTGGTTCTACTCTCAAAGGAATTGGCCCAACTTATATGGACAAAACCGGTCGAAATGGGATTCGTGTTGGAGATATCGAATTGGAAGACTTCAAAGAAAGATACAGAGCTTTGGCTAACAAGCACGAAGAAATGATCAAATTCTACGATGTAAACATTCAATACAATTTAGAAGAAATGGAAAAAGAATTCTTCGAAGCCATCGAAGAGTTGAAAAAAATAGATTTTATCGACAGCGAAGAATATATCATTCAAGCCCAAAAAGCAGGAAAATCAATTTTATGCGAAGGTGCACAAGGTTCATTATTAGATGTTGATTTTGGAACCTATCCTTATGTAACTTCATCTAACACAACCGCCGCTGGTGCTTGTACTGGTTTAGGAATTGCTCCAAATAAGATAAAAGAAGTGTACGGAATTTTCAAAGCCTATGTAACTCGCGTAGGAAGTGGACCTTTTCCAACCGAACTTTTTGATGAAGACGGAGAAACTATGGCAAGAGTTGGAAATGAATACGGTTCGGTTACAGGCAGAAAAAGACGTTGTGGCTGGTTGGATTTAGTAGCCTTGAAATATGCTGTTCAAATCAATGGTGTAACACAGTTGATGATGATGAAAGGTGATATTCTTTCTGGTTTTCCCACTTTAAAAGTTTGTACTCAATACAATTATAATGGCAAAGCAATTTCACACTTTCCATATAATATCGAAACAGAAAATGTAACTCCTATCTATAAAGAATTAAAAGGATGGGAAGCTGATTTGACTGGAATGACCACTTACGATGAATTGCCTAAAGAGTTGAAAGAATACATTGAATTCATCGAAAAAGAAGTTGAAGTCCCTATCAAAATTGTTTCTGTAGGACCAGACAGAAAGCAAACTATTTTAAGATAAAAATGCTAAACGTCTCGATTTATCGGGACGTTTTTTTTTAACAAACAGTAGTCGATAATGAATCCGAAAATAAAAATCCAAAAAACCGAATTGCTTTCCGACAATTGGTATTTATTAAATAAAGTAACATTCGATTTTCTGAGAAGAGACGGAGTTTGGATCACTCAAAAAAGAGAAGTGTATGATAGAGGAAATGGAGCTGCTATTTTGCTTTACAATTCCACTCAAAAAACCGTTATTCTTACCCGTCAATTCCGGCTCCCCTCCTACCTCAATGGCAATAAAACCGGAATGATGGTAGAAGTTTGTGCAGGGCTTCTTGACCAAGATCACCCCGAACAATGCATCATTCGGGAAACCGAAGAAGAAACAGGCTATCGAATACAATCGGTTCAAAAAATAATGGAAACATTTGTTTCACCTGGAGCTGTAACTGAAATTTTACACTTATTTGTTGGTGAATATAATGCTTCAATGAAAGTACACGAAGGTGGAGGATTGGAACACGAGCAAGAAGAAATAGAAGTAATTGAAATGCCTTTTGAAGAAGCTTATGCAATGATTGCAACAGGAGAAATAAAAGATGCAAAAACAATTATTTTATTACAATATGCCAAATTAAACAATCTCGTTTGATAGAATAAAATCATAAGTTTAGTCAAATTTTACTATTTTTACTCAAACGATTTTAGGTTTGAAAAACGAAAATAAAAAACACTCGGCTCTTCACGAAAAAGATGGAATTTCTGCCCCAGAAATTATCAGTTTGAATGCAGTGGAAAATATCCAGAAATTCAGAAAAAAACAACCCTCTTCAAAAGAATTGATTGATGGAATTTTAACTGGAAGCATTTCAGCCTTGAGCCGTGCCATTACTTTGGTTGAAAGTACTAACGTCGACCATTTGGCGAAAGCCAATGAAGTAATTAATGCTTGTTTGCCATACTCCAACAAATCTGTCAGAATAGGAATTACAGGAGTTCCAGGCGTTGGAAAAAGCACATTTATTGAAGCTTTTGGCAAACATCTTACTGGACTAGGAAAAAAAGTTGCAGTCTTAGCTGTTGACCCAAGCAGCACTATTTCTCACGGAAGTATTTTAGGTGACAAAACTCGAATGGAAGAATTGGTCAAAAACCCGAATGCTTATATTAGACCTTCGGCTTCAGGTGAAACTTTGGGTGGTGTGGCAAGAAAAACAAGAGAAGCTATCACACTTTGCGAAGCGGCAGGTTTTGACACCATACTTATCGAAACTGTTGGGGTGGGTCAAAGCGAAACTGCCGTTCATAGTATGGTAGATTTCTTTTTGCTGCTCAAAATATCAGGTGCTGGCGACGAATTGCAAGGTATTAAACGAGGTATTATGGAAATGGCCGATGCCATTATTATCAACAAAGCTGATGGTGATAATATTAAAAAAGCTGATTTGGCAAAAGCCGAATTCAATAGAGCTTTGCATTTATTTCCCGCAAAAAAATCAGGTTGGACACCAACAACTTCAACTTGTAGTTCGGTTACACACAACGGAATTCCAGAAATTTGGAAAACTATCGAAAAGTTTTTAGAATTAACAAAAGGGAATCATTATTTCTATGAAAAACGGGCAGCACAAAATCAATATTGGATGTTGGAAACCATAAATGAGCAATTGAAAACCAACTTTTACTATCATCCAGAAATTGTTAAACTTTTGGAAGACAATAAAAAAGCAGTGCAAAACGATGAAATATCCCCTTTTGCAGCTGCACAAAAATTATTGAGCGTCTATCAAAATTACAAGAAATTATCCTGATACCATTTTACTTGTTCTTCTAAACCTTCCTTCAAACTCGTTTGCGGATTATAGTTTAATAATTTTCTAGCTTTATCAATTACGGCGTTAGTGCGCATTTGGTCACCCGCTCGGGCATCAACGACATCAATAGCGATTTTTTTGTTGAGGATTTGTTCTACAATCTCAATCCCTTGCAGAGTGGTATTTTCAACTTCGGTGCCTAAATTGATGACTTCATTATTGACCAATTCTTCTTTACCAACAACGCTTACAATACCATCAACAATATCTTGCACATAAGTAAAACTTCTCAAATGCTTTTCACTTCCTTTAAATAAAGGAAATGGAATGTTATGAAAAGCATTGGTAATCAATTTTGTATATAATTTTTCTGGTCTTTCCCGCGGTCCATAAACAGAATACAATCTCAAGGAACAAGCTTTGATTTTTCCAGCTCGACTGCTAGCCAAAATTAATTGTTCGGCAGCGAGTTTAGTCACTCCATAAAACGAAGCAGGAGTTGGCGCAACCGATTCATCAAAAGTAGCGTGAATGCCATAAATAGAAGAGGTAGCAATATTCACAAAAAGTTTAAGATTTTGATTTTTCAAGGCAAAATCCAATAGATGTTTGGTGCTAATTACATTATTCCCTAAATAATCTTCAAAACTCGAAGACGCAGAAATACCAGGTTGAGCAGCAAAATGAAAAATATAATCGAAATCAGTTGGTAATACATTCAGTTGGTCAGGAAACCTAAGATCTAATCTTTCAATTTTTATTCCTTTAATTTTTAATACACTCGCGTTCATTTCTTTTAAGGAAACATCATAGTAATCCGAAAAATTATCTAGACCAACAACTTCATTTCCAAGTAATTGTAAACGCTCCGCAACATGGGAACCAATGTACCCAGCAGCTCCTGTTATTAGTATTTTCATAGGTAAAAAATATTATAGCTCAAAAGTAGAAATAAATATTCCGTTTTGAGTTGGTCTATACTAAATCTTAACTAGTTCTTAAGGGATTTCTTCTCAAAATGAAATACTTTTGTATAAATAAATAGACCACATGAACTTTGAATTAACAATCATCATACCCGTTTATAACGAAGAAGGCAATCTTGACCGTGTACACGATGAAATGCACAAATTCTTAAAAATTGCCAAGAAAAAGACTAAGATTTTATTTGTTAATGACGGATCAAAAGACAATAGCCAGTCTTTGATTGAAAAAATATGCTCAAACAATGAAGATTTCACTTTTATTTCTTTCGAAAAAAACTGCGGATTGAGTGCTGCTGTTAAAGCGGGTTTTGATTATGCCGATACGCCTTGGGTCGGTTACATTGATGCCGATTTACAAACTGCCCCGGAAGATTTTAATATTTTAATTGATTTAACTCCCGAATATGACTTGGTCACAGGAGTGCGTTCGAACAGAAAAGACTCGTTTGTAAAAAATATGTCCTCTACAATTGCCAATGGTATTCGCAGAGCTTTTACTAATGATGGAATGGATGACACAGGTTGTCCTTTGAAAATCATACGTGCTGATATGGCAAAAAAAATACCTATGTTTAATGGTTTACACCGCTTTTTACCAGCGATGATTTTATTGCAAAATGGCAAAATCAAGCAAACTCCCGTGAGACACTTTCCAAGAGTAGCGGGAGAATCAAAATTCAACCTATGGAATAGACTATTGGGACCACTACAAGATTGTTTTGCCTATTTGTGGATGAAGAAAAAGTACATTAATTATCAAGTAGCAAAACAAGGATAATGAACCAATATCTGATATATTCTGTTGGATTTTTGGCTCAAATATTGTTTTCGAGCCGAATGATTTTGCAATGGATAATTTCTGAAAAAAACAAGAAAGTTTTGAATCCTGTTTTATTTTGGGAAATCAGTTTACTAGCTTCCTTCTTACTGTTTGTATATGGTTATTTGAGGCATGATTTTTCAATAATGCTTGGCCAATCCATTACCTACTACATTTATATTCGCAACATTCAATTACAAAATGATTGGACTAAAATTCCAAAAGCATTGCGCTGGTTTATTTTAATTTTCCCTGCATTTATAGTTTGGTACGGCTACAATAATAATGTCATCGATGTGGATCATTTATTCAAGAATGAAAATATTCCGCAATGGCTTTTATTTTTGGGTATAATTTCACAAATCCTTTTTACTTTTCGATTTATTTACCAATGGATTTATTCTGAAAAACGCAAAAGTTCGATTTTACCAATGGGTTTTTGGATTATTAGTTTGATAGGTTCTTTACTAATATTCATTTATTCCATCATAAGAAAAGACCCTGTTTTATTTGTCGGAAACGCAATGGGATTAGTGGTTTATTCCCGAAATATAATTATAATAAGAAAAGATGTCAAAATTAATTCATAATTACAATTTCTGGTTGTTTTTGATTTCGTGCCTGATGCTTTTACCACATCTAAGCGTTATTGAAGTAAACATTATGGAAGCCAGAAACTTTATAACTGCCCGAGAAATGGTGGGTAACAACAACTGGATATTGACTACCATCAATGATTTACCAAGATATGAAAAACCTCCTTTACCCACTTGGCTGACAGCCCTATCGGGGATAATTTTTGGATTCGAAAACATTTTTGGATTACGGTTGCCTGTAGTTTTTATCACATTACTTTTAGTTTTATCTGCTTGTAAATTATCCGAAAAACTAGGACTAACTAAACAACAAAATTTTCATAACGGGCTCATTTTAATTACTTCATTTTACATCTATTTCGCAGGAAGAGACAACCAATGGGATATGTACACCCATAGTTTTATGATGGTTAGTATTGTCTATTTTTGGAAATTTATGAATGATAAAAAATACGGTTTACTGAATGCAATTTTAGCGGGACTGTTTTTTGGATTTTCCTTCCTGAGCAAAGGTCCAATCTCTATCTATGCTCTGATGTTACCCTTTTTGATAGCCTATGGATTTACTTATAAATTCAATTTAAAAGGCAAGAAATTTTATGTCTTTTTAATTTTATTAATTGGATTTTGCATTGGATTATCTTGGCCTTTCTATGTACGATTAATGGATCCTGAAACGGTTTCAAGAGTTTCCAATCTAGAAAGTAGCCGATGGGGAAACTACAACATTAGACCATTTTACTATTATTGGAGCTTTTTTACCCAAAGCGGAATTTGGACTGTGCCATCATTACTAGCGTTGCTTTACCCCTATTTAAAATCCAGAGTTAGCAATTTGAAAGCCTACCAATTTACTCTAATCTGGGCATTGTCCGCCGTAATTTTACTTTCGATTATCCCAGAAAAAAAATCAAGATATTTATTGCCTGTTTTAATTCCGATGGCTTTAAACACTGGTTTCTATATTGAATATTTGATTCGTAATTTTAAAAACATCAGTCTAAAAATCGAAAAAAGAGTAATCTATTTCTCCTTTGGTTTGATTTCAATTATTTGCTTTGGAATTCCAATTGCATTATTTGTAAAAATTAAAAATAACATTGCAGGATATGAGTTTTGGCTCATAGGACTAACCATTTCTTTATTTATAATTGGCTATATTCTGTTCCAAAACCTTAGAAACAAAAACTTTTTGAACGTATTTTATGCCGTTGTTGGTGTACAAGTTGCTGTCATCATTTTTGGTTTACCGCTAACCAATGCTGTCTTAATAAATCCTGAATACCACAGCGCTAAAGAATTGAAAGAAAAGGAAAAAGAACTGGGCATCAAAACTTATGAAATGAGTTCTTTTACACCCGAAATAGTCTGGGATTATGGACAAAGTATTCCTGTTGTTTTAAATGAAAAAACCAATGTACTAAATTTACCTTTGGAAAATAAATTTGGCATATTGGCTTCAAAAAAGGACAGTATACTTTCAAAAAAGAAATTGGAAAACTACAAATTAAAAAAGATAACAACAGTAGATTTGAATAGAGTTCCTAAGGAATCTAAAAAACACAACCCACGATTGTTTAGAATCTATTATTTAGCGACTAAAAAGTAATTACTCTTTCTCGTAACGCTCCATTTCTCTATCGTAAAAATCATTGGCAAGTACAATCAAACCTTCCATTTCGGCGTTGAGCTCACCTTCGTCAAGGTCTTCAGCTTCCTCCATAAATTCTACTTCATCGTCTTTTAGATTGATGATGAATCTTGGATAATCAAGGTGAATGATAAAAATATCTTCAGGAAAATCAGTGTTATCTCCGAGTAAAAATTTTGGTAATTCCATTTAAAGTTGTGGTTTATGGTTTGTAGTTCATGGTTTGTTGCTCAACTCTGAACAAAAAACCATAAACCACAAACTGTTATTATTTATCAGACAAAATTACTGGCGCACTACCTTTACCCATAAAAATAATTTTGGTGTTTGGCGAAGTGGCAATTTCTTTTTGTGCTTTTATTTGTTCGTATTGCAATTGTTTGTCGGTCAATCCCAAAGAAATAATCCTTTGATAATCGGCAATACCTTGAGCTTCCACTCTTTTTCGTTCGGCTTCTTGCTTTTCTTTTTGAAGTACGAACGTCATTTTTTGAGCTTCTTGCTCAGCATTGATCTTGCTTTCGATGGTCGCTTTTACTGAGGCCGGTAAATTGATATTTCGAATCAATAACTGTTCTAAAACCAATCCTCTAGTTTTAAAATCATCTTCAATACTTTTAAAAATTCGTTGTTGAAATTCGTTTCTTTTAGTAGAATACAAGGCCACGGCATCATAATAAACAGCGTTATCGCGAATACGGGTTCTAGTTACAGGACGTACAATTTTATCAGTATAATTGACCCCAATTTGCTTGAAAATTTTTGGCGCATCCGTAGGAGTAATTTTGTATAATACCGTTAAATCTATAACCACTTCGAGTCCATCATTCGACAAAACACGAATGGCATCATCGCCATCCTGCGCTCCTTCATTATGAACTGCCGACATCGTGTAATTCTGGGTTTGAATATCAAAATCGGTGACATCCAGCAGAGGGTTTATTAAATGCAATCCACTTTCTAAAACATCAGGCTGAACGCTTCCGTAAAGGGATTTAACTCCTACTTTTCCAGCATCAATCTGCTTAAACATCGATGAGAAAACACCTAACACAATGACTAAAATTCCAGCAAACCTAAGTGGCGCCGAAAACTTGAAAAACGGATTACCCGCATTGCTTTTTACAGCAAAACTTACAATCAGTAAAATAACCCCAATAATAATTAATAGTATCATTTTTTTGAAAATTAATTTGTTCGATGATTATACGTTGAATCCAATTGGAAGTTACAATTTAATTAAGAAAAAACTTTAAATTTATTCATTTTCTAAAACCAATCTTTTTGATAATCTTGAAAAACGAATATAAAGAAAAAAAGCTGCCGAAGTTAACCCAGCCAAAAGTCCAATCCAGATTCCAGTTGCCCCTAAATTTGTATGTTTTCCAAGGTAAAACGAAATCGGAAAACCCACAACCCAATACGCTACGAAGGTAATATACATCGGGATTTTTACATCTTGTAATCCGCGTAAAGCTCCAAGAACAACCACTTGTATTCCATCTGAAATTTGAAAGACGGCCGCAACCAAGAGTAATTTAGAGGCTATCATTATTATTTCGGCATTATCCAACTGTTGTGCAACATCGGTCATATTCAAAAACAAATGTGGCAAATAGTTATGTGAAATCACAAAAACAGTTCCAAAAAACACTTCTACCAGAATAGTCAATAAAAATATAGATCTCGCCACAATAATCAATTCTTTAAAATCCTTTAATCCTCTAAAATTACTAACTCTAATCATTGCTGTTACACTAAAACCAATAGCAACCATAAATGTGGAGGAAGCCAGAGTTAAAGCAATCTGATTTGCCGCTTGACTATTCTTACCCAATGAACCTGAAAGCCAAATAGCAGCAGTAAATAAAGCCACTTCAAACAACATTTGCATAGCCGAAGGAAAACCTAAATTGATAATTTTACTCAAAATAGATTTTTTAATTTCTTTAAAAGTAAAATTTTTGAAATATCTTTTGAAGGCTACATTATGCTTTAAAATATAATGCATAAAAATTACCATCATTATCCTAGAAATAACTGTTCCTAAAGCAGCTCCAAGTATGCCTAACTTAGGAAAGCCCAAAGCACCATAAATCAAAACATAATTGAAGAAAACGTGAACAACATTAGCCAAATAAATAGCGTACATTGAATATTTGGTTTGCGACAAACCATCGGCAAATTGTTTGTAGCCTTGAAAAATGACTACAGGAATCAACGAAAAGGCAACCCAATCGATATAAGGAGATGCCAATTCTACCACGGCATCAGGCTGATTCATCATTCCCATAATGGGCTTTGCCAAAACAATTAAAGCAAAAATTGCTATTCCTAATATAGTGCACAACAACAATCCGTGATGAAAAGTAGTACGGATTTTTTTATCATTTTTTTCCGCATCGGCTTCAGCAATAAAAGGCGTAATTGCAGTAGAAAACCCAATCCCTAAAGACATTCCGATAAAAATAAAGCTGTTACCTAGCGAGACAGCCGCCAACTCGGTAGAACCTAAATTTCCCACCATAAAGTTATCGACAATACCTATCAAAGTATGACCAAGCATTCCTAAAATGACGGGGTAAGCTAATTGAAGGTTATAGGAAAACTCTTTTGTATATTTGGAAAAATTCACGTTGGATTATTTTGGTTGGCAAAGATATAGTAAAAAGCCAACACAAATCCGATTGATTTTACTAATTTCGAAAAGTATTCAAAACACCTAGTTAAAGAATTCCAAAACTCTTATAGAATACTATTTTATGGACAACAGCAAACTCGAAAACTACATTAAAATAATTGGTCTTGGCTCTGCTTCAGGGCTTTTATACATAGAAAATTCCTTGTTTATCGTTTCAGACAACAGTACCTTTCTTTATAAGTATTCCCTGCAAGAAAAAGAATTGACCAAAATTCCCTTGTTGGCCAATGCCGAAGAAAATATTCCCAAAAAGGACAAATACGACTTCGAATCTATTACTTTAAAAGGAACCAAACTCCATCTTTTGGGTTCTGGTTCGACTTCTAATAGAGAAAAAAGAATAACTTACGATCTTAATACAGAAGCAGTAACCGAAAAAGATTTGTCAAAATTGTACCAAAATCTAAAACAATATGCCTCCATTTCAGACGAAGAATTAAATATTGAAGGCACTTTGTTTTACAACGAAAAATGGTATTTGTTTCAAAGAGGAAACGGGCTCAATTCCAGAAATGGAATTTTTATCATTAATTCTATAAAAACTCCATCAAAGATTGGGTTTGTAAAAGTTCCATTGCCAAAAATTAATCAGATTGAAACTTCTTTTACTGATGCTATTTTGGTCGAGAATAAAATTTACTTTTTGGCCACCGCCGAGAATACCACTTCTACCTATGATGACGGCGAAATTTTCGGAACTATTATAGGACGAATGAATAGCGAAACATTTGAAATCGAATGTACTCAAAAAATATCCGATACTCATAAATTTGAAGGCGTAACGCTTTATAAAAAATCCGATTCACAAATCCAGTTTCTAATTTGCGAAGACAACGATTCGGATCTTTTGGAAACAAATATTTATAAATTGTCTATTCCTTTATAATCTTTGTCAAAGTTTTGAACTTTGACAAAGATGTATAAAATCAAAAATTATTTAAAAATTTTTAACTTCCTCCCAACCTTTTTCTCTTTTTAATTCTCTTTAGTAGAAAGACAACAATTGTGATAAACGAAAACTTAATTTCTGATTGCAAAAAAATGCACCGCGATGCCCAGCGTCAAGTGTATGAGCTTATGGCTCCAAAACTGTACCGCACTTGCAAGCGCTACCTAAAGAAAGAAGAAGAAATAGAAGAAGCTTTGGCCGACGCTTTCTATACTATTTTTACAAAACTCGACCAGCTCAAAGAGTTTGGCGCTTTTGAAGCCTGGTCCCGAAAAATTACAGTCAATCATTGTTTGGCAACCATCAAGAAAAACACCAATTTCAATTTGTATCTCGATGATGTCAAAACCCTTTCGCAACCTTTTACCGATGAAGTAACGGAACTCGAAGAGGAAGATTTGCTGAATTTGCTCAATCACATTCCCGAAGGCTGCAAGACTATTTTTAATCTTTTCGTTATCGAAGGATATGGTCACAAAGAAATTGCGATTATGCTCAACATTTCCGAAGGCACATCCAAATCACAATTGAATGCTTCGAAAACCAAACTAAAGGAATTAGTAAACAATTTGTATTACCAAAAAGCGAGATAGTCATGGAAAATCAAGATAAAATATTCGACAAAATAAAGAATGCTTCCCAAAAAGCAGAAGAAAAAGACTTTCCTGCATTCGAAAAAATATGGATGCGTGTAGAAGAAAAACTGGACAAAAAAGAAGATAAAAAATCCATTGCACTTTGGAAAAAATGGGCTGTTGCCGCTTCACTCCTATTGTTTTTCTCTTTGGGTTACCAGTTCCTTAAACTCGAATCAAAAATAATCGCTCCAAACGGAACGAAAGAAAATAGCGTGGTTATTAAAGAAAAGAAAGACACAAACATTACTAAAAAACCATCAGAAATCATAAAATCTGATGAGGAAGTTATTCTAAAAAAACAGATTTCAAAACAAACCCCTTTGGTTGTAGTAGAGACAACTACACATATCAATAGCGACATTAATCAGCTTTCTAGTGTCAAAATTGATGAAACTGAACTTAGCAAAGACAAAGAAGCAACTATAAGTGCGATGAAAGTCGAAACAATTGCCTTAGCAGAAAATAATGCTAAAGCAAAAATCACCTCAACTTACGATGCTACAACTAGAACTATTTCAGGAATAGTTACTGACAAAACAAATCTTCCTCTTCCAGGTGGTAATGTATCTATAAAAGGAACAAATAAATCAACATCAACAAATTATGATGGGAAATTTAGCATTCAAGCTGAGAAAGGAGATACATTAGTTTTTCAATATGTAGGCTTTGAAAATGGATACGCCACTGTTGAAAAATCAGATGTTTTAAATTTTAAAATGCAAGCTGCAAGTCAAGCACTAAGCGAAGTAGTTGTTGTAGGTTATGGAACAAATAAAAAGAAAATTCGTACAAAAGAAGTAATGAGCGTTGCCGCAGTTGGTAGTGGCTCTGCTCCGAACCTTAACAATTCAAACAATTCATATTCTACCAAACAAGCCCTTCAAGGAAGAGTTGCTGGAGTTCAAATCACCAACAATTCTGGATATTTAAGCCAAGGTTCTCCTGGAGCATCTCCAACAATTGTTATCCGTGGCAGCAACTCCATAACAACTGGTAACGAACCATTATACATTATTGATGGAGTTCCTGTGAATGCAAATGATTTCAAACAATTAAAACCCGAAAACGTTAAAAGTATAGACGTCCTTAAAGACGCAGCAGCAACTACTTTATACGGAAGCCGAGCATCAAATGGTGTCATAATACTAACAACAAAAAACGGAACTCATCAAAATCTTTCCAAAAAGGAACTCGAAAGAAAGCTCAATAAACTGGAGAAAAACAAAAAGCCCGAAGAAAAAATATCACCTCCAAAACCCATTGAAGTTTCTCAGGAAGACTATGATAATTTTGTAGAAAATCAATTCGAAAGTCCTAAAGCAGCACCACTTTCTACTTTCTCTATAGATGTTGATAATGCTTCTTACACCAACGTGAGACGATTTATAAACAACGGACAAACCGTTCCAAAAGATGCTGTGAGAGTCGAAGAAATAATCAATTTCTTCAAATATAAATACCCTCAACCGCAAGACGAGCATCCGTTTTCGATTAACACGGAATACAGCGATTGCCCTTGGAATCCAAAACATCAATTACTAAAAATTGGTTTGCAAGGCAAAAATATTCCAACGGAAAGTTTACCCGCTTCAAACTTAGTTTTCTTGATTGACGTTTCAGGTTCGATGAGCGATGCTAACAAATTACCATTACTAAAACATTCATTGAAAATTTTGGTCAACGAACTCCGAAAAAAAGACAAAGTAGCTATTGTCGTTTATGCCGGAGCAGCAGGAATGGTTTTGCCTCCAACCACTGGAGATGAAAAACAAACCATAATCAATGCTTTGGAAAATCTAAACGCTGGCGGAAGCACAGCCGGTGGAGCAGGAATTAATTTAGCATACAAACTCGCAGAAGAAAACTTTATCAAAGGAGGAAATAATCGTGTAATTCTAGCAACAGACGGAGACTTTAACGTAGGAGCATCATCGAATACCGATATGCAAACTTTGATAGAGGAAAAAAGAAAATCTGGCGTTTTCTTAACTTGCCTAGGTTACGGAATGGGCAATTACAAAGACAGCAAAATGGAAACTTTAGCAGACAAAGGAAACGGAAATTATGCCTATATCGACAACATTCAGGAAGCCAACCGTTTCTTGGGAAAAGAATTCAAAGGTTCGATGTTTGCTATCGCCAAAGACGTGAAAATCCAAATCGAATTCAATCCAAAACAAGTACAAGCCTACCGATTGATTGGTTATGAAAATAGAAAATTGCGTCCCGAAGATTTTACCAATGATGCTATAGATGCGGGAGAATTGGGAAGTAATCATACTGTTACTGCTTTATATGAAGTGATTCCAACAGGAGTGAAAAGCGAATTTCTAACTAATCAACTTGACTTAAAATACACTAAAGTTGCTGAAAACGAAAATGACTATTCCGACGAACTAGCAACCATAAAATTCCGTTACAAAAAACCTGACGGAGACAAAAGTATCGAAATGGTAAAAGTGATTGAAAACAAATCCACTCCGTTGAAAAATTCTTCAGATGATTTCAAATTTAGTACAGCTGTGGCTTGGTTTGGATTGAAATTGAGAGATTCGAATTTGGTTCCAAATAAATCTTCGGAAGAAATAAAAAAACTAGCTAAAAAAGGATTGTCTAATGATGAAGAAGGTTACAAAGCGGAATTCATCCGTTTAGTTGAAACCGTTAAATAATCTATTGGATAAAATTTATCTTTTTTTTCACACAAGTAACAACTCCTAGCCTAATCAAATGCCTTAACTTTGTTTTTAAACAAAAAGAAAGCAAAAATGAACGACTTAAAAAATAAAAACGCCCTAATTACGGGAGCTGGAAAAGGAATTGGGAAAGCAATCGCTTTGGCTTTGGCTAAAGAAGGAGTCAATGTGATTTTATTAGCACGAACTCAAGACGAGATCGAAAATGTTGCCGCAAAAGCACGTTCCTTAAGAGTAAAAGCATTAGCAATAATCGCAGATGTTGCCGATATCAATTCGGTAAATACTGCCGTAGAAAAAGCATTAACAGAATTCAAAACCATCGATATTTTGATTAACAATGCTGGAATTGCTGCTTTTGGAAAATTCCTGGAACTGGAACCAGCGGCTTGGGAACGCATCATACAGGTAAATTTAATGGGAACGTATTATGTGACTCGTGCCGTTTTGCCCAATATGATTGAAAGACAAACTGGCGATATCATCAATATTTCCTCAACGGCAGGACTCAGTGGAAATGCCTTGACAAGTGCATATAGTGCTTCCAAATTTGCTGTTATAGGATTCACTGATTCGTTGATGCAAGAAGTTCGCAAACACAATATTCGCGTGACCGCACTAACACCAAGTACTGTTGCTACTGATATGGCTAAAGAACTGAAACTTACAGACGGTAATCCCGAAAAAGTAATGCAAGCCGAAGATATGGCCGAATTAATCATCGCTCAACTCAAATTAAACCGGCGCGTTTTTATAAAAAACAGCAGCATTTGGTCAACAAATCCGTAATTCGTTTTCAATTTTAAACCAATTAGCAAATACTTAAAAACATAAAACCATTAAGAAATTAAGTTTATTAGGTTTTACTCTTAATTTTCTTAATTTCTTAATGGTTTAAAAAAAGATGACTTTTGTTTAAAATATTTTAAACTAAGGTCGAAATAAATTCAAGTCGTACACTTCCATCTTCATCAATTTTGGTCAAATTGATCTCTTGTAAAGTGTTTGCCAATTCTGGATTCCATGGCGTTTTTACACGTACATAATTTTCAGTGAAACCGTGAATATAGCCTTCTTTGTTATCTGCTTCAAAAAGAACAGTTCTCTTCGTTCCAATTTGGCTTTCATAAAATGCTCTACGCTTTTTTACCGATAATCCTCGTAACATTTTACTTCTTTTTGCACGAACATTAGCCGGAACAACGCCTTCCATTTCAGCAGCTTCAGTATTATCACGTTCTGAATAGGTAAAAACGTGCAAATACGAAATATCCAAATCGTTCAAGAAATGATAGGTTTCCAAGAAATATTCCTCAGTTTCGCCAGGAAAACCAACAATTACATCCACACCAATACAAGCATCGGGCATAACTTCTCGAATTTTATTTACTCTTTCGGTATAGATTTCGCGAAGGTAACGACGCTTCATCAATTTCAGGATTTCATTGCTTCCAGATTGTAACGGAATATGAAAATGCGGCACAAAAGTTCGGCTTTTGGATACAAATTCAATAGTTTCGTTTTTCAATAAATTCGGTTCAATGGAGGAAATTCGCAATCTTTCAATGCCTTCTACTTTATCCAATTCCTGAACTAATTCTAGGAAAGTATGTTCGTGCTTTTTGTTTCCAAATTCTCCTTTTCCGTAATCGCCAATATTCACTCCTGTCAAAACAATTTCTTTGATTCCTTGTTCCGAAATTTCTTTGGCATTTTTCAGTACATTTTGTAATTCATCACTTCGAGAAATTCCTCTCGCCAATGGAATGGTGCAATAAGTACATTTGTAATCGCAACCGTCTTGCACTTTCAAAAAAGCTCGGGTTCTATCGCCAATGGAATAACTTCCTACATAAAAATCAGCTTCTATGATCTCACAAGAATGCACTTCGCCAAAATCATTTTTGGATAAATCGTTGATATAATCGGTAATTTTAAATTTTTCCGTAGCACCAAGAACTAAGTCAACTCCATCAACATTGGCCAATTCTTCGGGTTTCAATTGGGCATAACAACCAATGGCGGCAACAAAAGCTTTATCATTGAGTTTCATCGCTTTTCGCACGACTTGCTTGAATTGTTTATCAGCATTTTCAGTTACCGAACAAGTATTGATCACATACATATCAGCAACTTCTTCAAAATCGACGCGATCGAAACCTTCGTCCTGAAAACTTCGGGCAATTGTAGATGTCTCCGAAAAATTCAATTTGCAACCCAGCGTATAGAACGCCACTTTTTTTCTATTTTCCATAAAATCGCTCAATCAATGAAATCGTTGTCAAAAAATTGAGAATGCAAATTTACTAACAAAATACTCTAAAAGCAAACCGCAGATTCAGAGACTATTTTTAATCTGTGAATCTGCGGTTATAAAAAGGATTAATTCTCTACTCTTTCCTCCACTTTTTTGATTCTTCAAAAACGTGTTCTAAAATAGCCGCTTCTTTTTCGTCAAAGTCAATATTTCTGCGACTCATTACTAAGCGAGCCGTTTCGAAAGCTTTTTTAGTTAGATAAGTTGTAAAACCTGCCGCACCTCCCCAAGAAAAACTAGGTACGAAATTACGTGGAAACCCAGAACCAAAAATATTAGCACTCACGCCTACCACCGTTCCGGTATTGAACATTGTGTTAATACCGCATTTGCTATGGTCTCCCATCATCAGCCCACAAAATTGAAGTCCTGTTTTGGCAAATCCTTCGGTTTCATAACTCCACAGTTTTACTTCATCATAATTATTTTTCAGATTAGAAGTATTGGTATCGGCTCCAATATTACACCATTCACCTAGCACAGAATCACCTAAAAATCCCTCGTGCCCTTTATTTGAATAGGAAAATATCACAGCATTTTTCACTTCGCCTCCAATTCTAGAATGAGTACCTACAGTTGTAGCTCCATAAATTTTAGAACCCATTTTAACAGAAGCATTTTCGCATAATGCAAATGGGCCACGAATTACGGTAGCTTCCATTATTTCAGTATTTTTTCCAATATAAATAGGTCCCGAAGACGCATTTAGGGTAACAAATTCCATTCTTGCTCCTTCTTCGATAAAAATATTTTCTTTATCAATTACATTAACACTTTTTGGAATAGGTTGTGATTTACGACCTTCAGTCAAAAACTCAAAATCTTCTCGAATCGCAGCATCGTTATTCGAAAAAATATCCCACGTATGCTCTACTCTTAGTATTTTATCTTCAAATTCTATGATTTCATAAGTGTCAAAATCTACTTCTTCCTGATTTTCGTTGGTGTAAAAAGCAATAACTTCGTCTCCTTTGAAAATGGCTTGATTTGAAGCTAGATTCCGTACCATTTCAGCCAAAATCGCATTCGGAAGAAAGGAAGCGTTTATCATAACGTTCTCCTCCATTTCTACCATTGGAAATTTCTCGGATAAATATTCTTCAGTCAAAGTTGTAGTAGTCGAACCCAAACGCATTTCCCATTTTTGACGAATGGTCATAATTCCTATCAAAATGTCCGCAACAGGGCGAGTAAAGGTAAAAGGTAAAAGAGCAGTCCGAACTGGACCATCGAAAAGGATATAATTCATAATCGCTTATTTGTTATGGAAAAGTAAGAACTTTTCCGTACTTTAAGATTTCAAAGTTACAAAGTTTTAGAGAGTCATAAAAATAAAAAAACTCCCCAAAATGGAGAGTTTGTGATATTTTTATAAACAGATAAATATTATTTACCGTGTTTAGCGTATTTCGTTTTGAATTTATCGATACGTCCTGCAGTATCAATAAGTTTAGATTTACCTGTGTAAAAAGGGTGAGAAGTTCTTGAGATCTCCATCTTTACAACTGGATATTCAACACCGTCAACAGTGATTGTTTCTCTTGTTTCTGCAGTAGATTTAGTGATAAAAACATCTTCATTTGACATGTCTTTAAAAGCAACTAATCTGTAATTTTCTGGGTGAATTCCTTTTTTCATCTTTATTTTTTTTATTTTTTTGAGCGTTTTAATTTTGAAGCTTTCTCGACTTTCGAAAAAGGTGTAAATGCAACTACTCTTTTTGTTTAAAACCTTTTAATTATTTTGAGTTTGCAAATTTACACTAATTTTTCAATAATCAAATCTTTAAATTACTTTTTTTTATATAATCGTAAAAACCGATTTTTGTCCTTGAATAAATTGGGAATTGTTATATTTGTAGATTATTAAACTTAAACTTATAATTATGAACGAGATTATTAAGAAAAACGGGGTTTCTTTTGGTGTAATAACCGGTGTTTTAAGCGCTTTAATTACTGCAGCTATCTATGCAATAGATTTAAATTTGTTTGTAAAATGGTGGCTTGGAATTATCATTATACTGGTTTACCTAATAATAGGTATCGTTTTATTGTCAAAAACCAAAAAAGAATTAAAGGGAATTTTCACTTTCAAAGAAGCCTTTACAACTTATTTTATCTCTGCTGTAATTGGAATAGTGATCTCTGTCGGCTTCAATATTCTCCTTTTTAATGTGATTGACCCTTCGGCAAAAGATACGATAAATGAAATTGTTATTAAATACACCGCCGAAACTATGCAAAAATTTGGAGCTCCATCAGTTGCAATTAATGAAGCCATAAAAAAAATGCAAGAAAACAATCCTTATTCTACCATAGAGCTATTAAAAAGTTCTGTTTTCAGCATAGGAGGAAGTGCTCTTTTTGGTTTATTACTAGCTTTAATCTTTAAAAGCAAACCATCTCAAGAATAAAAAAATAAATGAATTTATCCATACTTATTCCTCTTCTCAATGAAGACGAATCACTCAAAGAATTATATACTTGGATTATTTCGGTAATGAAATCCAACAGTTATTCGTACGAAATCATTTTTATAGATGACGGAAGTTCTGATAATTCTTGGTCTATAATCGAAGATTTAGCATCTGAAAATCCGAATGTAAAAGGCATTCGCTTTATGAAAAACTTTGGAAAATCGCAGGCCTTACATGCTGGTTTTGCCAAAGCCCAAGGCGATGTCATCATTACAATGGATGCCGATTTGCAAGACAGTCCCGAAGAAATTCCAGGTTTGTATGAAATGATTACCTCACAAAATTACGACCTAGTTTCAGGCTGGAAAAAGAAACGCTATGATTCCGTAGTGGCTAAAAACCTTCCTTCTAAATTATTCAATTGGGCGGCTCGAAAAACATCTGGAGTACAATTAAACGATTTCAATTGCGGATTGAAAGCCTACAAAAATGTTGTGGTGAAAAATGTGGAAGTTTCGGGTGAAATGCACCGTTACATTCCTGTTTTAGCAAAGAATGCAGGTTTTAGCAAAATTGGCGAAAAAGTAGTGCAACACCAAGCCAGAAAATATGGCGAAACCAAATTCGGAATGGATCGTTTTGTAAATGGGTTTCTGGATTTAATAACGATTTGGTTTCTTTCTCGTTTTGGAAAAAGACCTATGCATTTGTTTGGCGCAATGGGTTCAATTATGTTTATTATTGGATTTCTTGCGGCTGGGTTCATTGGTTTTATGAAATTATACAAATTATACCACGATTTGCCTTATGATTTGGTTACCAATAATCCTTGGTTTTACATTTCGCTAACCACTATGGTTCTGGGTACACAATTATTTTTGGCTGGATTTCTTGGTGAAATCATTTTGAGAACCAAGAATAATGAAGAACGTTATAAGGTTTGGAAGGAAATAAATTGATGGTGTCACAAATTGTGATACCATTATTATCTTTGAGTTTGCAGATTGTGACCTCAAACAAAAAACTCAACTTGAGGACGAAATTTGGGTCCTCAAACAGTAAATAACTATGGAAATAGAAGTTATTCAAAACAAAATATTTGAGATTCGAGGCTGTAAAGTAATGCTTGACTTTGACTTGGCATTATTGTATAATATTGAAAACAAAAGACTTAAAGCATCCGTAAGAAGAAACATAAATCGTTTTCCCGAAGATTTTATGTTTGAACTTACTGAAATGGAATTTACAAACTTGAGGACGAAATTTTCGTCCTCAAGTTACGGTGGATTGCGATATATGCCTTTTGCCTTTACCGAACAAGGAATTGCAATGCTATCAAGTGTTCTAAATAGCGATAAAGCAATCGAAGTAAACATTTCAATTATTAGGGCATTTGTAACTTTTAGGCAATTTTCATTAACTTATAATGAGTTGAAAGATAGAATCATAGAAATAGAAAGTCAATTCCCAGACATTTACAAAGCATTAAACTATCTTGTTGATAAAGATGCTGTTTCCAAAAACAACGAAGAAAGAAACAAAATAGGATATAAAAAATAAAATTAAAATTTTTAAAAATTAAATAAAATGGAAATCAAACAAAACATTTTAGACTCAGTTAACGAATGGCTTACCCCAACATTTGACAAAGCAACACAAGAAGCAGTTATAGAAATGATGACTTCTTCTCCAAAAGATTTAGAAGAAAGTTTTTATAAAAATCTTGAATTTGGAACAGGCGGAATGCGCGGTGTTATGGGTGTTGGAAACAATCGCATCAACAAATACACGCTTGGAAAAAGCACTCAAGGGCTATCAAATTATTTAAAAATTGCTTTCCCAAACCAACCTTTGAAAGCAGTAATTGCTTTTGACTGTCGTCATAATAGTAAAACTTTGGCTAAAACTGTTGCTGATGTTTTCTCTGCCAATGGCATTCAAGTGTATTTATTTTCGGATTTACGACCAACACCAGAATTGTCTTTTGCACTGAAATATTTAGGTTGCCAATGCGGTATTGTATTAACAGCTTCACATAATCCTCCAGAATACAACGGATACAAAGTATATTGGGAAGATGGCGGACAAATTGTTCCTCCGCAAGATGGAGACATTATCAATACTATTGAAGCATTGAATTACAACCAAATCAAGTTTGACGCCAACGAAGATTTGATACACTATATTGATGCCGAAATCGACCAGGCTTTCATCAAATCTACTATCGAAAATGCCAGTTTTGGAACATCACAAGAAGCTAAAGACAATTTGAATATTGTATTTACGTCATTACATGGCACGTCGATTACTTTGGTTCCAGATACTTTTGCACAAGCAGGATATAAAAACGTGAATATTGTTGAAGAACAAAGAGTTCCAAATGGCGACTTTCCAACGGTTAAATCTCCAAATCCAGAAGAGCCAGAAGCTTTGACATTGGCATTGGCATTGGCAGACAAAACCAACGCCGATATTGTTGTGGGAACTGACCCTGACTGCGATCGTTTAGGAGTTGCGGTTCGAAACAACGAAGGCAAAATGATTTTGCTAAACGGAAACCAAACTATGATTTTGATGACAGCTTTTCTATTGAAAGAATGGAAAAAAGCGGGGAAAATCAACGGAAAACAATTCGTAGGTTCGACTATCGTTTCTACTCCAATGATTATGGAACTAGCCACAGCTTATGGCGTAGGTTGCAAAGTTGGCCTAACTGGTTTCAAATGGATTGCCAAAATGATTAAGGATTTCCCAGAATTAGAATTCATAGGTGGTGGTGAAGAAAGCTTTGGATTTATGGTAGGTGATGCTGTGCGCGATAAAGATGCCGTTGCTGCTACTTTATTGATTTGCGAATTGGCTGCTCAAGTGAAAGCCAATGGATCCAGTGTTTACAAAGAATTACAACAATTATATGTAGAACATGGTTTTTACAAAGAACATTTAATTTCGTTGACCAAAAAAGGAATGGATGGGTTAGCCGAAATCAACCAAATGATGGTAACAATGCGCAACAATCCCGTGAAAGAAATCAATGGGCAACGCGTGGTTATGCTAGAAGATTACAAATCATCGATTGCTAAAAATTTGTTGACTGGAGATGAGGAAACAATGGATATGCCAAAATCAGATGTATTGATTTATTATACTGAAGACGGTTCAAAAATTTGCGCAAGACCAAGCGGAACGGAACCAAAAATTAAATTTTACATAAGCGTAAATACCGAATTGGATAGCGTAGAAAATTTCACAAAAGTGGAAACTGTGCTAAATGACAAAATTAAAAACATCATTACTGCTATGCAGTTGAACTAATGGATAAAAACTTAATAAAACTCTTTCCGTACACAAAACCATATCAATCCCATATCATTTGGAATGTGACTTACAATGTTTTGTATGCCTTATTCAGTACCATTTCGATGTTGACTTTATTGCCTATGCTTGAAGTACTTTTTGGTAAAACTAAAGAAATCGAACAAGCACCGGTATATAAAGGAATAGGTAGTATAATGCACTATGGGAAAGACCTTTTATACTTTCAAATTTCAGAGTTATCAAAAGGCAGCGGGCCTCAATTTGCACTATTATTAGTTGTTACATTGGTAATTACCACTTTTTTGCTAAAAAATTTATTCAATTATTTAGCCTCATACCACATAATGCACCTCAAAAATGGTGTATTACGTGATTTAAGAAAAACGATGTACGACAAAATAATCGAATTGCCTATCTCGTACTATTCCGAAAAAAGAAAAGGCGATGTGATGGCACGAATGCTTGGCGATGTTGGCGAAGTACAAAATTCATTTTTCTCCATTTTAGAACTCGTCATAAAAGAACCTTTGACCATTGTTTTTGCACTAATTACTATGTTTGTCATAAGTGCCAAACTGACTTTGTTTGTTTTGATTTTTATTCCAATTTCAGGGTTTATTATATCGAAAATTGGCAAAAACCTTAAAGCAAAATCTTTAAGAGCTCAAGGCGAGAGTGGTTACCTGATTTCAATTGTAGAAGAAAGTTTAGGCGGATTAAAAGTAGTAAAAAGTTACAATGCCGAAAATACTTTCAAAAACAGATTTAATGATTCTATCAATAGATTGTTGAAATTATCAAACAGCATAGGAAATAAGAACAATTTAGCTTCACCTTTGAGCGAATTTATGGGGATTACTACTATTGCAGTTCTACTTTGGTACGGAGGAAATTTAGTATTGGTAGATAAAACTTTAGATGGCTCGGCATTTATCGTATACCTCACCTTAGCATATAACATTCTTACTCCTGCAAAAGCAATTTCTAAAGCTTCTTATGCGGTAAAAAATGGTTTAGCCGCAGCACAAAGGGTTTTTGAAGTATTAGAAGTTGAAAACGAAATCACTTCCAAAAAAAATGCGGTAATTAAAGATTCGTTTGATGCTAAAATCTCTTTAAAAAACATCAACTTTAAGTATGAAGAAGAAGCTGTATTAAAGGATTTCTCACTAGAAGTCAACAAAGGGCAAACGGTGGCTCTCGTGGGTCAATCTGGAAGTGGAAAAAGTACTATTGCTAATTTACTGACTCGTTTTTATGATGTGAATGAAGGAACAATTGCAATCGATGATATTAATATTAAAGATATGAATTTGCATTCGCTTCGCAGTTTGATGGGATTGGTAACACAAGATAGCATTTTGTTTAATGATACTATAAAAGCAAATATTTCGCTTGGAAAACTAGAGGCAACCGATGATGAAATTATCGACGCTTTGAAAATTGCGAATGCTTATGAATTTGTCCAAAACTTGCCAATGGGAATCTACACCAACATTGGCGATAGCGGTAACAAACTTTCGGGCGGTCAAAAACAGCGCTTGTCGATTGCTCGAGCTGTTTTGAAAAATCCGCCAATTATGATTTTGGATGAAGCAACTTCGGCTTTGGATACAGAAAGCGAAAAATTTGTGCAAGTCGCTCTTGAAAATATGATGCAAAACAGAACTTCGATTGTGATTGCTCACCGTCTCTCAACTATTCAAAAAGCAGACAAAATTGTAGTGATGCAAAAAGGAGAAATTGTGGAGCAAGGAACACACGACGAACTAATTGCGTTGAACGGAACATATAACAAATTGGTAACAATGCAATCATTTGAATAATGATTAAAATTGTAGACTTTTGAAGGATATTTAACGTATAAAATGTATCTGAACAACAAAAATATCAAACTTCCAGAAAATCCAGACACTGTTGTTTGGAAATACTTGGACTTGTCAAAATTTCTTGATTTGTTGATGTCAGAGAAACTTTTTATGTCTCGTTCGGATAAATTTGAAGACCAATATGAAGGCACATTCAGCGAACCAACATACGAAGAAATAAAAAAACTATCGGTAAATAATCCTGAATTCATAGATTTTTACAAATCACATCGCGAAAAAGTAGCCGTTAGCAGTTGGCATATCAACGAGTACGAATCCTTTGCGATGTGGCAAATTTTCACCCAAAATAATGAAGGTTTAGCGATTCAATCCACTATTGGAAGATTGCAAAATGCCGTTATTCCCGAAAAAAAATACGACCAATACATTGGCGAAGTAAACTACATTGATTACAAAAAAGAATACATCCCGTTTGACGATATGTTCTTTCCGTTTTTATTCAAGCGCAAAAGTTTTCAATACGAAAGAGAAGTTCGCATCATTACGGATGTAACTCAAAGCAACATCAAATTGAACGATGGTCTAAAAATAAATGTGGACATCAATCAGTTAATCGAAAAAATCTACATTCATCCCAAATCAGAAAACTGGTATAAAAACCTCGTGATTCAATTGGTAAAACAATTGGGTTTTGATTTTACGATAGAAAAATCGGATTTGGAGAGTGATATTTTGATTTAAAATCAAAACCTCATATTGACCTTCACATTAAAAACTCGTGTGGTCATATAATTAGGAATGGCGTATTGATTTTTAGAGTACACATCACGAACCCAAGTATTGGTAATTGCATTTTGATTGTCGAAAAGGTTGAAAATCTCTAATCCAATCGCCAATTCTTTAAAAGGTTGCAACCACCTTTTAGAGGATGGATTTAGCTCATCAATCAGAACTTTAGAGAATCCAACATCGGCACGGCGGTAATCATTCAATCTACTTTGGTACAAATAAGGATCAGCATACGATGGCGAACCTCCCGGCAAACCAGTGTTATAAACTAAATTTAGGTACAATTTTATACTCGGAATCCTAGGCATATAATCTTGGAACAAAAGGGCAAATTTCAATCTTTGGTCTGTTGGTCTCGAAATATAGCCTTTGTTATCGATGTTTTCTTCGGTCTTAAGATAGCCAAAACTGAACCAAGATTCAGTACCGGGAACAAACTCGCCGTTCAATCTAAAATCAAAACCTTCAGCATAGGCCTTGGCATTATTGTTCGCCGCATAGCGAATTCGAACATTATCCAAAGTATAAGTATTGACATCGGACAACGTTTTATAATAGATTTCCGAAACCATTTTGAATGGACGATTCCACATTTTGAAACTGTAATCATTACTCAAAACAATGTGAATGGATTGTTGTGCTTTGACATCGGGTTGCACTACACCATTGGCATCACGCAATTCTCGATACGAAGGGGGCTGATGATACAAACCACCCGAAAGCCGGAAAAACATATCCTTACTCCAATTGGGTTTCAAAGAAAATTGTGCCCTTGGGCTAAAAGTAATTTGAGTAGAACTCGTAATATTATCACCAGAAACTGTCCAATTCTGAGAACGAACTCCGGCATTCATCCAAATTTCATTGCTTCCAATATAGCCTTTTCGGCTCCATTGCACATAACCAGAAAACCGATTGATGTCAACAAAATTTGTCGCTCTTATATTTTGATATGGCACTAAAGGACCTGTGTAAGGCGAATAGGGTTGGTCATTTTTGGGCAAAATTTTTGGAGGATTGATCGAAAACCCAGCCGAATCAATTACTTCCCACTCGATCACACGGTCACGAATAGATTCACGAGTAAATTTGGCACCCCACTCGATAAGATTTTTTTTCCAATTGTGAATCCCTTTTAGCTCGGTATTGATAATTAAAGCATCCAAATCATTACGAGCGTGATTGAGTTGTGCGCCAATTCCTCTGGTAAAAGCAACATCTCCAAAATTCTCAGAACCAAAATTAGAATCTACTTCGCCCAGGCGATATTGTGCCAAAATATCAAAATATTCTTGTTCTTGGGTATGATAAGCCGACGCTATCAATTTGTAGGTAGAGTTTTTCGAAGCAGTATAAGTAGATTTCACTGCTCCAAAAACGGTGGTGTATTTGTCTTTTTCTTGTCCTTCATAATAAATTAACAACGCCATGGGATCATCAATAGTTCCAAAATTAGTCTGGCGGGTTAAAGGTTGGTATTTGTAATCGTTGGAAGAGATATTACCCAAAAAACTAAATTCCCATTTATCAGAAGGTTTGAAATTGACATTGGTTTGAAAATCGGCAAAAATCGGAGTATAATTGGTTTGCGTTTCTTGACTATTTACCAAAAGTGAATTGTTTCGATACCGAATTCCAGTGACGTGAGTCCATTTATTGTTATTGGAAATCCCGTCAAGAGCAAAGCTCGCTCCAAGGAAACTAGCCTCTGCAACAGCTCCAAATTGGGTTGGAGTTCGATACGTAATATCTAACACAGAAGATAATTTATCTCCATACTTGGACTGAAAACCTCCAGCCGAAAAATCTACATTTTGAACCAAATCGGTATTGGTAAAACTCAATCCTTCTTGTTGACCCGAGCGAATTAAAAACGGGCGATAGACTTCTATTTCATTGACATAAACTAGATTTTCATCGTAATTTCCACCGCGAACTGCATATTGTGTACTCAATTCATTATTGGAATTAACCCCAGGTAAGGATTTCAAAATATTTTCGACACCCGCATTGGCTCCAGGTATTTTCCGAATTAATTCAGGCTCAATTACGGTAACTCCTTGAACTCTTTTTTTGTTGTTTACAGTAATAACAACTTCACCCATTTGCTCGTCTTTGTCGTTCATTACCAAATTGAATTCATAATCTTCATCTGGTTTTAAAGTAACCGAAACAGTGGACTTTTTTAATGAAATATGGGAAAAAACAACGGTAAGCTTTTGGTTTGCCGGAACCGTCAAAACATAAAAACCATTGGCATTCGATTGTGCTCCTTTGCCTTGGCAAGTCACATTGACATTGGAAACAGGTTTATTGTTGATATCAAGAATAACACCTTTTATACGAGCAGATTGACCTGACGCAAAAAATCCGAAACAGAAAAAAAAGAAAACGAGTATTATTTTATTTAGACCCAAGAATATTGATTTTATTGTTTTTGACTTCGAAAAAACCGAGTTTCAAAGATAGTAGAATTTCCTAAATTATCCGCAACTATAATTTTTAATTCGTTTGCGCCTTCTGCAACAATGCCATCGCTAAAATTATGCGTAATTTTCTTGGTTTTATTGTCGTATTCGAATAATATCCATTTGCCATTCAGGTATCCATTATAGGATTTAATACCAGATAAATCATCACTAATTGAAAATTGGATAAACTTCTTATCCGTCAACCATTTACCTTCTATTGGCTTTGCAATCGTGATTTTGGGAGGAACTGTATCTAAAACCAAAGTATATTTCCCTAAAGTTTTCACATTGGTTGTAAAAACAGTTCCCTTTCGAAAAGTATAGTTATAACCCATCTTTTTGGCTCCAATAGATGCGATAAATAATTTTCCTCTTTGGGCTTCAGTAAATTTATGGTCTTCAATTTCAATGGTGAAATTGGAATGTGCAGGTACAGTATCATCGTGAAGATACAAAGTATCGCTTCTAACATCAAAATTCAAATTAAAATCTTCATAAAAAGTAGTAGCAGGAAAGAAAACTGATATGTTTTCCTTTGAAAAATTAGCCTCATTTTTGGCTTTCACAAAATATTTCGAAACAGGTTCTTTGGCTATTATTGTTGGTAAAAGTTCATTCATAATCGGAATAGAAACTATAGTAGTATTACCAAAAAAGTCAGCAACTTCAATGCGATATTGAGCCGTCAAATTGGGCACAACATTTACAACGCCTTTTGAGGCATCAGATTTAATTATACTGAAGTTATAAGGGGTTTTCATAAATAATTTTTGCACTCTTTGTTGTGTTTTTTTATACATCGAATAGTCAATCAATGCATTCACATACCGCATTTCATCAAAGGAGTAGGTGTCAAATTGATATCCAAAATTTGGATTTCCGTTATAAAAGGTTTGCACTTTATATACCCCATTTTTATTAAAGGAAACATCATCATAATCAAAAGTATTTATTCCGAAACCAATTTTACCACTAGCTATAACTTTGTCGGCCAAATAGGTACCGTCTTTTTGTAAAACAAGATTAAGCAGTAAAGGCCTTTTGGATTGATTGACAATAGATTCATTGTCTAAGGGATAGGCATAAATATTAAAAATAATTGGTCTTTTAGAATCCTTCATAAATTTATCAAAACCAAAAAGCAACGGATTGATAATATTCTCGGTGATATTATCCCTAAATTCAAAATGCAAATGAGGCCCTTCGGAAGCGCCAGTATTGCCAGAAAGACCAATAATTTGACCTTTTTTGACAATCAATTCTCCAGGCTTGAAATATCTTTCAATTTCAAAGGACTGCTCTTCATAATGTATTTTTTTAATTAAATCTTCAATGGCATCACTAGCTTTTTGTAAATGACCATAAACTGAAGTATACCCATTAGAATGAGTTATATATATTGTTTTTCCGTTTCCAAAAGTGGATATTTTAATTCTTGAAATATAACCATCGGCAACAGCATGAACTTCAAGGCCTTCCTTTTGCATCGTTTTAAAATCGAAACCAGCATGAAAATGGTTAGGTCTTAGCTCACCAAAATTACCAGACAACTGCATCGGAATAGCTAGTGGAGGACTAAAATAATCTTTAGGATAATTGATTTGTGCGAAAATAGGTAAGCAAAAAAAAATAAAAAACAGACTCGGTCTCATAAAAATACATTTTTGCTAAGATAAAAAAACTAGTTCAAAAAATATTAAAAAAATTACTGCATCCATAATTCGCTGTTAGACTGACAATTGATTTTTTTTAAGATAAAAAAGCAAATAAAGTATTGTAAAAATAAAAAGGAATACTAACTTTGTAAGATTAAGTAATACTTAGGACGCATATGAGTGTAATTGCAGAAATAATTGATACTCTTGAAAATAAGATTGAAAAACTATTTGCAAAAATAAATAGTTTGGAGAAAAAATCACAAGATTTGAAAATTGAATTATCCAATTCTGCAGTTATCATACAAACTCAGGCTCAAGAGATTGAAGCCTTAAAAAAGCAGTATGAAACACTAAAATTGGCCAACGCATTACTTGGCAGTGAAGAGAATAAAAGAGATACAAAGCTTAAAATAAATTCATTAATACGTGAAATTGATTACTGTATAGCACAGCTATCAGATTAATAAAAGATATGGACGAAAAGCTTAAAATTAAGATATCGATTGCGGACAGAGTCTATCCACTAACCGTGGAACTCGCTCAAGAAGAAGGACTTCGCAGTGCTTCAAAAAAAATCGATACCATGATAAAGCAATTTGAAGAAAATTATGCCGTTCGTGACAAGCAAGACGTATTAGCCATGTGTGCTTTGCAATTTGCTGCTCAAACAGAACAAAAACAAATTGATAATGCCATAGATGGTGTAGACACTATCGAAAGAATAAAAAAAATCAATGCGTTATTAGATCAATATCTCCTAGATTAAAACACGTTCTTTACAGAAACTAAGACACTGCCTACATTAGTTCACATTTGGTAAACTCAACACTAACAATTTAGAATGAGCAAATCATCGTTACTATAGCAAGCCAATTCAGTTTGGAAGCTTGAACAGCGAGTTAGCTCAAAACTTGTATTTAAGAGTTTATACAAGCAATCTAATGTAGGTTTTTTTATATATAAATTTTAACAACTATGGACATTTTAACAATAATTATTTTAGGAGTTGCGGGTATTGCTGGAGGTTTTGGTTTAGCCAAAATAATCGAAAAAAGCAATATTTCTAATTTGATTAAAAACGCAAAGAAAGAAGCTGCATCCATTTTGAAAGATGCCAATCTTGAAGCCGAAAACATCAAAAAAGATAAAATCCTTCAAGCAAAAGAAAAATTTATCGAGTTAAGAGCGGAGCACGAACAAGTTATTCTTTCTCGCGACCAGAAAATGGCCGAAGTCGAAAAAAGAATCAGAGATAAAGAGTCTCAAGTTTCTAACGAATTGTCAAAAGCGAAAAAAGTAAATGACGATTACGAAGCAAAAACATTAGAATACAACTCCAAAATTGATGCTTTAGACAAGAAACAAGCAGAAGTTGACAGGTTACACAAAAGCCAATTGCAACATCTTGAAGTCATTTCTGGCCTATCAACAGAAGAAGCTAAAAGTCAATTAATTGAAGGATTGAAGGCTGAAGCCAAAACCGAAGCAATGTCTCACATTCAAGACACGATTGAAGAGGCTAAATTAACGGCGCAACAAGAAGCCAAGAAAATTATCATCAACACCATTCAAAGAGTTGGAACAGAAGAAGCGGTTGAGAATTGCGTCTCTGTTTTCAACATTGAGTCCGATGATGTAAAAGGCAGAATTATTGGTCGTGAAGGTAGAAATATTAGAGCGATTGAAGCGGCAACAGGTGTAGAAATCATTGTTGATGATACTCCAGAAGCTATCATTCTTTCTTGTTTTGATCCAGTGCGTAGAGAAATCGCTCGTTTATCATTGCATAAATTAGTAACAGACGGACGTATTCACCCAGCACGAATTGAAGAAGTAGTTGCTAAAACTACTAAACAAATAGATGACGAAATTATTGAAGTAGGAAAACGAACAGTGATTGATTTAGGCATTCATGGTTTGCATCCTGAATTGATAAAGGTGGTAGGTCGAATGAAATACCGCTCTTCTTATGGGCAAAATTTATTGCAACACTCTCGTGAAGTTTCCAAACTTTGCGGAATTATGGCTGCAGAATTAGGATTAAACGTAAAACTAGCCAAAAGAGCTGGTCTATTACACGATATTGGTAAAGTTCCTGATGCCGAAAGCGATTTACCTCACGCTTTATTAGGAATGCAATGGGCCGAAAAATATGGTGAAAAAGAAGAAGTATGTAACGCCATTGGAGCGCACCATGACGAAATTGAAATGAAATCATTGTTGTCTCCAATCATTCAGGTTTGTGACGCCATTTCAGGAGCAAGACCAGGAGCAAGAAGACAAGTTTTAGACTCTTACATTCAACGTTTAAAAGACTTAGAAGAAGTAGCTTACGGATTTGGAGGTGTGAAAAATGCTTACGCTATTCAAGCAGGTAGAGAACTTCGTGTTATTGTAGAAAGCGAAAAAGTATCTGATGAAAATGCAGCGACTTTATCTTTTGAAATTTCTCAAAAAATTCAAACTGAAATGACGTATCCAGGTCAAGTAAAAGTTACTGTAATTAGAGAAACTAGAGCGGTAAACATAGCTAAGTAAAATATTAAATTCCAAAATATAAAAATTCCAAATTCCAATAATTCATAGTTGGGATTTGGACTTTTTTTATTGGAGTCAAAAATCATTTCCTTGGATGAAAAGTATTGATCACTTCTGTTAAAAATCGTCTATCCAAATGCACATAAATTTCTGTAGTCGTAATCGATTCGTGACCTAACATCAATTGAATCGAACGCAAATCGGCACCATTCTCCAAAAGATGTGTGGCAAATGAATGACGCAAAGTATGTGGACTGATACTTTTTTTTAATTCAATTTTGGTAGCCAAATCTTTGATAATGGTAAAAATCATCGCTCTTGTGAGCTGACTTCCTCTTCTATTTAAGAATAAAGTATCTTCCTGCCCTTTCTTAATGTTCAAATCTGATCTTGTATAATCGCGATAAATTTGAATGTATTTTTGAGTCAAATTGCCCACAGGAACAAATCGCTGTTTATTTCCTTTTCCTGTAATTTTAATAAACCCTTCATCAAAAAATAAATCCGAAATTTTCAATGAAACCAATTCCGAAACTCGCAGCCCACATCCATAAAGAGTCTCCAGCATTGCACGATTGCGCTCCCCTTCATTAGAGCTCAAATCAATAGCCGAAATCAACAAATCAATCTCTTCAACCGATAAAGTATCGGGAAGTTTTCTGCCTGTTTTCGGTGTTTCAATCAATTCCAGCGGATTGTCAACACGGTAGTCTTCGAAAATTAAATAGCTGAAAAAACTTTTTAATCCTGAAATTATTCTGGCTTGCGAACGCGGATTTACCTCTTTTGAAATACTATAAATAAACTGCTGAATGGTTTCTTCACTGATTTTGATTGGAGAAACCACAATGGCATTTTCCTCTAAAAAAAGACACAACCGTTCGATATCAAAAGAATAATTATCGATGGTGTTTTTCGACAAACCTCTTTCAATTCTAAGATACGATTGATAATTTTTGATTTGAGAGTTCCAATTCATTATACAAAGAAAAGCTATTTTAAGACATAAAAAAACCACGGCCAGGCCGTGGTTTTAAAAATAGTACCAAATTACTATTTACCCCATTTTCCACCACCAACAAAAAATCCAATACTAATACCGAAATAGGCATTTTTTGCAGTTCCTACTTTACTACCATTAAAGTCTTCTAAATCACTACTTGGAAGAAAATTATATTCTAAACCCATTCTAAATCCTGTCCATTCAAAACCGCCTCGGATTAAACCTCCAAACACTCCAGAAACAGAGGGATCCAGAGTACCAGTATCAATAGTTGAATCATCCACCTCGACATTAGCAAGAGAATAGTAACCAAGACCCGCCCCAATATAGGGCGCAAAAGAACTTCCTGATCCTGATTTATGAAAATAATAATCATATGTACCAACAAAAGAACTAATTCCAGCGACCTTTGCAGTATAGCTATCGCCAATATTCGACTCTAAATCACGAACAACAGCAGCTCCTCCAAAACGTAATCCTACATTCATATTTTCAGCAATATTATATTTAGGTTCAATTGATAATAATCCTCCACCCCCACCACTGGCAGGGACATAACCAACATCTAAACCTACTCTAAAAACTCCTTTTTTTTGCGAATAACCATTGGCTACTACCAGAGCCAAAAAAACCAATAAAATAATTTTTTTCATAATTAAATTTTTTAAAATTAATACTCAAATTCTATGTTAAATATACAAAATAGCAACTCTAAATTCACAAAATTAATTAATAATTTTTAACAAACTTCACAAAAAAACCATCCTTTCGGATGGCTTTATTTATAATAAAATGCATTTCAAATTACCATTTATACAATAAACCGAATTGTGGTTGTGCAAAAATGTTGTTAAACAAGTTTACGTTTACATTCAAATCACTTGAATTATTTCCGTTCTCTGGATTTGCATTGTTATAACTCAAGATGTTTGCCAATTCAAATGTAGCAGCCCAATGAGAGGTGAAGAAATAATTCATTCCTAAATCAAGATTGGCATTCATAGCACTATTAGTCGATTTACTACCAATATTAGGATCATTTGTTAAAGCTGAATAACCTAAACCTAATTCTCCATAAGCTTGAAAACTTTTGCTAGCTCCTAAAGTTAAGAAGTAGTAACGAGCAAAAGCACCGATACCAAAATTTCCTTCTTTATTATTCGAATTGTCTTTTGAACCTCCTAGAGCTAAAAATCCCCCAACAGCCCATTTGTTATCAAGCATATATCCCATTTTTGGCGTTAATGCCCAGCTGTCTTCAACATCACCGGAACGAAAACTAAAACTACCTTCTACAAATTTATCCCCTTTAGAGAAACCGTTACCCGCAGGTACGTCTTGAGCGTTTGCAAATCCAAATGCAAAAACTGCAACTACTGATAAAATAATTTTTTTCATTTTTGTTTTATTTAAAGTTAATTAAGCAAATTTAATTTATAAAATTTTAAGTAATAAACATTTTAGTACCGTTATTAACATAGTTATCAACATAGTTTTTAACAATTCTACAAAAATGAGCACGCTATATTGTCATATTCTGTGTTTGGCTATAAAAATGTTATTTTGCAAACGCAAAACCATTTCGGTAGTAAAGTACAATAAAATGAATCTAAAAGAGTTCTTAGAATAGGTTCACAAATCTTTAAAACCACAAATCATGAAAAAACCACTCTTCCTTTCACTTGTATTCCTTTTTATTGCTATCAGCAGCCAAGCTCAACTTTTAAAAATTGGCGTAAAAGCTGGATTAAATTACGCTAACTTTTCTGGGACAAGCGTCCAAACAGATGCTATCACCAGCTATCACCTTGGCCTGGTCTCAGAGATCAAGTTGCTTGAAAAATTTGCCATTCAACCTGAATTACTTTACACTACACAAGGCGCTACCTATAATACTATTGTAGGAGATGTTAAAAATGAGTTGGGCTATATTGCAATTCCTGTTTTGGCAAAAATCTACTTAGGCAAATCGTTTAGTTTAGAATTGGGACCTCAAGCCTCATTTCTATTAAGCGAAAAAAATAAATTTGATGTGTCAAATTCAAATACATTTGATTTTGCAATTGATGCAGGGATAAGCCTTAAGATTACGAAAAGCCTTTTTGTACAAGGACGATATGTTTTAGGTCTTACCGAGGTTTCGCCAAATGCTGAATCAAAAAATTCGGTACTTCAACTTTCAGCGGGTTTAATGTTTTAACAAAATTTAAAATAATAAGTAAATTAAAACCGTTCTTTATTGGAACGGTTTTTTTATTTTTACAAAAACATTTTATGAAAATTTGCATCATCAACGGACCAAACCTCAACTTATTAGGCAAACGTGAACCAGAAATTTATGGCTCACAAACTTTTGAAGATTTTTTAGAAATCTTAAAAAGCAAGTTTCCAAATGTGGAATTGACTTATTATCAAAGCAATATCGAAGGAGAATTGATTGGTAAAATTCAGGAATTTGGGTTTTCATATGATGGAATTATTCTTAATGCTGGCGCTTATACTCACACATCAATTGGTATAGGCGATGCCATAAAAAGCATAACAACCCCAGTAGTTGAAGTACATATTTCGAATACTTTTTCACGTGAAAGTTTTCGTCATCAATCCTATATTTCAGGAAATGCCAAAGGTGTCATTCTAGGTTTTGGGATGAAAAGTTATGAGTTGGCCATAACTTCATTTTTATAGTTTCAACAAAAAATTATACCCAATTTAGCATTTAAATAACAAAATTTTAGGATTACAATGTGTTCCTACTTGTATATTTGTAAGAAAAAATTACGGTATGAGAAATTTCTACTTGCTATTAACCTTTTTATTTTCGTTTTTTTCCTATTCACAAATCAGAGGAACTATTACTGACATCAATGGAACTCCGCTTTCGCTAGTAACTATCTTAGAAGAGAATACCTATAACGGCACATCCTCGAACGAGCAAGGAAATTATGAGTTAAATATCCAAAAAACTGGAAAACACACTATTGTTTATCAATATTTGGGGTTCAAAACGCAAAAAATCACGATTTCAATCGATAAATTGCCGCATACCCAAAACATAAAATTGATTGAAGAAAATCTTTCACTTGCTGAAGTTGTGATAAACCCAAAAGACAATCCCGCAAATGCTGTTATCAGACACGCTATAAAAAGCAAGAAAGAAAACTCTGAAAAAACGGCTCGTTTCAAAGCCGACTTTTACTCTCGTGGGATTTTTAAAGTCAAAGATTTACCCAAAAAAATAATGGGTCAAAAAATAGGAGATTTAGACGGTGCTGTCGATTCTACTGGAACTGGAATTATCTATTTATCAGAAACGGTTTCGAAAATTATTTTTGAAAAACCCGATAATTTAAAGGAAAGAATTATTGCTTCAAAAGTGAGCGGAGACAACAAAGGATTTAGCTACAACACCGCTAGAGCAACAATCTATGATTTTTATGACAATACTTTGGATTTTAACAGCAAAATGATTTCCCCTATCGCTGACAATGCTTTCAACTATTACAAATATAAATTAGAAGGCACTTTTCAGGACGAAAACAATTTGATGATCAACAAAATAAAAGTCATTGCTAAACGAGATGCGGAACCAGTTTTTGAAGGCTATATTTATATTGTGGAAGATTCTTGGGCTATTTACGCTGTCGATTTAGACATCAAAGGCTATAGAATGCATCAGGAATTTGTAGATGTAATGAAACTGAAACAAAATTTTAATTACAACAAAAACAATAAAATTTGGGCAAAAAACACCCAAAGCCTTGAATTTTCAGCAGGCATTTTTGGAATAAAATTCAACGGAAAATTCTCTTATGTTTACAGCAATTATGAATTTGAAAAGACGTTTGCCAAAAAAACCTTTACTAATGAAATTGTAAGTTTTGAAACCGATTCGAATAAAAAAGACACCCTGTTCTGGAATAAAATCAGACCCATTCCTCTTACTCTCGAAGAGAATACCGATTACATCAAGAAAGACAGTGTTCATACCGTTCGAAATTCAAAAAAATATTTAGATTCTATTGACAAGAAAGGAAATAAATTTAAATTTTACAGCCCAATCACTGGATATAATTGGAAAAACAGTAGTAAGAAAATATCTTTTGGCTATGACGGCGTATTGAATTTGTCCTCCTTAAATTTCAATACGGTTCAGGGTTGGAATTTAGACTCAGGGTTTTCATTCAGAAATTGGGCAGCGGAAGAAGAAAAAGGAAAATCGACTGCTATAAGTACCAAGTTTAATTATGGTTTTTCTGATGACAGACTGCGTGTCACAGCTAATTATTACCATCGATTTAACCATCAAAATTATGCGACCCTAACCGTTTTTGGCGGAACAAAAGTAAATCAATTCAATCCTGAAGAGCCCATTTCAAAATTCATTAATACGGTAAGCTCTCTGTTTTTTGTAGACAATTACATGAAATTGTATAATAAAGAATTTGCCGGAGCCTCTTACGGACAAGATGTTGGCAATAATTTTTATTTGAAAGGAACTTTAGAATACCAACAACGAAAACCTCTGTTCAATACTACAAACCAAACATTTATAAAAAGTGATGATGCATACAGTTCTAATAATCCGCTGTTGCCAGACGACTATTTAACTCCTGCAATAGAACAACACCATCTCACTAAAGCTTCAGTTTTTGCAAAAATAAATTTCGGAAACAAATACATTTCAAGACCTGACGGAAAATTAAATATTCGAAACAATGACTATCCAACCTTATCTTTTGGTTATGAAAACGCCTTTGCATCCAATGAAAGCAAATACGAATACCAATTGATTTCGGGTCAAGTTAGATATGATTTTAATGCTGGAAACAAGGGGACTTTGGGCATAAATCTTAAAGCGGGGACTTTTATTCACGGCGAAAACATCTCATTTGTAGACTACAAACATTTCAACGGAAACAGGACTCACATTGGAACCAGCGATCGTTATTTGAACGTTTTCAACTTAATGGATTACTATTCGAACAGCACGAATGATTCGTATTTCGAAGCGCATTTGGAGCACAACGACAAAGGATATGTTATGAATAAAATTCCTTTATTGAACAAATTGAATTCTACTTTGGTTTTAGGATTCCACGCTCTGGCTGTTCCTGATACGAAACCTTACACAGAATTTACGGTTGGTTTAGACAACCTCGGTTTTGGAAAATTGAAAGTATTCCGTTTTGATTATGTTCATTCTTTCCAAAACGGGGTTCAGGAAAACGGAGTCGTTTTTGGTTTGAAAATTTTGAATGTTTTGGAGTAGAAAAAAGTAATTCTCAATTAAAAGAAGGTTCGATATGGATCAAAACATGCCCTAATTCGGGGATTTCTGCTCGCAAAGTATCTTTAAGCAAATGGGATATATCGTGCCCTTCTCTTACCGTGATATGGGCGTTGACAATAGCATGCAAATCGACGTGGTATTTCATTCCTGCTTTTCGAATAAAACATTTTTCAGTACTTTCAACGCCATTGACTTGAAGGGAAACTTTCCGGATTTCTATAATTAAATCGTCATACAAATTTTCGTCCATTATTTCGCCTAAAGCGGGTCTGAAAATTTTATAACTATTATAGAAAATAAAACCAGAAGCAAAAAGTGCCGCTAAATCATCGGCTGATTCGTAACCTTTTCCAAAAAATAAGGCAATTGAAATTCCAATAAATGCCGCCACCGATGTTATTGCATCACTACGATGGTGCCAAGCATCTGCCCTCAGCGAAGAACTATTGGCTTCTTTACTTCGTTTCATTACCAATCGAAACGAATATTCTTTCCATAAAATTATCGTTCCTAGAACAATTAGCGTCCACGATTCTGGCAATTTATGTGGAACCCCAATATTGGTAATACTTTCGTGAGCAATAATTGTTGCCGAAGTAATCAAAAAACCAACTACTAAAAAAGTAATTAAGGGTTCAGCTCTGCCGTGACCGTATGGATGATTTTCATCAGCAGGTTTGTTTGAATATTTGATTCCGAATAAAACTAATAGTGAAGAAAAAATATCCGTTGTAGATTCGATTGCATCTGCTGTCAAAGCATACGAATGACCAAAAAACCCCGCCAATCCTTTAATCAAAGCTAATAATGCATTACTTGCAATACTAAAATAGGTGGCTTTTACCGCAGTTTGTTCTTTAGTCATTTTGGATATTATAAAAACCTCAAAGATTTTTGATGCCTTTGAGGTTTGGATTTTTTAATAAATGTAAATTATGCTCTTACAATTTTGGCACCAATGGCCCTCAATCGTTCGTCAATTCTTTCGTAACCTCTATCGATTTGCTCAATATTTTGAATAGTACTTGTTCCTTTGGCCGAAAGTGCAGCAATCAACAATGAAATTCCAGCGCGAATATCTGGCGATGACATGGTGGTAGCTTTGAGTTGCGATTTGAAATCATGTCCAATAACTACAGCTCTATGTGGGTCACACAAAATAATTTTTGCTCCCATATCAATCAATTTATCGACGAAAAACAAACGGCTTTCGAACATTTTTTGATGAATCAGGACATCTCCTTTACATTGAGTTGCCACAACCAAAACTATACTCAATAAATCAGGCGTGAATCCTGGCCAAGGAGCATCAGAAACGGTAAGTATAGAACCATCTATATCTGTTTTTACTTGATAACCGTTGGTATGAGCAGGAATATAGATATCATCTCCTCTCTTTTCTAATGTAATTCCAAGTTTTCTAAAAACATTGGGAATCAACCCCAAGTTTTCCCAACTGACATCTTTTATTGTAATTTCGCTTCGGGTCATTGCCGCAAGTCCTATCCAACTCCCAATTTCAATCATATCAGGAAGGATTCTATGCGTACAACCTCCCAATTTCTCAACACCTTCAATGGTCAACAAATTGGAACCAATACCCGAAACTTTGGCTCCCATTGCATTCATCATTTTACACAATTGTTGCAAATAGGGTTCGCAAGCTGCGTTGTAAATAGTAGTGGTTCCCTTTGCTAAAACGGCTGCCATAACAATATTGGCTGTTCCAGTAACCGACGCTTCATCTAACAACATATCAGCACCAACCAAACCATCTGGAGCTTCAACTCCGTAAAAATGATCTTCACGATTGTAACGGAATTTTGCGCCAAGATTGATAAATCCTTCAAAATGGGTATCTAATCTTCTACGCCCTATTTTATCTCCTCCCGGTTTTGGAATATATCCTTTTCCGAATCGAGCCAAAAGCGGACCAACAATCATTATCGAACCTCTAAGAGAACCGCCTTCTTTTTTGAAAGCTTCTGTTTCGAGATATTTTACATTGACTTCGTCTGCTTTAAAAGTATACGATCCAGGTCCATTTTTTTGAATTTTTACCCCTAGATTTCCTAGCAGCGTAATCAATTTATTAATATCGATAATATCTGGAATATTATTGATTGTCACTTTTTCATCTGTCAATAATATTGCACATAATATTTGCAAAGCTTCGTTTTTTGCTCCTTGTGGAGTGATTTCGCCTTTAAGAGAAACACCACCTTCTATTTTGAATATTCCCATTTTTTTTAGGTTAGAAGTTAGAAGTTAGAAGTTAGAAGTTGTCCATCACAGACTCATAACTCACAACTCATAACTGTTTTACAAAGGTTTTCTGTTTTGATTTTTGTGAGCCGGATTTGATTTACCTGCTTTACTATTTTTATTGCTTTGAATTTTTGGTTGTCCTGATGGGGTTATTTTATTTGAAACTCGTTTGTTGGTCCGCAACAAATCGGTGGTAGTCAAGAGTTCTTCTGTACTTTGAAGCAAGTCTAGTTTTCCCCCTGATAATTCATATAAATGTTCGAAAATCACATCATCTTTCACCGTATCCTTATTCCAACTCAAATAGGATTTTTTCATGTGATTGGCAATTACTTTTACCAAAGCATTTTTCATTTCGCCCTCTTCCCATTGATTCGCAACATCAATCATATATTTAATGTTGTTTCCGTAAAACCGGTATTTAGGAAAGTTTTGTGGGTACTTTAAGACATCTGGTTTCAATTGTAATACCTCACGAGTGGGCACTGGATATGGAGATTCTACATCCAATTTGAAATCGGACATTATAAAGATTTGATCCCATAATTTGTGTTGAAAATCAGGCACATCACGCAAATGAGGATTCAAACTTCCCATTACTTGAATGATGTATTTAGCTGCCTTATTTCGTTCTTCTCGATCTTCGATAACAGTGGCTTGATCTATCAATTTTTGCAAATGACGCCCATATTCCGGAATAATTAAATGAGACCGCTCAGCATTGTATTCCAAATTAAAAACGACATCGTTTGCGACTTCTTTTATATATTTTGTGTTCATATTTATAGGGAAATAATACCTTCAATAGTAGAAAGTTCAATGTATTTATCAATTACTTCTTGAGAATCTTTCATCATTACGTCAACCGAAATGCTTGTAAATTTGCCTGTTTTAGACTTTGTGGTTTTTATAACTGCTCCCATACAATCAAAAGCTTCCTCTACTCGAAGAATGTTTTCCTTATCTGTAGGCACAATAAACTTAAACAAATATAATGAAGGCCAAGAAGAACTCAAATCCAACTCCTTTTTCAACCTTTCATAAAACTCACGGGCTTCATTTTCTTTTTCTGTATCCATTCTAAATTAAAATAAAAGCAAAGATACAGTTTTGAATTTAGATAAAGGAATTAGGGTTTAGGATTTTTAATAATATAAATCATTATGCTAATAATTTTTTCGCTATCCCAATAACTTTAGGTAAATTTGTCCCTTATTTGGAGAATGTGAACAAAGAAATCATAGTCATAATTGGCGGACCAGGCACTGGCAAAAGTACTATCATCGATGGATTGATAGAAAAAGGGTTTTGTTGTTATCCCGAAATTTCAAGACAAGTAACCTTAGAAGCAAAAAAACAGGGCATCGAACAACTATTCCTTGAAAACCCTTTGCTTTTCAGCGAATTGTTATTAGAAGGCAGAAAAAAACAATATACAAGTGCTCTAGAAGAAACCCACGAAATTATTTTTATTGACCGCGGAATCCCTGATGTTCTAGCCTATATGCACTATATTGGCGACAGTTATCCCGCCCATTTTGACTTGGCTTGTCGTGAAAATATATATACAAAAATATTTATTCTTCCGCCTTGGGAAGAAATTTATGTGAGTGACGAAGCGCGTTATGAAAACTTCGAACAGGCTAAACTCATTCACAATCACCTTGTAGAAACATACAAGAATTACGGCTACAAACTCATAGAAGTTCCTAAAGACACACTCGATAACAGAATTTTATTTATCTTAGATGAAATTTCTAATTAATTTAGAGCTTTTTAATTGGAGTTTTTAATTTTTTAAAGCTAATCAACAACTTTTAATTAATGGCTGAAGCATTAGCAATTCTTCAAAAATATTGGAAACACGACGAATTTAGGTCGCCACAAAACGAAATTATCAATTCGGTTTTGGAAGGCAAAGACACTTTTGCTCTGATGCCTACCGGTGGCGGAAAATCGATTTGTTTTCAAGTTCCTGCAATGATGAAGGAAGGAATTTGTTTGGTCATTTCGCCTTTGGTTGCTTTGATGAAAGACCAAGTGCAACGCTTGCAAACCCTTGGTATCAAAGCTATTGCTTTGACTGGGGGAATCCAATCAGACGAAATGATAGTTCTTTTAGATAATTGCGAATTTGGCAATTATAAGTTTTTATATTTATCGCCAGAGCGTTTGCAGTCCGACTGGATTTTGGAACGTATCAAAAACCTACCTATCAATTTAATTGCCATTGATGAAGCCCATTGTGTTTCTCAATGGGGTCATGATTTTCGGCCTGCCTATTTGAAAATTGCGAACCTTAAAACCCATTTCCCAAAAGTTCCTTTTCTAGCCCTTACCGCTTCAGCTACGAAGACAGTTCTTGATGATGTTATTCTGCAGTTGGGATTAGAAAATCCTGCTGTATTCCAAAAATCATTCGCTAGAAAAAATATAGCCTATATGGTTTTTGAAGTGGAAGATAAATTGTATCGTTTAGAGCAAATCCTGAAGAAGAATCCGCAACCTTCTATAATATATGTAAGAAATAGAAAATCGTGTTCCGATACTGCATCGCAGCTGCAATCTTTAGGTTTCAACGCTACTTTTTATCACGGCGGTTTATCGGTTAAAGAAAAAGAGAAAAACATGAATCTTTGGATGAACGAAGAAGTTCAGATTATGGTTTCAACAAACGCCTTCGGAATGGGCATAGACAAATCGAATGTAAAAACTGTAATCCATATTCATCTTCCTGAAAGTATAGAGAGTTATTATCAGGAAGCTGGCAGAGCTGGCAGAGATGACGAGAAAGCTTTTGCAGTTTTACTCACAAGCAATTCCGATAAAATCCAAGCGCAGAGTCAGTTTATTAATATCTTACCGGACAAAAACATACTTACGCAGATTTATATCAAACTGTGTACCTATTTCCGAATTGCTTACGGCGAAGGCATCAACGAACAATTTTCCTTTAATCTGAATCATTTTTGTCAAAAATATGGATTCCCTACTTTGAAAACGTTCAATGCAATTCAGTTTTTGGACCGACAGGGAATTTTGAGTTTGTCTCAGGAATACTCTGAAAAAATTACGATGCAATTTAATATCGAATCTAAAGAAGTCATTCGATACATGAGTTTGAATCCAAATGACGAACCCATTGTTTTGTCCATTCTTAGAACCTATCCTGGAATTTACGAATCGCAAACAGCAATCAATTTGCCATTAATCGCCAAAAAATCAAATTGCGACGAAACTGATATACTATTGCTTTTAGAAAAACTAAAAAATCTTGAAATCATCGATTATCACAAAAAAAGTAACGATGCCACCATAATTTTTAATGAAGTTCGAGAAGACGAAAGAACCATCAATCGAGTTTCGAAATATTTAGAAAACCAAAACAAACAAAAAGTAGCTCTATTCGAATCGGTTTTACATTACATCAACGAAAAGAAAGTTTGCAAAAGCAGACTGATTTTGGAATACTTTGGCGAAAAATCGGAAACAGATTGTGGAATTTGCTCCTATTGTATTTCCAAAAAAAAGAAACCCAGTGACACTTCCCAAGTTTCAGAAAAAATCATTGGATTATTAAAAATACAAGAATTGAATTCGAGAGAAATTCAAAAATTGACTAAAAATAGCGAAGACGAGATTATCTTTGCCTTACAAACCTTATTAGAAAACAATAAAATTGCCATTAAACCCAACAATAAATACACTTTAAAATCATAATGGAAAAATTAAGAATCGTATTTATGGGAACACCTGAATTTGCCGTTGGCATTTTAGACACCCTAATCAAACACAATTATAATGTAGTTGGAGTTATTACCGCTGCTGATAAACCGGCCGGTCGCGGACAAAAAATAAAATATTCCGCTGTAAAGGAATACGCTTTGGAAAATAAGCTGACTTTATTGCAACCTACAAATTTGAAAGACGAAAACTTTTTACAAGAATTGAAAGTACTGAATGCCAATTTGCAAATCGTTGTTGCTTTCCGCATGTTGCCCGAAGTAGTTTGGAAAATGCCAAAACTAGGAACATTCAACCTTCATGCTTCATTGCTTCCTAATTATCGCGGAGCAGCTCCAATCAATTGGGCTATTATAAATGGCGACACAAAAACGGGAGTTACTACCTTCTTTATCGATGATAAAATTGATACTGGTGCCATCATTCTTAGCGCCGAAACAGAAATTGAGTCCGAAGAAAACGCTGGACAATTGCACGACCGATTAATGCTTTTGGGAAGTAAGACCGTAGTAGACACATTAAAATTAATCGAAAAAGGGAGTGTTAACACTATAATTCAAAAAGAAAATCCAGCAATAAAAACCGCATACAAGTTAAACAAAGAAAATTGCAAAATTGATTGGTCAAAATCTGCAACGGAAATCTATAATTTAATTCGAGGATTGAGCCCCTATCCATCCGCTTGGTGCTTTTTTCAGGATAAAAATGAAGAATGGAATGTGAAAATTCACGAAGTCAAAATAAGTTTGGAAAATCACAATCATATGGCTGGTAGTCTAATTTGTAGCAAAAAAGAAATGAAAATTGCAGCAAATGATGGCTATATACAAGTCATTAGCCTTCAATTTCCTGGAAAAAAGAAGATGAATGTGGGAGAATTACTTAACGGAATGACTTTTTCTGAGGCTGCAAAGGCAGTTTAGACCAACAAAAACGGGGGTTTTTGGGCTGTTTTAGAAGAATTTACATTGGTTTATGAACAAAAAAAATAAGTTATTAACAAAATTAGCTAAAAATAATCAAAACACTTGTAAGGGAAGTTATTCCTACTAATTTTGTTATTATTAACAAAGTTTTTTTAACCAACATTTAATAACTTAAAATTATGAACAAATCAGAATTAATCGACGCTATCGCTGCTGATGCAGGAATTACAAAAGCTGCTGCTAAACTAGCTTTAGAATCTTTTTTAGGAAACGTAGGTAGTACTTTGAAAAAAGGCGGAAGAGTATCTTTAGTAGGTTTCGGATCTTGGTCAGTTTCTTCAAGAGCTGCAAGAGATGGTAGAAATCCTCAAACAGGAAAAACAATAAAAATTGCTGCTAAAAATGTAGTGAAATTTAAAGCTGGAGCTGAATTAGATGGAGCTGTAAACTAATTTAAGTTTTCATAAAATAGTATTAAACCTTCCTCTGGAAGGTTTTTTTTTGCTTTTTATCGAAAATATTTGGTTTTTTAAACCAATATATGTTAAATTTAATTAAAAATAAGACCTATGATTTCAGAAAAATTAAAAAAAGGGAAATTACTTATTGCAGAGCCTTCTATAATTGGAGATTTGTCATTCAATAGGTCAGTAATTTTATTGGCGGATCATGATAAAAAAGGATCTGTGGGATTTATCATTAACAAACCGCTAAAATACACCATCAACGATTTGATTCCTGACATCAAAGCAAATTTAAAAATATATAATGGTGGTCCAGTAGAGCAAGACAACCTTTATTTTATACACAATGTCCCCGATTTAATTCCAAATAGTATAGAAATATCCAATGGTATTTATTGGGGAGGCGAATACGAAATTACCAAAGAGCTCATCAATGAGGGTAAAATAAACAAGAATAACATTCGATTTTTTCTCGGATATACAGGTTGGGATGAAGATCAGTTAGAAACAGAAATGGCTGAAAGTTCATGGATTATTACGCAAAACAACTATGAAAATAAAATCATTGGAAAATCGGCTAATCACTTTTGGAAAAAACAAATCATGGAATTGGGAGGCGATTACTTGATCTGGATCAACGCTCCCGAAAACCCTTCTTACAATTAATCCGGATTTATCATTTCGTTTAGTTTTTGTAAAATTTTCTTAGAAAAATCAATCGTAAACTCTTTTTTACGATATCTGGTAATAGGTTGTATCCCTTTTATGACATTTGTAATAAACAATTCATCAGCTTTTTGAAGGTCGAAAGGCGAGATTACTGCTTCAACAACGTCTAAACCATCTATCTTTCGAGCTAAATTCAAGATTTGCAAACGCATTACTCCGTTCAAACATCCCTCAGAAACTGGTGGTGTAACAAGAGTATTTCCTTTGAGCATAAATAAATTGCCTTGCAATGCTTCAATAACATTCTTACTATCATTCAATAATAAACAATTATTCAGATCATTTTCCTTTGCGTAGATACTTGCTGTGATATTTAGCATTTTATTGGTCGTTTTTATTGCAGAAAGCAACTGTTTTGCTACATAAAAATCGGTGTACAAATCAACAACATAGGGCTGTTCACTAATGAAATAAGAGGTGTTTTCTAACTTTTCAACTTTTATCAAAAATGAAACAGAATTATTTTGAGGCAAATAATATCCACCATCATTCCGATAAACAGTAATTCTTGCACGCGAAGAATTTGCTATAGCATTGGCTTTCGCCAAATCAAGAATTTGTTCTTCTATAAATTCCATTGTAAAATTCATTGGAATTTCCATTCGAACTATTCGCATTGAGGACATTAATCTAAAATAATGGTCTTCCAAAAAAAGAATTTTAGAATTTACTATTTTAACTGTTTCAAAAACAGCATCGCCGTACAAAAAAGCACGATTTTGAGACAACAAACTAGCGTCATTAGACACCATAGCACCATTAAAATTTATCATAATATTCAAAAAAAAAGTCCCGATTAAATCGGGACAAATATAGTTATAAAATACAATTTTACTAAACCGAACCAATTACGTGTTTAAGATCTGAAATTTGATTTTCCCATAAAAGTTTAGCTTCGCCTAGTTCATCTTTATCAGCAAAATCAATAACCATCAAAGAAACGTCTTTCGTAATTTCGTCAACTAAAATACCGAGTTCAAAATAGTATTCTGTGTCTTTATTATTTCCGTCAACCCATTTAAATCGAACTTTCTCCCCTGATTTTTTGGACGAAAGTCTGGCTTTTTCTTCAGAATCATTCCAAATGAACGTAAAGAACTCTCCTCGTGAATTGACATTATCGGCGAACCATTCTGACAAGCCTGACGGAGTCGAAATATATTGGTACAACAATTGCGGAGATGAGTTTATTGGAAATTCTATTTCGTATCGTATTTTTGAATCCATTAGGCAGAATTAATTTTTTGGAAAAGTATAGAATATAAAGCCAAAAAAAAAGTCTTTTTAAAAATATTTTTTTTTATTCGAGATATGCTTGTAACCTCTAATTTAATTTTTATATTTGCACCCGCATTCAGAGATGGTTTACATCTTAAAATATGGCGAGATAGCTCAGTCGGTTAGAGCGCAGGATTCATAACCCTGAGGTCCCGAGTTCAAATCTCGGTCTCGCTACTAAATGAATTATTTGAAAACAAACGGTTTAGAATTTCTGAACCGTTTTTTTATGCTTTCAATTCAACTATTTATACATTTGATTTTGCTTTGACACTCCATTCAAATTCCATTTCCGATACCTGCTCACCCTTTTCGTTGGTTCCAACGGATTTCATCCAAAAAGTTTGCCCTTCTCCTGTACTAATGGCATTTTGAATAGCTTCTTCAGCCAACTTTCCATCTTGGCATATAAAAGTGATTCTTCCGGTAGCTTTTTTAGAAAAATTAGATTTGTTATTCGCTACCAACATTGAAATCTTTTTACCGCTATCTTCTATATGATTCATTACAAGTGCACCGGTCGATAATTCAGCTGCCATAGCTTGTACAGCAAAATACATGGAGTTGAAAGGATTCTGATTGATCCAACGATGTTTCACCTGGACGATACATCTAGATTCTTCAATTAACTTAACACGAACTCCACAAATAAACGCCGATGGCAATTTGAAAAACAAAAATGTATTGAGTTTTGATACCGATATTTTCATTTGCTTTTTTTAATTCTTGTAAAAATAACAAAATTTGAACACAAAGAGTCAGTTCTAACTTTAATTTACCAAAATCAACTTTACTGCCCTATTCTAGAGGCTTTATACCATTTATTAATACCTAACCTTCAAAATCAAATGTTAATTTTTTGTTAATATATGGTACTATGCGATACAAGATACTGTCTTTTAGACATATATTTGCATAAGAAATTACTATATACTTTTACACTATGGAAACTACAAATAACAAAAACCTAGCAACTTTTACTCATTTGAGTACATTAAGTCAATATTGCCTCCCGTTTGGAAATTATATTTTTCCATTATTGATATGGAGTACAAATAAAGACAAATCAGAATTTATAGATTATAACGGAAAACAAGTGCTGAATTTTCAGTTGAGCATCTTTCTATACTCATTGGTTTTAGCAATGATTGCCATTCCAATAATACTCATTACAATTTTCAGTAATGTACCTATGGAAACCATTATCAATGATGGAGATTTTATGCGAAATCATTTAAGTATTGAAAACATCACTGGAATTGTAATTGTGGCAATAATAGCCATTCTACTATTTGTAGGATTGAAAGTGGCGGAGTTTTTCCTTATAATTTATGCTTCGGTAAAAACATCCAATGGCGAAAAATACCAGTATCCACTGACGATACCCTTTCTTAAATAATCATCAATAATCACAGAAGCCTTATGGCGAACTGACAAAACAATCAAAAAATGAACAGTACAATCAAATCAAAAAACAAAAAAGAGAGCTATGAACATTGAAAACACAAAAGCCCAAATGCGCAAAGGTGTTCTAGAGTTTTGCATCTTATCCGTCCTAAAAGACAAAGAAGCATATACCTCAGAAATATTAGACACTTTGAAAAACGCAAAATTATTGGTTGTGGAGGGAACGGTTTATCCGTTGCTCACCCGATTGAAAAATGACGGATTACTCAACTACCGTTGGGAAGAATCATTATCAGGTCCACCGAGAAAATATTATGGTCTGACCGAAATTGGACAAACATTTTTAAACGAATTGACTGGCACCTGGACTGAATTGTCTGATGCAGTAAACCTAATCACAACACAAAAACAATAGCCATGAACAAAACTGTAAACATAAATTTAGGCGGAATGTTCTTCCATATTGATGAAGATGCATACCAAAAACTAACCCGATATTTTGACGCTATTAAACGTTCTTTATCCTATTCTTCTGGACAAGACGAAATAATAAAAGACATCGAAATGCGTGTTTCGGAATTATTGACCGAAAAACAAAAAACAGAGAAACATGTCGTGGGACTCAAAGATGTTGACGAAGTGATTGCGGTAATGGGTCAACCAGAAGATTATAGAATCGATGATGAAGAACCAGGAAAAGCAACACCTAATTACACTTCGAATTCCTATTCCCAAAACCGAAAACTATATCGTGACAAAGACAACGCAATGGTAGGTGGTGTCCTTGCCGGTTTGGGACATTATTTTGGAATCGATAAAGTTTGGTTACGTATCTTCTTTTTGATCCTGTTTTTTGCCTGGGGAACTGGCGTTTTGGCTTACATCATCCTATGGATTGTAATGCCTGAAGCAAAAACAACAGCCGAAAAACTCGAAATGACCGGCGAACCCGTTACAATTTCCAATATTGAAAAAAAGGTAAGAGAGGAATTTGAAAACGTCTCGGACAAATTCAAAAATGGGAATTATGACGAAATGGGAAATCGTGTAAAAACAGGAGCTGAAAAAATTGGGGGCTCGCTTGGCGATTTCATCATTGCAGTGCTAAGAGTTTTTTCGAAATTCTTAGGGGTTTTATTGATCATTATGGGGCTTTTTATTCTTGCGGCTCTATTTATTGGAGTATTCACTTTAGGTTCTTCTTCTTTGATCGATGTGCCTTGGCAAGGTTTTATAGAAGCAGGTAATTTTACAGATTATCCCGTTTGGACATTTGGATTAATAATGTTTTTTGCTGTTGGAATTCCATTCTTTTTCTTGGCTTTATTGGGCTTCAAATTACTATCTCCCAACTTGAAATCAATAGGGAATATTGCAAAATACACCTTGTTAGCCATCTGGTTAATATCTGTTTCATTGGCAATCGCTATTGGATTAAAACAAGCATCAGCCTTTGCAGTGGACGGAAGAGTGGTGGTAAAAGAAAACCTCAACCTAAAACCTACAGACACACTTTTGCTAAAATTCAAACACAATGAAAATTTTGCCAAGGACCTTTGGGACAACGACAATTTCAAAATTACTTTAGATTCTACAGGAAATGATGTAATATATTCTAATAATGTAAGTTTTAAAATAGTACAAAACGACACAAAATCTGCTTACATTCAAATAGAAAAAGAAGCAAAAGGTAAAACACTGTTCGAAGCGAAACAAAGAGCTGAAAAAATAAAATACAGCTATAAAGTCATTGGAAATCAAATAGTTTTTGACAATTATTTATTATCTGATGTAAAAGAAAAGTTCCGCGATCAAGATATAGAAATAACTTTATTCTTACCTTTAGGCACTTTATTGAAAATGGACGAATCTATGAGAAATTATGATCGTACAGATGGAAGTTACTTTTTATGGCAACCTGAAGATAAAGATGCCGTGTATAGAGTAGAAAGCGAAAAAATCAGATGTCTGAATTGTCCAAATGAAGATAATGAAAATATTACCATTGATACTGAACAAGTAAAAGACAGTGTGGTTACTACAACCGTAACCGTAAATGGCGAAGTGATAAAAGTAAAAGAAACAACAACTAAAAAAGGTTTGTCAGTCGATAAAGACGGTGTAATTATTAAAACAAATTAGCCATGATAAAAATCATCACCATAATAACAAAATTCATTGTTGCTACATTATTAGCATTGTCTCTTTTTTCTTGTGGAAATTCCTTTAACATTGGGACAGGAATCAAAGGAAGCGGAAACATATCAAATGAAACCAGAACGGTAAACCAAGATTTCAAAAAAATTAAGGTTAGCAATGGAATTAAAGTTATCGTTGAACAAGCTACAAATAACTTGATTACCGTTGAGGCCGATGACAATTTACTTAAACACATTATTACCAAAGTTGAAAATAATGTTTTAATTATTGAGTCTGATGAAAACTACAATTCAACAAAAACACCAGTTGTAAATGTAAAACTGCCTTTCATTAATGGATTAAGCGCGAGTAGTGGCTCACAAATCAAAAGTTCTAATGTATTAAAAACTGAGAACTTAGACGTGACATCAAGCAGCGGAAGCCAAATAGACATTGACGTTGAAGCCGATGCAATAACTCTAGAAAGCACCAGTGGAAGCAGTATAGAAACCAGCGGAAAAGCTTTGAAGGTAGAAACTTCCTCTTCGAGCGGTAGCGAAATCAAAGCCAAAGATTTAATGGCAAACGAAGTGGTTTCACAAACCTCTAGCGGCAGTAGCACTTCAGTATATCCAATTCTTAAACTCGATGCAAAAGCCTCTAGCGGAAGCTCTATAAACTATCATAAAGTTCCCAAAACACTGATAAAAGATGAATCTTCTGGCGGAAGTGTCAGCGAAAATTAAGAAACATCTTTGTAGAAAAAACTCAAAAATCATTCACCAAAAGTGGATGATTTTTTTATATTTGTAAAAACGTCCAACCCCAGTAAAATGAAAAAATATACCGCCATACTTCTAGTATTTTTAGTCTCTACATTAACATTGGCTCAAAAAAAAGAAAAAATTAAAGGCTCTAAAATTGTCACGGTCGAACAAAAAGAAATAGGCAACTTTGAATCATTAGAAGTTAGCGATAACATTACAGTGTATCTTGACAAAGGAGAAAAAAGCGAATTAAAAATTGAAGCTGATGAGAACCTACATTCTATTATAAATTTTGATTTAAGCTCGAATACACTTCGTATTACTACCACAAAAACAGCTACCAATTACAAAAAATTGATTGTTAGAATCACTTATACCAATGAATTGAAAACTGTTGTTTCAAAAAATGAAACCACAATCAATGCCATTCAAGAAATTCAGCTCAACGAAATTACATTCAGTTCCTTCGATGAATCACAACTTTTTTTGAACGTAAATTCAAAGAATTTTAATTTACACTCTGACAATGATGCCAAAACAGAACTGAACCTAAAATCAGAAAAAGCTACAATAGCATTGAGCAAAAATGCAAAACTGAAAGCTTTAATCACGGCAACAGATTTAAAATTCGACCAATATCAAAAATCTATTGCTGTTTTAGAAGGTGATGTAAGCAATGCGAATATTCGATTAGACAACAACACAGTATTCACAGCGAACAATCTTGTTATTTCAAATGCCGAATTAGTAGCCGAAAGTTATTCGAAATGCAGCATTAATACCAACGCAACTATTACCATTGATGCGACGGCAAATGCAGAAATTGAACTCTATGGTGATCAGAAAATCGAATTAAAACGGTTTGCTGACAACGCAATTCTAAGCAAGAAACCAACAAAATGATTCCATAAAAAAAACCTCAAATGAGGCTTTTTTTATAGAATTTAACTATTGAAACTATTATTCTAAAGCAGCCAAATATCTTTCAGCATCCAAAGCGGCCATACAACCTGTACCTGCAGCTGTAATTGCCTGACGATAAACATGGTCAGCAGCATCTCCAGCTACAAAAACACCCGCTACATTGGTTTTTGATGTGCCAGGAATATTAACAATATAGCCAGTTTCATCAAGACTAAGATAATCTTTAAATATATCAGTGTTCGGTTTGTGTCCAATGGCAGCAAAGAAACCAGTTGCAGGAATATCAAAAATAGCACCTGTGGTTTTATTTTTAGCTTTTACACCAGTTACCACTTGACCATCACCCAAAATCTCAATCGTATCGTGGTTCATCAAAATAGCAATATTTTCGGTTTTACGAACACGCGCTTCCATAATTTTCGAAGCACGAAACTTATCACTACGCACCAACATCGTCACTTTTGAACACATTTTAGACAAATAGTGCGCTTCCTCACAAGCAGAATCTCCCGCTCCAACAATCACTACCTCCTGATTTCTATAGAAAAATCCATCGCAAACAGCGCAAGCCGAAACACCGCCTCCCATTTTAAGATAATGTTGCTCGGATTCTAACCCTAAATATTTAGCCGACGCACCCGTTGAAATAATTACCGTATCGCAATGCAATTCGATAGTATCATTAATCCAAACTTTATGAATTCCCCCACTAAAATCAACTTTTGTTGCCCAGCCATCTCGAATATCAGCGCCAAAACGTTGTGCCTGAGCCTGTAGTTGAATCATCATTTCTGGCCCAGTAACGCCATCAACATACCCTGGGAAATTTTCTACTTCATTCGTGGTAGTAAGTTGTCCACCAGGTTGCATTCCTTGATATAAAACCGGATTCATACTGGCTCTAGCTGCATAAATAGCAGCTGTATAACCCGCTGGCCCAGAACCTATAATAAGACATTTTATTTTTTCAATTGTATCAGACATAATAAGTGAAATTAATTTTTTTATAGTTACAAAAATAAGTCAAAATTGCTGGATTATGGTTGTTGAATAATCATTTTTTGCTATGCTGTATTAAAAAATTCCTCCTGAACAGTGCGATAAGATTCTTGCCGCAAGATTGGTCGGGCTGCAACTTATCGTGTAAATTTTTTATATAAAATTGAAAAGGCTGTAAATCATACGATTAACAGCCTTTTGATAGGAATTGACAACTAATTAGTCGGGCTGGCAGGATTCGAACCTGCGGCCTTCCCGATTGCATCGGGACGCGATAACTAGAGTTACCCTGATAGTAATGCAATTATCATTAATTTGCTTTTCCATTTTTTAATTTCTTGTTCACGTAAAACGGCATCTTTCTTATTTTCATAGGATTCAAAATAAACAACTTCCCAATCTTTTGCCCTTCCCGTGAAACCTTTATGGAAACTTAAATGTCGTCGCAACCTTTCTTCTATTGTCATAGAAGTAAAACCAACATAATAATTATCGATGAATTTTGAATATAGGATATAAACGTAAAACATAATTTCTATCAACTAAAAAAACCTTCTTGAAATACAAGAAGGTTTTCGTCGGGGTGGCAGGATTCGAACCTGCGGCCTCCTGCTCCCAAAGCAGGCGCGATAACCGAGCTACGCTACACCCCGAAATCGGGTGCAAATATATAACTATTTTTTGCTTAAACAAAACAAATACCTAAATAAGAAATAATTTAATTTTGAACAAAGCGTTAGCCAAAAATAACTTTAAATAATACAAAAAAAAATAACGACTTCTCTGTTTTTACAATTCATTTATCAGGAAAATAGAATGTCAATTTTATTATTATTATTACATTTACAAATCATAATTCATAAAATAATTGGTCATGGAAGTTTTCATCTTGGTAATAGTTGTTGCTTTTTTATTCTATGTCAAAAATGGTTTAGACACAAAATTCGACCAAATAGAGAGCAATATTGAAGACAAAATTGATCTGAAATTCAAAGAATTGTTTAAAAAAATTGACTCTTTACAAGCAATTGAAAAACACCCTGAAAAACCAGTAGCCGTCCCGGAACCAGCAAAACCTAAGGTTACTCCAGAAGAAGCAAAACCTGCTGTGGTTTTTGAAAAAACAGAATCATTGGTTTTCCACCCAATTGAAAAAGATAATGAGGCTGAAAAAAGGGTCTCCTCAATAGATATTGCAACCTCTCCAAAACTCCAGGAACAACATCAAGAACCCAAAGTTTATAGTCCACAAGAACCAACCAAGACATTTTGGGAAAACTTCAGGGAAAACAATCCCGATTTAGAAAAATTTATTGGCGAAAACCTCATCAACAAAATTGGAATTTTGATTCTGGTTTTGGGAATCAGTTATTTCGTCAAATATGCCATAGACAAAGATTGGATCAATGAACCTGCCCGAGTGGGCATCGGAATGCTATCGGGAGCCTTGATTATGGGAATTGCTCATAAATTACGAAAAAAATATGCTGCGTTCAGCTCGGTTTTTGTGGCCGGTGCGATTGCGGTTTTCTATTTCACTATCGGGATTGCTTTTCACAGTTATCACTTGTTCGGACAGACAACAGCCTTCATAATTATGGTGGGCATCACTGTGTTTAGCTGCCTAATTTCACTTTCCTATGACCGAAAAGAACTCGCCGTCTTGTCGCTGATAGGAGGTTTTGCCGTGCCTTTTATGGTCAGCACAGGCCAAGGAAATTACTTGACATTATTTACTTATATACTCATTCTAAATATCGGAATTCTAGCCTTGGCTTATTACAAAAAATGGGGCATCATCAATATATTATCCTATGTTTTTACAATCATTTTGTTTGGATCTTGGCTCTTCAAAGACCTCGATGAAAAAACACCACATTATCTAAGCGCACTCGCCTTTGGCTTTGCGTTTTACGCCGTGTTCATAGGCATCAATATCATCAATAATGTACGAACAAAAGGGCTTTTCTCTCCGATAGAATTAAGTATTCTCGCCAGTAATACTTTCCTTTTTTATGGCGTTGGAATGGTTGTTTTAACACAATTTCATCCCGAGTTCAAAGGATTGTTTACCGCCGCTATCGGTGTACTTAACTTTGGCTATGCTTGGTTTTTGTACAAAAAATTTGGTTTGGACAAAACTGCGGTTTATCTATTGGTGGGATTGACACTTACGTTTATTACGCTGGCGATTCCAATACAATTTGAGGGAAATTATATTACCTTATTTTGGGCAGCAGAAGCCGTTATGCTTATGTGGCTGGGACAAAAATCAAAAATAACCTATTATCGATTTGCCTCGATTATCGTTCACACACTGATGATTGGCAGTTTATTGATGGATTGGTTGGCAATCTATAGGTCTGAATCTAACCTAAATATACTATTCAACAAGATTTGCATAACTGGAATTTTTGCTGTGGCCTCACTATTTGCCGTCTGCTTTTTATTAAAAAATGAAGAGGAAGAGTTGGAGCAATTTGGCTTTATATTCAATCCGAAAAAATACCGACATGCTCTTAGGTTTACTGGATTAATAATGAGTTATTTTGTGGGTTTATTCGAAGTAAGTTTCCAAGCCGATACGCGAATTATTGGAGTTAATTCCGCCGCTACTTTACCTACTGTCTACCATCTTGTCTTTAGTGCAGCTCTTTTTTATGGCTTGTGTAAAAGCAAAAACAGGGCTAGTTACCAATTGGCATCGTTAATCGCAGTTGTCAATATTGTCCTCTTTGCGTTTTGGTTCTCGAATTATGCATTTTATGAGCACGGCCGCTACATCACAACGGGAATTTACCAACGAATTGGATTCTATTTACATTACATTTCGCTTTTTCTAACACTGTACTTTGGTTATAAATTGTACCAAATCAATAAAGAAAATCCTGTTTTCGAACTATTCCAAAAGAAATTTATAGTTTGGATAGCCGCCTTTTTCATCATTTATATTGCCAGCACTGAATTGATGCTCCACGGATTGGTCCTTTCTAATTCTCCCGTTACAACCCAAGATATCCAATCCAGTAATTTATATCACGCGCCAAACGAGACTCCAGATAATGAACAAGATGCCAATAATTTAATGCAACAAACCCGAACCCAAATCATAAAAACAGGCTTTCCAATTCTTTGGGGAATTCTCGCATTTATATTCCTGATTATCGGCATCCGAAAACGCATCAAAAACCTGAGAATAATAGCTTTAACTTTATTGGGACTAACCATTCTGAAATTATTTTTGTTCGACATCAGCAATGCTTCCGAAACAGGTAAAATAATAGCCTTTATCTTGCTGGGAATACTAATACTGATTATTTCATTTGTGTACCAAAAAATAAAAGTATTGGTACAGGACGACAACAAACCACAGGAAACCAATGAAACGGAATAAATTCATAGTCTTTGTACTTGCCATAAACAGTTTATTCGCACAGCACAAAACCACGGCAAAAATCGAAACCGTAACCGAAACTGGCTTACACAAAATAGCCTTACCTACCGAAATTCGCTCTTTTTCAAAAGAAGAATTGGGCGATTTTAGGATATTGGATGCCAAAGGAATGGAAGTGCCTTATTACATCCTGCAGGAATATAACCAACCAGGTGGCACTAGTTTTTCAGAATGTAAAATACTCTCGAAAACAAGTATTCCTAAAGAGAAAACAACGCTAATTTTCGAAAACCCAAAAACTACTATAGACAAAATAGCGCTATCCATTACCAACTCCGATGTCACAAAATACTACAGAATAAGTGGCAGCAACGACCAAAAACAATGGTTTGGATTAGTCAACAGCTCCTTGTTAACCAATCTCGAAAACAGTCAAGCCACTAGTGTTTTAAAAACAATAACCTTTCCCCTAACCTCTTACCATTATATAAAAATAGAATTTAATGACAAGAAAACATTACCCATAAATGTATTAAAAATTGGCTTGGTCTCTACCATAACCAATAATTCCATCGTCGAGGAAATCAAGCCCAATGAAATCAAATTCCGGCAAATTCCAGCCGAGAAAAAAACCAGAATTAACATAAAATTCATTCGCCCACAAATCGTCAATCAGATATATTTCACAGTAAAAAGTCCCAATTTATACCACCGCAGGGCGAAGATTTATAGCATAGAAAATAAACAAACAAATCGAAAATCGACACCTTTTCCAGAGACATTTTTTGCTTTTGAATTGAATTCAAATACACATAATAATTTTACCCTTCCGCAACTTTTTAAAAAAGAATGGTACATCGAAATAGAAAATCAGGACAATCCGCCATTGACTATTAGTAATATTCAATTGTTCCAAAATCAAATTGCGGTAATCGCCGATTTAAAAGCCAATGAAAAATACACCATCGCAACAGAAAACCCAAAATTACCTAGCCCCGAATACGATCTAGAAAATTTCAAGAATAACCTGGACAACAACTTACCCGAAGCCAAAATTTACGACATAAAACACTTCACTTCTCAAAAAAAAGCCCTCAACAGCACCTCCTTCTGGCAACAGTCTTGGTTCATGTGGCTCTGTATCGGTTTGGGAGGAATTGTTATTTTATATTTCACAAACAGTTTAGTAAAGGATATGAAGAATAATTCATCAATCTAAATCTATAATTCCTTATTTTTGTTCCAATAATAACACAACACCTTTATATATGCTCATTATAGGAATTGCAGGAGGAACAGGCTCTGGAAAAACAACAGTGGTTCATCAAATAATGAATGAATTACCACATACCGAAGTAGGAATAATTGCCCAAGATTCCTATTACAAAGCATCAACAATAGAAAGCTACGAAGAACGGTCCAAAACCAACTTTGATCACCCTCGGGCCATCGATTTTGATTTATTGGTATCCCATCTTAAGGAGCTCAAAGAAGGAAAAACCATCAATCAGCCCGTCTATTCCTTTGCCATTCACAACCGTACTGAAGACACCATAGTAACGCATCCCCGAAAAGTGATGATTGTCGAAGGAATTCTTATCCTATCACACCCAGAACTACGGGATTTGTTCGACATCAAAATCTTTGTCCACGCCGATTCCGACGAGCGATTAATTCGTAGATTGAAACGTGACATTGCCGAACGAGGTCGCGATATGGAGGAAGTGCTCAGCCGCTACCAAACCACTCTAAAACCGATGCATCAACAGTTTATAGAAACGACCAAAGCCTTTGCCGACATCATCATCCCTAACGACAAATACAACACCGTCGCCATAGATGTAGTTCGAGCAGTAATTAATCAGCGAATTCTATAATTTTTTTGTAATTTTATTGCATAATTTAATATCAAAATAGGGTCATCCCGAGCTTGTCAAAGGAAGGAGCTATTCCCGCTATACGCTATATCTCTTGTGCCGAACACCGGCACAAGAGGTAATTGCTAGAGCAATTGGCTATCGGGGCTAAAAAAACAAGATTACAAATGACAAACCCATACAAAGACAAACCTTGGTTCAAATTTCTAAGCAACAAATACGTTTGGGTATTGTTGTCGTTTATAATTTGGATGGTGTTTCTGGACAACTATTCCTATTACGGTCATCGTGTTTTAGACAAACAAATCGATGAACTCGAAGACAATGCGTCCTATTACCAACAAGAAATAAAAAAAGACAAGGAAAATATTAGAAAGCTAAAAAATCCGGATCAAACCGAAAAATATGCCCGTGAAAAATACTATATGAAAAAAGACAGCGAAGAGGTCTATATCATAGAATTTGAAGGCGACACCATCGAAAAAGACGTCAAAAAATAGATTCGAAGTTAAGTCATAGCGCACCTCTCTTCGACTGATTCCGCTTTTGGGCGGAATTGTATCGAGACGCTTTCAAAAGCACATTTTCTAAGGAAACGACAATAATACCGAACCCAGCAAATGAAAAATTTATTTAATGATTTCAACCCCGTTGCCTCCAAACAATGGAAACAGCAAATCCAATTCGAACTCAAGGGCGCCGATTACAACGAAACGCTAGTTTGGAATTCACCCGAAGACATACAAGTAAAACCTTTTTACCACAAAGATGAGTTTGCCGGAACCTGCAAAGTAAAAACAACGGCAACAAAATTCAGAATCTGCCAAAACATCTTTGTTCGAGACCTCGAAAAATCAAATGCTAGAGCCATCGACAGCATCAATCGGGGTGCCGAAAGCATCCGTTTTACTATCGAAGACGAAAAAACAGATGTAGCAAAACTACTGCTAAATCTTCCTTTAGATACCATTACAATCTATTTCAATCTCTCTTTTCTTTCTTTAGATTTTACAAAAAAAATAGAACAACTCGCTCAAGAAAAAAAAGCAAAAATATACTGCAACCTCGATCCCATTGGATACTTAGCCAAAGAGGGCAATTGGTTTAGTACTCCAGAAAAATCAAATTTCGACACCCTTAATGAACTAGTAAGAATTCCCCTTTCTGGGGTTAAGGGGCTTATTAGCGTTAATGCTAGTCTTTACCAAAATGCTGGCGCTAATATGGTGCAACAAATTGCCTATAGCGTAGCTCATGCCAACGAATATTTCAACAGAATTCCAAAAATAAACCAACCCATCGTTTTCGAAGTTTCGGTGGGCACCAATTACTTTTTCGAAATAGCCAAGCTTCGCGCTTTAAGATTGGTATTCAATCGAATTGCAAAAGAATACGACCACAATTTCGATTGCCATATTATGGTGTCTCCAACCAAACGCAATAAAACATTGTACGATTACAATGTGAATATGTTGCGCACCACAACCGAATGTATGAGCGCAATCTTGGGTGGCGCCGATGCCATTGCCAATTTGTCTTACGATGCATTATACCATAAAGACAACGAATTTGGCGACCGAATAGCAAGGAATCAATTGTTGATACTCAAAAACGAAAGCCATTTTGACAAAGTCAACAATCCTGCTGATGGAAGTTATTATATCGAAAGTCTCACCTCTCAGCTAGCCGAAAAAGCCTTGGCGCTATTCAAAGATATCGAAGCCAATGGCGGTTTTCTTAAACAACTTAACGAAGAAATCATCAAAAGAAAAATTCAAGAAAGCGCCGATAAAGAGCAAGAATTATTCGATTCAGGCAAAGAAATTTTGCTTGGAACCAACAAATATCCCAACAAAAAAGACAGTATGAAGGACAATCTCGAATTGTATCCTTTCGTAAAAATAAAACCCAGAAAAACGCTAATGTCTCCTATTATCGAAAAAAGATTGGCTGAAACAATAGAACAGGAAAGACTCAAAGAAGAAAACAAATCCTAACCTACCCCATGAAAAACAAACTCTATTTAATTCTATTATTACTTTCGTTCACGGCTTTCTCCCAAAATAAAACCTTGGAATTAACCAACATCAAGACCGGTAAAGTAAAAGTTTTTGAAGAAAACCAACGCATCAAAATACGGACACTAAACCATAAAAAATGGATTGGAAATCTAAAAATCGTAGACAGCCTCAACTTTATGGTCAACAATCAAGCCATCAAAATGGATAGTTTACAAAGCATCAAAAACCAACCAAAATCATTAGGAACAGTCAAAACAGCCGTACTATTTTCAGGCTTAGCCATTGTTGGAGCATCTATAGTTGGAGCAGCACAAGGAAATGAGTCCGCATTTAACCTCTTTGCAATCGGTGCGGGAACAACAATAAGCGCCGGAATTATCGAAGGACTCAATACAAATTTTACAACTAGAAAATGGAAATTTAAAATTATTGACTCGAGCCTGAAGGGGAACTGACGAAGCAAAAGTGAGAAGCTGGGAACTAGAAGTGGGAAGTATAAAATTAGAAAACAGAATTTCAAAAATAATAATTATATTTACTTATAAAAATACAATCTATGGAAGCGATAAGACAAACCGTGAAAGTAAAAAATCACAAAATAAATATTACTTTACCTGATGATTTTAATGCGGATGAAGTTGATGTAATTATTTTGCCTTCTTCCACAGAGTATACAATTCCACAATGGCAAATTGATGAAGTACGAGCACGAACAATAGCATATTTTAAAAACCCAGAAAGTGCTTTAGATTTTGATGAAGTGATGAAGGATATTGAGGATGAACTATAAACTTACAATACTTCCTTTGGCTAAAATGGATCTTGAAGAAATCGCTTCCTGGTATGAAACTATTCAAAAAAACCTTGGAAAACGGTTCTTAAAATCCATAAAAGAGGAAGCAAAAATTGTAAGAGTTAAGCCTTTTTCATATCAAATTAGATATGATGAAACAAGAGTTGCTTTGATACAAACATTCCCTTATTTAATCCATTTTGAAATTAACAAAAAAGAAATAATAATAAAAGCTATAATTCATACTTCAAGAAATTCAAAAATTTGGAAGAATAGAAAAAATTATTAAACCAAAATTACGTTACCTTTCTACATCAAATTCAAATGAGAAAAAATCTCCAACATATCAAATTAGAAAATTCAAAATTAGCAGACAACAGTTTAGAATCGGAAACTGGGACTTTCACAACGGCTGAAGAAATTGCACTAAACAAAACCTACTCCGAAAAAGACATCGAAAACCTAGAGCACCTCGATTTTGGAGCTGGCTTTGCCCCAAATCTCCGTGGACCTTATGCTACGATGTACGTGCGTCGCCCCTGGACGATTCGGCAATACGCAGGTTTTTCAACTGCCGAAGAAAGCAATGCTTTTTACCGCAGAAACTTGGCTGCTGGACAAAAAGGACTTTCCATCGCCTTCGATTTACCAACCCATCGTGGCTATGATTCCGACCACGAACGCGTAGTGGGCGATGTCGGAAAAGCCGGTGTAGCCATCGATTCGGTCGAAGATATGAAAGTATTGTTTGACCAAATCCCCTTAGGCGAAATGTCGGTTTCTATGACGATGAACGGAGCCGTTTTACCCATTATGGCTTTCTATATTGTCGCTGCCGAAGAACAAGGTGTACAACCAGAGCAGCTTTCAGGCACCATACAAAATGATATTCTAAAAGAGTTTATGGTGCGCAATACCTACATCTATCCACCAACACCTTCCATGAAAATCATTGCCGATATCTTTGAATTCACCAGCAAGAAAATGCCAAAATTCAACTCGATTTCCATCTCAGGCTATCATATGCAAGAAGCAGGAGCCACTGCCGATATTGAGCTAGCCTACACACTCGCCGATGGTTTAGAATACATCCGAACAGGACTGGCAACAGGTATGAATATAGACGATTTCGCTCCTCGCCTCTCTTTTTTCTGGGCAATAGGAATGAACCATTTTATGGAAATTGCCAAAATGCGTGCAGGACGAATGATTTGGGCAAAACTGGTCAAACAATTCAACCCAAAAGACGATAAATCCTTAGCCTTGAGAACCCATTGCCAAACTTCGGGTTGGAGTTTGACGATGCAAGATCCTTTCAACAATGTAGCTCGAACTACTGTTGAGGCTGCGGCTGCGGCTTTCGGAGGAACTCAATCACTACATACCAACGCTCTCGACGAAGCCATCGCTTTGCCAACGGATTTCTCGGCCAGAATTGCCAGAAACACCCAAATCTATTTGCAGGAAGAAACTAAAATATGCAAAACCGTTGATCCTTGGGCAGGCAGTTTTTATGTCGAAAGCCTCACCAATGAAATAGCACAAAATGCCTGGAAACTCATCGAAGAAGTCGAAGAATTGGGCGGAATGACCAAAGCCATCGAATCGGGAATACCAAAACTTAGAATCGAAGAAGCCGCAGCCAGAAAACAAGCGCGAATCGACAGCAGTCAGGACATTATTGTAGGCGTCAACAAATACCGATTAGAAAAAGAAGATCCGCTCCAAATTCTCGATGTCGACAACCAAATGGTACGCAAACAGCAAATCGAACAATTAGACCGAATTAAAGCGAGTCGTGACGACGAAAAAGTACAACTTTCACTCAAAAAACTAACCCTTTGTGCCCAAACTGCCGAAGGCAATCTATTAGAAATTGCAGTCGAAGCAGCGCGAAACCGAGCCACTCTAGGCGAAATTAGCGATGCACTAGAAACCGTTTTCGGAAGATACAAAGCACAAATTAAATCCTTTAGTGGCGTGTATAGCAAAGAAATAAAAGACGACAAAAGCTTCGAGAAAGCAAAACAACTTGCCGACCAATTTGCCTTAAAAGAAGGCCGTCGCCCAAGAATTATGATTGCCAAAATGGGACAAGACGGACACGATCGAGGGGCCAAAGTGGTCGCCACAGGGTATGCCGATTTGGGTTTTGATGTCGATATAGGACCATTGTTTCAAACCCCTGCCGAAGCCGCCAAACAAGCCGTCGAAAACGACGTGCATATCCTTGGAGTTTCTTCATTAGCAGCAGGACACAAAACGCTTGTTCCTCAAGTCATCGAAGAACTCAAAAAACACGGTCGCGAAGACATTATGGTTATAGTAGGCGGCGTAATTCCTGCCCAAGATTACCAATTCTTGTTCGATGCTGGTGCTGTGGCCGTCTTTGGCCCTGGAACAAAAATCAGTGAAGCAGCGATAAGCATTTTGGAAATATTACTCACTTAAACCTAATAGGTTTTCCATACCTCAAACCTGACAGGTTTTAAAAACCTGTCAGGTTTAAACTAACCCCAAAAAATATGTCCAAACTACCCCATATCGGAACCAGTATCTTTACAATAATGTCTAAAATGGCAACCGAATACAATGCCATAAACCTCTCTCAAGGATTTCCCAACTTTGAAATTGACCAAAGACTATCGGATATTGTGGCCCGATTGGCAAAAGAAAATGTCCATCAATACCTTCCTATGTCAGGCTATCCTCCTTTACTGACCAAGATTGCCGGATTGGTAAAAAAATCCTATAGCAGAACCATCCATCCAAATACAGAAATTCTAGTAACAGCTGGTGCAACCCAAGCTATTTTTACCACCATTACGGCTCTGATTGATTCAAAGGATGAAGTCATTCTCCTCGATCCTTGTTACGACAGTTACGAATCCTCAATTTTACTTAGCCAGGCCAAACCGGTTCGGGTACCATTGAATGATGATTATACACCCAATTGGGAGCAAATCGAAAAGGCTTTTTCTTCAAAAACCAAAATGATTATTATCAACAATCCACACAACCCAACAGGAAAAATCTGGAAAGAATCTGATTTTGAGGCTTTGGAAACCCTGCTGAAGAAATTCCCAAAGGTTCTTGTGCTTTCCGACGAAGTGTATGAATACATCTCTTTCGAACAGCACCATATATCGGTACATACTCGGGAGAAACTCCAAAACCGTGCGATTGTGATTTCCTCCTTTGGAAAGTCCTTTCACATCACGGGTTGGAAAATAGGATATCTCGTAGCACCGGAAGATGTAATGATAGAAATCAAAAAAGTGCATCAGTTTATGGTTTTTAGCGTGAACAGCATCTGCCAAGTAGCCATCAGCGACTATTTGGATGAAGTCGATGTGTCCCAACTGGGGAACTTTTATCAGAAAAAACGCGACTTTTTTAGAGCATTACTCAGGAGCAGCCGTTTCAAATTAATGCCATCCGAAGGAACCTATTTTCAGTTGGCTTCTTATGCGTCTATTTCCAATGAAAATGATGTAGATTTTTGCAAACGTTTAATTGTAGAACATGGCGTAGCTGCAATTCCCATTTCTACTTTTTATGCCGATGGGAAAGACCAAAAACTCATTCGGTTTTGCTTCGCCAAAGACAATGCTACACTCGAAGAAGCCGCGAAGAGATTGTGTAAGGTATAGAATCCCCCCCCTCTGTCATTGCGAGCGTAACACAGTGAAGCGCGGCAATCTGTTGAAACCATCTCAATCGCCCTCTCCTCCCTCTGTCATTGCGAGCGTAACGCAGTGAAGCGCGGCAATCTGTTGTAGCGTAGAAGCACATTACCTTTCCAAATTGCTAGTACCATTGGTTTTTATAAGCCATCAGTTAACCGACTAACCAATTAACCGACTAACCAATTAACCGATTAACCAATTAACCATTCCCCCTTTAGGGGGTTAGGGGGTAAAGCAAATCAGTTAACCGATTAACCAATTAACCGATTAACCAATTAAACCTTTTTTCCCTATATTTACATCTCTAAAAAAAATACGATATGGATTTCTCAGCAAAAATGCTTCGCGATGATGCCTTAAAAGGCAAAGTAATTGTAGTAACCGGTGGCGGTAGTGGTCTTGGCAAAGCAATGACCCGTTATTTTATGGAACTCGGAGCACAAGTAGCTATCAGCTCCCGAGATTTGGAAAAATTGCAAACCACAGCAGCTGCACTCGAAGCCGAAACGGGAGGAACCTGCTTAGCGGTTCAATGTGATGTGCGTCATTACGACCAAGTCGAAAACATGTTGCAAGAAGTCCTGAAAACCTATGGCAAAGTCGATGTATTACTCAACAATGCAGCAGGGAATTTTATCTCTCCAACCGAAAGATTATCGGCCAATGCATTCGATACCGTGATTGACATTGTACTAAAAGGCTCTAAAAACTGTACGCTGGCTTTTGGAAAACATTGGATAGAAACCAAACAAGCCTCGGCAACCATTTTGAATATTGTTACTACCTATGCATTTACAGGCTCGGCTTATGTAGTCCCTAGTGCTGCTGCCAAAGCGGGCGTTCTGGCAATGACCCGTAGTCTTGCGGTAGAATGGGCTAAATATGGTATTCGTTCCAATGCTATTGCCCCAGGACCCTTTCCTACCCAAGGTGCTTGGGACCGATTGTTGCCTGGAGACTTAGCCGAAAAGTTTGATATGTCCAAAAAAGTCCCTTTAGGAAGAGTGGGCAATCATCAAGAATTAGCGAATCTAGCAGCCTATTTGGTATCCGATTTTTCGGCTTACCTCAACGGCGAAGTGATTGTGATTGACGGTGGCGAATGGTTGAAAGGCGCCGGCGAATTCAATATCCTCGAAGCCATCCCAGAAGAACTGTGGGATCAACTAGAAATGATGATCAAGGCAAAAAAAAGGAGTTAACAAACAACCGAAAACAGATAACAGATAACAGACAACCGATAACCGAATCCTTAACTTAATGACATTGCCCGATAGCTATCGGGAGCAGATTTATAAATGATCCGATTAACACAAAACCCTAACTGACAATCCACAAAAGACAAATAACAAACATCAATTAACCGAATAACCAATTAAGCGATTAACCAGATAACAGACAACAGATAACTAGGCATCACGGAGGCAAACAACACCGATTAGCCACCTAACCAATTAACCGATTAACCAATTAAGCGATTAACCAATTAAGCGATTAACCAGATAACAGATAACAGACAACCGAATCCTTAACTTAATGACATTGCCCGATAGCTATCGGGAGCAGATTTATAAATGATCCGATTAACACAAAACCCTAACTGACAATCCACAAAAGACAAATAACAAACATCAATTAACCGAATAACCAATTAACCAATTAACCAGATAACAGATAACCGACAACCAGGCATCACGGAGGCAAACAACACCGATTAACCACCTAACCAATTAACCGATTAACCGATTAACCGACAACCGACAACCCAAAACTCAATCCCTAACTCCCCCCTTTGGGGGCCAGGGGGCTTCCCTTCTTCTCAAAATACACATTCAGCAACGACAACGAATACACAAAAGCCGGTGCGGCCGTTCGCATCGCGGCATGATTGATGGTCAAGAACCAGAAAGCCACAAAACAGAGCAGGAACATGTTAAATTTGTTCTCTATATATAAAATTAAAGGGGTGAAAAAGAGGATTAATAAACCCACAATTCCCAAGGAACCGTGTTCTGCGAGCATACGGGTGATTTCGTCATGAGATAAAGTCCCATCTCCGGTTTCCGCCAGGCGTACCTCTACTCCTTTACCCACACCCACGCCAAAGATGGGGTTGTTCAGAAAAGCATTGATTTCCCCCAGGGCTACATCCTCTCTACCCGTAAACTTAGATTCTTTTTCTCTTCCCCTGGCATCTTGATTGGCATAGCGTTTATCGATGAGTCCCCCGGTTTGAAAAGAAGTATAGGCCCAGGTCACGACCATAGCCAGTCCTATAAACACAATAATATAATTGAGTTTGACCCTGCCTGTAAAATTGGATTTATAATAAAGAAAAAACAACAATAATATAATCATCAGAAATCCGGTAATCATACCACCCCGGGAGAAGGTGACCATCCCCCGATAACTCATATTAATGGCAATCAGCAGGTTGAGTCCCAACATGAATTTGGTTCTGGACTCCAAAATGATTCTGGAGAAAAAGATAAACATCCCCAACCCCAAAACAGTGGCTACCTGATTGGGACCAAAACCGCCTGAAGTTTCAAAACTAGATTGTGTACTTGTAATCACATCGCGAATGTTAGGAGTATAAAAAGTGAGGTACACCATACAGGTCACAATAGGAAGTCCCATACTGAGCAAAATGGCATTCATCTGTTCTAAGGGAATCTTTCTTCTGTAGGTATAAATAGAGGCCACCGCCAAACAAACAGGACCAGAGATATTAAAGGCGATGGCATTCTTCATATTGGTATCAAAATTGAGCACAAAAGTAGTCAAAACCACACCTGGCACTAACAGTAATAAAAAAATCCAATAGGGGGTAGCGCTTTTGGAGAACCCACTATAATACATTCCCATAAAAACAAAAGCCATCACCCCGTATTTGGAAATTTCATAAGTAGGGTTACCTCCCGTCATTCTCAGAAAAACTTCACTTCCTACTACGTACGCAGCAACAATCAGAGCTTGGTTCTTTTTATTTTGTGTTTTCATTACGTAAAAAACTCCCACTATAAAAATGGCATAGCCATATATTTTAGCTACAAAAGGAAACAAATAGACCAAAAATCCCAGCACCGCGTGGAAAAGGATTAAATTGAAATAGACTTGCTCTTCTTTTTTCATTTATAACTATTTTAATGCTATTTGTTTTGTTGATTCCATATTGATCCTTACAAATGTATCCTTATTTACTTTGCAAAAAAGAGGCTAACTGCTATAGACTTCGCTATTTTATCAAAAACCAATTTTTTAAATCCAAATAATTCCATTTCAGTGGCCCCCAAATATTAAGGTTCTTTGAATTACTGTTCAATCGATTTCCATCATACACATAATAATATTGATTGCCCTCTAACTTCTGAACATCCAATTGATGCATGCCTGCATTAAATTCTTTGATGTTGCCTTTAGCCGTTAAATAATTCTTCTTTTCTCGTTTCACTGTATATCTGCCATTCTTAAATGAAAAACGATAGAGCGAAAGACCACAACCATAGCCGTTTGAAAAATCTTGAACAGGCAAAATTAAACCTTTCGCATCTGCAAAAAAACGTCCTCCTGCCCTGGATTCTGTCCCGATTAAGGCTATTGGTTGTTGATGCAACTTCCATTTTCCAAATAAAGAGTCCGCTTCATACACATACATATTTTTGGCATAATCCGTGGCTACCATAATATTGAGTGTGTCCGACAAATAGATAGAAGGATCAACAAGCTGCACATTAGCTATCAAGGTATCACAAACCTTCCAATCAAAGGGAAAACGATGGGCTTTATACAATAAAACCGCATTGGCCTGTTTGGACTCTGGTACCATATAAAATTCATTTTTATATTTAAAAACCTGAGGATAGGACAAATGAAATTTTTGCGACAATACTGCTCCTCGATACTGGTAATTCTTGCCATCCACCGAAGTTAGCAAACTAATATCGGCTTCCGTTTTGGTTTTTTTATGTTCAAAAAACAGGTAGAAAGTATCTTTCTCTTTCACAAAAAAGGGGTCGGCCAGAAAAACAGTACTGTCGTTTTGAGCTTTCAGATTTTCGATGGAATAAATCGCCTTTGCATCGATAATCATTTTTTCTGGAAAGCTAGTCGATGAGCCATAACCAACAGACCAGCCGCCTCCATCTTGTCGCAAAAAAGGGGTTCGGTAATTGATTACTGTGAGTAATGCAATGACAAAAAATAAAGGAATCAAAATACTTCGTTTTTTCATTTTAATTTTCTACTGTCATTTAGGCTTACTCGCCCACAAACTCCACCAACCCATAGTTCTTCCTATTGCTTCAGTAAAGGCTTCCTTTTTCTTGTTTGTGGTAAATGTATTGGTAAATCGGATTAAAGTCAACAAAATAGTAATCGAATGCCATTTTATTTTGGCCTGAAGTGAAGGTTTAGGGTTTTTGACTCTCCACACGTACCATCCGTTGCGCACCACCATTTTGCCGTATCGGTAGTGGTTGGGTCTTCCAGAAGGATGATGAAAATGGCTTAACTGGGCTTTGGTATTGATGGTATTTTTACCAAACTGCAAAGCACGAAGGCTAAAATCGGCATCTTCATACAAACCATAGCCTTCAAAATAGGGTGAAAACTGAATGGAATCCACCACCTTTTTTCGGAAAGCAAACGACATTCCTATCAATAAATCCACCTCATACGTTTTGCCATTCAAAGGAAAACCACAAGTTTTGCCGTGTGAATAGTCCGGCATACGTCCAGGTCCCAAATTAGATTGCAAACCCAAATAATTACGAACCACATTGCGCTGCCCTTCCTTATAAACAAATCCGTCCCATTGGCAATAACGGCGATAATCGTACGCTTTATAAGGTTCGGCCAATGCCCAACTGTTTTCATTGATTGCTACACCACCCACACCAGAAACATCAGGATAGTATTTGAAGGTTTTAATTATTTCTTCAAAATAATCTTTTTCTAAAACTGTATCATCATCAAGAAAACAAACCACTTCCATTTCAGTTCTTACTCGTTCAATGCCATAATTTCGTTGTCGTGTCAAGCCACGATATTCTGGTGGAACGGCATAATAAAATAGGTTTGAAAATAAATTTTCTTTTAGAATAATCTCAGTTTCAGCATTTGTCGAACCATCGATAATCAGTATTTCATCGGGATATAACGTTTGGTCCTGAACCGATTGCAACAACTGCAAGACCGATTGCGGACGCATATAGGTGCATATAATGAGACTAAACTTCATATATTTATTGGTACCTAATTCCTAAACTTAATAACTTTTTAGCATAAAAAATCGATTTTTTAAATTGAAGGTTTTTATAGGGAAAAAGAAATAATCGGTATAAAATTCCAATTTTTGAGCCCTTAAGCAAATAAAACAAAAAATGTTTGTATTTATATTCATGAACTTGTTGAGTAGAATAATGCTTTAAAATCCCATACATGATGGTCGGACTTGGGACGGGTCGGACCCATTTTACGGGATTATCCAGTTCCCAAGGCTGTACTTTTCTTTTTTTACCCATAATTTTAGCTTGGTTACCCCAAAAACGATAACCGCCACTTGGTGGTTTAAGATGTAGGTTAGTTGAAAATGGATTATGCATGACAGTCACTCCAATTTTGGTTAAGGACATCCCAAAATCACTATCCTCGCCATATCCTCCATCAAAATTAATATCATTACCAACCAATTGGTCCACAAACTCTTTTTTTACACAGGAATTCGCATTACTAAAAGACTGTGCATTCCCTGTAAGAAATTTATTAGCTTTCAATTTTGCCAATTTGCTTTTTAAATCATCTAAATCTTGTTTATGATGATCTGCTCTGATATCAAGCCCGTTGCATGCACCAACTCTATAAGTTTGTAAGAACCTAATGTGATTTTCTATAAAATCGGGTGGGATTCGAATGTCATCATCCCCAAAAACAATGTAATCGCCAGTGCACAATGCAATCGCCTCATTTCTGGCGCGACAACTACCTTTGGTTTTTTGCCATTTAATGATTAATTCAAATGGATATTTTTTATCTCGATAAAGAACCTCATTTCTTTCGCCTTGTGGTGTGGCATCCACTACCACCACTTGAGTAGGCAAGTAGGTTTGGGCAGACAAATCATCCAATAGCTGAAGCGTATAGTCTTGACGAAACATTGTTGGAATAATATAACTTGCGCTAGGGTTGTTACTAATTTTCTTGAGCTTACGAGGAGGAACACTTGTAGTTTCTATACGCTGTTTAAAATTATTTTGAGCAGAAAAGAAAGCTGTCCATTCCGAAATTTTCCAAAACCCTATCCTCCAAATCATGTAAACAGCATGGCTTTTTTTAAAATTTTTTCTAAAAAAAAGATGACGGTCAGTCTGAGAAATAATAACTTTTTCTGGGATAGCTAAAGGAAATAAAGCAGTAACATAAAGCGTTACCCCTCCTAAGTACCGATTCAATCGAAAACCAAAATCTAATGCTTGCATTTGTGGATTTTCATAATCAGTATCGAAACCATTTGTTAGTTCCCAAACCGATTTTCTAACAGCAAAAGCATTGGGATTGATTCTCCAACTGACACATTCGTTCAATTTATCAAAATCATTCAAGTACCAAAAAAAAACTGCTGATTGATATACCAATTCTGGAAAGGAATTTTTATACCCCTGCTCAAACGAACTATGCCAAATGTCACCAGAGCCCTTTGATAACTCCTCTAATATTACAAAATCAGGACTCCCGTTATAAACGATAACTTCTCCTGATTTTGTTTTGTATTCTTTTAAAATCATTTGGTTCCAATTACATTTTTATAAAAAAATAAACTTTGTCGCGCTACAATTGGAGTGCTAAATTTCGTCACTACTTTTTTCCGGGCTGCTGTTCCAAACTCCAGCTGGAGGTCGGGATGAGCCAACAGCTCCAAAATTCGTTCTGCATATTTTTTATGGTCTCTGGGATGTACCAAAAAACCTTCTTCTCCATCAACAATCACTTCTTTTGCCCAACCGACATTCGAAGCAACAACGGGTTTTTGCAACGCCATAGCCTCAATCCAGGAAACAGGCAAGGCTTCAGCAAAGGAAGGAAAAACACAGACTGTCGCCAAGTCTATTTGCTTTTTTATTTCATGATAAGGAACAATTCCCAAACACATTACATTTTGCAATGCTTCACTTGTAAATAATTCCTGCATCATTGCCCAAGTTGATGGCTTTCCTGAAACAATATCGGAAACATCTTTGCCCACCAAAACAAGTTGAGCCTCAGGATTTATTCGAATGACTTCATTAAAAATCAACGGTAACTCCAACAAGCCTTTTTTCCGAATCAAACTTCCAAAATATAGAATCGTATTCTTGTTATTACCATTGTCTTCAATATTGTTATTACCATTGAACAAATTCACATCTATACCATTTGGGATGATGCTGAAATATTTTTGCAATGCAAAAACTTCATTAGTAACATCGGCAGTGAATTGGCTTACCGAAATTAACCCATCCGCTTTTTGAAGTGCCCGTCGTTCGTGAAATTTATTCTTCCACTTCACTGGACGGTTATCCAAATGACAAAAATAAGTATCCGACCCATTCAGCCGAATAACGATGGGGCATTTTTTAGGTTGAATAAAAGAGGTTATTCCCGTCCAATCGGGCGCTTCCACCAAATCAATTTCTTTATTGGCATACAATTGATTGATGATACGCTCCAACTTTTTTCGAGTCAACCACCAGGACAAACCCTTGAATTTAATGTTTCGTATTTGCTGCACCACAATGCCGTTATCCTCAAAAACAGCTTCCTCTTTTTGGCCATATACTAAGACCCGAACCGAGCTGTTTTCCTCCAAAAGTCCGATGGCCAAGTTCTTGATGCTCGTACCAAGCCCACCAGAGCTTCCTGTTTTCGGGTGTGGGTATTCAGGAGTTAAGAAAGCTATTTGCATAATAACTGTATATGTTCGTTGACCATTTTCTCTAAACTAAAATCACTTTCAATTTGCACCCTAACATCCTTTTCGATTATTAATTTTCCTAAAACAATATTTTTCAGAATATCAGCCAAAGCCAAATAATCTTTGGGCTCAAAGATAAATCCATTTTGATTGTGCTGAATAATCTCCAAATTACCTCCTACTGGAGTGGTAATCACAGGAACATTAGCCGCTAAGCTTTCTAGAATAGACAAACTAAAACACTCCATATACGTCGGTTGCAACAAATAGCAATAATTAGACAATAAGTCAGGAAGCTGAGACGATCCTCCTTTGAAATGAATAATTCTTTCCAAATTATTGGCTTTGGTCATTTCTAACAATTCTTTTTCATATGGACCTTCGCCGTATACATCAATAAACAGAAGCATTTTAATATTTTCCTCTAAAACTGCCACTGCCTTTATCAAATCTTGAATTCCCTTCGAAAATCGTAAGTGTGAAGAGACAACAAATTTATTTGTATTTTCCTGAGTTCGTTTTACAAAAACCGAAGTATCAATTCCGTTATAAATCACAATGGTTTTCTTGGCCAGAAAAAAACCGTAATCTTTCAGAATATGCTTTCGAGTATATGCTGAAACACCTATGAATTGGTCAATATATTGGGAATATAAAACACCCTTAATTTTATTTTTGATAATTTTAGACAGCGGAAAACCTTCCAAAGGCCTTGGATTGTGGTCTACTACTATCGTTTTCTGAATACCGGAAGCTTTTACTTTTTTGAAAAAAGAAGTACACAGTGCCAAAAAATGCGTAACCAAAATGTCATATTTCAATTTTCCATGAAGCACTTTTTCCAAGAAGAAAGCTTCTACATTTTGATTGTTTGCACTAAAAATGTTTAATTCAGAATAAAAAACGAAAGGCTGATACTCCAAAAAATACCAATCAACTTCATATCCTAAAGCTTTGGCTTTAGCATCATATTCTACATAAAACCGATCCATTCCGCCAATTCGATTGGGGTTTAGTGCGTAATTACAAACGACGGCTATTTTTTTTGTTTTAGTCATGAAATGGCGATAAGATTTTAGTGATTCGTTCACTCGGTCCTTCTAGGGCTCAATTACTTGCAAGTTGATAATTCCTTTTCTTTGGATGCCTCCTTCTCTTGTCTTTAACCAAATAAAAGTAGCCAAAAATCCAAACAATCACAAAAATCTCAACACTATTAGAGCCGGCCTGAGCAAACGCATAGGTCGCAATGAGTAATAAAAATTCTAAAAACAAACCAAAAAAAATATTATTCTTGCGAAAACGAAAAAGTCCCAATCCTACAAAATCCGACAACAACAAAATGGCCAAACGAATGAAATAAAGCACAAAAAAGGATGTAGTTGGGTAACTCATAAATCTAATAATTAAAGCTAAAACCCGTCAATAATAAAAAACCATAAATACATAGTAATCCCACTCAAAAAACTCAAATTGTAAATCAAAAAACGAGATTTTCTTGTAAAATTTGAAAGATAATTAATCGAAAAAAAAGTATAAACTATCAAAGAAGGAATGAGCCAACGAAATTCTAATAATTTTACAGCTAAAAAAGAAAATAATATTATACTTATTAAATGGGTAAGTACGACAATTTTGGTTCTAGATGCATCATTAACTATTTCATTTGTATTTGTTTGTAAAAAATTAAAAAAAATATTATTTCTAAAAAAAGATAAAAAAAGCAGTGGAAACAGCAAATACATAAACCTATAACTCGAGTATAGACCTTTAAAAAACATTCGTAATATTTGCCTAAAATACAAACCAGGCTCTTTTATTAATAGCTCTAATTGATTTTTCGGAAATACAAAATCTGGGTTTTCTTTTTTATAATTTATCACCTCTATCGTACTAATCCATTTTGTATTTGGTATTTTACCCTCATCCCATAATTTTGTCATTAAATAATTTCTTTGAAACCAAGTGACTCCTGTTTCTTTTGGAACCTCTTTAACATCAAGAATTACCGTTTTTTGCTCTATGATAGGAATAATATTTATTAAAATAAAAACTAAAATACCTGCCAAACCAATAATATAATTTTGTTTGAGAAATATATTTTTAAAACCTAAAACCAGGAGAATTGAAAAATAAAAAGAGACAATCAAAACTATTGCTGTGGGTCTTGTTGCAAAAGCAATACCAAAAAAAAGTCCAACAATAATACTTTTCTTATTGCTTAATCTCATTTCATTTGAGCTTATGCTTTTTAACACAAAGTAAAAAGCAAAAACTAAAAAAACATTTGAAAGAAAATCAGAAGTACCAACAAACATTTGATTTGTTATAAATATAGCACAAACAAAAAAAGAAATCCTATATGTATTTTCTAGTAATGAATCTTCTTCAGCTTTTATCTTAATTCGTTTAATAAAATAGAAAAGTAAAATTATACAGCTTAGTAAAGACATCGATCTAACAGCTATTTTTGGGGAATCAATTATAACATTTAGTAATGAACTCAAAAAAATATAAGGTTGTGAAGGTGTATAGAATAACTTGTCAATTGTAACGCTTGATAGAGAATACAAATTATTTTCATAGTATTCATCGGCATTACTGCTGGCATTAAAAAACGTAGTTATAAAATTATTAATAAAATAATATAAATTTAAAATTGCAAAACCCGTAAACAAAATAAGACTTGCCTTTTTGCTACTTAAATGATTTAATTTTTCACTCATATTTTTTTGATTTTATAGTTTCTTCTATAACTTCTGCCACATTCAACTCATAAAACAAAGGTAACCGCAACACACAATCAGAATACCGGTCAGATTCTGGTAATTGATTTCCAGTATGGCTGTCTTTATAAAATGGACTACTGTGCAAACTAATATAATGAAAGACCGAAAGTATGTCTTTGCTTTTCAATTTTTCAATAAGCGCTGTTCTTTGCGAAATGTTCTTGCAAACTAAATAAAATAGATGCCCATTGTTAGTCGCATAAGTTGGAATTACTGGCAATTGAATTTCGTTTTGGGCAGCCCAAGATTGTAATTCGATGTTGTATTGCTCCCAATGTGATTTTCGAACTTGCTGGATATTTTCTAAATTCTCTAGTTGTGCCCATAGAAAAGCAGCAATAATTTCGGAAGGTAAAAAACTCGAACCCACATCCACCCAACCGTATTTATCGACTTCACCTCTGAAAAAAGCCGAACGATTCGTTCCTTTTTCCCAGATGATTTCGGCTCTCTCGGCAAATTGTAAATCATTAATAGCAAGCATACCGCCTTCGCCCGAAATAATGTTTTTGGTTTCGTGGAAAGAAAAAGCGGCCAAATGCCCTATCGAACCCAAGGCTTTTTTAACCCCATCTCTACCGGTATAAAAACTGTCAATAGCTTGAGCAGCATCTTCTATGACATAAAGATTGTATTGATGAGCCAAATCCATAATTTTATCCATATCACAGGCAACACCGGCATAATGCACAGGAACAATAGCTTTGGTTTTAGGGGTAATCAGGGCTTCGATTTTATCTTCGTCTAGACCGGGATGATCGGTTCTGCTGTCGGCAAAAACAATCGTGGCACCCCGAAGCACAAAAGCATTGGCGGTCGAAACGAAAGTATAAGAAGGCATAATAACCTCATCGCCTTCTTGGATGTTGATTAAAATGGCGGCCATTTCCAGCGCATCAGTACAGGAGGTGGTCAACAAACATTTATGAAAACTATATTTGGTTTTGAAAAAATCCTGACACAATTGGGTGTAATAGCCATTGCCCGAAATCTTGCCTTTTTTGACAGCATCTTCTATATAGACTAATTCTTTGCCAGTTAGATAGGGTTTATTAAAGGGGATTTTCATTAAACTATTCTTTAACAGGTGTAAATTTACCTCTTGCTGGAAGCAAAAATTTCATGAAACTTATTTCATCCAAACTTCCCCTTTTAGAATAGGTTCTATTAGAGACATTAAAATAACTCACTTCCTCATCATTAAAATCTATTTCTGAAACATCAGAAACAATTTTTATTAAATCAGACTTGTTGTTCCATTGTTTAAGGTAAAGGTTCATTTTGACAAGTTTGTCTTGGATACTAACTTCATCAAACTGAAAGCCAATTTTATCAGATATTGATCTTGCAGGTGATCCTGCATATATTTCATTGAATTTCATATCTTTTGTAACTACGGATCCAACCATTGCCATAGATTTATCTTCAGCTACTATTGGAGAAACGATGCAATGCCCCACAAACCAAACATCATTTCCGACAGTCAAAGGTTTCTCCATTAAAAAACGACACCCTTCAAGAGTATCTCCATATTTAATATGACTCCAAAGTTGAGAATGGGCTCCAATACCACAATTATTACCTATTGTTGTTCCTCCAATTGAATCAATTATTGAATATTGTCCTATCCAAGCATTATGTCCAATATGGCAAGGCAAATATCCATGAATATTGGTGTCATGTTGAATTTTCGAATAATCTCCTATCGAAAAATCATCACAAATAATTTGAACATTTTCTCCAATATAACAGTTATCTCCAATTATTATTTTTTTTGATTTGCCATTTATTCCTCTAATTTTTGCTGATGGCTCTATAAGCGAATTTTTTCCAATATAGATTTCTTCTGCTTGAATATTATTATTAATCATTATTTATTATTTTGTCTATTATAAATGAATTTCTCCCTTTTGATTGGTCAAATATTTTTCCAATATATATCCCGACTATTCCTGTTATAGTAATTATAACGCCCGATAAAAACCAAATAGACACCATCAGTGAACTATATCCAAGAACGGATATTTCCCCTCTGAAATATTTAAAAATTGTTATCAACCCAACAATAAATGAAACTAATGACATAACCATCCCAAACTTTACAAAAAGTTTCAATGGTTTATTGGAGAATGAAATAATGGTATTGAAGGCCAAGCTTACTAATTTTGAATAAGTATAAGAAGATTTGCCAGTATTCCTTTCACCGTGTTCCACTTCAACAGATGTAGATTTATATCCTACCCAATTGACAAATAAAGGAAATGATTTGATATAATCATCCATTTTTAGAACCTCAGTTATTACTTTTATATTATAAATACCAAAATTTGCTATTGTACTATCAAATTTTGTTTCCGTTAAATAACTATATGTTAAAGAAAACAGTTTGGAAGTCGTTTTTTTTAAAAAACTGTCTCTTCTGTCCCTTCGTTTGGCTAGCACAATGTCAAAACCTTCTAAAGCCTTGGCATATAATTTTTCAATTTCTTCGGGTTGATCTTGCAAATCACAATCCATCACCACAACCCAATCTCCCTTAGCCTGAGATAATCCTGCCATAATCGCGGGATGCTGCCCAAAATTTCGGCTTAGTTTTATCCCTTTTATCTTTGAGTTTGTTTTTGCAATCGCTTCAATAACTATCCAAGATTGATCAGGCCCTCCATCTTCCACCAAAATAATCTCATAATCCGCTGTAATTTTACTAACGGCGTTTTCAATTCTTTCCACCAATAAGGGAATGATTTTCTCCGCTTTATACACCGGAGAGACTATAGAGAGTAATGGGACTGTTTCTTTCAAGACAATTAAAATTTAACTTTTGTTTAAAGGCTAAAAGTACTCAAAATCTTTCTAAAGTGATACATTTTTGACACATCAAAAAAATACTAAAAACTGCTATTCTAAAAAACCTTTCAAAGTTTGTGCTATTCGCTGGCTCGTTCCTTCCAGTGGTTCGCTTATTTGTAAAGCAACCATTGCCTTTCTTTCGGCGGTTTTTTCCTTTGGGTTAATCAAAGCCTGATTGATTTGGTTGATTAATTCGGTTTCATTTTTTGCAATTGTTACGGATTGACTATCTACTACTTTTTTATAATGATCAAAATTCAAAAAGCGTTGGTCGTCATACAAACCATTATCAAGATTTCCAAAAACCGTGTTGATTACGGGTTTATCAAACAACATAAAATCCAAACTCATCGTCGAGCACATATTGACATTCAAATCGACATATTCTAATACAGAACGCAAGTCTTTAATATCTTCTTCACTGGGAATGCGTTGCGACCAAGTTTCGGCATGATTTTTTCGCGTGAGAATCCATTTGGGAACGTTCCATTTTATCTCTGGAAATTCCTCTCGAATGCCTTTGAATCTGGAATCATCCTCGGCTGGCGAGGTTCTCACCAATAATTGGACTTTCGTTTCTATCGCATTATTCCGAATCGCTTTAGCAATAGCTCGAATTACGACGGGATCATTGGGGCCAATAGTAACATCGGCACAACTGAAGCAAATCGTTTTCACATTAGCATCCAAACCAAATTTTGCATAAAACGCTTCGGCTGTCGATTCGTATTTTTTCATTACATAAGGCTCAAACTGTGGGGTTCCTACTACTGTTGCTTTCTCCTTTTTTACCATTGGATAAAAATACAACAACTCTTCTTTCATCAAATGACTCCAAACCAAGAAATAATCAAAACTTCCTAGCATTCTTCCTTTTGATGCCAAATTATCCCAACTGAAAATAAAAGTACTTGTTGGAATCTTCAATTGTTGAGCGGCATACAGAAATGGCGCTAAAAAAGGAGGTCTTTGGTGGGTAAAAAAAAGATGATCTGGTTTGTCGTCTTTGAGAAGTTGCATATAGGATTGGGTAATTTTATTTTTGGAAAAGAACAAAAACTGCAACTTTTCTGCTAATAGTATACTGGCATCTGAATGAAGAATTCGAGTACAAAAATAAATCAATTTGACCAACAAAGCTCTGGCGGAATTGTTTTCAGGATACCCATTCACCAAATTATCTTTCATCCCATAAAACGACTGATGCTGCGTTAAATGAGCAACCTCTTTCCATTTCCTAAAAAACCAAACCGGTTTGGATTCTATATAAACATCCAGTTCTTTGATCGTGATTTTGTCTTGTAAAAAAGCAGGAAAAGCACTGATCGGCAAACCCGAATAGAGGGTGAGGGCATCAAATTGTTTTGTAGCCTCTACAATGAAATCGCTCATAATAAAGTTGCGAAAACCAACGCCATCTGTAATTACTATTCCTAGTTTTTTCATTTAATCTTAATTTTTCTCTAAATTGTTTATGATTTATTCGATCTATTTTTACCAAACTTTTTGCTTACTCTGTTCCATTTCGATTTTATTTTCCAAAATAGAATTCTGGTGCTGATTTCTATAGAAATGTATTTTTTATTAATAAACACCTCATCGCAATCTAATTTAAACATTAAGTCAAACCCTTGCGAGCTTAAATAGTCTTTGATACGATTGTCTTTATAATTATTTTCCACGACCAACGATTTAATATCCAAGGCGTTAAAATTTATAGAACTAACAATATCGAACTCAGTTCCTTCTGTATCAATCGATATAAAATCAATTTTTTTGCTTTTTAGACCATCTATAGTATTTAAAGATACCATATCAACTACAATCTCAATTTTCTTTCCGCCTTTTACTACTATGTCATTGTTTATCCTTTGAATATGTCTTTCGTCATACTTTTCTGTGATACCACTAAGCATCTCCGAATACCCTTCGATTTGGGTAAATCTTACTTTTTTATTTTCATTTCCAATACAAACATTTAAGTTGATTGAGCTTCTATTTGATACTAGTTTACTATAAACTGATGGATTTGGTTCAACACAGATACCAGTCCAGTTCTTGAATTTTTCAAAAAACAAGGAATTACTATAGGAAACACCATCATGAGCTCCAATATCAATAAAAAAACCATTCTTTTTATTGTTAAAAACAACCTCATTCAAGAATTTATCTTGGTTATATTGCGAAAAATAGTTCTCTATCATAATTTGTTTACTTTTAATTGCCATTTACAATCCATTTCCCACCAATCATTGTATACATCAATATATTTTCCATCTTCTAAATCCTCCCAACCTTTTGCAGTTAGATAATAATTTTCTCCTAATAATTCTTTAAATCCAGATTCACTATTGTCTCCCAAATTATAAATATTTCCATAGTTATCCCTTGATGTTTCGCAACTAATACTTCCTATTTTTTTATTTATAATAAATGAAGATAATGTTTTAAGAACATTTAAATCATTTCCTTGAATGTCAGAACAATACGCATCTATAAAATCTATATTTTTTTCCTTAAGAAAGTCTGAAAGTAATATTGCAGGAACCTCGATTGTGTTAACCATTTTAATGTTACCTGGATATTCTTGTTTAATAGTACCAATCGATGATGAAGCACCATTATTGTCACTGATGTTAAATTTAATCATCCCATTGTAGTCTGTTACTGCAGCGTGAATAATATGTATGTTTTTATAATATTTATATTTTCTTTTTTGAATTTTAAATAGCTCTGGGTTTGCCTCAAAACCATAGCAAATTTTATACGAATGAATCAAGCTAGCAAATCCTGACCCTTGAAATAAACCTATATATATTAGAACTCCTTTATTTTCTTTAGAAAAATTATGCTTTATAGCATCAATAATTCTAATTTTTAAAAATCTCCAAATACGAACACTATTTTTTTTATCATAATATTTAGTTCATTGTGTTAATAGTATCGAATGTTGCTCATTAAAAACGAACATCTTAAAAAATACATTTACTAATACTAGAGATTGTTTCTCTTACTATGTTTGATTATTGATTTTCCAAATTTCGCTTATTAATTGAATTGATGAAACTAATTTGTACAAGGTTTATAAAACAAATGCAAACGAATTCATTCTATTTTTTTAACGCTTGGTACAAACCAATCACCTGCCAAATATGAAAACTAGATTGTTGATTCCCATCAAAATAAAGGCTCAACTCTTTTTTTAATTCCTCACTATTAAACCAATGTAAACAACTTGAATCTTCAATTTCTTCGAAACAATGACTCACCCACCCCTTCAAATCTTCTCCCAACCACTCTCGTTGGGGAGTTTGCAAAGCCCGTTTTGGAGCAAAAACCAAATCATCAGCGAGATATTCCGAAGCAATTGTGCGCAACATATATTTAGTTTGTCCGTTTCTGATTTTAAAATCCAAGGGCAACGAAAAAGCAAATTCCACCAAACGATAATCCAAAAAAGGTTCTCGCAATTCAGTAGAAAAAGCCATCGAAATCCGATCATTAAAACGCAAGGCTCTAGGAATCTTGGTATAAAACAAATCTCGATATTGTTTGTTCAACACGGCATCATCAAAGGGTAATGGATAAATTGGTTTTTCCGCTTTTGCCAAAAAAGAAGCAGAAAGCATATTCGTTTTAAAGGGCGAACCTTGAATCCCTTGTATCGTAGCTTCGTTTTCTTGGGTATAATAATCATAACCTGCCCATTGCTCGTCCATTCCTTGTCCATCCAACAATACTAGCACCCCGTCTTTTCTGGCTTGTTCGAAGATTTTGGCATAAGCCAAAGTAGGAAGACCTCCATAGGGTTCGTCTTCTTGCCAAGCCATTTTAGGTGCAAAATCAGGCACTTCATCAGCTTGCAAAAGCACTTTAGTCAACGGATTTTGGGTATGTGCAATCATAGCTTCTACCCAAGGCAACTCATCATAATCTGCATTATGGGTGTAAAAAGTATAAGCAGTAATAAGCCCCCTAGCCCCCGAAGGGGGGACATCTGCAGCGGTCTTGAATCTGGAATTCTCTTGTAGGTTGACCAAAGCCAACAATATTGAACTATCCAAGCCACCACTTATGTTGAACCCTACAGGAACATCAGCTCTGAAACGCAAATGGATACTGTTTTTCAATAGCGCTATGTACTGCTCTTTGGCTTGTTCAAAAGTCAAGTTTTTGGGTTGTTTGGCCACTTCATCTTCGAAGCAATACCATTTGTAGATGGTTAAACATTGTGTGCTGCAAAGGTCTTCGACAGGCTCAGACTGACAACCATCAAATTCCAAAAAATGTCCGCCAGGCAATTGTGAAACCCCTTCCCAAAAAGTTTCATCGGGCATTCCATAAGAGCCATAAGCAAAATAGGAAGCCCACACCTTTTCATTAGCTACTTTCGGAACTCCGGCAGCATGCAAGGCTTTTATTTCGGATGAAAAATAAAGTGTTTTACCTTTAAAGCTGTAATAAAACGGTTTCACTCCAAATCGATCCCGGGCAGCAAATAGTTTTTTATCCTGGTTGTCCCAAATAGCAAAGGCAAACATCCCATTGAGTTTTTCTAAACACGATTTTCCATACACCATAAAAGCCGCCAACAATACTTCGGTGTCGGATTCGGTTTTGAAATCATATTGGTTTTGCAAGTCCGCTTTGAGTTCAATATAATTGTAGATTTCCCCATTGAAAATAATCACATAACGTCCAGAAGGATCAATAAAAGGCTGATTGGATTGTGCTGATAAATCAATAATTGCCAATCGATTGTGTCCTAAAGCAGCAAAACCGGAATCAAAATATTTTCCTGTCGCGTCAGGCCCTCGGTGCTGCTGACTGAAGAGCATAGCATCCAATTCATCTTCTTTGTAAGTACCTATAATTCCTGCAATGCCGCACATAAATTTTTAATTAAGAGTCAATTAATTTGGTCTAAGTTTGTATCGAATTGCTGTAAGAATTTTATAAAAGAGATAATTTATTTTTTGTGAGAAATTTGGATTTGTAAAAATCAATTGTATCCCTCCCATATAATGAGTTGGATACATTGAACAAGGGCCGTAATCAAGATTTAATTTATTTGAAATTAGTCTAACATATTTATGCCTTGGAAAAACACTTTGAACTAATTCTAACTGTGGTTTCCTATCTCCCTCTATAATTATTATACCTTTTTTAGATATCAAATCTTTTACTTTAAATAAATTTTCTTCTTTTCCATCTATAATAATTAATTCAAACTTTTTTGAAGAAACAATAGTATCTAGGTTTTTAAAAATCTTTATTTGCTCAAAATAAGAATTTAAATAGTGAGGTAAGACCCCTAAACAAAATTCGTTTGATTCTGTTCCACTATAATTTATTTTTCTGTTTTTAACTTTCGCATACTCTAATACACTAAATGAAATTGAACCAATTCCAACACCTAATTCTATTACATCACATATTTTATATTTTTCTATAATATCAATTATCTTTTTCAATGCATATTCCGAAGCAATATGCTGATTACCATCTAAACTTGAAAAATATTTATACGTATCGGCTGCTATTTTTTGGTTTTTCATCTTATTTCACTTTATTTTGAATCATATCCTCTGCTTTTTCCCAATCTTCCATTGTATCAATATTGACATAAAACTCCGGATCCGATTCTATGAAAGCCATACTTTTACCGTACAATGAATGTTCTTTTATAATCACATCAGTTTTGGTGATATAAATACTACCATCTCTATGATAAGCCATAGGCAGTTCTTGCCGGCGAGAGATGATGTGGTCCTCACCTGTGGCAATTTTTAAATGGCCCTCTTCATTTACTTCAAACGTCCAATGCGGATTGTATTCATGGGGAACCTTTTGAACCGAAACCAAGGAATCGCAACCACTTGCTATAAATTTCTCGATGGCTTTATCTAAAAAAGCAAGCGTTCGAATGGGACTTGTTACTTGCAAGAGACAAACAGCATCAAAAAAAATACTTTGCTTTTCATACCATTGCAAGGCGTGAATAATCACGTCTATTGTTGGAGTATCATCTTGTGCCAATGCCAGTGGTCTAACAAACGGCACTTGTATTCCCAAATTTTTTGCCACAGCTGCAATTGATTCGTCCTCGGTCGAAACCATAATTGCTGTCAAATAGTTCGATTGCAGGGCAATTTCAGCGGTATAAGCTAATAAGGGCTTGCCGTTTAACAACTTGATGTTTTTACCCGGAACCCCTTTAGAGCCGCCCCGAGCCGGGATTATGGCTAGTAATTTCATTGCATATTTTCTATAATAGTGGACTTCTAACAATTAACTATTGAATGAGAAAGCATCAATAAAAAAGGCAATGCCTTTGAATAATCTAAATCTATGTATTCTAAACCCAATTCTCGAATGTTTTTATAATAAATGGAATGTTGCTGATAATATTTTTTTTCACTTTGCACAAACCACGCTTTATCGCCCAACTTTTGTGCTAAAAACCATTTTTCAATTAATCTTGCACTTCGTCCGTTACCATCATTCCAAGGATGTATTTTTACAAACACCAAATGTATCATTGCGGCAAAAAAGAAAACTTCTTGTATGTTTAATTCTTCTTCCAAAAGCAATTCGATGTCGCTATACAATTTTTCCATTTCAATTTCCACCTCAAAAGGGGTTGCAGCCACATATTCTATCTTACCATCAGGGGTAGTCACATACATGTTTTGCGTTCGCAATTTGCCTTGTTGGTGCGTAGCCACAATATGTTTGCTCAAGAGTTTGTGAACTTCACAAATGTTGGTTTTGTTCAGCTCATTGGTTTTAGCAAAAGTATAGGCGTTGTATAAGTCGTCTATTTTTTTGGTATAATCGGGTAAAAAGTCAATGCCAAATTTTTTGTGTTTGATATAACTATCCAATTCTATTTCTTCGCCTTCTATTTTACTAGAAAAAACGGAAGATACTGAAGTATAAAAACTAAATTCATCCGTTGATATTTCGGCCTCTTTCAAACTTTCAAAAACCGATGCTAAATTTTCATCTACTTGTAAGCGGTAGGATTCCAATAAATCAACTCGAATTAATTTAAGCTTTTTGTTCATAGTACTATAGTTTTTTTAAAATTCGCCCCTCGGCATCTTGATGTTTTTACCCGGAACTCCTTTAAAACCACCGCGAGCTGGAATGAGGGCAAGTATTTGCATCTTAATACATTATGGTTTTATGAAACTGTAAAGGCAATTCAGCCAATAATTGGGCTATTTGAACTCCTGCTTTTCCGTCTCCATAAATCGCTGATGAGTTGGTTTTTCCTTTTTGAATAGCGCTCAAAATGGCTGATTCTATTTGGTCTTGCGAATAGTCTACATCCACACTATTCCCTCCCCGATCTCTGCGGTTTTGGCGCGAGCCTATATTGATTACAGGAACACCCAAAAAGGCACATTCGCGTATACCAACGCTGGAATTCCCTATCAAACAATCGCTATGTTGCAACAATTGTAAGAAATCCATCCCCTCCATATTCTTAAAAAAATGAACATTGGGCAATTGATGTTGCTCCCGGAAAGCACGAATCCCAGTCGAGGTTCCATCGGCTCCGGCATCGACATTCGGCCAAAACCAAAGCGTAGGTTTATCTAGTTTATAGATAGCTTCGAGTGTAGCTTCGATGTGTTTTCGGGAATCTTGATACTCAGTAGTCACTGGATGTTGCATCACTACCAAATAGCCTTGAGATAAATCAGGTTTTGCTCCCACTCCACCATATTTTTCATAAGGATCAAAGGAAAGTGCTTTACTTTCTTGCACCCCTTCAGCTAAATCAATAGAAGGGCAACCTGTATTAAAAACCATCTTGGGATCTTCTCCCAACTTGATAACTCTTTCTTTAGCACTCTCAGAAGCCACAAAATGATAATCAGACAGCTTGGTAATGGCATGACGTACTTTCTCATCGATATTCCCCGTTACTTCACCCCCTTGAATGTGGGCCAAAGGGATATTCATATACGAAGCGGCAATAGCTGTAGCCATCGTTTCAAATCGATCGGCAACGGTCACAACAATATCGGGGCTCAAATTGTCAAAAACAGTCGATAATTCCAAAATACCAATTCCAGTGGTTTTGGCAGCAGCAGTCAGATTTTCTCCCTCTAGGACATTAAAAACTTTGGCAGCAATGCTAAACCCGTCTTTTTCGATATAATTCACGGCCGAACCATAACGATCCAACAAGGCGGATGCCGCTACTACCAATTGCAATTCCAAATCTGGATGCTCCTGAATCGCAGACAACACCGTTTTCACCCGACTATAGGAAGGTCGCGCTGTAATCACCACAGCTATTTTTCTTTTGGACATTTTTAAAATATTATTCTTGGGTTAAAAGTAGGAAAAAAAGAGGAAAGTTAAAAAGCTAATTTTTAACGTAACAAAAGCGCTTCGACAGGCTCAGCATGACATCTCGGAACAAACTGCCAGTAAATTATACTGCTGTCAGTCTGAGCCTGTCGAAGACCTTCTCCAACCTCAAACCTTCATCTTTAAACAAAATACTTCGATAGGCTCAGCATGACATTGGGGAACCAACTAAAAATTGAAAAACACAACTGTCAGTCTGAGCTTGTCGAAGACCCTTCTCCATTTTTACCATACTCTGTATAATTCTTTGAATACTGAACTAGTTTATCCCAATTTTCATTTATAAGAGCCTCTTTTTTTCTCCTGCTCCAGCCTTTAATTTTCTTCTCAATCATAATTGCTTGTGTAGGGTCTGAAAAAGTTTCAAACCAAACTAATATAACTGGTCTTTTATTATAAGTATAACAATCCTGATTCTTTCCAGAATTATGCTCAAACAATCTTCTATCAATACTGTTTGTCATTCCCGTGTAATAAGAATTATCGGAACATTTGACAATATAAACATAATAGAATTTCATATTTTCATTTTTAAAAAACATAGCGCTTCGACAGGCTCAGCATGACATCGCGGAACAAACTGCCAGTTAAATATACTACTGTCAGTCTGAGCCTGTCGAAGACCTTCCCCAACCTATAACCTTTATCATTAAACAAAATGCTTCGACAGGCTCAGCGTGACATCGCGAAACAAACTGCCAGTTAAAACACAACTGTCAGTCTGAGCCTGTCGAAGACCTTCTCCAACCTAAAACCTTCATCTTTAAACGAAATGCTTCGACTGGCTCAGCATGACATCGCGGAACAAACTGCCAGTTAAATATACTACTGTCAGTCTGAGCCTGTCGAAGACCTTCCCCTACCTATAACCTTCCTCTATAAATAAGTGCTTCGACAGGCTCAGCATGACATCTCGGAACAAACTGCCAGTTAAAAACACAACTGTCAATCTGAGCCTGTCGAAGACCTTCCCCAACCTATAACCTTTATCATTAAACAAAATGCTTCAACAAGCTCAGCATGACATCTCGGAACCAACTAACAATTGAAAAACACAACTGTCAGTCTAAGCTTGTCGTAGACTCAGCGTTACAATATTATAACAAATCCCCCTCCTTCAAAAAATCCCATTGCTTTAAATCTCTAGACAATGCTTTCCCAATCACTTCTTGAAACCGGCAAGCCTCAATCCCAAAACCTCTTGGCTTTTTCGACTCCAAATCATCAAAGCTCAGGATGTGGTTTTTAGGCAAATCCTTATTCACCGCCAATGATTTTTCAAAAATTTGTTTCAAAGAAGAAAACTCGGCATTATTATTTTTATCTATGGGATTAGAGGTTGCAGTAGCTATATTCCGAACCGCTCGCACTAATTCCTTAGTTTCTAAAATAGTCAAAGAGGACTGAGAATCGGGTCCAAATAGTTGCCTGTCAAAAACGACGTGAAATTCAAGAATACTCGCTCCCAAAGCTGTGGCAGCAATACACGTTTCGGTTTTGGCAGAATGATCCGAATAACCTATGGGAACTGCGTATCTTTTTTGTAATTCTTGAATCACATTCAAACCGTATTGGTTTGGTTGTGTAGGATAGGCGGTAGTGCATTGTAGGATAGAAAAATCTACCTTTCTTTCTCTTAAAAAAGAAACGGCCTTATCCAATTCACCATACGAACTCATGCCCGAAGATAAAATTACCGGCTTCCTGGTCTGGGCAATTTTTTCTAATAACAAAAAGTTATTCACCTCACCCGAGCCTATTTTGTACTCTGCTACTCCAATTTCTTCGAGCCAATCCACTGCCAAATTGCTAAAGGGCGAACAAATGAAATCCAATCCCACTGCATCACAATGCTCTTTGATACCTTTCCATTGCTCCAGGCTAAAACCCATTCGCTTCCAATAATCGAATCTTGTTGTATCTTCCAATGAAAATTGCACCCGAAAAGGTTCGTGTTCACTGCTTTCCGCTTCGGCAATGTGCATTTGAAATTTAACAGCGTCGACTCCTGTTGGAGCGAGAGCATCGATATAAGAATGCAAAATGCCGAGACTGCCTTCATGAGCCTGACCGATTTCGGCAATGATATAGGGAGATGATCTTTTTGATGCCATATTTTAATTGCTTTCTAGATGTGAAACAAAAATAGACATTTTCTAATAACTAGAGTATAATTATTAACTCTAGGTTTATTAGTAATAACACATTATAAAAACAAACGCAGCTATTTTTCAATGCCTTAACTTTTAAAATCACAAAAACGGCCTAAATTGAAAATCACATTTCCAATTAGCACGGTTTTTAAATATTCAATCCTCTTTCTTAACAAAAAAAGCTTGAGTATGACCTTTCGACTCTGGATTAAAAAGGACTAACAGTTGCAAAAATGAATAATGGACCATCTCTTTCAAATAATTAAATTGAAATCTGAACTTGGGTAAAGATAACTTACCTACAGTAGCAGTTTCAAGCAGCTCAAATCCATTATTCTCGAGATGAAATCGAACAATATGGGGTAAAGGAACATAAACATGATGCTCAATTAAATGTTTGGGCTGAAAAGCATATAAATTATTCTTGAACAAAAGAGTAAATTTACTCTCAGCACTAAAGGGATTTGGCGTGGATAATACCATATAACCTCCAGATTCAATATGATTTGAAATATTTTTTATCCCTAATTCTGGATTTGAAAGATGTTCTAGCACCTCCAAAAAAACAACAAAACCAGGCCTTTGCGAATTATGAGGTGCTGGATTATTGAGATCCCAAATTGTAGATTCTTCTATTTTTTTGACATAATCGAAAGGTTGCCATTCCAGATTAAATTTATCCACAATGGGTTTAAACCAGCCCCAACCTGCTCCAATATCACTTACAACTCTATTCGGCAATTGATTAGCCACTTCGCTCAACTTAAGCTCAGCCCATTGTCCTCTGTTTAAATATTTATAGTTTTTCATTTATTCACTATTTGATTCTGGTTGCCTATCTATTTTATTTTCAGCAAGTTTTGCAAATGTTTCATATTCTTTTTGGGTCAGTTGGTTGCTGTTTTTTTGATAAATCGGGGTATCTTCCAAGCCAAAAAAACAAAAAACAGCTACCTGTTTTTCAAACTGATTATAGATAAAAAGTTATTACAAAACAGACATAAATCTTTAAAACTTCACACTTTTAAAATTTCTAATTTTATTTATTAATGATTGTTCAACTGGGTTCCTATATTTTAATATTTTGGGCAAATCCAATAGCACTTCAAGAACAGTTTTAAAATAAATTTTAAAACATTTGATATCTGTCAATGCATATTTTCTAAAGTTATGCCAGTACAACTTTAGAATTCTAACATAGGGAAAGGGATAATAAACTAAAAAATAGCTAGTTGTGTTTTTCAATTGCTTCCCAAATCTAAAATAATTCTGCCCTGAATGTTTACGGGATTCCTTATTCACTCTATGATTTACCTTAATGACATTAGTATATAGGATGTCAAATCCTTTATTCATGACTTCAATGGATACACAGGATTCTTCACCATAAATATCGATCCAAACAGGAAAACCATTAGTGGTATCATATACATCTTTCCGAATAGCAAAACCACTACCAATAAATTCGTTTGTATAATATTCTTCTTCAACGGATTCAAATTGGCTCAAAACTTCAGTATCTGAATTAAAAACTCCTTTTATTTCTTGAAAAGCAAGAATACCAACATTAGAATATTTTCCGAAAAGATGGATAGTTTGCTTTATAAAGTCAGCATTCAAAGGATGTGCATCATCATCCAAACCAATTAAGAATTGACCTTTCGCTTTTGGATAAAGGTAGTGTCTGGCAGCCGAAGCTCCTATACTCTTTTCCGAAGAAAACCAATTAACCCAGTCCATTTTGTCCCTTAAAACGGAAGAATCATCCGTACAACCATCCAAAAAGACCAACACTTCTTGTGAAGAAAAATCAATTATTTGTTCAAGAAGACAAAGTGTAAACTCTAATTCTTTTTTTCTGTTTTTGGACACTATTAATATTGTGGCTTCCATAAAAATTTTATAAAAAAATTAGCGTTACTATTCCAACGCTAAAAAGACTTCCTCCAAATTTTATTTTAATTTTTATCTACAACTATTCGATTCTAATAATATTTTGTCTAACACCTCCTTGAATCTTTCATCACTAAAATAATCACCAAACGGATACACTGCTTTGTCTGAATTCATTCTATTAATAATTAGTTTTTCCAATTTTTGTTTGATTTCCTCCTTATCATTAAAATGAGCAATATATTGATCGTCAGTTATTATTCTTCTCATTTCACTTCTTTCTGGTGATATAGATAGTACTGGCTTTCGCAATGAGGCAAGAAATGGCGCTTTACCAACAAGAATATTACAGGACAAAGGCCCATTCTCCAGTAGTATTAGTATGTCCGCTTCGTACATCTGTTCGTTGCAAGAATTAGAAAAATTCAAAGTATGTAAAACGATTATATTGGGTGTTTTTGAGTATTTATCTTTCAATTTCTCTATATCTACACCTTTTACTCTTATGACAAACTCAGTATTATCTTTATACAAAGAATTAGCTGCTAACAATTCTTGGTACGCATCCAATACAATTTCTATGTCTCTGCCAAACATAATAGCCCCCTGATAAGAAATCATTATTTTTTTCTTCTTTTTCAATACATTTTCAATATCCAACAAATCAAAAACACTTGGGTCGTATTGATGGGGCAAGTGAAAAAATTTCTTTCTACAGCCATACAAAGTTTGTAAATCTTCCGACATTAAACTGGCGGAACTCATACATGTTTTGGCTTGTGTGACCACTACAAACATTCCTTTTAACTTGAAAAGTTCCAAACTTGTCAACTCACTTTCCGAACCTGCATACCAAAATAAGGGATAAGGATCGTGGAAGTTGACTATTGCTTTTTGGAGAATAGGTAAATCTTTAGCGCCTAAAATGGTTTCATGATTTAAGCCCGAACTTCTTATAATTATATGATTGTAGTCATTATAATTAATCTTTGCAATGTAAGATCCATATGCTTTGTGGATATAATTACTGGACAATGAAACATGGAATAATCTCCAATAGATTTTATTCAGCCATTTGGTAAAAAAAGGAATTCTCCTATCTACTATATACTCTTTTATGGAATCGACAGGTAATAAATCCAATCGATCCTCACTAGTATATTGCTTTAAATAAACCACATCAATTATGGAATCTGGATAAACTTTCCTCAATTTAGCCAAAAAAGATCTTGAAACAATACCTTCACTTGTTCCCATCACTCTCAAATCTTGCGCTATTACTAAAAATTTCATGATTAACTTATTAGTAGAGATTTGCCCCAATACTAGTCATATTCTCTATAGCTCTTATTTAATTATTCCTAATTATACTTTTTCCGTATGACTTTCTTTCTCCTATTAATGATTAACCTGAAAGGCAACAACTTATAAAAAACCTTCCATTTTATTTTTTCAAATGTAGTCAATTTGAGGGTATTTAAAATGTTCTCGAATAAATTAATTCCCTCGTAATCTATTGATACGGCAATGAAATATCGTTTTAATGAATACGTGAGCAATTGTTTTTCCTTTAAATTTTTTACCACCAATAAAATTGCATTAGCATAGGATTCTCGCCGAATAGGATTATTACTGTAAAATTCCCCTGTATTAGAGTTCAAATGCTTTCGCCCATAGAATAAACATTTTTCAATAGATATTCCTCGACTTCCTGAGGAAACTATTCTAGAGTACAATTCCCACTCCTCGGCGTACATCAACGTTTCTTCAAATCGGTCCCTTTCAAAACAGGATGCTCTCCACATTACTGAGCAGGAATTAAACTGCAGCTCATTGGTTAGCATTTTGCCTATATCCCTTTTATCTATATAAAAAAAAGTGTATTCCTTAGAATAATCAAACGCATAATGGAAATCTTCAAAAAAAACATTTCGAATGTACCTACAAAAGGAAATATTCGGATCTTTCAACTCTAAAACACACAACTCCAAGTTTTGAGGATGTGGAATATCATCATCATCAAAAAAAATGATGTAGTCTCCTTTGGCTAAATCCAAGCCGCAATTGCGGCAACCAGGTAAACCTTTCAAGTATTGCTCGGGACGTTGCAAAAACCGGAATCGATTATCTTGATCTAAAATAGCAGAAATTACCTCACTTGTATTATCGGTTCCGCCATCATCAACAATAATACATTCCCAATCGGCAAACGTTTGTTTTTGAATCGACAAAAGCGTCTCTACTATAAAATGCGCCCGGTTATAGGTTGCCATAATGATACTCACTTTAGGATTCATTGCCTTATAATTTTTATTTTGTGGATGTAGCGAAGTTTCTTTCTATTGTATAATTAAACATATTTTTTTAGAAAATCTTTTATAGCCAAAAAATTCAAGTTCCCAAGATAATGCTTGATGAGAAAAATCCAATCCTTTGTGTCCAAAGACTTTGCTTTTTTTATTTCGAAATAGTATTTTCGGATTATTTTGATTCGTTGATATTTAGTATATTGTTTTAATTTATCCACAATCAAAAAATGATAAAAAGCTGCTGAAGATTCATTTTTCAATTTCCAGTTATCACTCTTTCCAGTAATATTCAAATTGGACATTCTGGGATAAACCAAAGCTTCATTAATGGAATAAATAGGTTTGTCCTCTGAAAAATCCAACCAAGCCTTATCATCACTATTCCAGGCTAGGGGATAATTGTAAAACCCATGTTTTTCATAGGCATTCCGCGAAAAAACATATTCCGAAAGTGAACTCATCGCAATACGTTTAAATTTTCTGTAAAAAGCATCGGTAGCAGTTTCCCATATGGGATTGGTATATATTCTTGATTTCGTCTTTTCTGGTTCATAGACCAATTGCGAGGCAAACCGAACTACATTAGCTTTAAATTGAAACTCCGGCAAATGGAGGTAAAATTGTTCCACCACATTTTCTCCCAAATAATCATCATCACCCAAAATCATAAGCCATTCTTCGCTGGTGGAAAGTGCAATACAACGCTCCCATTGTTGGGGCAATGAAGTCCCTCCTAAATTAGAATCAAATCGATGGTACAAATAATCAAATTTATCTTGAAATTCACCCAATAAATCAATTGGATTTTCTGGACTGGCATCATCACCAATATAAACTTTAAATAGCTGATTAGTTTGATTGGCCAATGATTGCAAGGTCTCTTCAAAGAAAGCAAGTTTATAATAGGGGATTACTACGGCTAGCATTGTGATTCTTCTTTTTTTGTGAATTGCCTTTTCAATTTTTTAATTTTTAATTTAAACCTATGAATTCTGGCCCAAAACTGTCTTGCAATTGGTTTTTTTGTGTTTTCAATGATTTCAATCAAAATAGTCAATACTTGCTGATGTTCTTCTTCGTGTGAAACTTTATTGATATTAAAAGTAGGCTGCATCAACATATCTACAGCTAACTCCTCATTTTGGTCTATCTCGAGAAGTTTATCTATCAATTCTTTTTCTGTCTCAAACTTACTGTAATCTATAAATCTTTTAGAATTAAAATCTTTATCCACTAATTTATTGCCCCAGTAAATTGGAATACAATCTTTGAAAATAGGTTCAATTATTTTTTCTGTGGTGTATCCATCCTGAGCATAGTTCTCAAAAGAAATAACAAACTTGTAATCTTTTATAAATTCAGCTTTGTCTTCCACTCTACCTCCTATATTATTCAAAACAGCACCTCCTGAATCTATATGCCTTAATTTGGAAAGATTTTGAAAAAATGTTATTCGCTCACTGCAATTGGGATTGGAAACCACCATACAACAAAACTTGGTTTTGGCTCTCCAAATACTATAGGCTTCCTCCCTAGTTGCTACAGTTTGCAATTCACCTAACATGTTGTGATGGTCAATATACAATGAATACAAGGGCAATCTAAAATGGTTTTTTCTTCTACTATAATCAAAAGTAAATGCAAAATCACAGGCTAAGAAATCGGCGCGCACATTTTCGCCAGTATAAAATATTCGGGTACAATTATATTTTAAATACTCTTCTCCAAAACAAGAATAAAACAATAAATCAGGATTTTTATCAATAATTACTTTGTATTTTTGAATTAACAAATTATAAAAATAATTGTTGGTTGTATCAAAATCGGACCAAAAATCAACAAAATTTACCTTAATTACTTTCATATAAAAACTGTATTTACATTTTAATGTTTTTTATATGTTTTAAAAATCGTGAACCCTAAAAAAGTAGCACAAAAAACATCAACAACAAATTTCTTCTTCTTCAATTTATAATGCCATTTTGTTTTTGCTCTTTCTGCTTCAAGGTTCAAATGCATGAACGACCCTAATTGTTCCACAAAAAAATCGGCATGTTTAATACTCATGTATTCATGCAACTTTTTTTTCTTCTCCTTATCTAATACCTGTATCATTGAATTGGGTTTCATCCTGTAGTAAAATCCTATGCAATCTACGCACTTCACATTTCCACCATTTTTCAAAAGTGCTATCCAGAACTCCCAATCTTCAAAACCGTTAATCATATTCATATCATATCCTCCAACCCTTTCCCATTCACTTTTTCGATACATAGACGAACAAAAAATCATGTTCTGAGTCGCAATTCCTTTCATAGAAAATAGTGGTAAATCCCATATTCCACTTTCATTTCCAAACTTCTCTGCTTTACAATACACTACTTTTAAGGAATTATCTCTTTCAAAAGCATTTAGTGCTAATACAACATATTGATTTGAAATTCTATCATCAGCATCTAGAGGCAATATAAACCCTCCTTTTGCCATTGCTATTCCTGCATTCCTCGCGCTGCTCAACCCCCCATTTACTTTATACAAATAAAGGAATCGACTGTCTTTTGCAATCCACTTATTTGCAATTTCTTCAGTATGGTCTGGACTGCCATCATTAACAATAATACATTCCCAATGTTCATAGGTTTGGTCTAATACAGATTGCAAAGCCTCATCCAAGTATTGGGCTTGGTTGTAGCAGGGAACGATGATGGAGACTTTAGGCATTTAGCATATGATTTAAAAACTTCGTGGTTATTTTTGGCCCAAAAAAATAGTTTATAATTTTATAAAATGGAGCATAAAATTGCTTATCCAAATAACGACAATTTTCATTTATAATAAAATAAAAATCTGATTTTGTACAAGTTCTTCCATTATATTGTTTTTGCAATATTTTCTTTAAATAGCTTATAAGTATTTTTTTAAATTGAGGATTATTTTGCAGCAAATCAAAAAAGACTTCTGGTTTTTGCTTACTAGCCAATTTATCTTGACTTGTAGAGGAATCGCTATGAACTCTATAAGATGCCAATGTTTTATCCGAACCATAAAAAACACAACCACTAATTAGCATCTTCAGCCATAAATGATAGTCTTCGGCATTTTGTATAATCAATTTTTCAGAAAAGCCATCAACTAGAAGAATTTTGTCTTTTTTGGCAAGTACTGTAAGTATTGGAATTCTATTTACTACAAGAAAGAGTTTCAATGCTTCTTCACTTTTAAAAATTTGGTGAAGAGTATTCATCTTTCTACTTCTATCGAAAACATTATCATTATTGAAAATATAAGAATCCGAAAAAACTAAATCTACATTATTATCTTTGATTTCCTTGATTTGAATCTCTAATTTTTCAGGTAACCATAAATCATCCGCATCCAAAAAGGCTAAATATACTCCCTTTGATTTTGAAATGGCAAGATTTCTTGCTTTGCCCTGTTTGCCATTTTCTTGGTAAAAATACCGTATTCTTGAATCTTTTAATCCGTATTCTTTAACCAAGCCCGAAGTATTATCTGTAGAACCATCATCGACAATAATCAATTCCCAATCAGTATATGATTGTGCTATTACAGAATCGATTGCTTCCTGTATATAATTCGAAGCATTATAGGCCGGCATTATTACACTAACTAGGATATTATTTACCACTGTTCGCTATTGATATTTTTTTTAAAACTAATTTTATACTTTTTTTTAATCCTAAAAATTTTATACTGTCAAGCACTAAATTTATATAACCTATTGAAAGAATGTTAGGATGCAATTTTATAGATTCTGAAAGGAGATGGTTTCTAATATTTCTAATATTCAAATTGTCACACAACGGCACTTTATTTACAATCTCTTTCAAATTCAAATAACTATAATATTTTTGCTTGAACTCAGAAGCATTTGAGTAAACACCTCCATCATGCATTCTGTATATAGATGAATAAAAATTCATTAGCATACCCTTTCCTTTACCTAAACAAATAGTATACAAACTATTGTCTTTACCATATTTCAAACTTTTAAATAAAGAATAATCAAGACTCTCTCTTCTGAATAAAACAGTAAGCGTATAAGTACAATAGGGTGTAAATATCGAATTTAAATCTATGGTTATGTTGTCTTTAATATCTAAACGTCGAACCCAATCTGGCTCCTGTAATGAAGATAACATATCAGATTCATTTTTTATAAAATATTTTGTCCAACATATTGAATAATCAGGATTAGCCTCCAAAAAATCAACTTGCTTTTGCAGTTTTAACGGATCTGTCCAATAGTCATCACCTTCGCATAGTGCAACGTATTTTCCTCTCGCAAATCCGAAAACAATTTTCCCAACATCTCCATTTTTTTTAGAATATTGATTTTCATTTTGATATATTGTTACAAATAAATTCGGATACTTTATTTCAAATTCCCTAATTAAACTGGCTGTTTTATCAGTCGAAGCATCATCATGAACAATAATCTCAAAAGGAAAGTTTGTTTTTTGATTAACAAATCCTTCTAAGGCATCTATAATATAATTTTCTTGATTATAGGCCGTACAAATTACACTAACAAAAGGAACATTTTCAATTTTCATTATTTTGGAATTGCTATTACTTGTTCTTTATACTTATAAAAGAGGGTTGAATCATCATCTACATTCTTTTCAACAACCATTCCTGCCTGAAATATATTACTACTTCCTATTTTAATGTACGGAGTTACAATTGATCTTATTCCAAAAAAATTATTACTGCCTATTTTCACATTAGCTGAGATCCCTGTTGTTGAAAAAAAATTACTATTACCAATAATACAATCATGACTAATACTACTAAAGGAAGTTATCATATTAAAATCTCCAATAACTGTATCGGGACCAACAATGCAAAAAGGATATATAATATTGCCTATCCCTAAAATAACAGTATCTGAAATTAAAACGGTATTATGAACAAAACTAGTTATTTTGGCATTTTTATTCAATAATATTTCAATCATTTTACTTCTGAAATTAATATCTGAAATTCCAATCAAGATTTCCTCTTCAAGAGAAGGAACATAACAATCTATATCGCATAAAACAGGTGATTTTAATTTATACTTTTTCCAATATTTTTCAATATTATACTCAAAGTCAATATATCCTTTTATATTAATTTTTTCATCCTTAGTTACTTTTAAATTGTTATCTGCAATATAAGATGTTAATTCGGCAGCAACAGCACCAGTACCTAAAATAACTATATTTCTCATATAAAATTAATATTCATTTTCTATATTATAGAACCATAAACATTCACCACAACGATTAATTGAAAAACAACAAGTGCAAAGCAAAAATAGGTTTGTTTAAAATGGTTATTTTCCTTACAAATCAATATTGATTATTTGAATGATCTTCTCTAAGTCAAAAGAAGTTAATCCTACATACAAAGGTAAACAAAGAATTCTCTCGGCAATACGTTCCGAAACTGGCATCGATTGTCCTTTGATATAATCAATCGTATTCAAAGAAGGATAAAAATAGCGTCTTGGGTAAATATGATTGCTGTTTAATTCTTTTTCTACTCTAAGAAGTTGAGCTTCACTTTCAAAAATCACAGGGTAATACCCATAATTCCAAAGGGTGTTTTCCCTGATTTTTAAGGTTTTTAGTTTTGAAAAATCCAGATTTTCGTTGTAGTAATCCACTACTTTTTTTCTTTCGGCCAGTATGGTTTCCATATAAGGCAAAACTGCCAAACCCATAGCAGCTTGTAGTTCGGATATTTTTCCGTTAATTCCCAAGCCGTGAAAAGCTAAAGGCCCGTTGTGTCCAAAATTATGGCTGTAAAACAATTGGTGTTGCAAATCGGCATTATTGGCAAACATGGCTCCGCCTTCGCCTGTGTGAAACAACTTGGTAGCATGAAAACTACACGTACTCACATCGCCATAATCAAAGATCGATTTGCCTTTATAGTTTACTCCAAAACAATGGGCAGCATCGTAAATTACTTTTAGTTTATATTTTTTTGCTATTGCTTCAATCACTTCTACATTGCAGGGATTCCCAAAAACATGAGTCGCTAAAATAGCGGTAGTTTTATCCGTTATTGCCGCTTCAATTTGGGTTTCATCGATGGTTAAATAGTCAGGGTGAATATCCACAAAAACGGGTATACAATTTTCCCAAATAATAGCAGCTGTTGTCGCTACATAAGAAAAGGGTGTGGTGATGATTTCGCCTTGTTGACCCAATAATTTCAAGGCAATTTGCAAAGGCACAGTACCGTTATTGGTAACAAGGATGTTCGAGACGGATAAATACTCGCGGAGTTTTTCTTCTAATTCCAAAACCAGTTCGCCCCGATTGGTCAACCATTGATTGTTCCAAGCACGTTGAACCTGCTTATTGTATTCGGCTATGGGTGGTAAAAAAGCTTTGGTTACGTTTATCATTAAATTTTAATTCTTGGTTTTGCAAAACAAACGGTTTCTTCTGCGTGTATCGTATAATGCCCTATAAAAATCTCGTAATCTAAATCCAAATTTAAAATCCAATTCGGAATAGTTACAAAATCATTCATACTGTGATAAATAGCAATGGCTAATTTAGGTCTGAATCTTTTAATAGTTTCAATAGCACCTTCCAATGCGAGAGGTTCTGCACCTTCAATATCCATTTTAATAAAATCAATAGTATTAATATTATTTGACTTTACAAAATCATCAATAGAAATTGTGGTAGTTGTTCCTGTTTGTTCTTCAAAAGGTTCAAAGGCCACTGAACTGCCAGGCCCATTATCCTTAAAGTAGATAGTTTGTCCAGAAATATTAGAAATCGGATTGGGAACTAATTCTATTTGAGATACTAATGTAGGATTAAAAGAAGTATTTATAGCAAACAATTTAATGTTATCCGGAATAAATTCAAACGAATAAACCTTTCCATTTTCACCAACTTTATGGGCAAAATACAATGCAGTATCTCCCCAGCAACCTCCAATATCCAAAACTGTATCACCACTTTCTACTGCAACAATGTTTTTGTCATTGACTTTATATGCATATTGTTCAATAATAAAGTCAATAGCAACTCCAATTTCAGAAAAATAGAATTCCACATCATAGCCTAAAGGCTTTAAATCAAATTTTTCTAAAATAAAATGTATAAAGTGTGGATCATAAGTGTCTGCTGAATCAGACAAAGTCTTGGCTGTTTTAATAGCTTCCCAATAGTCCGAATTATTCCGAGGCAATTTTACTTTTTTAAATCCTAAAACTTTATAGGCTATTAAACTTGCCAAAAGTTCTCTGTCAAGTTCACTAATATTATCCCATATCCTTTGAATTTGGCTTAAAAAGGGGTTAACAAGATTATGCCCTGAAGCTATATATGCCTTTTTTGGTGAATCATAGCCAATGATGTTCTTGATTATTTTTTTGGATGCATCAACAAAACTTATTGGCTTTTTTTCTTTTTTCAGTAGCCCATCACCAGTGTTTACCTGATATTTTCCAAATCGATATTCATCAAAATTTTCAACACCATAATTATTATTTAAAGATTGGATTATTTTAATATCCAATGCTTTTTTGAAATCACTCATTATATTTTTGTTTTGTTCCATTCGAAATATTGTGGTCTTATCAAGCCTGGAAATTTATCCAACCAAGCACCACCTCTTTTCCCTTCGATACCTTCTATAGTCAGTACATCTTTTATATTCAATAAAATTTTAGGTCCATTTTCTACCACCATCAAATCTACAGCATAAAAAATATCATTTAATGTATTTTTAGGAATAATACATTGATAATTATATGTTCCTGTTTCTTGTATTCTTGCTGGGGAGCAAGATGCAAAAATATTTGTGCCTTCAATCGTATTTATAAAAATATTTATATTTATCGTTTCAAATACTCGCTCACTTGTTATTTTAATATCAAATACTAAATCTTCTTCAATATCAAAATTTCCATCAATTCCATTATTAGAAACACTAATTGAATGTAAGCAAAATCCATTTGATTCAGACTCTATTGAAACCGAGGAAGTAATCAATTCGTTTGATTTTGATAAATAGAAATCAACCACCTCGTTTATACCTCCTTTTTTTATAATTTTCCCATGCTCCATCAATATACCTATCGTACAAAGTGATTTAACTGCTAAAAGATTATGACTCACAAACAAAACGGTTCGTCCGCCACCTCTGGAAATATCCTGCATCTTGCCAATGGCTTTTTTCTGGAACTCGGCATCGCCCACAGCGAGCACCTCATCAATCACCAAAATCTCCGGTTCGAGAAAGGCCGCCACGGCAAAAGCCAATCGCACGGTCATTCCGCTGCTGTAACGTTTTACTGGAGTATCTATATAACGCTCACATCCTGAGAACTCAATAATTTCGTCTAGCTTCGAGGCAATTTCTTTTTTGGTCATGCCCAGAATGGCACCATTCAAAAAGATGTTTTCACGACCGGTCATTTCGCCATTAAATCCCGTGCCTACTTCGAGCAGGGAAGCAATACGCCCGCCGCACTTAATGCTCCCGGTAGTGGGTGCTGTAACCTTAGATAATATTTTTAATAGCGTAGATTTTCCCGCTCCGTTCTTGCCTATAATGCCCAAAACTTCGCCGCGTTCCACTTCAAAATTAATGTCTTGCAACGCCCAAACATAGTCACTCGTGCCTTTAGTACTACGGTCGTTGGTATCGCCTATTTTCAGATAAGGATCTTCTTTACCCCGCACCTGATGCCACCAACGGTTCAGGTCGTGACTGAGTGTTCCAGTACCCACCTGCCCTAGGCGGTATTGTTTAGAGATGTTTTCAGCTTTGAGGATAATGTCTTTCAAGAGAGGGTTAATTGGTTAATCGGTTGTTTGGTTAAATGGCTATCCTTTCTTATTCCCCCTTTAGGGGGTTAGCGGGTTAAACCATTCACACAAGCCACAAAGTTATTTTATTTTTTGGATATATGAATAATTGATTGGATGATTAAACGATTTCACTTGCTAAGTTCCTAAATTATTATAACTCTTTACGACAATGAAGACAATTCAGATTTTGAGTATCGATTGAAATTGATATGGTCATTGTAATTATTATTTATTTTGTCTCTACTAAACAATTAACCAGTGAACCGATTAAACCTTTAAACCATTTTAAACCTTAAACATTTTCATTGCCATTGCTATTGATTATTTCTCAGTGAACCGTTTAATAATTAACCTTCTCGTTCCCCCTTTAGGGGGTTAGGGGGTAACCGATTAAACCATTTTAACCCTTTAAACATCGAAACACTGCCATTGAAATTAATAGGCCAAAAGAAAACTTCGCAAATCGATAGCCAGGATTCCTTCATGGGTATTGCCTTGAAAGCCATCAAGGGTCACAACTACTTTGGGGAAATTATCGTTAATTTTCTTTAAATTCCCAAATTCTCTTTCCATCGTTTGAGGTTCGTTGATGGATAATGCCACTTGTACATACAGTTTTTCGCCTGTACGTTGGGCAACAAAATCAATTTCTAAAGGGCCCAAATTACCCACTTGAACCTGATAGCCTCGAAATAGCAAATGGTTATAGACCACATTCTCCATGATTTTAGCTCGGTCTTCCAGACGATACCCCCACAAAGCATTGCGAATACCCAAATTCTCAAAATAATATTTTTCTCCTGTTTCAAAAATTCGCTTTCCTATTAAATCGTACCGGCTGACTCTGTGTATCAAAAAGGCATTGACCAAATAGTCGCTATAAGTCTGCACCTGATTAGAAGCCATATTGATGCGCTGAGATTTCAGAAAATCACTTATTTTTTTAGCCGAAAAAAGACTGCCAATGTTGCTGGCAAAAAACAAAACCAATTGTTCCAAGAACGAAACATTGCGTATCGAAAACCGGTTAATAATATCTCGATACACAATGGTGTTGTAAATATTTTTGAGATATTCGAAAACAACAGCTTCCTCCAAAACTAAATTTTTCAAATACGGAAGCCCACCATACTTGAAGTACATTTCTAAGGTTGGTGCACTATCTTTCAAAGAATGAAAAACTAAAAACTCGGGATAAGATAAGCTATACATCACAATTTCGATAGCTCTCCCGCTCAAATAACCCGCAATATCACCAGACAATAATTTGGCATTGCTGCCTGTACAATACAAATCTAAATCTTCGTGAAGCAACAAGGAACGCAGCGCTGTTTCAAAATTTTCTATATCTTGAATCTCGTCGATAAAAACGTAGGTTTTGGTAGTATTCGACTTTTGTTGCAAAACATAATCGTGCAAATCTTGAGCTGTTTGTATTGCCGAAAAAGCAATGTCCTCTTTGTTGATATAAACAATAGCTGCTTGAGGATCTCGCTCCAATAAATAATCCATAATCTGAAACAACAAATAGCTTTTGCCAACACGACGTTGTCCAGTAAAAACCTTTATCAAGTTCTTATCCATAAAAGGAAGAACCCTCTTGAGGTAGTCTTCTCTTTTTACAATAGTGGCAGGTGTTTTAAAAGACATTAGTTTTCGTTACGTTTAAAATTAGATGCAAATATACAAAAAGTTTTAAATACATTTAAAACTTTATAATTATATATAAAAGTTTCAACTATATCTAAAACTTTTTCAACGAAGTAGCAATGTGAAGATGAAATATAAAGATTAGGAAGTAAAGGATTGAAACAGCTATTGAAATTGAAATTACCATTTTTTTTACCTCGATTAAACAACTAAGCAGTTAACCGATTAACCCTCACACCTACACGGTATCAATAAAACTCTTCTCCGTCCTATTAAAAACCAATACCCCAATAAAAAACACAAGCAACGTTACACTAACGGTATAAACCAATCCCCAAACCGAAACAGTTCCTACTCCCAACAACATATAACGCGTAGTTTCTATAATATAAGCCAAGGGATTGTACTGAACAAGCCATGCATAATCAGGCATTTTGTCTTGAATCAAAGCCATAGGATACATCACAGCCGACAAGTACATCAGCAATTGCACCCCAAAACCAATCAGATAGGACAAATCCCTATACTTAGTAACCATAGAGGAAATCAACATCCCCAGTCCCAAACCTAAAATCCCCATTAAAGCTATGAGTAAAGGAAAAAACAAGAGCGAACCATTCCAACGGATTGCCGCACCTTGAAAATAATAAAAAACATAAAAGGCCAAAAAGATCAGAAACTGGATTCCAAATTTCAATAAATTGGAAATTACGGTGGAAAGAGGCATAATCAACCGAGGGAAATAGACTTTCCCAAATATGGCGGCATTGCTCCTAAAAGTATCCGAAGTACCGGTAAGACAGGCCGTGAAATAATTCCAGACCATAATACCCGCCAGATTAAACAAAAAAGGAGGCACTGTACCCGTTGCGATTCCTGCCACAGTATTGAAAATAATGGTAAAGGTAATCGAAGTAAACAACGGCTGAATCAAATACCATAAGGGCCCCAATACGGTTTGCTTGTAAACGGTAACCACATCCCTTTTAACAAAAAGTAGCAGCAAATCGCGGTATTGCCACACTTCTTTCAGATTGAGTGTGAAAAATTTATTCTTAGGTGTTATTTCAAACAACCATTCTTTTTCAATATTTTCTGTACTCTTCATGGGCATATATAAAAGGAATCTGTCGACTAAAGGAAGAATAGGTTTCGTGTCAAACCGCCAAACCACCCCGAGACTCCAACGCAAATATAATAATTTATAGCTTAGAAGGAAGTGATAAAAAATTTGATTTTTAAGCGTTCAAACTAACCCATAGTTTCTCATAAGGTTTCCCCTTCAGGGAGTCAGGGCAATGCCATTAAGTTAAGTGATTTTGTCGATGATTTTGTCATTCTGACGAAGGAAGAATCTCAACAAACGTGAGCAACCAACACGAGATTCCTCCTTCGTCAAAAGAACAAATAAAGCTTAACTTAATGACATTTGGGGTCAGGGGGCAACCCTAACCAATAAACCTTCCACTAAACACCTAAACAATTAACCGATTAACCGATTAACCGATTAACCAGTTAACCATTTTAAACTCTAAACCCTAAACCCTAAACCACAAACCCTAAACAACAAACCCTAAACAACAAACCACAAACCACAAACCACAAACCACAAACAACAAAATTATGTATCTTTGCACTATGTTATCACTATTCAAATCAAAACCCCTGCTCAAAGACCTAATTCCTGAGAATTACGTTGATATTCATTCCCATCTTTTACCCGGAATTGACGATGGCGCCAAAACGGTGCAAGACAGTATAAATTTGACCAAAGCACTCCTCGGATTTGGGGCTTCGCAACTCATAACTACACCTCACATAATGAGCCATTTTTGGGAAAATACCCCCGAAATCATTCAAGAGACAGCAAAAAGTACACGTATCGCGTTACAGAGAAATGACCTTTCGATTCCATTTCGTGCTGCTGCGGAATATATGATGGACGATAATTTTGTAAAGCTTTTTCAATCCGAGCCATTATTGACCCTCAAAGACAACTATGTGTTGGTCGAAATGTCATACATCAATCCGCCCATCCAATTGTATTCCATCCTATTCGATTTACAGGTGGCAGGCTATATCCCCGTTTTGGCTCACCCAGAAAGATATGTGTTTTACCACAATAATTTCGAAGAGTACAACAAACTGATCAATGCAGGCTGTCTATTGCAACTGAATTTACTGGCTATAGTGGGATATTATGGGGAAGGAATTACTAAAATTGCCGAAAAATTACTCCAAAATGACATGTATAATTTTGTAGGTTCTGATGTGCATCATAACAATCATATTGCAGCATTCAACCAAAAAATCAGAATAAAGGATCCGCTACCCCTACAAGAAACCATCGAAAAAAATCAGTTTTTCAGACTATAAAAAAATTCCAAATTTCAAAGATGTACTTTGAAATTTGGAATTTGTTATTTGTTATTTGGAATTTGGAATTTGGAATTTGGAATTTGGAATTTGGAATTTGTTATTTGTTATTTGTTATTTGTTATTTGTTATTTGTTATTTGTTATTTGTTATTTGTTATTTGTCTTGTGCAATTAAAAAAACCAGTCTTAAAGTACCAACTTCTTACCTCGTACCTCGTACTTCCCACCTCCTACTATTTATCCAATACCTGAAAAGCAGAATTCATACTAATAAACTCTGGAACAATCTTTTTCATTTTGGCAACAATATCATCATTGTCAAAGAAAGCAGCTATCCCTATAAGCTCCTGTATATTAACATGCAAATCTAAAAACTCTTCTTGAATTTCCTGAGCAATCATGATTTTTTCATGATAAGTAGGTAAAGTTTTCGAAGTATCATTAAGCAATTCTTCGTATAGTTTTTCGCCGGGTCTTAAGCCTACAACTTTAATTTTAATATCGCGATCAGGTGCATAACCAGCCAACTTAATCATCTTACGAGCCAAATCGATAATCTTAACCGGTTTACCCATATCAAAAATATAAATCTCACCGCCATTACCCATAGAACCAGCTTCTAAAACCAATTGACAGGCTTCTGGAATGGTCATAAAATAACGAATGATATCCGGATGTGTAATGGTTAAAGGACCTCCTTCGGCAATTTGTTTGGAGAACAAAGGAACAACTGATCCATTGGAACCTAAAACATTTCCGAATCGTGTCGTAATAAATTTGGTCGCATATAAATCGTTGTTTTCCTTACATTTTAAGTGAAGCGATTGAACATATTTTTCGGCAATACGCTTACTCGCGCCCATAACATTACTTGGGTTTACTGCCTTGTCTGTAGAAATCATTACAAATTTTTTCACGCCGTACTCACAAGACAAATCAGCTAAATTTTTAGTACCATTCACATTGGTAAGAATAGCTTGCGATGGGTTTTCCTCCATCAACGGAACATGTTTATAAGCAGCCGCATGATACACCATGTCAGGCCTAAATAATCTAAATACTCTTTCAATAGCCGCTCTGTCGCGTATATCCGCAATAATGGAGTGAATAAGCACATTTTCTTTAATAGCCTCCACTTCCAGTCCTATATGATGCAAAGGAGTTTCTGCTTGATCCAAAATGATTACTTTTTTGGGCTCAAAACCTAATATCTGCCGAACAATTTCACTTCCGATAGATCCTGCAGCACCAGTAATCAGAACCGTTTTACCTTTTAACTGCTCACAAATAGAAACAGTGTCCAGTACAATAGGCTCTCTTTCGAGTAAATCTTCAATTTGAATGTTTTTTACTTTTTGAGAGATTTCCTTTTGATCTTCCCAGTCTAAAATGGTGGGCACAGAGAATACTTTAAAATTGAATTCGATACATTGATCTATAAGTGCAATTTGCTCTTCCTTTGACAAACTTTTATCAGCAATTACAACACCTTCAGCTCCGATAGACCGCATCAAAGCAGGCAGTTTTTTTCGCAAAACTAAAATGGGCAAATCCAGCATGCGCTTCGAAGCATTCTGATTGTTTTTATCAACAAAACCAATAATTTTAAAACGAGAAGGGGTTTCAAACTTTAAAGCATTCGCAATTGAAATCGCATTCGCATCGGTACCATAGATAATGGTTTTGATTAATTTAGTATCATTCTTCTCAACAAAATAAAGCTCAAAGGTCTGCTTAACCACAACGCGATACAAGAACAATCCACAAAATGAAAGGACGATATTGATAAAAAATGCGGTGTTCAAAAAGGCTTTCTGCTGAAAATACACTTCAAACAACAAATTAAAAAATAAAAAGAAGACCAAGACTGCCGTTTGAGAAAACAAAAGTTTAACAGCATCGATGTATGAAGAATGCCGTATAATTCCGGCATAGGTTCTGAACAACCAAAAGAAAAACAAATTTACGCCGAAAAAGAAACTGATAAAAATCCCGTAATGCTTGGTTACAATATAATCGAGACCCGTACCGTCAAAAATCAAATAGGTAAAAAAGAAGGAAAGAACCAATACAGAAAAATCAATTAAGATGATGATCCACCTTGGCAAATAACTTAAATTATGAATATTGAATCTTATATTGTCTCGCGAAAAATAACTTTTTGTACTATCTTTTCCCATCTTAAATAAAGTATTTATTATTCATATGTTGGTGCACTTTTAAAAAATATTCCTAAAAATTATAGATCCTAAATCAAAAAACGATTACCGATAATTCCGCTATAGAATTAAATTTTAACCGCTCTAAGTAACGATCCAATATGTTAAAGAAAACAAAAATAGTAATAATTACGATAAGATGTATGATAAATAGGTAAAAATCCTAAAAAGCAAACAAACTGCACAAATCAAAACCAAGGGGGAAGCCATAGAGCAATACAAAAAACACAACTTAAAATTCACCCGCAGAAGCCTTTACCCTTTCGCTTTTGGGGGCAGGAATAGAAACCCCTTTAAAACAAAAAAATCCCGTAGCAACGGGATTTAATCTTATTTTTTGGTTCTTCCGGAAATGTGGTGAACTTTTAACAGTAAGAACATAAAGTTCGCTTAGCTTGTGTCAATAAGAACAATACGAAACTTAAATTTTCTGCTTTTAAAGTGAATATTGTGAACCTATTTATTTAACTTTAAAGGGCATTAAGTAAGGTCTGCTGAAAAACTCTTAAACACACATTATAGACACTATTTTGTCATTCCGTAGGAATCTCTTCAAGTTTATTCGTTTAAAGAGTTTCTTATCGAGACTCCTACGGACACGAGAGCTTTGCTCGAATTGGCGAAGCAATGACAATCTTGTGGAAATTAATTATTGCATATAGATAGTATAAATTAAGTGCAAGCGTTTTTCATCTCAACTTTCAAAAACCTTGCTCTTGTTTTGTATATAATTGCTTTAAGTCCATTGATTTGTTGTAGGAAATACTTTCTCAGCAGACCCTAAGTAAGCATTACTCGGATTATTAAGACCAATCCGAACCTTAATTTTCTTAATTCACTTAATGGTTTATATGTTTTTTTCTTTCACACAAATACCCGTAGAACCTATTTTTTATATTTTAGAAGCTGGAGTAAATAGTCACCATAACCGGATTTAACCAAAGGCTCGGCTAGTAATCGCAGCTGTTCCGAGCTGATAAATCCCTGCCGCCAGGCGATTTCTTCTATACAGCCTATTTTCAAGCCTTGTCGTTCTTCTATTACCTGAACAAATTGCCCTGCCTGCATCAAACTATTGAAAGTACCGGTGTCTAACCAAGCCGTTCCTCTATTTAAAATACCTACTTTCAGCGCCCCTTTCTTCAGGTATACCTTATTCACATCGGTAATTTCATATTCTCCTCTGGGACTGGGTTGAATGTTTTTGGCAATTTCCACCACTGAATTATCATAAAAATACAAGCCAGGAACAGCAAAATTGGATTTGGGTTCTAATGGCTTTTCTTCTATGGAAAGCGCCTTGTTGTTTTCGTCAAATTCAACGACACCATAACGCTCTGGGTCCGAAACATGGTAAGCAAAAACCACACCTCCTTGCGGATTAGTATTCGATTGCAATAACTCGCCCATATTGGCACCAAAGAAAATATTGTCTCCTAAAACCAAGGCAACATTATCGGTACCAATGAATTCTGCGCCAATAACAAAAGCTTGCGCCAAACCATTGGGAACAGCCTGTTCAGCATAACTAAACTGACAACCTATCGACGAACCATCACCCAATAACTTTTCAAAATTAGGCAAATCATGGGGAGTCGAAATAATCAATATTTCATGAATTCCAGCCATCATCAAAGTGGACAAGGGATAATAAATCATGGGCTTGTCATAAACAGGCATCATTTGCTTGCTCATCGCTAAAGTCAAAGGATGCAAGCGGGTACCGGATCCTCCGGCTAAAATAATTCCTTTCATAGTGTTATGGGTTATCGGTTATCAGTTATCGGTTATCGGTTGTCAGTTATCGGTTGTCAGTTTTCAGTTATCGGCTATCAGTTTTCAGTTAACCAATTAACCAATTAACCGATTAACCGATTAACCAATTAACCAATTAACCAATTAACCAATTAACCGATTAACCGATTAACCAATTAACCAATTAACCAATTAACCAATTAACCGATTAACCGATTAAACATTTAACCATTGTTATTGCTATTGATTTTTCAACAACTTAGCCATCATAATCTTAAGACTAATTTTATAATCAATAGGTTCGATTCCATATACTGATTTTATTTTGGATTTATCCAACAGAGAATAAGAAGGTCTTTCGGCTGGTGTTGGATAACTCGAAGCGGGTATCCCATTTATTTCACAGGTTTTATTTGCAATTGCTTTAATATCCCTTGCAAAATCAAACCAACTGATTTCTCCTGCATTCGAATAATGGTATATACCCGGCTCCCATTTGGAACAATCCAAAATAGTTAAAATAACCTGAGCCAAATCAGCCGCATAAGTAGGCGAACCTATTTGATCATTGACCACTCCTATACTTTCGCGCTCCGTCATTAACCGCAACATAGTTTTGACAAAATTATTCCCAAATTCCGAATAAACCCAAGCGGTTCTGATAATAATACTCTGGGGGCAATTTTTCAAACAAGCGGTTTCTCCGGCTAATTTCGTAACCCCATACACACTTTTGGGATTCGGTTGATCCTCTTCTGTATAAGCTATGGGTGAACTGCCATCAAAAACATAATCGGTCGAGATATGCACCAGTTTTGCCCCTGATTCAGTACATAAAGTAGCTATTGTAGCGATAGCCAAATGATTGATGGCATCGGCAGTAACCGAATCGGTTTCCGCTTTATCTACCGCAGTATAAGCAGCACAATTAATCACGATATCCGGCTCAATTCTTTTGAAATTGGAAATAATGACCTCCGATTGGTCTAGTGGAAAATCTTCAATATCGGTGAAAATAAAATCGAACTTGGGATACTGTTGGGCCAAGACTTTAATTTCCGAACCCAATTGTCCATTAGCTCCGGTAACAAGTATTTTTTTCATTAGAATTGGGAATTACAGTTTTCGAAATCAGGTAAAATCAGGTCTTTTTCTGAAACTATAGCAGTGGCTAAATCCATTCCCCAATCGATGTTCAGACTAGGATCATCAAACCGAATACCGCCTTCACTGTCCTTGTTATAATATTGGTCGCATTTATACGAAACCACAGCGGTTTCACTCAAAACCGAAAAACCATGGGCAAAACCTTGAGGCACCAATAATTGTTTTTTATTCTCAGCCGACAATTTAACTCCAAAATGTTTTCCATAAGTGGGAGAGTCCTTGCGCAAATCGACTGCAATATCCATAATCTCACCTTGCAATACCCGAACCAATTTGGTCTGTGCATAAGGAGCATTTTGATAATGCAATCCTCTCAAAGTACCTCTTTTAGAAAAGGATTGATTGTCCTGCACAAAATCAACAGCAATACCAAATTGCAGGCATTTACTCTTATTATAGGCTTCAAAGAAATAGCCTCTTTCATCCTCAAAAACAGCGGGTGTGAGGACAACTAAATCTTTTATAAAGGTGGGTTCTATGTTCATTATTATAATAAAAAACGAATTGATCTACTTAAAAATTTTCTTCACTACCTCACTGATTCGCTCCCTGTCTCCATCACTTAGGTTCGAACCCGAGGGTAAACACAAGCCGTTTTCGAACAAAGTAGCCGCCACAGTAGTACCATAATAAGGGTATTTCTCAAAAATGGGTTGCAAATGCATAGGTTTCCAAATAGGACGACATTCTATATTTTCCGCTCCGAAAACCAATCGCACTGCTTCTCTATCGATTCCATTGGTCAATTCGGAATCAATCAAAATAGAACTCAACCAATAATTAGCAAAATAATCTTCGTTGGGAGCGGTAAAAACACTAATCCCTGGAATTTCTTTGAATAAATCAACATAAAAATCGTGCATCATCCTACGAGCATGTACCCGTGAATCTAAAACTTCCATTTGGCCACGCCCTATTCCGGCACAAATATTACTCAAACGGTAATTATAGCCTATTTCACTGTGCTGATAATGAACCGCATTATCTCTGGATTGAGTTGCAAAAAACAAAGCTTTATCTTTTAATTCTTTGGTCTTGGTAATTATAGCGCCACCTCCTGATGTCGTAATCACTTTATTTCCATTAAAGGACAAAACACCTATTTCACCAAATGTTCCACATTTTTGCCCTTTAAAACTGCTTCCTATAGCCTCTGCACTGTCTTCCAAAATAGGAATTTCGTACTGATCGGCTATAGCTCTAATTTCTTCTATTTTATAAGGAACTCCATACAAATGAACCGCAATGATAACTTTGGGTTTCTTTCCGTTTGCAATTCTATCCTTTATGGCTTTTTCCAATGCTATCGGACAAATATTCCAAGTTTCATTTTCGCTATCAACAAATACGGGGGTGGCCCCGAGATAGAGAATGGGATTGGCCGAAGCCGAAAAAGTCAAACTTTGACAAAGAACCTCATCACCAGCTTGTACACCTAATAATATAAGACCAAGATGTACTGCGGCCGTTCCCGAACTTAAGGCTCCTACAAAACTATTTTCGCCAAGGTACGTTTCCAAATCCTTTTCAAATCCATTGACATTAGCCCCAAGTGGTGCAATCCAATTAGAGTCAAACGCTTCCTGCACAAATTTTTGTTCACCTCCACCCATATGCGGCGAGGAAAGCCATATTTTAGAAATCATAAATTATTTTTGTTTAGTATCGAAATTTTTTCTTTGTATCTGTAAAATATGGTTTCATTATCAGAAACATTTTTATCGATGGTCATTCCTGCCTGAATTAAATTATTTGAACCAATACTGATTTCTGGGATAACAGTGACTCTAATCCCAAAAAAATTATGATCCTTCACGTTGACATTTCCTGACAAACCACTGGTAGAAAAAAAATTATTATTTCCAATATGACAATCATGACTAATGAAACTGTAAGAAGTCAAAATATTATTATTCCCTATGGTAGCATTAGGGCCAATAATGCAATTAGGATAAATTAGATTTCCATTACCAATTACAGCTGTATCAGCAATTATTGCCGATGGATGTATAATGTTCATAAAATCCATTTTCTTAGCCACTTCCTTTTCCAAAAAAGCCAGCCTACTATTTATATCAGCAAAACCCAAAATAAATTGACTTTCCTCATTGAATTCATAGGAATCTGTGGTGCCTAAAAAAGGATGTTCGTATTTATATTTTCGGGCATTTAATTTGAATTTTTCGGGATTATCATCAAGAAACCCCTTTACATTAATTTTCTGGTTTGAAGTTGTATTGATATCACTTATATAAGAACATACTTCGGCAGCAACGGCACCAGAACCAACAATTATTACATTTATCATTTTAATTCGTACTATAAAACATTTTCAATATCCATTTCATCCAACATAAAAACAGCTCCATGACCAGGATATACTTTTAACTTTCGTTTCTTACCTAGGACCTGTATGACATCTAGACTCGTTTGAAGCTCTTTTTTATCACCACTAGGCAATTTAGTAACCGTTTTAAATCCGGGGATTATCAAATCACCCACAAATATTTTATCCAAAATAAGGAACGATAGACTACAATCGGTATGACCCGGAGTGCTAATAAAATCAATTTTTATATCATTCCAATAAAACACATTCTCTATCGATTCAACAAAAATATCACAAGAACATGTTTCAAAACCTATTTGATCATAAAATAATGACATATTTTTTTTCCTGTCAACCATTTTATCACTGCAAAGTTGGTTAGAAATAATCTTAATATCAAATTTTGATTTTAACTCATTTATTCCCCAAATATGATCAAAATGAGCATGAGTTAAAATTATATATTCAGGCTTAAGATTTTTTCTGCTTATAAAATCAATTATTTTAGTACTATCTTCTGAACCAGGATCAACTATAATACAACCATGATCATTAGCCTGATAAAGGATATAACAATTAGAATTGATAGGACTATTTTCTATTTTTTCAACAACTATTTCCATTGACCTAGCCTGAAATAGAAATAGATCGCCCGCCATCTACTGTAAATTGCTGCCCTGTTATCCATTTTGAACGAGGCGATAACAAGAATTCAACCATTTGATAGATGTCGTTTGGTGCTCCAATACCCAGCGGATACGACGCCTCCATTCTAATTTTCACTTCTTCATTGTCAAATATTTTTTGTGTCATTTCAGTAATTACTGCTCCAGGTAGTACTGAATTTACTCTTATCTTAGGTGCCAACTCAACTGCTAAACATCTCATAAGCGTATCTAAGGCTCCTTTTGAAGCTCCATATGCACTCATTGCCTTGGCGCCCATTGTACTAATATTGCTAGATATAAAAACTATGGCTACCAACGCTCCATTATTTACCTTTTTCTGAATCAATGTCTTACATATCAAACTTGCCGAAATCACATTCGTATTTATCGTTTTTGTCAAAATATCTAAAGAAGACATTTTTAAAGGAGCCAACGTCATAAAACCGGCACAATGTACGTATTTTTCAACCTCAATTTCATGTTTTGCTAAAAAACTAATCAAAGAATTTTCGATTTCGTTTACCGCATTTAAATCTTGTTGCCAAATCAAATGATGGGTTGAGGCATCACAAAGTGAGCTTACTTCACTTAATCGATCCAAATTCCTACCATGCAATACTACATTAAAATCCTTAGACAATTGTATGGCAATTTCTTTACCTATTCCAGAGGACGAACCCGTTACTAAAATATATTTTGACCTCATAACCTTATTATATTGCCGATTTACTGCGCTGTAAACCCACCATCAACATTCATTATTGAACCTGTTATCCATTTCGACATATCAGACAGAAGAAAAGCAACAGAATTCGCAACATCATCAGCTTCTCCTAAACCTAAAGGATGCAAATTAGATAGCGTTTCATTATAATCCGACTGAAAAGAAGTAGAAATATCATCTAACATTTCTGTTTTAACAAAACCTGGAGCGATACAATTGACACGAATATTTTTGGATGCTAGCTCAATAGCCAATGATTTCGTCACTCCATGCAAAGCTGATTTTGACATAGCATAGCCTACATTAGCTGCGGACCCTACTAGACCATAAACCGATGAGATAAAAATAAAGGATCCTTTATTCCCAATAAATACATTTCTACTGGAACATACTTTTGCCAATTCAATCCCTGCAAATGTATTTAACATAAAAACATCTACTGTTGTTTTTTCATTGATACTCTTCAACGGAGACAAATAAGGCCTGCCGGCCAAATGAACAAATCCGTTTAATTTTCCAAATTCAGCAACTGATTCCACAATCTTTTTCTTGATATCTGATACCTCATATAAATCGATCAAAAGTTTGTTTGCTTTTGAGGCACATTGGGCAATAGTCTCATCCAGGCCCTTTTCGTTGATATCTACCAATAGTAATTCAGCCCCTAGTTTAGATAAGAGGATACTAGTTGCCCTACCCAAACCAGATGCTGCTCCGGTAATTAAATATCTTCGATCTTGCAGACGTATTGGATTAAAAGACATAGCTACTTTTTTTGACTGAATAATTCTTGCAGTCCGCCAATGGTTTTAGCATCTAATATATCTTTTACAGAAATTGTTAGGCCGTATTCATCATCGGCTAAGGCAATTATTGACAATCCTGTGAGTGAATCCCATGCTTCAAATGATGTAACTTCATCTGAAAGAGTAACTGCATCCACCTCAAACAACTCTGCCATCTGTTCTAAAAAATTTTCCATATTTAGTATTATATATTTTAATATTCTATAATTTCACAAAAATCTAATGGTCCCACTTCTAACAAAATCGAAGCCCAAGTCAGTCCAACACCGAAACCTGATAAACACAATTTAAATTTATTTTCTTCTATTTTTTTTCCTAAATTAAAGCATATGGCGATAGGTATGGTAACACCGCTTGAATTACCAAAATTTTCTACAATGTTGTTGGGCATCTTATCCCTGCTTATACCTATTTTATCAGCAACTTTTTGCAACATAAACTTATTAGGTTGGTGGAACATATAAAAATCCACCTCATCCTTATCGGTTTTGGCTTTATTTAGGAGAGACAGAATCATGGGTGGCACTTCAACTTGCACAAAGTTAAACACGTCATCCCCTTTCATCACTAAGTTGTTTTTACTTCTAAAATTACCACTAGCATCTTCAAGCATAATCGCAGTTTCAGGAGAGGAAGGCAATCTTGCTCCTCCTGCAGGAATTTGCAACGACATCGCTCCCTCACCATTCATTTTTATGTTACCAAAAACGGAAGATCCCTCTTGGGTCTTTTCTACAATCGTTATTGCTGCTCCATCTCCTATCAGTGGATTACTGTTTCTATCTTGCTTCGAAACTTTTGGACTTAACACATCTGCATTCAACAATACTACCTTGTTTATAGACTCCTGCTCCAGCAACATAAAGGCTTGATTTAGTCCCACAATATATCCAGCACACCCTTGATTGATATCTAAACATATCATATCGTGCTTTAATCCAAAATGACCTTGAATAACATTGCTGGTGGGTGGCATGATATAATCAGGAGATTGGGTAACTAATACCAATGCATCAATATCTTCTTTCTTTAGTTTATTCGTATCAAACAAATAAGCCAAACCCTTTATGCAAAGGTCAGATGAACAAACTCCGTCTTCAACAATCCTGCGACTATGGAGCCCCAAAGCCGCTTTTAACTTCAAAGATTTAGCGGTAGAAAAGTTATAGTTTCCCATTTCATCTTCAAATAAAACCTCCTTTGCTGGCAATATAGATAAAATGCCTGTAATTTTTTTATTGCTAAATCTTAAGTCCATTACTTTATGGCATATTTACTTAGTAAGACGACAATACTTTGAACTGATGAAAAATTTTCAGGCAAAATATCAATACCTTCAATAGAAATTCCAAATTCTTCGTCTAAAGTGGTAACCAAAGTGACTACATCAAAAGAATCTAACATCCCAGCTTCTATAAAATTAGCTATTGGCTCTGAAAAATTGAATTCAGGACGTATTTCATTCAAAATTGCTATTACTTTAGTATTCATATTTTATATTTTTATTAATCATTACAAAATTGTACATTTTTTCTTCTTTGAAACCGTAATGCAAATAGCGTTTTATGGCATTTTCATTTGTTTTTATTACCCAAAACAATTGTCTCTTGGTATCCCTACCTTTATAAAGAAAATAATTAAATAATAAAGACCCTATTTTCTTTTCTCTATAATCAGGATGAACAAACCAATATCGCAAATATAGGGTTACTCCATTTAAATCATAAATTATAAACCCACAAATCTTAGAATCAATCTCATAAACCAACAAACTACCCGATTCCACCCAAGTAATTAATTCGTCTCTTGCTGGTAATTGCTCTGCCTTCGAATCAAAATAACGGTCAAATAAACAAATTATTTCATCAATTTGATCAATATTGGCTTCCTTTAAATGGTCAACACACTCGAACCTCACTTCAGCATCCTCAACCATTCGACTCATACGAACCAAACTAGTATATTCATAAAATGAACTCTTGGCAAAAATAGACAAGATTTCTGAATTCTCATCTTTTACAACAAGATCTACAACAAAAACAGAATCCTCTGCTTGATTACGCAACAAGGACAAACTGGACTCTAATTCCTCTATAGAGGAAGCAATAAAAAACAAAGAATTAAATCCATTGTTCTTTTTGACAAAAAAAACTACCTCACCTATTGCAATGGTAGACAATAGCCCGCTTTCTATCCACTTTGACACCTTCAATACATCCAAAAAAAAGTTGGTTACACTTTTCTTTTTATAGGCTTTTACAGAGCTAAAACTATTTTGAATGTCTTGAAAATTTTCAACTAATTTCATCTACAAATTTACTAAATTTTTCAACTTTAATCGATCTATTTTACCATTGGTATTCCTCGGAAGTTCTTCCATTTTGATATATACGGTAGGAACCATATATTTAGGTAAAATAGTCGTGATTTGTTTTCTAAATAAGGCTGCAGGAATTGCTGTTTCTGACTCATAAAAAAGAGTAATTTCTTTTTTGGAACTATTGTAAACGACACAACCATTCTTGGCTAATTTAAGTGTATTCACAATAACATGTTCTATTTCACCAAGCTCAATTCGGTATCCTAAATGTTTCACCAAACTGTCTTTACGCCCTTTAAAGACAATCTCTCCTAAAGAATTTAGTGATACAATGTCACCCGTACGGTAAATTATTTCGGGATAAGAAGTATTCAATGGGTTTTGAACAAATGCTTCTGCTGTTTTCTCAGGATTATTATAGTAACCCATTGCCAAGGATGTACCTCGAACACAAAGCTCCCCTTCTTCACCGCCTTGAATGGGTAAATCAGCATCATTCAAAATTAATATATCTGTATTCCTACACGGAATTCCAATAGGCAAAGGTTCATCATCGCTGATAGCTCTATTTACAATAAAATAAGTGCAATCTAATGTGATTTCAATTGGTCCATAAAGATTAGCAAAAAGTGTCTGAGGCAATTGTCTCTTCCAATAATTAAATTGTTTTGTAGGAAATACTTCTCCTGCGAACCAAACTGTTGAAAGACTAGGTAAATTAATGCTTTCTAGCAGATTCATGTTGGCAATGTTTACCATAATCGTTGGTACCCAAAACAAAAATGTCACTTTATGCTCCTCCAATAAATTCAATATCTTGATTGGAAAAGCAGATAAAGAATCTGGAATTAATACTAATGTGCTCCCCTTAGCCATCAACATACACAACTCAAAGCTATAAATATCAAAAACCAAAGGGGATAATGAACCTATTATTTCTTGTTCTGTAAAGGTGAAGGTATCTAAAGACCATTCGGTAAAATCAATAAAGCTTTTATGGTTTAATACTACCCCTTTTGGAGTTCCTGTAGAGCCTGAAGTATTGATGATACACAAGGGATCGGTATCAATCAATCGCTCCATTCTATCAAGTAAAAACTTCGTATCAGCTGATGCATCAAAATCGATCTCGTCAATATTAATGATTAAATCCTCAGCCCCTATCGCATTAATCAGGCTTGAATTTTCAGTATTGGTAATAATAAATTGGGGTTGTATAAGCTCAACAATGTTTTTTATACGTTCTGCAGGAGTCTTAATATCTAAGTTCATATAGATATTACCACTGTAAGTTATGGCAATATCCGAAATCACACTGTCGATTGTTTTAGGTAAAAAAACAGCGATTGGTTGATTTAGACAATCATTTTTCTCGATAATTAATTGGGCGAGTAGTTTTGATTTTCTATCCAATTCTTCAAAACTAATCGAATTAGGCCCTTCAATCACTGCACACTTCAAAGGCGTTTTTTGGACCGTTTTTAAAAAAAACTCTAATATATTTTTTTGCATAACTTTCAATTATTAGGGGCAAATGCTTCCATTGTCTCTGAAGTATTGGAAGATATCCCCTCTCTTTTAAATACTTTTTTTATGGTTAATAATAAAATCTTTACATCCAAGGCAAAATTTAAATGATCGACATACCAAACATCGTATTCAAATTTTTTCTGCCAAGAAATGGCATTCCGCCCATTAATTTGTGCCCAACCCGTAATGCCGGGCATCACTTCATGCCGCCGACTTTGCTCTTCGGTATACAAAGACATATATTCTGGCAACAATGGTCTAGGCCCAATTAAACTCATATCGCCTTTAATCACATTGATCAATTGCGGAATTTCATCTAAAGATGTTTTGCGTACAAACTTACCAATTTTCGTCATTCGTTCGGCGTCAGGCAATAGATTCCCTTCACTATTTTTTTTATCATTCATCGTTTTGAATTTGATAATCTTGAATATTTCACCATTCAAACCCGGGCGCAATTGAAAAAAAAAGGGCTTTCCTTGATTCGCAAAATACAGACCAATTGTCGTAACGATAAATATTGGACTCAAAATAAGCAATCCAAAACAAGCGGCAATAAAATCCATTTTTCGCTTAAAAAAAGTTTTATACATGCAATTCCAATTTTTTATATTCTTTCAAAATAGCCTCCCAAACTACTGCTTGTTCAAATCTTGACACAATCCTATCTCTAGCATTTCGCTTCATCTCAGCCAACAAAACGGGTTCAACAATTATTTTTTTCATAGCCTCAAAAATAGCCGTTTCATCCTTAACAGGAATGATTATGCCGTTCACTCCATTTTCAATAATTTCGTTACATCCATTTATATTACTAACAATACTTGGCAATCCCATAGCGCCAGCTTGCATCACAACATTAGGAAAACCTTCCCGATAACTAGGAAACACTAATACGTCCGATAAAGCAAAATAAGGTCTCACATCATTTTGAAAACCTACAACTATAATATTGGGGTTTGAATGGATGCCTTTTAAGGTTTCGGCTCGCAAAGGATCTAAATCATTTTCTTGGGGCCCAACCAAAACTAATTTTGCAGGCATTTCTAAGGTTTGCACCTTTTGAAAAGCAGTAACCAATTCGTTGACACCTTTGTCTCCTACCAAACGACCCACAAAAACAAAAACAAAATCTTCTGAACGAATCCCTAATTCCGATTTTAACTTGGCTTTCTCTTGCTCAGAAAAACGACTTGGATCGAAATAGCTGGTGTTGATTCCATTTGAACTACCGTTTCCAATCACCTGCAATTTATCTGGCTTGCAAAATTGTTCTTGAACAATAATTGCTTTCAACCCATGGGAATTGGGATAAACTTTGGTAGCACAATAATAGGTGACTTTTTCAACTAAATTCAGGAGTTTTCGCTTTGGCCCCCTAGCTTCCAAAAGGGGCAAACCTGCTATAGTATGCAATCGGTTGGGAACTCTTGCTAATTTGGCAGCCAACATGCCCACCGTTCCTGCCTTTGGAGTATGAGTATGAACGATAAATGGCTTTTCTTTTTTGAAAAATTGATACAAATGCCAAACGGCTTTCAAATCATGCAATGGGGTGATTTTTCGGGTCATTTCAACATTAAAAACCGAAACTCCTTGCCGCATACCTACTCGTTCCAAATTGGGTGCATCAGACGAGATTGCTGTAACAGCATAATATGGACTCATATATTGCATCTGATTCTCCAATAATTTATCTAAAGATTCAGGTACCGTCGTTATTCTGAAAAGTTTTTTATTCACGTTTATATGCCATATTTAAATTCATTCTGCTTTTTTCGTAACCTCAAGACTTCCATTATTCCTTTTTCACTTCATTACAATAAACAAGTTGATGCAAGGCATAAAAAAACAAAGGCATAAACATTAATCGCATTCGGCTAGCCAAACCCAAATTATAAATATAGGATGCAATCATCAAAAAAATGCTACAGGCTACCAATAGAGCTAATCTAACATCTCCCTTTACTTCGAGAACTTTTCGTTTAGAATACAAATAAAAAAAAACCCAAATAAATAACAATAAAACAAGCCCATTTTCAATTGAAACTAAAGATTGATAAAAGGTAATGGAATCATAAAACAAAGGCCTAAATAAAAGCAACCAAATCCGATCTAAATAACTAGAAGTTTGTAAATCAACACCACTTCCCGTATGCAAGGCATAGGCATTTAGTTCATTCCATTTTTCTAGAATACTGCCAATTCCTAGCTGCTTAATCCTCACAAAATGCATCAAAATTGGGATGCTAAGACTACAAACCAATACAGCCAATAGTGCACGTTTTAGTTTAATAACCTTAGAAACCTCTTTTTGAAATAAATAAAAAACAAAAAAAGCTATAAAAGTAGCTACAAAAACATGAGGCCTAAGAATAAGCAATACAACTGAAACAAATCCATGCATAAAATTCAGTCTTTCTTTCTTTTTTACTTCAAACAAAAAATAAGTCAAAAAAAAGAAAACCAAAGCATCTTTTCCAGGATACCCTGACCAATAATGCATAGAGGGCAACAAAAAAAACACTTGGGTAAATGGAATGCCATAAATCAAAAATCCTTTTGTATTTGAACTGGACATTTGTTCAAAATACCATAAAAAAGCCCGATAACTAATGGTGGAGAAAAGCATAAAAAGAAGCAACATAGACACTCCTGCCTGCACCAATGGATAGATCAAAAAAGACATAAACGTGCTTCCCAAACCAAAAAGAGAAATCCACGAAGGAGCCGTTTGAGCACTTTTATAAAATACATTCGCATCAACAATGGTGTCTGTATAAGCCAATCCCATAGCAACAAAATGCATGATAAGAAGCAGAATAACCAGTCCCTTTTGAACATTAGAATGACTTATATAATAAGACTTAGTTATCGAATAAATATATAACGCTAAAACGAAAAACAGAATACTATTCAACATTAATGTAGCGTGAAATGGTTTTGAAATGTGTTTTTATACCAGAGTTGAAAACAATAAAACGTCCAAACCCGGAAAGTATTATCAACTTGTCCTAATACATGCTCTTGTACCATTTTTGACACAACTTCATACTGAAAAATCCGTTGTTCTTGAATAAAATAAGGCTCTATATAGGAAACTAATTCGTCTTTTAAATTGGTGCGAAGCCAATCACCTACCGGAACACCAAATCCTTTTTTAGATTTGTTCAAAAACCCCTTTGGAAAATGATCCTTAAACGCTTCTTTGAGCAAATGTTTTTTATCCCAGCCATTAATAAGATAAGATTCTGGCAATTGCGAACTAAAGTCCCAAAGCTCTTTGTTGAGAAAAGGGGCTCTACACTCTATCGAGTTCATCATGCTTACCCTATCGACTTTCACTAACAAATCGCCTTCCAAACTCAACAATCGGTCAATATTCCTGAAATCTGTTAACGAAGATTTACGATTGCCTATACTATTTTTATAATAGGTAAAACTATCTTGACGCAAATAGTCAGGGGTCAATAATTGAGGCATTTCGGCTGCTTGAAATCCCAATGAGATAATATTGGTGTAAAAATCTCCTTCATAATTAATTGCTTTAATCAACCGATTCACCTTAAATTTCATCCCTCGACTGTCCTCTTTTACTTGGAGTATTTTTTCCAAAAACCGTTGACTGCTTTGGTGAAATTTCTTCGGAATAAAATTTGTATATTTTTCATTCAGACGTCCCATATAGTATTTGTTGTATCCTCCAAAAACCTCATCACCACCATCACCCGTCAACGCAACTTTTACATGTTTGGACACTCGATTCGATACTAAATAGGTGGGTAAAGCCGAGGAATCAGCAAAAGGCTCATCAAAATTCAGAATAATTTGATGCAAATCATGCTGGATATCCTGCTCTGAAATAATAAACTCATGATGGTGACTGCCTATAATGTTGGCAACAATTCTTGATTTATCAGATTCATCAAAGCCTTTTTTCTCAAAACCAATAGAGAATGTGTCAATTTTTTGCGATGATTGCTCCGCCAAACATAACGATATGATCGACGAATCGACTCCGCCAGAGAGAAAGGTACCCAATGGCACATCAGATATCGACCTGCTTTGCACACTATGTCGAACTTTCTGAGCAGCAACTCTTGTGGCTTCCTGTTTTGAAATCCCTCTATAACTAGGATAGTCTATAGCAGGTATGGCACACTCCTGAACCAACAAAGACTCGCAATCTAACTCCAAATAATGATTTGCATTCAATTTATGAATTCCTTCATAGATAGTGTAAGGGGACGGAATATAAGTCAATTGAAAATACAAATTAACCGCTTGCTTGTTTATTTTGGGCTGTTCGGACAACACCTTTAACATTGACTTCAATTCTGAGCACCAATAAAAAGTATCAACATTTAAGGTATAATACAATGGCTTTTCACCAAAAAAATCACGGGCTATATAAACTTTGTTTTTTGTTTTATCATAAATGCTAAAAGCAAACATGCCGTCAAGAAGCGAAAAGGAAGCCACCCCATACTTTTCATACAAAGCAATAATGACCTCAGTATCGGAATGGGTTTTAAAATCGTAATCCTTTAAATGTTCGTGCTTTAAGGATTTATAATTATAAATCTCTCCGTTAAAAACGATAAGTTTCTGATTATCGGAAGAAAAAATAGGTTGTTTCCCTGTCGACAAATCAATAATTGACAATCGCCTCATGGCCATACCTATCGAAAAATTTGTACTGTTTTCAGTAAAAAACCCATCTTGATCGGGACCACGATGTATAATTTCGTGATTCATTTCATCAAGAATGCCTTCCATTATTTTCGTCTCTTTATAATTTTTGGATACAAATCCATTTATTCCGCACATAGGCTACATCAATTTAGTAAGCGAACTTGTTAATAAAAACCCTGGATTCTATGAGTTCTTCTTGACACTTTCTATTTAAACCTGTCAAAGACTGAGATATAAGTCTCCAAATTACTCTCAACCGTGTAAAATTGGATAAAATCGTTATAATTTTCTTGTCCCACTGTTCTGAAATAGTCAGGATTGGCATACACTTTTTCAAACGCAGCCAACCAATCTTCAGGGGTTTTTGCATGAAGATTCTTTTTATTCCTATTAATTTTAATATTGGCTTCGAGTGGCGTAGATAGGGTGGGCAAAGAACAACCCATATATTGCACTAATTTAAATCCACACTTGCCTCGATTGAATGGGGTATCATCCAAAGGCATTATTCCTAGATCCAATTTTCGTATCTCATCCAATTCAGTATTAGAATCCCAGGGAATGAAATTGACATTCAAATGGGCTATTTGTGCAAATTCATACTGGTCAAAACCTATGAGGTTCAATTGAAATTCCATTGTATTTTGTAATTTTTCAAATACCGGAATAAGCTTCAACACATTGGCACTAGTGGTTCGCGAGCCAATCCAGCCTATGGTAAACACAGGATTGATTTCTTTATTTGTTTTTGGAACATACTTCTCTTTAGAAACCGACGTTGGTATCTCAATGCAATTGGCATTGAGCTTGTTGATATAGTGGGTCAAATAGGGACTACCACTGATTACATAAGTAGCCATTTGTATGACATAGTCAATCTTGGCTGAGAGAAAATATTTTATAAAAAAATACTTCGATTGATTATAATTGTGAAAAATAGCGTCATCGAAATCAACAATATATTTGACCTTTAAAAGCCTAAATACCTTTTCAAAAACAGAAGGAAAATAGGGAAATAATTCATATTCTATATAAATCAAATCGTATCGAAACACTTGAAACAACTTGAAAAATCTCCTGAAATAATAATAAAAGGTAAAGGCAATTTTGGTTATTTTAGAATTGGTAAAAAAATAATCTCCAAACAAAGGTGCGACACCAACTTCTATTCCTGCTTTTTCATAGGAGTCCAAATACTGATAAATCCTGTACCTACTACTCGGACCTAGGGGATTGTATTTAGGAAAAAATAAAATTTTCATGATATCTATTGTGGGGCCAAACAATTCATAAGACCAAAAATGAGGCTGTATTTTTTACAAACTAACAAAGAGTCTAATTGATATGGGCTAACTATTACAAATGATGGGCTACATAAAAAACAAACCATGCCAAATCCCTTTGATTAACATTTTTATTTTGGCTCCTTTCTGCTTTTCAAAAAAGAGAATAATCAAAATGGTCTTAACAAAGGACAATACATCTCTTAAGACAAAAACAGGAAAAGTAAAAAAATATTTTTTATAAATGTAAATTGTATTACGGGCATAATAAAACCGCCTCAGCGGAGAATGATTGGTGCTAATAATGGGTATTCCAAAAAAAAGGTAACGCTTACTTTCTCCTAAATGGTGACATAAAACACTCGCTTGGGATCTAAAAATTTTAAATCCCTTCTTTTGAAGTCGCAAACACAATTCAAAATCGACATAATCAATAAACATTTTAGAGTCAAAACCTCCAACTAATGCTAGAATCGAAACTTTACACAGACATCCCGATGTTATGGTAGTAAATATCTCGGCATATTCCTCAGATACAGTATCAACATGATGGCTGTTCATGTCTTTTAGACTTGGACAAACTATAGCTGTAGTATCACTTTGGAAGCCTAATAGCAAATCGGTTATCGTTGGATTTTCAAAATACGAATCTTGATCCATCGTCAAAATAAAATCAAAATGCTTTTCCTGGGCATACAAAAGCGCTTGATTTAAGCCATTAGCAATGCCAAGATTCGATGGATTACTTAGCACTTTTAGCGCATCGCTTTCTAAACAATGCAATTCTGCTATAGATTGGGAGCCATTATCAACAATAATTACCGAATCGACTTCCTCGATAAAGGAAGCGATGTTTTTTTTCAATAATGGCAAATCAGGGTTAAACGTGATAACAACCCCTAAAATCTTTTTCATCTTAAAATGGAGTTTGTAAAAAATGGATTTTTACCAATCAGGAGGTAACTTCCTGAACCCTATAATTATCATTTTGCTTTTATAAAAAAATCATTGATTGTTAGGGATATATTTATAAAAATATTTCAACACCATCACAATAACTATAAAATAAATCCATGTTGGCATCAATGTTAAATATTGTTCCTGAAAAAAAGACATAAATAAAGGATACAACATAATTGAATATAAGAATGTAGGCATAAATTGATGCTCACTCATTGCTTTGAAATAAAAATACGTATGTAAAAGAGCCATACAAAAAAGAACCGCTATCATAAATAATGGGCCAAAATCTTGAAAATATATCTTATAAATAGTATACACATTGGTATCAAAGGGTATGGAAGCATATTCATCTACCAAAACACTTGGTTTTGTTGTTACTACACCCATTTTGTAGAACATACTATATAAAAATCGAAAGGAATTTTCTCCATAAGTGTTGGTATAATTTGAATGAATAAATGAATCAAAAGCGCTTAAACCACCCACAAAATACACCATAAAACTTTCAAAAATACCTGTAATGTTTTCTGCAAAACTATTTTCGGTTGACCCCCCTTTATTCAATAAGATCCCAATGGATGAAAATAAAACCAAGATACTTGACATCCCATAAATCAAATATTTCTTTTTTAGTTTTTTGAAAATAAGTAAGATTCCGAAAATCAAACATAAAAATAATATAAAAAAAGTTCGTCCAGTCGAAAAAAAACAAAAAATCAACAAGATAAAAGAGGAAAGAAAAACTTTAAATTTATTGTCTTTATTGCAAACGTAGCGGTAGCCTTGAAGAAAAAAACTAACATATGCAATAGTCATTCCATATTTTGAAAATCCAATGTCTTGTTCTTGTACTGAAGAATTGCGTAGGCCTGCAAACAAACTATCGTATATCATATATTCAACTGCGAGCTGATAACTTTTTAATATAAAAACTGGCAAAAAAATTAAGGTAATCACTAAGAGTATATCGTCTGCTCTTTTTCGAATTTCAAAAAAAAAATCTTCCTCAAAATTGATTTGTTCAACTTTTAGTTTAAGCCTGATGGCCAATCCACCCAAAGTGAAAATAATTACCCCCAAAGTGTACACAAATAAAGCCAAAAAAGACAACTCGTAAATTTGTATCAGGTCAAATGTTATACATAAAAAATGAAAAAACAGTACCACAAACCAAACCAAACTATATAAGAAAGGAGGATAGCCCGCTGTTTTATTAAGATAATAATTAAACAACACATTGAGTCCAATAATAAATAAAAAAACTATGTACCACATAAATTCTTGTTATTTTTATATCCAATAAAAAAAACTGTCAATAGCAAATATACCAGTGCACAAACCAATGTTGAATAGGAAGCAAATACAATTCCAAATTTTGGAATAAAGAGGAAATTCAAAACCACATTAATAACCAAAGCGATAAAACTAAAAAAAAGCATGGTCTTGGTTTTCAGTTCAAACTCCAAAGGTTTATGAACTAACATGGCCAATTGCCAAATAAAAGCGCCAAATAGTATAGGCAAAATCAAGTCGACGGACTCTTGTGTTGCAACAATTCCTACAATTTTTTCAATAAAAAAAACCCTCAAAAAGTAAGCAATAATTACCATCACTAAAAAAATCACAGTTTCAAACACAATTAATTTTTTCAAAAACTGTAAAGCTTCCTTTTTATTTCCTGAATTATATTTTTGGGCCATAATCGGAAAACCAGCAACCAATATTGGAGCATAAAGTAAGGAGGTCCCTTTATACAATAAATCATATATGGCAGAATAAGTACCTAAGTCTTTATCGGTCAAATAAAAATCAATAATATATCGGTCAGAAACATTTAACACAGATGAAATAGTAAACCATAATGCCAAAGGCCAGCCATAGTGAAATAAATAACTATGCTGCTTAAATAGCACAGTAAAATAATCCCTATCTAACTTTTTAATAAATAAATAAACAGAAATTTTAAAAAATTTAAAATCAATCCTAAGCAAAAAAATAAAGGAGACCAAATAACTAATAAAAAAACTGAGCACAAGTCGCAGTAAACTAGGGGTTTCAGATAATGTAAAATGAAAAAACAACACCATTACCACAAAAATGAAAATCCGAACAAAATCAAAATAAAATGATTTTCGAGCATTAAATTTTGATTGGTAAAAAACAATAGCTAAGGCTACTAAACTGCCCAAAAACATGCTTATAGTCCCAATTGTCGAAATGAATAAACCCACATGCAGCAATGCCAAAATTCCAAAACAAAATAAACACAAAGGAAGAAATGTAATATAATACAATTGAAATATAGTAAACTTAAAATGAGTACTATAATCATTAAATCGCAATACACACTGATTAAGCCAGCCGCCGCCAAATGATATTAAAACCAAAATTACATTCTGAACCAATGAAAAACTACCATACCCCTCTACACCATAATAATTTACAATAAAAGGTATAGTTACAAAACTTATCAAACCACTAGAAACTAATCCCAAAAAATAAATGGAGAAATTATTAATAAATAATCGGTTTGATTTAAACATTCTGTTTTGGTATGTCTCAGATAATAAGGATAAGCCCGAAATAATATTTAGGTGCTAAAATGGGAAAAAAGCAATAAAACGACCAACATTTTTTAAAAAAAAGTAAAAAGTAGAATCAATCTACAAAAATAATTTTTTTACCATTAGTACAATAATTAGAAGCAGTTCGGCTAAAAATCCTCCTTCTATTATTCCCTTCGCCTTACCATATCTTTCTTTCTTCAAAGGCAAAATAGGCCTATCTAATACTTGTATCAAAGGTGTTTCCCTTCTTACAGTAACCTTTGCCAATTCAGTTTGTTTCACTAACTCTGTAAGTATTGCCGTATTAGCCTGAACATCAACTTGCCTTTTTGCCGAAGGTACTCTACGAATATTAAGGGCTGGATTTAAATTAAAAGTATTATCATTGGCCGATGCAAGCCCAGATATGGCATTGTTCAACTCTGCCCTAATGGAATCGGTTTGTCGGGCAAGAATCTCCATATTAGCCCTTGCTTTTTTACTTTTGGTAGCAATATAAAATTGGCCAACTTGCCGGGCAAGATTTTCACAAAAATACAATGAAAACAACTCGTTAGAAGAAGTCACTTCCATCGTAATAATCGATACTTTCTTGTCCTTTTGGGCTACATTTAAACAGTTTTTTGATAAATCAGAATAAATTACCCCTAAAATACTATCATGAATTCGTGTAAAATATTTTCTTTTGGTTTCTGGAATAAACTGAATTTTAGCAAATTTAGGTTTTTTGTTCCAAGACTCTCTCCATTTATTTTTTTGAATATACATTTCAGCCAATGAAATGGTATCTCCTTTATAAAAAACAGGCTTCATCAAGGCTTGTTCCACCATAGTCCTTGACTTGAACAACTCAATCAAATTACTGCCTTCAAAAATACCTCCGCCTGAACCTCCAAAATCTAGACCAAACTGGCTAGCTAATGATAAAATTCCACCTGAACCACCCGATTTTTCATTCTCTAAGGCAAAAGTCAAAGTAGCAGTATACGTTGGTTTTTTCATAAAGGAATACCCCAAACCAAGAACAGCCCCGATAAATCCAGCCAATACAATTATTTTCCATTGAGATAGAAAATAAAAATACCATTCCTTTCCTTTTTCAATGAGTTCTTTTAACGTAATTTCATCTTTAGATATTTGTTCTTTTGTTGCCATTCTATTATACTTTATATGTGGTTAGCGTTGAACAGTATTTTCTAATTGTATAAGCTAGAAAATCTACTTCAACGAAATTATTGCAATTACTACCCCAGCTAAACTCGCCAAAACACTGGCGATACTCACAAATTCTCCAGTACTCATTTTTTTACTTTCTGGTTTCTCCGGAACTACAATCTGCGAACCGGGCAATACTTTCGGATAGGATCGGATAAAAAAGAAAGAACTTGAAACTCCCGTCTTACCATTAGGATATATAATATAAGCTTTTTTCTTCCAGCCTTTGGCGTCTAATCCACCAACGGATTCTAGATAATAATTAAAACCTCTTCCTTTATTATAAGGAATCTCAGAGGTTAAAAGAACAGAACCCGTTACTTTTACACTCTCATTGTAAACTGTAACTTCAATTTCATCACCCGGAAACAAGGTAACATTCGTTTTGTCTGTGGGGTCTTTAACTATATTTCTCCAATCAACTGGAATGGTAGCATATTTTAAATCCTCTTTTAACTTTTTAGTCAATTTGTTTTGAATAGAATCTTTCTTGCCTAAATTCAAATTCACATTTTCTAATTCCTCAATTTGCTTGGCTTGAATAGGGCGCTTGATTTTTACTCCATCCAAATTCGCCACCGAGGTCAAACCTCCTGCACGCTGAATCACATCATATATTTTTTCCTTCTTATTAACCAATACATATTTTCCTGCATAATTTACAGCGCCCGTCACAGTAACCATTTCTGGTTTTTCATAAACAGCCATTCTTCGAATGTTCACTACATCAAAAGGAGCTAATATGAAATTTTTGACTTGCTCATTATTGCCAGCAAAAATCTCCAAGTTAAACAGTTGCACACGGGTCGGATTGGCATCATTGATTTCGTCTGAGGTTATCATGCGGGCAATCTCCACTCTTTTGGAAGCCGAACCTGTTAATCCTCCCGCTTGTACCAATAAATCATTCAGCGTCAAATTGTCATGATACTCATAAACTCCCGGTTTGTTAATCTCTCCGTCAATCGTAATTTTATAGTCTTCTTTGAAATCCAAAATCGAATAAACGGTCACCACATCTTCTTTTCGCAAATAAATGTCAGCCTCGACCTCGCCTGACATAGCCCTTTCTAGATTCACATTGGTAACCTCGGTAGTCAAATCGGCTTTGGTGCGGACAATAGTAGCTCTGCTGGTATAAGCATCTTCTTTCAATCCATCGGCTTGCTTAATCAAATCAGAAATGCGCATGCCTTCATAAAAAGAATACGTATTGGGTCTGAAAACAGCGCCATTGATGCTGATGCGATTCTCAAAGCGATTCAAAATCTTCGAAACCCGAAAAACATCACCAGCAAGCGGCTTGTAACTGCCATATTCAGAAGATTGGATGTCTTTTACTTTAAAATCTTTACTGGTTTTTTGCAATACATTCACCGAAGCAGTATACGCAAACTCATTAAACCCTGAAGCAAACGCCAATAAATCCTTGAAGGTCTCTCCCGATTTCATTTCGAAAATACCCGGACGTTTTACCTGCCCTTCCACAGTAACTCTTTGGGTGTAAGCCGGAATCCGAATCACATCATTGTCTTTCAATCCTACATTGTCGGCTTGATTACCATTGACCAAAAAATTGTAAATGTCTATTTTCTTATACAACTTGTTGTTTCTCAACAATTCGATATTACGATAACTGCCGTTCTTTCCGGGACCTCCTCCCAAAAACAAGGCATTATAAACCGTAGCCAAGGATGAAATCGAATAATTTCCTGGTTGTTTACTGCCAATAATTGTCACTTTTATAGTGCGAATGCGACTCAAACTAATACCTACCTGCGATTGTCCTGAAGCAACAGTGCTATAAACTCTAGCTATGGCTCCTTTTATTTTTTGGGTAGCAGCCTCAATGGTCATTCCTGATACTGGAATTTGTCCCACATACTGAATATTGACTTTTCCTTCTGTAGTAACGGGAATATTCGCATTATACTCCTGAACACCATAAACACTGATTTGCAATTCATCACCTGGCCCTAAAACATAATTCACCGGAGTAGCCAATTTCAAATTGGGTTCAAAATTCAAATTGGGATTATCAAACAACTCCGAACCAAATACCAATGAATTCAATGTGTCTTTTACTTTAGCATTGACAATTTTTTCTTGTTGACGCCCTTGCATTCCCTTTTTTTCATCATAAACATCCGTATTTGAAATACCTGTAGGCGATGCCAGCATCGTCGAGTTCAATCGCTCTTTTAATTTAGCAAACTCGGCAGCCGACATCCCTTTGGACAAAGCTATAGGCTCCACTTGCTCAATAGTCGTGTTGTTGCTCTGCAACTGACTTTTTATTTTAGCAATATCACCATCCGACATATAGTCGACTTTTAGAGCACTCAAATCAGTACTTTTCAGCAAATCCTGAGCCCTCAAGTTACCCGTTTGAAAAAGGGCAAATCCTAATAGAATGACAGCAACTATTTTTCTCATAATAAATGGTAATAAAATGTAAATATAATATTTAATAAAGGAATTTCTGTTCCACCTAATTCAAAACAACAAAAGGCAAACTCTAACCTAGAAACCGTGAACCTGAGCTATAATTATTATTCTAAAAATGAATAAAAATGACATACTAAAACGAAAATTCATTTAGAAAGCCAATGTCCCTTGACTCTGAGAGCCGAGCGTAAAAATAGTCCTGGAAACTGTTTTAGCTAACGAGTGCACTCGCGGTGTAGTCGACTTTCGGAGATTCTGAAAAAAGCCACCGCTGTTTGACCCCCTAAAGCCTTCGGTGGCGTTTTTTGGATTTCAGAATTGAGAAATTTGCATAGCACCGAACAGTCAAGGGCTGGCGTTTTTTTCTGTTTTGGAGGGCCAATTATTAAGAAACTGTCAGGCGGACTGTTTTAGTGACGGACTTAGTCGTGCGTAAACAAAAGAACAAATAACAGTTAAAACTAAGATTATTTCAGTGTTTAAGAAAAAATTATTGTAATGCTTTACTTGTACTATTTTTTTACTAGCAGTCTGATTTTTAATCAATTAAAATAGTCAACGATTGAGAAGCCTGCACCAAACTAGTGATCCCGAACTTGTCCAAAGAATGGGTCGGAGAGCTAAACAATTAAACTCGAAAAAAAAGAAGTGGTAATCCGTGTTGCACTATAGCGAATCCGCGTTAATCCGTGTGGAGTTAAAATCACATTCAAAAACCACTACCATTGCATGTATTTCGATAGCTATCGTAACACGGTGCAGCATGGTAACCCGTCAATACCAGTTAAATGATTAACCAATTTTAAAGTTTTAAGCATTCAAATGCTAGGCAAATAATTTAAAATCCGACTAATAAGGATTCAAATCCACAAAGGACCAACTAGCCCTTTGCAATCTTTCAATTTATCCATTAGAGGGTTTGAGCGCAAAACGACAAACGATAAAGCAACTCAAATTTTATAAGAAACCATCACCCCACCACGGTACAAATACCAATCGCCACTGATGTTCCAATTGGTAGCCCCATCGCCGCGTTCACCCTCACCGTTATACCCTTTGTAATAGCCTTCTTGCCAACCGCCTCCAATAAAAAAATCCAAATTCCACTTTTTAGCAATGGGGAGTTGATAACCTACCGTGGCGCCAAGTAGATAGCCAAAACCTTTTTGATAATAATTCGGACTATAATCATAACCCCATTTCTGGCTATAATATTGAACATAGGCCATATGACCACCTGCGTAAAATCCTTTGTATTTTTCCTGGAAATGATAACGAACCTCAGGAACGAAAAAAACAAATTTCCGCGGTTTCCCTTTATAGTCCCAAGGAGATGTTAAGATATCAAAAGAAAAGGTAGTTTTTTTTCCTATGGAAGTTTCCACGCCCAAATTGATAACTCCATAAATATTGGGTACGGGATTGTATTTTATATAAGTTTGAGCCTGTAACTGGACACAAAAAATAAAAGTAAAAAGGAGTACTGTTTTTTTCATTTAGATTTTTTTGGTTACTTCATTAATTGCTTAATCAAGTGTAATGTTTAAAATTTGTTTAATCTTTTCCTAACCTTTCAACTGTCACCCTAAGCTATAATTTTTATGCTAAAAAAGCAATATAAAATGACGTTTCGTGAATGTTAGCACTTTTTATCCCCCGGTCTTTGCTAAGAATGAAGCAATCTAAGGGACTAGGGGGGTGTTTTAAAAGTTCTTGTTATCCAATACTTAAAATAAAAACGTCATTGATAACCTGACGAAGGACTGTCCCAAGCCTGCCGAAGTGAAGGATAACTTCCAGCTTCTAACTTTCCTGTCCTCCCTTTAGGGGGCTAGGGGCTCAGCTTCCAGCTTCTAACTTCCGACTTCCGACTTCTTACCTCTAACCTCTAACTTTCCATGGCTTCGCCCTTGCAACTCCCATACAGGCTTGCCAAAGCTCAAACGCTTGCAAATTTATAGTAAATTAAAAAAATAATGAGTGTTTTAAGAATAGAATATTACAAATAGAAAAGCCTGCAAAAAAACTCGAATTTCTTCTCTATTTTATTACAAACGAACCCCTTGCAATGGAACCTGCCCTCTTGCACCAAATTTTTATAATTTAATTTTTAAAAAAAAATAAATTAGACCTCCTTTTTATTGACTTTAAGCACGCAGCCTAAAGATTCCAAAATCAAAATATAATGATTCTTTTTTACTTCTTGTATCAAAGCCGACTGACTCAAAAAGGGACCCGATTCCAAAATAATTTTATCCCCTTTTTTCCACTGATCAACAACCACATCATAAGTATCAGGAACCGAAAGCCAATTTTTAATGGTCTCAATTTCTGAATCCTTTACCACAGCTGGTTTTCCCAACCAAAACAAATAACGAACCGCACCTACAACTTCAAAAATTCGATTGCGCTCTTTTTCTTCAATCTGAACAAAAATGTAAGAATTGAACAAAGGCACACTGACTATCTTCTTCCGATCAGACCATTGGCTTAGCTTAGTAATCAGCGGACAATAAGTAACCACTCCAATTTCATTCAATCGTTCCGCTACTTTTTTTTCCCACTTAGGCTTAGTGTACACTACATACCAATTCATAGTTTTTCTTTTCTAGATTCCGCTATTAAATCCTTAATGCGCTACACTTTATTCTCAAGTCTTAATGCTTAATTCTTCTAACTTCCCACTTCTAACCTCTAACTTCTAACCTCAAATTCCCCCTTTGGGGGCTAGGGGGCTATACATCTTCTCGTAATACTTCTCATAATCCCCCGAAGTCACATTATTCAGCCACTCCTGATGAGTCAAATACCAATCGATAGTGAACTCTACACCTTCCTCGAAGGTCACCGATGGTTTCCAGCCCAATTCTTTGTTGATTTTGTTCGCGTCAATAGCATAACGCAAATCATGTCCGGGTCTGTCTTTCACATAAGTAATTAGTTTTTCCGATTCGCCGGCAGTTCTTCCCAGTTTGTTGTCCATAATGCGACACAAAACTTTAACCAAATCAATGTTCTTCCATTCGTTAAAACCACCAATATTGTACGTTTCATGATTCCTGCCTTGGTGAAAAACCAAATCGATAGCCACCGCATGATCAATGACAAACAGCCAATCACGGGTATAATTGCCGTCACCATACACGGGCAAAGGTTTATTATTAATGATATTATTGATAAACAACGGAATTAACTTTTCTGGAAAATGATTAGGCCCATAATTATTCGAACAGTTGGTCAAAACAAAAGGCAAGCCATAAGTCTCGCCATAGGCTCTCACAAAATGATCCGAACTCGCCTTAGAAGCCGAATAAGGAGAATTGGGGTCGTACGGAGTAGTTTCGGTAAACAAACCTTCAGCCCCTAACGAACCATATACCTCATCGGTACTCACATGGTAAAATCGTTTGCCTTCTGCACTATTGGCCCATATCTTTCGGGCGGCATTGAGCAAATTGACTGTCCCAATAACATTGGTTTTTACAAAGGCCATCGGGTCCTCGATCGAACGATCTACATGCGATTCAGCGGCCAAATGAATGACGCCATCAAACTGATGCTCTTGAAACAACTGCCCAATAAAAGCCTCGTCTGTGATATCCCCTTTTACAAAAGTATAATTGGGCTCTTTTTCTATATCACTTATATTTTCTAAATTTCCTGCATAGGTAAGCGCATCCAAATTAAAAATTTGGTATGCTGGATAGTTTTGCACAAATCGACGAACCACATGCGAACCAATAAAACCCGCACCACCAGTAATCAATATTTTTTTCATTACACTAAATTTTATTTTTAAAAACTACTTTCAAACTTCTAACTGCCCCGTCATCCTGAGCCTGTCGAAGGACAACTTCTATCTCCCCACTTCTAACTTCCCACTTTTCTGTTCCCCCCTTAGGGAAACGAGCGTTAAAAAACCCCCATGAACTGTTTTAGCGAAGGAGCCAGGCAGCGCGGAGGCAAAAAACACCTATTAACCACCTAACCAATTAACCGATTAAAACGATTAACCGATTAACCGATTAACCAATTAACCCAAAACTCACAGTTTCCCATCCGCCAGATCACCCAAAACTCCTTTCACATCATAAACAACGCTATTCTTGTTTCTAATGGCATCAAAGTCTAAACCTAAAAACTCCTGATGCGCAACGCCCAAGACGATAGCATCAAATGTTACTTCTGGGGCTTCATTAGTATTAATCAAACCATATTCGTGCAAAACCTCTGCTGTATTAGCCCAAGGATCATAAAGACTAACTTTTATGCCGTAATCTTCTAAAGCAGAGATAACATCAACAATTTTAGTATTGCGAACGTCAGGACAGTTTTCCTTGAAGGTAATCCCCAACATCAACAAACGGGCACCGTTTATCGTAATCCCTTTCTTAATCATCATCTTCACCACCTGCGAAGCCACATAATCGCCCATACTGTCATTCAACCGACGTCCCGCTAAAATTATTTCGGGATGATAACCATTTTCCTGTGCTTTTTGTGCCAAATAATAAGGATCAACCCCTATACAATGTCCGCCAACCAAGCCCGGTTTAAAAGGAAGAAAATTCCATTTCGTGCCCGCAGCTGCCAATACCGCCTGAGTATCAATTTCTAAAATATTGAAAATTTTAGCCAATTCGTTAACAAAAGCGATATTGATATCACGCTGCGAATTCTCGATAACCTTAGCCGCTTCGGCCACTTTTATCGAAGGGGCTAGATGAGTTCCTGCGGTGATTACCGATTGGTACAATTGATTCACTTTCTGCCCAATGGCTGGGGTCGAACCCGAAGTAACTTTAAGGATTTTTTCTACGGTATGCTCTTTGTCGCCTGGATTAATTCGTTCTGGAGAATACCCGGCAAAAAAATCAACATTGAATTGCAAGCCTGATATTTTTTCTAAAACAGGAACACATTCCTCCTCAGTTACACCCGGATACACAGTCGATTCATAAATAACGATATCACCTTTTTTCAATACTTTACCGACCGTTTCACTCGATTTGTAAAGGGGAGTCAAATCAGGGCGATTATTCTTATCAACTGGGGTCGGAACCGTAACAATATAATAATTGCAATCCGAAATTTCTGCCAATGCTGAAGTGCAATACAAACCATTTTTAGTTGACGATCTATCAACAAGCACTTGCTTCAAACTATCAGAATCAATTTCAAGAGTACTGTCGACGCCTTGCTTTAATGCATCAATTCGAGCCTGATTGATGTCAAATCCCACAACCGAATATTGGGTAGCAAACAATCGCGCCAGGGGCAAACCTACATATCCTAAGCCGATAACGGCAATTTTTATTTCTGTTTTCAATTTATATATATTTTAGTCCTCAATAAAGAAAACCTTATTATTTACTAATCCGTTGGGTCTAATTACCATAGCCGTCTGTTCGAGTGTTTTTTGTGCAGTATTCCGATAGCTATCGGGACGGAACAAAAAATGTATCGAGAACCGTTATTAATAAAATTTTTCTTGTTCTGTCATCCTGAGCTAGTTTATACTGAGCCTGCCGAAGGAAAGGTCCTCTCCAACTTCACACTTCCCACTTCTAACCTCCTACTTCTAAGCTCGTACCTCCTACTTCTAACCTCGTACCTTGTACTTCTAACCTTGTACTTCGTACTTCTAACCTCCTACTTCTAACCTCGTACCTCGTACTTCTAACCTTGTACCTCGTACTTCTAACCTCCCCCTTCTAACCTTGTACCTCGTACTTCTAACCTCCTACTTCTAACCTCGTACCTCGTACTTCTAACCTTGTACCTCGTACTTCTAACCTCCCCCTTCTAACCTCGTACCTCGTACTTCTAACCTCTAACTTCTAATTTCCCCCTTTATGAGACGAGCGTTAAAAAAATCCTGTGAACTGTTTTAGCGAAGGAGCCAGGCAGCGCGGAAGTAAACAACACCTATTAACCACCTAACCAATTGACCAATTAACCGAAAACTCACAACCGACAACCGATAACCGATAACCGATAACCGATAACTCACCACCATTATTTTCCTACCCCCCGATAAATAAATCCTATTTCCTCTAACGCAGCTGCATCCAATATATTTCTTCCATCAAAAACAAAGGCTGGTTTTTGCATACTATCGTAGAGTTGTTGCCAATCATAGTGTACAAATTCATCCCACTCTGTGAGTACTGCAATAGCATGAGCGCCTTTACAGGCATCATAAGGATTATCAAAGGAAATGATAGCTTTGGCATTTTTTTCAGAACTTCTGGTTTCTAAATAATCCAAATCAACTAAAATTTTATTCCTTGATACTTTGGGATCATAAACTGCAATTTGTGCTTGCTCGTTGATTAAATCATTGGCTACATAAATAGCCGCCGATTCTCTGGTATCGTTGGTATCCTTCTTGAAAGCCCAACCCAAAAAGGCAATCTTTTTGTCGGCAACAGTATTATAAAGTGTTTGCACAATTCTATTGGCAAACCGCTTTTTCTGATGGTCATTCATGATAATTACCTGTTCCCAATAATCGGCTACTGCATTTAAGCCGTAGGATTTGGCGATGTAAACCAAATTCAAAATGTCTTTCTGAAAACATGATCCTCCAAATCCAACCGATGCTTTCAAAAATTTAGGACCAATTCTACTATCCATCCCAATGGCTTTGGCCACTTCATTGATATTGGCACCTGTTTTTTCACAAAGCTCCGACAAGGCATTTATCGATGAGATGCGTTGTGCTAAAAAAGCATTGGCAGTCAATTTCGACAATTCCGATGACCACAAATTGGTAGTAATAATTTTTTCCGGAGCTACCCAATTCGAATACACTTCAACCAAGGCCTGAATTGCTTGCTGCCCTTCAACAGAGGGGTCTCCTCCAATCAAAATCCGGTCGGGTTGCAATAAATCCTGAACCGCTGTTCCTTCGGCAAGAAACTCCGGATTGGATAAAATTTGAAACTGTACATGATTTCCTGTATTGTCCAAAATACTCTTGATGGCTTCGGCAGTACGAACAGGTAAAGTCGATTTCTCGACTACAATTTTATCGTCTTTGGCTATTTTGGCTATTTGTCGGGCACACAATTCGATATATTTCAAATCGGCAGCCATGCCCTTACCTTTACCATAGGTTTTAGTAGGCGTATTTACCGAAATGAAAATGATTTGAGCTTCGTCTATGGCCTTGTCAACATCTGTCGAAAAAAACAAATTCCTACCACGGGCTTCTGCAACAACTTCACTCAGCCCTGGTTCGTAAATTGGAATATTTTGAGTGTCTTCATCATTCCAAGCTGCAATTCTTTCGGCATTCAAGTCGACTACAGTAACCTGAATATGGGGACATTTTTGTGCAATTACGGCCATAGTGGGACCGCCAACATATCCCGCTCCTATGCAACAAATTTTTGTAATTTTCATTCTTTAATGCTTCTGTTTTCAGTTTTGTGTTATCGGTTATCAGTTTTGACTGCTAAACAATAAAACATAAAATTATTATTCAAATTTATTCCAATTCTTTTCTATATTTCGTAAAAACGAAAATATTTTGGCTCCTAATTGATCGTACTCATTCTGAAGTAAAATCATTTCACTTGATAAATCAGGATAAAGAGAAACCAACTTTTCTAAATGACAAAGTGTTTCTAAGTTACTTGCATGTGAATAGGTTAAGAACTTAATGAAATCTTGTTTATAACGTCTTCTTCCATATCCCTCGACTATATTTGTCGCTACAGAATCCGAAGACCTTCTTAATTGGCTTCCCAATTCATATAATTCATAATTTGGCAATTGCAAAGAAACCTTTTGTGTTCAATAAAACAATGACAAACCTAAATTCTAGATATCTAAATCTTTATAACTTTTCATTTTTCTATTTTTAAATACAACATTTATTACAACCTCTAACCTCGTACTTCTAACCTCCCACTTCTAACCTCGTACTTCTAACCTCCCACTTCTAAGCTCTAACCTCGTACCTCGTAATTCTAACCTCCCACTTCTAACCTCTAACCTCGTACCTCGTAATTCTAACCTCCCACTTCTAACCTCGTACTTCTAACCTCGTACCTCGTACTTCTAACCTCCCCCTTTAGGGGCCAAATTCCCCCAATACCAATCAACAGCCTCTTTCAATCCTTCTTTCAAAGAAAACTTAGGGTCATAACCCAATAAGGATTTTGCTTTTTCAATACTGGCCAACGAATGGGGAATATCTCCAGCTCTATTGGGACCGTATTCAATGGCAACTTCAGCAATTTTAGGATTGTATTTTGATAGATATTCTTTTAAGTAATCAACCAGATTATTCAGCGTATTGCGGTCGCCATAAGCCGTATTATATACCGTATTTACAGCCTCAGGATTCTGGGTTAGCATCGCCAATTCATTCATCTGAATCACATTGTCGATATAAGTAAAATCCCGCGAATAATTACCATCTCCATTGATTTTCGGGCTTTCGAGTTGCATCAACTGCATCACAAATTTGGGGATAACCGCCGCATAAGCGCCTTTGGGGTCTTGTTTTCGTCCAAAAACATTAAAGTAGCGCAAACCAATGGTTTCCAAACCATAGGTTCTGCTGAATATTTCAGCGTACAATTCGTTGACATATTTAGTGATGGCATAGGGTGACAATGGTTTTCCGATTACGGCCTCTACCTTGGGCAGGCCTTCTGAATCTCCATAAGTGGAAGAACTAGCCGCATATACAAAACGTTTTACCTTGGCATCCCGAGCAGCTACCAACATATTCAAAAATCCGGAAACATTCACATCATTGGAGGTAATTGGGTCATTTATAGAACGGGGAACCGAACCTAAAGCCGCCTGATGCAAAATACAATCCACCCCTTTTACCGCTTGCTGACAATCTTCCAAATTCCGTATATCTCCTTCAATCAAACGAAAGTTTTTATGATTCATAAAATCCTTCAAATTATGACGGTGCCCTGTGGCAAAATTATCCAAACAAATGACCTGATGCCCTTTGGATAAAAAATAATCACACAAATTAGAGCCTATAAAACCGGCACCACCGGTAATCAGTATACTATTTTTTACTTCTTCTTTCATTCGAATGTATTAAACCTATCTTTAAAGGGATTTTCTAATTTTACTGATTACTTTTTCCACGACGTTCCTAGGTTTATCGTCCTCATTATACCCATTGGAATAGGTGGTATTCCCATAACCGTAACCGTAACCGTACCCATAACCGGCCCCGTACTTCGCTTTATTTTGAAAGCCATTCAAAATAATACTAGTGTTTTTGAGTTCCCCCCGTTTCACCCTGTTGTTCACCAAGGTAATCATCTCTTTTTTGGTAAAATTTTGTCGCACAATATACAGGATGACATCACAATATTGAGCCAATTCCAAAGCATCCGAAACCAAGCCTACAGGTGGTGTGTCCAAAATGATATAATCGTATTTTTTCTTTAACTCTTCAATCATATCCTGCATTCCGTCACTCATAATCATCTCGGCTGGGTTGGGTGGAATCGGCCCCGACAGAATAACATCCAGAAATGGAATATGGGTAGGATTAATGATTTCATCGACAGTTTTTTGCTTGATTAAATAATTGACAACCCCTACTTCATTGCTCAAATTAAATTCTTCAAACAATTTAGGCTTTCTCAAATCCAAACCGATAATTACAGTTTTTTTCTCGCTTAAGGCAAAAACAGTAGCGATATTCAGAGTGGTAAACGTCTTCCCTTCGCCACTGACCGACGAGGTAATCATTAAAGTTTTCGCTCCGGTTAAGGATTGCTGCTTGTATAAATATTGTAGCGAAGATCGAATGGCTCGAAACGACTCCGATAAAGCCGATTTGGGTTTCAAATACACCGCCAAATCAGAAGATTCCTTACTCAAGCCAATAACACCAATCAACGGAATTTGAGTCAACCTGCTGATATCTTCTGTATTTTGAATGGCATTGTTAACAAAAAATATCACGAAAACCATCAGCAACGGAAAAAGCAAGCCAAGAAACAAAGCCAAGACATAATTGACCGAGGTTTTGGGACCAATAAGTCCGCCTCCGATATCTTTGGCAGGGTCAATAAAATGAATATCCGACAAATTAGCGGCTTTCACGATATCGGCCTCGCTTCTTTTTTGAAGAAAGGAACTATAAATATTATCACTTAAATCGTATTTCCTTTTAATTTTAATAAGTTCCTGTTGATCTTCCGGCAGCTGTTTGATGGTGCTTTCGGCTTCATTGATTTTGCTTTCGACCATCGCCAAATCATACTGCAAAGCAGCTTTGGCAGTAGCAATATTTTCCAGTAACACCTTCTTGACGGCTTCCATCTGATTGTCAAAATCCCTGAAAATCTTTTCGCTTTTTACGGCATAAGCCATTTCTGACCTTTGGGTCGAAAGTGAAATCAATTTCGATACATTGACCACAATATTAGGATCCTCAATTCCGGCAACGGAAGGGGCAGGAAGCTTTGAATAATCGACGCTGCTCTTCAAATAAGACTTCAAGGAATTATAATAGGTGATTTTACGGTTTATCTCATCTTTTTTGACGTCATATTCCAAAACTTTATCCGAAAACTTGGCTCCATCACCTTCAATATTAAAAATATTTTTGCCTTTTCGAAAGGATTTGAGTTCATTGGTTGTTTCTTTCAGTTGCGACTCCATAGCAACAAGGGTACTATCGATGAAGCGAATGGTGTTGGTCGCAAATTGGTTTTTACCATCCAACTGCCTTTTGATAAGCATCTTCACGGTGGCATTGAGATATTCCACCATTCTGGCCTTATTGGTCCCTTGCATGCCCAAGGTAATGATGGAACCGCCCTTATCATCCGACTTTACATTGATGCCTTTATACCCTGAAACCGTACCATCAAAATCATTAAATTGAACAAAATATTGGTTGCCTTTGTAAAGACCAGGATTGTCTTTGATTTGCAATTTCCAATTCAAGAACGGCAAGGAAACTTGTTGACCAACCTTGTATCGCTTCACAAAATCACCCGCAGCAACTGAGGTGGTGCTATAGGTATTAGTGGCATAGGTAATCAAGGAAACGGAGTTACTGCCGAACGGAATTCGGACTTCGTATTCATTTTCACTTAAAAATTTAATACCTATTAGCGTTCCGCTAAGTTGCCCTCGCGATTTATCGATAGCAACATAAAAGGGAACAGCCCCGTAGGCATCAACAAGATTGTATTTTCCTTGCGCCAAATACCCAATATAATATTGCAATTTTTCGACAACCAACTCATTATGAGAACGAGATTGCAAGGTGGTAGCGATCGTTTGAACCTGGTCAGAAGTACCGCCCCAATTGAAAACCAAGCTGGTATTTGAAGTAAAAAGCGGATTCGTTTCCTCTTTGACTGAGATAACCGTTTCCATGGCATAAATCTTTTCCTTTCGAATATTAACCTGATAGGCAATAGTAAAAGTAATGGCTAAACTTAGTAAAAACCATTTCCAGTAACTACCAATTTTGATTAAAAACCCTTTAAAATCAAATCCATTTTGGGCTTCAAAAATCGAAAAATCCTTTATATCTAACATTTTTGAATTTTATTATAATTGTAATAATACTAAGGTAGTAGTCACTAACGATATCAGTGTAATAATGGTAGACAACGACTCTATCCCGGTCTTCCCCGTTCCCCAAGTTTTTTGTTTGAGCGGCTTGACGTAGATATAATCATTGGGTTGCAAATTATAATAAGGGGATTTCATCACGTTGACATCCGTAAGGTCAATATCATGCATCTCAGTTCCAGTAGGAGTTTGCCTAATTATGGTCACCGCTTTTCGGTCACCGGTAATCGTAATATCGCCTGAATTGGCAATCGCCTCCATAATATTGACATGATCTTGAAATAAAAATTTGGTTCCCATACTCCCCACTTCGCCGTTGATGGTATACTTAAAACCAGCCAAACGAACAATCACAAAAATATTGGCTTCTTTTTTAAAGTAGTCATCCAGAAGCTTTTGCTCAATTTTCAGTCGCAATTCTTCAACGGTATAGCCAATGGCGGTAATTTCTCCTAATACCGGAATGCGAATCATCCCATGATCATCAACCGTGTATCCCGAAAAATACAAGGAAGACCCAACATTATCCGTTTCGCCTTTATTGGTGGGGTTGAAAATAGAGACCAACTTTGGGTCGTCAGCCTTGATGGTAATACTCAAAACATCATTCACCTGAAGGCGATAGGGCTTCAACATAACCTCAGAAATAGAAGCCTCAGGAACAGCTCCATTTTTATTCTGAAGGTAAATAAGGTCTTTGGTAGGAATACAAGAAGTAAAAAAAATACTAATTCCTAGCAATATAGAGTATACAAATTTATTCATTATTACATTTTAGGTAACAAATATAGGATTTCATTTTTCAATGGCAAACTTCAATGGCAATTTCAATAGCAATTTTATTAGCAAATTTCACTTTCTTTCTCCCATTTCACCCCTAGCTTTCCGAAAGGCCTTTTCCCCCTTCCATCTTCCCCCTCATCCTGAGCCTGTCGAAGGGCACCTCCAATGTCATCCTGAGCCTGTCGAAGGACAACCTCCCCGCCATCCTGAGCCTGTCGAAGGACAACTTCCAACTTCTAACCTCGTAAATCGTACTTCCAACCTCCCCGCCATCCTGAGCCTGTCGAAGGACAACTTCCAACTTCTAACCTCGTATATCGTACTTCCAACCTCCCCTCATCCTGAGCCTGTCGAAGGACAACTTCCAACTTCTAACCTCGTAAATCGTACTTCCAACTTCCCCCGTCATCCTGAGCCTGTCGAAGGACAACTTCTAACCTCGTAAATCGTACTTCCAACCTCCCCTCATCCTGAGCCTGTCGAAGGACAACTTCCAACTTCCAATTCCCCCTTTAGGGGGTTAGGGGGCAACTCAACACTGACAACCGACAACCAGCCAGCGCGGAGGCAAACAATAGCTATTAACCACCTAATCAATTAACCAATTAACCACCTAATCAATTAACCGATTAACCGATTAACCAATTAACCGATTAACCGATTAATCAATTAACCATTCCTTAAGCTCTTCTCAAAAGGCACCCGCTGCAAAATACTCCTTCCCAAAGTGACCTCATCGGCATATTCCAATTCGTCACCCACCGAGATGCCTCGAGCGATAGTGGTACTAATGATTTCGTATTGCTGTATTTGCTTATAAATATAGAAATTGGTCGTATCGCCTTCCATAGTCGAGCTTAGCGCAAAAATAATTTCTTGAACCACCCCCGATTTTACCTTGTCAACCAGCGTACTGATGTTCAACTGACTGGGACCCACCCCGTCTATCGGCGATATCTTACCTCCTAGAACGTGATAAATCCCGCGAAATTGTCCTGTATTTTCAATAGCCATCACGTCTCGAATATCTTCGACCACACAAATTATTGCAGAATCTCTTTTTGTATTAGCGCAAATAGCACAAATAGTCGAATCCGAAATGTTATGACAACTACCACAAAACTGAACTTCCTCTCGCATGCTTGTCAGGGCCTGTGACAAAAAACTCGTTTGTTCCTTAGGTTGTTTCAATAAATGCAACACCAGCCGCAAAGCAGTGCGCTTCCCAATTCCTGGCAATTGAGCCATTTCATTAACGGCTTTCTCTAAAAGTTTTGATGAAAATTCCATAACTGCAAAAGTACTAAAAAGGATAATCGGTTAGAAAAGTTTAAGCGGTTAATCGTTTAAGAAACAGTTAACCAATTAAACATTTAAACATTTAACCCAAAAAAGGGTTAATCGCTTAAAAAAGTTTAATTATTTGACATTGTTGTCCGATTAAAACAATTAAATTATTTAAAAAGCTCCGTACTGCTTTGTTTTATAAAACAAATCAATTTAAAACCTTATTTTTCGAATTCTCACGCAAAGTCACAAAGACGCAAAGAATAAGTCCATTAAAACTTGGGGACTTAGCGTCTTTGCGAGAATATTTATGAACAATTTGTGAGAAACGAATTTATATCGGACAATAGTGAATTATTTAGAAAAAAAAGGTTAATAGTTAAAGTTAAACAGTTAACCAAAAACCGATAACAGACAACAGCGTACCTCCAACTTCTAACCTCGTACCTCTAACCAAAAACTCCCCCTTTAGGGGGCTGGGGGGCAACCAATTAACCAAAAACCGAGAACAGACAACAGACAACAGCGTACCTCTAACCTCTAACTTCTAACCTCGTACCTCTAACCAAAAACTCCCCCTTTAGGGGGCTGGGGGGCAACCAATTAACCAATTAACCAAAAACCGAGAACAGTCAACAGACAACAGCGTACCTCTAACCTCTAACTTCTAACCTCGTACCTCTAACCTCGTACCTCATATCTCGTACCTCTAACTTCTAACCTCGTATCTCGTACCTCGTACCTCGTACCTCGTACCTCGTACCTCCCCTTTCGGGGGCTGGGGGGCAAAAAAAAAGAGGCTTTCGCCTCTCCTTTTTACTTCTTAAACACCTTTTTATACCAAGGTTTTTTCTTTTTTTCAACTCCACCATAACCGTAGCCGCCATAACCATAACCGCCATAACCATAGCCTTTGGTCACCTCCGTATCATTAAGAATAAAGGCCATATTAGGCAATTTATGCTCTCTATGCAAGATATCGGGAAGAGCCAACATGCGTTTATCCAAATAATTGGCGCGCACCACATACGCAAAAGTATCGGCATGTTTGGCAATAATCATAGTATCCGACACCAAACTCACTGGAGCGGTATCTACGATGATATAGTCATACTCATTTTTCAATTGGGCAAACAATTCATCCACTTTTTTACTCATCAGCATTTCAGTTGGATTGGGCGGAATAACACCGCCCAAGAGGATATCAAAGGCTTCGAATCCTTTCATATGATTGATATAATCCCCAATAACAACATTTTTGGCCGATAAATAATCCGTTAACCCTTTTGGGTCCGTGATGCCAACATATTCGTTCAATTTTGGCTTCCTAATGTCCATTCCTATCAATAGCACTTTTCTTCCGGAATGTGCAAAAATACTAGCCAAATTGACCGACAAAAAAGTTTTCCCTTCCCCGGGTATGGTCGAAGTAACAAAAATACTCTTCGCCTGACCATCCGGCACCTGCGTCAACATATAGTCGAGATTAGCCCTTACAATACGCAAAGCTTCTGCCGTACTCGTTCTGCTCGTGGTATCGATAATCTCTCCGGGAGTCGTCGATCTTGGTATGTCTCCCAAAAACGGAATTGCGAACTTATCAGTGATATCAAAACGGGTTTTGACTTTGGTATCCAATAAATCTTTCACATACAAAATCCCAAAAGGAATCAATAACCCCAACAGGAGTGCAGCCAAATAAATGATATTCTTTTTCGGGGAAACAGGAATAATCGATGCTTTTGCCGCATCAATAACTCGGGCATTAGGTGCCGTGGCGGCCAACGAAATAGCCGTTTCCTCTCTTTTCTGCAATAAATACAAATACAATTCCTCTTTTACTTTTTGTTGACGGGCAATTACTCTATATTGACGTTCTTGAACCGGAATCTTTCCTATTTTAGAATCTAAAAGCCCTTCTTGATTTTTTAAATTTCTTTTTTGAATTGTCAAATTAGATTGCATTCGCAATAAACTTTGAGCAACATTTGCTTTAAGGGAGTGAATTTGTTGATCTAATTTTACAACTGTTGGATTGGCAACAGTAGCCGATTTCAAAATACGATTACGCTCTAAAATCAATTGATTATAGGAGTTAATCAATTCTGTAGCATCTCCTTCACTAGTAATAAGATTGGCGGGCAACAAATCAGAGTTGGTACTTTTCTTCATAAAATCAAGCATTGACGCTACAACATTCAACTGAATTTCATTCTGAACACTCAATTTGTTATACTCACTAGAACCTTCTATAAATAATTTAGCTTCCGATTCTATATCAGTAAGCCCATTCGACTGCTTGAAACTTTCAACATCTTGCTCAACACCATCCAGTTCTTGTGTAATCAATAACAATCTATTAGCAATAAACTTAGAGGTGTTCTCTGAAATAAAATTCTTATCAGCAGCGGCATCATCATTATAAATCTGAATCATTTTATCCAGAAAGTCTTCTGCTCTTTTAATGATAGGATCTGTTGTTGAAATTTCGACTACACTACTGGTTTTACTGACAGGATTTACCTTAAGCCGGCTCAAATAACCACTTACTACATTGTCAAGTGGTGAAACTCGGATTGTAATCGATTCATAATCCGCTTTTATTGTATTTTTTTGATACACTGGTTTAGTGATGATTAATTTCCCAATTGAAGTGGTTATGATATCTCCATATCGAAATTCTTTCTGGTCAATAACAATACTTGGCTCTGCTTCGTTTTCCAATTTATTTTCTAAACTAAAGGTGTCAGGACCTAAAGCAATAAATTCTAAATTCAGAGACTTAAGATAAAAATCAGGTTTAGTCGAAATAAAATCAACAAGAATTGGAGTATCTCTATAATTCTCACTACTTTTAACATTACCATTCCCAAACAATGAAACATTCAGTTTTAGCTTCTTAACAGTGCTCTCAACCAAAGTTCTGGACTTTAATATTTCAATTTCATTGTCGAGATTGCTAGTCATACCTTTACCCAATCCCATGTCAGAGAACGCTGATAATTCAGACAGCATACCTCCTTTTTTTTCATCCTTAACTAATATAGTAGTTCTTGCTTGATATTGAGGGGTTGAATATCTTAAATAGATATAAGCAATCACTAAGCAAAGTAATGACCCTAAAACAAACCATTGCCAATGAATAAGATACTTCTCTAGAGTGTCTCTTAAATTAAAATCTTCATTTTGTTCCTCTTCAGAGATAAATTTATTTTCCATATATAAAATTATTGGGCTGTGGTAACTATCAAGGTAATTAGGGTAATCACTAGCGAGGTAATAGAAATTATTACTCCAGTATTGGCTCCAACTGCAGCGCCATTTATTCTGGTTTTGTTCGGCTCTACATACACCACATCATTCTGTGCCAAAAAATAATAGGGTGAATTAATAAAATCGGCTTTGGTAATATCAACTCTATTAAAAGTTTTTATTCCATTGACTTCTCTAATTATTAGAATATTGTCTCTTTTACCATAAATAGTCAAATCTTTAGCCATACTAAGAGCTTCAATAAGTGTCACACGATCTGAAGCAATAGGATAGGTACCAGGCAGAGTCACTTCGCCCTGAACCGAAACTTTAAAATTCGTCAAACGAATGTTGATTATCGGATTTTTGATGTATTTAGCAATCTTGGATTCCAACAATTGCATCAGTTCAGACCGCGATAGCCCACCCACTTTCAATTTTCCCAAAACTGGAAAATCAATCATACCCGCCGCATCGACCAAATAAGACTGCATCGTTTCTTGCCCCCTAGCATTTATCATACTCCCATTGTTAACATTCATTGCCGACGGTACACTAATGGTACTCAAATTAAAAGGCAAAGCCGATTCAGGGTCATCAGCCGAAACAATTATCATTAACAAATCATCAGGCTGAATCTTTATTTCATAGGTACTTAATTTCTCTGCTTGAGCTAAACTATCTATATTCTGATAATATACAAGCTCCTCGCGCGGCTTACACGAAAACACAAAAAGAACTAAAAGAAAAGGAATTGACTTTTTAAATAAGAAAAAATACTTCATAAAATATAAACTTTAAAGGATACAAAGATAGACATTAGTCGTCAGCTACTGTCAGAATTTATTGTTTTTTTGTCAAGTTAAAACGCACTATCGACAATCAAAAGAAAAAAAAGGCGTAGAAAAAGTCAAATCAATTAACATTACCGATAACCTATAACTCACAACCAATAATCAAAAACCGACAAAATATAGAAAACCGAATACAGATAACCGAAAACAGATAACCTCCTAACCGATTAACCAATTAACCTCCTAACCGATTAGCCAGTTAACCAATTAACCTCCTAACCGATTAACCGATTAACCAATTAACCTCCTACCCAATTAACCTCCTAACCGATTAACCAGTTAACCAATTAACCTCCTAACCAATTAACCTCCTAACCGATTAACCGATTAACCAATTAACCTCCTAACCGATTAACCAATTAACCTCCTACCCAATTAACCTCCTAACCGATTAACCAGTTAACCTATATCAGGGAAGTACAATAGAACTCCGCTTTCTCTATCTCTTTTATTTTAGTAATTATCAATCGATTATGTCCCCATGGAATTTGTGCCACATACTGTGGCACAAATTGATATTTTAATGAATAAAAAGAATACCATTGTTTGATAGCGTACAAATTCCTTCTAGAAAATCCTTTCATTTCAGGGAATTCTAATTTTAATTCCGATGCAATTTGTTCAATAAGACTATTGCCCCAATTTGAAGTTTGCTGTTTAACACAAATATCTTTTCCTATTTCCCAATACAATTCCAACAACTGTGAAGTAATACTGAAAGCAACCTTCCGCTTGGCTTCATGAATCTTGCTTTTCAACTCATTAACCCACAGTAAAAATTCTGACTTGTTAAGTTCATTTTGCATAAACAAGAACTATTTTGTTATACTATTTATTATTATTTTTTTAAATCAACAAACACCTTCATCCAACATCTAATACCGACTAGCTATAAATAATAATCCAATAAACCCGATAGCTATTGGGAGTACAAAATATAGTATCTATCGGCATTAACTCCCGAATTCGTCGGGATAAAATTTTAAATGGATTAGACAATTTTAAAATTACAATTGGTAGACTCTGTCATCCTGAGCCTGTCGACGGACAACTTCTAACTTCCCCTGTCATCCTGAGCTGTCATCCTGAGCGTAGTCAAAGGACTAAGAACAAATTCGTACCTCTAACCTCCCACCTGTCATCCTGAGCGAAGGCGAAGGACGAAGGACAACCTCTAACCTCTAACTTCTAACCTCTAACTCCCCCTTTAGGGGGTCGGAGGGGCAAAACATTTAAACAATCTTAAACCCTTCAACCCCCAACCTGTCATCCTGAGCCTGTCGAAGGACGAAGGACAACTTCTAACCTCGTACCTCTAACCTCCTACTAATGCTTCACTCCTTTACTAATTAAAACCTTAGTAAAAGTGAGCACAATAATTTTCAAGTCAAACCAAAACGATTTGCGCTCCAGATATTCTTTTTCTAATGCTACTTTTGTTTCCAATGAAATCTCGTCTCTTCCATTGACTTGAGCCCAACCAGTTAGCCCTGGTATAAGTTGATCAACTCCAGCTTCAACACGGAGTTGCATCAAATCATCCTGATTGTATAAAGCTGGACGAGGGCCAACAAAAACCATTTCACCTTTCAGTATATTGATGAGATTGGGCAACTCATCTAAACTCAATTTACGCAGAATACGGCCTATTTTCAAAACATATTGCTCTGGATTTACTAACAAATGTGTCGCAACATTGGGAGTATCTTTCTTCATAGACCGAAACTTGTAGATTTGAAAAAAAGTATAATTCACCCCAACCCTCTTTTGCATAAAAAAAATCGGAAAACCATCTTCAATCAAAATAAAAATGGAAACGATAAAAAATAGAGGCAAAAGCAGCACAAGTACCGATAAAGATATAAGCCGATTAAACATAATTACTTACAAAATTTTATTCCACAAAATAAATAAATCAAAATCTAAAACCATAACCAATAACCCATAACCAAAAACCGATAACCGATAACTGAAAACCGATAACCGATTGCACGTCCCTAATTAAAGTTGACCGGTTTCTATTAATTTCTCATTGTCAAAAATAGTAATAATAGGCTTAGGAAAAAGACGATTATTGAACCAATTATTTTCAAAATCAACTGGGCTTAATCTCCCTATGTTATTATGAGGCCTCTTGTGATTGTAATGGTCAACAGCTCTATCTACATTCTTTTTCAATTGTTCAAACGTTTTAGGTTTCCAGTGATCTATATACTCTTCTTTTATTGTTCTGTTAATCCTTTCTGCATAAGCATTGTCCTGTCCTGACAATGCCATACTTATTTCACATCCACTTACCCTGAGAAGAGTTATATAGTCATTGTAAATATATTGACTTCCTCTATCTGAATGGTGTACCATTGGAGCTTCATTACTTTCTAATGCCATCTGCATTGCTTTTACATTAGCAGTAGCTCTCATATGATTAGACAATTGGTATCCAACAATTTTCTTTGTATAAACATCTATTATAAACACTGCATAATAAAATCTTTCTCCTAAATAAATATAAGTTATATCTGATTGCCATACCATCGAAGGTGCATAAACAGACATTGACTTTATTAAATTGGGAAAATATACTTTCACAGAAAAAGTTGTCCTCCTATAATTTTTATGTCTCTTTATTCTAAACCCTAAATCCATAAAAAGAGCAATAAACCTATCTCTTCCTATAAAATTGGGTCGCAATGTATAATACATTTTCTCAACCCCACAACCAGGATGTTCTTCTCGTAGTTCTTCCGCTTCTACAATTAGACATTCTATCTTTTTTTCAAAAGCAATTTGCCTTTTTGAATACTGATTTACAGCTTGCTTGCTTATTTCTAGTGTTTCATAAAGCCGATTTAAAGAAAAAACTATTTCTTTCTGGTTTTCAACGAACCAACTGATTGTGGGGTGTTGAAGTTTTTTTTTATGTCTATGCTAAACTCATCTTTGGCAATATCAATCATCTTTTCGAGATAATCAATTTTTATTTGCTTCTGACCAACAGCTTGCTCAAGTTCTTTTATCTTGAGCTCTAACTGTTTAACCCTATCTATATTGCTGTCTTTCATTTCTACTACTCTAACCCCTTTTTCGTTAAAAGTAGAAAATTTATAAATCCATTTGTAGATTGAACCATCATTTACTCCGTAAAGCCGTTCCATCTGCAGAACACTATACTTTCCGCTCTCGTAAAAATTTACAATCTCTTTTTTAAACTCCTCCGAATAAACTCGGCGTTTCCTGATTTCTTTCAAATTTGCTTTCATATAAATTGACTTTTGTGGTCAACCTATATCAGGGAAGTACAGATAACCGAAAACCGAAAACCGAAAACCGAAAACTGATAACCGATAACCGCTAATTACTCGAAATAATCAACTGCGTACCGATATTCATCTTCTAACTCACCCATCATATAATTGGCCATAACCAACAATTTAGACCCTTCTTCAAGAGATTGGATACTGCTTACATAACCTGGTGGTATATGAAGCACATCAAGAGTTTTAGAGTAAAGAAAAAAAGAAACCCTATCTAATCTTTTCGAAGGATTTTCCCAATTGTCAATGGCTATCAACTCGATTTTAAACGCACCACTGATAGCAGAAAACCAGCGTTCTTCTATTTTATGGCCTCTCCAGGCCCTAATGATTTCGGTGCTTTTATTTTCTATCACATAAGCCCTCTTCACCGCTGCTGCGTCAAAATCATTGTTATAACACAAAGCCCCTCTCGAGTCTTCGTGACAAGCACCTTTTATAATTTTTGGCGTCATTGAACTACCTTTTATTGTAAAAAACATTTTATATTAAAAGCACAACGAAAACACTCAACACCTAACCAGTTAACCGATTAACCTATATCAGGGAAGTACAGCTACCACAAACCTGCCTTCTGCAAACTGCTAACTTCGTACCTCTAACTCCCCCTTTAGGGGGATGGGGGGCTGAGCCTGCCGATGGAAAGGACAACTCCCCTTTAGGAGCTTAACAACTAACCGAAAACCAATTAACCTATATCAGGGAAGTACAGCTATCTGCAAACTGCTACCTGCAAACTGCTAACTTCGTACCTCTAACCTCGTACCTCTAACTCCCCTTTAGGAGCTTAACAACTAACCGAAAACCCTTCTTCTACCCAAATCGTACTCCCCTAATACAAAAAACCAAACAACCATAATGGAATTTTGTTCTGAAAACCATACTCAATATTGTCTGCTGCGATAAAAGCATTTTCAATTCCTTCTATTTGTTTGATCGATTTGTCCTTCCCGCCTATTTCGAAAACGTACTTCTCATTGACCAAAAAATCACCCTTGTCTGAATACATAACCTTATGTTTACATGCGAGTTGATTGGCGAAAAAAGTTTCTCGAATATTTCCAGTATTAGCCGCTTTTGAAGTTAAGGCATACATCAAATTTGAATTTTCCAAATACACTTTTAGGGGTTTCTGAAGCTTACTAATACCTCCCGACTCTTTAAATAAGTTGATCGTAAGACCTATTTCAGCCAAATTATGAAAATACAATAGCAAAGTACTCCTGGCTATCCCCATCTTTTGACTCAACTTCGTAACATTGGGAACAAAAGGGACTGATTCAGATATGATAAGCAACAATTGTTTAATTTTATGAACATAAGCCAAATCCAATCCTCGCAACAAAGGCAACTCAATTTCAAGCATCATATTAATAATCTCCTCCAAACGTGGCAGATACAAATCCAATTCTTCTTTATAAAAAGGGTAGTACCCTTGCCTAAGATACCGATCAAAATAATACAATGGTTTTACCTTCGAATTCACCAAAGTCGATTCTTTAGTATGTTTACTCAAAATAGATTCTAAAGTCAATTTTGCAAAAGTTTGTCCTGTTTCAATACTAAGATATTCACGAAACGAAAGTCCTTGCATGGTATATGTTATAGCCCTCCGACTCAAATCAGCTCTGGCATTCAATATTTGCAACAAGGAAGACCCAGTAAACACGACTTTTAGCATCGGATAATCATCATAGATGTTTTTCAACTCCTGAGACCAATTATCATAGCGATGTACCTCATCCAAAAAAAGATACTCTCCTCCCTTTTTTACAAAATTATCCGCTAAATCCACCAACGTGTTATTGCTAAACCAAATGGAATCTAACGAAACATACAAAACCTTTTCTAGATTTTCTGAATGATATAATTGTATATGTTGTAGCAATAAGGTAGTCTTTCCGACCCCTCTTGCACCTTTAATTCCAATTAAACGAGCTTTCCAATTGATCTCTGCCTCCAAACTCCTGACGAAATCCGTTGAAGTATAACTTAATTTAAAACGAAATTTCGCTACTAACTCTTCCATATTGTTTTATTTACAATACAAAAATACCTAATTTTGTTTTACTAACAATACAAAAATAAAAATTAATGCTCGTTACAACTAACAAAAAAAAAGACTTTATGTATTTCTGAAACCTGCCTTCTGCTACCTGCTAACTTCGTACCCCTAACTTCGTACCTCGTACCTCCCACTCCCCTTTAGGGGGTCGGGGGGCTAAGCCTATAGTTCTTAATAAAATAATCCAAATATTCTGGAAGCAAAGTACCCAAATAATAGGGAAGATTCATCAATAAATAGGACACCCCATTAGGTGTTTTAGCCGTTTGAACTTCAAATTTACCTGCATAAATCCGAACAGCATAGGGATGATTCGCATTTTCAATAAATTGATGAAGCGATTTTAAAGAGCCTGTACTACCCGATTTAATTTCAATAGGAATTACTTTTCCATCCATAGCATAAACCAAATCTACTTCAGAAGAAGACTGTTTTTTCTCTCTGACCCAAAAATGGGGCAACTCAGCCTTTTTGGATTGAATCGAAAGTATTTCTTGGGTAATAATATGCGGAATTATGGCACCTTTATAACTTTTACTTAAATCCTGTAAGGGTAGCATTTGCGCAGTAATCCCTAGAATATGATTGAGAATACCCGTATCTAAAAATTGCAGTCTAGGTGATTTCTTGAAATCTGGAATGATAGGCACTGCTACTGAAGTGGTGGGATAAATAAGTTGAATAATCTTAGCCTGATGCAAATTCCGAAAAGCCTCTCCTACTTCTCTCGACTGATAGTTCGATTTTCCAAAATTCTGAAATTTAATGCGCTCGTCGATGCTAAATGCTGCGGTAGCCATAATATGTTTCATCACATTTTTTGACGTAGTACCAGAAGTATATTTCTCTGAATCACTTACATACGAACTCCAAATACTCTCATAAATAGGAATTAAATCCGCAACACTATCTCCTTGAACATAGTCTCTCACAACCTCTGGCATTCCTCCAATGATAGCGTATTGATTAAACAATTTAAGTAAACTAATATGGGCAACTGCTGATATTGGAATTTTTTGAAGTTGCTCCAGAGCAATCTTGTGCTGTATCGATTCTAAATATTCAAGAAAATTAAATGGAAATAAATATAAAAATTCTACCCTACCTACTGGAAAACTCTGAATATCTTTAAGAGCAAATTCAAGCAAAGAACCTGCTGCAATAACATGCAATTCTGGGGCTTCTTCATAAAAATAGCGTAATGCTTGTATCGCTTTGGGCTGTTCCTGAATTTCATCTAGGAAAAGTAAGGTGTTTTCAATAGCCGATGAAGGTAAATTATGAGATATAAATAAAGCTTCAATAATGGTCTTCACATTATCAGTTTCCTCAAAAAATTGCCTATCCGCTTTTTTTTCAAGGTTGAGATACAATTGGAACGGATAAGTCTTGGCAAACTCTTTCACCAAAGTAGTCTTGCCCACCTGCCTTGCCCCCCTAAGAATTAAAGGCTTCCGATTGGACTTGTTTTTCCATTCGTTCAATTCTAAGATAAGATGTCGTTTAAAATTCAAAACGCAATTTTGTTATAAAGTAAATGCAAATATAGTTAAATTTTGTATCAAAGTAAGGGCTGTTTTGTAATTGTTTGGATACAAAGTCAAGTGTGTCACAATTCTAGTAACCCAATTATATTGCGGTATAATGCCAATCTAATAAAATACTAATCCAATTTTTCACACTAACTCGTTAAATTAACCTAACTGCCTTCTGCTAACTGCTACCTGCTAACTGCTACCTGCTAACTGCCTTCTGCTAACTGCTACCTGCAAACTGCCTTCTGCTAACTGCTAACTCCCCCTTTAGGGGGTCGGGGGGGCAAAACTTTTAAACAATCTTAAACAATCTTAAACAATCTTAAACCCTTCAACCTCTAACCTGTCACCCTGAGCTTAGCCTGCCCTGAGCCTGTCGAAGGGTCGAAGGATCACTACTCACAAAAAAGACCCAAACGTCCTTAACAATCCTGCTCTTGAAGCTACCGGCAAAGGCTTCCCCATGGCCCCAACAATTTTGGCATTACACACCACATAACTCTCAGTCAGCTTTTGCAAGCGTTTTAATCCTGAAAAAACTAAATATCATTATTTGCCAAATAATCTAAAACCGCTTGAGGTTTCCATCCAATTTCTCTTGCCTTAGTATCATCAAAAGTTAAATCAGAAGTGATTTTTTTTAATTTCAATGAATTTATTGGTGCCCTATTCCCAATGAAATCACCCAAGTAACCAAATATTTTGGCAACAAAAATTGATAGATTTAAAGGTTTACACTTATTTTTCTGTTTTGCAATAACCAGACTCAAGGATTTAAAATTGGGATGAACCCCATCTGTAAGATTATAAACACCTCCTATTGCCGCTACTTTAGGAATAAACGCTGCAACATCATCAACCAAAACCATAGACTTTTTGGCTTTTCCGCCTCCTACATTAAAATAATAACCTTTTTTAATGGCCTTTATCATCGCACCTAAGTTACCTGGAGGATTTTCCCCTACTAATAATGGCAAACGTAAAATGGTACATATTATATTATGCTGTTTACACCATTCCATTATTAACGATTCTGCTTGTATTTTACTCAACCCATAAGCATCTTTTGCTTCAAGGTTATGTCCTTCATTTATTTCATATCCATAATCTTGACCGTAAACAGATACTGAACTTATAAACACAAATTGTTTAGGTACACCTACTTTTTCCAAACCTAACAATAAATTATTAGTACCTACAACATTAATCTCATAAAATTGGTTTTTATCTGTTTCAGTTTTAGGGATTGTATGTGCTTTACCTGCTGCATGAATAATTAATTCAAAAGGGTGATCAAAAACAGGTATTTCCTTTTCAAGTGAAACTATATAATCTCCAAAAGTTCTAGCAAGGCAAAAAACTTCATAATTATTATTTAATTTTTTTTGTATTGTCTTTCCCAAAAAACCACTCGAACCAGTTATTAAAACCATATTAAAACTTATCTAAAATTATTTTCTTTAAAAAAAGTTCATTACACGTTTTATAAGAATTCAATCCTTTTGTAATCAATTCTTCTTTATTCCCTTTAATCAATTCATAAAAAAAAGAAATCATTTTTTCTTCATCCCAATCAAATGACCAACCACAATTATATTTTTTACAATAAGTATCAATTTCAGAATCTTTATCTCCAATAAATAAAATTGGTTTTCCAGAAGCCATTATATTATATGTTTTTGAAGGAACTCCCAATCCTTTCATACCTTTATTCAATGTTATTAATCCAATATCACATGAATTAAGAAAATTTATTTGTTCCTTTCTTGACTTTGAACCCAATAAAAAAACATTTTGAATCTTATTATTAACTATAAAATCACTTATTTCATTTTTAAGTGCTCCATCACCAATTATTGTTAAAATCAAATTGGAATTTTCAACCTTATTAAAAATAGCAATAAACTCAATAATACCTTGCACTCTGCCAAGATTTCCAGCAAATCCTATTACAGTTTTTTCAGTCACTTCTATTTGTAAATATTCCGATTTGTTAAAATCAATAATTGGTTTTATGTCCTCATCTGACCAATTTGTAATAACATCAATCTTTTTAACTTTATTATTAGTTTTAGTCAACATTAATTGCTTCATGTCTTCTCCTAATACTATTAATCTGTCTGCATTACTAAACGAATAGTTAAAAAACTTCGAAATTACTTTATATTTAAATCCGTTTTTATTTACTAAACCCGCTGGAACTAAATTTTCTGGATAAACATCATGAACAAGAATTTCTAATGTAAACCCTTTTATCTTTTTAATAAAAGAAGTAGTCAAAATTAATAAAATTGGATTGGTAACCTGTAATACTCTATCCCCTTTTTTTATCTTAAACAAGACAAAAAAACTCATTTTAATGGTAATCAAAAAAAGTTTTAAAATTCGTTGAACTAAATTGTTTTTATTAAATCTAGGTAGTGAAACTCTATAGACTAATATGTTTTCATTCAACTCATCATCATTTGTGTGATAACTTTTTTCATAACCTATAGGTCCTGCCAAAATTGAAACAATTCCTTTTTTTGAAAATCTTTGTGCTACATCAGTCATTATTTGAGCAGTTGAAACTTCATCGGGATAAAACAATTCAGAAATAATCCAAACCATATTGTTAATATTTATACCTTTTCACTCCAAACCACACGTTTCACATAATCGGTATAACTCAAAATAATGCGAACCATTTTCTCCGAAACATTCGGCATCGAATAATCCGCAACGGGTCTAAAGTTACGCTCCAAACCTCTTTTTTGGGTTTTCAATTGCACCAATCCTTGCATAATGCGCTCAGGATTCATTCCCACCATCATCACTGAGGCTTCTTCCATCGCTTCGGGTCGCTCGTGAGCATCTCGGATGTTTAAGGCTGGGAAATTTAAAGTGGATGATTCTTCCGATATTGTACCACTATCCGATAAAACAGCATACGATTTCATCTGCAACGCATTATAATCATTAAAACCCATAGGCTTCAAGAATTGAACCTCAGGTCGCATTTTTATTTTCTTACTATCAATCATATTGCGGGTTCGCGGATGGGTACTCACAATAATCGGATAACCATATTGCTCAGCAATCAAATTTAAGCTATCCATTAATCCTTTGAAATTTTTCTCGCTGCTAATATTTTCTTCCCGATGTGCCGAAACCACAAAATACTTATTTTCTTCTAATTGCAATTGACTTAGAATATCCGAAGCGTTGATTTCAGGCAAATAATGATGCAACACTTCAAACATGGGAGAACCCGTCTTAATAATTCTATCGGCGGGCAACCCTTCTCTCAGCAAATATTCGCGTGCAATAGAGCTATACGTTAAATTAATATCCGAAATGTGATCCACAATTTTACGATTGGTTTCTTCAGGAACACGTTGATCAAAACAACGGTTTCCCGCTTCCATATGAAAAATAGGAATATGACGCTTTTTAGCAGGGATGGCACACAAACAACTGTTAGTATCCCCCAAAACCATAAAGGCATCAGGAGCTTCACTTTCCAACAAAGGGTCAATCTTGATTAGAATTTGGCCTATAGTTTCTGTGGCTGATTTCCCAGCGGCATCCAAGAAAAAGTCAGGTTTACGAATCCCTAAATCATCAAAGAAAATTTGATTCAATTCATAATCATAATTTTGTCCAGTATGAACAAGAATATGTTCAATAGCCTCAGAAGCATCTAATGCCGCCATTACTCTTGACAAACGTATAATTTCAGGTCGAGTACCGACCACGGTCATTACTTTAAGTTTTGTTTTCATGTTAAATGTTTTAAGAACCAATGCAAAAGGAAGAAAGAGCCAAGTTGTGCAAGAAACAAGGCAAAAGTTAAAAGAGCAAAGTTAGTTATGATTCAATATAAAATTATGACAACCATGTTTCTCTTCCTTCTTTGTTTAGTTCATTTTGTTTAGTATCGCTGCTAATATATTTTTAATTTCTTTGCTTTCTTGTAATAACCTGTTCAACTCTAATGACTCTGATTCCGATAAAGCTTTGATTATTCGTAACCAATAATTAGATTCTCGTGCTTCTTTTAAAGCTATTCGAATTTTATTTTTAAAATCTGCCTTTGAAGAACCAGCCTGCGATTCTTCATAATTAGCACCTGTAGATGTGGCAGATTTTCCTAATTGAAATCGTATTAAATTATATTCCGAATCTCTAGGCAATTGTCTTATGAATTTTAAAACATCAACCCCAAAATTGAAAGTTCGATCCAATAAATCATTTTGTTCCATGGATTTTTTAAATTAGTTAAAAATCACTGTTACTTGGCTCTTCTCACTTTTGCTTTGGCTCTTCTCTTTTACCTTGGCTCTTCTCACTTTTGCCTTGGCCCTTTCCCCCTTTTGCCTTGGCTCTTCTCACTTTTACCTTGGCTCTTTCTTCCTTTTGCCTTGGCTCTTCTCACTTTTGCCTTGGCTCTTTCTTCCTTTTGCCTTGGCTCTTTCTTCCTTTTGCCTTGGCTCTTTCTTCCTTTTGCCTTGGCTCTTCTCACTTTTACCTTGGCTCTTTCTTCCTTTTGCCTTGGCTCTTCTCACTTTTGCCTTGGCTCTTTCTTCTTTTTACCTTGGCTCTTCTCACTTTTACCTTGGCTCTTCTCACTTTTGCCTTGGCTCTTTCCCCCTTTTGCCTTGGCTCTTAATAATTATACCTCCTCAAAATAAGTATCCCCATCATTCGCATCATAAAACTCATTAATCCAGAAATTAGTATACAAAACTTCATCCCCAATATTCTTGATATTATGCGTGTACCAAATAGGCATATCTACATAAGCAGGTGCATCCCCATCCAAATAAAAATCAAAAACTTCTGCAGTTCCAATCCGTCTTAATTGAATCAAGGCTTTCCCTTTGATCACAGCAAAACGCTCTATTTTCCGAGTATGATAGTGATTCCCTCTTGTAATTCCAGGAACTGTAGTAGAAAAAGACACCTGCCCGCCAACACCCAGTCGAATGACCTCTACAAAGGAACCCCTAGGATCAGTATGTTGCGTGAATTTCACTGGAAAATGATTCCCAATATCCATATAGCAACGATAGGTATTGAATAAATTTCGTTCAAATGTATTGTGTATTGCAGGAATTTCCCCTTTGTCTTGATAGCTGGTTTTATACTCTTGCAACAAGGCTAGCAATTCCGAAACCTTAGCGGTTGCAGTATGAGGAACTAAATAAGCAGTATTGGTGGTGTTTTCACGTATTTTATTCAATATTTCCGTAACCAATTCCCCAACATAAATCAAATGGAGCTCGCCATCCACTTGTATTTGCGGGGTTTCTCCGTGAGAAATCTGATGCGAAAAAGTGGCAATAACCGAATTATAAAAAGGCTGCCCAAAAGGTCCAAAAACATTAGGAATGATCAAACCTGTAAAAGGGGCTCCAGCTTCACTTGCCCATTCAATCAACAGTTCCCGACCTAACTTCTTAGATTTACCATATAAATTATCCTTTTCTTCCTGTGAAGACGAAGAAAGCATAACATGAGCCTTTGATTTTGTACGTTGTAATGAACCAATAAGAGTGTTAACCAAACTAACATTAGTATCATACAAAACCTGAGGATCTGGATGACGATTCATCGCTGCCAAATGCACTATCACATCACATTGCGCCACAAAGGCATCCAACAATCCCGCATCCCCAAAGAAACTAATATCATAATCTACTCTCTCAAACTCCTCAGGAAAAAGTGCTATAGTATTATACAAATGAGTTCCCACGAACCCTTCCTGACCTGTAATCCCTATTTTTATCATATTCAAATTTATTATCATTAAACCTAGTCACCAAACACTGACATCCTGAGCTAGTTTATCCCGAGCCTGACGAGGGAAAGGACATCAATCCGCGAAAATCTGCGTGAACTTTTTATTTACACCGATCTGAATCCTTCTAATCTGCGCCAATCTGCGTGAACTTTTATTTACGCCAATCTAAATCCTTCAAATCTGCGTAAACGTTTCATTTACACCAAACTGAATCCTTCAAATCTGCGCCAATCTGCGTGAACTTTTCATTTACGTCAATCTAAATCCTTCAAATCTGCGCCAATCTGCGTGAACTTTTTATTTACACCTATCTAAATCCTTCAAATCTGCGCCAATCTGCCTGAACTTTTTATTTACACCTATCTGAATCCTTCAAATCTGCGCCAATCTGCGTGACTTTCTATTTACGCCAATTTGCGTGAACTTTTTCCTTCACCAATCAGCGTGAAACTTCAAAAACTACCCCGGCATTTGCGCCACATCCTCTCCAAAAACTTCCTTCCGTATCAAAGGCAATTTCACCAACAATTTTTTCATTCCCTCTACACCCAATTGTTCCGTATTATGCGAATGGTAATCGGCAATCTCAGAAACATCTTCCTCCCCTTCCGAAAAATAGCGAGCATAATTCAAATCCCGGTTATCTGCCGGTACCCGATAGAATTCCCCCATATCTTCCGCTTTTACCATTTCCTCTCGGGTACACAAGGTTTCATACAACTTCTCACCGTGACGGGTTCCTATTATTTTTACCTCATTCGTAGCATTACACAATTCTTTTAATGCTTGGGCCAAATCACCAATGGTTCCTGCCGGGGCTTTATTGACAAATAAATCACCTGAATTTCCGTGCTCAAAGGCAAACAAAACCAATTCAACCGCTTCATCGAGAGACATCATAAAACGAGTCATATTGGGATCGGTTAGGGTCAGAATGGCTCCACTTTGTATTTGTTTCAAAAATAAAGGAATTACCGAACCTCTCGAGGCCATTACATTGCCATAACGTGTCAAACAAACCGTGGTATCGGCCAAATTTCTTGAAGCTGCAATGGCGACTTTTTCCATCAACGCCTTCGAAATACCCATGGCATTAATCGGATAAGCGGCTTTATCGGTACTCAAACATATTACTTTCTTTACTTTATTAGCACCCGCAGCTTCTATAACATTCTGAGTGCCAAAAACATTAGTTTTTGTCGCTTCCAACGGGAAAAACTCACAAGACGGCACTTGCTTTAAAGCAGCCGCGTGAAACACATAATCCACACCACGCATAGCGCGCTCCACACTACTGTAATCCCGCACATCCCCAATATAAAATTTAAGTTTGTCACTTTTTAACTGATTGCGCATATCATCCTGTTTCTTCTCATCGCGGGAAAAAATACGGATTTCAGTAAAGTGGTCAGTGTGTAAGAAACGGTTTAAAACAGCATTCCCGAAAGAACCCGTTCCTCCGGTTATTAGGAGGGTTTTGTTTTGTATTTTCATTATTTAAAAATTATATAAAATTCTGATTTATAAAGTATTAACTACTGCTTTTAGAAGCTAGTTTTTCTTTTTTTTTATTTCATCTTTCAATTGCTGTACAGTAGAAACCTCAACGATTGTGTTTTTGTGGGATAATATTTCAATTATTTGCAGAAAATAATTGATAAAATTTGTATTTAACCATAAAAAATTACTCTGTTTTGATCGTTTTATTAGGATCACCTCAACTTAGGTTAATAAAATCTAATTTATAATTTTCAAAGTAAAAAACTTTTAAAAATTTCATTCTGGCGTTTGCACTGAACTTTTCTATATCATTGAAAATTAAGGTAATTGAATTCTGGATTTCCATAAAATCAGTATTATCCTTTATATATATTCCATTTTCAAAAGAATCTATAAATTCATTTCTATTTTTTTCTAGTGCTAATATCGGAGTTCCAAACATAAATGATTTTGCCAATACACCACTTTGCATGGAACGCCCATAAGCATTCCAAACAACTAAACTTTTTAAATAGTATTTATTAATGTGCTCATTACTTAAGTAACTTCCAAAAGATACTACAACCTTTCCTTCTTGAATATAAGGTTCTAATTGGTCTAATTTATCTTTACTAATAGCAGAAGAAGTGGCAATTAAAAAAATTTGATTCAAAAATAAGGAACTTTCTAAACAATGCATTATAAATTTAAAATATTCCTCAAATGCATGATCAGCAGCGATAGTACCTATATAAGAAATATAAATTTTATCCTTTACATCAATAGACCCAATTAACTCATCATCAAAAATTAGAGGTATATAGTGATTTCTTGAATTATAAAAAGTGTACTTTTTCTTATAAATAGAATTTGACTTTTGAGAAGGTAAAATAACATTATCGGACAAAAGTACAGTAATAATATTCACTACATTAATTAGAGATATTTTAACTATTTTAATCAAATTAAAACCAGCATTATAATAATTTACCAATGAATCAAACGGTTCGTGAAAAACATAAATTATTTTTGATTTATAGTTCAACTTAAATCTAATGATGTTTATAATATTTTTCAGCGAAGGAAACCAAAATACTACAACATCAATTTCATTTAAGTCCTTTTTAATATCTTTCCAATCATTGACAACACTAATATCTTTTCCGTAAGCCATTTTATTAAAGTTTTTATGACCATAAATTAATGAAGAATAACCTAGTTGCTTATACAATTTTGCATTTGCATACAAATGAGAAAAATGGCCTGGATTAAAGTTTAACGAAACAATTATTGCTTTTTTCAATTTACTGATTTTTTACCCACTATAATTTAGTAGTTTTTACTAATAAGTCAAGATTATGATTAGTTAAATAAAATTAATTATCATTTAGTTCAGTTTTAAATAATCTTTTTATGAATTAAATTGAAAAAATCTTTCCACGATGTATCATAATCATTAATAATATATTGCTCTTTCGACGGATGATTATCAACTATATTAATTAATTCCTTCGCCCATAAGTCAGGAGAGTCTGATGGTATATAAACAGCCCCTTTATATCCATTTAAAACTTCCCTCGAATAACTGCTTTCAATCGCTAAGATTTTAAGTGAATAACTTGCCGCTTCAAGCAGTGGTAGTCCAAAGGATTCAATCAAACTTGGAAAAATCAAGGCCGATGAATTTTGATATAGCTGACAAACCTTATCATAACTCAAATTACCAACAAAACTAAAAGCCTCTTGAATACCACACCTTTCAACTTCGTTGAAAAGTGCTGTTTCCTTTTCAATGGTAAAAACTACATTAATTCTACTAAAGTAATTTGGATTATTAACTTTAATATACTTTAAGGCTTTTACTATTTCAATATGATTTTTGTATGAACAATATCCCGCTGGAAAAAAAAAGATGTGTTTACCCAGGGACTTTTGTTTATCGTTTTCAATTATTTTAAATTCATTTGAAGGTTTGAACACATGAATCTGATCTTTTTTTAGATTGTAACGACTACTAAAAGCCTCCTTCATCCAACTTGTTTGAACCACGACATCCGCTTTCTTATTTAAAAGAATTTTAATTACAATAGGAAATATAACTCCATAAAACCAAACAAATTTGTCACGAAAAAACTTAATGTTTGACCATGGGTATATTAGTGATAATGATTGATGAAAATATAGTATTTGTGGAACTGAATTATTGATCTTGACCCCCAAATTGTTAAATGAAACGAAAAGACTGGGTGATATTTCATTTAAGATTAACCATTCTTCTAATCCTGAAAAATTAAATTTTAATCGAGAAAAAAAGTCTGAAGGAATATCACTAATTATTCTAAAATTAGTATAGTTTTCCCATTCAAAATTGACAAAGAGTATCACTTCAAAAGTTTTTAACTTTTCAAGTTCATTACAAAATTGTTTTAAAATTAATTTTCCTCCTCCAGACAAACCAATACCATTAACAATAATTATTTTTTTATCTGTACTCATATTGTAATTTTTGATTTTTATTTTGGAATACCAAAATCAATTTGATTTAAAAGTGAAATTGAGAAAATCAATTAAAATCTATCTTTAGACCAATAAACATCATCTTTAATCACCCTGCCAGGATTTCCTGCAACGATTACATTTGAAGGAAATGATTTAGTCACAACTGAGCTAGTTCCAACAATAACGTCAGAACTTAGTATTACGCCTTTCATAATTCTAACACCTTCTGCCAGCCAACAATGATCTCCAATTATAACATCTGCTGCTTTATTTATTCTTGTATGATTTTTATCCAATATTGAATGCGAATCACCTGTACGGATTATAACATTTGAAGAAATCATACAATCATCACCTACTTTTATCATACTGAAATTTTCAGTAACAGCAAGTTGACTAGCACCAATAAACGTATTTTTACCTATAATGATTTTGCCTGCATTATCCTCGATATGAAAAATTACACCTTCCATAAAAGAACTTTCTTCTATTACTATAGTCGAATTGTTCCCATACATATTAAATACACACCTATTTAAAACTGTATTATTTTTAACAATTATAGTGTTATTTCTCCCTTTAAGTCTATATTTCGTCCCAACAGAAATCCCTATATTTGAAATCTTATTCTTTTTAAGGAAAGAAAAAAACAGGATACTATTACTGAAATAATAAGTAAAAAGATAGTAAAGATAACGAAGCGCCTTATTTTTTTAAATGCAAAACAATTGGATTTAATTTTTATTATTTAAATATGTTCTCTTTTATATATGAAATTATATTTTCAGTTTGTTTTTCCCAAGACTTTTGTTTAATTGCAAAATCCCGAGCTTTAATGCCAACTTCTATTAATTCAGATTTAGATTTATTATAAATTTCTTCAAATGCTTCTGCAAGTTTTTTTGGAGTTGTTTCATTAATTACATAACAAATACTACCATATTCTTCTTTTATATGTGAAACTGAAGATGTTAAAACATATTTTCCAGTAACCAAGTATTCAAAAAATTTAGACGGAAAAAAATATTTACAATCATCCGTATCCGAAACTCTGATATTCAACAAAACATCGGCCATATTATAATACTTGTACAAATCATCTAATCCCAACATTCCCAAATAAATTATTCTACTATCATTAAGTGCAGCTGTTTTTATTAATTCCTCATCAATCCCTTTTCCGGCAAACCACAATCTGATATCAGGGTTTGAATTCATTTCAAATGCCTCTAATAATATTTCTATACCATTTATAGGCCATAGTGACCCCCCAAACATAAAAATGGTTTCGGAGTTAATTACTTCTGAAGTCACTAATAATTTCATCTTATCAATAACTTTATTACTTATACCACCATCAATTATTAGTCCATGATTGCCTTGAGCGTAATCATCTACAACGTTTTTATTAATTGCAATACGCCCATCTAATTTGGGAATTAATAATTTTGAATAGAAATCAACAAATTTATAAATTAACATCCTATTACGACCCAGATTTAGATTAGTAGGTGGAACACCAATATCATAAAGCACTGAAATTAATTTAGCCCTTGAAAATAAAGCTGCTAAAAAAACAAACGGCAAAGGTGGTGTATAAACACCATATTGCAATATTATCTGTTTCTTACCGATATTCCGTATTGACCAAATCAATATAGAAAAAAAAGCATAAATCCCTCCGAAAAGCTCACGCAATAATATAATATTAACTATTGGAACAACAACCATTTTTGTTGAATGATTGTAATTAACCTTTAATCTGCTACAAAACATCTTATCCCCTCTTGGAAAATAAGACATTGGCCTGAAAGACAATATTTCTAAAGGTATTTCCTGACTAACAAACCCATCTACAATACCTTCTTGTACCAAATGACCTGAATAACCAAATGCAGAATTTCTAAATTCTGGATTGTCTGGAACAAGTGAACCTACAAATAATACTACCATTTATTCTATAAAACTAAAAATTAACTTTTATCGAAATTTCATTTAAAACTTTCAAATAAATACTATTAGAGTATTTTTCATAAACAGAAATTGCTGCTGACTTTCCAATTTTTTCAAAATTATATTTAGATAAACTCATAATACATTCAGATAACAAAAGAAAATCATCAGCGGCATATGAAAATCCATTTACACCATTTACAATCATATCCTTGGTTGATTGAACACCATCAGAAACAATTATAACTTTGTGACGTGCCATAGCATCCAATGGTGGAATACCAAAGGGTTCGAATATTGAAGCGTGAATAAAAACATCGCAACTGTTTAAATGATTTATATAAGAATCATATGAAATCCAACCGTAAAAATTAATTTTTACGGATAACTTCTCAAATAATATTTCATAATCATTTTTCAATAAACCATTACCTGCTATTGAAATAGTATATTGATTTAAAAGGCCCCTTTGATCTAATATTTCAAAAGCCTTATAAAGAATATGATACCCTTTTCTTTCAATGAAATTATTAGAAATAAAAATGTTTGGTTTTGTATTACTATTTAAAATATCGTTTGTTGGCTTTATTTCATCTGGAAAATCTACAGCATAGGGAAAAAATATTAACTTTGACAAATCAATTTTATACTCTTTATTGTAATACTGAATTGTACTTTCTGTAGCACAAAACAAATAATCAATCTGCGTAAATAAAATGTATTTCTTAAAATAATAATAAAAATTTCTCTTATTGTCAATAGGACAATCTGAAAAAACACATACAGGTTTTTTAAAAATACGCTTTGATAATAAAATTAGTAAAATATTCGTAATGCTTCCCCAGCCACCTACAATCAGTAAATTTACTGATTGTACAATCTTTATGATTTTCAAAAAAGAAACCTCTTTTACAAAAAGTTGGCTTTTATTATCTTCTAAAGCCCATGCTTTTTCATTGCTTTTCCTAACATCATAAATAGGTACTACCTCATAAACACTTTCTAGTGAATTAATAATAGTATCAATATATGGCGCAGGATGCACACTAGTCAATAATAATTTCTTTTTCATAAAAATATAAACTGATTAATTCTTAAAAACCAACTTTTTGCAATAAAACAAATAATTAAAAACAACTTTCCTCATTCTTGAAAAAAATATATTGATAACTGCTGGTCTATAAACATTCTTAAAGTTTAAAGAAAGTTTAGCATAATTATAATAGTCGCTTTGCCATGGATGATAGCAATTTAGTTCCCACGGCTTAGGCTTTGAGGAATAATGAATAATAGTAGGGTCATTAATTTCTTTTTTTAATAACGATGAGTATTGTTCAATATTTTTCTTTTCTTGCTCACTAAACACTTTTTCATATAAGTTATATGTGAAATATTGGTACAACATATTCCATTGAGGAGATAAAGGAAACCTCTTATTATGTAAAATTAAATTTAATGCATCTTGATCGTGATATTTTATTCTACTATCATTATCTGACAAAAGTTGTATAATCGATTTTGCAATATTATTCTTTCTCCAAAACTTAAGATTAATCAAAAGAACTCCAGCATTGAAATATCCATAAGATAAATCATAGCCAAGTCTTAAACAATCCCCATCGGATTGTGGTTGACCGACCGCCGCTAAAGCATATTCTTCAAGATTTAAATTCCACAAACCTTCAAGAGATTTCCTAACAATAATGTCGCAATCTAAATACAAGACCTTATCTAAATCATCAGGCAATAAAGTGTCTATCAAGAGTCGATAATATGTCGCTACGCTAATGTGTTTTAACTCCTCTAAATCAGGCATCGGAAATTTTTCGATAATCTTTTTGTCAACCAAAAGAAAATTAAAATTTCCTCCATTAGTCTCAACCTCAGTCCTAATTTTAGATATATTTTCTTCCCTTAATCCCTCACTTAATACATAAACAGAAACATTTCTATTATTTCTAAGAACCGAGACAAGCATTATTGAACAGTGCTGTACAAAGACATCATCTGTAGCGCAAACTATATTCATAATTAATTTCTATACTTAATGAATCGTGCAGGATTTCCAGCAACAATTGAATTTTCTTCAACATTTTTGGTAACTATGCTCCCAGCGCCTACAACAGCTCCATTACCAATAGTCACACCAGGCAAAATAACACTATTTGCACCAATCCACACATCATTCCCAATAGTGACATAATTATTTTCTAAAGACCATTTTTGGTTTTGTATAATTTCTCCCTTTTTAAATTGATGATTGGACGCAATAATAGTAACGTTTTGAGAAATAGAGCAAAAACTCCCTATTTTTATTATTCCACCTGAAGCCCTAATGTTATTTGATTCTCCAACATAAGTGTTATTACCTATGTAGAGTTTTGACTCTTGAAAAATACCATTATATTCATTCAGAGAATAAATACTACAAAAATCACCAATGCTTACATAATCACCCAAATTAATTTGACCCTTTTTTTCAAATTGTATTTTAATATTTGAACTGATGTGACATTTTGGATTTCGCATCCTCAATTCCCAAATAAGTATACATTGTGGTTTAACGAAAATATATTTTTTTACAATAGACAAAAAATCAATTATACCCATAGTTTGACGGTTTTTTTAAGTAGAAATTGAAAATAAATATCCCTTTAAATTATTTCTCATATTTATTATTATCAATTTTATATGAAGTACTTACAGCCAATAAAATCCATCCAAAAGTTGATAATAATGGTTCGATAGAAGTAAAAGAAACAATTATAAAAGCAAGCAATATAAGCCTAATACGAGCAAATATCGAATTTTCTTTAAAATTCATATATATAGATTTTATTACCATTATAAATAGTATCAGAAAACCAAAGATACCTAATGCTAAAATAATTGAAAGCCAAGAATTATGGGTTCCAAGGTAATTACCATTATCAGCTAACCAGTCTTGCCACCAAGGATAATTTAGTCCAAAGCCAAATAATAATCTGCCATTATCTTGAATATAATTCCAAATAAATTCCCATATATCATATCTCCCTCCGCCCCTATCTCCTTGATTAAAACGGCTTAATGTTATATTTATAAAATCCCGAAAAATTAGAAAAAAAACAAATACAAAAGCCAGAAAAATAATTATATTTTTTATTTTTCTCTCAACTATTAAGTAAGTTAACAGTCCTGCAAACAATGCTAATATCATTCCTCTTGATAATGCCCTAACAGTAAGCCACAATTCAATAACTCCTACTAATATAACTAAATAGAGAAACCATTTTGTTTTCACAAACTTAAAGGTAAAATAATTCTTTACACTTTTATTATATGTGTAAAATGAAAAAGATAAAAGCATTCCAATTCCCGTAATATATCCCAAATAGTTTGGGTCAATATTGAAGATACTGGCATTCCCACTTAAACCCGATTCTACCTGTAAAACTCTATTACCTTCATCAGAAGTGTCATAGAGACTGAACAATCCCGCCCCTCCATGTATTAGTAACCACAGAGTACGAGATAATGAATATAACCAAATAAAAGTTAATGTCTTTACAAAATTTAGCTCCTTTGAAAACAAACAATTTGAAAATGAAATCAAAATAAATCCAAATAAATAAATTTTTTCAAAACCATCAAAAGTAGCTTCTGAATTTATTAAAGTTAATAGTATAGAATATAAAAGCAATAATATACCCAATAAATTCACTTTATCTCCTATGTTTTTTAATTGAGGCAACATGGAGAAAGAAATTAATAGGGGCAGTGAAATTTCTTCAAACAAAATAGGTCTAGCGAAACCTAAAAAACCACTCAAAATTAAAAAATACATAAAAAAAGTAAATCCATTAAAAGTACTTTTTTGAAACGCTATTACAGTCAAAAAAGTAGTCAAAACAAGAAAAAAAAAACCCAGCTGTTGAATGATTGCATCCATAAAATCAGGATTTTATGTTAAAATTATAATGAACGAAAAGACTTATCACTAATAAATTTGTATTTGGTAAATATTTTACTTGAAAAATATGATCAATTTTTTAAATAAACTAAAAATTGAATCTTATATTTTATTAAATTTCAACTTAGAATTAATCATTAAATTATAATCTTTAACTATTTTATCAGGAAGATATTCTTTGTAAATATTTTTATTAAAAGAATTCGAAAATTTTTCCCTATTTTCAATTATTTCTAAAATTGATTCAGAAAAAAGTACTTCATCACCATTATTGAAACATAAATGGTTAGTTCCTTCTAATATATCTGTTACCACACTCTCTTTTGGTGTAATTGCAAAAATAATTTTTTGAAAAGAAAAATATTCACATAGTTTAGACGGCGTGAAAACCCCTTCAACAGCCATTGAATCAATTAAAAGTAAACCATCTGATTTACTAAGATATTCATACAAATTAATTTGAGGCATATAAGGTATAAAAATGATAATTTCACTCAAATCATTGTCAATAACTTTTTTAATTTCATATGGCGGGCAATTTCCTATAAAAAGTATCTCAATTTTTTTTTCCTTTAAAATTCTATCTTTTATCAAACAAAGTGAATTAACAATAAAATCAATATTTCTAAATCCATACAAGCTACCTGAATGACATAACGTTATCTTTTCAAATAGAGAATTTGATGTTTTTATTTTAGGATCAGTCAAAAGTGGCAACATACAAAATTTTGATTTCATATTAGGATACCTTAATTCTAATATATTCTGTATACGTCTATTATTTAAAAAAACTAAATCAGCAGAACCAACAATTTTTTTTTCTATATGATTCAATAAAAAATTACTAATATTATTGGTATTAACATAGTTGTTATCTGAAATTGGATCTAAAAGTTGCATAACCCATTTTTTCTTTTTAAAATTTTTAAAATATAACCCAATAAATTGAATATAAAATGGAAATGAAACCACATGAATCACATCATAAGTATTAGCAATTTTTCTTAGATGTAAAATCACTTTTAAAATCCAAAAAAATTCATCAATTGACAGAACTCCTGCGGTTTTTGGAAAAAATTTGTAAAATATTGATTTTAAAACTAGAAATTTAGGAGATTCAATTTGTATGGAATTAGCTATATTGTTTTTATTTGAAAACCTATAAACTACCAATACTTCTAAATCTGCACTTAAAAGCGATTCAACAAAACGACTATTTTGAATACCTGATGCGAAACCCTCATCATAATAATATGAAATAAATATAATTTTTTTATTTTTAATCATTTTATTTTTTCAGGTGATTAGAAATCATTTTCCACAATAAAATTCTCTTATTCATTTCAATAAAAGTATAAACAATTGTGAAAATTGATAATGATGTATTTATTACAATTAATGGGAATTTATCAAAATTCTGATTTGCAATATATGCCATAAAACAAAGACTAGACATTACAATTAGAATTCCAATTAATGCTTTTGAAAATGTAAAATTAATTGATTTATATAAAGCAAAATAATAAATCCAAAACATAAAAAAGTAACCCATAATAAAACCATAGCCAATGCCTGTAATTCCAAAAAGGGAATATCCCACAATAAAAAATACGAATAAAAATGAAGTGCCTAAAAGCTCACAAATTAAATATATTTTGGTATTCCCCTTTGCAAGTACCGCATAACCCATACACCATTGTACTGCTTTAAATATAATACCTAATGCACTAAGTCTAACAAAATTTGAAATTTGAATAAATGAATTCGACAATAAAATATTTATCACGGTTGGTACTAAAATTATTAAAATAACTATTATCATCCCTACAATTAGTAATGTGATTTCAGCTTGTTGATTCACAACATCTTTAATTTTATTGTTGTTACTACTAATTGCTGAAATTTTTGGAAAATAATCCATACTCATCGCTGTAAAAATGAGACCAAATGCTTGATTTGTTATCATCCATCCAGCTTGATATAAACCTACATCGCCAGGTCCATTAAGTGTATTAATATAAACATTTAAAAGATAGGTCCCTAAAATAAAGATATAATTACTTAATGTTACTAAAATCCCAAATTTTATCATTCCAAAAGCAATGTTTATTGTTTTCTTTTTATCTATTGTACTTTTTTTAATTTTTATGCTTTTAGAGAAAATATAAGAAAGGATTAATGATATTGCCGCTGATAGTATCATTGCTGCTACAATACCATCTTGACGTAAAAAATAGTATAATGGTATTGAAAGTAATCCCAATATAGGTACCCAAAGGCCTAGTTTCGCCATAAGTCTAATTTGACTTAGTCCCTGCAAAATAGACTTTTGCCCATTAGTGTATGCAGTTATGATAATAATAATAGATAAAGCAACGAATGACCACTTATATTGTCTACTACCAAAAGTCCATTCACTAATTTGATTGGAAAATATTATAACTAAAAGTGTCCCAATTGCACCGGTAAATAACACACATTTTTTAAAAACCTGAATTGTCTGATCCCTTTCTTTCTTATCATCTAAAGAATTAAGTGAGGCAATATTTCTAACTGCACTATATTCCATACCCAAACTTGTTGTTGCAACTACAAAACCAATAGCAGAAGTAAACAAAGTAGAAATGCCAAACCCCACAGGACCAAGGTATAGCGCTATGAATTTAGATTTAATTAACATTACAATTGTTGTGACAAATTGTATTCCCCCAAAGAGACTTAAAGCTTTAAAAATTTGTCTGTAAGATGTATTATCGGTATTCATTTAATTATTTTTTATAAATACTTTTTTTATGTATATATTTTTTAATTATTAACATAATTAATAATCCGGTGGTATAATTCAAACATTGCAAAACAAGCTAAATAAATTGATTAAAATTATCACTTGACATTAACTTGATGTGACCAATCGCTGTTACTTTGTATTTAGAATAACGATTAAATAAACTCCAATAACGAATAAGCGATAATTTACAGCTACCCTAGATAATTCAAAGTGGATGAGCAGCATCTTTCAAATACTAGGATGCCCTTCTACCCGATATCTCGGATTTGCATACGAGCGCAGCGAACTGACGGAGTAATCCGTGATGGGTCATAGCAATATTCATAACTTTCGGTCTTGTCAATGGAGTTAGGAGGCTTCAACTATTTAGCCCTAGCTTTACTTTCAACAACTTTCACTCTATGAAAAGGAATTCTATACTTTAGGAACTCAACTAGGGTTATGATAAAAAAAACAATTGGCGCTCATTTGTCAAGTCATCTGGTGCTCGTCTGCAACGAGTACCTACTTAAATCAATAACCACATCGAAGCGTTTGCAACGCGGTTTATCTCAATCCCTAAAGACTCCCGCCTTCATACCTTTACAGCTTTGCAAACCTCATACTTTTCGAAAACCACCAACTCTCAAATCAAAAATTCAAAAAAATCCGTTTTCATCAGTGTTTCGCTTTAGCGAATCCGTTTTATCAGCGTCCCATTAAAAACAACTAAAACCGATAACCAACAACCGTTAACCCACTAATCAAAAACATAAAAATCCGATTTCATCTGTGTTTCGCTTTAGCGAATCCGTTTAATCAGCGTCCTATTAAAAACAACAGACAACAGACAACCGTTAAACCCCTAATAAAAAACATAAAAATCCGTTTTCATCTGTGTTTCGCTTTAGCGAATCCGTTTTTGTCATCCTGAGCTTGACGAAGGACGTGTCCAATTAAAAAACAACCGACAACCGACAACCGATAACAAACTCCCCCTTTAGGGGGCCGAGCGTTAAGAAACAGTCCAGTGGACTGTTTTAGCGAAGGAGCCAGCCGGCGCGCAGGCCTAGTATAGCAGTTAACCAATTAACCGTTTAACCGATTAACCAGTTGACCCTCTGCTGGCGAAGTCTCCCGACTTCGTACCCAAACTAGTTTTCTAATGCGGAATCCATAATAAAACCCTTGCTATCAACCCAAACTTGTAAAGAGTCTAGGTGTCGATTACAGATAAAACCATACTATAAGTTTTGTAAATTCTCGATTTCGGTCTTTAATTTTTCTATGTGACGATTAAGAATTGCCCAAACAATTGAATTATCAATACTGTCATAAGCGTGAACTAAACGATTACGAAAGCCAATAATTTGTTTGTCATTTTCAATTACAATTTCAGATTCAATCAACCTTAATTTATTTAAAGCTTCTCCAATAATTACCAATTGTCTTTCGACAGCACTTTGAGTTTTTCTGTCTTTTTCATAAATAGTGAAATCGGCAATATCAATAGTAAATTCTCGAATTAAGGTTATAGCCATTAAGATATCAGAAAGATACTTTTTGCTCTTTTCCGTCATAAAGTAAAATTTTTGTAGTATCAATATTTTTTCTAAGAATTGGATTTTTAATGGAGGCCTGAGTCAATAAATCAACTTTTCTTTGGAAAAAATCTTCAAGTTTATCCCACATATCCATTAAATTTTCACCACGTTCTATGGGGTCTTCGGTGTCAATTTCAATTAGTAAATCAATATCGCTAGATTCATCATTGAAATTTTCAGTTACTGCTGAACCAAATGCATAAATGTTCTTAACATTATGACTTTTGCATAATGTCAAAAACTCTGTTAATTTCATTTGTATGGTATCTTTCATTTTCATAAGGCAAAGATAGTTTATGTTTTCGAAAATTTATCCTCTTCTATTTTAATTGTAATACCCTAGCGTATCTCAATCTAGCCTGGCAATCGTATTTCGCTATCCTCTCTAACCAATTAACCCTGTCATCCTGAGCCTGCCGAAGGGCTAACCGATAACCGAAAACCTTTTCAATATAAAAAACCAAACAACCAAAGTGGTATTGTATTCCCCATTCCGTATTCAACATCATCAACCACAAGATAGCTGTTATCTTGATTCCTAATTTGTCGCTTGCTTTTGGACTTGCCACCCACTTCAAATTGATATAGGTGATCTACCAAAAAATCAGTTCCATCAATATATTCTAGAATATGCTTCACGCTTAATTGATTTAGAAAAAATGTTTCTCTTACATTGCCTATATTAGCTTGATTGGGTGATAGCGCATATTGTAAATTAGTATTCTCCAAAAATATTTTGTTGGGCTTTTGCAATTGCGTAATCCCCTTGGCATCTTTATATAAATTTCGGGTGATGTGTGCTTCTTCCAAAAAGTACAAATAACTTACAAATGTATTCCTGTTGACTCCAATACGCTCACTCAGTTTGGTGACATTGGGAACAAAAGGCACCGATTCCGAAATAATTTGCAACAGTTGCTTCAATTTAGTCACATACCCTATTTCAACTTTTCGCAACAAAGGCAACTCTATTTCTAAAATTAGGTTGATTACTTCTTCTATTCTCTGAAAATAAAGTTCAGGAACTTCCTGAAAAAAAGGAAAATAGCCTTGCTGCAAATAATCTGAAAAATACTGTAACGGTTTAATTTGAGTATTAATTTCTCTACTAATAGCCAAATGCCCTTCAAGAATAGCCGGTAAAGGGTAACTTGGTAAGTGCAATCCTAACCTTAAATTTAAGTATTCGCGATAGGATAACCCTTGCATCGTATACACTATGGCACGCCTACTAAGATCCGCTCTCGCATTGAGAATTTCTAATAATGAAGAAGCGGTAAAAACAATTTTAAGTTCAGGATAATCGTCGTAGATATTTTTTAATTCCTGCGACCAATTAGCATATTTATGGACTTCATCCAAAAAAAGGAATTTACCCCCTTGTTTTACAAATTGATCCACCAATGAACTGATTGTATTATTTGCAAACCAAATGTTATCAAGACTTACATATAAACTGGATTCGTCTATAGGAATGTTTTTTTTGATATATTGTAATATCAAGGTCGTTTTACCTACTCCTCTTGCTCCTTTTATTCCTATGAGTCGCGCATCCCATCGAATCGTTTCCATTAAACTTCTGGTGAAATTCATTGGAGTAGCATCAATTTTACGAATAAATTTTTCTTGTAATTCTTTCATAATTGCTTCCTTTAGATAGCAAAATTAATGTTTTTTTGCTTACTGCAGCTATCAAAAACGATATTTAGACTATTGAAATCATAAAACACTAATAAAAGAACAAAAACACAACTTTTACGGATTTAAATCCCGAAAAGTAGCAACTTTTACGGATTCAAATCCAGAAAAGAGCAACTACCCCTTTCAACCTCTTTCCAACTCCCCCCTTTAGGGGGCCGAGCGTTAAGAAACAGTCGAGTGGACTGTTTTAGCGAAGGAGCCAGCCGGCGCGCAGGCCTAGTATAGCAGTTAACCAATTAACCTTTTCCTAACCGATTAACCGACTAACCAGATAACCGATTAACCAGATAACCGACAACCGATTTACCTAGCCCTCTTCAAGATCCCCCGCTGTTCGAAGTCTCCCCGAAAACCGATAACTGATATCGCTTTTTTATTTTCTATTTGTTATGATTGCGTTTCTCCTTAATGCTGTCTGAGCATTTAACGATAAAATTAAGCTAAATCCCCAAATTGCTTGTAGCGTCGTGTGTTAGAGGTAGTACTATTAGTCGTAATGATGTCTACATTTCAAAATTTGAATTTCATCATCGATAAACCTGTAAATTAATCTATGTTCATCATCAATTCTTCTTGACCAAAATCCAGCATACTTATGTTTCAATGGTTCTGGCTTTCCTATTCCTTCAAAAGGATTTCTTGAAATATCTTTGAGTAAATCATTTATTTTTTTAACTTTCTTCATGTCAATTTTTTGCCAATAAAAATAATCTTCCCAAGATTCATCAACAAATACATATTTCATTTATTCCTCAATTAAGTCTTTAGAAAATGATTTACCACTTTTAAATTTATCAATAGCAGAATCTAACCTACTTTCGTTAGTTCTGTTTGATAATTCATAATTTGTTGCAATTAGTGAATTATATTCTTCAAGTGAAATAACAACAATCCCTGAATCTTTTCCACGATTTATTATTAGAGTTTCAAAGTTTATTGCTACTCTATCAAAGTAAGATTTAATATCTTTTCTGAAATCTGAAATATTTGTTACTACCATAATTATTATAATTTGTACAAATGTATGTACAATATTTTGATTTTACACAATATTAGTCAAATTATTACCGCGAACTGGTTCCCCCGATTACTATGTCTTTAGCAAATAATAATTCATAAATTTTCCAATTATTTTCTGCGAATAGTTTAATAACTTTGTCTTAAGGAAAAACAACTAGGTCTTGCGAAGGGAAAGGGAAATTTTCTTCTCTTTCCTTTCAA
>CAUPRL010000003.1:0-265385 GCA_963513695.1 uncultured Flavobacterium sp.
ATTTCTTCCAAGGTGATTTTGCAATTGGATTCAATATTGGACGGACTTGGTAGGTTTTCGAAAAACATTTGTGGATAATACCACAATGCAAATTAATTCAACTAGAAAAGAGGATTCTGACTCCGTAAAAGGATAAGTTTATCCTCTTTTTCTACATTAATAAATAAGAGTTTTGAGTCTTATTTTAATTTTTTCACTAAATCTTTTGATTTTAAGGTAGTTATGATTAAATTTAAATTTTTAAAGTATGATAATTATCATTTAAATTTTAATGGAATAAACTGAAATTTACACAAGAATTCAAATGTGAATTAAATCAAAGAAATAGTCTATTGTTCAATGAATTTCTAAAAAGTAATATATAACAATATGGAAAAAGAAAATAACAATTCATCCAGAAGGAATTTTCTAAAGCTCGGTGCTTTAGGAGGAATTGCTTTGGCAGGAACCGCTATTGCTAGCGCTGTTACTGATGAAAGCCCAAAAACTACTGGTAAAAAAGTAAAAGTACTTACTGCCGATGGAAAATTAGTAGAAGTTGACAGTTCACTTGTTGATCATCATGCTTCTAATGATGATTTCTCCAAAGCAGAACTTCGTCAAGGCGTTGAAGGAAAGAAATTTATTCGTGTAATCGATTTGGGCAAATGCGCCAATGAGAGAAAGTGCATCACTGGATGCCAAAAAGCACATAATGTCTTAGCTCCAGTAGAATATATTAAGGTGAAAAAGATGCAAAATTCGCCCTTAGAATCTCCTTATTGGTTTCCTACAATGTGTTACCATTGCGATAATCCTCCTTGTACAAAAGTATGCCCTGTAGATGCTACTTTTAAGCGTTCAGATGGAATTGTAGCTATGGATTACGAACGTTGTATCGGTTGTAAGTTCTGTATTGCCGCTTGTCCTTATTCGGCTCGTACATTCAACTTTGGAAGACCAGAACAAGTGAAATTCACCGAAGAACATAAAAACGATACTTCGGATCCAAATCATTGTTCAACCCCTTATGCTCAAGAAGGAACTGTGGCAAAATGTGATTTCTGTACTGATCGTTCAGCACAAGGATTATTACCTGCTTGTGTTATTGAATGTCCTAATGGTGCCATTTATCACGGTGACGAATTAGAAGATGTTGTTACTAACGGTGAAGATACGGTTAGATTAAAAAAATTATTGCAAGACAGAGCTGGATATCGCCAATTTGAAGAGTTAGGAACCAAACCTAGGGTATATTATTTACCACCTGTGAAACGTGATTTCCCGTTTGAGGATGCAACCGAAGCTCAGAACACCAAGGAGTAATCATTTTAAAAAGTATATAAAATGTCTGAAAATATAAACAAACATGAAACCTTTACTCAAGAAGAGTACATGGTGATGAAAGATGACTTGCTTCGTCCAATTGAAAAAATTGGGAAAGCCGGCAAAATATGGATTGCATTTCTAGTAGCCGTATTCTTGGCTGGAGTTGTTGCCTATATTATACAAGAAACCAAAAGCAAATATGTAACCACTAGCTTAAGAGATTATACCATGTGGGGAATATACATATCTAACTTTCTATTTATGGTAGCCATAGGATTAGTTGGTGTATTGATGTCAGCTATATTGAAACTCACCAATTTTGAATGGTACAGGCCCCTTTCAAGAATAGCCGAAGTTATTGCTATTGGTGCCATAATGTTTGGTGGAATAAGTATTGTTGTGGCAATGGGACGACCTGATAGATTATTAAATTTACTTCTTCACGGTCGTATACAATCCCCTATTATTTGGGACGTTATTGGTATCAGTACGGATCTGACCGCTTGTATTATTTTGCTTTTTATTCCATTAATTCCATCATTGGTAACCTGCAAAAACCATTTGAAAAATTTACCTAAATGGCAGTTGAAAATGTACAATATGCTGTCTTTTGGTTGGCAAGGAACCCCAGAACAATGGAGTATTTTGAAAAAAACAATGAAAGTACTAACTGCTTTAGTAATTCCGTTAGGAGTTATAATTTGTACCATCACCGCTTGGTTGTTTGCTACAACTCTTAGAGCAGAATGGGACAGTACAAATTTTGGTGCCTATTTTGTTTCTAATGCCTTTTTGCTAAGTGTTGCCGTAATGACTTTAGCTACCTTTATTTTTAGAAAAGCATACAATTTAGAAAAGTATTTGACTGAAATGCACTTTGATAAATTGGGGCAAGCAATGGTGCTTATGGCTTTAATTCATGGGTATTTCAACGTAAACGAGTATTTGATTCCAGCTTATAAAATGTCTGGATTGCACGAAAACACGCTTTTAAACTTATTTGTTGGAAAAGAAGCTCCCTTTTATTGGTCAGTGGTATTTTTTGGAATAATTATTCCATTCTTATTGCCTTTATTTCCAAAAATGAGAAGACCAATTCCATTAGCAATTATTTCATTAGTAGTTTTAATCGCTGGTTGGTTCAGACTTTATTTAATTGTTATTCCTGGATTATTACATCCTTATTTGCCTATTCAAGACGTTCCGGCATCTTGGACACATTATTTCCCGAGCGCAGTCGAAATGACTGTGGTTGCTGCAACATTTGCAGGTTTACTTTTGGTAGTGACTTTGTTCTCAAGGTATTTTCCAATCATTTCAGTATGGGAAGTTGCCGAAGGTGAATTAGAAGGAAAAGAAGAAATATTTAACTATAAATAATTTACAGATGAAAAAGTATAACTATTTCTTAGCTACTTGCTTAATGATTTTGTTCACAGTATCAAATTCGTTTGCACAAGATAAAGAAGCAAAAATCACCTTGACTTTTGAAAAAGTAGATTCACTCAATGTGTGTAAAGCATTTGTGACATCAGAAGGGCAACCTGTAATCGAAGTACCCGTAAAATTATCAGTAAAACGATTGTTTACTAAGCTGCCAATAGGTGATGCAATTGCTACAGATTCAACTGGAGTGGCCACTTTCGAATTTCCTAATGATATTCCTTCTAAAAACGGAAAATTAACTATATTTGCGAGTATCGTGGAAGACGAAAACTATATGGATACCGAAACTAGCGGAGAAGTGAATTGGGGCACGATTGTTGTGAGTGATAACTCAAACGTAGATGAGCGTTCCTTTTCTGCAGGTAGAGATCGAGCTCCAATATATTTTATAGCAACTTCTCTAATAATAATTGGTTTAATTTGGGGCACCTTATTGTACGCAGTTTTACAAGTCTTCAAAATAAAACGATTAGGTAAAGCAGAAGAAATTAAAGAGTAACATTTAAATCTATTATTAATATTAAAATTCGAAAAACATGAAAAAAATCTTGTTTGGCTTAGCAATTATGGCTGCCTTTATGTTCACACAAACTTCTAATGCTCAGGCAAAACCAAAAGGAAAAGAATGGAAAGTTCCTGCTGCTGATGCTGGCAAAAAAATGCCTGCTGGTACAGATGCTGCCGCTGGTAAAGTTTTATGGGGAACTAATTGTAAATCGTGTCATGGTGTAAAAGGTTTGGGAGATGGTCCTAAAGCTGAAAAAATTGACATTACTTGTGGCGATTTTTCATCAAAAGAATTCCAATCTAAATCTGATGGGGAACATTTTTACTACACTAAAGTAGGAAGAAAACCAATGCCATCATACAAAGAAAAATTAAGTGATGCGGAAATTTGGCAATTAGTTGCTTATATGAGAACTATGAAAAAATAGTTCTAATAGTTTATACAAAAAAAAGTCCCATTTCGATATTTTCAAAATGGGACTTTTTGTTTTTTAAATAGCAATTATTTTTTACTCCATTCAGCAATGCTATCTTTATTCATTTTTACATAATCTTGATTCTTAGCAGCTTCTGCTGCTGCAAGTGAAATTTTTGCAGTTTCAATGGCTCCATTTTTGTCACCTTGTTTGGCTTGAATCAATGATTTTAAACGAGTGTACCAAAAAGGTTTGTCAGCGTTCATTTCTAAAGCTTTGTTGATATAGGTCAAAGATTTTGTCAAATCACCATTAGATTGATAATAATACTGGGCTGATGAAAAATAATCACCTGAACTAGGTCCTGCTAATGCTTTATCAATGCTTGCCATAGCAGTTTTTGCAGTTGGCACTTCAAATTTTAGGGCAACGATCGTTTTCTCCCAAGAAATTTCCAAATGAGCAAAATTATTATCTAAGTTATTAATTCCAATAGTAAAGCTTTCTACTAATCGGTCGATATGTTCTGATTTTACTGTTGTTTTCAAAGCTACTTTGGTTTCGTCCCAATTTTCTGGATTTCCCCAATTATCTGTTTTTGTATAGAAAATAATTTCCCAATTATCGGCTCTTGGTGTGGTGTAAAGAGCATATTTACCTTTTGGAAGTGTTTTGCCATCAATAACGATATCTTCACTAAATGAAATGGTTGTGTTTTCATTGGCTCCAGTTCTCCATAATTTTCCAAAAGGAACTAAATTATTGAAAACATCTCTTCCTTTGGCACTTGGTCTTGAATATACAATTTCAACATTTGTTAAACCTACAACCTGAGTTATAGTTGATTTCGGGCTAGGTTGAGGTGTCTTTATCTGAGCTTCAGACACGTAATTGGCAATAATCATTGCAAAAACAAAAATAATTTTTTTCATAGTATATAATTTAGAATTGTTCAAAATTACAAATTCAAACCACTAAAAATGTTAATTATTTCATAATTTGATTATGAGTAATTCGATATTGAGGCAAAACTCAATTCGTGTAAATGCTCGACTACTACATCGGCAAGTGATAAATCCTGAAGTTTCGAATTTTCGCTATTGTACCCCACACAAAAAAGACTAGCCGCTTTGGCCGCTCGAATTCCATTGGTGCTATCTTCTATAACTATACAATTTTCTTTTGATGCAATAGATAAACTGGCAGCATATTCAAAAATTGCAGGATGTGGTTTTGAGTGAGGAAAATCTTCTCCGCTTACAATATGAGAGAAATATTGATGTAAATTAAAACGGTTAAAAACACGGTCAATCGTAACTTTCGCTGCCGATGAAGCTAGGATTAACTGCATGCCGTTTTGATGTAAATCTTGAATTAACTTTTCGACGCCATCAATCAGAAACAAATCTTCTTTGCTATCAAAAGCATCATTAAAAAGGGTTCTTTTTCTTTGAATCAAATCTTCTACTTCGCCATCAATCGGAAATAATTCTTTCAGTTTCTGAAAAGTATTTCGGGTCGAATTCCCCATAAAAGAAGTAAACATATCCTTAGAAACATCAATGTTTAATTCGGCAAAGTGCTGAAAATAGGCATAACTATGAACGGGCTCGGTATCGACGATTACGCCATCCATATCAAATATTACGGTTTGTATCATTATAAGTTAGAAGTTAGAGGTTAGAAGTTGGGAGTTTGAATTTGCAATCTGCAAACTAATCCAATTTCCCGTCAAAATAAAGGTTCCATTTATCTTGAACTTTCATTACTTGCTCAATTATTTCTCTTGCTGCCCCTTTTCCACCATTTTTATGTGAAATGTATTTTGAAATGGCTTTGATTTCAGGGCTAGCATCCTGAGGGCAAGTAGGTAATCCTACCAATTTCATTACATGATAATCAGGAATATCATCACCCATATATAATACTTGTTCCGGTTGGATGTTGTAGAGTTCAATGTATTCTTTATAGGTTTCGACTTTGTCTGGGGAGCCAAGATGAATGTCGGTGATGCCCAAATTTCGCAATCGCACTCGAACACCTTCGTTGCTTCCACCAGAAATTACGCATACATGGTATCCGCTTTCAACAGCTGCTTTCAAGGCGTAACCATCGCGGATATTCATCGTTCGCAGAATTTCACCTTCATTGGTCACAAAAACGGAACCGTCAGTGAGCACACCATCGATGTCAAAAATGAAGGTGGTGATATCATTCATTATTTCTTTATAACTTCTTGCCATTATTTTGAATAGATTGTGTTAGTATTTTATAAATTGTATTTTGATTTTTGTTGGTTAAGGCCGCTAAATGTGATTCAATAGTTTGAATGTCATTTCGTTTTGCTGGACCGGTTTGCGCGTCGGTAGGCGAAAGGGTCATCACCTTGTTTGCGGTTTCCAAAATTAAGGGTTTTAAAATTTCGAAAGGTACTTGGTTTTCAATGCAAATTTCATTGCCTATTTGGTACAAATAATTCACAAAATTATTGACAAAAACGGCCGAAATATGCAAGGCTTTTCGCTGTTGGGAATCGATTTTGTAAACCTTATTTGAAACGATTTTCGCCACTTTTTTCAAGAATTCAAGATCGGTTTCATTTTCGCTTTCTAAACAAATGGGGATTTGGCTAAAATCAACGGCTTTGTTTTTTGAAAAAGTTTGTAGGGGATAAAAACTTCCTTTTCTGTTCTTTTTGTCCAATGCATCTAATGAAACACTTCCTGAAGTATGCACAACCAGACGATTTTTGAATGGTAATTGGGACGAAACTGTGGTAATAGCGTCATCTGAAACTGCAATAATGTACAAATCAGCCTTTGCCAAATCGTTATAATTATCAGTAATTTTATTGGAATCGAATAGCGGAGTGACACTTTCTTTTTGTCTAGCAAACACTTGAATCACCTCCACTTTTTTGCTTTTGGCTAAAGCCAGAATCAAATGCTGTGCTACATTTCCAGAACCGATTAGTACTACTTTAATCATTTGGCAAAATTAACGAAAAAAAATAAAAGTCGATACAATGTATGTCAATTGATTTTTAAACAAAAAGCTGTCAAATATCATTTTTATACCCGTATCAATTCCTTAAATTTGGATTAAATTAACAAATGCCCAAAGGAACTATTCAACTATTTTAGTTACTTTTGACAAGACTTTTAAAAAACGTAATTTCTTACAGATGGATAAAAAAATTCTTTCATTGTTGTTTTCAACACGATTAATGGCTATACTTTTTCTGGCATTTGCAATTGCAATGGGAGCAGGGACTTTTATAGAAAGCAAATACAATACAGATACAGCTAGAATATGGGTTTATAACGCTTGGTGGTTTGAAGGAATTATGCTGGTTTTTATGATTAATTTCATCGGAAATATAAAAAAGTATAATTTATTAAGGAAAGAAAAATGGGCGACATTGATGCTGCATTTGTCTTTTATTTTTATCATTGCTGGAGCCTTTATCACGCGCTACATTAGTTACGAAGGGATGATGCCTATCCGGGAGGGAAATACTGAAAATATTTTTTATTCGGATAAAATGTACCTCACTGTTTTTGTCGATGGAGAATATAATGGAGAAATGAGACGTAGAGTTTTTGAGAAACCGCTCTTGCTTTCACCAGTTACCAACAATAATTTTTCCATTTCAGACCAATTTGCAGAAACCCAATTTGAGGTAAATTATGAAAACTTTTTGCTTGGAGCCAAAGAAGTAATCAAACCCGACCCAAAAGGGAGTTTGTATTTCAAACTTGTTGAAGCAGGAGAGGGCGGGCGTGAAGAACATTTCTTGAAGGAAGGCGAAGTTCAAAACATTCACAATACTCTTTTTGCTTTGAATAAACCTACCAAAGGTGCCATAAATATCACCATGACAGATAGTACATCAACTATTCAAACTCCATTCGAAGGACAATTTATGCGTATGGCAGATAAATTGGAAGGAAAAGTAGCCAAAGATATCGTTCAACCTTTGATGATGCGTTCCTTGTATAGCATTGGCGATATGAGAATTGTTTTTCCCGAACCAGCTGCTAAAGGAGTTATAGGTTACGAAGGAGATAATGATTATAAGGCCAAACAACATAACGACGCATTAATTGTAAAACTTGCTGCCGAAGGCCAAGAAAAAACAATAACTTTAATTGGTACAAAAGGGCTTGTTGGCCAACCGCAAACCGTAAAAATCGGCAAGCTAGATTATACTTTTACCTATGGAAATAAAGTCTATAATTTGCCATTTAGTATCAAATTGAATGATTTTATAGCTCAAAAATACCCAGGAACAGAGAAGAGTTTTTCATCCTTTGAAAGTCAAGTGACTGTGCAAAATAAAGCGGAGGTTTTTGATGCTAGAATATTTATGAATAATATTCTGGATTATGAAGGCTATCGTTTTTTTCAATCCTCCTTCGATCCAGATGAAATGGGCACTGTATTGTCTGTAAGTCACGATTATTGGGGAACGATGATCACCTATTTTGGTTATTTTCTGTTGTATTTTGCATTGATGGCCATTATGTTTACCAAGCATTCCCGTTTTGCGGATTTAAAACGAAAATTAGAAGTGGTGAAAACTAAAAAAGCCAAATTCTTGCCTTTAGTTTTGTTGTTCTTTAGTTTTGGAGCTTTTGCCCAAAACCATAACAACGCCCAGTTTTTATCTGAAAAGCAATTGGATTCGATTATCCAAAAGCGAAAAGTGACTGAGGAACACGCGGCAAAATTTGGACGATTAATAGTGCAGGATGCTGGTGGTCGAATGAAGCCAATCAATACCTTTTCTTCAGAATTGTTGCGAAAAGTAAGTCATAGCGATACGTACAAAGGGATGAATTCGGACCAAGTGTTTTTGTCGATGACCCAAGGAGGAAACATTTGGATTCAAGTTCCATTGATTTATATGAAATCAGGAAACGACAGTATTCGTAAGATTATCGGTATAGATCCAGAAAAGAAATTTGCTTCTTTTATTGACTTTTTTGACAATGCAGGGAATTACAAATTAATGCCGTATTTAGAAGAGGCCTACAAAGCAGCCAATCCAAATCAGTTTGAAAAGGATTTTATTGAAACTGATAAAAAAGTTAATTTAATGGAATCGGCTTTGAGCGGTTCAATTATGAAAATTTTCCCTATTCCGAATGATCCAAATAACAAATGGGTTTCTTTTCCTGAATTGGCTAATTCGGGAATGAAAGGGATGGCTGCTACTTATACTCAAAACATTCTTTTAATGTATTTTACTGAATTGGAAAAGGCTTCTGTTTCAAATCAGTATGATAAAGCAAATGGATTATTGGAAAGTATAAATGGTTTTCAAAATAAATATGGCAGTAAAGTGATGCCAACTGAGGAAAAAATTACTTCTGAAATCCTGTATAATAAATATGACGTTTTCCAGAAATTGCCGTATTGGTATATGTATGCCGCCATTTTGATGCTTTTATTTACCATTCTTAAAATATTTAAAGAAAGAAAGTTTCTCTACTATGCTGTCAATACGATGCACGTTGTGGTTGGGTTGCTTTTTGCTTTGCATACTATAGCTTTGATTGCCCGTTGGTATATTTCAGGTCACGCACCTTGGAGTAATGCCTATGAATCGATTATTTATGTAGCTTGGGCAACGATGTTTTTTGGACTAGCGTTCGACCGAAAATCGAAATTGACTGTGGCGTCATCTGCTTTTGTTGCGGCAATGATTTTGACCGCTGCATATATGAATTGGATTGATCCAGAAATCGGTAATTTGCAACCTGTTTTGAATTCGTATTGGCTAATGATTCACGTGGCCATCATCGTAGCAAGTTACGGACCATTTGCTTTGGGAATGATTTTGGGCTTAGTTTCTTTGCTTCTGATTTTGTTTACAACTGAAAAGAACAAAGAAAAAATGAAGCTGAACATCAAAGAAATCACTTATATCAACGAAATGGCTTTGACCATTGGATTGATAATGCTTACCATTGGGAATTTTCTAGGCGGACAATGGGCCAATGAAAGTTGGGGACGTTACTGGGGCTGGGATCCAAAAGAAACTTGGGCATTGATTAGTATAATGGTTTATGCTTTTGTGATTCACGCACGTTTTGTTCCTGCATTAAGAGGAAAATGGATTTTTAATCTAATGAGTGTTGCTGCGTTCCTATCGATTTTGTTTACTTATTTCGGAGTTAACTTCCATTTAGTAGGTTTGCATTCTTATGCCAGTGGCGAAGCACATTCCTTAAACTGGATCTGGTATTCATTAGGAGCCATTGCAGTAATTGGAGCAATAACCTATCCAAAGGCTCGAAAATACTATACAAAGAATTCTAGTAAATAGGATTTAGACTAATAAAGATAAACTTCCAATTTTTAACGATTGGAAGTTTTTTTTATTTAAAAGAAACACTTGGGTTTTATTGCACTATTTACCTCTTAATATTATTAAAAAATTAAGAGTTGTTTTAGTTTTTAAAAAATCAATTTAACTATTTTTATAAAAAAATATTATTATGAAAAATCTATTTATGTGTGCCTTTGCTTCATTCATTTTTTGGGGTTGTCAAGGTCAAAACAAATCAACTAAAACGGATGTTGCCATGGAAAAACAGACTATTTATCAATTCAAGGTAAAAGATTTATCTGGAAAACCATTTGATTTTGCTTCTTTGAAGGGAAAGAAAGTAATGATTGTAAATACAGCTTCAAAATGTGGATTAACGCCGCAATACAAAGAATTGGAAGCATTGTACAAGGAATATTCCTCAATGGGTTTTGTTATAGTGGGCTTTCCAGCCAATAATTTTGCAGGCCAAGAACCAGGAACGAATGAAGAAATTGCTAGTTTCTGTCAAATGAATTACGGAGTTACTTTTCCGATGATGGACAAAGTTTCGGTAAAAGGAAGTGATATGTGTGCGGTTTATCAATTCCTGACTCAGAAGTCCAAAAATGGAGTACAAGATTCCGAAGTAAGTTGGAATTTTCAGAAATATCTTTTGAATGAAAAGGGAGAATTGGTAAAAGTAATTGCTCCAAGAACAGTCCCTTCCGATGCTGAAATTGTTAATTGGGTTAAGGGCTAATAGCATTGTGAAATGTAATTCGACAGCTGATTCTAATGTAAAAGCGGGTTTCTAAATGATTAGTTGCATAAAAACGGAATCAAGCCAACGGTCAAATTTATAACCCGATTCTTTGATTATACCTACGGTTTTAAAACCATATTTTTCGTGAAACTCCACACTAGCTTGATTTTCGGCATCGATTACGGCAATCATAGTGTGGAGTTTTTGTTTTTTTGCCAAAGTAATTAATTCCTGAAGAAGGAGTTTGCCAATGCCTTGACCATGAAAACTTTCGTTAACATAAACCGAATGTTCTACAGTAAATTTATAGGCTTCGCGAAAACGAAACTCACTATACATACCAAAACCCAACACTTGACCGTTCAGTGAGGCTACAATCACCGGAAAGTTTTTGTTAATTTTTTCTTCTAAAATAGTTTTCTGTTGTTCATAGCTCCGAATTTTGTAGTCGTATAAAGCGGTAGAGTGTAAGATATTATGGTTGATAATATCTAAAATGGCTTGGGTATCATCGGTTTGGTATGGTCTGATAAGAATTTTCATTGCTAAATAAATTTCTCCTCAAAAGTATGAAAAAGTTGCTCCAATTGAAGGAATTCGGTTGTCAAGTTTGTAACTTTGCTTTTTAGGTTTATAGTGGGAGCTACCAACTTCCAACTTCTAACTTCCAACTTCTAACTTTAAGTAATGGTTTATCCAAAGATACCTCTTGCGCAAAGCATTATCCAAATTTGTTTAGCCAAAGGAATAAAAAATATTGTAATTTCTCCGGGTTCACGAAATGCTCCTTTGACCATAGGCTTTGTCAGCAATCCTGCCTTTAATTGTTATAGTATTGTCGATGAGCGTTGTGCTGCTTTTTTTGCTCTTGGAATGGCACAACAAACAAAAATGCCTACTGTATTGGTTTGTACTTCAGGATCAGCCTTGTTAAACTATTATCCTGCATTTGCTGAGGCATTTTATAGTCATATTCCACTGATTGTCCTTTCGGCGGATAGGCCTCAATCTAAGATAGATATTGGCGACGGTCAAACCATACGTCAAGAAAAAGTTTTCAAAAACCATTCCTTGTACAATGCCAATTTAACCCAAGAAGCATCGGTCGAGAATGATATAAAAATTAATCATGCCATAAATAAAGCCTTCGCAAAAAAGGGACCTGTGCATATAAACGCCCCGTTTGAAGAACCTTTATATCAAACTGTTACTAAACAATCTGTTGATTCTACAATTTTAGCTTTAGCCAAAAAACACAAGAAATTATCGATTGAGGAAATTATTGAATTTACTAATATTTGGAATAAATCAAAAAAGAAATTAATACTCGTTGGGGAGCTTAAGCCTGATGAAATTGATGATGAATTTATTTCCTTCTTTGCCAAAGATGAGTCTGTTGCCGTGATGACAGAAACCACATCAAACTTGCATCATCCAAGGTTCTTGAATACTATTGATACGATAATTACCCCTTTTACTAAGAAAGAGTTCAATCAATTTCAACCGGATATTTTAATCACTTTTGGAGGAATGGTAGTTTCTAAAAGGATTAAAACTTTTTTAAGAAATTACAAACCAAAACACCATTGGCATATCGATCTTTTGAGAGCCTATGATACTTACGGTGGTTTGACAAAACATTTTCAAGTGCGTCCAAATCAGTTTTTCAAGCAATTTTTACCCTTTACAATCCCAATAAAAAGCAACTATCATTCCTTATTTGAAAAGATTGCGATTGTAAGAAAAGCAAAGCATCAGGAATATTTAGCTAAGATTCCTTTTTCGGATTTAAAAGCTTTCGACAAAATTTTACCCTGCTTACCGGAGCATAGTATATTGCAAATTAGCAACAGTTCTGCCATTCGCTACGCCCAATTATTCGATATTAAACCCACAATTAAAGTGTTTTGTAATCGTGGGACTAGCGGAATAGATGGAAGCACATCAACAGCAATTGGGGCAGCTGTTGCCAATGAAAAACAAACGGTTTTGCTCGCTGGAGACATCGGTTTCTTTTATGACAGCAATGCTTTGTGGAATAATTACATTCCAAAAAATTTCAAGATTATCCTCATCAATAATGGAGGAGGTGGAATTTTTCGGATTTTGCCAGGACACGAAGAAACGAAAGTATTTAATACATTTTTCGAAACATTTCATTGTTTAACTGCCGAGCAATTGGCAAAAATGTATGATTTAAATTACTCAATTGCCAGTGACGAGGCGAGTTTGGAAGAGCGTTTGAAGGCATTTTTTACTCAGAACGACAAACCTAGTATTCTAGAAATTTTTACTCCAACCTTGCAAAATGACAAAATTTTGCTACAGTATTTTAAGGAGTTAAATTGAAATTTAATATAAATAGAATAAGATTTTTTAGGTACAAAATGACTTGTGATAAACAGATTGTTTCTCTTTAGGGTACTTAAAATTGGTTTATTATAGCATTTTTTTTGCAGTTTTTATACCTTGGAGTTAATACTACAAATCATGGACTTAGCTGAATTTACCCTAAATAAAATACTGATATATAGATTTAGAATTGCCCAAAAAAGTCATATATTTATCCAAATTTAAGCTTTCTCGACATGAACGTTTTAAGTATTATTCTTGCCGTAACTCCAGTGGTATTATTGATTGTTTTACTGGGATTTCTTAAAGTTTCTGGTGATAAAAGTGCCTTTATAACCTTAATTGCTACCCTTTTGATAGCCGTTTTTGGATTTGATTTTTCGAAAGAATCTGTAGGTTTATCAATGATTTACGGAACTTTGAAAGCTGTTTTTCCTATTATATTAATTATTATTACAGCCATATATAGTTATAATGTTTTGGTTTTTACAAGAAAAATGGAGGTGTTAAAATTTCAATTTTCTACTATTTCAACAGATAAAACCATTCAAGTTTTGTTGCTTACTTGGGGATTTGGAGGTTTGCTCGAGGGAATGGCTGGATTTGGAACAGCAGTGGCCATTCCAGCTGCGATTTTAATTGGGCTTGGTTATAAACCACTCTTTTCGGCACTTGTAAGCCTACTATCTAATAGTGTTCCCACTGCTTTTGGTGCAGTTGGAGTTCCAGTAAAAGCTATTGCTGTTGAAATTGGTCACGAAAATTTAACAAGTTTAGGAGGTGAAGTTGTTTTTCAATTAATGCCGTTGATGATACTAATTCCTTTTATAATTGTCACTTTAACTGATTCTAGTTTAAAATCTTTGCCTAAAAATATCTTATTGAGTTTGGTTGTAGGCGGAGTATCCACTGCTGTTCAATATTTATCTGTACTCTATATTGGAGTCGAAACTCCAGCCATATTAGGCAGTTTAGCCTCGATTATTGTTATTGTCATTTGGGGAAAAGTGACTTCAAAAAAAGACACGAATTTAGCTCTAGAAACAAAATCGACTGCAGCAATAATGAATGCCTGGTCGGTTTACGGATTGATTTTGTTTTTCATAATCATAACAAGTCCATTGTTTGAAGTTTTAAGAAATTTTTTGCAATCGATTAGCGCTTCGCCAATTTCAATAACGATTGAAGGAATAGAAAAAAATATAAAAATTTTCTGGCTAACCGATGGAGGTGTTTTGATTTTTCTTGGTACTTTTCTTGGAGGTTTGCTTCAAGGCGCAACTATAAATGAGCTGTTTTCTGTGCTATGGAAATCAATTCTCCAACTAAAGAAAACGTATGTTACTGTAATTAGCCTTATCATTTTATCCACCATAATGGATTTTTCCGGAATGATTGCAGTTTTAGGTTTGGCTTTAGCCGCCGCAACGGGAACATTATATCCCTTGTTTGCTCCAGCAATAGGTTGTTTGGGAGCTTTTTTAACAGGAAGTGATACTTCATCTAACATTTTATTTGGTAAGCTTCAAGCCAATGTAGCGCATCAAATAGGGGCAGAGCCAAGTTGGTTCGCTGCGGCGAATACCGTTGGTGCTACAGGAGGTAAAATTATTTCACCTCAAAGTATTGCCATTGCAACATCAGCCTGCGGGCAACAAGGAAAAGAAGGAGAAATCATGAAAAAAGCCTTGCCTTATGCTTTATTCTATATTTTTGTAGCAGGTTTAATGGTCTATTTCTTTGGAAAGTGAAAATACTACAATTTTAATAAACACATTTGTTATGTTAGCTCCTTCTTATCAAAAGTTTAAAGATGTTTTATCAATGTCAATTGATTCCAAAAGAATTCTTGACAATCCTTTGCAAACGCTTGCCTATGGAACCGATGCCAGTTTTTATAGACTGATTCCCAAAATAGTTATTCTAACCCACAACGAAGCCGAAGTTGTTGAAATTATCAAACAAGCTAGTATACTCGGTATTGCTTTGACTTTTCGGGCTGCAGGAACTAGTTTGTCAGGTCAGGCTATTACCGATTCAGTATTGGTAGTGGCCACACACGGTTGGAAAAGTTTTGAGCTTTTGGACAATAATCAAAAAATTAAATTAGAACCCGGAATTGTTGGAGCCAGAGCGAACACTTTTTTGGCTCCACACGGTTTGAAAATCGGACCTGATCCAGCATCCATTGGAGCAGCTATGATAGGTGGAATTGTGGCCAACAACGCTAGCGGAATGTGTTGCGGAACCGCTCAAAATTCGTATCAAACCATTGCCGATATCCGAATAGTCTTGAACGATGGAACAATTTTGGACACAGCAGATTCTAACAGTGTTAGTAATTTCAAAAAAAATAAAAGTGCTTTAATTCAAGAAGTAGAAAGCCTAAGAGATGCTATCAAAAGTGATGAAACCTTATATCATTTTATCAAAAATAAATTCAAAATAAAAAACACCACGGGTTATAGCATCAATGCTTTAGTCGATTATCAAGACCCAATTGAAATTATCAAACACCTGATGGTGGGTTCTGAGGGGACTTTGGCTTTTATTTCGAATGTGACTTTCAAAACCGTAATTGACGAAAAGCACAAATCCTGTTCTTTGCTTATTTTCAATACCATTCAGGACGCCTGCAATGCCACTATTTTATTGAAATCAGCTCCAGTTGCAGCAGTTGAATTATTAGATAGAGAATCCATTCGTTCGGTAGAAAATGATGCAGATGCTCCTGGCTATTTTAAAACTTTGCCTGAATCAGCTTGTGCTTTATTAGTTGAATGTCGAGACAATGATTTGGCTGTTTTAAAACAAAAACAAGAGTCAATTCGAGTTCATATTCAGTCCATTTCGACTTATACCGATTATGAATTTACGTCAGATCCCAAACAATATTATTTCAATTGGAAAGCCCGAAAAGGATTGTTACCAACAGTTGGTGGTCTTCGAAAAAACGGAACCACAGTAATTATCGAAGATGTTGCTTTTCCTTTGCCTCAGCTCGCCGCTGCTTGTTTAGCTTTGAAAGAATTGTTTAAAAAATACGAATACCACGATGCGGTTTTATTTGGTCACGCTTTGGAAGGGAATCTTCATTTCGTTTTCTCTCAAGATTTTTCCAATCAAAATGAAGTAGATCGCTACGAAAAACTGATGGCTGAGTTAGCTGTTTTAGTTGTAGATAAATTTAATGGTTCCCTTAAAGCGGAGCACGGAACAGGTCGTAATATGGCTCCTTTTGTAGAAAAGGAATGGGGAGCAGCCGCGTATGAAATTATGAAACGCATCAAAAACATTTTTGATCCCCATAATAAAATCAATCCCGATGTTTTAATTAACCCTGATCCGAAAGCGCATCTCAAAAATTTAAAACCAATGCCCGAATCTCACGGTATTATTGACAAATGTATGGAATGCGGTTTTTGTGAACCACATTGTGTTTCCGAGGGATTGACTTTATCTCCACGACAACGTATCGTCATTGCAAGAGAAATCAGCCGATTGGAAGAGTCAAAAGATAATCCAGAACGATTGTCTGCAATTCGGAAAGACGTTACCTATCAATTAGATGAGACCTGCGCCACCGATGGACTTTGCGCTTTGGCGTGTCCCGTACATATTGATACAGGTAAATTTGTAAAAACCTGGCGCGCCGGTCAATTGGACTCTAGTACTAAAAAAGTAGCGGCTTACATTGGTTCTCATATGGCTGGAACAACGGCAATTTTGAGAGGAGGCTTGAAAATAGTTTCCTTTTGCCATTCGGTATTTGGAACCAAAATAATGGCGACTGTGTCTAATGCATTGCACTATGTTAGTTTTGGAAATGTGCCAAAATGGATTCCCGAAATACCCAAAGGTGCCAAGAAAATCAACACGAATCAACAGCAGTAAAATGAATACAACATCCGATTTAAAAGTAGTGTACTTCCCTTCTTGTATCAACAGGAGTATGGGTAAAAACAGTTTTCAAGCCGAAGATGATCTTCAATTGACGGAACTTACGCATCAGTTATTGGTTCGTGCCGGTTTTACAATAATCTATCCCGAAGCTATGGACGCACAATGTTGCGGAATGCCTTTTTCGAGTAAAGGTTTTGCCGAAGCCAATCACGCTCAGTCAGAAGCATTGGAAGCAGCATTGTTGAAAGCTTCAGAAAATGGAAAATATTCCATTTTGTATGATATGAGTCCCTGTTTTTACCATTCTAAAGAAGAATTTTCGAAAGCCCTAAAAATCGTCGATCCCATCGAATTCATGTTGGATTATGTAATGCCACTTTTGACGGTAAAAAACAAAAAAGATAGTGTAGCGGTTTTTCCGGTTTGTTCAGTGAAAAAAATTGGAAAAATGGATCAACTTTTGGCATTGTCACAACTCTGTGCCAATCGTATTACAATGATAGATAGTAATTGTTGCGGTTTTGCTGGAGATAGAGGTTTCCTCATTCCGGAACTTAACGAACATGGATTAGGTGATTTAAAAGAACAAATTCCCGCCAATTGCAAAGAAGGTTATTCCACGAGTAGAACTTGTGAAATTGGATTAGAAAGAACAAGCGGTATTGATTTTAAATCTATTTTTTATTTGATTGAGGAAGTGACTCGATAGATTGATACTATTTAAAAGATAATTTTATTGATTTTAAAACAAAAATGCCCGTAAATCCTAAGATTTACGGGCATTTGGTTCTATTTGAGAACAGAATTATTGGGTTTGAGCGATTCAAGATTGTTATACCGATTATGTATTGCTTCGCCTATTCGCTATCGATCAGGACAATATAGTCTATAAAAATCAGACTATTTTCATACTATATCTGCATTATAACATATCTATTTGGACTATTATAAAAAAGTGTTTGGTATTATTTCATACATAAAGTGTTTTTTTTAAACTTTAAGTTCAAACTCTTTTCTCAATCTTAATTCAAGTTTCTTTTTTCAACGCCGTCAATATGGGATGATTTGTTTTTTCTTAACCACTCGAGTAGGCTTTTGCGGAGGTCTTCGGCTTTATTCTTATATTTTTCCTTGTCTGGATTGGTCCCCAAAAGGTTTTTCATCTCATGTGGATCGGTGTTAAGGTCATACAAAACATTAATGACTTTAGAACTTTCTGTGTATGGAATAATCAATTTCCAACCGTCTTTTACAATCATATAATTGGGTTCCGTATCGCCACGATAGTCCCATTCTTGTACAACATATTTGCCGTGTTGGTTATCAGTACCTTCTATTAAACCACGAAGACTTGTTCCATCGGATTTTTGTTTGTCGTCCTTTAAATAATCAAAAATCGTCGGAAACAAATCCAAAGTCGAGACGTATCCGTTGACCACAGTGTTCTTTTTGATTTGATTTGGAAAACGAATTATTAATGGGATATGAGCAGATTCTTCATAAAAAACATTTTTTTCACGCATTCCGTGTGCTCCCAACATTTCGCCATGGTCACTGGTAAAAATAACAAGTGTATTATCGGCAAGCCCAAGTTGATCTACTTTGTCTAAAATTTTGCCAACCCAATCATCTACTTCTTTGATTAGACCATAATAGCTAGAAATCATATATTTAATTTTTTCTGGATCGGCATATTCGGTATGTTCATGGCGACCATTGGCTTTTTTGTAGGGTGAGTTTTCCATGTTGTCACCAATGCTGAAGGGAGCTACCATCTTTTTGGCTGGATACATGGTTGAATAGGGCTTAGTAGGCAACATCGGAGCATGCGGAAAATGAAAGGAACACGTAATACTAAATGTGGAGTCTTTTAGTCGTTCTAAGGCATCAATGGTTTGCTTTGCCTGGAAGGCGGTAACACTGAACTCTTTATCTATCAATAATTCACCGTGTAAATCAGGTTGAATTGGCTTTCTTTTGCTTTGCTTTACATCGGCATCGGTTTTTCCGTGAAATTTATCTAAAGGATAGGTTTTATAGGGTCTATTGGTGTAGGTATCGTAAAGTTCTCCTGTATTTAATGCTCTATTGGGAGATTTTACATTTAGGAAATCTTCGTAAATCAATAAGGAACCTTCAGGTCCAAAAACTGATTTTCCTGCAGCATTTTTTTGAAGTGGGTTTTTGTAAATGCTAGCATGTGAAGTTCGGGTGTGCCATTTTCCAAAGTATTCACAGTGGTACCCTTTTTGAGTTAGTATTTCATCGAAGGTGGGCATTGGCATTAAGCCGTCTTTTTGAAAATAGTAGGCATATTCATTTGTTTTCATACCATTATTTTCGACGGTCGTGCCCGTCAGGATAGAAGACCTAGCGGGACCGCATACTGCACAAGGCGTGTAGGCATTTTTGAATCGAGCGCCTTGTTTGGCTAAACGGTCCAAATTGGGAGTTTTCAATACTTTGTTTCCAGCAATGCTCATCGCATCAAAACGCTGCTGATCGGTCATAATGAACAATAAGTTTGGTTTTTTGTTTTGCTGAGCCCATAAACTAGAGGTAGTAATGAACAAAGAAGTAACAAGTAACGCTGTCCAAGAAAGTTTTTTTGTTATCATTGATTAAATTTAATTGTGGTTTGGGATTAATTTTTAATAAGCTTTTGTACATAGGAATTACCGTTGTATATCAGTTGTAGGAGATATATTCCGCTAGGATTACTAGTTAAATCGATTGCCTCCTTGGTTTTATTCGATTTCCTATTGAGTAACATTTGGCCGATTAAATTATATACTGCAAAGGTACATTCTTGGCCGCTATTATTTTCAAGAATAAATTCACCCATTGAAGGATTTTGATATACGGTGAATAGATTTTCAACGGATTTCTCCAGTTTTGTATCACCAAGGGTTTGAGCTTCTTCAATTAGAAAGTCATCGAAATATGCTTCGAAGTCACCCATTGCTGTTTGATCATAATTGATTTGAATTCCTACAATCGTTTCCCCTAAGAGGTCGTTTTTTCCAAAATCACAGGTGAATTTTTCCCAGCCAGATCCCACCGTTCCGTGAGCCGTTGCCGCATTCATACTGTTGCCATTTTGGTCGGTATAACTGTATGCGCTTAATTTCTTCCCAGTATTTGTTATCAAATCAACAAAAACATAGCGACCCAGATCATTTTCCGTCTTTTTCCAGAAAGAAAGCTTCATGTCTTTGGTCACGAGGATTTTAACCTCGGATATACGCTTGCTGTAAACTGCTGACAGATTACTAGTTATCGTTCCAGAAGCTTTAACGGAATAAAGGCCGCTTTTGACATTGGTTTGTTGGATGTCACAATACGGATTGACCACATTAGAATTGGTTAAGACTGCTTCTTTATAGAAGCAAGGGTCTAGATTAAAAGTACCATTTTTTGTTGCCACATCATTCACATAATTATAAACTGTTGTTCTTTTTTCGAAACTATTGCGATAGTAAACCGGTCCTAATGAATGCGGAATAGGCACTGTAGTGGTTGTCGCTCTAGTTCCTTTTAGCATTTCAACGGAAGCTCCCGCAACACGTAGTTGAAAATCAGACGAAAGCCAAATACCATCAGCACTCGAAGTCAGGAAGTACTGATCGGTGGGAATCATGCTCCAATCGGTGGCGTTTTTCATAATGGCTGTTCCTTCGTCGTACTCGTCGAACATTGCAAAATACATCGAAGGCACACCTAAACTTTTGATGTTTCGGGCTTGTTTCCACATAAAATCGCCGGCATTTCGTGGCGTCTGATTCACATCACCATCATTCCATTGCGACCAAGCAAAACCGGGAAAAATTACAGGCATATAGTCTATGTTTCGAGCATCGAGGTAATTTTTATCAGGAATCATAGTACTTGTAAGCATCGCATCGGCATCGGTGTTGTTTTTGATTCGACCTACCATCCAAGGTGAAATCATATCATAACTTTCGTAAACGGGCATAAAATTTTCCTTATCCCCAGGAAAAGTTGAGGTTTGTGCTAATCCTTTTGAATCTCTGTTGCCATCACGCCAAGCTCTTGGTGTACCTCCAATTACATAGCATCCACGTGATTGAAGAAATTGTATCAATGCAATCGTTTCGGCTGCTGTTCCGGGGTTTTTGCCACCTGCCATTCCAGTTCCCCATAATTGTACTACCGGTTTGTTGCCTACTTTAGCATAGGCATCCGACTTGGTTAAATCATTTTGTTCTACATTGTACACCCAATCAAATTTGATGGTGTCATCCCAAGTAGCTTCCATTCCGCTAGAGGAGGTATCGTAACAGATGTAGAAAATACGTTTGTTAGCCTCTGCACTTTCTTTGATTTTGATGGCTGCATTGGCTGGAGATTTGACAATAGAATTGCCAATATTGCCAATAAAACGCTGAATGGCAGCGCCATCAATGCCGTAGTCTTTCATCCATTGAAAATGAGTGTCAATTACGGTTTTATTGACAGAATTAAACAATTTTGAAGTTTGTGTATTGCCTAAATTTGCTAAGGCTGTGGCAGTTAAATCGGCATCAAGGTATTCTGAAACATCGGGATAGATTTCGAATTTTGTTTGATTTTTTGCGGGTGGCGTGCCTCCACTCCAATGAAACCAACCCGAAGTTGCACTCCCCGTTTTAAACCAAGCTTGATAGCCCGCTACCGACTTTCCTATAAATTCAGAATAGGAACTAGCTGTCACCACCGGCACTGGCTCGCTGTCCGGATTTAAAATTCCTTTTGCGATAGTAACCTCTCTGATGTAGGTTCCTCCGCTGCCACTAATTCTAAAATCGCTTGCATTGTTTTGCGCATTTCTAAATGAGGCATTGGTTACAGCAAGGGTTAGGGTTATCCAAGTATTGGTGCCTGTTTTTGTAATAGTACTTGATTTATAATTAGTACTATCATTAGCATTGTATTGAAAACTGAATGTCCCTGTTCCTTCATCGAAAAAAGTGATCGTAAAAATCAAATTATTTTCGCTGGAAGGGAAAGTAGTATCATCGGCGCGAAAATAACCGTATTTTTTATCGGGAATAAGGCGGCAATCCAGACCACCTTTTGTGGTTTGAATGGTATAGGGTTCGTTATTTGGGTCGGTTACGGTGTAATGTGTCAATTTATTCGAAGCAGTAGGAATCGAAAAGGTGATTGAGGCATCTGGTGTAGCTGCATTTCCTAGATTGATGCAGCCTATTGCAAAAGCCAATACTAATTTTTTGTAATTTTTCATTGGACTTAATTTATTTTATAATCATTTTTTGTGAAGCGAAATGGTATTGGCTTTTGGCTTTAATAAGATAGATACCAGGCATTAAATCAATTTCGATTTTTTTCAAACCAGTAAAGGGAATGTTTTCAGAGTGCACTAATCGTCCGTTGCTATCGTATATTTCGAGGCCATCAATTTGTAAGTTGTTACTATCTATGGTAATGTGTTTTGCCGCTGGATTTGGAAAGATGCGAAACTCATACATTGGAGTTTCAGGTTTTTCAGTTGATAGTGTTAATAATGTTCCCGTTAAATTTCGGTTTCGAACTCCATCGTATTTTTTGGAATTGTTTTTCTTCATCCAAGTAAGTAAATCAGTATGCAATTCGTTTATTTTTTGGGTATAGCTTACTTTGTTTGGGTTGCTCCCCATTAAATTATTCATTTCATAAGGATCTTCTTTCAAGTTGTAAAGTGCATTGATAACGGTTGACGTAGCAGTAGATGGTATAAACATTTTATAATCTCCTTTTACAATCATATAACTAGGCCATTTCGAAGGGTCACTATGCCATTCGGTTACCACAAATTTCCCGTGCGTTTGGTCTGTACTTTCGATAAGACCACGCAAACTCTTGCCATCAGAAGGTTGTTCCGGAACTTGGAGATAATCGTTTATAGTGGCAAATAAATCCAGATTCGACACATAGCCATTGACAACAGTATTAGGAGCTATTTTTCCTGGGAAACTAATTAAAGTAGGGACATGAGAGGCTTCTTCGTAAAATACATTTTTTTCGCGCATACCATGTGCACCTAAATTTTCGCCGTGATCACTGGTGAATATTATCATTGTATTATTATTCAATCCGAGTTCATCAACCTTGTCGAGAATTTTTCCAATCCAATCATCTACTTCTGTGACAAGTGCATAATAATCGGATATTAAGTATTTTATTTTATTGGCATCAGCATATTCTGGAAGTGTTTGTCTAGAATTAGATTTAATGTAGGGACTGTTGGTCATTGGATCTGAAATACTCACTGGCGCGACCATACTATTTACAGGATACATGTCCGAATAATATTTAGTAGGCAACATCGGAGCATGAGGTATGTGAAAAGAGGCAGTGATACTGAAGGTAGTATTTTTCAATCGCTCTAATGCTTCTATGGTTTGTTTTGCTCTAAAGGCTGTGATAGAATGTTCATCAGGAATGGTTATCACACCGTGTAAGTCGGGTTGGGCATAAGCAATACCCGAGGCATCGACTTGGGTTTGAGTCATTCCAAATCGTTTGTCCAAAATATTTGGTTTGTAAGGACGTTCGGTAAAAGTGTCAAATAGTTCTCCGGGCTTTAAGGCCGAAATGGCTGGTTTAGGAAAAACAAGATCCAAATAATTATCTTTATAGAACCGAACATCACCACTACCGCCAAAAATAGAGCGGCCACTTTTGGATACTTTTACTGGGTTTGTATAACAAGAAGCGGCAAATTCAGGGCAATGCCATTTACCATAATACTCCGTCTTATAGCCAAATTGTTCGGTTAATATTTGGTCAAAAGTTTTCATTGGCATAATGGTAGCCGATTGTGGTGTTGCTGAATCGGCTTCGGTATTAGTAAGAATACCGTGGTTTTCGACGGTTCGCCCAGTTAAAATTGAGGCACGTGCTGGGCCACAAACAGCACAAGGAGTATAAGCGTTTTTGAATCTTGCACCACGGGCTGCCAAACGATCCATATTTGGTGTATTTAAAACGGTATTGCCAGCAATACTCATCGCATCATACCTTTGTTGATCTGTTATAATGAAAAGTAAATTGGGTTTTTGAGTGGTTTGTGCGTGAATGGTATAAGCAAAAAAGCTTATCAAAATCACTATATATTTTTTCAAGATATCGGATGTATTTTTCATTTTGAAAACAGTTTTTATTTAGTACTATTATTTTTTTGCCAAAGAGTTTAAAAAAGCTTCGTATTTCTGCATTAATTTTTCTTTGATTTCAGGGTATTCGTTCGCTAAATTTAGGGTTTCACCTGGATCTTTTTCCAAATCAAAAAGTAAAACTTTCCCTTCTATTTTATTGGGTTTCACACCCGGATAATTCTCAGGAGTTGCTTGTTCAAAAGGAGCAATAATGGTTTCGCCATCAGGAGCTCTGGGGTCGGACCATTTGTTTAAATCCACTTCTTTGTAAAAATCGGCTGGGGCTACAAATAATTTCCATTTTCCCTCTCTGATGGTTCTTATTTTAGTATCTCTCATCGAAAAAACAGGAGTATGAACTGACGATTTTCCTTTGATAATTGAGACAATGTTCTGCCCATCCAATTTTACATCTGGATTTGTTTTGATCTTACAAACGTCCATCAATGTGGGTAAAATATCCAAGGACCAACTTGGAGTTGTAATAGTTTTTCCTTTTGGAAAATGTTTTGGATATCTAATGATAAATGGCACGCGAATTCCGCCTTCCCAATTGGTCGCTTTCATTCCTTTCAAACCATTGGTATTTCCTCCATACCAAGGACCATTATCCGACATAAAAATGACAATTGTATTTTCAAGTAGGCCTAATTTATCCAATTTTGAAATGATTGCTCCAGTAGACCAATCTAATTCGTGGATGACACTTTCGTATAATTCTTTTGTATTTCCATCTTTATAAAAATCCGCTGAAGCTGCCAATGGTTTATGTGGCATAGCGTGTGCCAAATAGAGGAAAAAAGGTTCCTTTTGATTTTTTTCAATAAAATCCAAAGCTTTTGCAGTATATTTTTGCGTAAGCAATCGTTGATCAACTTTGCTTTCTAGTACCTCATTGTTTTCTATCAGATTTACGGGTCGCATATCATTCGAATACAACATCCCATAATATTCATCAAATCCATGTTTCAATGGACTAAATTCAGGTTTATGTCCTAAATGCCATTTACCAATACCTTTTGTTTTATAACCAACTTCTTGAAAATATTCGCCCATTGTAATCTCGCCAGCATTTAAACCGATGTCATTGATACCGGCATCAGGAGCTGGATTTTCGACCATACCGTGTCTGAGCGGGAATCGACCTGTAAGAAGGCTAGCTCTTGAAGGTGCACAATAGGGAGTTGGGACATAAAAATCGGTAAATCGTGCTCCCTCTTTTGCAAGACGATCAATGTTAGGTGTTTTTACTTGATTTTTATTGTAACAAGAGATTTCACCATAGCCCATATCATCGGTTAGGATGATGATGACATTTGGTTTTTTGGCCTTTTGAGCGTGAACAACTGTGCAAATGAAACCCAATACGCCTATAATCAGGAAGCTAAAATATTTGAAAATTTTCGTCATCATACAATGTGTTTAATACTAAAGATTGGTATTGTCTAATTCATTTACAAAGGGTGTTTTCGTTTTGATCATCCAATCTTTCAGCGTCTGTTTTAAGTCGCCGCATATTTTTTCGTATGTGGTCTTTTCGGGATTGTTACCAATCAGGTTGTTCATTTCCAACGGATCGGATTTAAGATTATACAATGCCTGGGTTGAGCCCTGACTTTTGTCAGACATTTGCAGATAAAGTATCATTTTCCAGTCACCTTTCCGAATCATAAACGGACCGCCGTTTTTGATTTGGCCCCAAGTAGAAACGGCATAATCAATAGTATCAGCTTTTCCGTCGACGAGATTTCTGAGACTCCGGCCATCATTTTCGGGTATCTTCATTCCTGTGTAATCCAGAATAGTAGCAAAAAGATCGTGGTGTGAAACAGGGGTGCTTACTTTGGTTCCAGCAGGTATAACACCAGGGAAACGCATGACCATTGGTACTCGTACCGATCCTTCGTACATCTTATTTTTACTGTTCATCCCGTGGTCTCCCATCATTTCGCCGTGGTCACTGACAAAGATAATCAAGGTGTTTTCAGTTAATCCTTTACGGTCAAGCTCATCGAGTAATTGGCCAACCCATTCATCGACCTGAGTTACCATGGCATAGTAGACCTGTTTCATTTGTTTTACCATTTCCGGATTTTGAAACCGCTGATCGAAAGCTGCCTTTCCCCGCTGGTAGGGTGCATTAAGCAACTGATCACTGATACTGGCTGGCACCGAAAGCTGATCGGGATTGTACATTGCTGCATATTTTGCAGGAACTACAAATGGCGGATGTGGTGGACCAAATGAGCAGGTTAGCGAGAATGGCTGGCCGGGTTTCATTTGTTTTAAGGCTTCGAGTGCCTCACTTCCTTCATAAGCAGCCAGTGAGCCGTTGGTAGGACTATGAAAAATACCGAAATTTTGAGCTTGTGATGTGCGAGGAGCTTTCTGTCCTTTCTTTCCACTATTTCCCGAAGGCTCAACCTCAGCTTTTACACCATACATCCCATCGATGGGTAATGGAACATAGGGACGAAGACTCATCCCGTCAATCAGTTCATTGGTTTCTGCTGTTCGGGCCGGGATACCCAGCTCATCTAGGTATTTGCGAAAACCTTGCACGTTAGTGGGGACATTGGTTTTGCTTGATTTGTTTGTGGTTTTTACAACATTATTATACTCGGAAGCAAATTGATAGGGGACGTGCCACTTTCCGTAATATTCTGTCCGATATCCATTGTCCGATAGAATTTGATCGAAAGTTGGAAGTTTAGGGATGTCGTCATTATCGATATCGTTATTTCCCAAAACCTTCAGATTAAAAATAGTATGGCCGGTCAGAATAGCCGAACGAGCTGGTACGCATACTGGACAGGCCGAATAGGCATTTTTAAACCAAACGCCCTCCTTTGCCAGGCGATTCATATTCGGTGTTATTATCTCCGTATTTCCAGCATAGCCCAATGCGTCCCATCGTTGCTGATCGGTCATGATAATTAGCACATTTGGTCTGTTTGCCTTTTGAGCTTGAACAACTGTGCAAATGCAACCGAAGGCGCCTAAAAGCAAGATAATGCAGGAATTGAATGTTCTCATTTTAGCCATGTTAGTTAATAAATTTTTTTATAGGTTTTCTTCCTAATACTTTTAATATTGAGAAAGTAAAACACAAAGTTTTACGGAGTTTATGAATTATAAAGATTAAATAGATTTTCATTTTCGGATTGGCATTGTTTTCGAAAAAGGAATTTCGCCACGCAACATTTTGCCTGCCATGCCAGTTAACCACAAATAATGATCGGATGGAACCTCTTTTTCAATAGGAACAAAAACACTTTTCCCAACCGGAACGTTATGTGCACATTTCATAATTGCCGTACCTTCGTCAATTTCATCGAACATCGCAACATAAAGCATTTCTGCTCCACTTTCTATTGCACCTGCAATTTGCTTCCAATAAAATTCGCCTTTGTTTCTTGGAATTTTATCCGATTTGTCGTCTTTCATGTTGTGCCAAGAAAATCCAGGGTAAACCGTGGGTGCATAAGACTTTTGATTTTCTTTGCACCACTTCACATCATCGATGATATTTTCCTGCCGATAGGACTCGTAATTTTCTCCATTATATCTCCCGACCAACCAGGGATGAACAATATCAGCCTTTTTGATTGCTTCAATCAATCTCGGGTCGCCTTTTGTGTCCGCTCCTAGGGTTCTCCAGCGCGAAGGGATTCCTAAATGTATAGAACATCCACCGTATTGAGGGTCGTTCTTAAAGAAATCCATAATATCAAATATTTCAGGTATATGGCCTGATTCTCTGGTACCGGCACTGATTCCCCAAAGCGCGACCAAAGGCTTGTTGTTGTGGAATAGGTACGTAGATTTTGCCCCTTGGTTTGTAAGTTTAAGATCATCGACCAAATGTTTCCAATCATCAAAAATCAGCTTGTACTTACTATCATCCATAGAGCCAATATCATACATTAAGCAGATAGCCACTCCATATTTATTAGCAGCTTTGATAGCCGAAGCCAGTACTTTATCGTTATGGTTTAATTTTTTCTGGCTTTCAAGGACTGAGAAGAACCGTTGCATAAAGACACCATCAATTCCGTACTCTTTCATCCATTTGAAATGTAAATCAACTGTACTTTCGTCGTAAGAACTAAAAACGTAGGCCTGTGAACCATCGGTAAATTTAAATGGGGTTTTGTATTTTACCTTGTATTCATCCATTTCGGGCCAATAATCGATTGTGCAGCTGCCATCCTCAAACTTACCATTCTTATTGTAGTGGGTCCAACCGCGATTGGCACCATCGCCCTCGCAATTAAACCAGCCTTGATAGCCAGCCATTACTAATCCCTTATATGTCATAAACTTGCTTTTTTTGGCGTGTTTGTTTTGAGCCGACATATCAAAGCTTAGAAAGATCACTAGAAATAGAGCATATATTATTTTGTTTTTCATGAGGTAATTATTTGAGATTTAACATCTGCATAGCTTTGAATAAATTTTCTATCGTGATAATGAGCGCTATCAAATGGTATTATAATTTGTTATTTGTTATTTGTTATGGTCTAATTAGTTGTCTTTCTTCAATTCCTTTAACTAGAGGGGAATTGTTATCTCTTAAATACCCTACTAATTTTGAACGCAAGATTTCGGTTTGTTCTTTGTATTTGAATCTGTCTGGATTTGTGCCTAAAAGGTTGTTCATTTCAAAGGGGTCATTTTTCAAATCAAACAGAACTTCTACATTTTTGCCACCTGCTCTGTGAGTTGTCATTAATTTCCATTCACTAGTTCTAATCATGATTGAGGGCACATTATCATTTTTCCATTGCCATTCCGACACAGCAAAATCGTATTTCGGTTTAGTTGCCCCTTCCATTACTGCTTTTAGAGAATAGCCGTCGGTTGGGATGGATTTTAGTCCCGCATAATCTAAAATTGTTGGAAAAATATTCAGTGTAGAAACTGGAGTTGAAATGGTTTGTCCAGCTTTGATTTTATTGGGATAACGAAATAAAAATGGAACTCTCACTGACTCCTCATAAAAATTGAATTTACCACGCAAACCGTGTGCTCCGAGCATTTCGCCGTGGTCAGATACAAAGATTACTAATGTATTATTAGTTAAATTCAAGTCATCTAGTTTTTTTAGAATTTTACCAACCCAATCATCGACTTCGGTTACAAAAGCGTAATAATTGGCAGTCATATATTTTACTTTATCTTTTTCATTATAAGGGACTTCAACTGAACCAGGGTTATAAGGTGAATTTTCTCTTTTATCTTCTATTGAAAAGGGAGTTGGCATATCCTTTGCCTTATACATTGAGGCATAAGGTTCAGAAGGAGTAATAGGAACATGTGGACAATGAAAGGAACAGGTAAGTATAAAGGGCTCATTTTTCAATCGCTCTAATGCATCAATAGTTTGTTTTCCTTGCACTGCTGTTATGGTGAATTCAGCAGGTAAATCGAGTACTCCGTGTATGTCAGCCTGACTCAATTTTTTTCCTAGCTCTTTTTCAGGGATGATGCCCGAGGGAAGGTATTTATAATACCGATCTGTTGGGTCAAGACGGTAAGGAATTGTTCCACCATAAAAGGTTGTTTCATATAATTCTCCTTTTTTTAAGGCTCTTTTTGGTAAATTTTCTTTGAGGTAGGATACATAAAGCGGCTCCCATTTAATAATCGGATCGGTTCCAGACATTCCTTTAACTGGAGGATTTTGATACACTCTCGCCATATGTTCAGGTGAATGGAATTTGCCATAAACTTGCGCATTATACCCTCGCTTTGCAAGAATTTCATCAAAAGTAGGATAGTAACAATCTCCTTTTTTTACATCATTATTCTCACGAATCGTAGTGGTTTCTGTTAGTCTTCCGGTTAAAATCGATGTTCGCGCTGGGGCACAAACAGGACAGGGGGTAACGGCCTGACTAAAATTGGTGCTTTCGCTAGCCAATTTGTCAAGATTAGGTGTTTTTATTTTCGTGTTCCCGGCATATCCAACAGCATCCCAAGCTTGTTGATCGGTCATTATCAAAAGAACATTTGGATACTTTTCTGTTTGTCCATAAGCTGCAAAAGTTGCCGAAAGTAGTCCGGTAAGAAACAAAGCGGTTAATTTATTATATAGTGGTGTCATGGTGATTGTTATTTGTTATTGGTTTTTTTTCTAACTTTATTTTTATTTTTAAAATTGCCCATGGGTGTTTTCATTTCAGCACGCCATTTTTCATATTTCAGTTTTAGTTCATTTGTTTTCTCTGGATTTTGAGTTGCCAGGTTTTGGCTTTCGCTTAGGTCGTTCTGTAGATCATACAATTCTAATTTCGCATCTTTCTCAAAAACCAGCTTCCATTGACCTGATCTAACCGCCCACCTGTTTTCGGCTCCATCCCAAAATAACTCCTCGTGAAGAGGTTGCTTTAATTTTCCCTCAATAGACGGAAGTATATTTTTTCCATCGTAAATGATGTTGGTAGGAAGTTTTATATCCAAAGCGGCACAAATTGTGGGCATAATATCAAGGGAGATAACTGGTTCCTTGCAAACCGACGGTTTTAGTTTGGCCGGCCAACTCATTACGAATGGTACGCGTAGCCCGCCCTCATAAACACTTTGCTTATAGTCTCTTAGGGGAAGGTTGTTGGCCGATGTTGCTTTTGCACCGCCGTTATCTGAAAAATAAAAAATTATGGTATTTTCATAAATTCCTTCTTCTTTTAATGTTCTAATAACTTCTCCTATTGCAATATCCATACGATAAATCATTGCTATCTGAATATCCCTGTTTCTGTTTCCTGTATTAAATCTATTAATATCCTCTTCGGGTGCTTGCAAGGGAGCATGAACAGCATTGAAAGGCAGATACAAAAAGAACGGGGTCTTTTTTCTTGAATTTACTTTTATGAATGAACAAGCTTCTTTTGCTAGAATATCCGTCAAATAGCCTTTGTCATTAACCGGCATGAAATTTCGCTGAATACATTCATAATTTTTTTCATCAGCGCAAGTGAAATTGTAATAATCATGTCCTCCATGGCCGAGAAATCCATAGAAATCCTGAAACCCTCTATTTAACGGGTGATAGGATTTTTCAATACCTAAATGCCATTTCCCAAAAATTCCTGTACGATAACCCTCTTTTTGTAAAACATCTGCTAAAGTTGTCTCACTTAAAGGCATCCCAGCCCTAGAATCGTTGGCTGTATAGAAACCAAATCTTTGCTGGTAACGGCCTGTCATCAAACCTGCCCTTGTTGGAGCACAAACATAAGCACTGGCGTATCCTTCTGAAAAAATCACGCCACCCGCAGCTAGTTTATCGATTGCTGGCGTCGAAATAGTAGCAGGTAAACGTTGGAATCCAGCATCAGCATTTCCCTGATCATCTGCCAGGATAATTACTACATTTGGTCTTTCTTGCGCCTGTGTTCCAAAAGAAAATAGCATACAAATAATTAAATTAAAAAATAACTTAAAGATTGGGTTGTATTTAGTTTTTGGATAGTTCATTGTCATTTATTTTTTAAATGATTTGTGTATTACTTCTTGTTTGCCAATATCAGGTGTTTTTGATGTAAAGTCTTGATAATAGGTTCTTAGTTTTTCAATTTCAGTTTTATAAGCCAAGTCTTTTATTTCATTTTTGATTTCCAATGTATCGGATTTTCGAATAAAAAACTGATCACCAAACGACCTAAAGTCAAATTTTTTAGCATATTCGGTTGGATCGATCATCATTCCTAATTTGTACTCTTTGGTGATTATGGTGGCTTGAGACCAGCTTTCAGACACAAAATAATCTCGTTTCAAAGGGGTTCCTTTTGTAAGCGTGGCCGATAGTGATTTTCCTTGTAGTCTATGTTTTAGTTTCGGCATTTTTAGTCCAAGCAAATCAATTAGTGTAGGATAAATGTCGACTAAACTAACTAACTCGGCTGAACGTTTGCCTTTTTGTTTGTTGCCTGGATAGCGAATGATTAATGGAATATTTAATATATCTTCATAAACATTCTGGCCTGCGGCAGCTTTTTCGACCATACCATGATTGCCCACAAAATCACCATGATCTGAAGTGTAAATTACTATAGTTTCATCGGCAATTTCTGCTTCGTCCAGTGCTTGTAATATTTCTCCAACACAATGATCTACTTCAGTTACTAACGCATAGTAAGCGCCTATGTGGTCCCGCCAAAGCTGTTCATCTAAAATTGCTTTATCGACGTTCCAAACTTTATTTCCTCCCGTGCGGATGGATTGCATCATTGGAGGAATGTTTTTTATAGGTTCATTGAGACTTGCTGGTTTCTTGATCGAGCTTCCGTTTTTTCTGCCTTCGCCCCAAGCCGATACATCATACAAATCCATATATTTTTTCAAAGGGGTATAGGGTTGATGTGGTCTGTAGAAAGTAGCCCAGCAAAAGAATGGTTTATCACTTTTCGCTTGGTCTTTAATCATTTGGATGGTCAACTGTGTAGTGAAGGCTTCCATTGTCATATTCTCAGGTAAGGCCGAAATTCTAGTTCCAAGATCTGCTGTCGGAATTTTTACAGTGGCTTGTTCGGAACATTCGGAACCTTTTCCAAATTCTGCAGCCCAATCTTGTGCAAATTCTTTTCCAAAACCATTTTTTTCTACCCATTCTGTATAGCTATTTCCGGGCGTTTCATTACACAGATGACTGCGTTGGACATCCCAACCATTATCGACTGCTAATGAAGTGTGGCGTTTCCCAAAAGCGAAGGTTCTATAGTTGTTTTGCTTGAAAAACGTTGGCAACGAAACTACTTCTTCCATAACAGTGGTTCTTTCACTATTGGAAAGCAATCCCAAAGTTCGAGGATAAATACCTGTCATTAGCGAAGACCGTGAAGGTGCGCATATTCCGGTCGTACAATAAGCGCGATCGAAAACTACGGACTGGGCTGCCAATTTATCTAAATTGGGAGTCAATACATCGGGATGTCCCTCAAAACCCATGACTTTTTTGTTGTGCTGATCGGAAAACAAGATAATGACATTTGGCTTTTTTTTCGAATTCTTCTTTTGTCCAAAGGCTTGACCATTGCTAAAAATGGCAAATGCAATTTGAGATAGAATAAGAATTTTTAAGATTTTCATAGTTTGCATTTTGTCTATTAAAAGGGATTATTTGTCCAAGTTTTTCTTTGCAGTTGTAATTGGTTTTACTCCTTCACGAGTTGGAGTTATCATTTTGATAGTACCGTCATCATTAAAATTCAGATAGTCAATACAAGTAGTTCGTTGGTAAGGGCCACCTGGAAATACGTCATAATGATAAGCAAGATAATATTGGTCATCTACTTTTAAAACCGAACCATGGGTAGTTTTTGAAATGGTAAAAGTATCTGTACCTTTAAAAAAATCGCCTTTGTATTCATACGGTCCAAATAAATCATCTGCCATCCAATAACGCATAGTTGTATAGCCACCACCTATTAAATACACTTTACCATTTCGTTGGAAAATAAAGGGGCCTTCATGAAATTTATCCATTGGGGGTAGTTCTACTTTTGAATTTGGTTCAATTTCTACCATATTGTCTTTTAGTGTAAAAATTACAGGATAAAAGGGTGTTTTCAGACTTTTGCGTTCCGATATGATCATATAATTTTTTCCCTTGTAGGTAAAAACACTCGGGTCATAAGCCTGAACATAGCCATCGGGTCTTTTGTAAATACTGCGAGGATTTAGAAATGGACCTGTAGGGGAGTTGCTTTCAGCTACACCAATATGTCCGTCTTCTGGAAAATACAAATAATAGTTGCCGTTTTTTTCGAAAGCATCAGGAGCCCAAAAAGGTCCGCCCCAAGGGGTTTGCGAATTGTGCAGCACTACACCATGATCTTTCCATTTTACTAAATCATCCGATGAAAAAACATGGTAATCTTCCATATCCCACTTGCCTAAAACGTCTTTGTCATGAGAACCATAGATATAAAACTTGCCATCACTCCATTGATGAATCGACGGATCGGCTGTAAAGGGATGTCGTATTACAGGATTTTGTGCAGTGGCAAGTCCTCCTATAAAAAGTGCAATACCTAAACTTAATTTTTTTCTCATCTTTATATTTTTTCCTGTAATGTTAATAATTAATCTAAGTGAACGGAGTCGGGGATTGAATCCAATCCAAAGTACTCATGTTCAATTCTATCACTAAATACCTTTATTATTCGCAGGCCAGAGGGTGCTTTTTCCAAAGGCTTACCTAGGGCGCTAGTGGTCACCAATTGCATTTCTCCATAATTTGTTAGACTGTTGTTGTGATAATGTCCTGAGAAAACTGCTTCCACTTTGTTGGCATTAAAAAGGTCGAGGTATTTTTTTCGACTTTCCAAATCGATGTTTGAGTAGGCTGTGGGTTCATCAACAGTTTTGTTAAAAAATGGATAATGACTAAACAAGATTATATGCTGTGCCTTCTCACTATCTTTAATTTTTTTTGCAAGCCAATTGTATTGTTTTTGTTCGGGCTCGGCTAATTTGGCTTTGATATAACCCGAGTTATACCCAATAAGCGATGAGCCCTTGTGGTAGAATGAAAATTTATCACTTCCGTAGTTTTTTTTATATTTTTTTATGCTAGTTTTATCTGGAGTTTGTCCTATGTCATGGTTTCCTGGTGTATAGTAAACCGGAATTTTCGAATTTATTTTAGCAGTTATCCGTTTAAATTCTTTTATCTGGGAAGGAGAATTAGGATCATTCACAAAATCACCAGTAATTACTACAAAATCAGGGTGTAGGATATTTATTTTAGTTACAGCTTTTTCATATAAAACAGTTTCTTTTTCAAAATCCGTATTGTTATTTAACATGCCGAACTGGGGATCGGTAATTTGTATAAAAAACCAGGCTTCTTTTGGGTTTTTATTTTGCGCAAATACAGGTACTGAAATTAGAAAAAACAGTATTACTGAATTAAAATGAATTTTTATACTTTTAAATTTGCTTGCCACCTGTTTGTTTTTTTTATTTTTTTATACACCCAAACTTGTTTGATGTTCAATATTTTTTGTTTTTGAATTGCCATCTTTTGTTATAAACCATATCCATTTGAACTGTATGTGCAAGTTTCTTGATTTTTAATCAAAAACAGTATAATGCTATTTCATTGGTGGAACTGCATTTATACCCCATTCTTTATTGGGCTTGCGGTCCAAGATTAATTCAAGTGTTCCGCCAGCCACTAATTGGGCATGAGTGAAAAAAGGTGAATCAATTTCTTTTCCATTAAAAAATGCTTTCTGAATGTATTTGTTTTCTTTGCTTGCTCCTTTTGCAATGACAGTAAATTGTTTTTTATTAGGTAGGTGAATGATTGTTTTTTCAAAAAGCGGACTTGCTATCGTATACACAGGTATTCCTGGGGTCGTCTGGAAAAATCCCATAGATGCAAAGACTACAAACGAAGACATACCTCCACCATCTTCATCACCAGGAATTCCGAAAAGTGTATCCTTGAACCAAACATCAAGCAGGAATCGGATTCGTTTTTGCGTTTTCCAAGGAGCCCCAAAATAGTTGTATAAATAGGGAATGTGAAATGAAGGTTCGTTGCCCATAGAAAATTGACCTACCATTCCCGTTGAATTGGCTCCATCAACGTAAAAAAGTCTTTTTTTGGTATCCAGCGGTTCTCTGAAAAGTTGATCCAAGCGCTCTTCGGCTTTTTTCTTGCCGCCTAATAAAGTGGTTAAACCTTCAATATCATGTTGTACAAGCCAAGCATAGGTCCAGCCGTTATTTTCGTCGTAATAATTTCTAAATCCATTACCACCATCTAGTTTTGGGTTGATTTTGATCCAATCACCTTGGTCATCTTTAGGTATAAAAAGTCGCATTTCGGGATGCCATAGCTTTTGATAATTTTTGGAAATCAAAGCAAATTTTGTATAATCACTTTCTTTTTTCAGTTCTTTAGCCAATTCTGATAAAGCCCATGCATCAAAGCTCATTCCAAGGGTAACAGCAACAGGTTGTCTTTTTTCATAATCGTCGACCATAGGTTCTGTTTCTTGTTGATCAGGTCTTAGAGCAGGATAATAGCCTTTTTCGTGATAAAAATCATCGATTCCCACTTTACGATTTCCTTGTCGCCAGGGCACCAAAGTACCTTCGGTCAAATTCTTTTTTACGCCTTCGAAGGCTTTGTTTAAGTCGAAGCCGCTGATGTCTTTGCGGTAGGCATCTACGAATAATACCGAGGAGTGGTAGCAGTTCATATCAATATTATTGCCCAAAACTTCTGGAAAAGTGGGTATCCAGCCGCTTTGTTCGTACATCTGAACATAAGAATTTAGGATGTCGCTTTGCATTTGTGGATTCAATATAGAATTCAGTGGATGTTTAGCACGAAAGGTATCCCAAATCCAATCATCTACATAAAAAGGTCGGTCGGATTGATGTACTTTTGCATCATAACCACTATAATATTGTCCGTCTTCATTGATGTCAATCATTCTTTCGTAAGTGCGGTAAAGAGCAGTGTAGAACGATCTTTTTTGAGACTCAGTTCCGCCCGTAACTTCGATTTGGTTGATCACTTTTTCCCAAGCTTTTTTTCCTGCATCGACTGTTTTATCAAAAGTGGAATTGGCCACCTCAGCTTTAAAATTTTTCTTTGCCTGCTCTAAGCTGATGTAGGAAATGGCATATTTTATAAAGACGGTTTTGGCTTCACTTCCAGAAAGGGTTATGGACATTCTCCCTTTTGTAGCTTTTACATCAATAGCAGCGATGGGTTGACCTTTGCTATCGCAAAGTTCTCCATAACAATAGGCTAACATGCTTCGTTTTTCAGGTGTAGTTCCTTTTTTGGTGTAATTGTATTGTTCGATCATTGAAAAGGCATTTTCACCTAAATATTCGCTTTTCATGAACTCTGTGCCTTCAATAAGTACGTTTTTCTTAGCAGCCGCTGGGAAATCAATTTTATAAATAGCGCATTTTTTTGCGGGTGTAAAACTGAGTGTGATGTCATCATCAACTAAATAGGTTGAATAATGCCAAGGTCGATATACTTCAAGATCGTGATCTATGGTCATTTTTCGTTTCCACGTTTCTGCAGTGATGTCACCTAAACTTACTTTCATTTTCAGAATACTTGATTTTCGATGTATTTCTACTTGTAGCGGCCAGGCTGTTACTTGATCGTCGATGTATTCTGGTTTTACAGGAAACATCCGAAGCATTTGATTGGGAAGGCTAAAAGTAGGGTAGGTGGGTACTAGAAATTGAGAAACATTACCAATAGTTGGATCTATGTATTTGGTAAAATCTTCTTGCGCAGTTGTAACTGCAATGGAAAATTGCGTTAGTGCAAAAGTTAGAATGATATTCTTAATTGATTTCATTTTTTTGATATGGTTTGCGAGGGTTTTTATGGTTGTTTTTTTTCGTGCTGTTCACTAAAAGGATGTTCCATTCAGCTAATGAGCGTGGCAAATAGGTTTCAGGTGGTTCTATGATGCCAAAATTCATCAATGCTACAGTTCCAGTATATTTGGATTTTTTTAAAGCGGTAATAAAATCAGTTACATCAAAATTTCCAAATCCAAGAGGTTTTATCGTACTCAAATCTCGAGTTTTTGAGTTGGTGTAATCGGCGACAGTATCTGTTCCTGCAAGAGAAACGGCTCCTAGACGATGGCGTACTTTTTCGAAAACTTCATCAATGCGATATCCGTTTCCAGCTCTCACTTCGTGGTATAAATGCAAGGCTAATTTTAGGTTTGGCATGTTGATTTTTTCTACAAATGGCAATGCTTCTTCAGCCGATGCGATATAACAATCGCTATGTGGGTATAAAATGACCTCCACTTTGTTTTGTGCCGCATATTCTGTGATTTCTCTTAATTTTTCTTCTACAAAATCATTGGTTATTCCCTCAGTCTTTTTCCCAAAAATGATCCATAGCTGAATGTCTTTGTTCGCTATTTTATCCACAACCTTTCTCCAACGCTCTTTTCTTTCTGCTGGGTCAGTGAAATTGTATCTTTCAAATATGGCGTTTATTTTAAAATTTGGATTCGCTTCATCCAAACGAATAAATTCATCAAGGCTGTTGAAATCTTCTATTTTCTCGCTTTTGATTACGATTCGCTCATAACCATAACGTTCCAAAAGTTGCATTTGTTCCGCAGGAGATCTCTTTTCTAAACCTCCATAGTTATAACTAGCAATGGGCCATTTGACCTGCGCAGTCAAAAGATTAGTCGTTTTTTTTGTGCTTGTACACGAAATAAAACAGAACACGAAAGCCAATATTGCTACCGAAATTTTCTTCATTTGATTTTCTTCATTTTTTCGTAATCGAACTTTTTTATAAAAACGAGGTATTAAAAATGGTTTATTTATTTGGATAAATTCACGAATAAAACCTGATTGGTGCCGTGTTGCGGAATGGCTAACACGTTCAATTCAGGGGAATAATTAGGATCAGTCGGGTTTTTTAGACCTGAAATAAATTCGACTACCGTCTTTTTTTTGACCTCTACTTTTAGTACTTTTCCAGAAAACCAATCGGTGATGTAATAGTCATTTCCCGCTTTTGTAATCCCTTCAAGGTTTCCCAGTTTACTAACTAGCGTTTCTATTTTCTTAGTTTTTAAATCAATGCTTAATAAGTCACCCAATTCGGATGTTTCAAAGCTGTCAGGATTGCTAAGTTTTCCCCAAGAAGCGACAATCAAAGTATTATTATCTAGGTATAAGCCGTCGGGTGCTTTTAACAGTGGTGTATCAAGCCATACTTCGGAAACTCTTGTTTCTTTTGATATTTTGTATATTTTATTGGCAAAAAAGTCTGAGACATAAAGGTCTCCATTCTTCGAAATTACCACGTCATTGAGGAATGAAGCTCCGTTGATTTTGTAAAACTGGTTTATTTTTCTGTTGGCAATATCAATTTCATAGACGCCTTCTCGATCGCAGACATAAAGATAATCCGCAGTAACCGTCATACCGCTAGGAGCGTGCATACCTTCTGTTTTTCCAATCCAAAACTCGTGAATTATGGTTCCTTTTTCGTCGGTTTGTGAAATCCATCCATAATGATCTTTTTTTAATGAAATACCACCGCCCAAATTGGAAATGAACCAAGTTCTTGATTTAGCGTGCCAAACGGCTTGGTCTGGTGCATCATAAGAAACTGCGGTTTTGTTTTGTGCAGTATTTTGCATCATACTAAAAACCGTGATGGCTATTGTGAAGAGATTAATTTTTAAAGATTTCATCGGCATCAATATTAGATTTTTGAGCTTACTTTTTATTTCAATTTTAAGAGTTGCATTATTTTTTTAGCGATATCTGTATTTTCCATAAAGCCTCTAAACTCTTCGGATCCTGGTCCAAAAGCGAAAATTGGAACTGCAATACCTGTGTGTCCGCCTGTAGTATATTTTGCCATCACTTTTCCTGTTTTGTAATCGCCATCTTGAAGTGTCATTCCACCTGTTTCGTGGTCTGCAGTAACAATGATTAATGTTTCTTTGTTTGAAGCTGCAAATTCTAGAGCTGCTCCAATGGCTTTGTCAAAATCAAGAATTTCGAGAATGACACCAGGAGTATCATTTTTATGAGCTTTAAAGTCAATTTGTGATCCTTCGACCATTAAAAAAAAACCTTTTCTGTTTTGTGACAATAATTTCAAGGCAGCTTGAGTTGCTGGAACAAGCATTTCGCCTCTTTCTGGCATAGGTTTGTTATGGTCTGGTGCTGTAAGTCCTGCCAGTTTACCAGATTTTATATTTTGAATTTCAGCGATAGAATAGCAAATTTGAAAACCCTTGGCTTTCAATTCCTGGCTGAGGTTTTTTCCGTCTTTTCGTTTCTCAAAATTATTGAGACCTCCACCAATAAATACGTCGATATTGTTATTTAAAAAATCAAGCGCGATATCATCAAAACTTTTTCTGGAGTCGACGTGTGCAATAAAACCAGCTGGTGTCGCGTGAGTAATGGAGGAAGTCGAAACCAAACCCGTTTTTATCCCTTTTTTTTCAGCCATTTCGAGTATGTTGACAGTAGGTTTTTTTTCAGGATCTACTCCAATGGCTCCGTTATAGGTTTTCACACCTGAGGCTAGAGCGGTAGCTCCAGCAGCAGAATCGGTAACATATTTATCCGATGAATAAGTTTTTGAAAAACCAATGTTTTTGAAATTGTCAAGGTTCAAATGTCCGCCGTTTGCCGTCATTCCGCTATACACTTGGGCGAGTCCCATACCGTCACCAATCATCAGTACGATATTTTTAGGTTTTTTATTTTGCTTCGCTTGCGGATATTTTTGGACTTCGTAGAATGGACCGCCCGCATACACCTCATTGAGTTCTTTGTTTTTTGGGTCTTTGTATTCTTCTTGTGCGCTAACCGTCAAAAAACAACTTGACAAAAGAAGCAAGCAGACGAGCGCTTTTAGCATTGATTTTGAATTTTTCATTTTTTATTATTTGTCTTAATTGACTAGTAAGTCATTAATCATATTGGTCAAAAGACGGCCGGCAATAGGGTCAGTAATCGATTTTTCAATATTCATAGTCGAAATTATTGCAGCACCTCCCTTGTTGATTCTTAAAATTGGAAACCCTTTTATTGTTTTTACATAAGTCGAGCGTTCCATCATTTCACCGTTGATATAACCGTGGATCTTAGTTTGGTTCGCCAATTCAATCACATTTGGTTCGCGATTAATTTTAAATGCAGCATTACAGACCGTTGGGATTTCAGTTTTATTATTATTGAAATACCGAACATCAAATAAACCGATTCCATCAAAAACAGCCGATTCTGGGGTTTCCATATTGACAATATCACCTTCAGAAGGGACTATCCAACCTGTTATTACCTCAGGATATAATTTTTGGGAGGCTTCTGGCGATTTCAATATTAATGCTTTGGCTCCTTTGTTGATGCTATTTCGGATGGACTGAATATCTTGTTCAGTACAATTTTTAGAAAGTTCTAATCCAGAAAACACATAGACATCCGCTTTTGCTTGAAGGGCAGCAGCTACTGATGGATATGAGGTGTATTTTACTTTGAGGAAATCCAAGGATTTACTTGTGCCGTTAAAATCGACCAAAGCAATTTTTTTGGTGGGATTTATCACAGAAGCACTCCATTGTTTTTCGGCAATAGTGAGTTTATATTCATTTTCAGAAATGGTAAGACCATTTTCTATTAATTTCAATTTTAATTTTGCAGCCAGTTTTGGTGCAGGTAAATTTTCCGGAATATTGATTTCAGGAGTAATCCACTGCCGAGTCGAATGTTTTACCGCTGGCACTTGTTCGGTTCCCCAGACCAATCTTTCGCCGTTTTCTGACTGTAACTCCCATTGTAGTTTGGTTTCCTTTACATCTGAACCGTCTTCTTTGTCGTTGACTACACAAATTTTAGTGGCCAATTTTTCACCTGCATAAGCATTGCGCCCCCACAATTCAGCACTGACCAATACTTGTTGCATCGCTCTTTTCATTGCATAGTACGTTGGGTAGGGTTCAATGTTTTTGACGTCGTAAACGTTTCTAAACCAGGTTAATAAAGCGAAATGTAAAATTCCAGATGCTTTTTCGTTCGAACGACGTAAGGCTTCGGCTAATTCTCCTGTGATGAAAGAATTCACATCTAAAAAGGCTTGTGGATTTCCGTATTCATAAGATTGGTAACCAATAAGGCTTTGCGGATTTTGATGTACTAAATTATAAAAACGTGTCGCGTGGCCCGTTTCTCCGTTTGGATAACCGGTTGACATTTCTTGACTGATCAAAGGTCGGCCAGGATTGTAGGCATTTTTTTGAAATTCTCCTTTAAACTGTTTGAAAATTGTATAATCGTACCAATTGATGTATTTATGATCATCATCGATATCGCCATCATCTATGGTAGTAAAGAATTCTTTTCCAAATTTTTTCTCGTTCCGTTTGTAATTAGAATCGAAGCTTATTGGGCGAGTAGGATCTATCGCTCTCATTCTTTTTACAACATCCGAAATGATTTTCATTTTAAGTTTAGCTTTTTCAAAATCGGGCTCATTATCATAAAATTTCATTTCATTGTTTACTGTCCAGATTAGGATTGAAGGATGATTGCGGTATTTTTTTAACATGCCTATAAATTCGTCGGCCCACATTTCAATTAGTTTTGGTTCAGGCATCGAATTTTTTATCATTAACCAAGGCCAAGTGCCTTCATAGCTTACGCCAATACCGTTTTCATCCATGGCATCCATCCACAACTCGTTATAGGGTGAAGTATGAGTTCGTGTAATGTCCATATTGGCGGCTTTCATTAATTGAGCAAAAGTATTGGCTAATTCTTTATCGTTTGGCGCTAAACCAAATGGGGTATGGTTGGCCCCACGAAGCCAATATTGTTTCCCGTTGAGGTAGAAATATCCATTTTTGGCCTCAAAAGTTCTGAAACCTGAGGTGACTGATTTGGAGTCGATTTCTGTTGTGCCCGCGAGCAATTTGAAGTTGAAATCATACAAATTAGGATGATTCGGTGTCCAAAGTTGTGGTTTCAAGTTGGTTACAGTAAATGAAACTATCCGTTCTTCACCAGCTTTAAGTTCTATTTTTTTTAATGAAGTGGCCGAGTACAATTGGCTTTTAGTGTCTTTGTCTAAAATGGTGGTTTCTACATCATAAGAAATAGATTTTGAAGTGTAATTTTTTAGTGTTAGATCAAAAGTGGCTCCAACCAAAGAGGGTTTGATGTACACATCTTCAATTTTAACTTTGTTGGTAATCACCATTTTTACGGGTTGCCAAATTCCTGCAGGTTCATCTTTGAAAAAACCGTGCGCAATATCCTTCAACATATTATTGGTAACAGGAACCGATACTGCTACATCGACAATTTTATCACCGTTTTCGATATCCTTGATAAAATCACGCACCACACGCACCGCAATTAGGTTTTTACCGGGTTTTAGATGGGAAGTTGCATCAACTGAAAAATCACCAAACATTCCGATGTGCGATCCTGCTAACACGCCATTGATGTACACTTCAGCAATTTTAGATACCGCGTCGAAATTAAGGGTAATTTGTTTTGACTTCAAATCCGATGGAAGCTCAATCCACTGACGGTACCAAGCCACTTTGGTTTTGGTATAATCGAAAGTGTAATTCTTGCAACGGTCGGTTTCTTTTTGATAATACACATCAGAAACACCTTTGGCTTGCCCTTCGAATGTTTCACCGTGCAACCAAATTCTAGATGGATTCCAAAAATTAGGTACAGACATCGTGTGCCAATCGGTATCTTCGACGTTTATATTGGACGCTTTTTTGGTTTCATTCAATTCGTGTTCAGGTTTAAAAAGCCATTGGCCATCCAATGATACTTCGGTGCGCCCATTTTTTATTTCACCGATTATTATTGGTTTATAAGCGGCTCTTTCAGCCATTCTTTTGGTTTCTTTTTCTTCTGGCTCGATTGTTTTTGCGTATTCTTTTACGGGCTGGTTTTTTAAATAATTTTCATCCAATGGAGTTATGGATAAATCATCAAACTCCGTTTCAATCCAACTTCCGCCTAAAGTTACTTCACCGCTTGGAGCCAAAGCCGTGTTTTTATCAACAACGTCAAGAAGTGGTAAGGCTTCATTATTAACAAATATTCGAATGCGATCGCCACAAACTTCGATTTTTAGGTCATACCAAGTCCCTGGAACTGGTTTGAAATTTAAGACTCTTAATCCCAAAAACTCATCTGTTCCCATATAGCCCATTCGACTTAGATACAGGCTGTTTTGCAAACCACCTCTAAGTCCTACCACATACCTATCATTTCGATTAAAGGCTCTAAATCCTGCCCAAATTTGCACTTGATCGGCACTTTTTGGAGCTCGGGCTTTGAATTTTACGGTATAATTTTTCCAATCAGGATTTCCAAATTTCGCATAAGCATCTTTCGATTTCAAAACACCATCAACTACAGTACATTTCCCTCTTTCAACTGTTTTAAGCGCTTTCGAGGCATTCGAAAAATCATTTTTAAAATCGAACTGCTGCGCAAAAATGGTGCACTGGGTTGCTAAAAGGAGTAGTGCTAGTTTGCTTTTTGTCAATAGAAATTTTTTCATTCTTGGTTGTTGTCTGTATAAAGTTTTATAATTTTTTTTTTAATTTTTTTTCAGGCCCATTTACCAATCATCGGTCCTAAAAGGGGCCACTGGTATTCCTGTAATTCCAAAAATGCTTGCTTCAGCATAATTTTTGTAAGCATACCGAACTGCAACGGGTTTGGCCACTTTTTCGCTCCAAACGGCAAGTCGCGTAGTGGAGGTTTCGATTTCGGCATTGGCTGGGTAGAATATTTTATCTTCGCCAGCAATTTCAAATCCTTTGAGTGGCGTCCACATCGGACTGATTCCTTGGTCGGCATTTTTAAAGTCGATATAGATTTTGGATTCTTTTATTTCCATTGATTTGAAAATAGGAGGGGCATAGCCAAAACCTTTTTTGCCGTAGGTTGCACCCAAAGCCCATAACGCCAATCTTTCTCCAACGGTTTCTTTGTTGACGGGATGAATAAATACCGGACTTCCGATATCAAGCGTTGTTACCATTCCAGAATTGGGTATTTCATTCATATGCTGTACTTGCACCTCACGTAATCTAGCAGCTGAGGTTTTATCGCCACCATCGTAGTTGAATGGGGCGATCTGAACGAAGTAAAATGGAAACTCATAGTTCCATTTTGCGCGTAAATCCTTCACAAAGGCAGGCATCAATTTGGCATACAATTCAGGATTTATTCGATTGCTTTCCCCTTGATACCACAAAAAGCCTTTGATGGTAAAATTTGTAAATGGGGCTATTTTAGCATTATAATTTACACAGGGCGAAGCATTTGGTTTCTTTACTTCCTCATCATTGTCTAAAATTGACAAATCAATTTCTTTGAAGTTTGAAATGGCCTCTTTACTCATCCAAGATTCTACGTTAGAGCCTCCCAACGAGGCAATTACTATTCCCACTGGTACATCCAAAGCCTCTTGAAGATATTGGGCAAAATAGTAAGCAGTAGCACTACTATTGGCAACGTTTTCAGAACTGTTTTCAAACCATTGACCTTGGCAATCGGTTTGCGGTTTTTTGCTGAATTGTTTGATGAATTTACCCTCTTTTGAGTCAGCCAAAAACATTCTTATGGGAACCTTAGGATTGGCTTTTGCAATGACCGTATTTCCGCCTTTTGTGGGCTGACGCGGAAATCCTTTCATCGGCATTTCCATATTGGATTGCCCTGAGCAAAACCAAACTTCGCCGATGAGAATGTTTCCTATTGTTAGGAGTTCACCATCAGAAATTGTTATTTGGTAGGGGCCACCCGCTGAAGGAGTGTTTACTTTTAACAACCAATTTCCGTTTGTATCAGCAGTTGTTTTGTAGGTTTTTTTGTCCCAAGAAGTTTTCAATTCTACTTTTGCATTTGCATTGGCCCAGCCCCATAATTTGGCTTCCGTTTTTTGTTGCAAAACCATATTATCCGAAAATATCGAAGGTAATTTGACCTTAGCTTGAAGGGCTACTATTGAAAAAAGAATCGCAACGGTATACAGTACTTTTTGAAATCTTAAATGCGTGTTCATTTTTATGTTTTTTTTGGTATAAATATACCTTTTTTTATTGTGCTGAAATAGCAAATCAATTGCTATACTTGACTTTATCGCCGTTGAATTGAATTAATTTGAATCCAATTTATTGAGTGCAAATGCGTAAGCACCTAATGAAATTATTTGGCAAGTGTCATTTTTTGTCACTCGAATCCCTGTTCTTAAAAAAGGATCATAGCTGATTGTTTTGTTTGTGCCTGGAATGGCCAAGTCTATTTGGTTACCATCAAGCAATCTTTTCATACCAACGGGGTCTTCTAGGTTGAATACACGCGGTACCAAGCGGTTTAGAGGGTCGCCATTATGCAACCTAAATTTTGATTCTAATTGTTCGAACATTGCTGGGGCAAAAAGGTCGTAGGCCTCTGAAACTCCTCCTCCGAGAACTACAATTCCGTCTAGGAGCGTAATTAAGTTGGCCAACGCTTCACCTAAAACGGTTCCGAAATCATTAAAAGTTTCGATAGCTGCTTGTTGATTTCCGGGTTCTATTCCTTTAGCAATTTTGTATATTTCAAAGGGCATTCCAACATTTTCCAATGCAATACTCGCTTTAGACGCATAACTTCGTCTAATTCCTTCACGGCTTAAATGTTCTTCGACGTGGCAGTCTGGACTTAGAATATCGCGCAACAGCCAACCTTCGCCACCATTTGAATTATCGCCAGTAATTAATTGCTTGTTGCAAACTAATCCCACGCCAAATCCAGTGCCCAAAGTAATTCCTATAATGTTATTGAATCTTTTTGGACTTTTTGCATCTTCTAATTTTTTATTGATTTCAGGAATAAATCCAAAAAGAGCTTCGCCATAGGCAAACAAATTGCCATCATTATTGATAAATACAGGAATGTTGAAATGATTTTCAAGCATAGGTCCTAGAGCAACTCCGCCGCGGAATGCCGGTAAATTGGGTAAATCACCTATGATTCCTTTGGGGTAATCTGCAGGGCCTGGAAAGGCAAAACTAATAGCTACAGGCTCGTTTTTCAATTCTTTTTTTACAATTTCAAAACCTGAAATAACAGTTTCGAGACATTTATCTAAATTGTCTGAATTGGGGTAGAGCCGGATGGATTCTACGATTTGTTTGTTGCCTTGAATCGCTGAAAAAACAAAATTTGTACCTCCAGCATCTAGCGTCATTACGATGCGCTTATCGTCGATTATTGAATTATTCATTTTTTTATAATTTTGCTTTTAGTAACTAATTGAAGATTATTTTGAATTAGTTACCTACTACGTTATTGTTTTACTACTAATTTTTTTACCACTTTGGATTGATCCGATTGTATACATACGAAATACACGGCACTGCTTAATTTTCCCGACAGATTTACATCAGAATGACAAGGATCGTTTAGCTTTTTCTCATAAACTTTTTGTCCGTTACTATTTGTTACAATGATGCGAATATTGGTATCATCATCAAATCCATCGGTAGCGACAGTAAAAATTCCATTTGTTACAGGGTTTGGATACACTCGAACTGTTTTATTTCCTAAATCGATGTTCAGGTCATTGAGTCCTAGCGTTCCGGTAACCGCTAATTCATCGAAATTGCCTCCGCTTGCACCCGTTGCAGTAAGTACGATAGTATTAATTCCAGCGACCAAGGCTTGACTGGTTGTATACGTAGCCCAATTTGCCCAAGACCCGGTAGAAACAAAGGGAGTTGAAGAATTTCTTATTTCATCATTGATAGTCAATTTTAGTGGTCTCGTTCCCGAAGCCACTGCGTAGCGAAACGCCAAAGTATAGTTGCCATCTGTGGGAACATAAACGGTCCATTTTATGAAATCGTTCGATGAATTGGTATAATCTAAAAAGCCAGTTCCTCGGTATCCAGGCTGGTTGGTGACTTCGACAGGACCTACATATTCCGCATCTTCCGCTTGATAGTTTGTTGAGTTCATCACGGTAGAGACATCAATTGATACTTTTTTTCCTCCATCAACTGTAGTTGCTGTAATTGTTGACGAACCAGCGCTTAGAGAGTTAATTTTCCCAAAAGCATTTACACTAATTGATGTTGGGTTAGTACTTTCCCAAACAACAGATTTGTTAGTCGCATTTGCTGGGACGATTGTTGGAACTAATTGGCGTGTGGTATTGATGTTTAATCGAACTGCAGCAGGTTTTAACAAAATATCAGTAACTAAGATCGGACAGCTTCCTTCGGGCACACCACATCCACAGAGTCCGGGATCCATTTTGTTGGGGTCAAGCGGGCATAAATCTTCTTGAATGCCGGAATGAATGCTCACACTAGTAGTGCTATTTGGTTCAAGTTTTAAAGTGGCATCGACAATGTGAAAGTTTGTTCCATCGAATTCCTGTTTAATAGTTGCATTTCTGATATAATACGGACTACCTTTTGGTACTACAAAGCGAACTCTAGCACCAGTGATGGGGTAGGTAAATTTATTTACAATTGTTGCAGTATTGTTTCCAATCGAACCATCATTAAGGCTAGAATAGGTCAATTTTAGTTTTGGAGTATTGTAACTTTTTGCAGTTTCAAGTCCTTCTTGGTACGCTTGCTCATTAGCAACAGTTTCATACGTACCAGTAGTGGCATCGATTTTGTATAAATTGAAGGGTACTTTTTTCGTGCCATCTCTTAGCGTATTTGTTGAATACTCAATTTTTTTAGTATCGAGTAAATAGGGGCTATAGGTTATGCTGTGAACATGACCTACAAGGAGTAAATCGAGAGGGGCGCCAGCTGCTTTTAGGGGATTGTTGAATTCACGTGATGGTTGCCCAGTATTGACGTGGCAATAACCAATTCGCATAGTGCCTTTGCCAACAGTGTTCAGCCAACTGACAGCGGCATCTGTTTGGTGAGAAAAATTAGGAGTTCCGGAGCCATCATCTGGAAACCAAGAGTTATTTACACCGATAAAACGTACATTACCATACGTAAAATTATGCGCTTGTAGACCATAAAATTTATTGTAAAAAAGAGAAGGGATTTTCTCGTAACCTGCATTGGGATAGCCTGGTTCTAATTCGTAATTTTTTTGTGGGGTGTCATGATTGCCAGGAACCGTAAATACGGGAGCAAAGAAATTATTCATCCCATTGATATATTCTGTTCCATTCATAAAACCATTCATATATTGCTCAATACGAGCTAATGAGCTTGACTCTACAGCAGTGTTTTGATAATGATTATCACCTGTTTCAATAATCATTTCAGGGTCGATAATATTGGCAATATCAACAATAGTTGAAATTTCGCGGAGTATGACATTTGGGGTGTCATAGGTACCTTGCCAGCGATGGGCATCAGAGAAATGCAGAACATAAAAGTTTGTTTTATACTCATTTATTACCTTAACCGCAGCTAATGAAATTTCGTCTCCAGTAGATGTTCTTAGTATTAAATCGTAACGGTCGGCGGGAGTGCCAGCTGGAACACTAATGGTATATTTTCGATTACAAGTATTTCCTGACCATTGGTCGTATGTCCAAGTGTCTGTTTGGGTATCCAAAATAGTAACATTTGCTATATTGTAGGGACCTCGAAGAGATACCTCGTTCACTATTTGACCCGCATCAGCATTGAACCAAACTTCAAAGGTTTCTCCTGCTTTGACAATAGCTGTGGTTGACCGCCAAGGATAAACAATTTTTTGTCCCCAACTGTTGATGGAAAACAAGACAAGTAAAAGAAGAACAGAAAGGCGAATGTTTTTTTTCATTTTAGTTTTGATTGGTTTAATTTCGCGTTACTGTACTACTAATTTTTTCACCACTTTGAATTGATCCGATTGTATGGTAACGAAATACACGGCACTGCTTAATTTTCCCGACAGATTTACATCAGTATGACAAGGATCATTGAGCTTTCTTTCATAAATTTTTTGTCCGTTGCTATTTGTTACTATGATTCGAATATTAGTGTCATCATCAAATCCATCGGTAGCAACGGTAAATATTCCATTGGTTATTGGGTTGGGATAAACTCTAACGGTTTTGGTCTCATTTTCGAATGTTTTATCATTTACACCGAGGGTACTAGCGATAGTAAGTTCGTCAAAATTACCACCACTAGCGCCAATGGCTGTAAGAGTAATGGTGTTATTACCCGCAGTCAAAAGCTGATTTGTTATATAGTTCCCCCAAATGGCAAAACTACCTGTGGAAGGAAAAGGTACAGAGGCAATTACATCAACACCATTTATTGTAAGTTTTAAACCTCTTACAGATGATGCTGCATATCTAAAATTCAAATTGTAACTACCATCGGTTGGTACATAAACGTTCCATTTAATGAAGTCAGCCGTGGCGTTGGAGTAATCTAGAAAACCAGTTCCATTAAAACCGGGTTGATTTGTCGCAATGATGGGGCCATTAAATTCTGCGTCTTCTGCTTGGTAATTATTGTTATTGGTAATTACGGTAATGTTGCTATTTGCTGTTTTGTTACCATCAACTGTTGTCGCGGTAATGGTGGTAGTACCTGTTGCATAAGCTGTTACTAAACCATTAGTATCAACCGTAGCGATTCCTGTATCACTACTAGTCCAATTTATAGATTTATTGGTTGCATTGGAAGGTTGGACTGTGGCGAATAATTGTCTATCGGTATTCGTACTCATTTTTACATTCGATGGAGATACTAAGACTCCTGTAACTGGAATTGGACAAGTACCTTCTGGAACACCACAGCCACAGATGCCAGGTTCCATTTTGTCAGGATCATTTGGGCATTGGTCTACCTGAATTCCTTTGAACAAGTTCACAACAGTTGTACTAGTTGCAGCCAAATTATAGGTAGCGTCAATGATGTGAAAATTGGTACCATCAAATTCTTGTTTGATAGTTGCGTTTGTTACATAATACGGTCCCCCTTTAGGCACGACAAAACGTACTCTTGCCCCTGCTATTGGAAAAGTAAATTTATTGACAATCGTTGCAACATTGGTTTCACTAGTTCCGTCATTTGTACTGGCATAGGTCAATTTCAATTTAGGTGTGTTGTAGTTTTTAGCTATTTCCAATCCTTGATGAGCAGACTGTGCATTACCAACAGTTTCATAAGTACCCGCTACATCGTCAACTTTGTATAAGTTGAAAGGAGCACTTTTACTTCCGTCTCGACAGGATAAAGTGGTGTAGCATAAACGGCTGTCGTAAGTAAATGGACTATTAGTAACGCTGTGAACGTGTCCAGCTAACATCAAACCTAGAGGATTTCCTGCGTTTTTAAAGGCGTTATAAACAGGTGGAATACTTTCCTGTGGTACATGAAAAAAACCAATTCTAAATCTGCCAGTACCGGCACTATTTAACCATGAATTAGCAGCATCTAATTGCCATTGGTAGTTCGCTACATATCCAGCGGCACCGCCACCCGTATCAGGAGTCCAAGAGTTGTTTACACCCATAAATCGACTACTCCCGTAAGAGAAATTAAAAGCTTGAAGTCCATAAAATTTATTTTGGGTTATGGCAGCATTTTTTTCATAACCCGGGTTTGGATAACCAGGTTCTAATTCGAAATTTTTATTAGGAGTATCGTGATTTCCGGGTACCGTAAAAACGGGTGCGAAGAAATTATTCATCCCATTTACCCAGCCTGATGTTCCTGTATATCCGTTCATGTATTGTTCGATTCGAGCAAGTGAACTAGCTTCATTTGTGGTATTTTGATAGTGATTGTCCCCCGTTTCGATGATCATTTCAGGGTCGATAATATTTGCAATATCCACAATGGTTGAAACTTCGCGCAGAATGATATTTGGTGTGTCATAACTACCTTGCCAACGATGTGCATCAGAGAAGTGCAAAATATAATAATTGCTTTTGTATTCTTTGATTACTTTAACGGCTGCCAGAGATATTTCGTCGCCTGTAGATGTTTTCAAAATCAAATCGTAGCGATCCGCCGGAGTATTGGCTGGCACGCTAATGGTGTATTTGCGATTACAGGTATTTCCTGACCATTGATCGTATACCCAAGTATCTGTTTTTGTATCCGTAATAGTAACATTGGCATTGTTGAAAGGGCCTCGTAGTAAAACTTCGTTAAGTGTTTGGCCGGCATCGGCATTGAACCAAACTTCGAAAGTTTCCCCAGCTTTGACAATAGCTGTAGTCGACCGCCAAGGATAAACTATTTTTTGCGACCAACTACTGATTGAAAACAAAATGATTAGAAGTAAAATTGAGAGTTGAGTTGTTTTTTTCATTACTATTTTGGTTTATTTATTTTGTATTGTGGACTAGTTTACAAGCAATTTTTTTACAATATTGGTTTTACCAGCTTGGACCGATACTAGATACATGGCATCGGTTAATTTTCCAGCTAGATTGATTTCAAAGTAGTCGGTTTTGCTTAGGGTTGTTTCATAAACGATTTGGCCAGCAAGATTAACTATTTTGATTTGGATACTATTTTCGTGTTGAAAACCATGCATATCCAAAGCTAAAATGTCTTTGTTTAATGGATTTGGTGATATTTCTACTATTTTGGTTTCTTCATCGCCATCAAATCCTTGTACAGCAAGGTTTTGTGTTATTGTTAATTCATCAAAATTTCCACCGCTCGAGCCAATGGCAGTCAGTGTGATGGTATTATTTCCTGCACTTAATGGCTGAGTTGTTGTAAAATTGGACCAAGTTGCAAAACTGCCAGTTATTGGAAAAGTTAAAGAGTTTTTGTTGACACCATTGATGTTCAGGTTTAATGGCCTGCTTCCTGATGCCAAAGCATAGCGGAAGGATAGCGTATAGTTTCCAGAGGTGGGAATATAAACGGTCCATTTTATATAATCGTTTGATGGATTGGTGTAATCTGCAAATCCTGAGCCATTGTATCCTGGTTGATTGTTTACAATTAATACTCCATTAAGTTCAGCATCTTCCGCTTGATAAATTGTATTGTTTGGAATTACTGTGATGTTTGTAGTAGCTGAAATGTTTCCATCTTGTGTGGTCGCTGTAATGATGGCACTACCTCCACTTATTGCTGTTACTAAACCTGTTGTGCTTACGGTCGCTACTGTTTCGTCACTGCTTGTCCAAGCAATCAATTTATTTGATGCATTGGCCGGTGTAATCGAAGCAATAATTTGTTTGGTTACATTTAAGTGTAATTTGGTTGTAGTTGGATTTATAGTTAGTCCTGTAACAGTGATGATACAAGTTCCTTCTGGCACTCCGCAGCCACAATTACCCGGAGCAGTTTTGTTTGGGTCATCTGGACATAAATCTATTGGACTACCTGAAGTAATGTAGATTTCCTTGGTACTGGCTGCATTTACATCGGTCAACACATCTACAATATGAAATTGTGTACCGTCATATTCTTGTTCGACAAGACCATTGGTTACATTATAATTAAAACCTTTTGGCACCACAAAACGTACTTTAGCGGCAGTTAGAGGGAAGTTAAATTTGTTATCAATTGTTGCTGTATTGATTGAGTTCGTTCCATCATTGACAGCTGAATAGGACAGTGTAAGATTAGATACCCAGGTGGATGGATTGTCTTGACTTCCACTATTCAAAACATCGGCATATCCTTTGGGACCGGCAGGCATAGTGTAGGTGCCATCCGCATTATTGACTTTAAAAAGATTAAAAGTGAAGTGATTGATAATGGATCCCGCTATAAATGCTGTAGTTGGACTTCCGGGCGTAAACGAAAAAGGATTAGAGGTATAAACATGATGTTTGTCTCCAGCTATAACAAGACTCAATTTAGTATCGGCATCGATGAAACTATGCATTTTATTGTAGCAATGTCCAGCTGAAAGAAAGAAATTGCCTCCTGAACCCGCATTATGAAGCCAAGTAATAGCCTCGTTTATTTGGTATTGGTGCGCTCCCGGGTTGGTCTCTGATAGTGCCCAAGCATTGTTAATATTCATAAAACGTCCGTTTCCGTATTTGAAGCTATGATTTTGTAAACCATAATAATCATTGACGAAATCAGCGTTTTCTTGCGCAGTTCCTTGTGCAAAATCATTAGCATTCAGACCTTCGTGATCACCGGGAGTCAAAAAAGTGGCAGCAGTACATTTTGCCATACCTTTTGTATTTAGCGAACTATTGCCAATAAAGAAATAACCTTCTCTTTCGGGATGATTACGCACATTGTACATATTGTCTCCCGTTTCTATCAGCACTTGAACATCAAGAATGTTGGCAATATCAACCATCGCGGATTTTCGCTGCAGCAAAACATCGGTATCATAACCACTTTGATATAAATGTCCATCGGACATATGCATTACATAATATTCAGGTTTGTACTCTTTTACAATCTTAACACTGCCATAAGAGGTAACAAGTCCAGAGGAAGTATTCAGAACAAGATCGTATCTATTGGCGGGAGTATTGGCGGGAACATTTACCGTAATTTTCGTATTGAATGTGTTGCCTGACATCGAATCGTAAACCCAATTGCCATCGATGGTACTTATCGCAGTGCTGACTGAATTATAGTCGGACTTCAATTCAACAGCGCTTACGGATTGACCATTTGCCGCATTAAACCATACTTCAAAGCTTTCGCCGCCTTTAAGTATTGCAGTGGTGGCGCGCCAAGGATAAACTATGTTTTGGCTCCAACAATTGGCCGAATAACAAAATGTGATAAGAATAATTGTAAAGGATAAAATTTTTTTCATGAGTTGCTATTTTGCTAATGATTGTAAAATTTTGAATTTTAATTTATTATCTTAATTGCTAGTGTTTTTCGAGATTCGACCCAATTAAATCGGTAGGATCTTTTAGTTTTTGTTTTTATTGAATTCCTTTGAAATAAGGGCATTCTAGCACTATATTTTAAATCTTAATTCAAAAGTATTAGCGCTAGATTAATAATTGATTAATTTATAATTAATGGATGCTATAATTTTTAATTAATTTGAAATAAATACCAATTATTACCAGATTGGCATAAAATAGAGGTTTAATGGGGCTTATTTAAAGATTGGTTTTTGAGAAAATAATGTGAAACTTAAAGGGTAATTTAGTTTTACTTTGGTGTAGAAAAGGTCTCAAAAAGTAAAATAAAGAAATCAATAATAATCACAAAACCATAGTGTCAAGTGACTAGATTTTAGTATTTGTATTTTATTTTTTTGCTTATCGATCCGTAGATTATTTCTGGAATATACGTAAATCATTGCTGATTAATTCCAACGAAAAACTTAAAAAACTTTTTTAATTTGGAGGATAGCACAACAAAATTTTGGATGGTTTTGAAGTTTTCCATGTCACTTTTTCGATAGCGGCCGAAAAGAATAGTTCATCTCCTTGCGAAAAGGGATAGCTTTTGTCACCACACAAAATGGCTCCTTCTCCAAAGTAAATTACCACCACAAAAAAAGTTCCATTCCCTTTTAATTCAAACGCTCCATCCAAATCCAGTTCGTTAAGTCCAAAGCAGTCGGTATGGCTTTCATTGAAAATGGTTTTCAGCGAATGATTGTTAGTGGACGCAAGGGTTTGTGGTGTTATTTTCCATCTTCTTGAAGCCTCTTCGAAAGAGCATCCATCATAATGAAAGCAGTCTAACATGTTTTTTTCTCCCACGCCTTGATGAATCAATTCATCGCTAATGGTAAGTCCACCCGGAGTTATTTTTTCAACTCGCATCGTGTAATCCGTAGGTTCTTGCACTTCTAATAAAAAACATCCACTACCGATGGCGTGCGGAACTCCGCCATAAATCATAAAAGCGTCTCCAGGTTGTACTTCAAATTGATGCAAGCAATTGAGCATACCCTCAATATTTTGCGTTTTGAAAAGTTCGCTCCAGATTTCCGGAGTTACACCTTTTTTAAAACCTAAATAAATCATGCTTTTCTTGCCGTTGATTTCTCGACCACCCAAAATATACCAAGATTCTGTTTTGCCAAAAGGGGAGTTGAGCATCGTTTGCGCATAGTGCTTATCGGGATGTACCTGTATGGTTAAGCGTTCTTTGGAGTCTAACATTTTGATGAGAACCGCTGTTGTACCGTATTTTTCAGCAATTTTTTTGCCTAGAAAAAGTTCTTTATTCAAGGCAATCAATTCTTTCAATTCCAAGTCACCGTATGGAGTGTTCAAAGTAGATAGCCCTTCGTTAGCAGGTCTGTTTTTTCCTCTTGCAGCGATGGCGGACATAATCCATTCTTCAGGAAAACTGCCATCGATGGCTTCATCAGCTAATTTCCATTGGTCAATCAATGCACCACCAGTATAGGTGCGCCAGACACGGTTTGGCAGCTGTTTTAATGGGATTTGTGCCAGTTTTGCTAACTGATTATTAGTCATGATTTGTTATTTTAATTTGATTTTTTGGACTAAATACGAAAATGGAACTTATCGAAAGCGGAATGAGTAAAAGTCCCATGGCAAAAAATGGAATCCAGCTTCCACCTTGTGTTAGGATTGGAACGAGGTAAGTTGAAATGACAATTCCAAGCACTGCAGCGGCTCCGCCTAATCCTGCCAAAGTTCCTACGGTTTTTCCAGAATGAAAATCGCTAGGCAAGGTTTGGATGTTGGTCATCGCAAACTGAAAACCACCCAATATCAGCATCAACATTAAGGAAGCGGATAAGCCTGTAGGAGCCAAGGCTGCCCCAATCATTCCCGGAACAATTAGTGCTCCACCGATAGCAATGGTTCTTTTGCGCGCTTTTATGGCTGGCATGCCATTGTTGATTAGTTTCCCCGCCCACCAGCCGCCAGTTAGGCTTCCTATGGCAGCACCTACAAACGGGATCCAAGCCACTGTGGCAACATCTTGAAGATTTAGCTGATAGACTTCTTGTAAATAAATGGGCAGCCAAGTCATAAACATCCACCAAATTGGGTCTAGAAAAAAACGACTTAAGATCACAGAATAGCTTTTTTTGTCTCGAAGTAAGCTCAGTATACCAATGGCTTCGTTCGCTGTCGTCGGGATTTCAACTTGTCCACTCACAATGTGTTCTTTTTCTTCCTCAGTAACCCAGGGGTGATTTTTCATGGAAGCTTTGTTTATAATCATCCAAAGCGGAATCCAAAGCAAACAGATGACACCCAGAATTATAAAGGAATAACGCCAACCGAAGGAAAGAAATAGAAGGGGAATAATAACGGGAACCAAAATATTTCCCAAAGAAGACGCTGCTCCAAAAAATCCCTGTGCTATGGCTCTTTCTTTGATTGGAAACCATTCCGCGTTGGACTTGGTGGTGCCAGGCCAAGGACCAGCTTCACCCAATCCTAGCATGACTCTAAAAAATGCCAATTGTTTTACGCCAGTAACGATTGAAGTCAGTGCAATCGCACCACCCCATATTAAAGCAGAAATGGTAAAACCCTTGCGCGTGCCAACGCGGTCATACATTGCTCCCGATACCAACTGACTCACACCATACGCCAACATAAAGGTGATGTTGATCCAAGCAAATGCTTCTTTTGATTTCTGTTGCTGTTCCTCTGGCGACATCCCATCGTTGATAATGTGCAATTCAGAGGCAATTCCTCTTTGTATCACAAGGCCAGTAGTTTTGTCTTTACCATCTTGCCACATATAATTTAAAGTTCCTCTGTCTAAAATGTTAATTATTGTGACCAAAACGATTAAGCTAAGTATTAGCCAGCGCATTCCTTGTATTTTCATGTCTTTAGGGATTTTATCTAAAATATAAATCGTAGACAAAGCTAGATCGGTCTATTAATTATCTCTTAATTTTGAATTAAAAGCTGGAGGAATATCAAAAAAATCTGTTTTTTAATCGTTTTGTGCTATTTGGTTAATTTTCGAGAGGTAAAAGAGCAAAATTGGGGTTATATATTTGAACTAAAATTTTGTATTAGAAGAACAATGAAATGGCATTCTAAAGTTTTAAAAACTAGATTTGAAATCGATTAGTAATGAAAAAAACCGCAACTAAATTTATTTTGTTGCGGTTTTATAGTGTATACAATCGCTAGATTGATTTCACTTCAAGTGAATTCTTATTGTGTTTTCTTAAAATGAATACGCTACCTGTAGGAACGATTGTGGAATCCTAATGCTTTTACAACTCTTTTATTTTAATGTTTTTAAATCCTACTTCATTACCATGATCTTGCAATAAAATATTTCCTGTTTCGGCATTGCCAAAATTTGGCCAAACACTGTATTTGCTATAATTTACTAGTGCTTGCCAGATTTGAGTATTGCGTTCGTATTCAACTGTAAGTTTGTCGTTAAGGAAATGTTGTACTTTATTCCCTTTGACTACTATACGGGCAGTATTGAAATCCGATTTTCGAAAAATTTTGTTTTCAGGTGCTGGTATTAAGTCATAGAGAGAACCCAATGTTCGGTTTCCTTTTACTCCCAATTTTGCATCCGGATGTTTTTGGTCATCCAGAATTTGAAATTCGCAGCCTATCGAAGAGCCTTCGCCTTTATTGAGTTCGGTGTCGACGAAATATTTGATACCACTGTTGGCACCTTCTGTAATTTTAAAGTCAACACTCAATTCGAAGTTTTTATATTTTTCTACACTAACGATATCTCCACCATTAGTCGATTCGCCTCCGTTTGAGTTTAACACTTTCAAAACTCCGTTTTCAATTTTCCAACCTCCGGTAGGGAAGCTAGTAAGTTTTGCACCTCTCCAGCCATTGGTTGTTTTTCCATCCCAAAGTAGTTTCCAACCTTGGGCTAATTCTTCATCAGATATTGTGTTGTCGATACAATTGGCTTGGTAGATTTCTTTTTTGTAAGGTGTTTTTACTTTATCCAGATTTTGAGTACATATGCGGATTTTTCTCCATTGGACCGTTTTTCCTACTTGCTCGTCTTTTTCGATTTGATGCACTTGCAAAGCGATAAAACCTGTGGCAGTCAAATTATCCAATACATTAGCGCAAGGCATACCGTTCAACCAAGTTCTTAAACTGGTACCAATGGCTTCGATACGTACTTTGTTCCATTGGTTTGCTTTGAAAGCCGTTTTGGAGTTCGGATTTTTTTCCATCGGATACAACCAACCACGGCGTCCTTCGTCATAGATTCCTGCACTCCAAGCTCGTGGCGATGGGTCTATTTCGTATTGATAGCCGTGAACTCGACCGTCTTTGAATTCTTTGAAACTATTGCTTCTAAACTGTATACCAGAATTTAATCCTTCGTCCACTTTAAACTCTAATTCCAAAATAAAGTCGCCGTACATTTTATCGTAAACTAAAAAAGTATTGGGGGTTTTCAGTTTTGAATTCCCTACTATAGCTTCATCTTTTATGACATATTCGGCGGTTCCATTCAATACTTTCCAGCCGTTCAGGTCTTTTCCATTAAATAGTGTTTCCCATTTTGCTTGTGAGAATAGTGTAAACGATGTTAGCAGCAGTGCGAACAGAAGTAAATTGCATTTTTTCATTTTCTATTTTATAAATTAGTTATTAGTTGATTTGTGTTGTTTTTCTATACTAAGTGGGCATTATATTTTTTAAGAATCGTTTTTACATTTGATTTTGAAACTAAATAGGCCACTTTCGAAAGGACTTCTCCTTCGTCGGGAAATTTTGACACCACCGAAATAGATTTTTTATTGGCAGCAGTTTTTGTTGTCAAAGGATTGATAATTTTCCATTGGCTCTTATTTGTATTTCCTGAAGTGGTTAAACATTCATTGAATAGCACACATTCTTTTTGGGTATCAGGAATTTTTATCTTCCAACCTTCTCCAAAGGGGTGGTTTCCCCTTGCATAAATCGAACTGTTGCCAATATTTATCACTATATCATTGATATTTTTTGTTTCAACAATAGGGATCAATTTATTCAAGACATGTCCTTTTAGAAAACCTGATAAATCGAGTAAGACACCGCTGTACGTATATGTAACAGTTTTATGATTAGCATCAAGAATGTAAGGTTTTGAGTTGTTTTCGGCTGTAGGTGCTGAATATACCGAAACATCAAATAAGCCTAAAGTTTTTGTATTATGGGACTCACAAGCTGATAGTAAATCGAATAACTCATCCGAAACTGAAATAGCACTTCCAAAAGCATTTCGATTGACTAAACTAAGTTCACTTTTAGGGTCGAATCGATTCGCTATTAGTTCAAACTTCCTCACTTCAGCCTCTATTTCTGAAAGTATTTCAACCAAATCATTACGCAAAATATCCGTAGAAATAGCTATGTCTATTCTGGTATGCATGGCTTCGAACCAAGCATAAAAAATTTTATTTGTTGCGGAATAATTTTGTTGTTTGAACTGCACAGCTTTCTAATTTTTATATTCTAATGATTGAGATTGGGTTCAATGGTATTGTTTTTATCAGTTCGGAAATATTTTTTTAGAAAAAAATAAACTAATCGAATAAGGCTCCAAATACCATAGATAAATAGTCCAAAAAGCAACACGTAATGCAGGGAGGTGAATAGTTCAGACCAGTTTGTACCGTACCAGATGATAGCGCTACAATTGATTAGAAAACCTATTGAAAAACAAACCAATAAATTGATTAATTCTTGTCTAATTCGTTTTCCTGAAATGGTTATGTCCTTCATTTTTTAGTATTTTATAACGATTTATGATTCAAATACTCAATTTTGTACTGCTCTGGAAATTCAAGTATTTGTCCTTTTACCATTGCTTCGTGTCCGAGTAAACTAAGTTGGGTTGCATAATAGCCTTCTTCCGCAATCAATGGTGGTTGTTTATTGGTAATTACGGATTCGGCAAAAGCTTCCAGCATTAAGGATGTACCATCACCAATATTTTTTGTATTCAGTAGATAGTGGCCTTCGTTGGTATTTGCTGTTTCGGGAATCCAGCTGGTTCCAGCAAACGGTAAACTTCCAAAAAGGGCATTTTCGGTATCATTTATCAATTGTAAAAAAGCGGGAGCTGGGGGGATTTCTTCGTAATAATACTTGCTTTTTTCTGGTTCAATTGTGCCCTTGCTACCCAGAATTTGCTCTTCTAAACCATAAAATTTATTTGAAAGAATCGAGTCGAAATTCATTTTTACACCGTTTTCAAACATATATATGCAACTTGCATTGTCGTACACTTCTCTTTTTTCTTTCCAAAAAGTGATCGCACCGTGACCCATTACTTTATTCGGAATTTCCCGCATGGCCCAAGTCCCAATCTGCAATTGATGACAAGCTAATTCGGTCATTATTCCTTTGGAACAGTCACTATACAAACGCCAATTTATTTGTTTATCGGTGGCATTTGCTGGAATTTCTCTCCGCCAATCATTATTGCGATGCCAAAAACTACGGATTCCGCTTATTGTTCCTATTTCACCTGAATGGACAAGCTCAATAGCTCTAATATATCTCGGATCGAAGAGTCGTTGTTGCCCCACGAAAAATACTTTGTTGGAGGTTTTGTGTTTTTGATATATTTGATGCGTTTCCTCCATTGAATAGGCAATAGATTTTTCGCAAAACACATGTTTTCCAGCATCAAAGGCATCTAAAACCATCTGATAATGAATGTTTAATGGTGTTGTAATTACAACAGCATCTATGTTTCTATCAGCGAGTAAAAGTTTATATTCCTTATATACTTTCGCTTTTGGTGCTATTTTCAAAGCTTCATCTATCGAAGGTTGAAAAACATCGCAAATCGCTACAATTTCGACTTTGGGGTTTTGAACCAAAAAACTCATCAAATGTTGTCCTCGTGAACCGGGCCCAATAACTCCAATTCGTGCGGTATGTCCAATAGTGTGCTTTTGCTCAGCAAATGCTGCCAGCCAAGGGCTTGTTGCTAGCAATACTCCTCCGCTCAGTATCCCTGTATTTTTTAAAAATTCTCTTCTATTTATATTTGTCATTCTGTATTGAGATTCCGATTTTTACTTGTTTCTTTCAAGAGAAAGTTTTTTGAGTGAATTTGATTATAATTTATAATATTTTCTCCATTCTTTTCTTGGTGCGGCTCCAATCAATAATTTGTTGGCCGTAGCATTGTTTGTAAATTTCTTGGAAGCAGGATCGAATTTTAATTTGGCATTCAATTGTTGCGCAATTACACCTAAACAAAAAACTTGGCTTAATGGTCCAGCAATCTCAAAGGGCGATCTCGTTTTTTCTTGGCCTTTGCAAGCTAGCAAGAAGTTTGCGAAATGATTGGATGGACTAGTTGGCACTTCTGGTAATTTCGAGGCCATTTCCATAGCTTTTTCTTCTGGGATAATTTTTAAGGTGCTACCGTGAGAACCCCCTTTGAATGTTAGGTCTTTCGAATAAATAATTTTTCCAGGGTTTAGTTTGGCGGGAACTATTTTTCCGTTGCTTGGTGGTGGGATGTTTGGGTCTAGTTCAACAGTGCCATAGCCAGCAGGAATAGTAGGTAAATTGTCTATGCCATCATACCAAGTGATGTCACAGGGCGGCATGTTTTTACGAGCCGGAAACTTGAACTCAATAGTCGATGAATAGGGGAAGAAGAATGGATTATGCTCTTTTGCATAGAGCATGTTGATTTCTGTTGGTAATCCTAGTTCCAAAAATTGATGGGCTGTGTCAATAATATGTGCTCCCCAATCGCCGAGAGCTCCCATTCCAAAGTCATACCAACATCTCCATTGTCCGTTGATGTAATCTTTATTGTAATCGTGAAATTGCTCAGTGCCTAACCAAGTGTCCCAATCCAAGCTAGTTGGAACAGGTTCTGCTGCAGGTAAACTTTTTATTTTAGGATCGAATTTGTGCCAACGGCGTGGATTATTCATATGGGCTGTAATTGCTGTCACATCTTTGATGATACCCGCCTCGGTCCAAGCCTTAAATTGGAAATAATTGGGATCGGAATGCCCTTGATTTCCCATTTGAGTCACAACTCCATATTTTTTTGCAGCACGCATCATTAATTCCACTTCATTGAATGTATGTGCCATCGGTTTCTCCACATAAACGTGTTTTCCAAGAGACATCGCCAACATTGTTGCTGGAAAATGGCTAAAATCGGGAGTGCCAATTACAACAGCATCGATTTTATTCGACATTTTGTCGAACATTTCGCGGAAATCTTGAAATTGGGGAACACCCGGAAATTTATTAATATTAGCTAGAGTATGTGGAGCTCCCATATCGGTGTCGCACAAGGCTACGATGTTGCAGTGTCCCGTTTTGAATAGGTCATTGATGATTTCACCACCACGGTTGCCTATACCGATGCAGGCTAAATTAACTTTATCATTAGTGTTAATTTTGCGTGGTTTTGTGTTTTTTGCCGATACTTCAGTTGTCGGTAAAGAAATCAAAGCTGTTGAAGCTGTTAAAAGCGATAATTGTTTGAGGAAATTGCGACGAGATTCATTTGAATTTTTATCCATTTTACTTGTATAAGTTGTTTTTTTTGATGTTTAGTAGATTATGAATATAAAAATAGAATAACCCGATTAAAATTAGCTTAATTTATCATTAAAACATTAAAAGAGAATAAAATATTTTTGAAATATGAAATTTAATGGTGGTAAAAACTTGTTCTTATGTCAGTTGAAGTTTGGTTGTTTAGCAAAGGATATTTTTAAACTCTTTTCGAAATTGCAAACATTTTTTTTGCGGCTTCCAGTATTAAGCAATTTTTGCGCTGTTGCAGCCCAACATCCTCAACTTTTCTAACCAGCAGTTTGAGATTTCTTGTGAAACAGTTTTGAGCTGAACCAAAGTTTCATTTCTGCCGATACTAGTCCGTTTGTTGTTGCCCATATCGTGATAGGGTAAAATTTCAATCCCTTTTAGATTGGGATATTTTGAACTTAATTTTGCTATTGCTTCGAAATGCAAATCGTTATCATTAACTTCAGGAATTATGGGACAACGAAGAATTATGGGTGTTCCATAATCATATGCAGCATTCAGATTTTCTTGTATGGCTCTGTTTGACACTCCAGTGTATTTTAAATGTTCTGTGGTATCGATTATTTTATAATCGAAAAGTAAAATATCGATTAGGGGCAATATTTCTTTAAATTTATAAGTCGAAACAAAGCCAGAGGTTTCTACGCAAGTATGGATTCCTTCCTTTTTGCATTGCTTTAAAAGTGATTTGGCAAATGAAAATTGCAATAAAGGTTCACCGCCACTTAACGTTATCCCTCCACCAGAGTTTTCATAAAAATCGAAGTCGGCTCTAACTTCTTTCATTACCTCTTCGACGGTCATTTCTTTGCCTATAATTTTCAATGCGTTATTATTACAAGCATCAACACATTTTCCGCAGCGTTTGCATTTATCGTAATCGATAGTGTGAATCCCATCCGCCAGTTGATGCACATTTTCAGGGCAAATGGTGACACAATCTCCACATTGTTTGCATTTATCAAAATGAAAAAATAACTGGGATTTTGAAGACGTTGCTTCAGGATTATGACACCAAAGACATTCCAACGGACACCCTTTCAGAAAGATCGTGGTACGAATTCCAGGACCATCATGCAAGGCCGACCGTTGAATGTCAAAGACTAAGGCTTTTTGGCTTTCGCTCATTTATTTTATATTTCTAATACGTAACTCGGCTTAATATTTCTAATTGTACATCACGTGGTAAATCAATATAACGAGCACTAAACCCTCCAATTCGCACGAACAAATCTTGATGTTTTTCGGGTTCAACCAAAGCATTTTCTAAATCCCCTCGATTGATGACTGTGATCATCGCTTGAGCGCCGCCTTTTTTGAAATAGGTATCCAATAAAAATTCAAATCTTGGTCGGTCGGCAGTGAAGAAATCTCTACCAAAACGCATATTTTGAACGGTACCAGCGTGTATTTTGTGACTTGGTTTTACCAATGAATTGATCAAAGCGGTTACTCCTTTTTTATCGTTTCCTCCCGAAGGTGTATTGGCATTTGCCATTTCGCGTCCTGCTTTTCGCCCATCGGCTGAAGCGCCTACCCAGCGACCCAAAATGGTGTTTTGCTTGTTATTGATTAATACATTTAAATACCAATCTAAGTTGGTTCGCTCTCGTTGATCACGGATGGTGTTGCACATAAAATCGTGCAATTCTACCATAATAGCATCAGCGTAATCATCGTCGTTTCCGTATTTAGGCGAATCTTTCAATAATTTATGCTCTTTTTCGTAACCAACAAAGTTATTATTCAAAGCGGCCATTAATTGTTCTGGCGAAATCAACTTTTCGTCGAATACCATTTTTTTGATTGCTGTTAAACTATCGGCTGAATTGACACTTCCAAAAGATTCTAAAGAACCCCCTAAATATCGAATTCCACCATCGAAAATCGCTTTTCCTCGCGCGATACAATCATCATACAACATACTCAAATACAGGTATGGAGCATGTTTTGCGGATTCTACATATTCTAAATCCTCGTGGTCGGCTAGTATTTCGATAAAGAATGCCAATTGTTTTTTGAAAGCATCAAAAAATTCATCGAAAGTTTTAAAGTCTTTGAGTTCGCCTGTTGCTAATCCTAATTGTTTGCCTGTAATATGATCTACTCCATTGCGAAGTGTTACATCCAGTGCTTTCAATACATTCAAAGAACCACTAGGTGTTCCGAATCCCATATGGTCGATGGTGATTTCTCCGCATCCTAGAGGCATATACTGTTCAGCATCTTCTAGGGGAACATCGTGTGCAGCAGCTACTCCAGGAACAAGTACGTCATCATTGTACAATAAAGGGAAAGTATGTCCGTCTCCAATCAGCGAGATTGATTTTTCCATCAATTCGGGGTTCATTCCTTCGTAAAAACGGAGTGTTGTTTGTGGTAGAATGGCACGCCCATAGGTTCTCATAGTTTCTAAAACCAATAAGGCAAAACGGTCAGCATTTTTTTCATTTCTTCGCCCTCGACCACCAATGATTACTCGACCATCGACATCGCGAAAGAGGTCGTTGATCAATTTCCAATACGAATGCATTAAGGACAACGCTTCATCTTCGGTTATCACTCCATTGTCGATATCATTTACATAAAAATCGCCTAAATAAATATCTACTCGTCCTAGTTCTAATGAACCACAAATCAGGGTGTAAAGCCATGATAATTGCAAAGCTTCATAGAAAGATTCCGGTTTTCTTAAGGTGTTTTTTTTGAGTACATCGGCTAATAGTAGTAATTCATTTTTTCGTTTTGGATTGGTAGTAGCATTTGCTTTTTCGATGGCTTGCATTTCATAATGATGGCAAGAGTAGATAAATACATCTAAAGCCATCAACATACCTTCGTAAAGTTCGTGATCACCATTCGAAGCCTTGGCTTTATCACGACATTCTGCTATTTCATCTATCAAACCTGGAATTCCAAGGCGTAACAATTTTTCATAATCTACAAAAACTCCAGCCATTCTGTAAATTGGATTGGCAATCAGCGGTTTGAAATTGTAAGGAAGGGAAACAATTTCATCACGAAAGAGAACAGGAAGCATTTTTTCGGTAAAAGCGGCTTCAACTTTAGCTTTTGAGGTTTCTGTTTTCCAAAAATGAAGCATTTCGTGTACGCCATCGCGTTGTTCAATTGGAATATTTCCACGTTCAAGGGCTTCGATTATTTTTTGTTCGTGGCAAAAATAACCGTAAGCAGCTCCGCCTGGGGCATTGTGCGGACTGAATCCAACCCAACCCCAAAAGGTACGACCCGCAAGTCGATCGTTGTCCTGAATTTCTGAAAGTACCGCTGGAAATTGTGCTGCATGACATTTTGCTTCACGTATGGCGATGTGTTTGTCACTATTTTTTCTGTAAGCTTCGGTGAAGTTGAGCTCCATCGAAAAATCATCTATTTTTTGCATAACTATTTTGTTTAAATTTTTATTGTAGGTCCACCATCGATGCATTGGCAGCTTTAATACTTTTTTTGTCTACATCATCAGCTACTATTTCGTATACTACCTGACCTTTTAGGTTTTTGATGTGGATATTGTCAAAATATACGGTTGTTTTGCCAGCTTTTTTGAATTTATAAGTCAGTGCAAAATCGCCAAACTTCAAGGGAGAATAACTGCTTAATCCCACTGCAACGTGCTTCCAATTCCCGTCAAATGCTGTTGGTGATTGTAACAGTTTGCCATCCAAATCCACTCCCATTTTTTCATTAAAGATTCCACTTGCACCTCTGATAGGAGAGAAATAACAAAAAGATAAATCCGATTGTGGATCTACTTTTACATCATATTCAAGATAGTAATCGGCAAGAATTGTAAAATCTTTTTTGATAATTTTGATGGATTGCTTTTTCAAATCATTTTCAGCACTAATAGCTATTGCTAAAACCTTTCCTGATGGTTTTGCTTGGGATGATTTAATGTTTAAAGGTTTATGAATAGTAGCAACGCCATATTTCTTCGATTCGATTGCAATTTGCTCCAGCATTTGTTTAACCACTTCTGGATTTTCTTTGGAAACCTCTTTGGATTCGGTAATGTCATTTTCTAAATCGTATAGTTCCACTTTTTCAACATACCTAAATAGTTTCCATTTATCTGATCGCAGTACATCGTGATCGCGCCAAGCCCAGTACAAATACCTTTGTGATTTTGGACTGAATTTTCCTTTCATTAGATTCACCAAACTGATGCCATCCAAGTTTGTAGGTAATTTTTGTTGACTTTTAGTTAGTTCTGCTATCGTCGGAAATACATCAAGAGAGGCACACATTTCGGGAATCGTTTTTTTTGGGACAGATAGCACCGTTTTAGGAATCATCATAGCTGCTGGTGAATGAATTCCGCCTTCATACAATGAATGTTTAAAACCTCTGAAAGGCGCATTGTTTCCTGCGTATTCAGTCCCTCCATTGTCCGAAAGGAAAAGTACGATGGTGTTCTCTAAAAGGTTGTTTGTTTTCAGATAATCCATGATAAGCCCCACATTATCATCCAGTGAAAGGATAACGGCAGAGTAGAGCATGGCTCTTTCTTCTGGGCTCAGATCAGGTAATTTAGTACTCCAAGATTCATCATTATATTTCTTTGCATTGTATTTTCGCCACTCGGGTATATTGATTACTGTTCTGCGATATTGGTCAAATGTTTTTGGATTTTTAACTTTATTCAAAATGTCTGCAGGAACTCTTTTTAACAGTTCTTCTTTGACTACATGCGGGCCGTGGACTGCGTTAAAAGGGATGTAACATAAAAACGGTTTGTTTTCATTCTTACTTTTATCCATGAATTCAATTGCATATTTCGAAATCAAATCGGTTGAATAATCCAATTCGTCTTCGATTAATTTGTCATCGTGAAACCAGCCAGTCGAGGCTTTGGAAAAGAAATCAATCGCTCCGGCATAAAAACCAACAAACCGATTGAAGCCGTACTGATTGATGGTATTTGAGCCTGGTACTTCGTTTGGGGATGGACTATTGTGCCATTTGCCAAACAAGCCTGTGTTGTAGCCTTCTTTTTGAAAGTAATTTCCAAAGTTTACGATTTTTGTATCTAAGTTTCCACCTGTTTCTGGGCCTGATCCAATTCGAAGAGGATGCAGTCCTGTCAATAAACCGCCCCTAGTTGGAGAACAAACAGGGTTGGTCATAAAATTTGTGAAACGTACACCTTGGTTTAGTATTTTATCAATATTAGGCGTAGGAGTTTTGCCTCCCGTAATGCTCAGATCGCCATGTCCCATATCGTCGACCATTATAATTACGATATTGGGGCGTTTTGAAGTCTGAGCTATTGCCGATAAAGATGCGCTTAGAATACAACACGTCATCAATAATTTAAAAATTTTCGTTATTCTCATTAATGTCTATTTAAAACTTTAAATACTATTTTACTTCCAAGCGTGCTCTTTGATATAAGCTATAATTTCATCGGTGTTTGCATAAACCACTGCCGTGTAAGTGTCAGCTGCACCATAATAGATGGCTAATCGACCGGTAGCGCCATCGGCTACTACACCCGTTGGAAAAACCACATTACCTACATATCCTGCTGTTTCGTAAATTTTTTCGGGTGTCATCAGCGGGAACTGACAACGGTATAGCACTTTTGATGGTTCGTTGAGGTCTAAAAGGGCTGCTCCCATACTATATACAAAACTATCGCAAGTGTCTGTTACTCCGTGATATAGCAACAACCAGCCTTCAGTTGTTTCGATTGGAATAGGACCAGGGCCAATTTTTACCCGTTCCCATTTTCCAGGGCCGCGCGTAAATACAATTCTGTGTTTTCCCCAGTAGGTCAAATCTGGGCTTTCGCTAAAGAAAATATCTCCGTAGTTTACTGCCATTCCTAATCCCATTGGGCGACTTAGCATTGCGAATTTGCCGTTGATTTTTTTTGGAAATAAGACGCCATTGCGGTTGAAAGGCAAAAAGGCATTTTCCATTTGGTGAAAGGTTTTGAAATCGGTTGTCCAAGCTTGACCTATAGTAGCACCATAATAGGAATTGCACCAAGTGATATAATATTTATCATCGATTTTGCAGAGTCTAGGGTCGTATGCATTGGTAATTTTGCCTAAGGCGGCATCGGGTGAAATAAAGTTGATTGGCTCCTCTTCAATGGTCCAGTCTAGACCATCTGGACTAGTTCCTAAATGCAGCATTGGATCCATCGAAAGGGAATCCACTCTAAAAACACCTAAAAAATGATCTTTCCAAGGAATAACACAGCTATTGAACACACTTCGTGCTTTGGGCATAGGGTGTAAATCGATAATAGGATTTTTGCTGTGGCGCCAAACTACCTCTTTGCAATCGGCTGGTTTTGGTTCCCAAGGCATATTGGGAACGGCATCGGCTATTAATGCGGTTTTATTGTTTTCTGTTTTCATTATCTATTTTTTGATTATTATTTTTCACATAGCACTTATTTCATAATTCCTTTCATTCCGGTTTGTATTACAGTATTCATTGTTCCATCTTCGTTAAATGTAACTTCGTCGAAACAAATTGTTCGCAAATTTCCTCGCCCAGAAATTGCATCGTTGTGATAAAACAGATACCATTTCCCTTTATATTCGACAACAGAACCATGACTTGTATCGGAACCAACACCTTCGAGCAAAATACCTTTATGCTCCCATGTTCCCAAAGGATTATTACTAATAGCATAGAGCAATTTATTTTGGTTTTTTGTTCTGTCCGAATGAACCATATAATATATTCCTTTACGCTTAAACACCCATGCTGCTTCGTGAAAATCGTTCAGACCGACCATATCTTTCATTTCACCATCTAATTCTATCATGTTCTCTTTCAGTTTTCCACCTTGGCATTTCCTACCTCCACCATAATAGATGTAGGCTTGTTGGTCATCGTCAATAAAAACACAAGGGTCTATCATGGCAAAACCACCAAGCCCCTTTATATACCCAACCTCTTTAAACCCTTTAGCGGGTTTTTTGCTCACTGCAACCCCTATTTTCCATGTCTGGTTCCAATCGGTGCCACTCGGATGCGGAAAATAAAAGTAGTATTTCTTGTTTTTATACGCACAATCGGGCGCCCACATAAAACCACCTTCGGGTCGTCCCCAACTTACTTGTTTTGATTCTAAAATTTGTCCATGGTCTTTCCAATTAACCATATCATTGGTCGAAAAAACATGGTACTTATCCATTTTATCGCATCCCTTTGGCGGTTCAATATCATGCGATGGGTAGACATAAAGGCGGTTATCTTTCCATACGTGAGCAGAAGGGTCGGCCGTGTATATATTACGGATAAAGGGATTTTCGGCTCTTTTCTGAGCTGAAACATTTGAATGTGCAATAGCTAAAAGTATTGAAAGACTAAAGAAAATTATATTTTTCATACATTAAGTTAATTGAGAAATTTATTATATTTTTCTAATTATTTACTAAATCGTTATGCAATAAAAATAATAGAAACGAAATAGCATTACAGATATGGTCGTTGATTAATAATTTTGTGCCAAACCCTTTAACTTAGCAGTTCGCAGTTGGCAAATTGCGAACTGCGAATTTGCGTGTCTATATTCAACAGTTTTTATTAATAATCAATGTTCGGTTCTATGCTCCTCCCAAGCTGACTATAAAAACCAACAAAGCCACTACACTAGCCACTGCAAAACACGAAACGATGACTCCGGTCCAATCCTCGCGATTCCATATTCGAAATTCCCAATTCGATTTTGGAAAAATTTTCAAGCTGTTAAATCGGGTAGGAGTGGCGCGTGTAAGCGCCATTTCCCGTTCGTCATCTTCGTGTGTACCCACAACAGGTGTAAGCATTTTTCCATAAAACTGATCCAGTATTGCTTTTTCCTGTGGTTTTGTAAAATAAGCTACCACTGTCAAAATCAAAAAAGGGATAATAATTCGAAAAAGAAATGTAAGTGTTTCGTTCCAAGAGTAGGAGTTTTTAGACAAGTTCCACCCCATTGCATCTACTGCGACTAATTCTACTTTCAAATAGCCTTTCCCTGTTGGTTTTTCTAAAGTATAATCGAGGCCTTCACTCCAGAAAATAGATTTTTTAGGAAGCAATACTTTTTTTTCAAATTTTTGTCCTGTTTTTAGTAACAATGGTTTTTCACCTTCTGATTTTCCTATAGCATTCAACTCATTCCAAGAAGCAATAGCAAGATTTCTCTCCTTAACATCCATTTCTCGGGCGGTATAACTCCTTGTTACGGGGATGGCTTGAGTAGTTTTGGACAAATATTCTGAACTTCGAACCCCTGGAAAAACTGGTATTCCAAAAGGCAAAATAAGAGTGGCAATAAACATAAACACCATCGATACCCAAGCGCTGATAGGATTTGATCTTCGCCAAAGCATTCCTAACCAAAAAGCGGCAGCCAATATGCTATTGAACATCATAGTCATTTTGAAAAGTTCGAATATCCCTTTGGATTGCATGGCGATATAGGCGGAAACTAACATGTACAAAGCACTAAATATTCTTCCTGCCCAGATGTAATGATTTTCGGTACAATTCGGACGAAATGGGCGATAGAGATTGTTGGTAACAAGCGCTGCAGCAGTTAGCATAAAAGCCGATTTGGCAGCCATTAAGGCGGCAATCAAGCAGGCAATCATCAAGCCTACCAATCCTAAATTGAGTGGACCCAGCAAATCACGGGTAGCGTGGCCCCAGACATAATCTGGGTCGGATATTGTACCGCCATAAAGGACAACAGTCATAAGCGCTACAATTCCCCACATCACACTAGAATAGCGTTTGAGCAGCATACCTGAAACAAAGCCATATCGAGCCGTATAATCGTCTTTAGCCGAACCACAGGCGGTCATCTGATTGGCTTGTACTGCTGTCGTTAGAATAATCATAATGGAGAACCCAGCAATCCAATACCAGGAAAACTCAATCAAACTAGGCGAACCCCAAATTTCCATAAACGAAGCAGGCAACACCTTATGCATGGTCTCGAAGGAGCCTAAAATACCATGGCTGCCAAACTGAAGATTTATTTTTGCCATGGCAAAGGGGATGAGCATAATCGATAGTAAAATGATAAAGATACCTTGTATTAAATCGACCATAAACGCCGCTGCTAGTCCTCCAATACTGGCATATAATAAGGTGACTAAGGCTACTATCACGATGAGCCAATTTTCATCGATGTAGGAGTATTCTTTTTTGGGATTCAATAATTGCAATTCGACTAATTTCGATTTTTGGTCGGCTGTGAGCAATGCAAAATCTGCGGCCTCTAATTTTTCTCGTTCAATGGCTTTGTAATAGGACACTTTTTCAATGGGATTCAACTCCTCGACGGGTTTCGCAGCTATCGCCGATACTGTTTTTGACATTGCCACTAAACCTATGGCAGCAATGAGTACGAAGAATATGGTTTGACAAAGAGCATAAAATGCAGCCATTTTTTTTGAACTGTAGCGTTCTTCGAAAAAATCGCCTAAAGTGAGTAAACGCAAACGTCGGTACCAGATAGATGTCATCCAAAAAACCGGTAAATTGACCAAGCCTCCAGCCAACATTGCCCAAATTCCCGACGCTCCATTGGAATTGACCATAGTTGTGGTGGTGGTGACATTTTCTACTGATGTTGCCTGTCCGAATGCTGCAAAAGTTTGAATTAATTTCCCGAAACGCCTACCTGCCATAAAGTAATCTTCGCGATTATTTACTAATCTTGCCGCTCGAATTGCAATGATAATAATGACTATAAAATAGATAAGGATAATTGCAAGGTCGAGTACCGACAGTCCCCAAAAGGTTAAAGGCTTCATTTTGTTTTAGTTTATTATTTAATTTACAATCAGTTTTTTAATGATTTGGGATTTACCTGATTCGATAGCAATAAGATAAGTCGATTTGTTCAACCTACCCGATAAGTCTAAATCGATATTTTTTTTATCAAAAAGAGGTTGTTCGTAGAGGATTTGTCCCAAAAGAGTAATTATTTTAATTGTAGCGTTGCCAAATTCTTCAAAACCTATCATTTTAATTGAAAGTATCCCGTCTTGATACGGATTAGGATAATAGTGGAAGGTTTGTGCTATTTCATTGCTGTTCCAATCGGCAACACTTAAATTCTGCCAGCTATTTGCCGTCAAGGTTGTTGCAAAAGTGGAAGGCGCATTATTTTGATAGGGAATAACGCCAATATTCATATTGGCTACCGTATTGGTTGTAAAAACTCCAGAACCAGTCGAACCTGACTTGATTAGAAAACCATACGTTCCAGGATTGTTAACAGTGTTGCTTGTAAATGTGGCGGTGCAAGTCTGTACATCGATTCCTATGGCACCAGAATCATTTATGAGATTGTTTTCAACTGTAGCTGTTGCTCCATCCGCTACACATATTCCTCCTTGACCGTAAATGGGTCTTAATCCGCAACCACGTAGAATAGTATTCCCAGTAACCAAAACCGATTCGCACGGGTTTCCTGTAGTACCAAACTTACCAATTCGAATCCCATTGGATGAGGTGGGATCAGTAATGAGATTGTCTTTTAAGATCGTATTTCTTCCACCTGCAATCCTCATTCCGTTGGCCCACATTGTGCCTATGGACGTATTATTAATAATTTTAATATCAACCATATTATTGGCAGTTCCTCCACCATTTTGGGCATTTAGTGCAATTCCGTCATCACCTGAACCAATTAGAAAATTGTTTTGGGCCGTCATCCTGATTCCTGCGTAATTCGCTTGGATAGAAGCGCTATTGTTGAGGTTGATGCCATCAGCCCAACTTTCGGTTGAAATGCAATCTTTGATCAATACATCGGTCCCGCTGAGCCAAAAACTGGCTCCACCATGATTTACCCAAACTCGTTGAATGGTGTATCCCAAGGCTCCTTGACAAGTCATGCCATAATCGTGTCCTTCGGTCGAAAGTCTTGCTGTTTCGGGGTTGAATATATATAAATCTTGAATATTACAATTGGTCAAATTCCACTTGTGCCGAGTACCCGTTGCACCATACAAGCGTGTGTTGGTTGTGTACCACATTCCGGCTCCAAAAATGTTTATTCCGGTAGCATTTATTATCCCTTGCGAATGAAATTCTCCAGCAGGAAGCCACATTCCTTTACTTTGAGATTGGCAGGCAGTGATGCAATCTTTAATTGCAGTAGAATCATCGAGGCCATCATTTGGAATTGCTCCATACGCAGCTATAGAAAGTGTGTTGGCTGGTTGCGTGATAGCAGGCCCCACATTTTCGAGCATAATACAATCGATTTTATAATAGGATGCCGTGTTGTCAGCATCTTTTTTGAGTGTAATAACGCTTCCAGCCGCTATGGCTGCGCCGCTTATAAAAGCTCTACTGGATTCATAAAATCGTTTTGGAGTTCCTGAAGCTGGATTATTATCTTCCATTCCGCCGCCAGTGTTGCCATATATCCAAGTGTATTTTGAAGTGGTGTTTATGGTTTGACGAAAAACGCCATCAACATAAAGATTTAGTGTGGCATCTAGACCGCCACCATTTGGGGCATCGGGGATACAAAGTCTAACGACAATGGCATTAGCACTAGCTGTCGTAGTCCAAGATACCGATTCATTAGTTGCATCTAACTGCACACATTTTCGGCCTGAAGATTCAAATTCTACTGTTGGAGCTGAAGGTATTCCGATCTGGCTTAGTGAGGTTGCACCATTGGCTAATATTCCATTTTCAGCCTCATATAAAGTAAAGGGTAGATTAGCTCCGACTTGTGCCGCTAAATTCGAGTTTATTCCTATCAAAAAATAGAGGGCAGCAATAATTTTTAAAAGAAAGCTAGAGGTGTTTTTCGGCATTGTGTTGCGTTCATTTTGGTTTGATCTAGTTGTTTGGTCCACAGTAATAAAAAGGGTGATGCTAGCTGTTTTTTTTATTTAACACCCTAAAATTAGTCGTCACGGATTAATTAATACTTAATATTCCATTAATTAGAAGGCGGTTTTTATGATTTTTTTTAAAATAGGGTATTGTATTTTATTATTTTGCTAAAATGGGGGGGCATGCCGCTAGAAAATAAAGAAAAAGCCAGGCGGTAATGGTTATTACACGTCTGGCTTTGATGGTTTGTAGGTTTTTAAAAAGGGATGAATAGTATTTTTGGACGTCTATTAGTAAGAGTTGCTTTTGATTCTAATACATCAATTTGAGACTGCACCAAAGTCATTTTTAAGTTACCATAGACTAGCGATACTAAAATGGAAGATAATTTAAGTACTCTTTTTCATATTAATACTGTTTAGGATGCAGAAAATCTCCAGATGGATTTTTGATGGTCCTCTTAACAGGCATCTGCATACCTTTGGTTTGTTCCAGCCAATCAAATAAATCGGCTGCCATTTTCTTGGCTGTTTCGGCCTGTTCTGGTTTCTCAATGAGGTTATTCATTTCATTAGGATCTTTTTCTAAATCATATAATTCGTTTTGGTCCCAAATACCACTATATCTCACGTATTTGAATTTGTCGGTCCTAACGCCAAAAACGGTAGGTGTCATTGGAAAATCGTATTCCCAAAAATATTCGTAAAAGATTTTATCGCGCCAATTCGAAGAATCCCCTTTTAACAATTGCACAAATGATTTGCCTGGCATATAATCAGGTTTTTGCAAACCAGCTAATTGCAATACAGTTGGTGCTATATCAATATTTTGTACCATTTTAGTAATGGTTTGGCCACCATTAAAAATACCTGGCGCATATACAATAAATGGAACTTTTACACTTTCTTCATAAAAATGTCTTTTATCAATGAGGCCATGTTCTCCCCAGCTAAAGCCGTTATCTCCCATATAAATAATCATGGTGTTGTTTTCGAGGCCATTTGCTTTTAAATAATCGACTAAAGTTTGAACACTGTCATCAACAGCCATTAAAGTTTCGGCATAAGTTTGAACCATTGCCTCGATGTTTGTATGAGTATGGTAAGGGTAATCAACACCATGCCAACTATAGCGTTGCTGCTTTACCCAATTTGGCCAACGTAAGGCTTTGTAATCATCGTTTGCCGTTTGCCAGTAGGTAGGAGGCAAGCTGTATTTTTTATTGACATACATTCCGGCATGCCTTTTAGCCGGCTGAAAAGGGGCATGAACCGCTTTGTGTGAGAGGTACAAAAAGAACGGTTTGTTTTTATCTCGATTATTCAACCAGCCTACGGCATGATCTGTCAGTAAATCCGTGATGTAGGTAGAGTCTTGATAGACTTCACGTTTGCCATTGATATTTAAGACAGGATTGTAATAAACGCCTTGCCCTCTAAAACTTTCCCAATGATCAAAACCGGGTCTTGGTCGGTCATCATCATTGCCCATATGCCATTTACCAATAAAAGAAGTTTGATAGCCGCTTTTTTGCAAATACTGTGGAAAGTAAACCAGTCCATTAGGTTCAGAGGCAACGTTATCGATAATGGTATGCACATGGGAATACTGACCTGTAAGAACAGAAGCCCTACTTGGCGAACACAGAGAGGTAGTTACAAAAGCATTCTTAAAATAGGCTCCACCAGCAGCTAATTTATCGAGAGCCGGTGTTTTTTGCCAAGGCAATTTTCCAGTAAAACCCATAAAATCGTACCGATGGTCGTCGGTTAGTATAAAGATAACATTCATCTTTTGCTGTCCCGCTATAGCCTTTAATTTTTGTGGCGTACCAGGCACTGCCATCGGCACCTTAGAACTAGTAGTTACTTTGACTTCTTGGGCGAAAGCACTACAACTCGTGATAAGAGCCACCAATAGTATTAATTTTTTCATAGTTTATCATCAATAGTTTCAGCCACTAATTGCTATAATTTGCTCCTATTACATCCCCGTTTGGGGTAATTACTAAAAATGTCAGTTCGATTTCTTTTTTGCAAAGAGAAACGCAATAAAAAAGGTCTGTCTGCCACAAGCAGGTATCGAGAATTGTTTTTAATGATAATTTTTCTGTTCTGTCATCCTGAGCGGGTTAAAGGAAAATTTTCAGTCTAAACTCAGTCAAACTAACGAAAAATTATCATCAAAAACAATTACACCCAGCGGGTTATTTCACAATTAATTTCTTAACCAATTTGTGGTCACCGCCTTCTATGGAAATAAAGTAAACAGCTTCGTTCAAACGTCCTGAAAAATTCAATTCTTTATGAGTTGTATTGGTTAAGATTTCTTGATGAATAAGTTGGCCCAACAAATTGGTAACTTTAAGTTGCACTTCGTTCGATGCTTCAAATCCAATGATGTCTATAGTTAAAGTGCCATTCTTGTAGGGATTTGGATAGATAGTGAATGATTTTTCTTTTTGAAGGTTCTCGATGCGGTTTATACTCAAAGTTGGCGCATTGGTCACTTGCAATTCATCAAGATTCCCACCATTGGAACCAATAGTCGTCAACTGTACCTCGTTGACCCCTGCATTCAATGCTTGGGTACTGGTTACATATTGCCAATTGGACCAAAGCGTGGTTGAAGGAAAGGCTAGTGAGGCCACCACCACAGTTCCGTTTACTTTCAATTGGAGTGGTCGAGCCGTATTGCCTAAACCATATCTAAAACTCAATTCATAATTTCCTGCAGTTGGTACAGTAACCGTCCATTTGATAAAATCCCCAGTAGCATTAACAAAATCTACAAAACCAGTCCCATTGTAGCCCGATTGATTGGCTGCTACAACTGCCCCTGAATAAACGGCATCTTCCGCTTGTAGTGTGAGCAAGGTCGTTGGACTAGTAACGGTGATTTCAGCTGTGTTTGTTTTTCCTCCATCCTCTGAAGTCGCGGTGATTATGGAGGTTCCAATACTTATACCCGTTACTAAACCAGTAGCATCAACTGTGGCTATGGCTGGATCACTGCTGGACCAAGTTAGCTTCTTGTTTGTAGCATTAGAAGGTGTTATTGTGGCTGCTAATTTTAGTGTTCTATTACTATAAATGATCGCTCTATTAGGAGTCAGTTCCAGTGAACTTACGTTGACAACGGAATTATTTACAGTTCCTTTGTAAAATAAAATGGGAGAATTAAGCCCTTCTTTCATCAAATACAAATCGATTCCATTAGTTCCGTAACAAACGGCTTCAAAGCCGCGATCCTCAGGAATTCCTATTCTACGCGGTTCTTTAGCAAAGGCCGTCGCCCAAGTTTCGCCTGTATTGCGGGTGAATTCAAAATTACCATCCAAAACGGTATGTATGATGGCATATCTGCCGTTATTGGAGATATCCATTCCGGTAGTGGCTTCTGCAATAGTGCCAAATTCTTGTATTTTTTGAGCAACTAAGGTCACGGTTCCGCTATCAACCGAAAGAGGCAACTCATGTACATATCTAATTTTTAGAGATCCTCCGTAACTGGTTTTACTCACCAAGAGAATCTTGCCACTTTGGACATCCACCGCTAGTGATTCGCAATTTTGTGCCCCGGTGTCGTAAGTAAAGTTGATTCTGCGTTGTATTGGATAATCGCTGGGATTTGCACCTCCAGAACTGTAATTTGGCTCCTCTATGATGTACAAACTATACTGCGTTCTAGTGGAGGCATTATCCCCAATATCAGCTATGATTAAATAGTTTTTACCATTCAATTGAAAGGAAGCGATATCTTCCCAATCGTTTGCAGAGGCACCTGTAACTGTACCTTGGGTAAGGGTAGTGCCGGTTTGGTCTACCAAGAAAATTCTGGGAGTATCTCCGGAGTCATTGTGTACCCAAAAAGTACCAGGATTGTGGTAGGAACTGGCCACACCACTTATTTCATTGATTTCAGGATTGGGTATCCTAGCCAATTCTTGAACCGGCGCATAATCTATAGTTTGAGAATAGAATAGAGAACTAGTAAAAAGGAAACCTATGGTTAATAGTATGGCTTTGAAGATTTTTTTGTTCATTTTTTGGTAAGTATTTTAAGGTTTATGCTGCATTTATTTTACATGAAAAGATTCAAAATCTCAAAAAAATAAGGTGGATACAATTGGTGCCCCACCTTATTCAACTGTAACAAACAACTATTTCACAATCAATTTTTTTACGATTTGAGTGTTTCCTGATTCAATAGAGACAAAGTAAATGGCGTCGTGTAATTTTCCCGAAAGGTTCATGTCGGCACGAGTGGAGTGGCTTATTGAGGTTTGGTACACTACTTGTCCAATGAGATTTAGAACTTTGATTTTCACCTCATTTTGACTGTCAAAACCAGTTAATGCAACGGACAAATAGCCGTCTTTGTATGGATTTGGATAAACCGCGACTGATTTTTCTTGTTCTACCTCATCAATTGAGTTTAATCCAAGGGTTGTAGTATTAGTTACTACTAATTCATCGATGTTTCCTCCGTTAGCACCATTAGAGGTAAGTATAATTTCATTTACGCCTGCATTGAGCGCTTGTGTGCTGGTGACATTCAGCCAAGTAGTCCAAGCTCCCGTTGCAGGGAAAGGCATTGACGAAACAACTAAAGTACTGTTGACCCTCAAATCTAGCGGTCGGCTGCCAGTTGGCAAGGCATATCTAAAACTCAATTCATAATTTCCGGCGGTTGGTACGCTAACCGTCCATTTAACATAATCTCCAGTATTGTTGGTAAAATCTAAAAAGCCAGTCCCATTATAGCCAGCATTATTGGTCGCCACTTTTGGCCCCGAAAATACGGCATCCTCAGCTTGAAGTGTAATCAGTGTTGAGGGATTTACTACAGAGATATCCGCCGTGGCAGTTTTTGAACCATCCTCGGTAGTGGCGGTGATAATTGCCGTCCCTATTGCAACACCTGTAACCAAACCCAGAGCATCGACAGTCGCGATGTAAGGATCGCTGCTGGACCAAGTTACCTTGGTGTTAGTCGCATACGAAGGATTAACTTCTGCCACTAGTTTAAATGTTTTAGATTTAACTACACTTGCCATATTGGGTGTTACGGCCACAGAGGTCACATTTACTGGACCTGTATTTAAATTTGTTCTAGTAAAATAGTTAATGTCCGGCGAACCCGAAGCAATGGTCAATCGAACGGTTCGGGCACTATTTTTCTCATTGATAAAAGTTCCGGCGTCGATAGTCGTCCAAACGCTATTGGTTGCGGGTAATGTTAGTGTAGGTTGTGCCACTCCATCAATCGAAATAAAAACCGTAGCAGCAGCTGTTGATTTGTACCTGATTTCAAATTTATTTTCTGGTACCAATGGAAGTTCTCGCCATTCCATCCATTCGTTGGCTTGGGTATTGGTCACAAACCAGCCGCCTTTTGAATCGGAACATTTTAAAACATCAAGATCGCCTCGGTCTAAATAGGAATTCCCGCTATTTCCTGCTGTGGTATCGTAATTGAAATCACAGGCTTCAGCTTCCATTTTCAAACTGAAAGGGTAGGGGTTTTTAGTATAACTTCTTAAAATATTCAACCTTTGATTGGGATAGTTGTAATACGTAAAGTTACCTTCATCGGAACTGCGCCATAAAGCTGCTCCTTCGGCCGAATCGGTGAAGCCTTCGACCAAAGTCAGTTGGGCTCCTGCTTTTACAGTATTGTCTAAACCATATCGCAAACGATCCCCTTGGTCTTTGATATTCATGTAGGGCAATAAAACACCATTTTCAGGCTCTGCTGGCTTAACGAAGGAAGGCACACAAACCCCTGCTTTGAAATTGTTGAGATTGGTAAGTGTAAACGATGTTCCACCTGCAGCAGAAAACCAATTGTGCGCCGCATCAACCATCGAGGGTTTTAAGGTCGTATCTCGATCAAACCAAGGCGACATTACGATTAAATAGGGCAAAACACCAAGATCTGCCTGACATTTTTGTTTGATATGAGCTACAATTTTCGAAAGGTTGCCCTCCATATTGGTCATCCAAGTATTTTTTACAGACCAAAAGATAATAACGGGGCGATTGTCAATTTTATAGCGCATTTCATCAGGAATGTTTTCTAAAGCTACTTTCAAATTGTAATCCCAGATGTATTTATAATTGTCAGGATTGCCACAATCAAACAATTCATATTTTGTATCGTCCTTGCCGTAGAGATTATAATTTCTGCTGCTTTCCCAAGAATTAGGACAATCGTCAAAAATGGCCAATTTAAATTTGGCATCGCGCTCCTTCATATATTTTACCATTGTCTTGATATGCTTTGGGTCACCGGTTCCAAGATCTTTGGTCTGATTGGGTTGTGTTCCTCTAGACAAAAGCGCTACGTAATCGATACCTGAGTAATCTACCTCTTCGACCATATTTTCCCACCATTGATCCATTCCTTCCCATTTACTTTGCGGAGAAACCGCCGTCGTAGGAAGATTTTCAGTGACAATAGATTGGTTAAAAGGGTAGGCATGGCCTCCATAAATTTCTTGGTAATGCCAACAAAAAGTAGCTCCAACATCTTGCGAATGAACGAGTAGTGGGTTGGTTATTAAACTAATAAGGAAAAATATCCAGCTTAATTTTGTATTTTTCATAACATAATTTTTTTAATCCTTGTTTGCTCTATTGATTTAAAAAACAATTTGTTGTAGCATTCCTACTTTAGATGTATTGGATAACTTATTCTTTCAAAGCCAAAATGTCTATTGCGGTCGTGCTGTTTGGTTCTAGATTGAGGTTGACATCGACAATATGGTAAGATTGGCCATCGAAAAATTGTTCGATTTTGCCTTTTGAAATTGTATATTTAGTTCCAAGAGGCATCACAAAACGTACTCTTGCATCCTCAATTCCGAAATCAAATTTGTTCACAATGCTTGCTGAGTTCGTGGTATTTTTTCCATCATTTGGTTGGGCATACGTCAATACCAGTTTCGGCTTATACAATTCGGGTTTATCTTTATCCTCCGGATTTTCAAGGTATTCTACTTGGGCTGTAGGAACACTAACAGGTACAGCAATACCAGTTTTCCCATTTATTTTATATAAATTAAATTCTACGTGATCCCGCATAGAATTGGATATGTATTGAATAGTTTTGGTATTGATTAACCCGGGATTGGTGGAGGCATTGTGATGATTGTGTCCCACCAAAACCATATTTAGGTTTAGATTTTTATCGAGGTCCAACAGCTCTGATTCTTTGATATGTGCAGCACCTAGTCTGAAATTTCCTTTGCCTGCCTCTTTGAGCCAAGCTGTTGCTTCTTCGATTTGCCTGGTTGGGTCGAAGCCTACCCAGCCATTATTGATGACCATAAATCGGCCTTGATTGTAAATGAAATTATAAGCTTGTAATCCCCACCATTTATTCCACCATTTGGATTTTTCGGGATAAAATCCTTCTTCAGGAACTGTGTCAAAATCTGTATCGTGATTACCAACGACCGTAAAAGCTGCGGCATTCAAATCGTTTAATCCTTTTAGCCCTTGTGCTTTATTGCCACTAAAGAGTTGGTTCATTCGATCTTCGCTAGGTCGGTATAAATTGTCGCCGGTATTGAACAAGATTTCAGGATTAATAATATTGGCAATATCGACCACTGTCGATAGTTTATGTAAAGTGTTTGGATACCCATTTTGAAAAGCATGAATATCCGAAAAATGTAAAATGTAATAATTGTCTTTGTATGCTGTGATGACTTTAACTCCTGCTGCTGAAGTTTCGGTACCTGTAGCTGTTTTTATAGTAATATCATACCGATCGGCGGGTGTATTTTTGGGAACGCTAACTGTGATTCTCGTGTTGTAGGTATTTTTTGAGGTGCTGTCGTATTCCCAATTTCCTTTTTGAATTTTGAAAGGGGCTGACGTGCTGTAAAATGGCGTTGCTAGCTCCACCCTATTTACTTTTTGGTTAGCATCGGCTTGGAACCACACTTCAAAATTTTCACCACTTTTTACAATAGCTGCTGTAGCTCTCCAGGGATACACAATCTTTTGCGACCAACTTACAGTAGTTACTGCAATGGCAACAAAGAGAACCGTATTCAAAAATAGTTTTTGCATTTGTTGGTACGTTGGGATTGGATTAAAAATAAGGGAGATAAAGGGGAATTATTGTACTAAATAGGTTACAGACTTTCTGTTTTGTTATTATTGTACTATCAACGATTTAGTCTTACGATAACGTTTTCGTTTGTTTTTGAAATAAAAGTGGCAGCAATTAATACAGTACACTAATTACTACCACTTTTGTTATGATTTCTTTGAACTACTACAAAATTAGTTCAAGATTACTTTTTTAGTGATTGTAGCTCCACCTTTTTGGATAGATACAAGGTACAAACCAGCATTAAAGGATTTTTCAATAGTAGTTACTACACCCGCTGATGGAGTTTTGTAAACCATTTGCCCCAAAGAATTGTATACACTAATTGAACTTTCCGTATCCTCACTGGCATCTGAAATTACTATTTGGTTGCTTGTATTGCGGAATACTACAAAAGAATCCTTTTTATCCATTTTTTGTACTCCTAGTGCTGGACCTGTAGGGTTTTTCTCTACTGAACCTGCACTGCAATTTGGAGTAGGACGAGGAAAATTTAATTGGTCTACCACTGTTCCAGTTCCCAACCACGAAGTCTTACCGTATCCTAATGCAAATGATGCATTCGATAAAGGATAAGAATTGGCTGTAGCATCAAAGGCCTCAAATTTAGCAATGTAAGATTCAGTTACGTCTACAGACGGGGCGACTACAGCAACATATTGGCATTTACTATTAGGAAACATAGTTGCTGCTGTTGCAGACCCCCCTGGTGTTCCAGATCCCCATTTAGAAGTAGCCAATGCTCTACCGATAAGTGAATTTTCTATTATTAGATTTGTACCGGCAACAAAGCCATCACCTTGCCAAACTAAATCAGTGGTCCAAGCAGTAGTAGTTTTACCTGTGGGTGTAGTTGGATAATAATTATTTTCAATAATAGTATTGTATAGTTTTACTTTACCACCATTGGTATTTACCGCAGTTGCAACACGTATTCCTGCACCAGACGTAGCAGCTGTTTGACAGGTGTTTTCGGTCATTGTACAGTTGGTTAAAACAACATTAGACCCAGCTAGAGCATTACCTAGAAAAAGTCCTGCTGAGGAGTTACCTCCTGAATTATTTTTGGCAATTGTGCAATTGATATACGATAATTGCAGCGTACCCGATGTATTGTTTACATATCCTCCTGCTCCAGTCGTTGTTGCATTATTTGAAATGATAGCGCAATTGGTAAAAGTAACGCTATTTGCTGTTCCTGCCGAATCTGTATAATAGTATGCCCCTGCTTCAGCTGTTGAACTGTTGTTTTTTATTACACATCGGTTAAAATTCAAGGTTAAGGCGGTAGCAGGTTCTATGGAAATAGCGCCTCCTCTTACCGCAGCAGCATTGGCTTCAAAAATTACTTTAGTAATGGTTACTGTACCACCGGTAATCACCATTGCACCTCCATTACCCGCTGATAAACCTCCGGTTAATTTTAAATTGCTCATGCTTAAATTAAAGCCTCCTGTTTTAATTAATTGCACTGAATTTTTTCCATCAAAACCATCCATCGTATTGGATGTTCCCATTATAATAAGATCTTTGGCAAGAGTAACCTCAGCCGCAAAATCAATCATACCCGATACCATTACCGTATCGCCAGAGCTCGCTAAATCATGTGCTTTAGTAAATGTTTTTACTGCAGTCGAAGCTGTCAATCCGTCGTTTGTATCAACACCTGTTGATGATAAATAGATGGTCCCTGCATAGGTCATCGAAAAGAATCCACACAAAATCAATGTGAATAGCGTTTTCATAAAGTAAGTGTTTTTCATAATTTTTTGGTTTTAAAAGTTTTTTAAGAATTAATTGAAGTCAAAATTAGAAGCGAGGAATTAATTTCTAATTAAAAAACACTTAATCAGACAGGAAAAAGATAAAAAAAGTGAAAATAAAAGCAACAATTTTTACGGATTTCTACTTTTTAGAATTATAAATTCGATTAATTGTTTTTTTTGTGCAAAATTGGGGAGCTGAAGTCATTTTGCTTTACGCTAAAACTTTTTTTACATTATTCCACCAGATTGTAATTGAAAGTCCTGTTTAAATAGAATAGACCTGTCCGCTGACAAGTCTATATCTTTTACGGTTTGTTTTTCTGAAATTTTATAATTCCCAGCTGCGGCCGCTATTATTTTTTTAAACTTTCGATAACCGCGATGGTAAACAAATACGCCATACAAAGTGCTAAAACCGATAGACTAATGATGGTATCGTAGTTTTTACTAATCATCCCTATTAATGGTGGAATAAATGCACCGCCAGAGACCGCCATAATCATTAGGCCAGAGATTTCATTGGATCTTTCGGGCATTTTATTAACCGCTATTGAGAAAATCAGAGGGAATAGATTTCCAGCTCCCAATCCAATGAGGAAAATGGCAACTAAACCAACTGTAGACGAAGGGGCAAAAAGCATTAAAATGACACTTAATAAAGCAATTGTTGCAGTAATCACAAGAAACACGCGAGGTTTTATCCAATTAAGCAAAATGGCTCCCAAGAATCGGCTAATCATCAAGGCGGTAAAATAGATACTGATACCAAGTGAGGCTTGTTCAATGGTTAAACCATAAACGGACATCAAATAATTTTGAATGTTGGAATTCATCCCTACATCAGCACCTACGGTTAGGAAGATTCCTATTACCATCATCAGGATAAAGGGATTTTTAAGCAATAAAAAGCAGGATTTGAATGTTGCAGGTGTTTTGTCGGTGCCACTTTCTTCAATTTTAGTAAAATACAACCAAACTACTGCAATTATGGATGTAATGGCATAAACAGCAAAAACAAAGCGCCAATCTCCATATTGGGTGGCTACAAAGGTGGCAATTATAGGCCCCAACAAGGAAACTATAGCTTTCATGAATTGCGTTAAACTCATGAAACTCGAAAATTTATCAGCTGGTGAAACATCCATCAAGAGCGGGTTTGCTGAGACTTGAACTATAGTGTTGCCTATACCAAGAAATACAAAAGCAATCAACATTACAGGGAAAGAGTAATTGATAAAGGGGAGTAGCATAGCAAATCCTGAAAGTGCCATCCCTATGTTTAGCATATTTTTTTTCCCAATCTTATCTTGCAAAATTCCAACGGGAACGGATAAAAAGAAGAACCAAATAAAGGCCATCGAAGGTATAAATTGTGCTAAATCGTCGGGTAAATCAAAATCTTTTTTGATGTAGCCTGTCGAGACTCCTACAATGTCAACAAAGCCCATGACTATAAAGGACATAAAAACGGGAAGCATTTTTCCCCAACTCATTTTTGTATTCATTTTCTTGTGTTTAAAGGTTTAACAATTTTAATTTTATTATTTTCTTGTGGGCATCTCTGCCGTAAAGGGCATTTCCTTTCGCAGCATTTTTGCAGCTTGGCCTGTGAGCCACAAATAAGTATCCGATGGTTTTCCGTCCATTGTGATGAATTTGGCGGTCTCACTCACCGGCGGAGTATCGCTGCATTTGAAAATGGCCGTTCCTTCATTCACTTCATCAAACATTGCCACATAAAGCATGGAAGCTCCAGCATTAATAGCGGTTGAGATTTGTTGCCAATAAAATCGGCCTCCTTGTCGAGGAATCGATCCTACCGGTTTGATGTCACTGGGAAATTCGATTTTGCTTAAATTATGCCAGCTAAAACCAGGTGTTACACAAGGCACATAGTCGATTTTGTTTTCTTTGCACCATCGAATGTCGCCCAAAATGAGGTCGCGATACCGATCCATATCATTGTGCAAAAGGGGAGAAAAACGTTGCACTGTCCAGGGCAAAACAATATCTGCTTTTTTGATAAGTTCATGAAGGTAAGGATCCGAAGAGCAATCCGAATTTAAATCGCGCCAATAGGTCGGAACACCCAACATCACTGCACATCCACCATATTTTGGGTCGTTATTCAAGAAATCAATAAAACGTTCCATGCCGATGTTGCGAATGTTGTAGGGACGATCCGGAAAACCCAAACCCCAAATAGTTACCAAAGGTTTACCATTGTGCAAGATGTAGGTTTTTGCTCCAGATTGATTGGTTACTTTCAATGAATCTACCAAATATTTCCAATCCTCAATTAGTCTAGAACAATCTTCACCATTAGCTTTAAGCCCCGAAAGATCATACATAACCCCTATGGCACGTTCGTATTTGGAGGCAGCAGCGATAGCATTTCTCAAAACATTGGTTGGAGCTGAATGACGCGCTTTGATATCAGTTGCGTTGAAAAACCGCTGCATAAAAACACCATCTACACCATATTGTTGCATCCATTTGAAATGGAGATCGACCGTACTTTGATCATCCGAACTAAAAAATCGAGCGGTACTGCCATCCGACAACTTTAGTCCAGTAGGATAGGTTTTTTGATATTCGGAAACCTCAGGCCACATATCGATACGCATTTTGGTTTCGTCGGGATACATAATACCGTCCTTAGGTGCGCGAAACCAGCCTTGATAACCAGCCATTATCAATCCTTTGTAATTTGGATATTTACTTTCTTTACTGTGTCGGTTTTGGGCATTGGTACTCCAAGTCAAGCTTATGGCCAGTACTATAATTAACTTGCATAATGTTTTCATATCGTCGTCAGTTAGTAAATAATTTTTGGTTTATGCTGTCGCCCATTTCAAATTCTAACACCCCACCATTTAGAATATCTTGATGGCTAAAGAATGGTTTATTCAAGGGCTGTCCATTGAGTTTAGCCGATTGAATGTATTTGTTTTTTGCGCTATTGTTCTTGGTGATTATTTTAAACGATTTGTTGTTGGGAAGTTGAATCGATGTGGCATCAAATAGTGGACGCCCAATGGAGTAATTAGTGTCACCTGGGCAAAAGGAATAAAACCCCATAGCATTCAACACATACCAAGCCGACATTTGACCGCAGTCTTCGTTTCCTGCCAAGCCATTGGGATTGTTGAAATACAAGGTGTTCATGATTTCGTCAGTTAGTTTTTGGGTTTTCCAAGATTCCCCTACAAAATTGTACAAATGGGTAATGTGGTGACTTGGCTCGTTTCCGTGTGCATATTGACCAATCAGTCCAGTAATATCGCTCGATACAGTGCCTCCTGTCAACTCTGAACTAGTCGAAAATAAGGTATCAAGATTTTTGATAAAGGCTGTTTTACCGCCCATCAATTGCACCAGGCCTTCTACATCTTGAGGTACAAACCAAGTCCATTGATAGGCGTTGCCTTCGGTATAATCATTGACATTGTGTTGCGAAAAACGAGGGTCAAAAGGCGCTCTCCAAGTTCCATCTTGATTTTTACCTCGCATAAATCCTGTTGTGGCATCGTAATAGGTTTTGTATTTTTTGGAACGCTCCATAAATATTTTATAATCTTCCGTTTTGCCCAAGTCTTTCGCCATTTGAGCAATACACCAATCATCGTAAGCGTATTCTAATGCTTTGGATACAGATTGTCTTTCAAGATCCGAAGGGATGAAACCCATTTGTTCGTTGTATAATTTAGCTTTTGGCATCAGTCTATTGGCCACATCCTCCGAGGGGAAAAGTATTCCTTGTCGATTGAATGTTGCTGATTCTTTCATGGCCTTATAGGCTTTCTCAATATCGAATCCCCTAATTCCTTTATTGTAGGCATCTACAATTACAGGAACCGAATGGTAGCCTATCATGCAGCCGGTATAATTTGCCACTAATTCCCACATAGGCAAAACACCACCTTCATCATATTTGGTGAGGAGTGTGTTGATAAAATCATTCGTTTTTTCGGGATCTACTATTGTTTTTAAGGGATTGAAGGCTCTAAAAGTATCCCAAAGAGAAAATACCGTATAGGAATTTTTACCGTTTGTATTTCTAATTTTTTTATCCATTCCACGGTAACGGTAATCAATATCCGAGAATAAGTTAGGACTGATTGAGGTATGGTATAATGAGGTATAAAAAATTGTTTTTTCATCGGTTGTTCCGCCCTCAATGTTGATTTTGCTGAGTTCTTTTTGCCAAAGCCCGTTCGCGCCTTTTTTTACACCATCAAAATCCCAAGCGGGAATTTCTTTTTCCAGATTTTGTTTGGCACCCTGATTATCTACGGCAGAAATACCCACTTTGGCCAAGACTTCTTCTCCTTTTTGGATGTCAAATGTTAGAACGGCTACTAAATGGGTTGATTTTGCAGAATCTGTTCCTTCTATTTTTTTTCCATTATCATAGAAAACGCAGGTAAAGGGTTTGTTGAACTTCGCATGAAAATACAGGCTTTGATCTACGGCCCAGCCACTTGATTTTTTGTAGCCTTGTATTTCAGTATTGCTGATGATGCGTACTTCGTGGTCTGGTTTTTTATCTTCATAAATGGTATGCGCTAAATCGATGATAATGCCGGACTGACCTTCATTATTATAGGTGTATTTATGAAAACCAGCTCGGGTAGTAGCGGTAAGTTCTGCTTTAATATTATAGTCTTGTAATTTTACCGCATAATAACCAGGTTCAGCGGTTTCTTCTTGGTGACTGTATCTAGAACGGTAGCCTGAATCAGGATCTTCGGGAGTTCCTGCTATGAGTTTTGGAGTTCCAGTAAACGGCATAAAAAGAACATCTCCCAGGTCGCTTATCCCTGTTCCACTCAAATGCGTGTGCGAGAAGCCAATAATGGAATTGTCGGTGTGATGATAGCCGCCGCAAGCATCCCAACCTAGGGTTCGAGTGTCCGGGCTTAATTGAACCATTCCATAAGGAACCGTCGCTCCGGGAAAAGTATGTCCGTGGCCACCGGTGCCAATAAAAGTGTTTACATATTTTGTATTGTCTGTTTTTTTAGAAATTGCATTTTTTCTAGTGGAACATCCACTCAGTAGGAGGGCAAACTGCAATAGTGTTAGGCCTATTATTTTTTTCATTGTTGCTTAAATTATACATACAAAGAAAAGTTGGGACAATTAACATTTGATTAATTATGAATTAATAATCTCATAATAAATAAATAATAAGCGGGTATTTTGCTGTTTTTAATGAAATTGACAAGGAAAAGGAAGAAAATCTTGTCAGTATTGGTGTTTTTGCTGCGGTTTTTCAGCTTGCCCGTTCGAGGAATAATCATGATGCTAAAAAAAGTTATATATAATGATGTTTTCTAAATTTTACATTTCTGATTCCCTTGCCGGAATGACAACAAAACATACAAGATTGGATTTTGATAAATGCTTTAAATAATAGAATGAAGCAATTTTTTGTCAAAAAAAACCCCGCTCCAAGCTGGAACAGGGTTAAGAAAACAGATTCTAACTATTAAAAAAAATCTATTTTGAATCATTTTTGATTTCCTTGTGTATAGCTCTGAATTTCAGATAAACTACAACCAATCCGATCAGAGCCAAAACCCAAATAGAATCGTCTATTGGAGCTGCTACAGGATCATCTCCTGGATCAGCTTGTGCAAAAATTGGATTGGTAAATAAGATAATTAATAGACTAGATAGTATATAAATTGATTTTTTCATGGCTTATTGAATAATTAGTTTTTTAGTGGTTTCAGTTCCATTATTGTTTGCTTTCAAGATATAAACTCCTGTAGCCCAACCTTTAGTTTGAATGGCGGTAGTAGTTCCTGGATTCGATTTTTGAGAATGAATTAGTTGACCGTTTAGATTACTTATTTCAATTCTTGAAGTTCCATCATTGGCATTTTGTAAATTGGTAATATTTACTTCTGCACGGGCTGGATTTGGCCATATATTAATTTTGGAATCCAATTCATTTGCAACTACACTCAAAGTTCCTGCTGTTTTCAAATTGATAGCAAAACGAGCGTCTCCTTGACTTGCTGGATTACTATCGATAGCAAAATCATAACTTGCTCCTGGAGTCATTGCAGTTGTAGTATTCAATAGATTGTCTACTAAAACAGCCTCAAAACCTGCTGGAATGGTGTTTTCAGTCACTTTTAAATTAAAACTTTTTTGGAGGTTAGAAGTAATTCCGAAAGGAATAATTTGGTCTTTTAATTCTAGTTCCGAAATAGCTCTTTTTTGCGAATCAGCAATAGTGTAAGCATCTACAAAGGTGTTTGGTAATTTTCCAAAGTTGATGTTGCTACTTGCTTCACCAACATTTTTGAATTGTAGTGCAACAGTATCATAATTCACCCCTTCGCTTGACACTATAACTTTCAAAGCATTGGTAGAGGCTACTTTAGATTGAGTTGATTTTTGGTTAAATGATCCTGATTGAGCTGGCGTTCCAGTGAAAATTACTGATGCTGGTATATTAATCGTTCCATCGGCAGAGGCTTGTACGAATATAGACCCCATTGGAGGTAATACAATATCCGTTGCGCTTCCTGCAGCACCTGAAATGGTTAAAGCATCGTATCCGCCCGCTTTTACTTTTACATCTGTAGCCGATTTTGTAGGGTCATAATAAGAAACAGAATTAGTCAAACCTGAACTTGCCGTTATAATAGAACCTACACTTACTGGAGCTGTGTACGGATTCGCAACTAAATAAAATTGAGTAGCTGTTGTGGCAATCGCTGCTGGTGCTGTGTTGGCTGCGGTTCCTACTATCTTTACAGTCACATTTGTAGGCCCTGTAAGATAATCAGGAGCCTCTCCAGCTTGACCCGTAATAAATACTTTATAGGCTTTTTGGTTGTCCATAGCAACGGTATCATCGGTACTGGTCCAAGTGTTTGAAGCAGGAAGGTATTCCCCTGTAAAATTAGCACCAAGAGTTAGGTTACTACTGGTTGCTACAGCAGCAAATGTAGTTGATGATAAAGGATTGCTTAACATTCTCCAACCTCTTTGGTTGCTGCTCAAATAGCGTTGTAGTTGCACATTGGCAACAGAAGTTGCGCTTACTAAACTAGCGTTTCCAGTTGCGTTGGCTTTTAGAACTAAGGAACCGTTGTTGGTAATTGTGCCGTTGTTGGTTAATATTTTACCCTCATCAACAAAAAGTTTAGCTCCTGTTTCAATTAGACCACCATTTATCGTAATATTACCGAAAACAGGATCAAATGTTTTCTTTGTGATGGTAATAAAATCAGTTCCTGTTGGGGTAGCTCCATAAGCCCAGTTAGAAGCAACAGTTGCATCAGTGCTGGTAATTCCTTTCCAAATTTTTTCGTTGGCCGGAAGGCTATGTTCGATGGCTCCTGCTGTACAAAATCCACCTGCAAATGCACGTATAGTTCCTACTTGGTCAGTGGTTACACCAACCGCTGAAAGAAAAGACTGAGCACCATACTCAATAGCTGCTGATGTCGCAAGCAAAGGGTAAGAATTGGTTGTGGTGTTGAAAGTGCCGAATTTTGCCCTAAGATCGGCTGCTGTAGAAGAACCTGTGAGATAACCAAGTTGAGAAGAAATTACATTTCCTGCTGGAACTCTTGTGTTGTCAGATATATGAGCACCAATTAAGGAATTCTCAATTTTGATATAACCAGGAACTGACGCAGAACTTCCAGTTTCAGGAACTGTTGGAGAAGCAGCGGATACATTTAAATCACTAAAAGCACCAGCTATGGTTGTGTTATTCTCAATAATTGTATTTTTTATATATAAATTTCCAATATTGTTAGCCGTTGTATTTACATAATTTAAACCCGCACCGTTTCCTGTAGAACCTGCAGTTGTATTTTCAGTAATGGTACAATTAATAAAATTCATATTTAAATATCGCATTCCTTTAGCACCCATATTAATAGTTCCTCCGTTAGAAATTGTAGTAACTTTATTTTTGCTGAATGTACAGTTAATGACATTAAGAGTGGTATATTCACTTGCCGAACGAGCCATAATTGCTGACCCACCTGTGTTTTTAGCTTCGTTGCCAACAAACGAGCAGTTTTCGAACAAAATTACGTTTGGTACAGAAGCAGTGCCGGCTGCCCAGGTATTAATATTTACTGCACCTGCTTTGTCTGCCTTGTTATTAGAAAATATACAGTTCTTAAAGGATGTTCCTGATGTGTTTGTTCCATTAATATAAATTGCAGCTCCAGTAATTCCGGTACTTCCCGAAGCTTCATTCGAATCGAAAATTACATTTTCAGCAATAATATTTCCATTCGTCATATTAATTGCACCACCTGTTGGCGGGCTTGCAGTAAGGTTTGAAATAATCTTACCATTTGCTAATTTTAGATTTTTCAAACTAACTGTAACATTTGACGTGATTTGGAAGAAACGTGTACTATTTGCTCCATTTGTCCCAGTAAAACCATCATTTGCTGAGTTAGTTCCTTGAATAGTAATACTTTTAGTAATTGTAATACCGGTTTTATTGGTTGTGGAAAATGAACCAGCAGGAAGAATTGATGTAAATGTCGTGTTTCCACTATCGCTCCACATATCAATCATCCCCGAAACAAAAATCGTTTCCCCAGCCCCAACAAGAGATTGTGCCTTGCTAAACGAAGCAACGGGCGTAAGTGCAGTTAATCCATCATTTGAGTCAGAACCTCCTGAGGACAAATAAATATCCGCCCCATAACTCATTGAAAAGCATCCGCACAGCAGTAGTGTGAACAGCATTCTCATTACATAGTTGTTTTTCATAATTTGTTTTTTTAGTTAATAAATTAGTTATTAATAGGTTACAAATTACTTAGGACATCATTAATTTTTAAATAATTAATACTCAATTTTGTATTAATATTTTATTAATTTGAAGTATTAATAAAAATAAAGGCTAAAAAAAACAGCAAATACTATTTTTTGGTTAAAAAAGGAAGATTGTTTAAGTTGAAGCTGTAGTAGACTATTTTGTTTTCAACTGAATAAGGGAATTGGATTCGATTATGGTAACGGAGAGTATAAAGGCACTGTCAAATTAGCGACAACAGTGGCGTTCAAAAAAAAACTCCATTTCGAAAAAAAATGGAGTTTTGACTAGGGTGTGATTGCGGGAATTAATCCCACTTTTTTATTCAATGATGTCCTTGAAAGCGACATTGAATTTAGCATCTAATAAACTTAGATATTCCTTGCAAAAATCATCATAGGATTGTTTTGCCAAACCTTTTTTGCCCATGTCATACAAGGATTTACACTTGATGATGATAGCTTCCTCGTTGAGAGGGTCGTATTTTAGAATAGTATTGGCAATTAATTCAAGTAAGTTCAAGTTTTTTTGGTTTTTCGATAAATAATCTAAACCATCGATAATGCGATTCGACACCTCTACTTTGTAGGGTTCAATCCATTCAGTTTGTACATCGGGACAAAATTCCCCCGCAGAAATAATATTCAAAAATTCCCCTATTTTTTCAACTTCATTGGTGTCTTTTTTGAGACGAGAAAGCATTTTGTTCACATACTGATAATCGCAAAATACAGTGTCACCAAATTGAATGTTCCAATAGGTGTTTTCGTGATTTAATTCGACACTGCCTATTTTTTCTAGCAATAATTTAAGTTTGCTAATATTAACATTTTTGTTGTTTCTAGCACTGTTTTCGGATTTATCGTACCATAAATTTTCGATTACTTTGTGCGAAGTGATGCCTTTTTCATTTTTGGATTTAGCCAAAAGAATCAATAAGAACAGTTGTTTCAGAGTAGGTGTAAATTGAGCGGTAATGTCCTTGCCTTCCTTATCAAATACTTCAAACCCACCAAACAGGTAAATGGCTGAAGTTTTAATTTTGTTATAAACGGGTTGCTCGGTTTCGGTGTCAAATTCATATGGTTTTGAAGCGGTCTCTCTTATGATATTTGGTTTATTCCCTTTTTTTGATTTCCTTTTTAGCAAAAAGAAAATCACAGCGAGAACTAATACAGCTAAAAGAATAAAATAGACATAGGTCATCAAGGAAATTGCTTCTTTTTGAAACACATCGGTTTCAAGCATAGGGGGATAAACAAGAGAATACAGGTTTACTTTGCCTTCATTAGTAGTAACTGCATATAGTTTGGAGCTGGTTGAATCTAAAAATAAGCTTCCATTCGATTTGATATCTAGAAATTGATACGGAATAGTAGCCGGGAATAGGGTGATGTCAAATTTATTAATTCCAATACGAGCTAGATTCAAAGTAGTATTAAAGGTATTGTTGTCATAAAGCAAAGAATAAAAATGATCCGATTTCGCATCGATTACCATCGAGCCAATCGGAACAAAAGGACCTTGATCTAAATTGGTTTTTTGCCACAGTTTTTGTATTTTGAATCCATTGAAATCTACCTTATAAAGGTCGTAATAGCAATGACTATTTACAGCTTGATTACCTGATTTACTACCGTAGCCGCCAAAGATTAAGAATGTATCGTTGTTGAGAATTCCAGAGGAACTTAAATACCTTGGTTCGATTGTTTTATTATTGTCGACAGATTGCCAAACTTCGTTTTTTGGGCTAATAGTTTTGAAACTATTCTTGTATTTATAGTGTCCGTATCCCCCAAACATAATAATACTACCGTCTTTTGGGGAAATCATCTTGTTGTGGTGCCAATAATTGGGTTCTGCACAAGCTGTTTCGTTGCTAGACCAGCTTGAGGTTTTGAAGTTAAACTTTGAAATCAAGTTTTTGTCTAAGGAATACGACCAAATTTCATTGGTTTTGTCGTTGTAAATAAAATTATTGCCTCGACAATGAAATGGGGCATTCGAATATTGAACTGTATCAATCTCTTGGGTATTTAAATGATAGATATAGACCGCTTTTTGGTCGATAAAAAACATTTGCCCCGTTTTCTCGTTTTGAGTGACTCCGAGCAGGTCCGTGAAACGAAATTGATTTGCGTTTTTCCAGTACAAATGCTGATCTAATAGCCAGACGGGATTCGTAGTGGTGGCTATATCATTTTCTATTTCGTCATAAACACTGTTGTTTTTTAGGTGTTTGCCTAAAATCCAATTTCTTACTAACGATTCACCTTCAAAAAACTTTAGGTGTTTGACGCTCATCGGACTTACATCTGTCGTCACGTAATTTTTTAAATTACTTTTCCCAAAAACGACTTCGAAATCCTTTATATCTTGTAAATCTTTGACTTTTTTAGACTTTTTAATTCCATTAATAGACAGTGATATGCTAGCATTGCTATGATTCACTTCAAGTATAAATTTCATCCATTTGTCAGCCCCTCCCTTAAGGACTTCCTGCCATCTGAAGGTACACAAAATTGCATTATTTACAACAAGTGTGAAATTTGGATTATTAGAATTCAAATCTTCTTCAAAATTTGAAATGAGGTCTATGTTGTAAACTTGATTGCCTAAGACTTTAAAAATATTACCGTAATAGCCGTCTTTCCGATGAAAATCAGCTTCAAATTCCATACGGAATCCATTTTTGAAGCGTAAGGGTTTTTCGGGAGTTACATTTAGTGAGGTTCGCTTGTCCTTAATTGCGTTACGGGATAAAAAAAACAAACCATCAGCAGGGCTATCTTGGGAATAACCTATGCAAACAAAAAAACTAAATATAAAAAGTACAATTTTATTCATTAATTAAATTTGGATATTTTTTGTCGTTTTTTTAATTGAAATAAAACAACTATAAAAATCTGATTATGTTTTTGCAATTAAAAATCAGTATTAACAATGATTTTCGTTGCGAATATAACTCATTTTTTAAATTATATCGATATATTAAAATATTTTTCTTTCAATATTTAGACAATTTCATCTCTTTTTTTAATTAGTTTATAACCAATACGTTGCAACTATTTAAAGGCTAATAATATAATTTATAGGTAGTATAACGACTGTATCGCATTTGTATTTACCATTGATGATTTTTTTGTTCCAACACAAATCTTCTGATGCTAAATAAATTTAGTTTTTTGATTGTAAAAATAGAAATTTGTTTATATATCTTGGCGTTATATTAAATTGCTTTAAAAGCTATTTTAATGTATTGAATTTCAGTCGAGTTAAATTTGGAGCATTGCTGACATGGTTTTTTTTTTCTTTTTAATAGGGGCGATTTTAGTTTTGAATTGTTGAGAATTTCTCTAAAGCCAATTGTGATTTTACATAAAAAAAGCAGTTACAATTAAAAGTCAATAGCATTCCTCTCGAAGCCTTTGAATGGTTTTATTTTGTTAAAGGTTTCTAAATTTTTTATTCAAACAAAATCCGCCTTAGTAGAAGGCGAAATGATTGAAAAAGGCTAAATTTTCATTTTTAAGCATTTTTTTTTCTTTAAAAAGGCATATTAATAAAAAATTAATGAATTTTTTATATTTTATTATTTTAAAATTAATCGACAGAACGGTAATTTGTGGTGTTATATAAATGTTAAATAAGAAGCATTTTTAGAACTATAACGATTTATGTCGCGCTGAATATTTTTTTTAATTGAATCAACGAGTCAAATAGTATCAAAAATAAAGTAACAAACAATAACCAAAATTAAATATTAACTAAAATTAAAAAAAAATGAATAAAACAAATTGGTGTATTCTATTGCTTTTGCTGCCAATTATGATCTTTTCGCAAGCGAAGACTGTTACGGGAGTGGTAAAAGATGATTCAGGGAGTCTCCTCCCTGGAGTCAATGTTTTAATCAAGCAAACTAAAAAGGGAACTTCGACTGATGGCAATGGCGCGTTTAAAATTTCAATTCCAGATGATAAGGGTGTTGTTTTAGTCTTTAGCTATTTAGGTTTTGCTAATCAAGAAATTCCTGTTAATGGTAAAAAGGAAATTAATGTAACCTTAAAAGTTAGTGGAAAAGAATTAGATGAAGTGGTTGTAACCGCATTAGGAATCAAGCGTGAGACCAAAACATTGACCTATGCAAGACAGTCTATCAACACAGAAGGGATTGGAGAAGATGGTTCAGTGAATTTTATCAACTCTTTGAATGGTAAAGCGGCAGGACTTCAAATTGTGAGTTCTGGTACTCCAACTGGGTCTACTAGAGTTGTGGTTAGAGGAATCACCTCGTTAACAGGAAGTAATCAACCACTGTATGTGATTGATGGTATCCCACTAGAAACTCCTCAGGGAGATGGAAAGGTTTCGATTTGGAATAATAATCCATCCGGTGGTGATATAGATTATGGAAATCCAATTTCAGGTTTGAATCCAGATGATATCGAATCATTAGAGGTGTTAAAAGGAGCCAATGCTGCTGCTTTATACGGTTCAAGAGCTGGAAATGGAGTTATATTAATAACGACTAAAAAAGGAAAAGAGAAAAAAGGCTTAGGAGTTACCTTCAATAGCAATGTTGCTATGACAGAAAACATGCAATGGCCAGATTATCAATACATATATGGCGCTGGTGATAATGGTCGTTTGGTGACTAACGCTAGCTTTATAGACCCTAAAGGCAGACCTATACTTCCAAATTACAGCCGTGCCTATGGACAAATAATGATAGGCCAAGACGTTTTAGGATATAATGGTCAGGCTATAAAATACCTTCCTCAATATGATGGTATAAAAGACCTATATAGAACAGGTTTGACCACCACAAACACTATCAGTTTAGAAAAAGCTAATGAACAAGGCAGTTTTAGACTTTCATACGGTAATGTCAATTCCACTTATACTTTGATTAATCAAGAAGGGCTTAAACGAAATAATGTTAATTTTAATGCAACAAGAAATTTTTCGAAAGATTTTAATATTGCATTGAATGTCAATTACACTAACGAAAATGTAGAAAATCGTATTTACCGAAACGGAAGTAACCGAAATCCTGCCAATAGTTATATGTACATACTTCCCACCATGGGGGAATCGAATTTATTACCTTATGAAAATGAATTTGGTGTAGCTTATAAATACCAAGCAGATTTTATCAATCCGTATTGGAACTTGTATGAGAACAGTAATGAAGACACCACTAACAAATTAATAGGTGGTTTGAATCTAAGTTGGAAATTGAACTCCGACTTTACTTTGACTGGAAAAGCATTATTAGATTACAATAACCGATTTGGAGACGAATTCAACAATAAGGGCGCTACTTATGATTTAGATGGATTTTACAGAACATTTGATAATACCACTTTGGCGACCAACTTAGAAGCAGTGTTGAGATATAATAAAAAAATGAAAGATTTTTCATTTACAGCTTTTGCGGGTGGTAATATGTATGATTACAGTCAATCTGGTAGAGAGGTAAGATTACAAACTTTAATGGTGCCTGATGTAAAAAGTTTAGCCAATTCTAGTGGAATTCCGGAAACTGTTGAACGCGATGCAGAGAAAAAAGTAAATTCGTTTTTTGCTGCAGCGACAGTTGGATATAAAGACACTTATTTTATCGATGCTACTGCGAGAAATGATTGGTCATCAACCCTACCATTAGATAATAATAGCTACTTTTACCCTTCTATTGGAGGAAGTGTGCTGTTGAACGAGATTTTACCTAAAAATGATGTTTTAAGCTTTTTGAAACTTAGAGCTTCCTATGCTCAAGTAGGAAATGACACCAGTCCATACAATGTTTTGTCTACCTATAAATATGGCGGTCTTTATAATGGAAATACTTGGCTGGCACTGGATCCTTCAAGTAAAAATCCTGAATTAAAACCAGAGTTAACCTCTTCGAATGAATTTGGTGTTGAGGCTAATTTATTCAAAAAACGTTTTACCGTAAACGCTACCTATTATAATTCGTCTACAACCAACCAAATCATAGCTGTACAAACATCGCCAGCTTATGGTTTTTCGAATCGCATCATCAATGCAGGAGAAATTAAAAATGAAGGTTTTGAAGTCTTTCTGAAGTATAGAGTACTTGACAAAAGGTTGAAATGGGATATGGAATTCAACTGGTCTAACAATCACTCTGAAGTCGTAGCTTTGATAGATGGTGTAAATAGATTACAATTGAGAAGTTGGTTCAATGTGAATGTTTGGGCAGAAGTGGGAAAACCTCTAGGAGAAATTAGAGGAACTACTGTAGCAATTGATCCTGAATCAGGCAAGACATTGGTAGGAGCCAATGGTAGAATTCTTTTCAATACAGATCAATATCTTGGGAATAATCAGGCTGATTATATTGGAGGTTTACGAAACGCTTTTACTTATAAAGGAATCAACTTAAGTTTTTTAGTTGACTTTAAAAAAGGAGGTGACTTGTTTTCAGGTACTTACCAAAAAGCAATAAACAATGGATTGACAATGGAAACTCTTAATGGTCGCGAAGACTATCTTTTTTCTAGTAATGTTTTAGGAGAGAGTTCAGCCGAAGCAAATGGTGTAGGGTTGTTTGGCAACGCCTATAATGATACAACTCGTCCAAAAGGTATTAAGTATGAAAATGCAGCCATTGGTGTTAGAGATGCCAATGGAAATTGGGTTGCTCAAAAAGATGCCAATGGAAATATTGTCGAAAGTAATAACTGGATTAACCCTCAGAGTTACGGATATGATTCAGGTAGTGATCAAGCCAGAACGGTTTATGATACCTCTTTTATTAAATTGAGAGAAGTTATTATTGGCTATACCATACCAAAAAAGTTCGTTGAAAAAACAATATTTCAAGATATGAGATTTTCGGTTGTTGGACGTAATTTATTCTTTTTCTATCAAAACACCCCACAAGGAATCGATCCAGAGGCAAGTTCAACTTCTGGAAATGGACAAGGAATTGAATACGCATCCTTCCTTCCAACTAGAACTATAAGTTTTAATCTTAATTTAAAATTTTAATTATTATGAAAATTATTCAAAAGATTTATAAAACACTATTTACATTAGGAATTATCTTATTCATGGGTTCCTGTACTGAGGATTTCGAAGAAACAAATTTAGACCCCAATTCTTTTAACTTCGCCACTCCTGAAAATGTATTTCCGGGAGTTGTATTCAGAACACTTGATTTAATAGGTGGCGATATGAATGCCAATATGTATATGAATTATGCCAGCTATACTGGCGGCAAAGGAGGACAATTTCCAAAATTCTATTATACAGAGAGTGGTACAAATGGATATTGGACCAAATTTTACGTGGATATTCTTAAAAACAATCAAGAAATAATCGATAATTTTTCAGGTAAACCCGGATTTGCCAATCGAGTATTAATAGCAAAAGTTTGGAAAAGCTATGTGTATTCTGTTATGGTATCTACTTTTGGTGGTGTCCCGTTTGACAAAGCTTTATCGAAAAATACTTATGTTCCTTACAACACAGAAGAGGAGGTTTATGTTGGAATTCTTAATATGTTGAAAGAAGCTGGTGATAATCTGAACACTACAGGAGATAAACTAGGAGTTGATCCAGTTTATGGTGGAGATAATGCCAAATGGAAAAAATTTGCTAATTCTCTTCGTCTAAAAATAGCTTTGCGCATTTCAACTGGTTTTCCAGCCTTAGCTGAACAGCACGCTCGCGAAGTGATGGCTAAAGAAAATGATATGATTAACACCAATTTAGACAACTGTACTCTTAAATGGGGTACGAATCAAGAAAATTGGTCATTTAATTATAGAACATATGTTTATGTGACAGTGCTTCCAAGTATTTATCCCTACACCAACCATCATTTTATATTGAACCTAAAATCGTATGAAGATCCAAGACTGCAAGCGATGGTAGAACCAGCCAATAAACCACTTATAATCAGGGATTCATTATACGCTTCAGGAAATACTAAACCAAAAGTCTTGGTAGAATATGCTATTCCTTATTATGGTAAACCGTTAGGCGGCAATTCCACCCTTCCTAGTTGGGATTTGAATGGTAACAATAACGTATTGAGAAACACAGCAGATGATGCTTATTCGGGCCCTAAAAAGGACCTATTCATGATCCAGGATGCGAGCTACAATGTGGTTACGGCTGCTGAAGTGAATTTGATGAAAGCTGAAGCCAAACTAAAAGATTGGGGTGGTGTAAAAACAGCTGAGCAGTATTACTACGATGGAATTGAAGCTTCATTTTTACAATATAAAATAACATCAGGTTTTGCTACCTATAAAGAAAGAGATGGAATTAAATGGGGTACTTCAAGTGTTGGAAAAAGAGATCTGTTTGGAATAACCACTAGTGGAATCTCCGCTGACCCTATGGATAAAATTGTAAGACAACTTTGGTTTGCCCTCTACAATCAAGGACATGATGCTTGGTGTTTGCAAAAGAGAACTAGAGGCATGCTTCAAGCACCACATTTGGCACCAGATGCTAATGCTGCGGGAGGTGGTTTGTATGCTGAAGCCCCTGAGAGAATGTTATATGCCCCAATTGAAGTTGCTGTTAATACACTGGCTTATAAAGAAGCCGTAGCCCGAATAGGTACGGATTGGTTTTACACTTCATTGAAAATGAATAAACCCTATACACCAATAAAATGGGAAAATGTTAAGACCGCGGAATTTAATCAGGAATTTGCAAGTTATTGGTATGGATATTCTGTAGATAATTTGATCGCTGCAGGTGTGCCTTATAAAATAATTAAATAAATAAAATTATGAAACAATTAAAATATATAGTTATAGCCCTTTTTGGAGTTGTCCTTTTCTCTTGTTCAGAAGACGATGCTCCACAAATTGAAGATCATTTTTTGAGTAAAGATATTCCTATTGAACCTGTAAATGATGATTATGCTGTGGGCGCTTTTTATAAAAGTTTTACTTTTAATAACGCGGTTGTTGAAGTGCCAACAGCTGGAAAATATGTGTCAAACACCGGAGATAAAGATGCTTACGAAAAACATGTAAAACAAGCGGCTACTGGCGGAATCGATTATTTTATTTTCGGATTCAGATCAGCCAATCTTGCAGCTGACAACGCTAATGATATAAAATTTATCAATACATTGCAAACAGCACCCAATGCATTAGAACAAAAATTTGCATTGAACTATAGCTTTAGTACTATGGCTTTGTCCGATGCGAGAAGAATTGAAACGGCTCCGAGTAAAGTGCCTGTTTTCTTGAATGATTTTATGTTGATGCTGCCTTATTTTAAAGCGCCAAACTATATGAAAATAGATGGAAAGTGTGTTGTTTATATCAGTTCAGCTCATAACTTATATTCCAACAATAATGCCGAATTGTACAAACAATTGAGAACTCAAATGAGCGCTCAAGGTATTGAATTATTTATTATCGGCAATCAGCAAGAATGGACACCACCACTTCGTTATGATTTTAGATTTGTAAATGGAGTAGATGCCGTAACGCATTCTACTTACAACAATATTGATGTCGCTCAATATGATAGAAATTATTTCTTTGCTAAATATTGTAATGAAGCTTGGGGGTATTCTAAAACGAGATTGCTAGATTTTAAATTAGAATATGTAGCAACTATTTCGCCTTCTTACAATAAAAGAATTATAACACCTTCAGATAAGAACTATGTGTTTCCTAAAAATGTTGCTTATTTTGAGTCTATTTGTAATGTAGCCCGAAGAGCATCTGGAACACACAAGTTGGTTCTTGTTGACTCTTTCAATGATTGGAACATAGATACCCAAGTAGAGTCTGCTGTAAGCTATGGTGACACTTATTTATCAATTCTTAAAAAAGAATTCAAAAAAAAGTAATACAAATTTAAACTATTCTAAAGGGCGGAATTTAATAGACCACTATTGGATTCTGCCCTTTTTTCAAAATCATTTTAAACAGGATGACTTTCTACAAAGCGTCATGGCATACAATTAGTCTCAAATTAATTTAAATATTTACTCCAACAGCTAAATTAATTCAATATTAAGGGATAATTTATTAATAATTATTTCAAAATTAAGGTTGGACAAAGTAATTTGTATCACTATATATTTCAAAACAAATAAACAATGTTTTATATGCTTTTAAATAGGGATAATTATAACTCATCAATTCGAATATTTCTGTTGGTTTTTTTGTTTGTGATTTTAGGATTTGAATCAAAATCCGAAAAGGATTCAATGAATAGCTCGTCTAATAATAAAGATACTATCTACGATGAAAAGGGTTGTCTCTACAAGTCTTATGATAAGCTAGTGATGGCAGGCTATCAAGGTTGGTTCGCAGCTAAAGGAGATGAGTCCGAAAGAGGATGGTATCATTATAAGGCAAATTGTGGTTTTGAGCCAGGATGTTCTAGTATTGATATGTGGCCCGATATGAGAGAATATACAAAGCAATATGAAACACCATTTTCATTTACCAATGGCACAAAAGCATCACTTTATAGTCCTTATGATGCAGAAACAATTGACCTCCATTTCAAATGGATGAAAGAATACGGAATAGATGGGGTACATATGCAGCGATTTGTCGTTGAAATCAACGGCTCGAAATTCAATGGGAAACGACATTTTAATAAAGTGCTCGAAAATGCCCTGAAAGCATCGGTAAAATATGGCAGGTCAATTAGTATAATGTATGATTTAAGTGGCTGCAAAAAAGAAGATATCGATTATGTAGCACAGGATTTTAAAGAATTACAGAGGCAGTTTGATTTATTTGACAATATCAAAAATCCAACCTATTTAAGACATAATGGAAAACCCCTTGTAAGTATTTGGGGAGTTGGGTTTAATGATAAACGAAAATACAGCATTGCCGATGTCGAGGCATTAGTCACAAAACTGAAAGGACCTCACAATCGGGTATCGGTCTTGTTGGGTGTTCCCTATTACTGGAGAACATTAGGAAAAGACACTCAAAATAATTCTGAATTGCATGCACTAATAAAGAAATGTGATATGATTATGCCTTGGGCTGTAGGCAGGTATAAAATGGAGAGTTATAATTCTTCTGTTATTGCAGAAGATATTAAATGGACCAATGCAAATGGAGTCGATTATGTGCCTTTGGTATTTCCAGGATTTTCTTGGGGAAATTTGCAGAAAGATATCAGTTTATACAATTCAATACCAAGGCTAAAAGGTGATTTTTTGTGGAAACAAATTGCTGGAGCTAAAAAGGAAGGAGCTCAATCATTATACGTAGCTATGTTTGATGAAATAGATGAAGGAACTGCTATCTATAAAGTTTTGAATCAAAAAAATGTTCCATTAAATGGAACTCAAGGAAAGAAGTTCGTAGGAATCGAGGATGATTTGCCAACGGATTATTATTTATGGCTCACGGGTCAAGGAGCCAAGTGGTTTCACGAAGAAGGCAATTATGGCGAAACCAAGCCTAAAAGATAATTATAAATAATTGCTATTTGGCTGGCATATAGGAAAGTGTAGGAATGGATTAGAATAAATACTTTAGAATAAGCATTGACTATTCAATACTGTTTTAAAATGGTATGAAAATTTAAATAGTTTATTGTGATTTGGTTAGTTGTGCAATAAATGCTGCCCTCTTTGATACTTTTTGACATACCTTTTGGTGTCGGAGAGGGCTATTTTAACGATGGCAGACGCACTAGAATGAGCTAATCCTCTTAGGGATTAGGTATTATTTTCAATAATAGAATACCGTTATAAAAGCCCGCAGATAATTTGGGTATTTATACAAAAAACGAATATTATAGATATAAAATAGAATTTAATGAAAATCAATTTCAAGAAAAATTTATTAGTTGCGAGCTTTGCCGTCTTTTCGATTTGCAATGCACAACAGCCCAAAAAGGAATCAATACTAAAAGATCCAGTCGATTATGTAAATCCTTACATGGGAAACATCAGTCATTTGTTGGTGCCAACTTATCCCACCATACATTTGCCCAATAGTTTTTTGCGGGTGTATCCAGAGCGACGCGATTATACAGGTGTGGCTTTAAACGGCCTTCCTTTGGTGGTCACGAGCCATCGCGGAAGCTCAGCCTTTAATCTTAGTCCTTTTCAAGGTGAAGAAAAAAACATAAAACCAGTAATTGATTATAGTTATGATCAGGAAAAACTAACTCCTTATTCGTATGCAGTCTATTTAGACGAGCAACAGATGAATGTTAATTTTGGTTTGTCACACCAATCTGCTTCCTACGATTTGCAATTTACAAAAGAGGAACCTGTTTTCTTAATTCTTAATTCCAAAAATGGAGAAATGAATTGGAATGGAACAGCCATCACCGGATATCAATTGTTAGAAAATGACACCAAGGTATACCTATATTTACTGCCAGAAAAACTTCCTCAAAGTGTTTCAAATTTAAATGCGGGAATCTTACAAGAGGCAAAAACAGCCAAGGGTAAGAATGCAAATTTGGTATTGAAATATGCTCTTGGTTTAAAGAAATTAAATATTAAATACGGTATTTCTTTTATTGATGTCAATCAGGCCAAAAGAAACATGGAGCGCGAAATCAATTCAAAATCAGTAGCTCAATTGCAAAACGAAGGCCGTAAAATATGGAATGAATCACTGGGGAAAATCAAAATCTCTGGTGGTGACAACAACGAGAAGACCGTTTTTTACACCTCATTGTATCGTTGTTTCGAAAGATCAGTATGTATTTCTGAAGATGGTCGCTATTATAGCGCGTTCGACAAATCGATACATCAAGATAATGGTCGTCTTTTTTATACGGACGACTGGATTTGGGACTCCTACCGGGCACTTCATCCCTTAAGGACGTTAATCGAACCCAAAAAAGAAGAAGATATTCTCAATTCGTTTGTTTTGATGGCGGAGCAAATGGAGCATTTATGGATGCCAACCTTTCCTGAAATTACCGGGGATAGCCGTCGTATGAACTCCAATCACGGAGTAGCATCCATAATAGACGCTTATCGAAAAGGACTAAGGAATTTTGATTTCTCCAAAGCGTATTTGGCTTGTAAAGGCGCAATAGAAGAAAAAACGTTGGCCCCTTGGTCTGGAAAACCTGCTGGAGAATTGGATTTATTTTACAAAAATAACGGCTACTTTCCTGCTTTAGAAGTCGGACAGAATGAAACGATTCCAGAAGTTGATCCATTCGAAAGTCGCCAGCCTGTTGCTGTTACCTTGGGAACTTCTTATGACCAATGGTGTTTGTCCCAAATAGCCGCAGAATTAGGCAAGAAAGAAGAAGCTGATTATTTCAAAAAGGCTTCATTCAATTATCGCAACTTGTTCAATCCAGAAACAAAATTCTTTCACCCCAAAGACAAAAATGGAAATTTCATAGAGCCATTCGATTATATATCTTCTGGTGGAATGGGAGCAAGAAAATATTATGGCGAAAACAATGGTTGGATTTATCGTTGGGATGTGCAACATAACATTCCCGATTTGATCAATTTGATGGGTGGAAATGATGAGTTTGTCAAAAATCTTGATGCCATGTTTACTAAATCATTGGGAAAAAGCAAGTTTGAATTCTATGCGCAACTACCAGATCATACCGGTAATGTTGGGCAATTTTCGATGGCCAATGAACCCTCACTTCATATTCCTTATTTATATAATTATGCAGGTCAGCCGTGGAAAACTCAAAAATACATCCGTAAACTCTTAAGCGAATGGTTCCGAAATGATCTGATGGGAGTTCCCGGAGACGAAGACGGAGGAGGGTTGTCTGCATTTGTAGTTTTTTCACAATTAGGATTTTATCCAGTTACACCTGGAGTGCCTGTTTATTCAATTGGAAGTCCAGTTTTTGAAACTTCATCTGTGCAATTCGAAAATGGAAAAGCATTTAAAGTAGTAGCCAAAAATTATGCTCCAGAAAACAAATACATTCAATCGGCTACCTTAAATGGTCAAAAATGGAATAATCCGTGGTTTGCGCACGATGAAATAAAAGACGGGGGTATACTAGAGTTAACTATGGGAAATAAACCAAATACATTATGGGGTAATACTCCGGTTTTTTATACCAAATATGCTGTTAGTTCTGTAATACCTTCAAAACAATAATTGTACAGGCTTTCATATTCTATCAAATATTAAAACATTAACTCATAAAAAATTGAAATACAAGATTCTATTTATTTTTCTATTCATGTTATTAGTATTCAATTCGTGTAAATCTGAGTCTAATACCACAGATAATTTAAGGTTTATCGATCCACAAATTGGGGGAGTGGCTCCTCTGTTGAAACCTACTAAAACTCGAATGCATATTCCTAATGCTATGGTTAGAGTTAATCCGGAAAGGAAAGATTATCGAGATGATCAAATTCGTTCTTTTCCATTAACGGCTTACAACCATCGTGGCGATGGTATTTTTAATTTTTTACCCGTTGCAGGTAATTTGCCTATGAGCAAGGAACCCGTTTCTGTTTGGGATCAAGAATTAGAAAAAGCCTCCCCATTTTATTACTCCACCTGGCTGGAAGATTTTGATATTACACTTGAATATGCTCCTGGAGAGAAAACAGGTTTTTATAGGTTTAATTATAAAAATTCAAAAGATAAAAAATTATTCCTTAAAGATTTGAATGGTTTTGATTGGCAGTTTAATTCTGATGGTGATTTAGTAGGTGAAGTTGTTTTTAAAGAAATGAAAGCCTATGCTTATGTAAAATTAGATGTACTTGGCGAATTAAGTCAGGTAAAAATTAGCCCTCAAGTAATAAATACCTGGATTTCTTGGTCAGATTCATCACCACAACAAATTAATTTAAAATATGGAATTTCATATATAAGTTTGGAACAAGCCAAAAGAAATTTAACGAATGAAATTCCTGATTGGGACTTTGAAAAAGTGAAGTCGAATGCTCGCCAGAAATGGCAGAATTTAACCAATTTGATCCAAGTTGAAGGAGGAACAGATGCCAATAAACGCACTTTCTATACGGCTTTATACCGCAGCTATGAGCGAATGGTCAATATCAGCGAAGAACAGAAATATTATAGTAGTTATGATAAAAAAATACATCAAGATGCTACTAATTTTTATGTAGATGATGCCATTTGGGACACTTTCCTAGCTGTCCATCCTTTACGTGCGATATTCAGTCCCAAAATGGAATCAGATATGGTTGCCTCCTATGTCAAAATGTACGAGCAATGGGGATGGATGCCTCAGTTTCCACAAGTGCACGGAGAAACGGTTCCAATGAACGGTTTTCATTCGACAATTATGGTATTAGATGCATATCGAAAAGGATTAAAAGACATCGATTACGAAAAGGCTTATGAAGGGATGAAAAAGAATGCATTGCAGCAAACAATGGTGCCTTGGCGTTCTGATGTTGCTTGTGAATTGGATGTTTTTTATGCAGAAAAAGGATATTTTCCAGCCTTGCATCCTGGTGAAGTTGAAACAGTAGCACTCGTACATCCTTTTGAAAAAAGGCAATCCGTAGCCGTAACTTTGGCGCATAGTTATGATGATTGGGCATTGGCACAAATGGCTTTAGAATTAGGTAAAAAAGACGAGTACAAGTATTTCTTAGAAAGATCAAATAATTACAAAAATTTGTATTGGAAAGAAAAAGGATTCTTTATGCCTAAAGATGCAGCCGGAAAATGGATAGACATTGACCCGAAGTTTGACGGCGGAATGGGTGGTCGAGATTATTATGATGAAAATAATGGTTGGACTTATTTATGGAATGTGCAACACGATATTTTAGGGCTTCAAAATTTAATGGGAGGAAGAGTTGTTTTCGAAGATAGACTCGATCAAATGTTCCGAGAAGATTTAGGAAGAACAACCTATGAGTTATATGCAAAATTTCCAGACTTTACTGGTATTGTAGGGCAGTTTTCTATGGGCAACCAACCTAGTTTTCATATTCCCTATTTATACAATTTTACGAATTCACCTTGGAAAACGCAGAAAAAAATAAGAATGCTTCTGAATACTTGGTTTAAAGACAATATTTTCGGAATGCCTGGTGATGAAGACGGTGGTGCAACGTCCGCATTTGTAGTTTTCTCTTCAATGGGGTTTTATCCAATAACTCCTGGACTTCCAATTTACACCATAGGGAGCCCTTGGTTCTCCAAGTCAACATTGCAACTTCCTGATGGAAAGAAATTCATTATTTCTGCTCCCAATTGTTCTGAAAAAAATAAATACATACAAAGCGCAAAACTCAATGGAAAAAGGTTAGAAGGGCCTTGGTTTTTACACAATGATTTAATCAATGGAGGTCTTTTGGAATTAGAGATGGGGGCGTATCCAAACAAAGAATGGGGAAGTGATTCTAAAAACATACCCGAAATTTTTCGTTTTAGTACTTTGCCAAAAACAATTGGCGGGTAATTTATCTCCTTACTTTCTTCCATTAAAAAAGGATTTGGTAAATAAAATAGAAAAAGTTCTTCACGATATTGGAAAACAGAATTAACAAACAATTCATCGTATAAAAATGAGTAGTCCTAAATTAATAAAATTGCTAATTTTGGTTATTGTTAGCTTTAGTAACCTAGTTTTTTCTCAAAAAACTAAAAGACCTAATATCATCTTTATTATGACTGATGATCAAAGCGCTATCGTGCCTAAAGACACAGATAAAGAAGTACAATCACACCCTTTTGGTTTTAATGGTGACGGCTCAGTACATACTCCAATTATTGATGGTTTGGCAAAAAACGGCATAGTATTCAACAGTGCTTATGTAACGAGTTCCGTTTGCTCCCCAAGTCGGTATACCACATTAACAGGACGTTACGCTGGAAGATGCGAAGGCTCTATTTTTATGAAGCAATATCCATACGGCCAACAGTCAAGAGTTGAAAATAATATCGAATTGGAAAAAAACAAGGAAAATTTACCAAAATTGCTCCAAAAGGCAGGCTATAAAACAGGTTTTGTAGGTAAATGTCATATTATTGAACAGGAGATATTAGATAATAAGAAAAGTTGGGTAAACAGAGGTCTTCGTGGCTACGACCAAAAATCAAATCCAAAGGATAGCATGGTTTCTAATGCGATGTCTTATAATCATAAGGAATGGTCTAGAATGATAAAACAATATGGCTTTGACTACGCAGAAGGTATTTATGCTGGCAATTTAAAGGAATTATATAACGATTCCTTGAATGTCCATAATGTAGAATGGAAGAATAAAGCTGCCCTAAATTTTATAGTTCAAAATAAAAAGGAACCCTTCTTCTTGTATTATAGTGAAACTGTTCCACACGGACCCGCTCCATGGATTAAGAAAAACGGAAAATATATTCATGGCTTAGATGCTAACCCGAAATATACAGGTGAAGGCTATTTGGATGCTGATTACAGTTATTTGCCAACAAGAGAAGAAATAAAAAAGGAAGTAAAGTCGCTAGGAAAAGTTGAAGCACAAGCTTGGTTGAGATGGTTTGATCTTGCTGTTGGTGCCGTAGTAGATAAATTAAAGGCGGAAGGAATTTACGAAAACACCTTAATTATTATTACTTCCGATCACGGTAATTATAACTATGGGAAAACCACTCTTTACGAAGGAGGTATTAAAGTTCCTTTAATGATGCATTGGCCAGCCGGCATAAAATCAAATTCTCAATACGATGAATTGGTTCAAAATATAGATTACGCACCTACGTTTTTAGAATTGGCAGGAGTGAATTTAAATGAAGTACAAACAAAATTCGATGGTGTAAGTTTAATAAATGTTCTAAAAGGCAATGACAAACCGGTTCATGATTATTTGTATTTCGAATTAGGCTTTGCAAGAGGAGTATTAACAAAAGACTGGAAGTATATAACCGTTAGATATGATGACAAAACACAGAAAAAGATAGATAACGGACTGCTATTTAAAGGATGGAATAACACAGAAATTAAATTGCCTTATTATTTAAACAATAGCCACTTAGGATATCACGCAGCGTTATTAAACCCTTTTTATTTTGAAAAAAATCAATTATTTGACATGAAAACAGATTCTTTAGAAAGAAAAAATGTCTTTGAAAAAAATAAAATAGAAGCTAATAAAATGAAAAAGCTTTTAGTTAAAACCTTAAAATCATTTCCCCAAAGACCTTATGGGGAGCTTACAAACTAATATTATGAAAGTAATTAATGCAAAAAAGTTTTATAATTCTTGATAAAGGAGCAAATAAAACCAAAAAATTATTCAAAAGGTTTTCCTTTAAAAAAATGAAATTGGTTCTCCATTTGTAACTCAACCACAAATAATTGCTACTGGAAAATTAAAGATTGAATTATCCGAACTACCAAACAAAGAATGGGGGAGTGACCTTAAAAACATACCCGAAATTTTTAGTTTGAGTACAGCGGTAAATATCGTGATGCAGTTTAAGGGAAACCCCAAAATATAATTTTTTCTTGTTTTTCGTCTAGAATTTATTTGATGCAAGTAGCAATGTAATCGGAGAGTTCAAGAGGTAATAGTCCGACAGGTTCTAATGGCACTTGGTATAAATTGATTTCTCGCTTGTGTTTGTGGTTGGCTAATTGACCAATTACTTGTAGTAGTTGTGAAATGAATTCTAATTTAATGCTGATTTTAGAAAGTTTAGAAAACAAAAATGCCCGTAAATCCTAAGATTTACGGGCATTTTGTTCTATTTGAAAATAGATTTGTGGAGTCGGGGATGAGCAATTCTGAATTTTTATGAGGCCGATTTAAAGTTTTTGCAAAGAAAAGACCTCTAATTTTTAGATTGTTTTTGTAGAAAGATAGTGCCTGATTTACTATTGAGAGTACTGAAGGAGAAAGAATTTTATTTTGGCACGTTAAGACAACTGCTTTCTGGAAAAATAAAGGCTCCAAATAAATGGCAAGAAAAAAACAATATTCTTGCTGGACTTTTGATTTTGTGAGTAGAAAAAATGGGGTTATCCAGAAGCAAATTAATTAAAGATTAAAGCTCTTTTTTATACTTACATAATCAATGCAAAAAATTCCGATTTCACTACTAAGTTCCGAAGACCATTACAGTTTATTAGCGAGTCGGTATCTTGGAATGTAAGGGTATAGTTTCTAAGGTATGAATATTAGTTGTTTGTGGAAGGCAGCTTTTTGAGGAGCTCATTAGGATATTTGAAAGATAGTATGGGTATTTTACGCTGCTCAAGAAGCTGTCATGGAGCAAACACTGTAGCGTTGGCTAGGAGTGGCAATCGAAGTGTAAAACGTCTTTTTTTTCTGGAACTTAAGAAACGTTCTCTTTATCGCTTACCCAATTAATGAAATGATTATAAACATCTTTTGAATAGTTTATGTTTTCGAGTTTATTACTTACCAATTAATTTTTGTACTGTGAAGTGCCTATTGAATGTATGGAAACTGTATTAAATTACCTATTACTCCAAAATGTTCTTTTGAAAATACAGATATGACGTAATGGAACAACACACTAAAAAAAAAGTGAAGAACCAGATGGAGAGACCGCTTTATTTCTTCTGTAAAAATAGTTTATAAATGCTTTATGATTATTTTTTATTTTTTAAAATATATTCAGAAGGCGACATTTTGCAATGGGACTTAAACCACTTTGAAAAGTACTGTGGATTAGAATGGCCAATAGCATAAGCAATCTCGGATATATTTAGATCCGATTCTAGCAAAAGGGAGGTGGCTTTTTTCAATCGCACAGAATCAATAAATTCTTTACCAGTCGTTCCAGTTATGACCTTAACTTTTCTAAAAAAGGTGGAACGACTCATTGAAAATTCATCAGCGATATTGATAATATTTAAATTATCTTCTTCTATATGATCGTTAACATATTTTAGCAGTTTATCAATAAATTCTTTGTCTTTATTGTTTGTGGTTATGTCCCCAGCATCCTCATATTTATTGGTTAGAAATAGCTTTTTAAATTTGTTTCTGGACTCTATGAGGTTTTTGATGGTTAGATTTAAAATTTTAATATTAAATGGTTTAGGAACAAAGTAATCTGCACCAGATTGAACTCCTTTAAATTGACTATCCATATCGCCCTGAGCTGTTAATAGAATTACAGGAATATGTGAAGTGTTTATGTCGTTCTTAATAGTAACGCATAATTCAAGACCATTCATAATAGGCATTACTATGTCACTGATAATTACGTCAGGTTGCAATTTATTGGCCATTTCAACTCCAATTGCCCCATTTTCTGCGGTAAAGATATTGTACGATTCAGAAAAGTAATCGGATATATTTTCAAGCAATTCAATATTGTCATCCACATATAAAATTGTAGGTTTTTCAACATTGATTTCAATATTTTTGTCAACTAATTTGTCAATACCAACCTCATTAGTTTCATCAAAATTAGCAGCGTTAATAACTTTTGGTAAGTCATTATCCCAAAGGGTTGTGTCTGATTTTTCTTCAGCAGAATAAGCATTTTCATCTAATGGTAAATTCAAAGTGAATGTAGAACCTTTATGCAATTCACTACTTACCGAAATGCTTCCTTTATGCAATTCGATCAAAGATTTGGTAAGGGACAACCCAATTCCAAAACCACTTACATAGCGATCCATATTTCCACCGTGATGGTAAAATCTATTGAAAATTTTAGACATAAAATTAGCATCTATTCCAGCACCATTATCAATAACATCTATTGCTAGAAAGCTATTGTTCGATGTAGGGCTGATTTTAATTACAATTTTACCGCCTTTATCGGTATGTTTAATGGCGTTTGACACTAAATTATAGATAATTTTCCCAAGGGCATTTCTATCGAACCAAATAAATACTTCAGGTTGATAGGCGTCAATCGAGATTTTAATTTCTTTCGATTTTGCCAATCCCTTAAAGGCAATTTTAATATTTTTCAAAAACAAAATGATATCGTTTTTCTGAACTTTTAATTGGTAATTACCCGTTTCCATTTTATGAATAGCCAACAATTCGTTTGTCAATTCCAATAGAGTATTTACATTTTTTTCAACAGTTAATACTTCTTTTTTTTGTTTAGGATTCAGAATAAAATTTGAAATTAGTTTTTCGATAGAACAAAAAATAAGGGTCAAGGGAGTACGAATTTCATGTGAAATGTTGATAAAGAATTCCAATTTCGATTCATTGATTTTCTCCATTTGCTCATGATATTGTTTTTCTAATTTCTCCTTGTTTTTTTTCTCAAGTCTTCTTTTTGTAATAGTTGAAATTAAAAATATTAAAACAGACAGTATGATTATATACAAAATAAAGGCATAAATTGATACCCAAAATGAGGGGCGAATTTCGAAGTTCAAAGAAGTATAATTAGCATTCCAACTTCCGTCTTCATTAGATGCTTTTATTTTAAATGTATAATTACCCGTTGGTAAATTTTTATACCCAGCAAAATAAACATTTGAAGTTGTAAAATTCCATTCTTTATCAAATCCTTCTAGAATATAGGAATATTTGCAATTTTTTGGGTTAGTATAATTGGGAGATAGAAAATTTATTTTTAAATTCCTTTCATCATGAGAGAGTGTAAGGGGTATAGAATCATTAATTGGTCTTCTATTATTTGCATTTATACCGTTTACAATTATATCTTTTAAATTTACAGGTTCAGCATAATTTGAATATTTGATTTGCTTAGTGGAAAATTTAGAAACACCATGAATACCTCCGAAATAAAGAAATCCATCAGAATCAGAATAGGAAGAATGTTCTGAAAATTCATTATTTTGGATGCCGTCGTTTTTGTCATAATTATTAACAGAGTAGGATTGATTTAATTTGACTAAACCTCTATTTGTGCCTATCCATAAATCTCCCTGGCCGTCATTTTGTAATGATTGAATTAAATTACTTGGCAATCCATTGCTAATAGTAAATTTTTTTATTTCTGAAATGGATCCATTTTTAGATAGTTTAATTTCTATAAGCCCATTACGTGTTCCTACCCAACAATTGTTTTTACCGCCTGGACTAATGTCAGATATATATTCATTTTTTTCAAGTTTGTTTGAATAATTATTAATGTTGTAGAATTTTTTAATGGTAAAATCATTATTTAATTTAGCCATTATAAGACCCATTGTTTGAGAGCCAACCCATAAGGTGTTGTGTTGTGGGTCATATTTAACTACACGAATGAAACTTAAGGAATTTGTAGGGTTAATAATCTTGTTTTTATAGTTGACTATGTTTGCTATTTCAAAATCATTGGTCAAAGTAAAACTTATGAGATTATTGTCGGTTCCTAGCCAATACTGATTTTTGGCATGGGTAATTGAAAAAATAATAGCATCAATTTTATTGTTTGTGTTTAGTTTTTTTGTGCTAAAATTATTTTTATCAAAAGTGACTACATGTAATCCATCAGATGTGCCTGCCAGTATATGGTTATTGTCGATTTTAGATAATGCGAAAACTGATTTTCCTCTAAAAAGATTCTTGACTACTTTTTGATTTGTAGTATCATAAATATAAACACCTTCAAATAAGGTTCCCATCCATAAATTACCAAAGGAATCTCTACTAATTGACCGGGTATTATTGAGGATTGAATTGTTATTTTTATCTTTAATCTGATAGTTTTTGAATTTTAAGCCAGAATTGTTTTGATAAAAAATCCCATTTCCTATCGAACCAACCCATAGTGTTTTATCTCGTGAGAGGTAAATACTTTTGATTTTTTGAGTTTGTAAATCAATAGGATTGATGGTACTATTAGTAAAACCATCGTTTTTAAGCAGCTCCTTTGGTATCAGGATAGCCCCATCGCCTCGAGAGGTCACTATTAGATTATTGTCACGATCCTGAATGATGTTAGAAATTCTAGAAAAACTGATAGTAGAACTATTTTTCGGGTAAATTTTAGATACTAAATAGGTTCCGTTATTTACTTTCACGTGATATAAACCATTATTTTGAGTTCCTATCCAAGTATTTAAATAGCTATCTTGAAAAAAAGTGGAGATAGTAACATCAACTAAAGGATCTATACTAATTTTATCTTTTATTACCAATTGATTTTTACTGATTTTAGCAATAATTACTTGGTTTTTTGTAGTTAACCAATAGTTTTCATTTTTATCTTTTAAACAAATTTTTATGGATTCAATGTTTATACTGTTATTAATTTTATAATGAACATTGTTTTTAAAGATTGAGTCTATGTTTTCATCTGTAAAAAGATTTTTTCCAGGATTTATACTCCAAAGCCCTTTTGAAGTAGTGAGCATAATTTTTCCATCAATCAATTTTATGGACAGTATGTTTTGACTAAAAACACTGTTTTTTGAATTGTATTTTTTTAGATTATAAAATTTTTCTGTAATGGGGTTTAAAACAGTAACACCCTGCTCGGTAGCAATCCAAATATTGCCTGAAAGATCTTGTAGGATAGAAACTATAATATTGTCTGAAAGTTCGTTGAATGAATTGCCAGCATAATAGTTTTTAATATTCATACCATCATACCGGTTCAGACCATATTGGGTGCCAAACCACATATACCCGGCTTTATCTTGAAATATTGTGGTAATTCCGTTTAGTGATAAGCCTTTATTGTTATCAATTTTTTTATAATTATCCCCATATTCTTGGGCATAAAAAACGTGAGTATAAAAAAAAAGTGAAATAATTAATATGCAAATTCTAAACATTTTAGTTTTTTTTGATGTTTATTAATAGTAATAAAATGAAATATTAATTAATGAAAATATAATACTATAAAAAGAAATCGATATAATTACTATAATTAAAGTTTCTTCTTCATTTTTTTTTATTCAAAGTTTAATCTTGATGATGTAAAATTAGTATTTTTTCTTATGATTATCTTTTAATGGTTTGCAAAATATTCAAAAATGAATCAATGTTATCTGTTCTTTAATATCAATTTTTAGCTACAAACTAGTGCTCTTTTTTTTATTGGTAATTACTTCCAGTGTTGACGTTTAAAAACTTTGCACATTTTTTAATAGGGAATAGTTGTTCCTTACTTTTAATGAAGCTATAAATCATGTACCACTATTGGAAATATTGCCGTCTGCTTTTTTAGCATATCTCGCTTTAACTTGGCATCTTTTAGTCTTTTTCTCCTGTTCAAGGATTTTTTCTTGCTCGGGAGTAAGTTTTAATTTTTCTTTCACAGGGAAATTTCCTTTTTCTAAACTCCTTCAACTTTTTATTTATTAGTCTACTATAAATTGGACTATTTTATTCTATATCGATAGTATTCCAAATCTCTAATGATTATTTTAAAAATGGGAATGGAATTATCCTCTTCTAGTTGAGCCTTTAATGCGATGATTTTTCGATTATTGAATGGATAGCATATAAGCCCAAGTTCTTACGGATTTCTACAAACAAGTAAGCAAAAAAAAAGGCTATCCGAAAAACTAGAATAGCCCAAAAATACTGGGTTTAGATATTCTCTGTAATTTGATTTACGGTTTCGTTGGTCGTCAATATTACACAAATACTTGATTATAATAGACCCTAAAACTATTTTAGGATTCAATAATGGAAGACCAGTTCCCTTTTTGGCGACGGCTTTGAGATAGCTATTGCCAATATTACTCCAAGGAAATAGAATAGCAAAAATCTATCCATCGCTTTTCTGGATTTAATTTCTAGTTAAAATGAGGTTCGAACCCTTCTAAAGTTAATTGATTTTGACCACCGAAAGTTAGTGTTAGTGCGTGCTTTTTTCGGATATTAGTCCTTTTTTCTTGCACTTGGTTTTTCAAATATAACCCATTTGCTTTGAAGGCGAATAAAATAGGGTTTTTCAACAAAACCTAAATACAAGTTTTTTCTATGCGATACTTAAATTCAGACACACAAATTCCTCCTCAAATTTTGTATTTGCTAAGGGTTTCTTATGTTGTTTATTGTACTTAATTTGATGCTCGAAAATTTCTTTTCTAATTCTACTGACCAAGTTTATATGCTCATATTTAGTCTCTTGATTAAACTCTTTATTAAAAAAAGTACCATCGTAAAGGTATATATGCAATTGGTACCTTTTGTAGGTATTCATCTTGGAAATAAGTAGAATATATAGAATTGATGCAATAAACACTATTTCTATAGGTAAATAGATAATCAACATAGCGGATAGCATCAATAGTACAGAAAACATACCAATTTTAATTAAGAGACATAATTGGTATTTTTTGATATAAATTTTTTCAAAATCGGCAAAAGAAATTTCTAAATGCTGCTTGTTTTTAAACTCTAATATCAGTCCATTTTCTGAATATGACAAGTTCTTAAATTTTGTGGACATACATTTTTTTTTAGTGTTTAAACTGTATGATAGTAGTTTCATAGTTCGTTAGTTTTATGGTCAAAAAAACCCTGTCCCTCAGAGGAACAGGGTTGTTAAAACTGAATTATTTCTAATTTAGAAAACTAACTATGGGCTTTTCTGCTCTGTATAGCTCTTAACTTCATAAATACAAGAGCTAGTCCTATGATTGCCAAAACCCAAACATAATCGTCTATTGGAGCTCCATCAGGTGTTGTGTCTCCTCCTGTACCCTCTAATCCAGCATCACCTGTTTCACCATTTCCGTCTCCGGGTTGAGCAAAAAGTATAAGGGTTGAACATAGATAGAGAGCGACTATATAATATTTTAATACTGTATTTTTCATTTTTGATGTTTTTATGGATTTTAATTCACTACTTTTTTGGTCACTACTTTGTTATTTGCGCCTAAAACTTTTACCAAGAGCACTTGGTTGTTTGCTTTTAGATTTTCTATTATTGCGGTAGTTGTTTTCACGCCTTTGCGTTCGGCAAGCAGTCTTCCTTGAACATCATATACTTGAATACTATTGATGACAATTTCTCCTGAATTCACAAATAGACTTCCGTTTTTAGCATACACAGTTACATCATTTTTATTGAAGATAGCATCATCAACTTTTAATGTTTTTTGGTATTTCAATGAGAATCTACTATTATCAACTCCAGTCGCTGCTGTGAAAGTATAAGAACCTGCTTTTAAATTTGTTTCAGTTCCAGTTTTACTATCTACAAGATAAATATCTTGTCCAGTGGCAAACAATCCGTCTGTGTGATCAATGGCTATAGTGTAGTCGCCAGCCACATCGGTTTTGAAGTTTAAGGCTACCACATCAGTGGCATCAAATGCAGGACGACCTTGAATGGTGTATTCTTCGCCGTTGATGTTTGATGTTAAAGCAATAGCGCTATCGTTGATGTATTTACCATCAATACCATTATCTACCCCTAGAGTGGCTCCATCTAAATAACCTACTAAAGCTTGGCTATATGCGCCAGTTGTATTGGTTAGGTTTAACCATACACGTGATTTCTCTGCTACTTGTTTGGTTTTAAAGAACTGAGTGCTTGCGGTACCTAAACGCATTGCATTGGTAAATGACAATGATGCTCCATTCGATTTTACAATAAAACCTTGCCCAACTTGAATAGTTCCGTTTGGTAAAATATCATTTGGAGCAACATTTCCACTACTTTTAGTCCCTCCAAGACTAGTCCAAGTTGCATAAGCAGTTCCTGTAGAAGAACCAGTCAATGTATTGTCAACTCCATTTGTTTTTCTCCAAAAATATAAGGTACCGTCTGTTGTATTTCCAGGCAAGGACAAGAATGCAGTAGCATCTATTGTTGATGGATAAGGATTTCCTACGGAATAATAACCTGAAGTACTAGTAGTAATGGAGACATTTCCATTATTAAGCGCTCCAGTAAATACCCCTGGATAAGCAAGTGTATTAGGCTCCGTTATTGTACCATAATTTGGTGTTGGATCTTCGTTTGGCATACGAATCAAATAACCCGTACCTGTTGCAAATGTACTTGTTGGTGCCACATTGGTATATTTATCAGTAGCTGAATCGTAAGTATAAAAACGATTAGGCGATTGAGAAGTCAAAGGTGAAAATCCAGCCAATGTTTGAGCTCCTGATACCGGTGATGACCACATCGTATAATCCAAACGTTTTAAAGGGTTGCTGTTGCGTTTTACAATTGCAGTTCCTGTACCTGTGTTGGTTGCATTGTTTACTTGAATAAGGTTGGCATTATTTTCAATTGTAAATGTACCATTATTAGTAACCGCTCCAGCAACTGTGATGTTGTGACCAGGATTGATAGTAAATGTTTTAGTTGCATTAACCGTTAATGTTTTTGCAGAAAATTCAGCTGTAATACCACTTGCCGTTGTTGAAAAATCACCATTAATTATAGCGTCTAGTGAGGATGTTGGTGCTCCATTTGACCAACTACTACCATCCCAAGTAGTTGGAAGATCTGTTACAGTTCCATTAAACTGCTTTGTTGTACCAATGAATCCAAGGGATGAAACCACAACCGCTGTTGATGCTCCACTATAAGATCCGCCGGAAAGACCGGCTTTCAATCTGCTGTAAATTACCTGTGAAAGAGTGGTGTTAGGTAAAGTGATGGCAGTTGACTGGAAACCAGCACCTGAAGTAGTTGATACTTCCAAATCAGAACCCGGTGTCACCACCAAATCGCTTGTTAAACCATTCGTCGTAAAAGTAAACGAACCTTCAGCTGAAGGGCCGCTTCCTGCAACATAACTCAAATCACTTCCGGTGATTCCTGTAGTGTTAATGCCATTTACAGCTGCTGTGAACTGTACTGTTTTAGTGGTCGTTCCAGTTGCTGCAACATTTACTTGTCTTACAGCATTTGAACCACCCGAACCAAGACCTAGACCAGCTATCAAACGTGCATAAAGGGTTGTAGTAGCTACTGTTCCGCTGCTCTGCGTTAATGTAATTGGTGAAGAGCCAAAGCCTGAACCAGAAGTAGAAGATAATTCGATATTTGCACCTGGAGTAACTGTAACATTATTACTACCCAGATTTGCACCGGCTACCTGAAACGATTGTTCTGCAGAAGGACCATTTCCTATTTCATAACTCAAAGCTGTACTGACGGGCTGTGTAAGCGTAGTACTTGCAGCAGCTCCTGCTGCGTTTAATGTAAAGGTATCAAGCGTTGGAGTATTCGCTAGCACTTGTCCTAGGTGAACCTGAATGGTGATATATTTTACATTAGCACTTGGAGCACCTAATAGTGTACCTACAACTGAAGCATTTACATAAGTTCCATAAGCAGTCGTCTTAAGGCTTCCTTGTGATTTAGTCTGACTTATTGCCGATAAAACTTCAACATTAGAGGCATCATACACTTTTACAACTACATTCCAAGGTGCAGCAGAAGTTGTTGCAGTAGCTACTTTGATTTGAAATGCATAAGTAAAAGCTGTCGTTGACCCAGCATAGCTACTGATATCAATCTTATCAGATTCAACTATTAATGCTGCCTGAATAGCATTTGCATTTGCACCAGAAGTTGAATTTACACCAGTACAGTTGAGTGCCCCACCTATTACACCACTTGAACCAACAGTTAAATTAGCATTACCAGCTGAACCAATTCCAGTATTTTGTGAAATTGTCCATCCAGGAATCGTCCACGGACTTGTGCCTGTTAATGTTGACCCTGAGCTAAAATCGCCGTTGGGCACAGTAATTGTTTGCCCCCAACTTGTGTTGGCGCTCACCAAAATCAAACAAAGGCTTAGTGCAAATTGCAGTAGTCTTTTTCTGTTGAGTAATCGTTTTTTCATAATAATTTTTTTGGTTAAATTTTCAATGTTAATATTTTTGTAAAATTAGCTTAACCTCTAAATTAGACTTTACGAAAAAGTGTCATTTATAGGGTTAATTTGTTTCAAATAATTGATTAATAGGAAGGTATAATTGATTAATTGTATGCTGTATTGGTTCAGAAGCAATGAGTTTAAAAAGAGATTGATAAAGGATATTTCGTGCTCAGTTGTAATCCGTTCCTAAGTAAGAACTAGAATAGGTTTCCTTTGAAAATAGAGGGCTTGACTAAGATACTGTAAAGATGCTTTATTAACATATCGTAGACAATTGTAAATAGTCAACCACAAAATAGAACCACACCCCATTTCTTTATTTGAAACAAAAAGACCAAGTGTATGAGACTTTTTGAACAACCATAAGTTGTCTAAAATATTGTAATTTGTACTTTAATTATAGTATTTATAAAAGCGAAATTGAAAAAGTATACTTTAGCTATTCTTCTAACTGTTTTTTTGTTTGTATCTTCTGCTTACAGTCAAAAATTGGTATATGAGAAAGGACCATTGGTATTAAAAGCCAATTCCTTAGAAGATGGGTTAGGACAATTTGTAACTGCCGATTTGCCTAGTGTCAGCTCCAAAAACACTATTACATTAAAACCAGAGGCCACACCCCTGACCAAAAAAATGTGGGCAATTGCCCTGCACGATGTGGAACTCAACTTGATTACCAACGATTATGGTACTTATTTTGCTGCGGGACGACGGTACACCGACCGTGTTTATACCCGTGACATATCCTTTGCCGGAATCTTGGGACTCAATGCTGTTTATCCCAAAGAGATGATGAATTCACTTCGGGTAACGAGAAATGTAGTGGCTAAGATGGGATACAAAGTTTCTACAGACGAGGTTATTAAAGAAATCGATGCTCCTTGGGAAGCAATCACGGAGGATAGAAAACAAATAATGGCCCAGTTCAAGAGCAACAGCATTACACGTCGTACGGATGATGTCGTCTGGGTTTGGGCTGCAGATAATTTGTTTAAATCGCATCCTGAAGTGGCCGATTGGAACTGGCTTTACACCAATGGGAAAAGTAATTTTGACCGCCTTTATGCTCCTTGGTATGATAAAACAGATGGTTTGTACAAAGGCCAAAACACCTTTCAGGACTTGCAATCAGATGGCTATCCTGAGGGTTATTCCCAGGCGGATTGCGTATTGATTAAAAGCACCTCAACCAATTGTTTGTACTATAAAGCGATGCTGTCACTGGCCAATGCTGCCCAAAAATGCAATTTACCCGAAGAATCTAAAGAATGGACCCTAAAAGCCGAGTCGCTCAAAAAGGCTATTCTCAAAGAATTACGATTGCCCGATGGGACTTTTACCTATTTCAAGGACAGAAATGGGAAGGTATTGCCCAACCAGCACAATCTGGGAACTGCTTTTGCAATACTATTTGGGATTGTAAAAGGGGAAGCCGCCAGAAAAGCGATTGATAATTATCCATACAATCAATACGGAATCCCTTTGATTCATCCGTTTTTAGGCAAAGTAACAGGAGATCACAATGCCGCCGCCTGGCCCTTTTGCGATACCTTTTTCTTGCAGGCAAAGGAAATTGCCGATAATCAAGATTATACAGGATACAATGCTGCACTGCTGGCTCGAACGATGGGAACTAAATTTTCTGAAAAAAGAGATAAAGATTGGGGTGGATTTGGTTCGTTTCACGAAAAAGTGCCACTGCCTTCAGGTTTAATTTCGGGTTCGGGATCCCAACTTTGGACATCGGCTGCTTTTATGAACGTATGTTTGAGAGCCAATATTGTGGAGTTAAAATAAATAAAAAGAAGTAAAACAGCATTAAACCAAAAAATATATATCCTTAAAATCAAATAATAAAGTAATGAATAGATTAAAAATAGTTTTCAGTTTAGTTCTTGTGTTGGTATTGCCAAAGCTTCTAGCCCAGCCCTTGATTAAATATTCCAATAGTAATCCAGAATACAGTATTCAATGGGACAAGCAATTTGCACAAATAAATGGACTGATACCAGAGATTGAAATCAACGATAAATGGGTGTCAGTTCGTGAATTTAAAAATATCCGTTGGGAGAAAAAAGAGGGTACTCGATTGAGTGTAGTGAACAATTATAATGGCAAAGTCAACTATTTGTATCTGATTTGCGAGAACCATCCCTTAATTTCCAATTTTACCATTGAATTCGAATTAATGGAAGGACGTCCTTATTTGGTTATGAACTCTTCATTAAAAGCTAGTGAGAAATTCAAATTGGGCGGAATCAAATTGTTTAATTCTGCCAAAGAAAATATGGTTTTGCCGGGTAACAGTAAAGATTGGATGGTCTTTACCGAAAGTGCATCTGCCCCTCATACTGGTGGATTGATGTACCCGTATCAATTGAATACCAAAAAGGCAAAAGAAGGAACCTACTCTAAAGCGCATACCGGAGTTTGGTTGAGTATGTTGGTCAACGATAAAAAAAATTGCGCTTTTTCTTTTGCAAGCATAGCCAGTGAATTATGGCCTAATAATTTCAAATGGGAATTACCCGTTACAGATGATTTCAATAAACTAAAAGTTTCTGCACGAAGTGGTGCGATTTTCGAAAGAGAAAAAATTTGGGTTCCTGCAGGAAATACCATTATTACCGATGCCTTTTTAGTTGGTTATTGGGAAAACCAACGCCCTACAAATGTATTATTGGAAACCGGAAAAATTATGGGTGAAAATGTGCGAAAAGGAAAACCGATGCGCTTTCCAGAAGCAGGTTGGAGTTCTTGGCATTCCTATGATCGAAAGATCACTGAAAAATCATTTTTGACTTCCGCTGATTTTATAAACAAAAATTTGAAAGAGTACGGTTGGAAAACCATTCAAATTGATGGCGGATGGTGGACAGAGCCTGGTCTTTATAGTGTTAATGATGTCACTTTTCCGAATGGAATTCGATACCTGTCCGATTATGTAAATAAGTTGGGTCTTGACTTTGGTCTTCACGTCAGTCCTTTACGAACCAATCCTAAAGATCCCATTAATGCTCAACATCCTGATTGGATTTTGAAACCATTATACAATAAAAAAATAGCAAAAGGGGATGACGAAATGGCGACAACTGTTGGAACTGTTTATGTTGATGGTAGTCACCCTGAAGTACCCGCCTTTTCAGCAGCACGATACCAGCAAATCGTTGAAGGCTACAGACCTTCATTTATGAAATGGGACCATACGTATGGAGGTTTAGAAGAAGGTGTACGATTTGATTCGACTATGACTTTTATGCAGGCACACAATAAAACGATTCGTGCGATTAGAAGTGCTTTGCCTGATGATTTAATAGTGACACGCAGTATGGGATATGTATTTGGAGCATTAGAATGTTATGATGCCATCCGAATAGGAAACGACATCAATCATCCCGGATATAAATCAGAAGCTGAACCTTTTACCAACATTACCTATGGCAAAACCTTGGGAACTATTGAAGAGGAAAGAGTGGAAAAGGGCTTAATCCGATTCGCTCGTGCCGTGGCACAAAACTATTATATTCACAAAAATATAGCTATTGTAGATCCAGATGCTTTTTTTGTTTCTCCTCTATATACCATTGAAGAGGCAAAATGCCATATGACTTTAGAAGCCATAATGGGGGGACTTTTCTTTTTTGGAGATAAAGTAGAATCACTCCCAGCTGAACGATTGGAATTATTAAAAAATAAGGATATTATGGCAGTGAACAAATTGGGAGTTCATGCCATACCTCTCGATTTATTTTCGGGTGTAGACATTCCCACAATTTGGAAATTAGAAACCAAAGACCGTCTGATTATTACCATATTCAACTGGATGGACAAGGATGTTAGTAAAACATACAATCTAAAAACTGATTTCGAGTTAAATAATTCAAAATACAAATTGACGGAATTGTGGACCCAAAAGAATTTTAAAATCGAGTCCAATAAGTTAACATTGGATCAGCCCGCTCATACAGTGAAGATAATTGAGTTTGTGAAAAAATAATTTTCATTAATAAATAGCCATAATAATAACTAACTTTCACTAAAAATTCTAACAGGAAATTGTTTAGAAACACTAGTTATAATTAAATTATACAATATGAATATCTTGATAAAAAAGGCGGCACTTTTGGTAGTATTATTTTCTTTACCAGTAGCAATAAATGCCCAAATTGAAAAAAAAACAGCAACTAAGCCAAACATCCTTATCATTTTAGCGGATGATTTGGGATATTCGGATATAGGTTGTTATGGAGGCGAGATTAAAACTCCAAATATAGACCGACTCGCCGCAGGAGGAGTAAAGTTTGCGCAAATGTACAATACGGCAAAATGTTTTCCTTCAAGAGCCTCTATGCTGACGGGTCTTTATTATCAACGTACCAATGCTGATTTTGGTAATGCTGCAACTATGGGTGAAGTGCTAAGACCTTCGGGGTACAATACTTTTTGGTCCGGAAAGCAACACGCAAAATTCAATCCGGTAACTCGTGGTTTTGATCGATATTATGGTATGATAGGTGGTTGCGAAAACCATTTTAATCCAGGATTCGCTGCGGCCCCCGGCCAACCGGTTCCTGCTCATAAAGTTGCTGGAAATAAATGGTCATTAGACGATAAAAACATTCCAGAAAATAGTAATTATATCCCTCAAGATCCAAAATTTTATGATACCGATGCCTTCACGGATCGTGCTTTGACTTGGCTTGATGAATATAAAAATGACAACAAACCGTTTTTCCTTTATATGGCGTATACGGCACCGCATTGGCCTTTGCACGCCTGGCCAGAAGATATAGCCAAATACAAAGGAGTGTACGACGGTGGCTACGAAGCAGTACGACAAGCACGATACAAACGTCAAGTAAAACTGGGATTAATAGACCCAAAGACCGCTCCTTTGCCACCAATGGAGATAGCTGAAGCCAAACCTAAATGGGAAAGTCTATCTCTTGAGGAACGAAAAAAAGAAGCTAAACTAATGGAAATTTATGCTGCAATGGTGGATCGCTTGGATCAAAATATTGGCCGCCTACTAAAACATTTAGAAGCTCAAGGCCAACTAGAAAACACTTTGGTTTTCTTTCTCTCCGATAACGGAGGTTGCGCGGTTGATCCCAAGGTGGATTATGAAGATGCCAATGCTCCTTTGGGTAGCGTAGCAAGTTATCCGAGCTATGGCCAAAATTGGGCAACGGTTAGCGACACGCCCTTGCGAAAATGGAAAACGACCAGTCACGAAGGAGGAATCAATACCCCGTTAATTGTAAATTGGCCAGCGGCTATAGAAGCCAGGAAAGGCTGGAACCAAGAGCCTGTTCATCTTATTGATATTATGCCTACGGTCTTAGCTGTTTCTGGGGCTAATTACCCAGGGGAATCTAAAGAAACTACTATTCACGTTTCAGACGGTATCAGTTTATTGCCTGCTTTAAAAGGAGATAAACTTGCGCGAAAAAGCCCTTTGTATTATCAATTTTCAAAAAGTGCAGCCGTTCGTGATGGAGAATGGAAACTCGTACGTTTAGGTCCTAATTGGGAACTATACAATATGAATAGGGATCGAACAGAAACCAACGATTTGATCGCGCAACATCCAGAAATTGCAAAGAAAATGGAAGCGCAGTGGCTGGCTTGGTGGAAAGATTGTACAAAAACAGAATGGACAGGGAAAGCCCCAAAAGAATTCAAGGACGAGTAAATAAATCTAATTTATTCGCTATTAATTAAAAATACAATACTGTTTTTATATTTTAAACTATTATTAAAATTAACAGTCTTAAATCGTAAATAATAAAATTATAATTATGAAAAAATATAGTTTAGAAAGCTTTAAAATTTCAAGAAAAATTATCCTTATTGCCCTCATTGCTTTCTCTAACTTAGCTGTAAGTCAGATAGGTCCGCAACCTAGCTCTTTTGGTGTTTGGGATCGTGGAGAAGCAATGAATATAAAAGAGTATCCATTTTTAAAAGGGACATCCTGTGATTTTCCCTGGAATGAAGTGGAGAAAACGCCTGGAGTATATGACTGGTCTATATTAGATAAGGCTATTGAAAGAGCCTTTAAAGAAAAAATATCATTATATATTTCGTTTGAAGCAGGACCTAAAACACCAGAATGGGTTTATGAAAAAGGGGTGCCTAAGGTAATTACAAACGCTACTAAAAACCCAGGTGCCTTCGACCATTATCCTTATTATTTATCTCCAGAATATAAAAAGTATTATCACCGTTTTCTAACAGAAGTGGCTAAACACATCAGTAGCTTTTCTAAAGAAAAAATAAGATGCATTTCGTTTATTCAAGTTAAAACAGGATGCACAGGAGATGAGTGTGCCTATAAAGGCGAGCCTGTAGATAAAAATTATTCTTTACCCGTGAAAAGTGCGAAATGGAGAGAATTCCGTCTTGAAACCTTTGCTTTGCATGATAAATTGTTTGGTAAAAAATCAGGATTGAATATTAGCATGCTTCTCAACAATCTAGAACCCCAAAGCAATGACGGTAAAAGTGATTTTGTTCAAGAATGGGATTGGGCCATTAAAAATCTCAAAGATGGTTTTGGTATCAAAAATGGGGCACTTTCAAGAGGACATCATTTAAGTGGAGAAATTGATGCTGTGAACACGTTTCTCCCTTACCTAGTTGACCCAAAAGAGGTAACGCTTTTTCGTCGTTCCGAGATGGACCAAACCTGGACGCGTCCTTGGTATCAACTAAATGTTCAACTCAACTTTTATTGGGGAGCAATCAATGCCTTGAATGCGGGTCAAAGTGTTTGGGATGTCACAAGCGGCGCTTTGAAGGTTAGCAAGGAACAAGGATTTGATTATTCTTTCTATTTTTTCAACAAGTATGCGGGGCAAATACACCCTGAGATAGCGACCGATGCTTTCTGTGCTTTGCATAAAGGTTTGAATGCAGCCGATACAAAGGCTTATCCAGAGGATAAGTACGGTAATGCTTCACATGGAAATATAGAACGTATGGAAAAAATTACTACCGAATATGCTAAGTATGGAGCAGCAAACGACGATAAAAATGCCCTGAAAATGGGACAAGTGAAGCAACGTGGTGACCAAGTTGGTTTCAATGATGCCGGTTGGGAAATCTGGCCCGATAATTACTCAAGATTACTCTATCAAATTGAACCAGATGCTACTTCAATTCCATTATGGCGAGTAGGCGGACCTATCACGGCTACATCTTCTATTTATTCAAGGTTTGCCAGAGGATTCGAACACACAACGGGAAAAGATGCAATGTACTTCAAACTTCATGAAGGTTTTTCTCAAGATAATAAACCTAAAATAATGTCGATAACAGTGGTTTGGTATGATGCCATTGAAGGTTCTAAATGGAAACTAGATTATGATGCAGGAACCAAAACCATGAAGACAGCAATGACAGTAACCGGAAAAGGGGACAAAAAATGGCATCATGAAGTGATAACCATCAAAGATGCCGTTTTCAAAAATGGAGGAACTAAAGGGGCTGACTTTGTACTATTGAATGCTGATGATAAAGATGATATATTTAGCCTTGTAGAAGTTCACCGCGGAGAACAAGAGCTTCCTCTATTAAGACCTCAAGAAGAGAATCGTGCTTTCAAAGGTAGTGCTAAAGGAACCAAATATGGAAAAGGCGAAAACGTGGTCAAAGGGGATAAAGAAAGAAAAAATAAAAAAGAGAAAAAAAGTAAAAAAGGAGATAAAACTGAATAGGTTAAGTTGAAAATCAAAACAACTTAAAAATAATATTACTTTATATAATGGCTGTATCTATTTGCAAACGATACAGCCATTTTTATATTCAATTACTTAATATGAATTTCATTTTTAAAGAAAGCTTGGATTAAAATGATTCAATAAAAAGACAAAATTAATAGGTAGTATTGAGTCTATTAATAACTTGATTTAATAAGTATATAGCGATTTTGAATTTCATATGTATTTTGTAAGTTATTATTGAATTGAATTAATTAAATCAATCCAAAAGATCAACAGATGTTTTTTGGATGTTATTTTTTTACATGCTTTTATTTTATACCACATAAATCAGATAATAAAGAGTAATTATGTCAAGTATCTGATAGTTAGAATATTGTAATTATAAATAGATTAGGTTATAATATGTTTTTTTTAGCTTAAAAAGCAAATGAGACAAATACATACTACAATTGAGACTATTTGAAACTATATAAAAAAAAGGTCTAAAGTAAATTTGTAACCAAGATCAAGGAGGATAGAAAATTTGAGTTTAATAAAAATTACAAAATAAGATTACAATTTTTAATCAAGTCTTAATTTGTAAAATGAAGCTAAACTTTTTTTCAATCGACTTTGTCAATAACTAAAACCAAAATAAAATACATATTCATAAAAATTAAATGTAATAAATATAATGACAAGAAAAATTAAAAAAACAGTTACGACACTTTCAATAGTATTTTTAAACGTATTAATGTCTTTTGCAGGAACAACTGATCAATGGAAAGAGATTAAGGTTGATGTTAAGGCTAACGGTACAGTATCGACTACCAAGAGTTTAAAAGAAATTGAGAATGGTTTTCAACAGTTGTCAATATCGCTATCTAATAATGGAAATAAACCAATTACAATACAAAAAATTTCTGTCAGTATTCCGATAGAGGCCCAGTTGTCCGACAACTTGGATATGGTTTATGGAGGAAGTTGTATGGGGCGCACACCATTGCTTAAACAGAAGATAGGCAGTCAAACCAGTCGTAGTTGGAGTCATATGTATGAGATGTTACGATTATCGGACGGTCAATATTTATTTGCAGGTTCAACTTCTTGGAGAATATTTATGCCGAATTTCACTTTAAAACAAGGTGCTTTCGAAGTATGGTCTGATGGAGAAGGCAAACAACTAAAACCAGGTCAGACGATACAATACGAACAAATCGTTCTTAAACGTGCTAACAACTGGCTTGAATTGCTTGATCAATTTGGAACGGCGATTGCTGCCGAAAATAAAATTACAAAGCTTAAACCTGCCGATTTCAAAGGCTGGGCAACTTGGGATTATTATGGTAGAGTATTTACCCCAAAAGATATTTATGGTAATATGGACCAATTGAATCAATTGGATCCTGAGGTAAATATGATTCAAATTGATGGAGGATGGTGGACCGAACGAGGAGATTATAAAACTTTACACTCAGGTCTTTTACCTGGTGGTATCAAGGAGATTGTTAGCCGGATTACGGCCGAAGGAAAAACTCCAGGAATACATTTTGATGGGTTTAGAGGTGATGAAGCATCTGAAATTTATAAAACACATCCTGAGTACTTCCTTCATGATCAGGATGGAAAGTTGGTTGTCGAAGAGAATGAAAAAGCAGACAAATTTATGCGTTATATTTACTTCGATTATTCCCATCCAGGGGCAAGGGCACATATCGCAGATTGCATAAAAAACATGAAGGATAATTGGGGAATTCGTTATTTCAAGGTGGATTTTATGCGTTACGGGCTTGAAGAAGATATCAAACTTAAAAGCAAACACGTTAAAAGTTTCAAAGCCTACGACCCTACAATCACAGGAGTAGAGCGTTTTCGTTTAGGGATGAAAACCATGCGGGAAGCAATGGGGGATGATATCTATTTCTTGGGCTGTTCTGCTGTTTTTGGTCCAACTATTGGGTTTGTAGACGGTATGCGAACTGGTGGAGACATCAATCCTATCTACCAAGCTTTTCCTGAACGCTGCCTGGGTAACCTAAGTAACTTTTACCTCAGTGGTAAAGTATTCAATGGAGATGCCGATTACCTCGTTTTCCGCGAATCCATAGACGAAGATGCAACAGTGTCTCAAGAAGATGTAAAACATGGGCATAGTATGACGATGAATGAAGCTCAAATGTGGGCCGATTTTAATAAACTATACGGTACTGCCCGTTTACATAGTGATAATTTGATGACACTTCGCCCGGAACGTAAAGCATTAGCAAAAGAAGTTTTTGAGTTTCCTGCAATGGAAGAGACCGTTCCCTTGGATTTTTGGAAGCATGGCACTAACAAGCAGGATGGGTTCGAGTTAATAATTGCCCGTAAGGATAAGGACATTTACCTTGGTGTTTTCAATTGGGGCGATAAACCTAAAGAATATGAATTGAAAGCTTTTGGAAAAGCAAGTCCCGTTCTTTTAGAAGGTCGCCATTCTCAAATCATAAAATACGAGGGGGAAAAATCATTTGATGAACTATGCGAGAACATGAAATCGTTATAAGATCTTTGGTATTAAATAGGGATATTAAAAAAAAAATAAACTTAAAAAAAATGAAAATTAGTCACAAATTTATCTTCTTCTTATTACTGTCAGTAGTTTCTGTTAGGGGTTACGCTCAGTCAACTCAATCTGCACTGGATGAAGTTGCGAAATATAAAAGTAAGGGGTATAATGTTTTATTCATTGCCATTGACGATTTGAATGACTGGGTCGGTTGCCTAGGAGGTAACTCACAAGTAAAGACCCCAAATATTGACAAATTTGCCAAGCAGCAAGCAATGGTGATGAACAAAGCATATAGCCCATCTTCGGTTTGCTGTCCATCCCGCTCCGCTTTGCTGACAGGAAAAAGAGTTGCATCGACAGGAGTATACGGCAATAATCAAAATATCAAAGACGCTCCGAAAGCCAAAGATGTTGTTACTCTACCTGAATATTTTGGAAAGCATGGCTATTATACCCTCTCTGCAGGCAAAGTATTTCATAAACACCCTACAGAAAAAGGTTTGGATGAAGGTCAATGGGCTTTTCAAGAATTTGCAAGTCCAGGTGGCTCAAATGAAGGTATGCTTTGGGAGCAAACTCCGCCAAAGGTGGATGGAATCAAAGGTGGCGGATCAGATTTTGTTTGGGGGGCCAGCAAAGGGCCTGTGGAAAAAACCAAAGATTATGTTGTCTGCAAATGGGCAGCTGATCAGTTGCAACGTGATTTTGATGGGAAACCATTTTTTCTGGCGCTTGGTATATCCAAACCGCACTTGCCTTGGATTGTACCGCAGCAATTTTATGATATGTATCCTTTAGATAAAGTGATACCTGTTGCCTTGAAAAGTGACGACCTCAAGGATATTGTAGACCAGAATGGAAAACAATTATTTAAACCTGATCCACGTTTCCAGTTGACCGATAAAGCCAATCTACATAAAGAGGCACAACGCGCTTATATGGCCAATATCAGTTATGTTGATTATTGTCTAGGAGTTTTATTCGATGCGCTGGAAAAAAGTAAATATGCAGATAACACCATCGTGATGATCTGGGGAGACCACGGATGGCATCTTTCGGAAAAGATGAAATACGGTAAAACGGACCTTTGGGAAGAATCCGCACGTGTACCATTTATTGTTAGCGTGCCGGGAGTTACAAAACCTAATTTTAAAACTGAAGGAGTAGTTAATTTATTGGATATGTATCCTACACTAATAGAACTTTGTGGACTTCCTAAAAATTCAGAAAACGAAGGAATCAGTTTTGCACCATTGTTAAAAAATCCGAAGATGAAGTGGGATACGCCTACTTTGACTACCTATCAGTATAAAAACCATTCCCTAACTGACGGTCGTTACAGATATACTTGGTACGGAGGAAGAGCTAATGGAGCTGAAGAACTTTACGACCATTCCATTGACCCATTGGAACATAATAATCTGGCTTCGAATTCTAAATTTAAAGAAATCATTTCAGGTTTTCAAAAATACCTTCCAAATCTCAATGAACCGAATTCACCCAATAACAAACTTTCAGGCGAAGACAAAAAAAAGATGACCAAAGGCAAGAAAAAAAATAAAGAAGAAGAAGAAGAAGAGTTTTAAATTTAAATCCAATGTAAGACAATTTTAAAGATTTTTATATCTATTACTATAATCTATCCGTTGGTATTAACATTCAAAACGTCAATTCACGTGTTTTTTGTGTAGTAAAAACAGAACAAAACTTCTCGATACGCTTCTAAATTGAACTGAGGTGTATCGAGAACTGTTTTTTTTAATAAAATTTTACTTGTTCTCGATACAATCCTGACCAAAAACGGGTTAAGATCTATGATTTTAAATACTAATAATGTTATGATTTTAAAAAAAAGGATTCACTTGAGTTCTCTATTTTTGTTTATGCTACTCCTTCAATTCAGTCTAAAGGCAACTGGACAAGAGGTTGAATATCCTTTTTGGGGGAAATATGTAAAAACTCCTAATGGTGAGGCAAAGCCTGACGTTTGGAAGGCTGGAGATCATATAAAAGAAGGGTGGGATTGGAGTTTACCACCCAATACGAAAGTGAGTCCCAAAGGGCTTATAGGTATAGCTAGAGTTTTGAATAGTAAATCGCTCCATTCGCTTTCACAACTACCGAAAGTAAATTTTGAGTGCAATCCTATTGTAGATATTTGGTTCCATTGGAATACCATTGAAGCTGCTGAGGGTGTTTATGATTTTTCCCCAATTAAAAATGCTGTTGATGTCGCAGCGAAGCGAGGTTATGGGAGTTGTATTCGATTGATGACTTCCAGAACGGCATCAGCCCCAGACTGGCTTAAATCAAAATACAAAGTTCCTTCTATACGTAGTCAAAAAAAGGGAATAGAAAGGGAGGAGAATTACGATCTTGCCAACCCACTTTTTCATGATAAGTATCGAGCGCTCATTGCCGCCTTCGGGAAATCGGGTATTCCTGCGATGAAGGAGGTTAAAGGTCTTTATGTAGGCTACGCCTCACCATCACTAGGGGATGAAGGAATTGGTCCTCACGGAGTCGATCCAGATACAGTACAACATGTTAGAGAACGTCTCGATGCTTGGGAAGCCATTACTAAAGGCTTCGAATATAAAGTGTATATGGGCGGAAACTGTAATTATGGATTTTCCAAAGGTTTTGGTGTGCGTCGTGGATTTGTTGAGATGTACCTTTATCAAATTCCTGCTCCCGAAATTGGGCAGACTTTAGACGAAAATGGTTATTTAGTACTAAATGAGAGCTGCCCACTTATTGCTAAAGAATCCCTTCACGGCGAAGTCAATGAAGAATATGATGAAAAGTATGCAACAGCTGCCACTCAAAATAGATACGGATACTCCACTGATTCATTTCCTTATCGCTATTTCACTTCCAGTCTTCGAATGTTACAAATGAGAGTAAATTTGGCTTGTTATCCGAACTTTACTCTAATTCCGGCAATGATTCCTTGGATGAGTCTCGAAGTAGGTCGTACCGCAAAGACGGCACCTGATGCTTGGTGTTTCCTGAGAGAAAGTTATTTGAAAGGAAATGCTGGTGCTGTAAAGAACTTTGAGCGATGGGTTTTTCAGCGTGATTCTCCTGGTTATGAAACTACTGCTGTTGTCAAAATCAATCAGGCTAATAAGATGCATTGGGTGGAACCCGGAAAATATTATGATTATATAGCAAGAACAGGTGATAAAATAGGTTTCAATGTAGATGCCAATTTTCTAATGGGTAAAAAACAGAAAGTGGCTATCAAAATTAGCTATATTGACGAGGGTAAAGGGGAATGGTTATTGTCTTTTAACGGAGCTAAAGAAACTGAATTGCGGACTGTGAAATGTTCGGACTCAAAAAAACTTCTGACGACCACTTTTTTTATAGAAGCTGATTTTAATCAGAAGAAGAATTCTGGTTATGATTTCGAATGTTTGGCACAGCAAGGGTTGAAACCCATAGTTAGCTTTGTTAGGATAGTTAAACTCTAAAGTTTTTTTTAAATTTGAAATTGGAATACTAAAAAATTAAAGCGTAAATAAATGAAAATCACTCACAAATTTTTTCTCCCTTTTTTACTGGTATCTGTTGTATCTATTTGTGGTTACGCTCAGTCCCAAAAAGGATACGGTATATCTAGTTGGGCGGGGTGGAAGCCGGGGCAAATTTCGAAAGCAAATTGTCCTGAACTTCGGAGTGTTCCGCTAATTCTCCAGTGGAATTCATTGGAATTGACTCCTGGAAATTATGAATTCGATGAGAAAATTGGAAATCCGCTCAGAGAAGCAGCTAAAGAGGGTTTATCTGTGACGCTTATGATTTGGGTTGGACCGAGTGCTCCAGAATGGATTTATGAAAAAGGGGTTCCATTGGTTATTACTGACAGAAAGGTTAATGCTTTGGGGCAGAAGACGGATAACCAAAAAAAATATCCTTACTATTTGCATCCAGAATACAAAAAGGGATTTTTCAGCTTGATTACTGCTTTCGGAAGTTATGTTAGTGCGCTACCGCCAAAATTGCGTCAAAGTATTGTTTTTGTCCAATGTGCCGAAGGATCTACAGGAGATGGTGAACCCTATAAGGGAGCCCCAATCGATAAAAAATATGAAATTTCAAAAGAAGTATGGAACCAATTTCGACTAGAATCTTGGAAGCAGTACCAAAACGCCTTTCCCGGTATACCAATTCTGGTGAACTCTGATTCTAATGGGAATTTAGAATCCCAATGGCTATTGGATAATATGGAGGTCATCGCCTTAAAGCAAGGAATGTTTAGCCACGGCTATTATGTTAGTGATAATGACAAACGTCTGGCCAAGTTAGAGTTTATAGAGGCTGAAGCTAAAAAACGTGGAAAGAGGGTACTTACTCGTGGAGAAATGGACGGCGAATTGTTTGAAATGGGCTGGTCGAACCGCAATATTCCTCAAGCACTTTACTGGTCGGGAATTTTTGCTTCGCATTGCCGACTCGATATTTGGAATGTGCCAACGCAAGCATTAATGGAGAAAGATAACTTACCCGCTTGTGTGTTTTTTAATAAATATGCAGGACATAAGGATCCAGCTACCTCACCTTCCGCATTCTGTGCTTTAAGGGATGGGCTCGATGCTTCAGACTTTAATCGCTTTCCGGCTGAAACTTTTGGGGGAAAGCCAGAAAATAAAAAAGATCCTGAGCGCTATATGAATATAGCCAAAGCTTTTACTGCCTATGGTGCGCGAATGGATGATCCGCAAAAAGCAGTTGGTGGCGGAATGGACAATCGCAAGAGCAAAGGGGTAAATGATGTAGGATGGGGAACGTTGCCGAACAACTATTCCCGTTTTCTGACTCAAATAGCGATAGGAACCGGTGATGTAGGGTATTGGAATATCGACGAATCCATCTATGGTCGTTTTGCTCGTGGTTTTGAACATCAATCTGGAAAGAAACAAATGCGATTTCGTCTCGATCCAACTTTTAATGCCAAGACTGTAAAAGTGAGTGTAACCTATCTCGATAAGGGCAAGGGGAATTGGTCAATTGGACAGTCTGGTCAAGAAAAAGTTACTCTTGTTCAAAATACAGATAGTGGAAAATGGATAACCAAGAGTATCATATCGTCCGGTTTTAAGGAGTTATCACTGAATTATGTTTCAGGAGACGATACCCTATTCCACTTGATTGAAGTGGATCGAATAGAATAAACATTTTTGAAATGTCATTTTTTTGTACTCTTCACAAAAAGTGGAACGAATTGAAATTAAAAAAATATGCAAAATGGTGTTGAATTGAAACAAATTGACATCATAAAAGAGACTTTTTAGATTACAGTCTCACTTGATATAAGCTTAATTTTGGCATAATAATTAACTTTAAAATAAATGTAATAATGAAAAAATTAATTTTCGCAGTTTTATTAGCTGCAAGTTTAAGCGGATTTGCTCAAGATTCTAAAAATGGTGGGGCTGATAAAATGTTACAAAAAATGACAACAGAATTAACTTTAACACCAGATCAACAAGCTAGTTTAAAACCAATTCTTGAAGAGCAAGCGGCGTTAAAAAAAGACAGCAAGGAAAATCCAGATCATGCAGATGCCAATAAAGTAAAAGTAAAAGAGCTTAACAAAAAAATTAAAGAAGTATTAACACCTGCACAGTTAGAAATTCAGAAAGCCAATATGGAAAAAGCTAAAGCTGAAGGAAAAAATGGAGGTAAAGAATAAAACAAAACCTTTAATGCTTAAGAAAACTTTCGGGTTTCCGGAAGTTTTTTATTTGAAGTAAAGTCAATTATTAAATAAATATTTCGCTCTAGACATAATTGTATTTTGAGGTTAAATAGCTATTGTACAATTCAAATAAATCAATGCCTGTATGCATTGAGACAAATTCACACTATAAAAGAGACTTTTTGAACTAGCATAAAACTTCTTAGAAGCTTATTTTTACATTGCAATTAATTATGTACAAAAGATTGAAATTTTAATATGCCTTATATAAACATTTATTTTTCTTAAGGTATTTAAATTTATATTTATTAGTAAATTGTTAAATTAACCAAATTCAAATTATTAATCAACCAAAAAAAAATGAAATTTAAATTAATAACAATTATTTTTTTAACATTTTCTATATCGCTATTCGCTCAGACCACGATAGAGGGAATCGTTAATGATGTTAAAGGATTATCCGTTCCGGGAGCTAATGTAGTCATAAAAGGAACTAAAAACGGGGTTTTAACTGATTTCGACGGAGTTTTTAAAATAAAGGCAAAAACCGGCGATGTCTTAATTATTTCAAGTACCGGATTTGAAAAAAAAGAAGTCAAAGTTCAAGGTAATTCTATCAAAATTGTTCTTGAAGAAGCGAATACTACTTTGAATGAAGTCGTTGTAATTGGGTATGGAACTGTTAAGAAAAAGGATTTAACAGGAGCCGTTTCTACTGTAAGAGGATCCAGTATAGCGAAAGGAGATCCAGTTGATCTTCAAACCGCTTTGGCAGGTCGTGTTGCCGGTTTGCAAATAACGCAAAACGATAATGGATTGGGGTCAGGTGTAAAAGCTATTATTCGTGGAGGTAGTTCATTGACGAGTGGTAATCAGCCTTTATATGTTATTGATGGTTTTCCCATTGTTCCAGATGATAATGCCTCATCAAATCCATTGTCGGATATAGACCCTGGTCAGATTAAGTCAGTCGAAGTTTTAAAAGATGCATCAGCAACTGCTATTTACGGTGCAAGGGGATCCAATGGAGTAATTATTATTACAACAAAACTAGGAAAAGAAGGAAAGCCAGTTATAACAGCAACATTAAGTACGGGTGCATCATTTGTGGCAAACACTCCAAGGATTCTTACTGATTCAGAGTATTTGGATTATCGTATAGTTCAGGATAATATCAATTATTTAAACGGAACCGATCTTAATTTAAGTACCCAATGGCAAGATAAAAAAGATGCTAATGAACAAGGGGTTGATTGGCCTGAAGAAGCAACACAAGTTGCTTTTACTAGAAGAATCGATCTTAGTATGGGTGGCGGAAGTAAAGATGGATTAAATTATCAAATATCAGGTAATTATCTAGATCAAGATGGAGTAGTTATTGAGACTAATTTTAAAAGATATAATTTAAATTCGAATATAGTTCAATCAATAGGAAAAAATACTAGAATTGGAACAAATATTAAATTAGCTTTTACTAGAAATATTGGAAGAAGTCTTGAAAAGAATGCCGATGGTATTTTTAAAAAGGTTTTTTCGACCAATCCTTTTCAGCCCATTGATTTTGAGCTCGGCGATATTGATATAGATCCAGAAACAAACTCTGGGGATAATGAAAATGTTGTTACCTATCTTAAAGAAGTAGATAACGAAACGCAATCTACTAGAATAATTGCAAATCTTTTTTACGAAACAAAAATAGCTGATGATTTGACTTTTTATCTTGGTTATGGATTTAATCGCGGTTTTATCAATAACCAAGTATTTTTACCTTCAACAGTATTGCAAGGATTAAGGGAAAATGGAATAGCAGAATTTGAAAAAATTGAAACTTTAAATCAAGTATTTGAATCTCGATTCAATTATCAGAAAGTAATTGATAAGCACAATATCAATGCTACAGTTGTTGGGGAATATTCAGATAATAATAGAAACACATTTACTGCTGGGGCAACAAATTTTAGTGATCAAACGAATGGATATAATGATTTATCAAGTGCAGTGGTGGCAGCTTTTCCTGTAAATAATGTAGAAGAAGAATATTTAGTGTCGTTTTTAGGTAGAGCATCATATGTGTATAATAATAAATACCTTTTAACTGCTTCACTAAGAGCTGACGGTTCATCAAAATTTGGTGATGAAAACAAATGGGGTTATTTTCCTTCTATAGCATTGGGATGGACTCTGTCTGAGGAATCATTTATAAAAAAATTAAATGTTTTTGATAACTTCAAATTGAGAGCCTCTTATGGGGTAACAGGTAATAACCAAATACCAGCCTACAGTGCTATTGGATTATTGAAACCAGGAAATTATGTTTTTAATGATGTGTTTTATTCTGGAAAAGTACCTGGCAGTGTTTCTAATCCTGACTTGAAATGGGAAACTACTGCACAATACAATGTCGGTATAGATTTAGGGTTTTTTAAAAATCGTTTAAACATTACTGCCGAGGCTTATTATAAAGAAACAACCGATTTATTGTTAGAAGTTCAATTGCCTTTGTCCTCAGGTTTTGAAACTGCTTTAAAAAATATTGGTTCTTTTAGCAATCAAGGGTTTGAATTAACTATTAATTCGGTTAATTTTGACAATAAGGATTTCAAATGGAGAACTGATTTTACTTTTTCATTCAATAGAAATGAGGTCCTGGATTTAGGAGATAAGCCGGAATTTTATTTTGATGCTAATATTTTTCCAAGTAAATTCAATAATGAAATATTGGTTCGTGTTGGTGAGTCAACAGGAATTTATTATGGATATGTAGAAGATCAAGTCATAAACAATCAAACAGAAGCATCAAATAGTCCTAGACAAGTTGGAGTTGGAATTCCAGATGATAATAATAACGGACAAGTCAAAATTTATGATGTCAACGGAGATGGTGTAATTAATAGTTCTGATAAGGTTCCAATTGCTAATACAACACCAGAATTTATAGGAGGATTGAATAATGAATTCACTTATAAAAGTTTTGACTTAAGTTTCTTCTTTCGATTTTCCTATGGTAACGATGTAATCAATGGAAATATTGGAAATTTAGATAAGGGGAATATTGGAAATTGGAATTCATTAAAAGCAATGTCCGATTACTCATACAGTGGAGCATATAATCCAAACGGTACTTTTCACGGAGAAAATGGGAATGGTGTTTATTCTTCTTTATTTCGTAGTGCTTATGTAGAAGATGGCTCTTTTTTAAAGCTTGATTTTATCACATTAGGATATGCTATGCCTCAGGATGTTGTTGAAAGTTTGAATGCCAGTAAATTTAGACTGTTTGCCAGAGTAAATAACCCTTTATTGATCTCTCGATATTCTTGGTATGATCCTGAAGTAAATGCAATAGGAGGAACAGCTGGTAAAGTTGGAGGAGGAGTAGATCTTGGAAGTTATCCACGTAACACGACCATAACTTTGGGATTGACTCTTAATTTTTAATATTAAAAATAAAAAAACATGAAAAATAGAATCAAATATTTATATCTCATTATTTTAATTACAGGATTTATAGGTTGTAGCGATGCATTAGAAGAAGTTCCAGTTTCTCAAGCATCCCCTGAAAATTCATTTAAAACAGAAGCCAATGCCATATCTGCAATTGTAGGTGTATATAGTGCGTTGCAACTTGAAGGTATATATGGCCAAAAACAATTGGAATTCTCTACAGATGAAACTTACGCAGGTTCAAGAGTGCCTCGTTCGGGATTTAATTTGTATACTTTTACTGCCGATAATATTGAAGTAGTTTTGCCTATATGGAGAGATCATTATAAGGGAATCAATCAAGCTAATCAAGCAATTTCGAATATTCCAAATATAGATATGGATGTTGCTGAAAGAAATACTTTAGTGGCTGAAGCAAAATTTATTAAAGCGTTACTTTACTTCAATTTGATTCGATATTTTGGAGATGTGCCTTATAAGTATTCAGAAACAAATTCATTGAATGATTTAGCTATTCCTAGAACTCCTGTAGCTACTATATATGAAAATATAATAAAAGATCTTGAATATGGTGTGGTTCATTTAAAAGTAAAAACCGCCGGTTTAGCTGGACATGCTACTCAAGATGCGGCCAAAACTTTATTGGCGAGTATCTATCTTACAAGAGGTAGTATGGCTAAAAGGGATAATACTGGAGATAAAGGCATTGCAGATTTTGGTTTGGCGGCTAAATATTCTAAAGAGGTAATAGATTCAAATAGATATAGATTGTGTCTTTATTTCCCAGATGCGTTTATAGTGCAAAATAAAAATAATGATGAAATTGTTTTTGATGTACAATTTAAAGCACCAGGACTAGGGGTAGGTAGTACAATTGGTCTTAATATGGGTATATCTTCAGATGCTTCTGGGGTAGATAATTTATCTAATGGTGGTTCGCAAGCTTCCATAAGGGCTTGTCACTATCATCAATATTATTATGAAACAGCTGATAGTATTCGTATGCAATGGACTAATGCGAGAATTGAAATAATTGTTGCTACTGGTAAGTACAAAGTAATAAGTGCTATAAGCACTAGACCCCCTACAGCGGCTGGAAAATTTAGACGTTATCCTGTTCGTGATCCTGCTTTCGCACTTAAAACAAGTGATTATGATGTGAACTGGCCCATATTTAGATATGCAGAAGTTTTATTAATTTATGCAGAGGCTGTAAACGAAACGAGTGGCCCAACACAAGCGGCTATAGATGCATTAAATATGCTAAGAAGTAGAGCTAGAAATATTAACACAGGAGGTGTTCATAGAGATATATTACCACGTTCTTTGACCCTACAAAAATCTACTGGTTTGGTCAACTTAACACTTTCAAACCCTTTAGTTTCAACTCCAGCTGCTTTTAGAGATTATATTGTCTTGGAGCGAAGTAGAGAGTTAAGTTCTGAAGGCAAAAGATGGTTTGATTTGGTAAGATGGGGAACTCTAAAGTCTACTTTGCGTGGGATAAATGCAAAATGTACTGCTAAAAGTTTAGAAGCACCTCCAGTTGAAGTACCTGCAATAACCCCTGCTAAATGGACTAGTTATTGGAATGGAAGAAATGATGAATGGAATACAATAACTGGTGCAGTTCAAGATTTTCATATGTTACTTCCAATACCAAACAATGAGAGATTGGCAAATCCTGCAATCGGGTCAAATAATCCTGGATACAATTAATAAAAAAATTAGAAATAGTATGAAAACCAAATATTCGACATATATATTAATGCTTTTAACCCTTTTGTTTTCTTTCAGTTCTTGTGAGAAAGATGAGTTAGATACCTGGGTAAGTTTAGAAGCTGATAAAACAGAAGTAGCTATTAATGAAACTGTATCATTTAAAATAACGGGTAATGCCGAAACCTATGTGGTTTATACCGGAGACACTGGACACGATTTTGCAAAAAGTTATTTAGTGATTACTGAAGGAAAAAAAATTGATCAAGAAGAGTATGTGTTAACTCAAGCCAGCTTAGATACGTGGACTCCTATTTTGAAAGCTGAAATTATAGCATTTAATCTTTTAAATCCTAAGGCAACTCTTGATGCTAATGCGATTATTGCAGGCTTAGGGGCTTTAGTAGACAAATCGTATTATAAAGATACAGCGGCAAATCGTATAAGAGAATTAATGCCAACACTCAAAACATATAGTGATTGTGGTAACCTAGTGGTCACTTATTTTACCAATAAAAGTGTTTTATTAACTCCTGTGGGAGGATTTTCTACTGGTGTGGCCCTGAACAGAAATAATTTGACTTATACTTATGCTTTTAAAACTGCAGGAACTTATGTCGTTACTTTGTTGGGAACAAATTTGTCCAATAAAGATTATTCAGGTTCAGGTTATGTTGATGATAGAACGTCATCTGCTGGTGAATATAATTATAAAAGAAATACAGCCACGGTAACCATTGTAGTGAAATAATTAAATTCATAGATTTTATTATAAAAATTAAACTCTTAGACCTGTCAATAGACAGGTTTATCTGTTTAAAAAAATATATTTATTCAATATGTATAATTAATATTTTATGAATAGATTAATGCTGAAAAAATAAATAATTAAACAAGAATAATAAAATCTATACGAAAAAGGGATTCTAGATTAACAGTATGTAAATGCACAAAATATTGTTATTATTTTTTTTGAATATTCCTGTTTTTCTTTTTTCCATTTAAAAAACAATAAATATCTACATCTGAAACAAAATCGCATACTTATTGATTTATATTGACACTTTATTAAGATATCAGAAGACTTAATTTTGTATTTATTAATTGACTAAGCCTAAATCCTTATAAAATCTTTGGGGGTTAAACATTTTTTTTGGCAAATTTAAAAAATGATTATGCAAACTCTTTATAAATACATCGCCTTACTTAACGTTATACTATTTTTTATTTCAAAATCACATGCACAATCACTACCAATTACCTCTTATGGAGTGTGGGATCGTGGAGGAGGAGTGCCGGACTATTCCGATCCAAAAGCCGACTTTGTAAAGGGTATAGAAACTTCCGCTAGATGGGAAGATATCCAGCCTAATGGACCGGCTACTTTTGACTTTAGTGCTTTTCAAACAATATTAGATGTTGCTGTTGCTAATAATAAGTTGATTCGATTTAGTATCAATGTTGGGCCTGATTGCCCTATGTGGGTTTTTGACAATGGTGTTCCGTTGGTAAATGTAATTAGTAACGCACCCAAGAATGATGCGTATGCCAATAGAAACCCGTATTATCCAGACCCAGAATATAAAATATTCTATTTTAAAATGATTGAAGAATTTGCCTTGTTTTTGAGAAATCAACCTCAAGAAAAATTCGATAATATTGCATTTGTACAAGTGAAAACAGGAGCTACCGGAGACGAAGAGCCATACAAAGGAACTGTTATTAATCCTATTTATAACATAACTGTCGCAAATTGGGAAGCATTTCGTTTAGAAGCATTTGCTAAATTTAAACAATATTTCAATGATGTTACAGATCGCAAAATTGTTTTAACATTCAACAATGTAGATCCCGTTGATGAACCAAACGCTTATAATTATGTAATGACCCAATTAGATCCTGTACTTGGCTTTGGTATTAAAGGAGGAGCCTATAACAGGGGACACCATTTATCAGATGAGCAAACCTATAAAGAGCAATGGAATCCATTTTTAATTAATCCAAAGGTAAGTACTGGTAATCCAAATGGCCGAAAATTATTTTCAGCTTCAGAAATGGATCAGTCTTGGTCAAAAGGGTATTTTGCTTTGAACTATGAAATTGGTTTTTATTGGTCAGCCCTTGGAGGTATTAATACAGGGCTTTCTTGTACAAATATTTCGGTAAGCGCTATGCAGTATGCTTTCGCAAATCCCGGGATTATTGAAATCTTCAAAATGTATAACCGATATGCACAACAGGTATATCCGGCAACTGCCACAACTGCTTTTTCTGTTTTTCATGAAGGACTCAATTCGGCCGATACAGTTAAATTTCCTGAATCGATTTATGGTAACGCTAGTAAGACCAATCTAACTCGTTATCAAAATATATGTAACGACCCAAAATATGCTAATAGAGGAGCCCGTATAGATGATCCAATTGCTGTAGTCAAAGGACAAGTATTTCAGCGTGAAGATCAAGAGTTTTACAATGATGCAGGCTGGGAAATTTGCGAAGGTAATATTGAGCGATTTATGACTCAAATAAATCCTGATGCAACTTCCATAGGATTGTTCAGGGTAAGGGGAACGATAACTGCAACTTCTTCAAAATACGATCGATTTGCTCGTTCTTTTGAGAATAGTACGGGTAAAAATACGATGTATTTCCAATTGCACAATGAATTGCCGGCAACCAATAAAAACTTGAAGTTTACCATTATCTGGTTGGATAAAACTGCAGGTTCCACCTGGGCATTCAAATACAGAAATTCCGCAGGTCTTCAGACCATCCCTTTTACGGGAACTGGAACTAATCAATGGAGAACAGAAATTTTTAATGTCATAGATGGCGTTATGGATCAAGGTGGTGTTAATGGTTCCGATTTTATGTTGGTCAATACCGATACTGTTAATGATATATTTAATGGAATTGAAATGAATATTCTTGGAGTCGGTAAACAAGCCCAAACTATCAATTTCAACCCATTGCCATTTAAAAAAGTAGGAGATGCTGACTTTAGCCCTGGGGCAACAGCTAGTTCTGGCTTAGCGGTTACCTACACGAGTTCTAATACTAATGCGGCAACCATTGTTAACAATATGATTCATGTGGTTGGCTTAGGAGTAACTACAATTACGGCTTCGCAAGCGGGTAATAATGGTTATGATCCAGCAACATCAGTTCAAGATTTAACAGTTGTAAATCAAACTATTAAAACTACAGTAGGAAACTCTTCATGGGTAGCTCCTGCGGGTGTTACTTCAGTTATTGTGGAGTGCTGGGGCGCAGGTGGTTCAGGCGGTTCAACTAGTTCTGGAGGAGTAGGTGGCGGTGGTGGCGGTGGGTCTTATGTAATCAACCAAAACGTTACGGTTGTACCCGGTACAAGCTATACTGTTACGGTTGGAGCAGGAGGAGTTGCAAGTAGTAGTAGTACTACTAATGGAACAGCTGGCGGTAACAGTCAATTTTTATCCACAGTTCCAGTTATTGCAAATGGTGGTGTAATAGGTGCTAATGCAATAGGAACAGGAGTAAGCAATACCGCATTTGGTTTAGGAGGTATCAACACAGTTGGTGGTTCTGGAGGTACAGTAACTATAGGAGGTTCTGGTGCCGATGCTGCTGCCTCGAGTGGGGGTAAAGGCGGTAATGGAGCTGGATCAGGTGGTGGAGCTGGTGGAGCAGCAGATACTGTTGCGACAGGCGCAGGTAATCCAGGGTCAAGTCCTGGAGGTGGAGGTTCAGGCGCCTTTGGGGCAGCAATTGCAGTTAGAGTCGGAGGTAATGGTGGTAACGGTCAAGTAATAATTTCCTATACATTAAGTGCACCAAAATCCAACCAAACCATTACTTTTAACGCCTTGCCAACTAAAACAGTAGGTGATGCTGACTTTAACCCAGGGGCAACAGCCAGTTCTGGTTTGACTGTTTCTTATGTTAGTTCCAACACAGCAGTAGCAACTATCGTTGGTGGAAATATTCACATAGTGGGTGCTGGAACAGCTACAATAACTGCTTCACAAGCAGGTGACGCTACCTACAATGCAGCTACAAGTCTGCCACAAACACTTACGGTAAATAAAATAAACCAAACCATTACTTTTAATAGCTTGCCAACTAAAACAGTAGGTGATGCTGACTTTAACCCAGGGGCTACAGCCAGTTCTGGTTTGACTGTTTCTTATGTTAGTTCCAACACGGCGGTGGCAACCATAGTTAGTGGATTGATTCATATTGTTGGTGCTGGTACTGCTACTATTACTGCTTCTCAAGCAGGCGATGCGAACTACAATACAGCTGTTTCAGTGAATCAAAGTTTAACTGTATCAAAATCCAACCAAACTATTACTTTTAATGCCTTGCCAACCAAAACTGTAGGCAATGCTGACTTTAACCCAGGGGCAACAGCCAGTTCTGGTTTGACTGTTTCTTATGTTAGTTCCAACACAGCGGTGGCAACCATAGTTAGTGGATTGATTCATATTGTTGGTGCCGGTACTTCTACTATTACTGCTTCTCAAGCTGGTGATACGAACTATAATGCAGCAACAAATGTATCCCAAACGCTTACTGTAACAGCAGGGCAGGTTGTAACAACTTATGCGCCCACTTCTTTTACGGTACTTCTTGGTACGAAAAATACAGGTACTATTACTAGATTAGCGACAAATGATGGTAATGTTATGGTTTTTAATTCGTCAACGTCCAGTACAAGAAGTTCAGATTGGTATTGTAGTACTGCTATTAGTCAGACACCATCTAGTATTACAAAGCTTACCATAAACTATGACGGTAAGAATTCTATAAGTAGAACTCAAATACTTTACTTATACAATTGGCCTACTTCGTCTTGGACTCAGATAGATTCTCGTACTGTATCTACTACAGATGTATTGATTATAAATATTCAAAATTCGCCTGTCAATTTTATTTCTCCTACCGGAGAAATTAGATTAAGAGTCTACAGTTCAGGTGGCAACAAGAGTTATACTTGTTCAGCGGATTGGGTAAGTTTTACAGTAGAAAACAGTAATGGTTTAAGGTTAAAACCAGAGACAACGAAAACAGTTTCTTCGGATGATACCAAAAAATTCAAAGTTTTTCCAAACCCTGCTGCAGGTTTCTCAGCATTTGAATACAGTATTCCTGAGGAAGAAAAAGTTCAATTGAGTATTTATAATTTAAGCGGACAAATGATAAAAACAATTGTCAACAACGAAACACATTTACCAGGCAATTATACAAAAGCATTTGATGTTGGCAGTTTAGGTAATGGAGTTTATGTTGCTCAATTAAAATTTGGTAACCAAGTCCAGACTATTAAAGTAATTGTCAAGAATTAATTTTAAATAGGCTTAATCACTTCATTAGGACTGTAGCATTTATTTGTTGCAGTCCTTTTTTTTCCATTTGCAACGCCTCGATTGAAGGGTTTGACTTTTAGTGTTTTGTATAAATTAAACTCGTTGTATAAATAGTAGCTTCTTAATTTAAATTACAATTGAAACAAATTAGACTTATGAATGACACTTTTTCGCCAAGGCTAATTTGAGGTTTTCGTCTAATTTTACACAAAACATAACTTTAAAATAAATATTATGAAAACAAAAATTACTTATCTATTATTAATACTTCCTCTATTGATTTTTGCACAAGGACCATGGAATTTTGACACCACAACAGAGGGGTTTACGTGTAATTCTTCTGGTGGAATTGGAGCAGCACACACTGTTACACAGACAGGAGGGGATTTAAAGGTTGAATTTGTTGCATATATTAACAATGATCCTTTGCAACTTGCAGGCAATAATCCTATAATTAGAAAGACGGATGCTGGTATTAATGCGGATACTAATATCAACTTTATTGAAATACGATTGAAAAACTTAAGTGCTGTAAGCTATTTAAGATTATGTCCGGCATCAACTGCTGCTAATTATGGAAATGTTCTAATTTCCACCTTTGATACGGGTTATAAAACCTACATTATTGATGTAACTGCTTGGACAGGAAATCCTGTTGGTATTGATATATTGTGTAAAAAAAACACTGTAGCTTCAGGTGCTGGTTCTGCCTATACACCAGTAGCAGGAGAGAACATTCTAATTGATTACATTAAGCCTTTGGCTCTCCTTCCAACACCTGAAGTTAACGTTTTTAATTTTGATGCTACTACTGAAGGTTTTGCTATTCTTACAAGAGCAGCTGCTGTTCAAGAAGTAGAATCAACAAAAGGAACGTTAAAAATCAACTGTACAACTGCAAATGCTAATAATGGAAAAGTAGCTTTATCATCATTAGTTGCACATGTTGAAGGGTCAAACAAGTATGCTCATATTACATTAAAAAACACCTCAGCCAATACATTATTTCAGTTAAATGGGAAAGTAGGTACTGTAGGAACTGCTTTTAATCCAGTTCAAACCTATACGACTTCTGATACAGGTTATAAAACCTATGATTTTGATTTAAGTACATGGGATAGTGGTTATCAATTTCCGGAATTAAACTTTGGTGTTAAGGACACATGGGATCCCTTAGCAACTTATGCTATAGATGCAACGGTTATTAATGGCAATAGCACATACAAACACTTAACAACTATCAATGATCCTCTTTTAGCACCAAAAAATGATCCTACAAACTGGGTGATAGTTGGAACAGTAGGAGATCTTCTAGATATTACTGGTTTTATTTATGTTGATTCAATTGTTTTTGATAATGTTGCTCCAGCATTAGCCACTGCTGATTTTGGATATGCAAACTATACAATTTCATTATATCCAAATCCTGCCAAAGATGTTTTGAATGTAAGTTCATCTAATACTATTACTACTATTGAAGTATATGATATGCTAGGTAAAAAAGTAGCCTCAAATAATAATGCTTCAGATGTAAATGTTTCGGCCTTAGGAAAAGGAGCATACATTGTTAGAGTGGTGCAAGAAAACGGTAGTGTTATTGCTAAACAATTTATTAAAGAATAATATCCTTTTTTATTAGGAAATAGTAATTATTAACGAGAGCATCCTAATTTATATACAATTAGGATGTTCTCTTTTAATGAGCTAACTACTGTATTACATATTGTGTTTTGGCTATTGATAAAAAAATAAATAAAAGTACACAGATTTACGTAAAGTAACTCATTAGCTTTTGCCAGTTCGTTATGACTAATACATTATCTTTTACAAACATGAAATTTAAAACAATGCCCTTTTATCGTATAGTGTCACTCAGTCTATTTTGCTTTTTTGCTCCAAGAGTTGAGGCACAACAAAAGCCTAACATAATCTACATACTCGCTGATGATTTAGGATACGGTGACCTATCCTGTTACGGTCAAGAAAAAATAAATACTCCCAATATAGACCTGCTTGCTGGTCAAGGGATGCAGTTTATGCAACATTATGCGGGAGCACCCGTATGTGCACCATCTCGTTCTTCATTGATGAGTGGACAGCATACCGGACATACTTCAATCAGAGGTAATGCTACAGAAAAAGGGATGGAAGAAGGCCAAGTTCCTATGAGTGGTACTACCATCACTATTGCTGAACTTTTAAAACAGGCAGGTTATAAAACAGCTGTTTTCGGAAAATGGGGATTAGGTTATATCGGATCTGAAGGTGATGCGAACAATCAAGGTTTCGATGAATTTTTTGGATACAATTGCCAGGCTGTTGCTCACCGCTATTATCCAACGCATTTATGGCACAATAGAGATAAAGTATTACTTCAAGGTAACGATTGGAAACATACCGTAACCTATGCTGCAGATGTTATTCATGATAAGGCTTTGCAATTTATAGATGATAATAAGAGTAACCCTTTTTTTATGTATTATTCATCAACACTTCCTCATGCCGAATTGATTGTTCCTGATGATGCTATCTTTCAAGCTGAAAGGGCAAAATTTGGTAATGAAACACCCTACGTTGGGAAAAAGAAAGGGGAAGGCAATGATTACGGGGACAATTTAGTGATAAAAGAATACACTACACAAAAGTACCCTCACGCTACCTTTGCCGCTATGGTAAAAAGATTGGATCAACAAGTAGGTGAAATAATGTCAAAATTGAAAGAATTAGGCATCGAAAAGAATACTGTTGTCCTCTTTTCAAGCGATAATGGTCCACATAATGAAGGAGGGGCTGACCCAGAATTTTTCAATAGTAATAGTTTCTTAAAAGGAATTAAAAGAGATGTTTACGAAGGAGGAATACGAGTGCCCATGATTGTAAAATGGCCAGCAAAAGTAAAAGCAGGTTCTAAAACAGAACATGTATCCGCGTTTTGGGATGTAATGCCCACTTTGGCAGAAATTGCCCAAGTAAAAGCACCAAAAGAATGTGATGGGATTTCTTTTTTACCCACTTTGATTGGAAAAAATCAAAAACAACACGATTTTTTATATTGGGAATTTCATGAAAAAAACGCAAGTCAGGCAGTTCGATTCGGACAATGGAAAGGGATACGACAAAATAGTCCCGATTTAAAGAATGCTCCAATTGAATTGTATGATTTGAGCTCTGATGTAGGAGAAGAAAAAAATATAGCCAAAAATCATCCAGATATTGTTGCTAAAATTGCCGAGATAATGAACAATTCCCATATAGAAAATGAACGATTTCAATTTGATTATGAAATCAAGAAACAATAGTAATAGTTTTGACTTTTCAGGAACTTAAAATGAAATTAGGGTCATATTCAAATGGTAAATAAAAATGAAGTCATTTAAACGAAGGAATAAAAAATCTTAAACGACTACCTGATTTTAATATCTTTTGAAACAAAATCGCATAGTTAATGAACGATATTGACTCTTTTTAAGGATAGAATAAGGATTAATTTTGTAATTATTAAACAATAAAGTCTAAAGCTTTTTAAATATTGATTTTTTACACTATTTCTAAGTAAATTTTAAAAATGATTATTCAAACTCTTTATAAATACTCCGCCTTAGTAGGCTTTGTTCTTTTTTTTAGTACAAAATCATATTCACAATCATTACCAATTTCCGCTTATGGGGTTTGGGATCGTGGAGGTGGAGTGGCGGACTATTCCGATCCAAAAGCCGACTTTGTCAAGGGAATAGAAATATCCGCCAATTGGGAAGATATTCAGCCTAATGGACCAACTAGTTGGAACTTTAGTTCTTTTCAAGAAATGTTGGATATTGCTGTTGCCAATGATAAAATGATTCGATTTAGTATCAATGTTGGGCCTGATTGCCCTTTGTGGATGTTTCAAAATGGTGTTCCGTTAGTAAACGTAAATATTAATGATGGCTCGAATCAAAATTACGCCAACAGACACCCGTATTATTTAGACCCGGAGTATAAAAGCTTCTATTATAAATTGATTGAAGAATTTTCCTTATTTTTGAGAAATCAACCTCAAGAAAAATTCGATCATATTGCTTTTGTGCAAGTGAAAACAGGGGCTACTGGTGATGAAGCTCCGTACAAAGGAACCGTTATTAATTCTAGTTATGCCATATCCTCCGCAAATTGGGAAGCATTTCGTTTAGAAGCTTTCGCTAAATTTAAATTGTTTTTCAACGATGCTACCAATCGCAAAATTGTTTTAACATTCAACAATGTGGATCCTGATAAAGACCCTGAAGCTTATAATTATGTAATGACCCAATTAGATCCTGTACTTGGTTTTGGAATTAAAGGGGGAGCCTATAATCGAGGACACCATTTAACAGATGAACAAACCTACAAAGAGCAATGGAATCCATTTTTAATTAATCCAAAGGTTAGTGTTGGTAATCCAAATGGCAGAAAACTATTTTCAGCTTCAGAAATGGATCAGTCTTGGACAAAAGGTTTTTTTGCTTTGAACTATGAAATTGGTTTTTATTGGTCGGCTCTTGGAGGTATTAATACAGGACTTTCTTGTACAAACATTACCGTAAGTGCTATGCAGTATGCTTTCGCAAATCCCGGGATTATTGAAATTTTCAAAATGTATAACCGATATGCACAACAGGTATATCCGGCAACTGCCACAACTGCTTTTTCTGTTTTTCACGAAGGACTCAATTCGGCCGATACTGTTAAATTTCCTGAATCGATTTATGGAAATGCGAGTAAGAGCAATCTAGCTCGTTATCAAAATATATGCAACGATCCTAAATATTATAATAGAGGAGCCCGATTGGAGGATCCGAATGCCGTAACACAAGGACAAGTATTTCAGCGTGAAAATCAAGAGTTTTACAATGATGCAGGCTGGGAAATTTGCGAAGGAAATATTGAGCGATTTATGACTCAAATAAATCCTGATGCTACATCGATAGGATTGTTCAGGGTGAGAGGGCCTATAACTTCAACTTCATCAAAATACGATCGTTTTGCTCGCTCTTTTGAAAATGCAACAGCTAAAAACACCATGTATTTTAAATTTGATGAAGAAGTATTTTCCAATCCGTTTCCCAAAAGGTTATCTTTCAAAATTCTTTGGTTAGACAAAACAGCTGGGTCGACCTGGGCGTTTAGATATAAATCATTGACAGGTTCAAAAAATGCTGTTCAAATTACCGGACTAGGTGATAATACTTGGAAAGAAGTGAATTTCACTATTACGGATGCAGTGATTGATCGTACAGGTGTAAACGGTTCCGATTTTACCCTAGTCAATACAGATGCGGTAGATGATATTTTTAATGGGATTGAAGTAGGTATCGAAAGAACTACTTTGTCAGTATCAAAAAATACGATGCTAAGAAACGATTTTGTTACCTATTTCAAACAAAATGAATTCAACGCCACTATTAATTTTAAAACAAATTCAAAAGCCAACATTAAACTTTTTAACATCAATGGAATTCTAATGATGTCAGAAGACATTAAATTGAATGCAGGGAATAATTTCTTCTCAAAGATATTGTCTATTCCTTCAGGGCTTTATATCGCAGTGTTAAAATCGGAGGGACAAACCCTATCTAAAAAAGTGATTAAAAAATAAAATTCAAAAAATAGTTAATGATTAATAACAGAATAAATTTCAGTTTAATTTTTAGTGTACTCTTTTTTTGTGCTGCTATTTCACAAGCACAAAAAATAGCGGTTCCCATAAGTTCTTATGGAGTTTGGGATCGAGGAGGTGGAGTTGATGATTATTCCGATCCAAAGGCCGACTTTGTTATGGGTATTGAAGTGTCTGCTACTTGGGCAGAAGTGCAATCCAAGGGACCGGGCAAATTTGACTTTTCTCAATTTCAAGAAGTATTAAATACAGCAGCAAAATACCATAAAATAGTAAAAATAAGCATTAATGTTGGCCCTAATTCTCCTTTGTGGCTCTATGATAATGGAGTTCCATTGGTCAAAGTAATTAGCAAAAAGCCTGAAAAACACGATAAAAAATTTGGCAATTACCCGTATTACATAAATGAAGACCACAAGAAATATTTTTTTGAATTGATAAAAGAATTCTCGATTTTTTTGAGAAGTCAGCCTAAAGAAAAATATGATTGTATTGCCTTTGTACAAGTAAAAACTGGAGCTACTGGAGACGAAGAGCCCTACAAAGGAGAGCCTGTAGATGAAAAGTTTGCCATTGCCAAAAAGGATTGGGAAGAATATCGGATAGAGGTTTTTGAACTATATAAGAAGTATTTCAATGATGTATCTGACCGTCAAATTGTTTTAACATTTAATAATGTTGATCCTGTAAAACATCCCGTTGCTTACAATTGGGTAATGAATACTATCGACCCTAAAATTGGATTTGGTATAAAAGGAGGAGCCTATAACAGGGGGCATCATTTAACAGGTGAACAATCTTTTATGGAACAATGGAATCCTTATTTAATTAATCCGAAGGGGATGAAACTGTTTTCAGCCTCCGAAATGGATGATTCTTGGAGAAAAGAAATATTTACCATTAATACAGAATTGGCTTTTTATTGGTCAGCATTAAGTGGAATTAATACGAGACTATCTTCTTATAATTGCACAAAAAGTGCTATTCAATATGCCTTGGAACATCCTGAAATTAGAGACATTTTTAAAATGTACAATAAATATGCACAACAGGTCTATCCAGCTACTGCCACAACAGCCTTTTCTGTTTTTCACGAAGGTCTAAATGCTGCCGATACGATAAAATTCCCTGAGAAAAAATTCGGAAAAGCAAAAGTGAAAAACTTGGAACGCTATACCAACATTTGTAATGCCTATGCCTCAAGAGGGGCAAGAATGGATGATTTAGAATCAGCCGCTGTAGGTCAAGTAGATCAAAGATATAGACAAACAGGCTATAATGATGCCGGATGGGACATTGCAGAAGGGAATTATGAACGTTTCTTATATCAAATTAAACCCGACCAAACTTCCATAGGACTTTTCAGAGTTCGTGGAACTATTGATAAAAATTCTTCTAAATACGATCGTTTTGCTCGTTCCTTCGAAAACGCAACCGGCAAAAATAAGATGTATTTTAAATTTGATGACGAAATGTTTGTTAAATCAAAACCGGAAAGTTTGAAATTTACCATTACTTGGTTGGATAAAAATGCAGGTTCAACCTGGGCATTACAATACAACAAAGGAAAAGAAATGAAAACGGCCCTTGAGGTAAAAGGAAAGGGAGATAATCAGTGGAAATCTGTGACAGTTGAAGTTGCTGACATGCAGTTAAACCATAGTGGAGAATTTGGGTCTGACTTTGTGTTGGTAAATACAGATTCAATCGATGATATTTTTAACGGTATTGAAGTAAATATTCAACGAAAATAAATTAGTAAACGACCATAAATCTAAAAAAAAATGAAAAAAAGTTTTTATTTATTGGCATCTTCCTTCTTGTTGACATTAAGTTTTTGCCATTCAATTGAAGGAGTGGCCCAAAATAAGCGCCCAAACATTCTTGTTATTATGGGGGACGACATCTCACGAAATAGTATGGGGGTGTATGGCTCTAAATATATAAAAACACCCAATTTTGATCGAATTGCAAATGAGGGAGCGCTTTTTACCAATGCCTTTGTTTGCAACCCTAAATGCTCGCCTTCTAGGGCTTGTTTCTTGACAGGAAGGTATTCTTGGCAATTGGAAGAAGGGGCAAACCACATTCCCGTGATGCCTCCTAAATGGAAATTTTATCCTGAATTGTTAGAGAAAAGTGGCTATACAATAGGTTATACAGGTAAAGGTTGGGGCCCCGGAGTGTACTATGGCGAACACAATCCTGCGGGCTGGGAATACAATGATATCTCACTTACTCCGCCTTATAAAGGGATTAGCAAACAAGATTATGCATCTAACTTCGAGGCATTTCTAACCAAAAGAGACAGTGAAAAGCCATTTTGCTTTTGGTTTGGAACACATGAGGCGCACCGTAAATATGAAAAAGATTCTTATAAAAAGGAAAATAAAGATTTAAGCAAAGTTACTGTTCAGCGATTTTTACCTGACAACGAATTGGTTCGTGGTGATTTGGCTGATTATGGAGTAGAAGTGGAGTATCATGATCGTCAAATTGGGTTAGCATTAGCCGCTCTCGAAAAGCGAGGTTTGCTTGACAATACAATTATAATTGCCACCTCAGATCAAGGAATGCCTTTCCCATATGTAAAAGGACAAATTTATGATGAAGATTTTCACGAAGCTTTTGTAGTACGATGGGGAGACAAAATAATTCCGGGTAGAGTAGTAACCGATTTTATTAACTTTCCAGATGTAGCCCCAACCCTTTTGGAAGCTGCTGGTCTAAAACCGGACAAGCAAATGACCGGCAAAAGTTTTCTTGATGCCTTACTCTCGGAAAAATCAGGCCGAATTGACGAGAAGAGATCCTATTCATTAATTGGAAAAGAACGTCACGATAATGGTACTAGGGATGGAGATCAAATAGCTGTTAGTTATCCAGTTAGGGCAATTAGAACCGATAAATATTTATATAGCCACAATTATAAACCTAACAGATGGCCTGTTGGAGATCCAGAATTCAACTATAACAATTGTGATGATTCGCCAACAAAAAACTATCTGACAGGCTTAAAAGAAGGAGATAAAGATTATAATTATTTTTCACTATCTTTTGGCAAACGTCCTGCTGATGAACTCTTTGATTTGGAAAAAGATCCTGATTGCATCAAAAATCTTGCAGCCGACCCCCAATACACTTCCTTAATTAAGGAGTTAAGGACTAAAATGGAAAAGGATTTAAGAAAGCAGAAAGACCCAAGAGTACTTGGCAAAGGAGAAGTTTTTGATTACTATCCACAGGTTCGTGAGGAAAAAATAAAAAAACTGTATAAGGACAAGTATTATAATATGTTTGACAAGTTTTTTGAGGTATTTGGTAAAAAAACAGTTCCAATACCTGCAGGTTTTGTTGAAAAAGACGGAGAAAATTAATTAAAAATTAGATATAATAATGAATACAAAAAAAATAGTAGCTTTTGCAATTATGCTAGTTACATTTGGAATACATGCCCAGGAAGCAAAAAGCAATAAAAAACCTAATATAGTTTTCATTTTAGCCGATGATATGGGGTATAATGAGTTGGGTAGTTATGGCGGTAAAATAATCGAAACCCCAAACATTGATCAATTGGCAAAAGAGGGAATGAAGTTTTCCAATCATTATACAGGGTCTAATATTTGCGCCCCATCGAGATGTGCTTTAATGACCGGTAAGCATACTGGGCATGCTTATATAAGAGACAATAGGGCACTTCCTTATGAAGGAAATGAGCCTATTCCGGCAGCTGAAATTACGGTAGCTGAAATTTTGAAATCAGCAGGATATTCAACAGGAGCATTCGGAAAATGGGGATTGGGTTATCCAGCTTCAGAAGGATCTCCTAACAATCAAGGTTTTGACCAGTTTTATGGCTATAATGGCCAGATTCATGCCCATAATTATTTCACTTCCTATTTGCGTAAAAATGATCTAGTGGAATTAAATAATAACTTGGAAGTTCCTTATTCTGTTTACAGCGCAGATATTATTAAAGATAGAGCATTAGAGTTTGTTGAAGCTAATAAAAACAACCCTTTCTTCTTGTATTTTTGTCCTACTTTACCTCATAATCCGTATCACCAACCCGATGATAAAACCTTAGAATATTATGCTAAAAAAACAGGATTTCCCATAGGAGATGCTCATTCTGAAGATTTCAGCGTTCCGAAATATGCGGCATTGACTTCAAGACTTGACCAAGAAGTAGGAGAAATTGTGGCGAAATTAAAAGAACTGAATCTATTGGATGATACTTTAATCATTTTTGCAAGTGATAATGGAACGGCACTTACCAAGGAACAAGATAGTTATCTGCGTACCGGTGGAGATTTAAGAGGCAGAAAATCCGAAGTCTATGAAGGAGGAATAAAAAGCCCCTTAATTGCTTTTTGGAAAGGGAAAATTATTCCTGGAAGCAGTAGTGAACTTATTTCTGCATTTTGGGATTTCTTGCCAACTTGTGCCGAAATTGTAAATGTGAAAACACCAGATAATATTGATGGCATTTCTTATTTACCTACATTATTAGGAAAAACTGACAAGCAAAAACAACATGATTATCTCTATTGGGAACGCAGTCAAAGTCAAGCCATCAGAAAAGGGGATATGAAGGCCAATTTTGTCTACGATAAGGTAACCCAAAAACAAACTATTGAAATTTACAATCTTGCCCAAGATCCTTTTGAAAAGAATAATTTAGCCGAAACAATGCCAGAGCTTAAAGCAGAGTTTGTAAAACTAGCTCAAACCGCCCGAGTAGAGTCTGAAATTTTTCCATTAGTGAAAAAAGCCAAAAAAACAAAAGTAAAAAGCCATTAACCAATGAAAATCAAATATATAGTTTTAAGCTTTTTAGCTTTTACGATTAGTTTAAAAAGCACCGGTCAAACGAATAATAAAACCGTAAAACCCAATATTGTTTTCATTTATTTAGACGATTTAGGATATGGAGATTTAAGCTGTTATGGAACAACCGCAATAAAAACGCCCAATATTGATGCTTTAGCCAATGGAGGAGTTAGATTTACAAATGGCTATGCTACTTCGGCAACGTGTACACCAAGTCGGTATGGTCTGCTCACCGGGGTTTATCCTTGGAGAAATAAAGACGCCAAAATACTTCCGGGTTCAGCCCCGTTATTGATTGGTAAAGACCAACTAACCATTCCTAAAATGTTAAAAGAAAAAGGATACCAAACTGCTGTTGTGGGCAAGTGGCATTTAGGTTTAGGAACAGGAATTGTAGATTGGAATCAACCATTGGATGCAGGACCTAATGATGTAGGTTTCGATTATTCTTATATTATGGCCGCCACACAAGATAGAGTCCCTACTATTTATATCGATAATGGTAAAGTAGTAAATCTAGACAGTAAGGATCCTATATCAGTTAATTATGATAAAAATTTCCCTGGTCAACCCACAGGGAAAGAAAATCCCGAATTGCTTTCGATGAAATGGCATCACGGGCACAATAGTTCTATTGTAAATGGCATTCCAAGAATTGGTTATGTAAAAGGCGGAAAATCGGCAAATTGGAGTGATGTTGATTTAGCGGATCATTTTTTGGAGAAAGCCCAAACCTATGTAAAAAGCCATAAAGAAGCCCCGTTTTTTTTGTATTATGCTTTAAATCAGCCACACGTGCCTCGTACACCTAACCCGAGATTTGTAGGTAAATCGGGTATGGGACCCCGGGGAGATGTTATTTTGGAAGCGGATTATTGCGTGGGCGAAATAATAAAAACCTTAAAAGAAGAAGGGGTTTTAGACAATACCCTGATTGTATTTTCAAGCGATAACGGACCCGTATTAAATGATGGCTATTATGATGATGCTGTGGAGAAACTAGGCAATCATAAACCAAACGGTCCCTTGCGGGGCGGAAAATACAGTCTTTTGGAAGCCGGTACGCGAGTGCCATTTTTCACGTATTGGAAAGGTCAAATTAAGCCTCAGGTTTCAGATGCTCTAGTGTGCCAAATCGATTTATTGGAATCAATAGCCAAGTTGGTCAATATTGATGTTAAAAGCACAGACAGTCAGGAACTTTTAGATGTTTTTATGGGTAAAAGCGCTAAAGGAAGAAAGAACTTGGTTATTGAAGCCAACACTAAAACGGCTTTTCGTCAAGGAGACTGGATGATGATTCCACCTTATCCCGGCGATCCCATTCTGGAAGAAGTTAATATTGAAGTTGGAAATGATAAAGAGTTTCAATTGTATAATTTGAAAAAGGATATCGGTCAAAATGATAACCTTGCTAAAGCCCAACCCAAAAAATTGAAAGAAATGATGAGAAATTTCGAATTGATTCGAGGTAACAGTTATAATAATGTTGAAAAAATTGAATTGAAATAACAATGAATAAGCCCTCCTTTTTTATTCTAATGATTGTGCTATTTTTTTGTTCGAGAGTGAGTTGCCAAACAACCTCAAACTATGTACAATCAGCTCAACTAAATCCAGAAAACTTCAATAAGACAATCGATGGGAAACAAGTGGGCTTGTATCTTCTAGAAAATGGAAATCTTACGGCTGCCATAACCAATTATGGCGGTCGTATTGTTAGTCTATCTGCACCAGATAAAAAAGGACAAATGGATGATGTTATTCTTGGTTTTAAAAGTATTGACGATTATTTGAAAGCATCAGGAGTATATCATGGTGCTATTATAGGAAGGGTAATTGGTAGAATTGCTAAAGGTAATATTGAACTAGAAGGTGAAAAGTATTCCCTTTCCATAAATAATGGTGCCAACCATCAGCACGGAGGATTAAAGGGATTTCACAATCAAGTTTGGGATGTAAAAGCAGTTACAGATAGTTCCATTGTATTGTCTTATATTTCTGTTGATGGAGAAATGGGATATCCCGGGACTCTAAAAGTAGAAGCAACTTATCAGTTAACTTCGAATAATGAATTGATTCTGAAATTGTTGGCTACCACCGATAAGACAACTATTGTAAATTTGACCAATCACGCTTTTTTCAACCTTGCCGGCGAAGGGAATGGACCTATTTTAGACCATATCCTAACGATTCCATCTCATTCTTTTTGCGCTGTAAATCCAGACAAAATTAAAACAGGTGAAATTCTAAATGTTGAAGGAACTCCATTTGATTTTAGAAAAGGAAAACCTATTGGTAAAGATATCATTTTAGAAAATGCGAACGAACAGTTGAAAATAGCTGGCGGATACGACCAAAGTTATGTTTTAAAGAAAAAACATAGTGCTAAAATTGTTTTAGCGGCAACGGTTGTCGATCCAATAAGCGGACGAAAATTAGAAGTTTTGACCAATAATCTGGGGGTACATTTTTTTAGTGCTAATTTCTTTAAAGGAACAGATGTTGGAAAAACGGGAAAACCATTTAATTTCAGGGAATCTTTTGCTTTAGAAACTCAAGACTATAACTCTCCCAATCAAAAATCTTTTCCAACGCTTCTTCTCAAACCTGGTGAGAAATATGAAACGTGCACCGTTTACCATTTTTCTGGCATAAAATAATTAACACAGCTCATACTAATTTTATGTCGAATTTACCTAAAAATACTATTTCAACAAATGAGAGCAACCATCATTATAATCTTCAGTTTATTTTTTTTCCAATCCAATTCGCAAAATAGCAATTCCCAAAAAGCAATAGAGAATTCCCTGGAGAATTATTTTCAGTATGACAGGGAAATTATACATATTCAATTCAATAAAAACAAGTATGTGAACAATGAAGACATTGCTTTTAAAGGATATATTTCCAGCAAAAACAATACCCTATTAGCCGAAAACACGACTAATATCCAATTGATAGTCTATAATGACCAAAGACAAATCATTCAAAAAAAATTACTTTTCGCCAATAAAAACACTTTTGCAGGAGGAATTCATTTGGATGATAAATTCAAAGAGTGAACACCCTATTTTACAGGTGTTCACAGAAAATTCGGTTACCTTTTTTTGCACATTTTCAGGTACCCGAATTTGCACCCTCGTTTTTATGATTTAATGATGATTTTAGAAAGTTTAGAAAACAAAAATGCCCGTAAATCCTAAGATTTACGGGCATTTAGTTCTATTTTAGAATAGATTTGTGGAGTCGGGGAGAGTCGAACTCCCGTCCAAACAAGCAACTAAAAAACTTTCTACACGCTTATTTCCTGATTAGATTTTCGACTTTGCGCTAGGCCAGAAACAGCCACACATCGCTTAGCTTCTTTAGTTTCGAAATCCACCCGAAGCTTGTGGAAATCTAGGTTTAAATTTACGATTCATCTTTATCGACCGCTATAAACCAGAGCTTTCGAGATGAATCCTGCTTTCCTACCTTGTAGGACGAGGCTAATCTTACTATAATTCAGATTATGCAGCAAGAGCGTAGTTTCCTTCGCCGTGTAAAGTGTTTGAGACCTTTTATTTACGAGAATTGTCCCAGTTCTCGACGTGCTTACTTTTCAATTCGACTTGCTGTCAAAACCAGTCGACCCCATTTTTATTTTTTTGCAAATATAAGCGAATAAATGCCAAATTAAATATCAAAACCAATATCAATTACAATGCCAATATGTGATTTTTTAAATGTCAGTGATAAAATGCTATGATTCTATCCTCTTACTCCCCACTTCTAACTTCTAACTTCCCACTTTGTACTTCGTCCCTCGTCCCTCCTACTTTTATTCGTCTTCTACTTTAAACGGATAATCTCCAAACAATGGTGCTAATTTCCGAACTGCATAGGTGCTTTTTGTAAATTTATTTGATAGTGCAATTATGGTTACACTTTCATCTTTTAGGGTAATATAGGAGGAGGTGAAACCATGCCACCAACCATTATGGAAATAGAAACTTTTTCCACTTTCCCAATTAATCATGCGGATTCCCAATCCGTAATTTTTCCGCCCGGGATGTTCATTACTATATCCTGCATAAACTTGTTTGAGCAGCGCTGGTTCTAAAAAATTAGGCGAATTGCGAGCACGATCAAATTTTAATAAATCTTTTGGAGTAGAGTAAATATTTTTATCGCCATAAATTTTGTCAAGATAATCTATTCCTATTTCTACTCTATTGCCTTTATAAGAAGGGGTTACATTCTTTTTGTCTTTTTCAAAATCCAAAACAAAAGTGTTCTTCATTCCTAGCGGTTTGAAAATCATTTTTTTCATCGCTTCTCGATAAGAAAGCTTGGTAACCTTTTCTATAATCAAAGCCAGCATCGCATAATTGGTATTACAGTACGCAAAGCGTGTCCCTGTTCTTTGTTCTAACCCAATGTTTTTGGTTCCCATTATCGTTAAAATGTCCTGATTGGTCAGTGTATTATGGCGGTCCCAAACGTTTTTGTCACGGTCAGTGAAATAGGCATAACTTCTCATTCCGCTTCGGTGATTCAACAGCATTCTTACGGTTACCTTTGGATACGGAAACTCTTTTAAATAAACAGTTACTAAATCGTCTAGTGCAATTCTTTTGGCATTGACTAATTTTAAAACAGCCGTAGCCGTAATAACTTTACTTACTGATGCAATGTGAATGGGAGTATTGCTAGTGATGTAGGTTTTGTCTCTAAAGTTGGCATAACCTTCGTATTTTTCATAAATAACTTGCCCGTTTTTGGCCACAAGAAAACCACCATTCATAGAGTTATTAGGCCAGTTTTTCCTGTAAAACGCATCTATTTCTTCTTTTTTTGAATTGATGTATTCAGCCGTAAGTTTGGGAGTTTCATTGATAAAAGGTTTCATTATGGGCAATGAGTCTTTTGGAAGTTCAGCATCTTTAACCTCTATGATCTGTATGTTTTTCTCTTTCGTACAAGAGTTTAAAACTAAAAGTAAAAGGAGGAATTGTAGTATATTTGCGCGTTTGATGTAATTCATATAGGATCTGCTAGAAAGGCAAATATATAGAATCAATCTAATTAGGCATATAATGCTTCCAAAACTTAACACTTTTTTTATTAACAAATGCTGATAAATCGTATCGCATTAAATATCAGACGTTAGCGTTTTTGTTTTTAAAACATTTCGCGAATAATCTTTAGAATTCAATATTATTGTTATTTTTGTAACAATACCATTCAGTAAAGTTATATAAATCATTATCCCAACTAAATGAAATTCGGAATAATCAAAGAAAGAAAAAGCACACCCGATAGGAGAGTCGTATTTACGCCTGATGAATTAGCACGATTGAAGCAACTGCATCAAGGGGTTGCTGTAAAAGTTGAAAGTTCCGATATTAGAGCTTTTTCCGACGATGAATACAGAAATATGAATATTGAAGTAACAGATGATATTAGTGATTGCGATCTGTTTTTTGGAGTAAAAGAGGTTCCGGTTGAGAGTTTAATTCCAAATAAATCTTATTTCTTTTTTTCGCACACAATCAAAAAACAACCACATAATCGAAAACTGCTTCGAGCGTTGTTAGAAAAAAACATTGATTTTTATGACCACGAAACTATAGTAGATGCCCATAATCGTCGGCTTATTGGTTTCGGAAAATATGCAGGATTTGTAGGCGCGTACAATAGTTTTCGCGCTTTTGGAATTAAATTCGAATTGTTTAAACTTCCAAAAGCGGCCTCTCTTTCTGGCAAACAAGAGATGATTGCTCATTTGAAACGTTTGGTTTTGCCTCCCATTAAAATTGTAAATACAGGCACCGGAAAAGTGGGTAGTGGAGTCAAAGAAATTCTGGATGCTATTAAAATCAAGGAAGTTTCGGTCGAGAATTATTTGACCAAAAACTACACGCAACCCGTATATGTTCAGATTGATGTTTTGGACTATAACATTCGAAAAGATGGTCAGGTTATTGATTTTACTGACTTTTTTCAGCATCCTCAGGATTATGTTTCCAATTTTGAGCGTTTCACAAAAGTATCTGACATTTATATTTCGGGACATTTTCACGGTAACGACTCGCCAGATATCTTAACTCGTGAAATGTTGAAAGCCAGAGATTGCAAAATAAAAGTTGTGGGCGATATTTCTTGCGATGTCAACAGTTCGATTGCTTGTACCCTAAGATCCTCTACAATCGACGAACCAATTTACGGGTATCTTCCTGTCGAAAACAAAGAAGTGGATGTTTTTCATCCTGCAGCAATTGTAGTAATGGCAGTCGATAATTTGCCTTGCGAATTGCCTAGAGAAGCGAGCGAAGGCTTTGGCGAAATGTTTATGGAACACGTCATTCCCGCTTTTTTCAATGGCGATAAAGACGGAATTTTGCAAAGAGCCAAAATAACCGAAAAAGGTAAACTGACACCAAGATTTAGTTTTTTGCAAGAGTATGTAGACGGAAAATAGTACAAGCGTTCCTTTTTTAGTGGTTTTTTGGACTTCATTTTCAGAACTTAAATCTACATTAAAATTTTTATCAATCTCTTTAAAATTAAAGCAGAGGTTGATTATATTTGACATCCTAAAATAAATACAATGAAAAATTACCTTTCTCTTTTTCTAATTTTGATATTGAATATGGTGTATTCGCAAAACATTCAATCACCTTCTGGTAAAATTGCCGTTGATTTCAAATTGACTTCTTCTGGACAACCGGCTTATGCCGTAAAATATAAAAACAAAGCGGTCATTTCTGAAAGTACTCTTGGAATTATACTTAAAGATAAAAAGACATTGATTGCCAATTTTGAAATAGAAAGCACCAAAAATTCCAGTGCAAATGAGTCTTGGAAACCCGTTTTAGGAGAACAAGCCACTATTGTAAATCATTACAACGAGCTTACAATTGCTCTCGTTCAAAAGGAAACCCGCATAAAAATGAATTTAATTTTTAGGGTTTTCGACGAAGGTTTGGCCTTTCGATATGATTTTCCAACCCAAAAAGAATTGAATTATTTTGTCATTGCTGACGAGGTTTCTCAGTTCAATTTGACTGAAAACAATTCAGTTTTTTGGATTCCAGGCGATTTTGATAGTCAGGAATATGTGTATAATGAAACTTCTTTTTCAGACATTAACACTCAAAAGATAGATTTAAATAACGGCATAGGAGTAAAATCTATTTCTGGAAAAACGACAGTTCAATCGCCCTTGATGATGAAGTCGCCCTCAGGCTTATACCTCAATATTTTTGAAGCTGCTGTTGTCAATTATCCGGTAATGCACCTTGATGCCGATGTCAAAAGTTACAAATTAAGTTCCCATTTAGTTCCCAATGCGATTGGTGACAAAGCCTATTTGCGAACTCCTTGCGTTTCGCCTTGGAGAACGATTATGGTAAGTGATGATGCTCGAGATATTGTCGGTTCCAAGATGATTTTGAACCTGAATGAACCTTGTAAAATCGACGATACTTCCTATATTAAACCTATGAAATACGTGGGGATTTGGTGGGAGATGCACGTTGGAAAATCTACTTGGGATTATGCAGGTTCTCAAAATGCCCAGAATGCCGCCGACGGACAATTGAAGCCCACTGGCAAACACGGAGCAACAACTGAAAACACCAAAAGATACATTGATTTTGCTGCCAAAAATGGTTTCGATGGCGTTCTGGTCGAAGGTTGGAATGTTGGTTGGGAAGATTGGTTTGGCAATTGGAAAGAAGACGTTTTCGATTTTGTTACACCTTATCCAGATTTTGATTTAAATGCGGTTACGGCTTACGCTAAAGCTAAAAACGTCAAAATGATTATGCATCATGAAACTTCGGCTTCGGTTGCTAATTACGAACGTCATTTAGACAGAGCTTTCGACCTTATGAAAAAATACGATTATCCCGCTGTAAAATCAGGTTATGTGGGCAAAATCATTCCACGTGGCGAATTCCACGATGGCCAAACAATGGTCAATCACTTTAATTTTGTGGCAAGACGTGCTGCCGATTATCAATTGATGATTAATTCACACGAAAGTTCGAGACCAACAGGTTACAGCCGTACGTATCCTAATTATATCGCTGCCGAAGCGGCTCGTGGTAATGAATTTAATGCTTGGAGTACTGGAAATCCTCCAATGCACGAAACGATTTTACCGTTCACAAGATTGCTAGGTGGTCCGATGGATTACACACCGGGAATTTTCGAAATCAAAATGAGTCACTATGATAAAACCAAAACCGAACAAGTGCACACTACTTTGGCCAAACAATTGGCATTGTATGTAACGATGTATTCGCCTCTGCAAATGGCTGCCGATTTACCAGAAAACTACGAAAAATATCCCGATGCTTTTCAGTTTATCAAAGATGTTGCTGCAGATTGGCAAGATTCGAAATATCTTGAAGCCGAGCCAGGAGATTATTTGACTGTTGTTAGAAAAACAAAAGGCAAGGAAACTTGGTTCCTGGGAGCCATCACCGATGAAAATGCTCGAAAATCAGAAATTAAATTGGACTTCCTGACCAAAGGAAAAAAATACAAAGCAATCGTTTATGAAGATGCCAAAGATACCCATTGGAAAAACAATCCAATAGCCTACAAAATAAGTACGATTGAAGTTAGCTCAAAATCAAGCATAAAATTGAGTTTGGCTCCAGGAGGAGGAGCAGCAATAAGCTTTGAGCCTATAAATTAATTTTAAACCAATCAACTATGAACCAATCCAAATTATTGGTAATATTACTTTTTTCAGGATATACAATTTTTGCTCAAACTAAAGACGAACAAACCCTTAAGGATATCTACAAATCTTCATTGACCAATTCTAAATGTTATTCTTGGCTAGACTATTTGTCCAATTCCATTGGAGCCCGATTATCTGGCTCAGCCAATGCCGAAAAAGCAGTTCAATATACTAAAGCTCAATTAGAGACCTTGGGTTTCGACCGAGTGTATCTTCAGGAAATGATGGTGCCAAAGTGGGTACGTGGAGAAAAGGAAATAGCTTATTTTTTAGACAATAAAACCAAAGTTAATATTCCCGTTTGCGCTCTTGGAGGTTCTATTGCTACTCCCAAAAGCGGTCTTACAGCCGAAGTAATCGAAGTGAAAACTATCAAAGAATTAGAAACTTTGGGCGAAAAAATAAAAGGTAAAATTGTTTTTTATAACCGTCCGATGGAACCCGAAAATATCGAAACTTTTTTATCCTATGGTCATTGTGTGGATCAAAGATATGCAGGAGCAAAAGAAGCAGCAAAGTATGGGGCAATAGCAACAATTGTGCGTTCCATGAATTTGCGTTTAGATGATTTCCCACATACTGGAGCTCAGAGTTATGGTGATCTTCCAAAATCACAATACATTCCAACGGCTGCAATAAGCACCAATGCAGCGGAATTGTTGAGTAAAACTTTGAAAAACAATCCAAAACTTAAATTCTATTTGAAACAATCGTGCCAGCAAATGGAAGATGTGGTGTCTTATAATGTGGTGGGTGAAATCAAAGGAACTGAGCATCCTGAAAACATTATGGTAGTGGGCGGACACCTCGATTCTTGGGATCTTGCCGATGGTTCGCACGATGATGGAGCTGGAGTGGTGCAAAGTATGGAAGTGATGAACATCTTCAAAAACTTGGGTTACAAACCAAAAAATACGATGCGGGTAGTGCTTTTTATGAATGAGGAAAACGGGGGAAGAGGTGGAAAAAAATACGAAGAATTGGCTCAAGCCAATAAAGAAAATCACATTTTTGCGTTGGAAAGTGACTCAGGAGGTTTTTCACCTAGAGGTTTTTCTATAGAAAGCGATGAAGCCAAATTTGCCAAAATTCTGAGTTGGAAACCACTTTTTGAACCCTATTTAATTCATAGTTTTGTAAAAGGACATGGAGGCTCTGATATTAGTCCATTAACATCGAAGTCACTTATAAAAGCAGGTTTGAAACCAGATTCACAGCGCTATTTCGATTACCATCATGCTTCAAATGACAGCTTTGATGCCGTGAATAAAAGAGAATTAGAATTGGGAGCCGCGACTATGGCTGCAATGTTGTACTTGATGGATCAAAATTATCCTTTTTTATAAGTTAAATGATTTTCCAAGCGATTTACACTTAAAAGGTGTTTTTCGGTTTTTATAAAAACTAGTAGCAGTAGCATAATAATCGCTGAGCCTGCTGCGCTTCCTTGAGTACTGATCGCAGACCTGACAGGTTTTTAAAACCTTTCAGGTCTGTTTCGAATAAAAGCAAAGTTTTTATTTCAATCTGTGATTCAGAGGATTTGTACTCATTTGATATAATTTCTGAATTGTTTTATTTCTTACTCATTTCTACATAATCAAAAACCAAATTACTTAGCGTAATAACTCCTAATTTGAATGACTCATCCTCAATGATAAACTCTGGGGTATGATGAGGGCCCACAGTTTTAATGTCTTTCCCTTTAGCTGTTCCACCTAATCGAAAATACAAACCTGGAACTTTTTGAGCGAAAAACGAAAAATCTTCTGCGCCAGTAAACGCAGGAAGCAGCAGCACGTTTTCAACTCCAGCCGATTTTTGCAACGAAGGCAACATTGCATTGGTCAATGCAATATTATTAAAAGTAACAGGGTAATGCGTTTGGTAAGGCATTTCTACAACTGCAGTTGCTCCTGCAGCTTCGGCAGTTTTTTCGGCTATTTGTTTGATACGGCTCACTATTAGCGTTTCATCTTCATCCGAAAATGTTCTTATATCGCCAATCATTTCTACTTCTTTAGGAATAATATTAGAACGGTTACCGCCTTGAATGGATCCTACTGTGACTACAGCGGGGTTATCAGTAAGTTTTATATTTCTGCTTACTATAGTCTGAAGACTGGTAATAATTTGAGCCGCAACTACTATTGGATCAACAGAATTCCAAGGTTGAGAACCATGACTTGGTTTCCCTTTTACGGTAATTTTAAAATCTTCAATACCAGCAAATGTTCCTGCCGGACGATACGATAATTTGTTGACTTCAAGTTGCGAATTAAGGTGTAATCCAAAAATAACATCTACTTTTGGGTTTTCCATAACGCCTTCTTTAATCATCAATTCAGCGCCGCCTTCTTCTCCTTTTGGAGCACCTTCTTCCGCTGGTTGAAAGATGAATTTTATAGTTCCGCGTAGTTCTTTTTTCATACTTGCCAAAACTTCTGCAACTCCCATCAATATTGCTGTATGTCCGTCGTGTCCGCAAGCGTGCATGACGCTGGTTTCTTTTCCGTTGTACATCGTTTTGACTTTTGAGGCATAAGGTAAATCATTTACTTCTTCTACAGGCAAAGCATCCATATCGGCTCGCAAAGCGATTACAGGTCCCGGTTTATCGCCTTTCAAAATGCCTACGACTCCAGTATGCGCAACATTTGTTTTTACATCAAAGCCAAGCGATTGCAAATGTTTAGCAACAATGGCAGCAGTTCGTGTTTCGCGGTTACCCAATTCAGGGTTTTGATGAAAATCGTGTCGCCAAGCAATTACTTTTTGTTCTATTTGATTTGCTTTTTTAGTAATGAGTTCGCTGTAATTGCTTTTTTGAGCTAATAGTTGGAAAGAAAATACATTAATCAATACGACAAACAGAAGGGTTGCTTTTTTATTTTTCATTTTAAAATTTGTTTTGTTTATTGTTAAAATGGATTGGTACTAATTTAATCATTTGTAAAAACCTAATCTCTATAATTCAAGGCAGGTTTTATATCGCCCAAAAGTGCCTTATATTGATAACTTCCTTTGGTTTGAATAAATTCTTCTTTTGCTTTTTTTATCAAATCAGGGTTTGTAAATAAATCAATTGCTGTAAAAGCTATTGTTTTTGCTGCTACAATCATTCCCTTTATTCCAATGTCTGTGCCACCGCAAGCAATGGCTTGCCAGCTATGACCACCAGTTCCAGGCACCCAAGTTGCAGTTCCAACTCCCACTGTAGGTATTACATAACTTACATCCCCTACATCTGTTGAACCTTGATTTTTTTCAATTTGCAAAGGTTTTATAATTGCTGCTGAGTTTATAGAGTCTTTTATACTCAAAAAACTAGATTGAATTTTTTTTGCAAAAATAATTTCATCTGCGGTGTATTGTACACCACCAACTTTTTCCAAATTAGTTTGCATATTTGTTGCCAATGTTTTATTGATGAGTAAGTCGTGTGTACCACCAATAATTTCATAATCCATTTTAGTTTCTGTACCAAGGGCTGCACCTTCGGCCGCTTTTGTAACTCTGTCAAAAATTGAAACTGCTATTTTTTTATCAGGGTGTCTGACATAATAATACACTTCAGCAAATTCAGGAACGACATTGGGCGCTTTACCACCATTGGTTATAACGTAATGAATTCGAGTTTCTTGAGGGATGTGTTCCCTCATCATATTAACCATAGAATTCATGGCTTCTACTGCATCTAATGCTGAACGACCTTGCTCCGGGGAGCCAGCAGCGTGAGAGGCAATACCATAAAATCTAAATTTCGCCGATTTATTAGCTAGAGCACTAGTATAAGTGACGGTATTGTTATCGCTTGGATGCCAATGAATTGCAATATCTACAGTGTTAAATAATCCATCTCGAACCATGTATACTTTCCCGCTTCCACCTTCCTCAGCTGGGCAACCAAAAACTTTGATGGTGCCTTTTATCTTCCCCGATTCCATCAACTTTTTTATAGCTATACCAGCTGCAACAGAGCCGGTGCCAAACAAATGGTGTCCGCATGCGTGCCCACTGTTTTTATTGGCGATTGTTGTTTTTGTTGGAGACTTGTCTTGAGATAATCCAGGCAAGGCATCATATTCCGCAAGTATTCCAATTACTGGCGAACCGCTACCATAAGTGGCTACAAAAGCAGTAGGCATGCCAGCTACGCCAGCTTCAACTGTAAAGCCATTATCTTTTAAGGTTTTCTGCAACAAGGCAGTACTTTTATTTTCTTTGTATCCCAATTCGGCATAATCCCAAATATTTAATGCGATTGTTTTATATCCATCATAACCCGCTTGTATGCTTATTGCTGCTTCATTTTTTAAGGCATCGTTTGTTTTGGAGTTACTTTTATTTTGAGCTAAAACTGAAAAAGTGCAGACATTTATCAATATGATAAATAGGAGGATTTTTTTATTCATGATAATAATTTTACGTTTTTTTAATTAATGTAGAATGCAAGTGTTTTACTTTCCATTGTTTTTTTTGTTTGGATAAAATGACTGTTTCCAACCACTCTTTTGTGACTTCTTGACCATCCTTTGTTATTATAGAACTTAGCCTGTATGTGAGCCAAGCAGTATTTTTATCTGTTTTGGTATTGATAAATTCAAAAGTATTAGTCCGCTTAAAATCAATAGCCGTGTTTTGTGTGATTGCTTTGCTAATTAAGGTGTCCAAATTCCAAATCTCCCCATATTCGTAGAATGTAATAGCTGTTAAGCAGTAGGTTTTCAAGCTTACAGAATCTCTCATAGATAAGGCCTCAAACATATTTATTACAGTTTGCTGAGCATTTTGCTGTTCTTTGGTGGTATTCTGTTGCGCCTTTACTACTGTTGAAGTAGAAAGTAAAATGATGAGCAGTTTTAATATTCTCATTATTTTTTAATAGAGGTTAAAGATGTTTTTTTTACTAAAAATTCAATTACCATTTTCCGTTAAATTTTACTTCAAATAGGTATTCAGCCAATTCAACCAATATTTAGGCGTTTCCATTTGTGTTACTGGATCAGTAGCATTGTGAGCAGGAATTGGCCAGCCAATAAATTTGGTAACCGTTCCGTTATCTATTAGGGTATGATACAATTTATAGGATTGCGTTACGGGAACTCTCGGGTCTCCAGTATTGGCTAAAATAAGCGTGGGGGCTTTTATGTTTTTGGCTTCGGAAATGGGAGATTGGGCAATGTATTTTTTCATATTATCACCTACATAAGGTGAACCGCCTAACCTACCTCCCCAAGCTACACTGGCATCGGCTAAATTATACTGGTCTACCCAATCCGTAACTGCTGCTCCGGCAACTGCTGCTTTCCAACCACCATAATGACCCGCTAACCAAACTGTCATAAAACCACCATACGACCAACCGCTAACTCCAATGGTATTGTTGTCAATCATTCCTGTAGCTTTTAGTTTTTCTACTCCTGCCATCACATCACGTCCGGGACCTGCACCCGCATCTTGCATTATGGCTAATTTATATTCGGCACCCAAATTATCACTTCCTCTATAATTCGGCTCAAAAACGAAATAGCCTTCGTTGGCCAATATTTGAGGAAATCTGGAAAACATTTCGACCGAGGCTGCATTTGGACCACCGTGAATCACCAAAACCAATGGATATTTTTTGCCTTTTTCGTAGTTGGCTGGATAAGTTACAATGCCACAATGTTTCAAGCCGTCATTTTCCCAACGGATAGTTTCGGTTTTGCCCAATGTCATTTTGCTTATTTCAGAATTATATTCTGTCAATTGAACTAATTTTGAACTGGTTGAAGCCATAAAATACAATTCGACAGGTTTATTTGGTTCCGAACCTGTAAAAGCAAAAGCACCCGTTTTGCTAACGGTAGCATCCAACCAAAAACCCCAAGATGGGCAGACGTTTCCTATATTGATTGGCGTTGTTTTGCCCTCTAAATTCATAGTCCACATGGATGTTTTATTGTCGTTATGACCACCAACTAAAAAGCTTTTATTGTCGGGCATCCAAGCAGAAAGATACAAATCTCTGTTTAATTTTTCAGAAATAACTTTGCCTTCTCCACCATTTGCATTGGTTATCCATAGTTCATTGATACTTTCATTGATGCCTTCTTTTTTATACCAATAGGAAACAGTACTTCCATCGGGAGAAAAATTAGGATAGCCTTCCAGCTTTGTTCTTTTAGTTAATGGCTTGAATGTTCCATCAGCAAGGTTCAACACTTGAATCGTTCTTTTTTGTCCATCACCCGAATAGGCAGTAGCTACTTTGACAAACAAAAGCGTTTTCCCATCGAGTGACCACGAAAATGGAGAAGAAGGCGCACTTGGCGGAATAACAAGCGGTAAACTCCAATCGCCATCTGTTAATCTTTTACTTTCTGCTGTAGTTGTGTTTACCAGCCAAATATGGGAAGGTTGTGGTTGGCTGCCCACAAACATATCGTTATTGGTAATTTCAAAAGCGGTAAAACCTTTTTCAATTTCGGCTTTGTTTTTGGGTTCGTTCGAAGTTGCGTAGGCAATATCTATCGAGTTTGGACTCCAGGAAAAATGTTGTACACCTTTGGGAGCTTTGGTAATTTGTCTTGCTTCACCACCTCGCATAGAAAGTAAGACAATTTGATTACTTGCCTCTTTTCCTTGTCCCACTTTAGATATAAAAGCCAATTGTTCCCCATTGGGAGACCACCTTGGACTTGATACAGCAATCCTATCTTGAGTTAGGACGCGCTTTTTTCCAGACACCACATCAACCAAAACCAATTCGGCATTGTAACGATTGTTGACGTAGTCAGGTCTTGAAACTACAATCACAATACTTTTGCCATCTGGGGCAATTTGCGGATCCGAGATATTCACAAATTTGGCATAGTCAGCTAATTCAAATTTCTTTTGAGCTAGTAGCTGAAAAGAAAATACATTTATCAAAACGATAAACAGATAGATTGTTTTTTTCATGATAATTAAAGATTTCATTTTTCAAATATAGATACTTCAAACTTATTTATTTCTGGTTTTCGACAATAAACGCGTCAACCAGGTCCTTTATTCTTTTTTTGTAAACGCCACATTTCTAGCACGTCCAATTGATATTTTAAACGAGTTGAGTTTATTCATCGTACTTCTCGAAAACACTAAATCTCCATCTAACTTTTCAATACGAAAAGTATCTTTGGTAGTAGATTTCATAGGATATATGGTATTTGCGTTGAGGCGTATCATCAACTTTTCTTCTTGTACTTTAAAGGTGACTGTACTATTTGTCTCTTCAGAAAAGTAGGTTCCTTCATAGGTTTTTAATGTTTCAGAAGAAATAATAATAGGCTTAATTTTTGGCTCCTCTTTTGGTTTATCAGTTACAGCAGAAATGTCTGTTTTAGTAGTTACGAATATTTTATTGACCTTGTTGGCAAGTGTATTTATATCAAACTCTGGTGTGTTACTCAAAATAGCTATAGTCAGTTTCAACTCCGGAAATGTTTCTAAATAGGCTCTATATCCAGCCGTTGCGCCGCCATGACTGATGTTGTCCCAACCTCTGACTTTCAAAATAAATAAACCTGCACCATAACCATTTTTTTTACCATTGTTTAAGGATTCCGTTTGAAGCTGTTTGGCTAATAAGGAAGATGTACCCATTTTTCCTTGTTGATAAAAATTGGTCCATTTCAATAAATCCTCTGTAGTGGTCAGTAATCCGCCATTGCCATAAACGTATTCATTTGGCATATTTAATTTATAACCGTTCTCTGTTTTGGAATAAGCAACTGCTCGGTTTTTTACTATCCGATTCGGGTCATCTCTCCATTGTGTATTGGTCATTCCTGCCGGCTCAAAAATATATTTTTTGGTAAATTCGGCTAAAGTTAATCCGCTGACGCGTTGCACAATGATAGCAGCAAGGTTATAGTTCGAATTGCTATAAATAAATTCATCGCCCGGTTTGTTATTCAATTCTTTTTGGCGTACAATAATTTCCAGCGCGTCGTCATTGGTGTAGAATTGCGTTCCACGAGACCAACCGGTTAATGAAGCAATGGAACCCCAATCTCTCAAACCACTCGTGTGATGAATCAGTTGACTCAACTTTATTGGCGTACCATATTCGCGCAACTCAGGGATATATTTTCTAACATCATCATTTAAAGATAATTTTCCTTGCTGTTCTAACAAAAGTAGGGCCGCTGCAGTAAATTGCTTTGACACCGAACCGGCTTCAATAATAGAATTTGTAGTTAAGGGAACGTTGCGCTCTAAATCGGCCAAACCCATCGCTTTCGAATAAATTATTGTTCCATTTTGTTCAATAGAGAGTTGACAGCCAGGATTGCTTGCTTGATATTGACTGAGAATTTTATCTACTTGTGAAATAGTATCTTGTAGCGTTTGCCCTAGCGATAGTTGATAGATTAAAACAAAAAGAAATAGTAGTTTGAAATGTTTCATAGCGTGCAATATTTTTTTTATTTATTGGAAAAGTAGTTGATTTTTTTTGAAATTGGTTATAAATAGCAGATACTTTATACTATAAACTACAACAATTCGATTTCCATAAACAATAAATACTGTCTAAATTCCTCTGGAATTTCGACTTCGTCATAAGCGGGAATGTCTCTAAAACCAATGTTTCGGTAGAGTGAATGAGCGGCTTCCATAAACTTGGGACTGTCCAACCGCACTTTTTGGTACCCTGCTTTTTTTGCAGCATTTAATAATCCTTGAAGAATGGCTCGACCGGCTCCAATCTTTCTAAAAGAAGGATCCACGTACATTCGTTTGATTTCTCCTATTGCATTGTCAATACTTTTTAGACAACCAATTCCGCAGGCATGTCCATCGATAAATGCTAGGATTAACCTTCCGTTTGGTGGCAGAAATTTGTCAATTTTTTTAATATCTTCTTTAACGGCCTCGGTTGGATTATGCGGATGAACTCCATAAAGTAATTGCATTTTGTCGTTTCCCCATGTCAGATAATCCGTCCATAATTGTTGGATATTTTCAATATCATCAGGAAGTTTGGCTTCACGAATTTCAATAGGGGAGTTGGGATTCATAGGTTTTCTGTTTTTAATTCTTGACGTTTTTATTTTTTAAACCCTGTCAGAGTTGAAACTTTGAAAGGGTTTTAGGTTTTAAATTTACAAATAACTCAACCACCATTTTTCTTTATTATTGGTTTTATATTTGTCGTACCATTTGCATAGCGGATACAAACATAGAATTACAAAAATCCAAATGAGATAAACACCTAGTAAACCAAAACCTTCGCCTGGCACAATAAACTTCCATTTAAAAACACTTTCTGCTTCAGCTATTTTTTCTAAAGTATGTCCGTGAATATAAAAACTGATCATAGCTAAAACATGTATCAAATACAAATGCAAAATATAATAGAAGAAAGCTGTTCTTCCAAAAATTACCGAGATTTTAGTAAATCGGTTTTCTAATTTTTCTAAATAAGGCAAAAGCAATAAAGCACAACCAATGGTGACACACAAGTATAATAATGAAGGAGGATATTTATGAATATTTATAAAAGAAAAGAAAGTATACAATCCGTCTTTTTGTTGCGACCATTTAACAGGATCGCCATAAATATTAATATCACGTAAAACAACAAATAAAACAAGCAACCCAATCCCAATTTGGGTTAAAAGTTTTTTCCTTCGAGCAGTGTCAAATTGAGGGGAAAAAAGTTTACCGGCACAATATCCAACCATCATCAAGCCAAGCCATGGAAGAAAAGGATAAGCAATAATTAAATTGGATTCCCCAATAAAATGATAAGAACTCCATTTACTGCTGTGCAATAAATCCAACCAAAATCCGCCATTAAAACCAATCGCTGCTTCAGGAAAATCTAATAAATTGTGTCCAAAAACGATTAGTAATCCCAATCCCAGAATAACTTTATAAGGCAATCTGATAAGAAAACCAAGTATAAACATACTTACACCAATTGCCCAAATCACGCCAAGCGGAAAGCGTTCGAAAGCAGGATTAAATGACCAAGCAAAAGAGACTATCATCAATTCAACAAAAATTAACCATACCCCGCGTTTTATTATAAAAACACTCAATTCGGGTTTTGTTTTTCGCAAACTTTGTAAATAAATAGAAACTCCTGATAGAAAAACAAAAGTAGGCGCACAAAAATGAGTTATCCAGCGTGTAAAAAATAAGGCTGGTGTAGTGGTTTCCAGATTCAACGGATCATCAGTCCAAGCTGAAAGATGAAAAAAATCTCTGGTATGGTCTAATGCCATTATTACCATAACAATTCCCCTAAGGATATCGATAGATTGAATTCTTTTAGATAATATTTTATTGTCCATAGAGTAGATTTAAGTTTAAGTTTTGAAATTGAGCTGAAAAGATAAAAACATTCCTTCTTAGAAATATATATTTTAAGAAGGAATATTTAATAAAGATATATTTTTACTCTACACTCGTGTAAAATTCGAAAACAGGTTCACTGATTACCCCAGCATCGGTCATAATTTTTTTCATCGCAGGATCTTTTAATCTGGCTTTCGCTTTTATCATATCGCTTACTGCAAAGGTCAGATGAATCATATTTGGATCATCAATGTTTCTTGCTATGGCTCTTTCTATTAATCCGTTTGAAGATCTAGTTTCTGAGCCTTCTGCATCATAGGCTTTGAGCCAAGTATCAAAATCTTTTACTTTGTGGCTTATTCTTATTCGGTCTTTTACTTCTGTTGGAGATTCTTCAAAACGCACTACCTCTACATATATAATTTGGGGTTTGCCTGCAACACCTAATTTTTGCATTATTTCTTTTAATTTAGGACTAGAGGCAAAATCTTTGGCTTTTTGCAAGTCAGAAACATTTAAAAATACAAAGACATTGTTTGGATTGTCTATTCCTCTTGCCAATGCTCGCAAGGTCAAACCACTGGCAGATCGATTCATTTCATCTTCATCAAATCCTTTTTTCCAAGTATCATAATCTTTTACCACATGGGTTACTGCCATTACTTTAAAAGGTTCAAATGCAGGGGGCTCGTCTGTTACAGTAGCTAAAGTATCTGTAGCAACTGCTTCTGTTGAAACTTCTTTATCACCCTCTTTTTTGCAAGAAGTGAAGCTAAACATTGCCAGTAAAGCAATCATTGTGAATGTTCTTTTCATCTTGATTAAATTTAAATTTGCCTACTTTTTTATTCAGTTTTCGGCTTTTCTGATATTGAAATTAGTATTACGTTTATTTATTTCCCACACTATTCACTTCAATCCAATACCCATTTGGGTCTTGAAAAAATATTTGTTTAATTCCGTCTGCCCGCATATTTATTTTATTTGGGGTTCCGGGCCAATCGGAGTAGGGGATATTCTTGGTTTCTAATGTTTTTATAAAGGCCTCAAAATTTGAAGTTGATAAAGCCAAATGCACCGCTTTATTGATAATGACGGGTTCTTTTAGAAATGAAATAAGATGCAATTCTTTTCCTTCTCCAAGGGAAAACCAACGAATGCCATCCATTTTTGTTTTATTAGTTATTTCTTGAAGTTGTAATACTTCCTTGTAAAAAGTCGCTGATTCATCAAGATTTTTTACCGATAATGCCAAATGATTAAAGCTAAAGTTATAGTTTTGAGCATTTGCAATTGTGAAAAAAGCGAATGTAAAGAGTAAGAAGATTTTGTTTTTCATTAGTATTGTATTAGTAAATTTTAATTTGTAAGTAAGTTTTGGTAATTCTAATCCATCGGATTATCCAAAACCACAGATTTTTTAAACTCAGGCCTTTTACCAGTATTAGCATACCTCCATACCCATTCTAGTGGACCCATTATATAATATTTAAGCCAATAATAAGAACAAACCAACTGCAAGCCACAAAGTGCCAATGCTATGAAGATGGTAATGGAAGGCCCAATTTTTAAATACAAGCCAAACCCCGAACCATAAAAAATTATCCAAAGTAAAACGGACTGCATAATATAATTTGTCAAGGTCATTCTTCCAGCAGGAGCAAGGATGGATAAAAACCGTTTCCAACCCGGTCGCAGAAACAAAAGTGTAAGTATGGAAACATAGCCAAGAGAGATCAAGAGCACTGCGATACGGAATATAAATTCCATAAAAACGTAAAGTACCTCGTTTCCTGTAATCCATTTATTCTCGAGAGCCGAAATTATATAAAGATTTCCTCCTTGAATAAAAAATCCTAAGCCCAATCCCCACCATACGAATTGCTTCAATTTCTTGGCATGATTTTCGGGATGTTGTAAATAATTGCATCTACCCATCCAAATTCCAAAAAGGAAAATGCCGGTAACTGGTGCGGCATAATACAATAGAAAAAACGGATTATATCTCCAGATTGCCGTGAGGTTATTGCTGCTTAAATTATCCCAAAATGATGTTGACATATACCCTTTATTAACACCTGGCATATCGGAGAAAAATTCAAATAAATTTGTTTCAAATACTTTTGAAACGATAGTTGCTATAATGGGAACCAAAATATTTAAAAAAAGTCCCGTTATCAATAGTGCTCTAGAAGACCATTTGTAAACTAAAAGTAAAAGTAATCCACCAATTGCATAATGACGAAGAATATCGGCACCAAAAAGTAAGTGCCCATGTAGTAAACCCAAAATCATCAGAATGGTTAACCGCCACAAAAAGGCTCGTTTAAAAGGTTTTTTGTGATGTTCTGCACTTTTTAGTTGTATAAAAAATGTTAAACCAAACATAAATGCAAAAAGAGTTCTGGATTTATCGGTAAAGAAAAAATCAATTACAGGTCCAACGATGGCATTTATTTCTGGAAATGGCATTAATGCCATTTGTTCTGGGGACGCAAACAGCCAATGTAGGCCTACTACAATGTGAACAATCAGAATGCCCATCAAGGCCATACCTCGAAGTATGTCGAGTATTTGTATGCGTTCAGTTGTATTTTGTAATATAGGTTTTTCTGGTTTTAGTGCGGTTGTTGGCATATATTAAATTTTAGTTGTAATAAGGCTCTTTTTTTTTAAAGTAGTTTTTAATAATTGCACCCAATGGGTGATTTTAATTAATTCTTATTCAACTTCTCCAACCAATAAGGTTGCACCGCCAGTAGCAAAATTAGAAAGATCCGCAGCAGTCGACTGTCCTTCTGGAGAACCCATAGATTGTTGCATGGCTTCAATGTTGGAATACCAGAATTCAGCCATACGATGGTAATCGGGTTTTGAACCATCAGGACCACTTAAGAACTGCGTAAGCTCCAATTTTTCATGTCCAGACATTTTTGCTGCGATTGGCAAATGATTGTTTGCATAATAATTTTCGAAGGCTACTACATCAGTAGGATGTCCATAAAGTACTGTCAATTTTATCATGATATTTATTTTGAGTTTTGAGTTAATTTTAAAAACAATTCAAAGTTTTATGTTAATGGTAATTTCACAAACCATTTAGCAAAAGAATCCCATAATGGAAAACTTACCTGATTGAAAATTAGATAATGAAATAGCATAAACAACACTAATAAAAGTGGGAAAACCCATCGCCCGCTGGTTTGTTTACGTTCAATGATGATTAGCGAAATAATGAGAGTGTACATTATAACTACGGTTATTCCAAGCCCTAGTAAAAAATTTGGCCCTGGTAAAACGGTTAGAATAATGAAACGGCCTAATGTCGGCTCAATAAACACAATACCAGTCGCAATCATGGCTCGAGCGTGAATTTGCAAATTGCGTTTGTTTATTATAGCAATGGAAAACATAATAGCAATAATAACTATATCTTTTAATTGCAACCACAAGCTAGCGCCCAAACCTTCGGTAACTTTTCCGCCAATTTGATGATGTTTTAATAAAATGACCGAGAGGATGAACAAGGGTAAAATGATAAAACTCAATTTCCCAATTTGTTTATGAATAGCCAGTTTTTTTGTCTTTATAAGAATGGGTTGTACTATCAAGAGCACTATCCATAGTGATGCCATCGCAAAATGGAAATGAAAATATAAATTGAAATTGGCTGTTCCATCAAAGTATTTTGAAAAGTAGGTAGGCCAAAACCCCAAGAACATGATGGCTACTAAACCAAAAAAATAATAGCCAGATTTTTCGAATCGGATTTTTTTGGGACGATTGATTTTAGAAATAAATTCTTCCATTTTCGGTTAAATTTTAATAATTATTCAGCGTTTCTTTAACAGGTCTGAATGATACTCCTAAGTCGCTTTTAGCCAAATCGTTTTTGTAAACAATGCTTGCTTTTTCTTTGGGTTCTTTTTGATTTAACATCAAATGCATATCCGACACTTTATAAGTTTCGCTGGACAATAAATAATTTTTGCCATTGAATCCTTTATGGGTTGCGAGTTTAAAAGTGGCATTGGCAACATCTTCCACATCTACAATAGCAAATGGAACATCATTATCATAAAGAGCTTGAAAGAAATCGTCTGGAGCAATTTTCTTTTGGATTAAATATTGGATGGCCGATGAAGTAGAATCCGCTCGGTTAGACATTGATTTTCCTAAAACCATTACCGGAGAAACGGAACTGATTTCGAAAAATAAATTCGGATTGTCTTTGATGAATTTTTCTACCACTTGGTTCGCCATAAATTTGGCTTGCGCATACGGATGACTTTCGGCACTGATAAATGGAGTGTCGTTTTCATCGAAGGTATCGGTAAAACTTTTAGTTCCTGCCGGCATCGGGAAATTAGTGTTATATACAGCAACCGAAGCGATAAAAACTACTTTTTCGATTCCTGGTGTTTTACTAAGTACTTCTAAAAAATTTTCGGTGCCTTTTATAGTGGGATCAAACAGTTGTTTTTTTGCATCTTGGAAGTCTAAAAGAAAAGGAGTGCCACAGTGAATTAGAATATCACAATCGAAAATAAAATCTTTGAGTACTGATTTGTTCATCACATCCAATTCGCTGATGTGCAAATTATCCGAATGGTCTAAGGTGACCAAATGTTGGTATTTATCTTCTCTTTTTATATCTGTTGCAGAAACTTTTACTAGAAAATCGTTATCTAAAAATGCTTTGGTGATATAGCTTCCAATGAAACCAGAGCCACCAATGATGCCTACTTTTTTCATGATATAAGGATAAAAACCCTGTTTGTTCTATAGGATAAGAAACAAACAGGGTCAGTTATTATTTTTTTGTAATATAACTTAAACTAGGACGAATATAACCTGTCACTGGATCGTAGCGCGAAATGTTTTGGAATAAATCGTCAAGAAGTTTTTTGCCTTCTTCTCCGAGTAGCGCTTCGTTTTCATCAGATTGCTTGGCGTAGGATTGCTCGTCTTTTGCTGATATGGCTACAAGGAAAAATTCTCCTAAAGTTCCAAAACCGCTATGATATACTCGATAATATTCTTTAGAACCTTTTTTGGCGTAAAGTTCTTTTATGGCTTTCATTTTTTCACCCACCATTTTAGCGGTTGAAGGAGTAACATATAAATAATGGTATTTTCTATAGTTCTGACCTTCTTGAGCAGCTTGAGCACCCTCAGGCATATAGGTTAGACTTTCAATTCGAGTAAGGACATAACTGCCATGTCTGTCATAGCATTTATTGAAACGGTCAAATAGGGATTGAAAATTGGCTGCTCCCATTTTATCAGCCAAAGGGGCAAATGAATTGGTGTCCAATGCGGCCATATTTGGAATAGCTTCGAAAGTCAAATACGTACCGTTATCCAATCGGATAGCAGTCCAATCGGCGTTTTGTAAATTGTATTTTTTGCATTCGGCTACAAATTCCTTTGAAATAGCTACATATTCTGATTCCATGGATGGTTTTACAAAATCAGCATGAATCGAAAATAGTTGATTTTGAGCATTTAATGTCAGGTTTGCAGTAAGCATCAGTACTGCAACTAGTATTGTGGTTTTTAAATTTTTCATAATTTGATTTTTTAAGAAGTTAATTTTTTTTCAAAAAAACACTGTAAGTACTTTTATATTTGAAGTATAAAGCAGGTTTAATTATTGCTTAACCATTGTAGAAAAATCCCCATAAAGCATCTCGGCATCAATTTTTCCGTCTTTGTTAAAACTATTAAACATTACAAAATCAATCGAAATTGTTTCTCCCGTTTTTTTCGATTTTCCAGACCATTTCCACCAAGATTGAACATATTTTTGATCTTTTTCTTTGTAGTGCAAATAATCGGGATAGCCAACAGATGTGAGTTTGATATCGGTATAAAAATCAAAATCAGAAGCCCACATTTTGAAGGCTTCTTCCATTTTTACCTGTTTTGCCATGCCCGAAACCCAAAAGGTAGCGGTGTCAGCATATATTTTTCTGTTGGCAGCTTCATCCTTGGACATATAGGCTTTTACCCCATTATTTACAACATCTATATAGGGATGTTTGATGTAAATAGTGCCGTTTTTCTCTTCTTTTTGGCTATAAGATGCTATTCCAAAAAGGAAAAGAGAACTCACCAAAATAATTTTTCTGACGAAATTGTTTTTTGAATTTTTCATAATGGTTTAGAATTAAATCTAATTATTTAGAACTCAAATCTGCCCGAAAAGAAATCAATTCACTCCAATTGCCATCGGTATATTCGCGTATATTATCATTGAAAATAGCCCATGAACCAGAACCAAATTTCTTTTCGTAAGTGCCTATAAATGATTTGCGAAATCCTGAAGCTCTTTCTTTTAGACCTTGTTTGTATCTTGTGGCGATGGCATATTGTGTTGGCCCAGAAGAGCTCGAAGAATATACGGCAACTGTATAACCATCTGCAACCCAAACCTCTTTCAAGTGGTCGATCATACTTATTACTTTCGCACCGCAACCTGGTTTTGGATAGAGATGTTGTATTTGAACTTTATCTGAATAATCGCCCATAGCAACAGTACTTAACGAATCGATGTAAACAGAATAACCAGTTGATGATTTATCGGTTAAGAAAGGAGTTACACTTTTATGCCAATCGGTGTTGTGCGCCACACTAATATCGCCTCGACTATCTTCTGATTCCCAAGACTTTGGTCCTTCAACTATATGATATCCGCCAGCATCGGGTCCTGATTGAATGTCGAATACACGCCATTTCACATCGCCCGTGTGATACTTTTGTGCATGAGTTGCTAAAGCTTTTTCAAATTCTAGTACTTTGTCAACTTTCGGAAATACGCGATTAGTAGAAATCACATTTTTGGCTTGGCTCATTCCAAAAAATGGCATAAGCGTCAAAAGAAGAAAAACCATCTTCATCTTTAAATTGAAATTTTTTTTCATAATGTTCCTGTTTTAAAAGTTAGTCGAATATTTATTTATTCTAGGTCTAAATAACAGAAAATCAATTAGAAATAAATTTGAATTAGGATGAAAGGGGATAAATAATGTCCGAATACTATTTTTTATTTATCGGAGGGGAAATAGTTTATAGGTTTTAGCCAACTACCAATTACAATTTAAAATCAAAAATTACGGTGGTGCCATTTTGTATAACTTCCTTCATTGTACCATTTAATTGATTCGTTAGCAAAGAAATTAATTGCCCTCCAAAGCCAGTGCCCTGAATGCTATCAGATTTGCCAATGCCATTATCAGCAACTTCTAGATGAATTGTTCCGTTAGGTTGTTTTTCTAGTTTAATGACAATTTTCCCCATTTCTCTTTTTGGAAATGCATATTTTAGTGTATTGGTCAATAACTCGTTTATGATCAGTCCTATCGGAATCGCGGTATCTATATCTAAATCGAATTTTTCAATAATCAATTCGAGATGGATGCTTCCTTCAGTACTAAACCCACCGCGGATACTTTCACATAGGCTCAAGAGGTATTCTTTCATGTCGACGTAGCCAACATTTTCGTATTGATATAATTTTTGATGAACAATTCCTATTGAATTCACTCGATTTTGCCCATCCTTAATGGCTTCTTTTATCTTTGGGTCATCAATTTGTTCGGATTGTAATTCGAGTAAACTAGAAATAACTACAAGATTATTTTTCACCCGATGGTGAATTTCTTTTAGTAGTAATTCATTTTCTGCATTTTTTTTGTCCAACAAAATGTTTTTGCTTTCTAGGTCATTATTAAGTGCAGCCAATTGTTGGTTGCTTTGTTGTTTTAAATTATAATTTCTGTAGAACCAAACAAGCAAGATTGCAACAGTAAGCAATGCAATAATGTATATGGTTTGTTGCGTTTGTTTTTGAGTAAGTTTCTTTTCCTGTTTTAATAAATTTATTTGTAACTCATTTTCACGTAAACTTCGTTCATTTTTCTCTTTTTGAAATATGGAGGATAACAAATAATATTGTTTGTAATAGATAAGTGCGTTGGCTAAATCTCCCTTCAATTGATAAGCTTGACCTATATATTGAGTCATAGATTCGGCAGCAGAAAGATTTTTCAAACGTAAATAACCATCTCTACTTTTAGTATAATTAGTGATGGCTAAATCATATTGTTTGTTCCTTAGATTAATATCGGCCAATAAGCCATAGCCATAGGGCGTGATGCTGCTGGTATTAATTTTATAGGTTTCTAATATTTTTAAGGCTTTAATAATGTTTCTTTTACCTTCATCGTACTGATTTTGACTGATAATAGTTTGCCCTGGAGCAGCCGAACTGATTTGTTCTCTGCCCAAACAAACATAATACCAAGCGGGGACAATTGGGTTTTTGGAATACGGTAAAACCTTTTGCATTTTATCGAAATAATAATACACAGAGTCGCTATTTCTATCGGTATGATAACTAATGATTGACCTGTAAATCGAAAATAGTTCTGTTGGTTTTTTGGATTCACCCAATTTTTGATAGTAAGAAAGGCTTTTGGAGAGGTTTTCTAAAGATAATTTTTGTTCTTCCTCTAATTGGTATCTTTCATAAAAGCTTCCCTTATTCATTAAGTTTTTTGCCACTAAATCAGGACTCTGAAAATCTTCGGCTAGCCTAAGAGCTCTCGTAAACAGCAACAATGATTTTTTATGCTCTCTTAATTCAAGTTTGATAGAAGCCCAATTTACAAGGAAGCTATATTCTAATAGTTTATTTTGTTTATTTTGAATTTTATTCAAATAGTACCAACCAATTCTGGATAATGAATCCAAACCAGATAAACTATAATTGCAAGTTAACAAATCCGCTTTTTGTAAATAAATAGAAGCCAATTGTTCGTAATGTGAATCTGAATTTTTTCGGACTAATTTTGTTGCTTTTTCAAAATAGTAGGCAGAACTATCTCGGTTGTAGTGCGGAATTTCCTGAAAATACAGTGCTTTGTTTTGATAACGAGCACTCCATTCTAAAGCTGCTCTGGAAGAAAGATTAATGTCAGAATGCTGTTGAGAGTATCCTTTACAAACAAAATGAAACAAAATAAAAAGTATGATTTTATTCATAAAAGACGATTGCTAGATTACACTTTTTGAATATGAAGTAATAATTTTTTCTTCAAATCTGCACTTAATGGGATTGCTTTTTTTGCAATTACAACATGATTGGTAGCAATTTCGTCTATATGGGTTAGGTTGACAATAAAGGATCTGTGAATGCGCAACAAGGTGTTTGAAACTAGTTTTTCCTCAATATCTTTGAGGGTCATAACTAAAAGATGTTCCTTTTCTTTGCAATGAATTTTGCAGTAATTTCGTTCGGCTTCTATGTATAAAATATTACTTATGCAGACCTTTACCATTTTGTCATGATTGCGAACGAAGATACAATCACTCAAAATAAAAGGCTCTTCGACAGCCAAATCCACGCTTTTTTCATTATTTCGTTCCTCTTGAATTCGAACCAATGTCAATTCTATAGCGCGTTGCAAATCTAATTTTTTGAATGGTTTGGAGACAAAAGCATACGGATTTGTTTCTTTTGCGCGATTAAAATGAGCTTCGTTCGAGTTGGCAGTCAGATAAATAATAGGAATTTTAAACTCTTTCTGAACCAAATGAACGACTTCAATTCCATCTAATTCTCCTTTTAGATTGATGTCCATCAAAATAATATCAGGGATTTGTTTCGAAATATGGAGCAATACTTCTTCAGCTCTTGAAACAATTCCGCTAACTTCATAGCCTAAACGCGTGAGCTGCAACGATAGGCTTGCGGCAATTATCATTTCATCCTCAACAATCAAAATGGATTTCATTTTAGTCATTTTAGTTAGTGTAACGTAATAAGTAAAATAATAGGTTAATTTGATGCTATTTTGTGGGGGGATAAACGCGAATGATTTGTAAATGTAATAAAAACTATTTAATTGCAAATTAGAAGGTTAGATATTTTTATTCGGGTTTAGACAATAAAATGCATATGCAATTGTATAAAGACGAGCTTTTTTTAATGTTTTTCATTGGCTTTTAAAACTCTTAAAAAATTGCCTCCAAGAATTTTTTCAATATCTTTTTCGCTATATCCTTTTTCAACTAAGGCATTAGTAATCAAGGGGTAGGAGCTTACATCATCTAATTGTTGAGGTGTAGATTCAATACCGTCGAAATCTGAACCCAAACCAACATAATCAACTCCAACCAATTTAATTATATATTCAATATGTTCAATCAGTAAGGAAAAAGGGGCGCGTAAGAGGTCAGCTTCCGTTTTGTATTTAGCAAAAATAATTCCCTCAACAGTGTGCTTTTCTTTACCGCTTTTGTATAGCAAATCCATTTCTGCTTTATGTTTTTCTAAAAAGACTTCTTTATTCTTAAAATAATTTGGATCCAAAAATCCAGAATAGAAATTCACCTGAATCACACCGCCATTTTTGGCAATCGCTTGTATTTGATAGTCTTTTAAATTTCGTTGATGTCCGCATAAATTATAGACACAACTATGAGTTGCTATTATAGGTTTGGTAGTGGTATTGATTACATCTTTAAACGTTTCTTCACCTACATGGCTCACATCAACAAGCATCCCTATCGCATTCATGTGTTGAACTATTTGTTTGCCAAAATCAGTCAAACCCTTATGAGTCAAATTTTTATTGAAAGTTTCGTCGTAAGCACTTGTCGCCCATGATGTCGAATTATTCCAAGTAAGAGTCATATACCGTGTCCCGCGCTGGTAGAAATAATCTAAATTATCAATGTTGTTTTCAATCATATGACCGCCTTCAACCCCAAACATGGCTGCCAGTTTTTTATGTTTCACAGCTTTGTACAATTCTTTACTATTAGCAACTTTCGCAATTATTTTAGGGTTTCGTTTTACCACAGCATCAACCGAGTCCATTTCTCGAACAGCAAATCGGAATGGATCTTTTTGGTCTCCATCACAAAAAATAGAAAATAATTGCACATCAACTCCGCCTTGCGACCATCTTGCCAAATCACTGTGAGTATGTCCTTTTAAATTTTTGTCGAATTCAAAAGCACTGTCCATAGTACGCATAAGTATATCGTTATGAGTGTCTACAACTATAGCTTTATTGTGAATTTTTTGATAAGATTGCGCCATGATTTGCTGAGAAATTAAGATACTGAGGACTAAAACGATTAGTTTCATATTCAATGGTTTGGTTAGTTGTAAAACCTTTATAGTTGTCAAATATATAGAAAAGTGAAAGAAAAACTATTTTCAGTTGCTGAAATCGCCAATTTTTACTTTCTAGTTGTAAGCAAATAAAGAGAAGTAGTAAAGTCTATTATATCATACGTCCACATTTTAGGTTTGATTTGCTAACTTCAAACCGAGCTCTTCTGCAATCCGAGAATTAGAAGAAAAGTGGAAAGAATTACAATTAAAACCTTAACTCTGAAAAACCGTTTGTGTAGTAAGTTTGGGAGTATTATTTTTATATTTAAAATAGAATTTATCCAATATTCTGTCTAACTATTTTAGGTAATTACAGGTCTTTTTTTGCTCCCTATCAAAGCCCCATCAAAGCCCCATCAAAGCCCCATATAGAGTATGAAAAAGCATACTAAGAAAATAGGTGCTTTTCTGCTAAAAAAGAGGCAAATTGCTACCAAGATTTTAACTAAGGTTTTACGTTTTCCTTTTGTTTTTAACTCATATTTTTTGCCAAAAAATAAGCCCGAAGTAGGTAAGCTCGAACCTCTCATCAATTGTAGAAATATCGGTCCTAAATGCGGGAGTTTTTTTAGAACCTGTACTGTTTTTATAAGGGTAAATTATTTAATTTTCCAAATGATTGGAAGGCAATCTTCTTCCTATTTGAATCAAACCTTCAACAACAAACCGCAATAGTAAATAAAAAATCAAATCTAATTTCCTAAATATCCAAATCCATAAATTTTCAAATTACCAATTAAAATGGTACTTTAGCATTCTGTAAAATTGAAAGTAAAATGATTAGCGAAAAACAATTCAACAACGAATTACAACTTATAATTCAAAATGCCATTCGTGAGGATGTAGGCGACGGCGATCACAGTTCCTTAGCTTGTATTCCAGCTTCGGCAACAGGAAAAGCAAAACTTATTGTCAAGGAAGAGGGGATAATTGCAGGAGTGGCTTTCGCCAAAATGATATTCGAATATGTGGATAGCAATCTCAAAGTCGAAACATTTATCACAGATGGAACTCCAGTAAAAAAAGGCGATGTCGTTTTTCATGTTTCGGGAAGTTCTCAAGCTATTCTAAAATCCGAAAGACTCGTACTCAATTCGATGCAAAGAATGAGTGCCATTGCTACAAAAACTAAAAGTTATGTCGATTTACTAGAAGGAACAAAAACACAAATTCTGGATACCCGTAAAACAACGCCTGGTTTTCGTGCTTGCGAAAAATGGGCAGTGAAAATTGGCGGAGGCGAAAACCACCGTTTTGCATTATATGACATGATAATGCTTAAGGACAATCACATCGATTTTGCGGGTGGAATTACTTTGGCCATCAACAAAACTAAAGCGTATTTGAAAGAAAACAATCTCGATTTAAAAATAATTGTCGAAGCCAGAGATCTAGATGAAATCAAGGAAATTCTAGAAAATGATGGGATTTATAGAATCTTAATCGATAATCTCGATTTTGAAGATACCAAAAAAGCAGTAGCCTTAATCGGTGATCAATGCCAAACTGAATCCTCTGGAAATATAAACGAAAACACCATTCGAGCTTATGCCGAATGTGGTGTTGACTTTATTTCCTCTGGAGCATTAACTCATTCTATTTACAATATGGATTTGAGTTTGAAAGCCTTTTAGCAAACTGAAAAATGAGTAAAGAAATAGAAGCAAGCATAGAAAAGATCCCAATTCTGCGTAATTTAATTCGTCCTTTAAAAAAGGTTAAATTGCGTAGCATGGAGGGTTTACCTTTATATGATTTGTTAGAATTGTATGTTATTGGTATTATCGACGGCGGTTTGAGCTACCATGCAAGTTCGATTGCCTTCAGTTTTTTTATGGCATTATTTCCCTTTGCATTGTTTATACTCAATCTCATTCCCTTTATCCCAATCGATGGCTTTCAACAGGATTTCCTTCGATTTGTAAAGGAGGGAGTGCCTCCCAATACCTATGATGCTATCTATAAAATCATTAGTGATATCCTTAATAATAGCCATTCAGGTTTGCTGTCTACTGGTTTTATTTTGTCAATATTTTTAATGGCAAATGGATTAAATGGTATTTTGGGTGGGTTTGAATTTTCAAAACATGTCCTAGTAAAAAGAAAATTTTGGCACCAATATTTAGTTGCCTTAGGAATGTCATTGATTTTGTCGTTTTTATTGTTGGCAACCATTGCCATTATTATTGTTTTTGAAGTAATTATACAACATACCATCATTCAAGATGTATTAAGCGACCAAATTCCGCTAATTATTTTAGGTCGTTATGCTTTTATCATTCTGATGATTTTAATTATTGTTTCTATACTTTTCAAATTCGGAACTACTCACGATCAAAAAAGAGTTTTTATTTCGATAGGTTCTGTCTTTACGACACTTTTGATTATTATAGATTCTTATGTTTTTGGAATTTGGGTCATCCGATTTTCAAAATACAACGAACTTTATGGTTCCATCGGGACCTTATTGATTATGATGTTTTATATTTGGATCAACTGTATGATTTTGCTTCTCGGCTTCGAATTGAATGCCACTATAAATAAGTTAAAGGTGGAACATGCGAAGAAAAAACTTCGTCATAAAAATACAGAAGACTCAAATATCATAATATAAATGCATTTCGTCGAAGTAATTTTACCGCTTTCACTTGCTAAAACGTTTACCTACAGCGTTTCAGAAACCGAGTATAATTATATTAAAAAAGGAATGCGAGTAGCAGTGCCTTTCGGCAAAAGTAAAATCTACACCGCATTGGTTATCGAAATTCACGAAAACAAACCTGTTTTATACGATGCTAAGGAAATTCATCAAATTCTTGACGAAAAACCCATCGTCACTGAAATTCAAATTGCGCATTGGCAATGGATAGCTTCTTATTATATGTGCTCGATTGGCGATGTGTATCGAGGCGCAATGCCATCGGCGCTTTTGCTGGAAAGCGAAACGATTATTTCTCAAAAGCAAGATAGTTTTGTGGATGAAAGTCTACTTTCGGATGACGAATTTTTGGTTTATGAAGCCTTGCAGCAGCAAAGTTCTTTGAAAGTTCAGGATATAATGAGTATTTTGAACAAGAAGAATATTTTTCCCGTTGTTCAAAAATTGATAAATAAAAATATTCTCGTTCTTCAAGAAGAAATGTTGGAAACGTATACTCCAAAGCTCATTCGATACGTAAAGTTACATTCTAAATACGAAACGAATGAAGGCTTGGGTGAATTATTGGAAGTGCTTAAAAATGCCAATAAACAAAAGGAAATTGTTCTGACTTATTTTCAATTAAGCGCTTCGGAGAAAAAGCCAATTACCGTAAAAAAGTTAATTGAATCGGCAAAATCCACTTCGACAATTGTTAAAGCACTAATCGACAAAGAAATTTTCGAAGAATATTACATTCAAGTAGATCGTGTTAATTTCTCAGGAAAAACAAAGGAAGAACAACTGCAATTAAGCGAAACGCAACAAACTGCTTTCGAAGAAATCAAGCAAAATTTTGTCCAAAAAGAAGTTTGTCTTTTGCATGGCGTAACCTCCAGCGGAAAAACTGAAATTTACATCAAACTCATTGAAGAATATATTAAGAACGAAAAACAAACCCTGTATTTATTGCCTGAAATTGCATTGACAACTCAATTGGTGGGAAGATTGCGAGATTATTTTGGAAATAAAGTAGCCGTTTTTCATTCGAAATACAGCAATAACGAAAGGGTAGAAGTGTGGCAACAAGTTTTGGAGCAATCGCCAAAAGCACAAATTGTCATCGGAGCAAGGTCGGCACTTTTCTTGCCATTTTCTAATTTAGGATTAGTAATTGTCGATGAAGAACACGAGCAAACCTTTAAACAAATTGATCCATCACCACGCTATCACGCCAGAGATGCATCGATAGTTTTGGCAAATAGCCACAAAGCAAAAGTGATATTAGGTTCGGCTACGCCAAGTATCGAAACGTATTTTAATGCGCAATCTGGGAAATATGGTTTGGTTGAAATTTCTAAAAGATATGGCAATGTCAAGATGCCCGAAATTGAATTGGTGGATTTAAAAGATAAATATTTCCGTAAGCAAATGTCGGGGCATTTTAGCGATACTTTGATTGAGGAAATCACAAAAGCGTTGTCATTGGGTGAACAAGTTATTTTGTTTCAAAATCGCAGAGGCTATTCACCCATTATCGAATGTTTGACTTGTGGTCACGTGCCCCAATGTCCGCAATGTGATGTGAGTTTGACTTATCACAAGCATAAAAACCAGTTGCGTTGTCATTATTGCGGGTATTCAATGGCAAAACCAACGAATTGTCATTCTTGTACAAGCGTTCATTTGACAACTAAAGGTTTTGGTACAGAGCAAATTCAGCAGGAATTGGTCGAATTATTTCCAAATACTAAAATTGGTCGAATGGATCAAGATACGACTCGAGGAAAATTTGGTTTCGAAAAAATCATTGATAGTTTCAAAAATCGTGAAATTGAAATTCTGGTGGGAACTCAAATGCTGGCTAAGGGTTTAGATTTTGACAATGTGAGTTTGGTTGGAATTATGAATGCCGATAATATGTTGTATCATCCTGATTTCAGGGCTTTCGAGCGAAGTTTTCAGATGATGACACAGGTTTCAGGTCGTTCGGGTCGTTCTGAAAAACAAGGAAAAGTAATTATTCAGACTTATAACCCTGACCACAATACCATTCAGCAAGTAGTTCACAATAATTATATAGGTATGTATAAGGAACAGTTGTATGAAAGGCAAATCTATAAATATCCACCTTATTTCAAATTGATAAAGTTGACCTTGAAGCACCGAGATTTCGACAAGCTCAAAGAAGGCTCGATGTGGTTGTATCAAGTAATGAAGCAAAATTTTACTATTCCAGTACTTGGTCCAGAAGAACCACCCATTTCTAGAATTCGAAACGAATACATCAGGACTATAATGGTAAAAATACCAAGCAATCAGTCTTTGCAAGGCACAAAAAAAACTATCCAGAAAATACTGAATAGTTTTGATGTTGTTTCACAATACAGAGCAATAAAAGTGTCTGTAAATGTTGATTTCTATTAGTTAATTGCCAGAGCTCTCACTAAATCTTCTTTTTTGTGTCTGCTCAAAGGAATTTTAGTAACTCCAATTTCAGCAAATCGGCTGTTGAAGCGCTCTACTTTATCAATATTGATAATGTAAGATTTATGCACTCTAACAAATTTGTCTTTGGATAAATCTTTTTCGAAAGATTTCATTGTTGAAAGCACCAAATTGCTATCGTCTTCAGTGACTACTTTTACATAATCGCCAAAAGCTTCAATCCATTTTATTTTGGCAGTAAAGATTTTCAATTTTTTTAGATTGCTTTTAATAAAAATGTGCTCACCATCTTCTTCGTGAGTTTCAGATTTTAGTAAATGCAAATCCATTGCTCTTTTTACTGATGCATTAAATCGATCTACAGCTATAGGTTTTTGTAGATAATCTGTTGCATCATAATCAAAAGCTTTCATGGCATATTCGGCCTTTGAAGTGATAAAAATAATTTGGGGTTTTGTTTTTAAACCATCCAAAAAATCGAAACCACTTATAACTGGCATTTCAATGTCTAAAAAGATGAGATCCACATTGTGGATAGTCATGCAACCTTTTGCTTCAATTGCGTTAGAAAAATCACCAATTAAATGTAGATTTGGATGATTATTTACTAACTTTGTGATGATCATTCTCTGAATGGAACTATCATCTACTACGACACAGTTTAGTTTCATAATTGTTTGTTATTTTAGATTCGGGATAGTAAAAGTAATACAATAGTTTTAATAAACCTAATTTTATCGGCTTTTTTTACCTTATGACGATAAAAAAATGATTTTTGTTGTTTATTGAAAAAAAAAGATTACTTTTGCAGCCAATTTAACAAATACATACATATTTATGAATCATTATGAAACTGTTTTCATTTTAAATCCCGTTTTATCTGAAGTTCAGGTAAAGGAAACAGTAAGCAAATTTGAAGATTTTCTTACAAGTAGAGGAGCTGAAATGGTATCGAAAGAGGATTGGGGTCTTAAAAAGATGGCCTACGAAATCCAAAACAAAAAAAGTGGCTTTTACCACTTATTTGAATTCAAAGTAGCAGGAGAAGTCCTAATTGCTTTTGAAACTGAATTTAGACGTGACGAAAGAGTTATGCGTTTCTTAACTGTAAGTCTTGACAAACATGCTATCTCTTGGGCTGAAAGAAGAAGAGCCAAACTTAAATCTACAAAAGCTTAATCATTATGGCAACATTACAACAATCTGCTTCAGGAAAAAAAGACGGAGATATCAGATATCTTACGCCTTTGAACATAGAAACTAACAAAACTAAAAAGTATTGTCGTTTCAAAAAATCAGGTATCAAATATATCGATTATAAAGATGCTGATTTCTTATTGAAATTTGTTAATGAGCAAGGAAAAATTCTTCCTCGTCGTTTGACAGGTACTTCATTGAAATACCAAAGAAAAGTGTCTGTAGCTGTTAAAAGAGCGCGTCACTTAGCTTTAATGCCATATGTGGCTGATTTACTAAAATAATATAAAACTCAGTTGTTGGTTTTCATAATGGTGAAACCTAACTTCTATAAATAAGGACAACAACATGGAATTGATTTTAAAAAAAGACGTACAAAACTTAGGTTTTAAAGACGATGTGGTTAATGTAAAAAACGGTTACGGTCGTAACTTTTTGATACCACAAGGATTTGCACAATTAGCAACACCTTCTGCAAAGAAAGTATTGGCTGAGAATCTAAAACAAAGAGCTCACAAAGAAGAGAAAATGGTGAATGATGCTAAAGCTTTAGCTGAAACATTAAAAGCTCTTGAAGTTAAATTGTACGCAAAAGCTGGTGGAGAGAAACTTTTTGGTTCAATCACTAATATTGATATAGCTGAGGCTTTAGAAAAAGCAGGTCATACAATAGACAGAAAATTTATTACAAGCGGTATCGTAAAACGTACTGGAAAATATGCTGCAAGCATCAGATTACACAGAGATGTAGTAGTAGAATTAGCATATGAAATTATCGCTGAAAAAGCATAATTTCTAAATTTATAGAATCAAATCCCGATGAAAGTCGGGATTTTTTTTGTTTAATTAAAGACCAAGAATTCGACTATGAAATACTCAAGATTAACTAAAGAACAATTCGAAGAATTACACCAGGAATTCATCAATTTCTTAGCAACCCAAGCTATAGATAAAGCCGAATGGGATAAAATTAAAATAGAGAAACCAGAAGTTGCCGAACAAGAATTAGACATTTTCTCTGATTTAGTTTGGGAAGGTGTTTTGGGAAGAGCCGAATATTTAGAACATTTTTCTAAAAATCATATTTTCCTTTTTCAATGTTTCGATACCTATGTGCAATCCATCGTATTGAAATCATTGGTCCCTGAAACCAATTTTTTGACCAAAGAAGGTTTGCAGTGGTTAAGCGACAATATGTTTACCGACACCATCGAAATGAAAACGGGAAAAAAAATATTTACCGAAGAACGCAACAGTTCCATTTTTCAATTGATTCAACAAGGCGCGTTTCTAAGTGACGGACAATTATTTAAACAAATAATTTCGATTATTGAATCGTAATTTTATCGTTATTTCTATTAAATTGGTTATTTTAGTCCTTTATTTCTAAAGCTAAAATAGCCAATTTTTTTTATATGGATATCCTAAATACAATTCAGAAACTACGAGAGGAATTAAATCAACACAATCACAATTATTATGTATTGGATACACCTACAATTTCTGATTTTGAATTTGATCAAAAACTCAAGCAACTGCAAGACCTAGAAATGCAGAATCCGGAATTTTTTGACGAAAATTCCCCAACACAAAGGGTAGGAGGAACAATTACAAAGAATTTTGAAACGGTTAAACACGATCATAGAATGTATTCTTTGGACAATTCTTATTCCAAAGAAGAATTACTTGATTGGGAAAAGCGTATCCAGAAAGTATTAGGTGAAGTCCCTCTAGAATATACTTGTGAGTTGAAATACGATGGGGCATCCATAAGCATCACTTACGAAAACGGAAAACTAATTCGGGCGGTCACCCGTGGTGATGGGGTTCAAGGAGACGATGTAACCAATAATATTAAAACAATCAAATCAGTTCCTTTACAATTAAAAGGAAATTTTTCCGATAAATTTGATATTAGAGGAGAGATTATTTTGCCATTTGTGGGATTCGAGAAAATGAATCAAGAATTGATTGAAATTGGTGAAACTCCTTATTCTAATCCTAGAAATACAGCATCAGGAAGTTTAAAATTGCAGGACAGTGCGGAGGTTGCAAAAAGGCCTTTAGATTGTTTGTTGTATTTTCTAATTGGAAATAAATTGCCTTTTAATTCCCAGTTTCAAGGATTGGAAACCGCTAGAAATTGGGGTTTCAAAGTACCAAATGAATCCCAGTTAGCACAAACCATGGAACAAGTTTTCGGTTTTATTGATTATTGGGATAGTCACAGACATCAACTTCCTTATGAAACCGATGGCGTTGTGATAAAAGTTAATAGTTTTCAACATCAGGAGGAATTAGGTTTTACGGCTAAATCACCTCGTTGGGCAATTGCATACAAATTCAAATCGGAACAAGTTTCTACAAAATTGAATTCTATCTCGTATCAAGTGGGAAGAACAGGAGCTATAACTCCGGTGGCCAATTTAGAACCTGTGCAATTAGCGGGAACCATTGTAAAACGAGCATCTTTGCACAATGCAGACCAAATAGAAAAATTAGATATTCGTATAGGTGATACCGTTTTTGTAGAAAAAGGAGGCGAGATCATTCCTAAAATTATAGCAGTTGATTTATGTAAACGTGCTGAGAATTCGGAAGCTACCCATTATATATCGCATTGCCCAGAATGTCAAACACAGTTGATTCGAATCGAAGGGGAAGCCAATCATTATTGCCCGAATTTTTATGGTTGTCCGCCGCAGATTATTGGAAGAATACAGCATTTTATTTCCAGAAAAGCAATGGATATAGAAGGGCTTGGCGGAGAAACTGTTGCCTTATTATTCACTAACGGATTGGTGCATAATTATGCAGATTTGTATGAATTGACCGTACAGCAAATTTTGCCTTTGGAACGTATGGCACAAAAATCGGCAGAAAACTTAGTAAATGGGGTAGAAAATTCAAAAAATATTCCTTTTGAACGTGTTCTGTATGCACTCGGAATTCGATTTGTAGGCGAAACGGTAGCTAAAAAATTGGCCAAACATTATAAGAATATTGATGCTTTAAATCAAGCAAGTTTAATGGATTTAATTTTAGTAGATGAAATTGGAGAAAGAATTGCGCAAAGTGTTATTGATTTCTTTGAAAATCAAGAAAATAGAATTATTATTGAGAGGTTAAAAAGGTATGGTGTTCAATTTGAAACCATCGAAATTATCAATCCAAATGCGACGGACAAACTCTCGGGGAAGACTTTTGTGGTTTCAGGTGTTTTTGAAGAATTTTCGAGAGACGATTTGAAGAAAGCAATTGAAGATAATGGTGGTAAAGTGGGAAGTTCCATTTCGGCAAAAACAGATTATGTCGTCGCAGGTGCCAATATGGGACCGGCAAAACTTGAAAAAGCAGTCAAGCTGAATATACCGATTATTTCGGAAATTGATTTTAAAATAATGCTAAATGGCAACGAGTAAACCTTCTTTGTGTTTTTATATTTCAGCTTGTTTCTTAGTTGTGATTTTTAAATTACTAGGTTTAAATTCGTACATGCTGTACGTAAAATCGGCAATAATCCCATCAATATTCATTTATTATTTTATTTCTAATAATTACAAGATATCATTTGCAAAGGCAATGATTTTTTTGTTTTGCTTTATTGGAGATATTTTTAATTTGTTGCAGTTTGAAATTTCCCCATTGGGAGCATTAATGTCTTTTTTATTAGTTAATTTATTGTTGTTGAAGTTTTCTTTTGACGATTTGAGGACTTTAAAATTTGATGAAAGAGATCGAATTCCCATCTTTATATCGTTGCTTTTTATTTTAGCAATAAGTATTTCGGTTTTAAGCCTTCGCTATGAAAATATCGTATTTGATTTTTCACTGTATATCATTTATGGAATAGCTTTAGCAATTTTGAATTTTGTCGCAATTACAAATTACCTTAAAAAATCAAACTATGCTTTTATGAATTTGATGATTTTTTGCGCTGGTTCAATGATTTCGGATGTTTTTTTTATGATCAATAAATTTTATTTGCCTTTATTTGCCTTTGGTTTTATCCAGGTTTCTGTTCAGGTTTTTTCCTATTTTTTTATGGTTACCTATTTCATAGAAAATGATAAATATAGATTGAAAACAAAAAAAATATGAGGGTGTTTAATAAAGAAATTAATCTCGAAACGGTATTTTTTTATGCCTATTTCACTGTGGCAACTATTGAAGTTGCAGCGGAGATGTTTTCAAACAAGCCTTTGTTATTTATATTGAAACCTTTAATTTCAATTGTTTTAATGCTTTTGTATTGGAATACTTCCAATCAACGGAATTTACTTTTTTTTGGTGTAATATTGTTTTTACTTATAACCAGCATATTTTTTATTTATGATACTGAAACGATGTTGTTTCTTGGTCTTATTGCCTTTTTTATACATCGATTATTGATGATTTACTACATCTCCAAACTGATACATCTCAAGGATTTTATTCCTTTTTTTATAGCAATGATTCCATTTCTATTTGTTTTCTTCTATTTATTGTCTATTTCTAATGTTTTATCAAGCAGAAGTTACGGTATTTTAATCATCCAAAACATTTTGATTTCCATTATTGCTGGAATAACTTGTTCAGACTATGTGATGCACTCTGATAAAAAACATGCTACTTGGTTGTTTATTTTTGGGTTGTTATCTATAGCCCAATATTTTATAGTGTTTATAGAGAAATATTATCTTGCAGGTCTTTCTCCTATAAGCTTTAGGTCATTGGCTATGATTTTGAACACCATGGTTTATTTTGCCTTTTACCGATTGGTTATGGTTATCGAAAGATTAAATGACAATTGATTTTCCAACTGAAGATTTAGACTTATCATTATCAAAATAAAAGTCAATTCGACCCAAGTTGATTCCGTAACAGCCCACTTGATTGACCAAAACTTCTTTTCCATCTAGATTTTTTGCGATAGTAGGTTTATCAAGAAAAGTATGAGTATGTCCGCCAATAATTAAGTCAATGTCTTTGGTAAGTTCGGCCAATTTTAAGTCGGATATTTTATTTACATCATCCTTTGAATATTTATAACCAAGGTGAGAAAGACAAATAATCAAGTCGCATTTATTTTCTTTTTTTAAAATTCGAACCATATCTTGAGTTGCTTCTAGTGGATTGTTATAAACAGTTTCTTTCGACATTCTTTTGTCAACCAATCCTTTAAGCTCAATACCAAGGCCAAAAACACCAATTTTTATTCCATCTTTATTGAAGATTTTGAATGGTTTTACAAAGCCATCCATAGAAGTGTTCTTAAAATCATAATTTGCCGAAACAAATTCGAAGGTAGCATGAGGCATTTGTGCTGTTAATCCATCTACACCATTATCGAAATCGTGATTGCCTATAGTAGATAAATCATATTTCATCATACTCATCAATTTAAATTCCAGTTCGCCACCATAATAATTAAAGTAAGGTGTTCCCTGAAAAATATCACCTGCATCCAAGAGCAGAAGATTTGGGTTTTCTTGGCGAATAGTTTCAATTAAGGAAGCTCGTCTAGCTACACCTCCCATATTCGGATTTCGAGGATCATCCATAGGGAATGGGTCAATGTGACTGTGAACGTCATTCGTATGTAGAATGGTTATGTGTTTGATATTAGGTTTAAAACTGCTTAGCGATAAGCCTAAACCTATCATGGCTGTACTTGCTGTTGTTTTTTCTAGGAACTCTCTTCTTTTCATTTTTTTTCTATTCTTTCTATTATTTTATAAACTGAACACTGAACATTTATTTGTTCAAACTCTATTATTCCACACTGACTCTCACGTCTTTTATTACTGGAATCGTATCTACTTCGTTGAAATAATCAATTAGCACGTTTCTCAATTTATAATCTAAATCATATTTTTGAATACTTTTTAAAAAGAAAACCATATTATCACCACCATTCGACAAATAATCATTAGTAGCCACATAATATATAGCATCTTTATCTAGAGGTTTGCCTTGAACTAAAATGTTTTTGGCAACCTTGTCTTTGCTAATTGTAAAAGTGATCCCTGCTAAAGGATGTGGTTTTTGCGTTGCAATAAAATAATTTACTAGTTCAAATATCTGTTCGCCTTTCAAAGCCATAACAACAAGACTATTTTCGAAAGGCATTATTTCATAAGCAGTTCTTGCTGTGACATTTCCTTTGGGAAGCATGGCGCGGATCCCTCCATTGTTGAGAATGCACAAATCGATTTCCTTTTTTTCTCGAGCTTTGAATACTATATTTCCCCTTTGCATAGTAACATCTGCCATTAGATTTCCAATAGTAGTTTGCCATTTCCCATCACTTTTGTCCAATGTTACTGGGCAATATGCTAAAACATTATCTAAATCGTTGTTGATGTGTTCCCGATAAGGCTTTACATAGTTTTCAATTTGCTGATTTTGTGATTCTTTATCAGTTATTGTAATCCGTTTCCCTTCAATTTTTGAAACATAATAAGGCTGTTTTGCGCAGGAAACAACTAAAAAAAGTGTTAAGAATATAACAAAAAGTTTCAAAACACCATTATACTTTTTTATTTTTACCATCTGAAATGAGACTTAATTATTTAATTTTGTAATCAAGTAAAAGTACTATGTTTTTAAATTATATTAAGAATTATTTTTTGCTAAAGTTTATAAAAAATAATTTGCATAATGTCAAGAGTAGTAAGGAGATAGTGCCTGTTCAAACTATTGGTTTACTAATAGATGAGAGTTATTTTACAGATAAAGAGTTCTTAATAGACGAATTAATAGCAAACGGTATTGTTGAAACTAATATTAAAACTATAGTTTATCGAGACAAGTGGAAGAAAAGCGAGGTTTATACTTTGCCCACCTTTGGAATACAACATCTGAATTGGAATGCTCAAATTACCGAACCTTCTGTAAGAGAGTTTATGAAAGAGAAATTCGATTTGTTGATTAGTTATTATGATGTTGAAAAGGCATTTTTACTTAAAGTTACCAATAGTTCGAGAGCGCAATTTAAAGTTGGCTTTTCATCGGTAGACAAACGGTTGAACCATTTAATGATTAATACAAATGCCGAGAATCACACCGTTTTTGTTCACGAATTATTCAGATACTTAAAAATATTAAACAAAATATAATATAAATTATGCAATCATTAATAGGAACTGGTGTTGCGCTTGCTACTCCATTTAAAAAAGATTTATCTATAGATACCGAAGCATTAAGAAGAATTGTAAATCTTTCTATTGATGGAGGAGTCGAATACTTAGTGATACTGGGCACAACTGCTGAGAATGCAACAATGACTTCGGCTGAAAGAGAATTTGTTATCCAAACAGTTGTCGAAACGAATAACGGAAGATTGCCGATGGTGCTTGGAGTAGGAGGTAACAATACTGCAGAAGTTGTTGAGGAACTAAAAACACGAGATTTATCCCAATATGATGCTATTCTTTCGGTTTCTCCTTATTACAATAAACCTACTCAAGAAGGAATATACCAACATTTTAAAGCAGTTTCAGAAGCTTCTCCGATTCCAATAATTTTATACAATGTTCCAAGTAGAACAGGAACTAATATGTTGCCATCTACTGTACTAAGATTAGCAAATGATTTCGAAAATATTGTGGCTATAAAAGAAGCTGCTGGCGATATGATTCAAGCATTACGGTTGATAAAAGACAAACCAAAAGATTTTCTTGTCCTTTCTGGCGATGATATGATTGCATTACCAATGGTTTTGGCCGGTGGTTCAGGAGTTATTTCTGTTATAGCTCAAGGCTTTCCAAAAGAATTTTCCGAAATGATACGATTGGGATTAAATAGAAAAGTGGATGATGCATTTAAATTGCAATACCAATTTACAGATTGTATCGATATGATTTTCGAACAAGGAAATCCTGCAGGAATTAAACAAGTTTTTCAATCATTAGGTATAGCAACCAATACGCTGCGTTTGCCATTAGTAAGTGTTGATGACTCTCTAGCGAAAAGAATTGATGATTTTGTAAAAAATATCATTCAATTATCATAAAAACACCTGTTTTTTTAACAAAAAAAATATATTTTGTAGTGGCTAAATTTATACCTAAATTTGCCACCGAAACTTTTGTATTTTTTTTGAACGCTTTAGTTTCTTAATCGGTGGCAAATTATAGTAAATAAATGAAATCAATTCTTGTTTCACCATTTTGCCAAAAAGGCACAAGTCTCAAATTTAAAAAAAATATCATAATTGTGGGTAAAAAAATAGTATCGTTGGTACTTCTTGTAGTTCTTTTTGTTTCTTGCAGTGAATATCAAAAAGCATTAAAAACGGAAGATGTAGCTGTAAAGTTCGAAATGGCTACCAAATTATATGATGCAGGAAAATATAACGATGCCATACGACTTATAGAACAAATTGCTCCCGCTTATAGGGGAAAACCTCAGGCTGAGAAATTGTTTTATATGTTTTCAATGTCGTATTATAAAACAAATCAATATTATCTAGCTGCCTATCAATTCGAAAGTTTTGTTTCAGGTTATCCAAAAAGTGAGAAATTAGAAGAAGCAGCGTATTTAGGCGCAAAATGCTTTTCAAAACTGTCACCAGTTTATAGTTTAGATCAAACTGATACATTCAAAGCAATCGAAAAGTTGCAAGGGTTTATAGATAGTTATCCCAATTCAACATATATCCCGGAAGCCAACAAAACGCTTAGAGAATTGAATGATAAATTGGAGAAAAAAGTATATGAAAACGCAAAGCAATACAATACCATTATGGATTATAAATCGGCAATGGTAGCACTTGATAATTTTGTGTCTGATTATCCAGGAACTCCATATAAAGAAGATGCTCTTTTTTATAAGTATGATTCAGCTTACCAATTGGCAATAAATAGTGTGCCAGACAAAATGGTAGAAAGATTAAATATTGCTAAAACAGCTTATGGTAATTTAATTAAATTTAAACCAGAAACAAAATATAAAAAAGTGGCCGACGAAATGTTAGCTAGAATTGAAACCGATTTAAAAAATTTCACTAAATAATAAACAAAGTCATGGATTTAAGAAAGACAAATGCTCCGGTAAACACAATAACTTACAATAAAAATGTTATTGAAGAGCCTACAGGGAATGTGTATGAAGCTATCACTATTATGGCCAAAAGAGCAAATCAAATCAATTCTGAAATCAAAAAAGAATTGACCGAAAAATTGGAAGAGTTTGCTACTTACAATGACAGTCTAGAAGAAGTTTTTGAAAACAAAGAACAAATTGAAGTTTCTAAGTTTTACGAAAAATTGCCTAAACCTCATGCCTTAGCTGTTCAAGAATGGTTAGAAGGTAAAATCTACCACAGAGACGGAAACAAATAAATCTCAATAAATGTCAGTTTTAAGCGGAAAAAAGATTTTACTAGGAGTTTCTGGTGGAATTGCAGCTTATAAAACAGCTACATTAGTTCGACTTTTTATAAAAGCAGGTGCACATGTCCAAGTGATAATGACACCTGCTTCTAAGGATTTTATAACGCCACTTACGTTATCTACTTTATCCAAAAATCCCGTTTATTCCAGTTTTTACAATCAAAACGAAGAGAATGAAGAATGGAATAGTCATGTGGAATTTGGTCTTTGGGCAGATGTAATGATTATTGCACCTGCAACAGCAAACACTTTGTCTAAAATGGCAAACGGAGTTTGTGATAATCTCTTAATAGCTACTTATTTGTCGGCAAAATGTCCTGTATATTTTGCTCCTGCAATGGATTTGGATATGTATATTCATCCCTCGACACTAGAGAGTTTTCATAAATTGAAATTGTTTGGAAATACGATGATTCCTGCCGAAAAAGGAGAGCTAGCTTCTGGCTTATCCGGCGAAGGAAGAATGTCTGAACCGGAACACATTTTAGCTTTTTTGGAAGCTGATTTAGAAAGTAAATTGCCTCTCAAAGGAAAAAAAATACTAATTACTGCTGGTCCAACATACGAAGCAATAGATCCGGTACGTTTTATAGGAAATCATTCAACAGGAAAAATGGGGTATGATATAGCTCAAAGTGCTGCAAATCTCGGTGCTACAGTAATTTTGGTTTCTGGACCTACTCATTTAAAGATTGAAAATCATTTGATAGAAGTGGTTCCTGTTGTTTCTGCTCAAGAAATGTATGAAGCCTGTCATAATTGTTTTTCCGAAGTAGACGTGGTTATTGCAGCAGCTGCAGTGGCCGATTATAGACCAAAGCAGGTTTCGAATCATAAAATCAAAAAAGAAACAGAGGAGTTTACAATTGAACTTGAAAAAACAAAAGATATTTTAGCTTCCTTGGGCGAAATTAAGACAAATCAGTTTTTGATAGGTTTTGCATTAGAGACTGAAAATGAAATTGAGAATGCCAAGTTGAAAATTCACAAAAAAAACTTAGATTTGATAGTTCTTAATTCTTTGCAAGATGAAGGAGCAGGTTTTGGCAAGTCAACTAATAAAATCACTTTTATAGACAAAAATTTCAATGTTGAACCAATGGAATTAAAGTCGAAAGAAGGAGTTGCTGATGATATTTTAAACAAAGTAATGGTACATTTTTATGACTAAAATAATTGTTTTTTTCTTTTTGTTGGTTTTTGGAATGGCTCATTCTCAAGAGTTAAACTGCACCATTAATGTAAATACCCAAAAGTTGCCCAATGCAAATCAACAAGTCTTCAAAACACTTCAAACTTCATTGAGCGAATTTGTCAATCAAACCCAATGGACGGAAAGAGTTTTCAAACAAAATGAGAAAATCCAATGTTCTATGGATATTGTGTTATCGTCTTATGATTCAGATAGATATACAGCTACAATTACAGTGCAATCTTCAAGATTGGTATATAATTCTACTTATTCCACGCCAGTTTTAAACTATAATGACAAAGATTTTAGTTTCAATTATACTGAATTTCAACAGCTAGTTTTCAATCCTTCTGAATTTGAATCGAATTTGGTTTCGGTCATTTCTTTTTATTGCAATCTCATCATAGGATTAGATGGAGATACTTTTACCCCATCAGGTGGCACTACTTTTTTAGAAATTGCGCAAAATATTGCTAATGTGGCGCAACAAAGTGGCTATAAAGGCTGGAGTCAATCCGATGGATTAACGAGCAGGTATTTTTTAGTAAATGATTTATTAGCACCGGCTTATACGGACCTGCGACAATCCTCATTTTTATATCATTCTGGTTTAGATATGATGACTCAGGATTTGAAGGCGGCAAAAGAAAAAATTAAATTATCGTTGATGAACCTTGGGAAATTCAATGCTACAAAGCCAAATGCGTTCTTGACTCGCGTGTTTTTTGATGCCAAATCCGACGAGATTGTTTCTATTTTTTCAGGTGGACCAAGTATCCCAATTGGTGATTTAGTTGATAGTTTAAATAGAACTTCACCCCTGAACTCTAGTAAATGGGTGAATATTAAAAATTAATAATCACCTTGAATTTTTATTTTGTAGCCTATCTTTTTCAAAAAATTAATAAATGATAACCTCTCTGTCGATAAAAAACTATGCGCTAATCGAAAAATTGTCAATCGATTTTTCTAAAGGGTTTTCGATTATTACAGGAGAAACCGGTGCAGGAAAATCGATAATTTTAGGTGCTTTAGGATTGGTTTTAGGCAAAAGAGCCGATTTGACTTCCTTAAAAAATAAAGAAGAAAAATGTGTTATCGAAGCGCATTTTGAAATTTCAAAATACAATTTACGTCCTTTTTTTGAAGCCAATGATTTAGATTATGAAGATGAAACCATCATTCGTCGAGAAATTCTTCCTTCAGGAAAATCGAGAGCTTTCATCAATGATAGTCCCGTAAATCTTCAGGAATTACAGGAATTAAGCTTGTTTTTGATAGACATTCACTCGCAACATCAAACCCAAGAACTTTCAGAGGAAAAAGTACAATTCGAAATCATTGATGCAATTGCCGATAATCAAGAAAATGTAGTAGAGTATCAATCTCTTTTGAAGAGTTATAAATCTGAAAAAACTAAACTGAATTCGTTGCTTAAAAAACAAGCTGAGTCTTATAAAGAGCAAGAATACAACACTTTTTTATTGAATGAATTAGTTGATTCAAATTTGAAATCAGGTGAACAAGAAACCCTTGAAGCTGATTTTGAAAAGTTGAATAATGTCGAAATAATTAAGGAATCTATCGATAAATCTTTGGCTATTGCCAATGAAGAACAAATAGGAGTGATGCACAATTTGAAGGAAATCAAGGTTTCTTTGCAAAAAATAGCCTCTTTTTCGCCAGAATACTTTTCATTACTAGAAAGAATTACTAGTCTTACCATTGAATTTGACGATATTTCGGATGAATTGAATCGTTGTTCTGAGAAACTTATCAATGATCCAGAACGATTAGAATTAATCAGCCAAAAGTTGCAACTGATTTACAATTTACAAAAGAAACATCAGGTTTCCACTGTTGATGACTTGCTAGAAATTCTAAATAATCTTGAAAATTCAGTTTTAGAATTAGGAAATCTGGAACATCAAATAGCTTCTTTGAACGATTCTATTCAACAAAAAACGGAAACTTTAGATACTTTGTCCAAAACGATTCATGATAGAAGAGTTGAAGCAGTTCCCGTATTATCTCAGCAATTAATTTCGATTTTAGAGACTTTAGGAATGCCAAATGTTCGCTTTAAAATGGATTTAAGTATGTCTTCAACCTATTTCGAAAACGGAAAAGACGAACTTCAGTTTTTGTTTTCGGCCAATAAAGGAACCGATTTTGGATTGTTGAAAAAAGTAGCTTCAGGTGGTGAAATGTCTCGAATTATGCTGGCTGTAAAAGCAATTTTAGCGCAATATTCAAAACTTCCCACTTTGATTTTTGATGAAATCGATTCAGGAGTTTCTGGAGAAATTGCCAATAGAATGGGAGAAATCATGAAAGAAATGAGTCAGACTATGCAAATATTCGCTATTACACATTTGCCGCAAATTGCCGCAAAAGGAACGGCGCATTTCAAGGTTTCTAAATCAACGGTTGGTGAAGATACACTATCGGAATTAAGATTGTTATCAACCGAAGAGCGAGTTGTCGAGATAGCGCAAATGTTGTCAGGAACTGTCGTTTCGGATTCCGCATTAAACCACGCAAAAGCCTTGTTGAATTAAAGAAATGACTTATATTTGTCAACTTAAAAATACCGATTAATAGAATAATTTTACAATTATGATTATAGAACCAAGAATGAGAGGATTTATTTGTGTAACCTCACACCCTGATGGATGCGCACAAAGTGTAAGAAATCAAATTGAATATATCCAATCTAAAGGAAATATAAATGGTCCCAAAAAAGTATTAGTAATTGGAGCTTCCACTGGTTTTGGTTTGGCTTCAAGAATTACTGCTGCCTTTGGTTCTGATGCTTCAACGATTGGCGTATTTTTTGAAAAACCTCCGTTAGAAGGAAAACCAGGTTCACCAGGTTGGTACAATTCAGCAGCTTTTGAAGCAGAAGCATATCAAGCAGGCTTGTATGCCAAAAGTGTCAATGGTGATGCTTTTTCTAACGAAATAAAAAGACAAACTCTAGACTTGATAAAAGCTGATTTGGGACAAGTGGATTTGGTTATCTATAGTTTGGCTTCGCCTGTTCGTTTGCATCCTGTTACGGGAGTTTTGCATCGTTCGGTTTTGAAACCAATTGGAGCTACTTATACGAATAAAACTGTCGATTTTCATACAGGAGTAGTTACTGATATTAGTATCGCACCTTGCCAAGACGATGATATTGCCAATACTGTTTCCGTAATGGGTGGCGAGGATTGGGCAATGTGGATTGATGCTTTGAAAGCTGAAAATTTGCTTGCTCCAGGAGTTAAAACGGTCGCTTATTCTTATATTGGGCCATCATTAACCGAAGCTGTTTACAGAAAGGGAACAATTGGTCGTGCTAAAGATCATCTTGAAGCTTCTGCTTTCTCGATTTCGGATAGTTTAAAATCTATTGATGGACAAGCATTTGTATCGGTAAATAAAGCTTTGGTAACTCAAGCTAGCTCGGCAATTCCTGTAATTCCGTTGTATATCTCTTTGTTGTATAAAATAATGAAAGAAGAAGGAATTCATGAAGGTTGTATTGAGCAAATCCAACGTTTATATCAAGATAGATTGTACACAGGAAATCCAATTCCTACCGATGATAAAGGTAGAATCAGAATTGATGATTGGGAAATGCGAGACGATGTTCAAGAAAAAGTTGCCACTTTATGGAAACAAGCTACAACCGAAAGTTTACCTGAAATAGGAGATTTAGAAGGCTATAGAAAAGATTTTTTGAATCTTTTTGGTTTCGATTTCGAAGGTGTAGATTACAAAGCTGATGCAGATGAAATGGTTGACATTCCTAGTATTGCTTAGTTAAATTACTATAATTTTAAATTAAAAATAGTATAACCATCACGATTTTCGTGGTGGTTTTTTTATGGATAAAAGTTTATCTTTGTTAAAATTTTAAAGCCAAACGTTGCACCTTAATTTTTATTTATGTTGTTTTCTTTAATCATACCCGTTTACAATCGTCCGGATGAAGTGGATGAACTTTTAGAGAGTTTATCACAACAAGATTATACTGATAATTTTGAAGTAGTGATCGTAGAAGATGGTTCTGCATTGCGATGTGATGATGTGGTGCGAAAATATGCTGGAAAACTGCACTTATCTTATTCATTCAAAGAAAATTCTGGGCCAGGAGATTCTAGAAATTTCGGAATGAAAAAAGCAAATGGTGATTATTTTATCATTTTCGATTCGGATTGTATTATTCCAAAAAGTTATTTGACGGAAGTTGCTAAGGCATTAAAAGAAAATTATGTCGATTGTTTTGGAGGGCCTGATGCCGCTTTAGATAGTTTTTCGGATATTCAAAAAGCGATTAATTTTGCAATGACTTCTTTTCTTACTACTGGCGGGATTCGTGGTGGTTCGGAGAAAATAGACAAGTTTCAACCCCGAAGTTTCAATATGGGATTGTCTCGAAAGGCTTTTGAAGCATCGAATGGTTTTGGGAATATTCATCCTGGAGAAGATCCTGATTTAACTATCCGATTGTGGAATTTAGGTTTTGAAACCAAACTTTTTCCTAATGCTTTTGTGTACCACAAACGAAGAATCGACTGGGAGAAATTTACAGTGCAGGTGAATAAATTTGGCAAAGCCAGACCAATATTGAATAGTTGGTATCCGCAATACAACAAGATTACTTTTTTCTTTCCATCGGTTTTTATTGTTGGTCTACTTTTTGCGGTTATTTTGTTGATTTTTACATATGATGTACTGCTTCAATTGTATTTTGCATACTTTTTCACAATTTTTTTGATGTCAACGTATAAAAATAAAAGTTTCAGAGTGGGGTTGTTGTCCATCAAAGCAGTTTGGAAACAATTTTTTGGTTACGGAGTAGGTTTTATTGAATCATTCATTAAAGTTATTATTTTAAATCAAAAACCACAAGAAGCTTTCCCTGAGTTATTTTTTAAAAAATAAAATGACAAAAATAATTGGATTAACTGGAGGTATAGGAAGTGGCAAAACCACTATCGCCAATCATTTTGCGGCAGCAGGAATCCCTGTCTATATTGCAGATGATGAAGCTAGAAAGATTATGCAATCTCCAGAAATTGTTGAAGACATAAAAAATACTTTTGGCGAGTCCATTTTTGATAACTCAATTTTAAACCGGGAGAAACTATCTCAAATTGTTTTCAATAATCCCGATAAATTAGCGCTACTGAATGCCATTATTCATCCCGCCGTTAGAAAACATTTTAAAAATTGGGTTACAAGGCACCAAGATGCTCCATTTGTGATTTATGAAGCTGCTATCTTATTCGAAAGTGGTAGTTATAAAAAATGTGATTTTATTATTACTGTAACTGCCCCCATCGAAGTGAGAATTCAAAGGGTTATTCAGCGAGATAAAACCACCCGAGAGCAGGTTTTAAGGCGTATAAATGCGCAATGGAATGACGAACAACGCAGTTCAAAAAGTGATTTTATCCTTGAAAACACTGATGCTGAAAGTACAAAAATAGAAATTGATAAAATTCTTAAAATTTTGAAGAATTCATAGTTTGAATCTATTTTGTTAATCTTGGGTTAATTTATTATTATTTATACTGTTAAAATACTAATTTTGTATCGATGAATAAATTGTTTTTTAAAATACTGGTTTTATTGATGAGTTTATCCTTGATTGGGATAATTTTAGTACAGGTGTATTGGTTCAATACCTCTTTAGAAAATAATGACGAACAATTTAAATTTCATGTAAAATCAGTAATTGGAAATGTTGCAGAAAAGCTTCAAGAGCAGGAGGAATTTACTTATTATGATAGATTCAATAAGTATAAAGACAGCACAGGAAAGCTTCCGCAAAAAAATGATTTGTTAGAGTTTTATTACGTTCAAAAAAATCATAAGAATAATACAACGATAGTATTTACAAACAGTATTTCATCAGATGATTATTCTATTGCACCTTCGTTCCTTGACAAAAAATCAGATAGTTTAAAGTTGAAAAGCTTTAATTCTAAAAGAGTTACAGAGATTTATGATAATAATAGATTTGACAATACTAAGATTCAAAGTGACCTGACTCCAGATGTAAAAATTGAAAAATCGGGTAACTTAGATGTCTTAGATGAAGTTGCTTATAAAATCAATTACAAAGAAATTGCTTCTGCGATGCCCCTACAAGAAAGGGTTTCTGCAGCCGAAATTCAGAAGTTGTTAAAGAAAGAACTAGAAGAATATGGTGTAAATACAAAATTTGAGTTTGGTATTTTTAGTAGTGGATTGGCAACTAAAGTAAAATCGGATGGATTTGTTTATAATGCCGATAATACGTATTCGATTCCTATTTTTTCGGATAATGAAGGAAATAATAAATATCAATTGTTGGTTTCATTTCCTCATAAAAAGAAATTTTTACTTTCGGATCTTGTAGGTATTACATTGTTGTCTATCATTTTTACGCTCATTATAATAATTGCATATACAAGTGCTCTGAACCAGTTGATTCGTCAGCGTAATATTTCTGAAATAAAAACAGATTTTATTAACAATATGACTCATGAATTCAAAACACCAATAGCTACAATTAATTTGGCTTTAGATGCAATTAAAAACCCTAAAATCATTGGTGATAAAGATATGGTTCTGAAGTACCTTCAGATGATTAAAGATGAAAACAAACGGATGCATGCCCAAGTTGAAAATGTTTTAAGGATTTCGAAATTAGAGAAAAAAGAATTAGATATTAGCAAAGAATCTACTAATATTCAGGAAGTTATAGAGGATGCTATTGAGCACGTTAATTTGATTTTAGAAGATAGAGAAGGTACAATAGTTAAACATTTTAATGCAGAAAGGACCATTGTATTATTGAACGAAGTTCATTTTATCAATGTTATAGTGAATATTCTTGAAAACGCTATAAAATATTCACCTAATGTACCTAAAATAGATATTTATACTGAAAATATAAAAGAGTTTCTGATTATTAAAGTCAAAGATAATGGAATAGGGATGAGCAAAGTAGCTCAGAAAAGAGTTTTTGAAAAGTTTTATCGTGAACATACAGGGGATTTACACGATGTAAAAGGCCATGGTTTAGGTTTAGCTTATGTAAAGAAAATAATTGACGACCACAACGGTCAAATATTTGTTGAAAGCGAAAAAGGTAAAGGAAGTACCTTTATAATAAAATTACCATTAATAAATTAAGATATGGAAAATGTAAACAAGAAAATTCTTTTAGTAGAAGATGACCTTAATTTTGGGGCTGTTCTAAAAGATTATTTGATGCTAAATGATTTTGATGTCACTTTGGCTAAGAACGGAATGGAAGGTTTTGAGAAATTCAAAAAGGATAATTATGATTTATGCATTTTGGATGTAATGATGCCTTACAAAGATGGCTATACTTTAGCTAAGGAAATTAGAGAAAAAAATCAAGAAGTGCCTATAATATTTTTAACGGCAAAATCAATGAAAGAGGATGTGTTAAAAGGGTATAAAGCTGGTGCGGATGATTATTTGAATAAACCTTTTGATTCAGAGGTTTTATTGATGAAAATTAGAGCCATTATTCAAAGAAAGTCCTCAACTTCTCAAGCTGAACCTGTTCAATTTGAATTCAATGTGGGTAAATTTCATTTGAATTCTAAACTAAGGTTTTTAACTATCGGTGATGAAGAACCGGTAAAATTATCTCCAAAAGAAAATGAGTTATTGAAAATGCTTATTCTTCATGAGAACGATTTAATGCCTAGAGAATTGGCTTTGACGAAGATATGGCGAGATGATAACTATTTCACTTCCAGAAGTATGGATGTTTACATTGCTAAATTAAGAAAGTACCTTAAATTAGATCCCAATGTTGAAATTTTAAATATTCACGGCGAAGGATTTAGATTGGTAGTTAAAAAATAGAATAAGGTAAATAGATAATTTCAGAGCTTCCAGCCTTTTAAGGTTGGAAGTTTTGTGTTTATATTAAATTGAGTCGTAAGGCAAAACAAGTTTTCTCGTTTTTATTTATGTTAAAAATTATCGTGTCAACTGATTTGTTTTCATAAATGGCGACTTTTTCATTCAAGGATAATTCCTTCAAGAAATTCATTTCGAAACTTTTTATTTTTTGATTTAGAATCAAATTTGTATCTACCTGATCCAAACACCATTCCAAATATTTTACATTATTCACGTGATTTACAATATCTATGTCAGAAATATAAACAGATTTTTCTGCTACTAATTCAGATTCATTATTGAAGTTGATTTTTGAAATTGATTTTTTAGTGGCTATCATTTCAGGGTATAATTCGAAATGTTCGTAGGGCAAAGCCAATGCCTCGGGACGCCTTATTTTGGTGTTGAAAACTGCCCAAAATGTTACACAACCAACCATTTTGTCACCGTTTACGTATAATTCCAAGGCACGTACAGAACGTGAATTCTCTAATGTATTGATCCAAGTTCGCACTGTTACAGTGTCTTTCCATTTCGGTAAGTCAATTATTTCAACTCGCATTCTGCTCAAAACCCAAGCCTGATCGAATTCCTGCATATCTGAAAAACTAATGCCACCTATTTCAGAATGTGCCGCAGCGGTCAATTGCAAAATATTACACAATTCAGTAAGTTTTAAATCCCCGTTTGGTAAACATTGAGTAAAATTAATTTCCCAATTTTTGATGAATATAGAGCTGAAGTTAGGTGAGATAGGCATAAAAAAAATAGAATTATGATTGATGAATCTGTCTAGTAATCAAGTGGATTATTTCATTTCTATCAACTAAGTAATCAAACCAGTTAGTGTTTTCGTTTCTTTTGAACCAAGTAAGTTGTCTTTTTGCAAATCTTCTGGTATTTTTTTTGATTTCCTCGACAGCAAATTCCAAGCTGATTTTACCTTCAAAGTAAAGAAATAATTCTCTATATCCGACAGTTTGTAAAGCATTTAGTTCTTTGTGAGGGAACAAATTCTTGGCTTCGGACAATAATCCTTCTTGCATCATGTGGTCAACACGCTGGTTGATTATGTCATAAATCAATTTTCTTTCTGCTTCAAGACCAATAAGAATAGGTGTAAAGTTACGAGTATTTTTCTTCTGGTTTAAAAAAGAGGAGTACGGTTTTCCAGTTCCGATGCAAACTTCTAATGCCCGCATCATTCGTTGTGGATTTTCTTTGGCAACGACTTCGAAATAGCTAGGGTCACGTTTTTCTAATTCCGTTTGTAAATAGTGTATTCCTGATTTTTCATAATTGGAAGTTACTTCTTCCCTAACAGAAGTTTGAATCTCAGGAAAATCATCAAAGCCTTTCAAAACAGCATCGACATACAAGCCTGAACCGCCAACCATTACTGCATAATCGTTATTCAAAAACAATTCGTCTAACTTGGCGATGGCTTCTTTTTCGAAATCGCCAACGGTGTAATTCTCGAAAATCGATCTGTTTTGAATGAAATGATGTTGTGCACTTGCCAATTCTTCGGTTGTGGGAACGGCGGTACCAATTTGCATTTCCTTGAAAAATTGCCTGCTATCACAAGAAATAATATCGCATTTGAAATGTTGTGCCAAGGCGATGCTCAAGGAAGTTTTTCCTATGGCTGTGGGTCCAACGATGGTAATTAAGTACTTCATATATTTTAGCCCAGATGGAAACGGAAACCCCGTAGTGGTGAAAGTTAGTTTTTCTTGATATAAAAGAGCGACCAAAGGAAGCTCCTTTTATGCCTTAGAAAAACAACTTGAACAACGAGGAGTTGCAGTGTACAGCTGGAAATAGCTTCCTGTTATTTGATTATTAATGGATTTCCGCAATGATAACAAAATTTGGCATTTGTATTATGATTGGCGACACCACAATTTTCGCACAATTTTTTTTCGGGTTCAGTTTTGTTGGCGTTTGTTCTTGTAAATTCGGCAGTTACGATTCCAGTAGGAACAGCAATGATTCCGTAACCCAAAATCATAACCAAGGAGGCGATGAATTGTCCCAAAGGTGTTCCGGGCGAAATGTCGCCATAACCCACGGTCGTCAAGGTCACGATGGTCCAGTAAATACTCATAGGAATGCTGGTAAATCCGTTTTCTTCGCCTTCGACAACATACATTATCGAACCAATAATAATGGTGCTAATGAGGACAAAATAGAGAAAAACAGTGATTTTGCCTCGGCTGGCTTTGAGTGAATTTAATAAATGAACGGATTGACCCGTAAATTTTGGATGATTTAATATTTTGAATAAACGCAATAATCTAAGGGCGCGTATTATTGAAAAAACCTTTGAGCCAATGAGGAAAAAGGACAAGTACATTGGTAAAATAGCCAGTAAATCGATGATGCCGAAGAAACTAAAGATGTATTTTCGAGGTCTATTGGTGGTGGCAATTCTCAGCAAATATTCGAGGGTGAAAAATCCAGTGATTATCCATTCTAAAACAATAAGTTCGTGGTGGTATTTAGCATCAAATCCTTTTACGGTTTCGAGCATTACCAAAAAAACACTCAAGAGAATTAGGCCCAATAGAATAAGGTCGAATAATCTTCCAGCTACAGTATTTGTACCATAAATGATGATATGGATACGTTGCCTGAGAAGGTTGAGATATGATTTTGGTTTGCGCATAATGTCAAATATAAATTAAAAATTTATAATCTTAATTGTCTTTGACTTTCGAATATAACTTTGGATGATATTTTTAGCATCACGATTATTTTGCATCGGACTAAGAATATTATGCAGAATCGATGGATTTGTAATTTGATAATTCAATTCATAAAATGCAAAACCTCTGTAAATGCCATTTTCTATAAGTACTGCAGATCGTTCGCTAATCGTTCTCCCTTTGTCGATGAGAATCATATTTTGAGTTTTGTAATTCCATTCATCAAGAAACATTTTAACTCTATTGTTATACTCTTCGGCAGATACAGCTCCGATGCAAGCACCATCGCATTCTTTGATTCCGTATTGGAAACATTCTTTTTTTGTTTGATATAAACCAGTTAGTTTTTGACACAATTGGTACTTTGTCGTAATATTAAAAACTGTATTTTTTGCTTCTTGTAGCGACGAAAATGAAGTAATTTCTTTTTTTCTACCATCGAATTTTTGAATTATCAGGTTCAAGTAGCCATTTTTGTCTAGTTCGGCGTACAAAGCCAATTGGAAGATGCTTTTGCGCTGTGCCCGATTGAGGATTGGTTTATGAATTTTTATTTCTTCACTTTCTTTTAATAAAGCAATCAGCTCACTACCCGTTTCTTCGTAAGTAACGTCAAAAACTTCGTTTTGAATCTTTTTGCATTTTGTGGTGTTTCCAGTAAAATGCTGATTGACTCTTTTTTTTATGTTGCGACTTTTGCCAATATAAATCAGGCTTCCTTTATCATTATGGATATAATAGACCCCAGTTCTTGATGGCATATTTTGTACAATATCTAATAATTTTGGAGCAATTCCTTTTTTGATTTCAGTTTTGATTAACTCCGTTACAATTGTTTTTTCGACATCTTTTTCAAGTAATAATTTAAAGAGTTTTACGGTGGCCATCGCATCTCCATTGGCACGATGTCTATCGGCCATAGGAATTCCCAAAGCACGGACTAATTTACCTAAACTATGCGAAGGTTGCTCGGGCAACAATCGTTGCGAAAGTTCCACTGTACAAAGCGTTTTTACATTGAAGTCATACCCCAAACGACGAAATTCTGTGCGAAGAATTCGATAATCAAAATCGGCATTGTGGGCTACAAGAACGCAATCATTCGTCATTTCGATAATACGTTTAGCCACTTCAAAAAACTTTGGAGCAGAACGTAACATTGCATTATTGATGCCTGTCAATTTCACGACAAACGGTTGAATTGGAATTTCGGGATTGACCAAACTGATAAACTGATCCACGATTTCGTGACCGTCAAATTTATAGATGGCGATTTCCGTAATTCCTTCTTCGTTGAATTGTCCTCCGGTGGTTTCTATGTCGAGTATTGCGTACATAGCCCCCTAACCCCCGTAGGGGGAATTGTAAAGATTAATAAATACTTCTATTTTCATAAGACTGTTGCTATTTTATTCCCCCTTTGGGGGTTAGGGGTCTTTTATCGTCCTCCAAAGATACTACTTCCTATCCGAACCATCGTACTTCCGCATTCAATTGCAAGTTGATAATCGCCGGACATTCCCATTGACAAAGTTAGAAGTTGAGAGTTAGAAGTTAGAAGTTTATTTGTGTTATCAAAAATGGATTTCAAATGAGTGAATTCTTTCTTGATTTGGTTTTGATTGTCTGTAAAAGTTGCCATTCCCATTAGTCCAACGATTCGAATGTTTTTCATTCCTTCTTTGTCATTCTGAACGAAGTGAAGAATCTCATTGAGTTCTTCTTCATCCAAACCAAATTTAGTTTCTTCTTCAGCAATATAAATTTGTAATAAACAATCTATAATTCTATTATTTTTTTTGGCTTGTTTGTTGATTTCTTCCAATAATTTCAAACTATCCACGCCGTGAATTAAGCTCACAAACGGTGCCATAAATTTCACTTTATTCGTTTGAACGTGACCAATCATATGCCATTGGATGTCTTTTGGCATCGCTTCCCATTTTTCGGCCATTTCCTGGATTTTGTTTTCGCCAAAAATGCGTTGACCTGCATCGTAAGCTTCCATCAAATCGGGAATTGGTTTGGTTTTAGAAACAGCAACAAGCGTTACGGTTGATGGTAAAGTGGATTTTATTTTGAGGAGGTTTTGTGCTATTGGCATTATTTATTCTTTTGTTTTGTAATAAAATAGTTAATGACTAATTGAAATAATATTATGCAAATCAAAACAATTCCACAAAAGACCAGGCCTAATTGTAAATTTATAATTCGGTTTCCACATTTGTCAAAACTTTCACTAAAAATCGATAAATAATATAAATACACAATTATTGATAATGTTAATTGTGATATAATACTGATTAAGTTAATTTTTTTGAAAGATAGAATTATCTTTTTGTAAATAGTAAGGAAACCATAAATGATTTGAAAAGTGCTTGGTAATAATAAGCAGATGATTACAAAAGTTGATATATTCATTTTTTTTATTTTATATAATTTCTAAATAAACTGCTTCGCCACTTTTTCCGCTTTTTTACTTTCACTATAATCATAAAAACCTTCTCCAGATTTCACACCCAATTTTCCAGCGCGAACCATATTGACCAATAATGGACAAGGCGCATATTTTGGATTTTTGAAACCGTCGTACATCACGTTTAAAATTGCCAAACAAACGTCCAAACCAATAAAATCTGCTAATTGCAAAGGTCCCATCGGGTGTCCCATTCCGAGTTTCATCACGGTGTCAATTTCATAAACTCCTGCCACTTTGTTGTAAAGCGTTTCTATGGCTTCATTTATCATAGGCATCAAAATTCTATTAGCAACAAAACCGGGATAATCGTTGACTTCAACGGGAGTTTTACCCAGTTTTTCGGACAAAGTCATAATGATTTTGGTCACTTCATCGCTCGTATTATAACCGCGAATGATTTCGACCAATTTCATAATGGGCACAGGATTCATAAAGTGCATCCCGATAACACGTTCCGGATGAGCCACAACAGCACCAATTTGTGTTATAGAAATAGAAGAAGTATTCGTTGCCAAAATCGTATTATGCGAACAAACTTCGTTCAATTGTTTGAAAATATTCAGTTTCAATTCTACGTTTTCCGTCGCAGCTTCAACAACTAAATCCACGCCTACAACGCCATCTTTGATGTCAGTATAAGTGATGATATTATTGATGGTTTTGAATTTTTCTTCTTCGGAAATGGTTCCTTTAGCAACCATTCGGTCTAAATTGGCAAAAATAGTTGCCATTCCTTTATCCAATGATTTTTCGGAAACATCGATTAATTTTACAGTGAAACCACTTTGCGCAAAAGTATGTGCAATTCCGTTGCCCATTGTTCCTGCTCCGATGACGGCTATTGTTTTCATACTATACTGTTTGGATTAAAATTGAAGTATTTGTCTAGGTCTTCTTTAATTATTTCGAATTCATTTTCGTCGATATATTTGTTGGTATATAGCCAGATATATCTTTCATATTGAGCATTGTACGGTAATATTGGATCAATCAAAAAGTATTTGTTTTTAAAATAAGCATTTCTTTTTTCGAAAAGGGTTTTAATAAAAATATCAATCTCTATTTTGTTTTTCTTGGAACAAATAAAATACAAGATTTTACTAGATTCAATATGTTTTTCTTCAAAACCTTTATTGATGTCATTTAAGGCAAATGATAAGATAAGTGTTAAAGGAAAAATACCAGAATATACATAAATTAGATCAATTTTATAATTCTCAAAAAAAATAAAAAACAATAAAACAATATTTATAAAAATAGAAAAATATAGAAAAGCATCTTTTTTATCGCCTTTATTTCTAATAGTATAAATGTCATTCTTAATTTCCTCAAATGGAATTTTATATTCTAATTGGTGCTTTAATGTATTCAAATGAACAAATAAGGAATCCTCTAAAATCTCAAAAGATTGTTTTTGATTTCTATATTTGATTTCTAACTTGTTTTCCATTAATAAAATTACTTCTTAAAGCAATCAATAATTTGATAAGCCACTCTCAATGCTTCAGTCGCTTGTTCCAAAGTTACAATAGGAGTTGTGTCGTTATTGATGGCATCGGCAAAAGTTTCTAGTTCTTCTAATATAGCATTGTTTTGTTCCACCTCGGGATTGGAGAAGTAGATTTGTTTTTTTACACCTTCGGCATTTTGTAGAATAATGTCAAAATCACCAGGGATTTGTGGTGCGTCCTTCATTTTTACGACTTCACATTTTTTTTCCAAAAAGTCCACTGAGATGTAAGCATCTTTCTGGAAGAAACGTGATTTACGCATATTTTTCATGGAAATTCGGCTCGCGGTTAAATTAGCAACGCAGCCGTTTTCAAACTCAATTCGAGCATTAGCAATATCTGGGGTATCACTAATTACCGAAACTCCACTGGCGTGAATTTCTTTCACTTTTGAGTTTACAACGCTCAAAATGGCATCAATATCGTGAATCATTAAGTCTAAAACTACGGGAACATCAGTACCACGAGGATTGAATTCAGCCAAACGATGGGTTTCAATAAACATCGGATTTTCAATCATATTTTTGGTGGCTTTGAAGGCAGGATTGAATCTTTCTACGTGTCCAACTTGACCTTTGACGTTGTATTCTTTGGCCAAAGCGATGATTTCTTCGGCCTCGGCAACAGTATTTGAAATGGGTTTCTCTATAAATACGTGTTTACCAGATTTGATAGATACTTTGGCACATTTGAAATGCGAAAGTGTAGGTGTTACAATATCGATAACGTCCACGGCGTGGATTAAAGTAGCAATTGTGGAAAATTGTTTGTAACCAAATTCTTTGGCTACTTTTTCTCCGTTTTCTTGGTTTTCGTCATAAAATCCAACTAATTCATATTTTTCAGATTGTTGTAATAATCTTAAATGTATTTTTCCGAGATGTCCAGCACCTAAAACGCCTACTTTTAACATAAAAATGATTTTCAACAAATATAAAATTTATTTGTGTATTGTCTAAAATTTGTCCTTTAAAGTTTTGGAAATTGTTACTTGATTTTTGAATTATTAAAGTTTATTTTTACCGAAATTAATCATTACACATTTTGAAAAACACTGACAAGCACCAAGGACTTCGCAATCAACTAGTAAAACTTTTGAAAGAAAAAGGAATTACGGACGGCGCTGTATTGTCGGCTATAAATACTATCCCGAGGCATCTTTTTATAGATTCTAGTTTCGAAAATTTTGCCTATCAGGATAAAGCATTTCCGATAGATGCAGAACAAACCATTTCGCAGCCTTATACTGTCGCTTTTCAAAGTCAATTATTAGAAGTTAAGAGAGGTCAAAAAATTCTTGAAATTGGAACAGGTTCGGGATATCAAACCGCAGTTTTGTGTTTGATGGGAGCAAATGTTTATAGTGTTGAAAGGCAAGTGAAATTGTTTAAAAAAACAGTCAATTTATTGCCTAAATTAGGAATTAGACCCAAACATCTTTCTTTTGGAGATGGTTATAAAGGATTACCAGAACATGCACCATTTGATGGTATAATTGTAACTGCCGGGGCACCAATAATTCCCCAAGCGTTGATGGCTCAGCTAAAAATAGGAGGAAGGCTTGTGATTCCGCTAGGAGAAGAAACTCAAATTATGACTTTGCTCATCCGGAAAAATGAAACTCAGTTTGAAAAACACGAATTTGGAGATTTTAAATTTGTTCCTTTATTGGAAAATAAAAATTAAAACAAATCCCGTCAAGTTTATAAAACAAGACGGGATTTTTTATTGACCGATGATTTCAAGATAACGTTCTAAACTTTCTTTCTCGGTTTGAGCAATAAACAAAAGAAAATCTTCCTTGTTCTTTTTAGTCTGAGCCGTTTCCAGAGCATTATAATATTGCATTCTAGAGTCATAATCTCCTTTTATATTGGCAATTACATAGCCATTTTGCAACAAAATCAGATTCATAACTAGACGCGAAGTTCTGCCATTTCCATCAATAAAAGGATGAATAGTTACCAAACGTTCGTGAAGTTCAGCAGCCAAAATTATTGGATGTAAACCATTTTTGTTAGTTTCATACCAAAGGAAATAATCTTCCATTTCCTTAGAAACCAAAAAAGGTTGTGGCGGCATATAGGAGCTTCCTTTAATCATCACTTGAACTTTGCGATAGCGTCCGGCATCATCAGGATTGATACCACGAAGAATCAAGTTGTGAATAGACAGAACTTCTCGCTCATTTAGAGAAGTGTTTTTGTCCATCAAATGCTTGATATAGGCAATCGCTTCCTGATGATTGATGACTTCTAGATGCTCACGCATGCTTTTCCCGGAAATGGTTAAACCTTCGTTAATAACCAAATCAGTTTCGCGAAGTGTCATTGTATTTCCTTCGATACGATTGCTTTCAAAAGTGTATTCTAGTTCCAATGCTTGGGCAATTCTATAACTATCAAACTGACGAAATTGATCCAATTTTGCTTTCAAAGCATCTATTTCACTAAGAATAGACAATAAGTTTTTAGAAATTGATTTTTTTGCAGCAACATAACTGTTCTCCATTTCCTCCCGAACCATATCAATTGCTTTTAAGGCAAATTCATCCTGACCAATTTCGTTGAGAATTTTCTCTTTAAGCCAAGCAATCATTAAGGTTTCGAAGTCGATTTCTAACAAAGATGCTAATTTTATAACTTGATCTTTAGTAGGTTTTCTAGAACCATTTTCGAACTTGCTAATTAATGCTTGATCGATGCCTAATATTTGTGCCACCTCTCTTGTCTTTAATCCTTTTTGCTCTCTTGCATTTTTGAGTAGTGTTTTCATTTTTAATATGTTTTAAATTGTCTTGACAAATTTAGTCATAATGTTTTGATAAAAAAAAATAATACCTAAATTTTCAAGTATTATTTTTCTTTAATAAATCTAATAAAAGATTTTATGCTTTATTTTTTTGGTACAAATCCGTCTTTTTTCATTTCTTGCATTACTGTTGCAATGATACTATCTACTAAAAGACCAATGTCAGAACCACTAGATGATTTTGTTGTTCCAGTCCAAATTAATTTGTCAGATTTTAGAGAAAAAACATTAGTTTCTACTAAATATGAAGTTGATTCTTGGTAATATCCAGGATCATAATACACAGGAGAATACATTCCGTACCAACCTCCAAAACCTCCATAAGCCCCGTATCCACCGTACATTCCACCATAACCGCCATAATATATAGAAGTATTTGTGCCTGGAACATAACTTGTTTCTTTTACAGTATCCACTAGACGCATTGTAACTACTGCATCATAATTTTCATCTTTCAGGATTTTTAATTTTTGTTCTTTAGATAATTCTAAACTGGTTCCATTCAAAAGGGCATAAGAAGAATGAAATTTAGGTCCAATAGCTGCAATTCTATTTTCAGTGATTCTTCTTGTAGCTTCATTTTTTACTAAAGCTACCACCAATATTTTTTTGAATTCTGTATTTGCATTGGTAGTTTCAGGATCTTTCCAGCTACTTACAATTGCTGTACCGCTGCTGCAACTTGCTAGAAAAACGAATGACATTGCAATAAAAAACTTTTTCATATTTTTTTGGTTAAATGTTAATTAGGGTAAAAATAGCAATTAAATCAGAAAATGATTGTGAAAAACTATTATTTTTAAATTAATTCTTCTAAAAGGATTTTTTTAATCTGTCAAGATCACGTTTCGTATCTTGCTCTTTAAGAGATTCGCGTTTATCGTAGGTTTTTTTACCTTTACAAAGTCCAATTTCTAGTTTAGCCATCCCATTTTCGTTGGTGAACAATTTCAAAGGAACTATTGTCAGTCCTTTGGCCTGAACACTTCTTGCTAATCCTTTCAATTCTCTTTTGTTTAGCAATAACTTTCGTTCGCTTCTCGCTTTATGGTTGAATTGGTTACCAAAAGCATATTCTTCAATATATGTGTTAATAGCGAATAGTTCAGTACCGCTAAATTCACAAAAACTTTCAGTGATATTGGCTTTTCCAAGGCGAATCGATTTTATTTCAGTTCCAGCCAAAACGATTCCAGCCGTAAATTTTTCGATTATTTCATAGTCGAAACGGGCTCTTTTGTTGAGTATGTTGATTGTTTTTAGCATCGGATGGCAAATGTAGATACAAATGTATGAAACACCAAAGAAATATATAAAAATGCTTAAATTTGCAATATGGAAAAACCACAATCAAACGATCCGCTTCACGGAAAGACTTTACAAAACATTTTGGAACAATTGGTTGATTTTTATGGATTCGATACGTTGGGCGAATTGATAAAGATAAAATGTTTTACAGCTAATCCAAGTATAAAGTCGAGTTTAACTTTCTTGCGAAAAACCGATTGGGCTAGAAAAAAAGTAGAGGAATTGTATATTAAGAATATTCCAAAATTTAAAGTTTAATTCAATCGGTACGAAATCATTATTCCACCGCGGTATAGTAACAATTCCCCACTTATATTACGTCCAACAGCTTTATCCAATTCCCATCTTTCACCAGTTTCTATATAATAACTATGATAAAAACCTTGATGTGTTCCTCCACCAATGAAAAAATCTAACATAAACCTATCATTTAATTTTTTTTCATAACCAATTGTTGCACCAACAACATATCCTACACCTGTTTGATATACTCCTACATCATAGTAATTCCATTTGGTAACATTAAAAATATCGAAACCTACGTGACCACCAATATAAAAGCCATTGTATTTTTCGTGAAAATGGTATCTATATTCAGGTGTAAATGTGTAAAATTCATAAGGTTTTCCATTGATTGAACTCCAACAAGAAGCTAATACATCAAATTGAAATGTAGATTTTTTTCCAATACTGGTTTCTATCCCAATATTTGGAATTAGTGCTAAGGCTGTGACCGCATTTCCTTTTATGTAGGTTTGCGATTGTGAATAAAATGAAATTAGAAGAAAAACAAAAATGAATATTTTTTTCATAAAGCGAGTTTTACTAGTATCTTTTTTTACTAGAGTCGGGCAAATATATAACAAATAGAGATAGATTTTTTTGTTATTTTATCTTAAAATGTTTTTCGAGAAGGAACTCAAATTTGGTTTTTATTCAAAATTGAGTAAATTACTGTGTCCAAAAATTTCCCATCATAGTATTCATTTTCTTTTAAATGGGCTTCTTTGACAAAACCATTTTTCTGCAATACTTTTTCAGATGCAAAATTTTCAGGGTCAATAGCAGCTTCAATCGAATGGAGTTGCATCACATCAAAACCATATTTTACTACTTTATTTATGGCTTCAGTAATAATTCCTTGCCCTTGATATTCAGGTAGGATCATATAGCCAATTTCTGCTCGATAATGTTCAGGTTTTAATCTATAATGACCAATAATTCCAATGAGTTTTGGATTGTCTTTTAGAGAAATCGCCCAGTTTATACCTTCGTTTGAATCGATTTTTTCATCAATCATTTCAATATGTTTCAAGGCATCCTCATTTGTAAGAACAAGGGGTCGTGGAATGTATTTCATTACTTCCGTATTAGATCGAAGGGCAAAAATTTCATTCACATCTTCATTTACGAGACGTCTTAACAGCAATCGTTCTGTTTCAAGATTTGGAAATGGAGCAAAATTTATAGCTAACATAATTTATAAAATTTCGATACTAAAGTTTGAATTAAATGTTTTATTTTTCTCCAAAAGCTGAATTCCTTCTTTTTTTGAAAAATCCTTGTATTCATTTAAGGTATCTGAATAGCCAAACCAAGGTTCAATACACAAAAATGGAGCATTTTTCATAGTCCAAATTCCTAAGTTTGGAAAATCTGAGAAATTTACTTTCAGAATAGGTTTTGTGTTTGCTACAATGGTAATCGATTTAGATTTTAATGTTTTAAATACTAAAGCATCATTTTCAAATAGTTTATAATTTAATCCAAGTTGGCAGTTGTCAAGAATAAGCTCGTTGGTACTATTTGAAATTAAACCTCCGTCAAGTAAATGATAGTTTAAAACTTCCTGCTGTTGAAATTCAAGGCTATAGTCCTCAAAATTTCCATTCAAAGCGAATGCAGGATGTGCTCCAATTGAAAAAGGCATCGTTTTGTCGTTTTTGTTGATGACTTTATAATCAATATTCAATTTGTTTTCTTCTAGCGAATAACAAATTTGTAATTCAAAGTCAAAAGGATATGCTTTTTTTGTTTCTATAGATGAAGTCAAAGAGAAAGTTGCACTATTTTCAGCTTTTTCAATCAAATTAAATTCCATTTCTCGAGCAAAACCGTGTCTTGATAAATGATATTCTTTTCCATCATATTGATAAATGTTGTTTTTTAGAGTACCCACTATTGGGAACAAAATAGGAGAATGTTTTCCCCAAAATGCGGGATTCCCTTCCCAAATGTATTCCTTGTTTTCCTTATTTTTTAAAGAACATAATTCGGCTCCTAAGTGTTTTATTTGAACCGTTAGATTTGAATTTGAAATTGTAGTTGTCAAAATTATAGCCAATTAAATTATTGAATTTTTTATGTTGTAAATATATTTCATAAATTTTGAACAAGAGTAATAAATCGTGCTTATCCTAAAAATTGATAAAATTAAGTCAATATTTAGCGTTTACTTTTAGTGCTAAGTTTATTTTTCATTAATTTGCTTCTGAAAAAATTATAAAATGAAAAAATACCCTTTCAAAGCGTCAATTCAAATGGCTTTTTTATTTGTGATTTCCACCATGTGGTCACAACAAAACACTACTTCTTCAACAAATAATGCTATTTCAAAGTATAATTATAGTGAAGCTTTTGGACCATTTTTTTATACAAAAAACGGAACTAATACCCGTTCGGCTAGTGGACAACCGGGGTTTGAGTACTGGCAGAATAGAGCGGATTATCAACTTTCGGCCAAATTAAATGATGAAAATAACGAAGTTTCAGGCACAAGTTTAATAACCTACACCAATAATAGTCCCGACAAAATGTCTTTTTTGTGGATGTATTTGGATCAGAATTTGTTTAAGAATGATTCCAGAGGAAATGCTTTAATCCCTTTGGCGGGAAGTAGAAACGGAGCTCAAGGCCAAATTTTTGATGGTGGTTTTAACATAAAATCGGTTAAAATTGTAGCTACGAATAAAGGTGTTTCTATTGAAAAAGAGGCAAAGTATTTCATTACCGATACTCGAATGCAAGTTTTTCTTCCACAGGAATTGAATGCAAAAGGGGGGAAGATTATAGTAAAGATCGATTTTTCATTTATTTCTCCAAATGAAGGATCAGATAGAATGGGAATATTAGGGACTAAGTACGGTAAGGTTTTCAGTATCGCTCAATGGTATCCTAGAATGTGTGTTTATGATGATATTGCGGGATGGAATACAAATCCTTATTTAGGCGCTTCTGAATTTTATTTAGAATATGGAGATTTCGATGTGAATATTACAGTACCATCCAATCATTTTGTGGTTTGTTCGGGTGAATTGGTAAATGCAAAAGAGGTTTATAATGTTGAGCAACAAAAACGATGGGAGCAAGCATCAAGGAGCGATAAAACGATACTTATTCGGTCTGCTGAAGAGGTTAAAAACGCTTCTAATACTGTTTCCCAATCCAATAAAACTTGGCATTTTAAATTAAAAAATGCTCGTGATGTTGCTTGGGCTTCCTCTGCTGCTTTTATTTTGGATGCTGCTAAAATTAATTTACCTAGCGGAAAAAAATCGATGGCAATTTCTGCTTATCCTATAGAAAGTGAAGGAAATCAGGCTTGGGGACGTTCTACGGAGTATACCAAAACTTCTATTGAAAATTATTCTAAACGATGGTTTGATTACCCTTATCCAGCGGCTACAAACGTAGCAAGTATAGCAGGTGGAATGGAATACCCTGGAATTGTTTTTTGTGGGTATAAAGCAAAAAATGCGGATTTATGGGGAGTTACAGATCACGAGTTTGGTCATATTTGGTTCCCAATGATTGTAGGTTCCAATGAGCGATTATACGCTTGGATGGATGAAGGTCTCAATACTTTTATAAATTCATTAAGTTCAGCTGATTTTAATAGTGGTGAGTATAAAGAGAAACCGGAAGATCTGCATCTTTTCGCCGAGAAGTATACAATCCCAAGGTTAGAGCCAGTAATGAGTTCGCCTGATAATATGAAGGAGGCCAATATTGGTACTTTAGGGTATTCAAAACCTGGTGTTGCACTGAGCATTTTACGCGAACAGGTTTTAGGACCTGAGCGGTTTGATTTGGCGTTTCAAACCTATGTTGCACGATGGGCTTTCAAACATCCAGCACCTGATGATTTTTTCAGAACCATCGAAAACGTGGCTGGCGAAGATTTAAGCTGGTTTTGGCGAGGTTGGTTTGTCAATAATTGGCGTTTGGATCAAGGAATTAATGTGGTAAAGTATGTAAATAATAACCCGAAGTCTGGGGTTTTAATTACTATTGAAAATTACGAAAAAATGGCGATGCCCGTGACAATGGATATCAAGACAAAAAGTGGAAAAGTTACTCGCATCAAATTGCCTGTTGAAATTTGGCAAAGAAATATAGATTGGACTTTTAAACACAATTCTACCGAGGAAATCGAAAGTGTTGTTCTTGACCCTGACCACGTATTTCCAGATTGTAATGAAAATAATAATACTTGGAAATCAGTTAAATAAAATTGAAAAAATAAAGACCGCAGATTCGCAGATTTTACTTTTATAATCTGCAAATCTGCGGTCTTTTATAAATTAATGATTTAAATTCTTATTCCGGAATTTGTTGACTCAAACAATGCAAAGTTCCAAAACCCCAAATCAAATCTATTGCATTTATTCCAATGATTTCTCTGTTAGGGAAACAATCTGCAATGATGTTCAAAGCTATTCTGTCATTGGTATCGTTGAAAGTTGGAACTAAAACACAATTATTCAAAATCAAGAAATTGGCATAACTAGCTGGTAATCGAACACCGTCAAAATCGATGCGTTTCGGCATTGGCAATTCGACAATTTTTGGAGATTTTCCGTTTTCTAATTTGGCATTTTGCAAACGTTTTAAGTTGTCTTGCAAAGGTTTGTAATTGTTGTCTTTGAGATCTTTTTCTACAATGGTGATGATAGTGTCTTCATTTACAAATCGGCATAAATCGTCAATATGACCGTGAGTATCATCACCTTCAATTCCGTCGCCTAGCCAAATTACATTGGTTATTCCCAAATATTCTTTAAAAACCGCTTCATAATCTGCTTTGGTAAAACCTGGATTTCGCACCTGAATATCGGGATGCATCAAGCATTCTTCCGAAGTTAGTAAAGTCCCTTTTCCGTTAGAATCAATCGCTCCGCCTTCAACAATTACGGGTTTTTCTTTATAAACAACTTGAGTAACAGGAAGTTTTAGAAATTCGCCCACTTTAGCAGGAACGTGCTTGTCTAAATAGATGTTTTTATATTTGGCCCAACCGTTAAAATTAAAATTCAAAGCTTCTCTTTTCGTTCCGTTTTTAACTATAATCGGGCCCGAATCACGCATCCAACTTCGGTTGGTTTTGTAAATGATGAAAGAAACGTTGCTCATTTTCACAGTTGCTGTTTCTAACATTTCAGTAACTTTTGCTTTTAGTTTTTCATCGGCAACGACTAAAAACACTTTTTCAAAAGAGGCCACTTTTTTTATGAATTCTACAAAAGCCCATTGAATGGCTTCGTATTTTCCCGGCCAATCTTTACCATTATGCGGAAAACAAAGTAAAATACCTTCTTGCTTCTCCCATTCTGCAGGGAATCTTCTGTTGGATGTGCTCATAAAATTAGTTCTAATATAAAGAGCACAAATATAAACATTCAAGAGGATTATTAATTGTTAGCTCCTATTCATTTTTTGATTGTATGGTTTAATTTATCCAAGAACTTATGTTAAAGATTATATAATATTAAAATAATATGCCCATTTTATTTGTGCATTACTTTTGAAAAAAATAAAATAAAAATTTATGAAAAAGTTTGGATTGACGGTATTGGCCGGAATTATGGTACTATCAAGTTGTGAAAAGGATTCGAATACAGCAGAATTTGTTGTCAATGAAGACCCCGCAACTTTTAAAGAGATTGGTTCAATTACTATTGGTGCTGTTGGTGCAGCCGAAATAAGTGCTTACGATGAAACTACAAAAAAACTGTTTACCGTAAACAATAGTGGGACAAATCAAATAGATGTAATTGATTTAACCGATCCAACTAATCCTAAAAAACTAACAAGCATTGATTTATCGTCTTACAACGGAGCTTCAAATAGTGTTTCTACTTTTGGAGGTAAATTGGCTGTAGCTTTAGAATCAACAATTGATAAACAAGCTAATGGGAAAGTTGTAGTTTTTAATACTACAAATTATAGCCTGATAAAAGAAATTACCGTAGGTGCTTTGCCGGATATGATTACCTTTTCGCCTGATGGAAAGTATATTATGACTGCTAATGAGGGAGAGCCGAATGATGATTATTCCAAAGATCCAAACGGGACAGTTTCCATCATTGATGTGTCGAATAATTATGCTGTTTCAACCCTTGATTTTACAAGTTTCAGCAGTCAATTGAATGCATTAAAAGTAGGTGGTTTCAAAATTAAAAATCCTACTTCTAACTTTGCTGCGGATATTGAACCAGAATACATTACGATTTCATCCGATTCAAAAACGGCTTGGGTAACTTTGCAAGAAAACAATGGTGTAGCCAAAGTTGATTTAGCCTCTAAAACTATTTCTGGAATTTTTCCTTTAGGTTTCAAGGATTTTAATACTTCTGCCAATGCCATTGATGTTAGTGATAAAGATGCCGTTATTGCTTTTAATACTTGGAATCTTAAAGGAATGTTTATGCCTGATGCGATTGCAAATTATACCGTAAACGGAAAAACATATTTCATTACAGCCAATGAAGGCGATGCTAGAGAATATTCAGCGAATACAGATGTAAAACGATTGGCAACATTTTCTTTAGATCCTACTATTTTTCCAGATGCAGCAGCTTTAAAAGCAACCAATAAAATGGGAAGGTTGAATTTAGTTTCAACAATGGGAGATACCGATAATGATGGAGATTTGGATGAACTAGTAAGTTTTGGAGCGCGTTCCTTTACAATTTGGGATGGAAATTCTGGAAGTTTAGTTTTTGATAGTAAAAATGATTTGGATAAACGATCTAATGATTTCGCAACCTACGATGATGCTCGAAGTGATGACAAAGGTGCTGAACCAGAATCTGTTGTAGTTGCTAAAATGGGGGACAAAAACATTTTGTTTGTAGGTCTTGAAAGAACGGATACAGTTATGATTTACGATATTACCAATCCATCAGCACCACAATATTTGCAAAGTATAAAAACTGGTGATGCTCCAGAGGGTTTGCTTTTTATTCCAGCTTCTAAAAGTCCAACTAAAAGGAGTTTGGTTGTAGTGAGTAGCGAAGGTGATGGTTCAGTTAAATTTTACCAACCTGATTTAAAATAATTTTGTTGTCAGAATAAAAAAATCTACCAAAAGTAACAGATTACTTTTGGTAGATTTTTAATTTATAGTAGTTTTTAAAAAGCGAAAAATTAGTCGATAGCTCTTTTTGTAATATCGCCATAAGCATCAATTCTTCTGTCTCTAAAGAATGGCCAGTTTTGACGCACATTTTCTTGTAAATCCAAATCTACATCAGCAATTAAGATTTCTTCTTTATCGTGTGAAGCTTGTGCCAAAATTTCACCTTGAGGTCCTGCAATAAACGATGAACCCCAAAACTGAATTCCTGCAGTTCCTTCAATATATTGTTCTAATCCGATTCGGTTTGCAGCTGCAACATAAACGCCATTCGCTACAGCGTGACCTTTCATTACATTCATCCAAGCGCCGTGTTGGTTTTCGCCATATTGTTCTTTTTCCAATGGATGCCAACCGATAGCTGTCGGGTAAAACAATACATCAGCACCTTGTAAAGCAGTCAAACGAGCCGCTTCAGGATACCATTGATCCCAACAAATAAGCGTTCCGATTTTTCCTTTTTGGGTAGGGAAGGCTTTGAAACCCAAATCGCCAGGTGTGAAATAGAATTTCTCATAGAAATGAGGATCGTCTGGAATGTGCATTTTGCGATACAATCCCGCTTCCGACCCATCGGTATCGATGATGTAAGCGCTGTTGTGGTAAATTCCTGCCATTCTTTTTTCGAAGAAAGGAACGATAATAACAACTCCTAATTCTTTTGCCAAAGCACTAAAAGCAATAAACGAAGTGCTGTACAAAGGTTCTGCTAAGGCAAAATTATCGACATCTTCACTTTGACAGAAATAGTGACTGCTGTATAATTCAGGTAAGGAAATCACTTCGGCACCTTGATTGGCGGCATCGCGAACCCACGACAAACATTTTTTCAGGTTGTTTTCGGCAACATCGTTCAAATTCAATTGAATAACCGCTATTTTGTATTTTTTCTTTGACATAAGGCAAAAATTTTAGACTGCAAAAATAGTGATTTTTACAAAGATTGGAGTTTTTGTGGTTTGCAATTTTATAATTTCAATAGGAAGTTTTGAAAAGTTGTAAAATTCACACTTTTAAAGCCAAAACTAGTAACGTATCGTATCTTTATGTAAAATTAATAAAACAATGTCAATCTTAATTTTAGTTCGTCACGGTCAATCGGTTTACAATTTAGAAAACCGTTTTACAGGAAATTTAGATATTAACCTGACCAAATTGGGAGAGCAAGAGGCTTTAAATGCAGGAGATAAATTATTGAATTTTAAATTCGATTTGGCTTATACATCGACTTTAGTAAGAGCGCAGGAAAGTTTGAATATTATTCTCAAAGAAATTCACCAAACGGATTGTATTATCATCCAAAATGATGCTCTTAATGAACGAAATTATGGAAATTTACAAGGTTTGAACAAAGATGAAACTATTGCAAAATTTGGTCAAGAGCAAGTGGATATTTGGCGCAGAAGTTATGAAATTCGTCCTCCTGACTGCGAAAGTTTAGAGAATACTTTCAATAGAACTGTCCCATTTTATAAACAAGTTATTGAACCAGAATTAAGGTTACAAAAAAATATTTTAATTGTTGCTCATGGCAATAGTTTGAGGGCTTTGGTGATGTATTTAGAAAATATTTCTGTACTAGAAATTCCGGATTTGAATATTCCAACGGGTATTCCAAGATGTTATAATTTTGATGAAAATCTAAAAATTATTAAGGTTAATTATTTATAGTTTTCCAATTTTTAAACTATAATTTAACTTCATTTTCTAGCACCGCTTTATTCTCAAAATCTGTGAAATTTTTAATGGTAGTTTTAGCAATTTCTGATACTGCTTCTTCTGTATAAAAAGCTTGATGTGGAGTAATTAATACATTATTGAATGACATTAATCTTTCGAAAACATCATCTTGGATGACAGTTTGTGAACAATCTTTGAAAAAAATAGTACTTTCTTTTTCATAAACATCCATTCCTAAATATCCAATTTGTTCCTTTTTTAAAGCAATAATTGCGTCTTCAGTATTGATAATTGCACCACGACTGGTGTTGATTAGCATTGTGCCTTTTTTTATTTTTTCGATTGCTTTTGTGTCAAATAAACGATTTGTTTCTGGAGTTAATGGGCAATGTATTGAAATGATATCTGATTCAGAAAGCAATTCGTCAAAGGTTTTATATTGGATTCCTTTTTGTTTTAATTCTTCATTTTCTTTAAGATCAAATGCCATTATTTTGCATCCAAACCCTAACATTATATTGCAAAAGGCTCGTCCTATTTTTCCAGTTCCAACAATTCCTATTGTTTTTCCATAAAGGTTAAAACCCATTAAATTTTGCAATGAAAAGTTGTTTTCTCGAACTTGGTTATAGGCTTTGTGGGTTTTTCTGTTTAGGGTAAGAATCATTGCAGCAGCGTGTTCTGCAACGGCTTGTGGTGAATAGGCAGGAACTCTTAAAACGCTTATGTCATTGTCCTTAGCGGATGCAATATCTACATTATAGTACCCAGCGCTTCGTAAATCAATTAATTTTATACCAAGTTTTGCTAATTTTTCGATGCAATTTTTGTCAATAATATCAGTTACAAAAACGCAAACCGCTTTGAATCCTTTGGCTAAATTTGTTGTTTTGGAATTTAATGATTCTTCAAAAAACACTAATTCGTGTTTGTTATCGATATTGAATTTTTTGAAATATTCCTCTTCATAAAATTGAGTTCCAAAGATTGCTATTTTCATCTTTTTGGTTGGATTGCAGAAATATTATACTTTAAAATCAAATCTTTTAAAATAATCATCAACAAAAAGTTGTTGCTCTTTATTGCTCATTTTATCAGTGTTTTTTACCTCGATTTTAATGGAGTCAAACTGATGGTTTTCCTTCAATATATTGTATAATTCTACTTTGGCATCCGTTGGACCAAAAAGAATTACTTCATCGAAGCTCTTGATAATTTGCGCTAAATTTTTATAATAAGTAGCCTGTTTTTGTTGCTCTTTATTGTGCATTTCACTTTCGCTACGCGCTAAAGTTTCAACTCTGTCTTGAAAAGTAAAATCGGAAGTAATGATTTTTGTTTCTTTTATTTCAGAATCAAATTCAGTAATATGTGCCATTGAATGATCCATCCAAATGCCTATTTTTTTTAGTGTTTTCATTATTGGTTTTTTTGATTGGAATCGTTATCATCGTCATCGCCAATGCTGTAAAAATTGTTTTCTTCGTCCTCGCTGCCTATGTCTTCTTGTTCGTCATCAAGGTCAGAACCAGGAACGTCTAAATCGTCTCCAGGATGTTCTAGGTCTATATCTCTTTCATTCCATTCGGGATCTTCATCAGGAATTTCAACTGGCTTTTTCTTAGAAATATCTTCTGGATCGATGTCAAATTCCTTGTCGAATTTATTATAAATATCTTCGTTTTCGGGATATTTAGGATAGCCGTCTTTGTTTTCTAATTGCTCGTTTGCTGCTTTTGGAAAAACTTCTTTATTTTTCATTTTCTACTAATTTAATATTTATGAAATTCTTCTTCTAGGATTTTTTTCTTGTCATAATACTCCGATTGTGTGATGTCTCCCTGAGCATATCGTTTTTGCAAAAGTTCGAAAGCCGAATCTTTTTTGCGTCTTTGACCTGGAATATCATAGGGGATTGCAAAAATCCAAAACAATAGAATTACCCATATTGCCCACCAAATGATATTCATTCCGTAATAGTAATTTTCGTAGTACATCCTTAAATTTTTTAAATTGTTTGTAGTAAATAGTTTCTTTTACAAATTTCAAACTTTTAAGCAGTTTTGTTGTTACACAATTTTGTGATAGAGTTTCAATATTCACACTTATATTGGTTTCTGCTGAAATTTTGGGGATTTTTTTTTGGTTAATGTGTAAAACTAAAATAATGACACGATTCAAAATGTGGTCGATGGAAAAACCATCAATCACAGTCATTTGTTATTGAAAAAATGGTAAGTAATGTTGAAGCAATAAGTTTGAATAGAGTGGGAATGCCTTTTTGAGGTTTCAAACCGCTGTTTTAGCCCAATTATTTAAGGATAAATTGTGTTTTGACAAGACTTAGTGATGAATTAGTATTGAATGACAGGTAGGGATTCTTTACTTTTTTCCAATAATCAATTTAATCAAATTCACGATACCTAAAACCAGAAATCCAATGACCAAACCGAAGCTAAATTCTTTTAATATAGAAGGCAAATTAGGAAATACATGATGCAAAAAATCGATATTATGAATAAAAATACCGCCTGCAACAAGTAGTAATGCGATTGTTCCAATAACCGCTAAACTTTTGATGACTTTGGGTAAAGCTTGTACCAACAAATTGCCTATTGTTTTTGAAAAACTGTGTTCTTTGGTACTTAGTGAAATCAGTTTATAACCAAGCTCGTCCATTCTTACAATTAGTGCTACAATGCCATAAACCCCAACAGTTGCAAGGATGGCAATAATGGAGACTACTACAATTTGGGTGCTGAGAGGCTTTTCAATTACTGTGCCAAGCGCAATGATTACAATTTCGACAGAAAGGATAAAATCGGTTACAATTGCTGATTTTATTTTCTCTTTTTCTACAGCTAAAATTTCTTCTTCAGAGTATTGTCGATTAGTAATCTGTGTTGCAGCGTGTTTATGTGGAAAGAAATACTCGAATATTTTTTCGGCACCTTCATAAGCTAAGAAAAGTCCACCAAGTACCAAAATGACAATAATGGCTATTGGGAAAAAGTAACTCAATAGAAAAGCAATGGGTAAAATGATTATTTTATTGACAAACGACCCTTTTGCAATGGCCCATAAAACGGGGAGTTCCCTTGAAGAAATAAAACCAGAAGCTTTCTCGGCATTCACGGCTAAATCATCACCTAAAATACCCGCCGTTTTTTTAGCTGCCATTTTACTCATTACCGCTACATCATCCATAATTGCAGCGATATCATCTAATAGTGCGAAAAAACCTGATGCCATAAATTGTTTATTTTTTTGCTGTTATTAAAAAAACAGAATAGTTATTATTTGGTTTTGTAATGGTACTGGCATTCTGAATTTTAATGTCTTTAAAACCTGCTTTTTTTACCATTTGAACAAATTCGTTCCGGTCAAATCCACAATGAAAAACTCCAGTATCTTCGGTGTGGAAAGAGCCGTCTTCCGTATCTAAGTCAGCTATAGCTATACTACCGCCTTCCTTTAGGAGCGAATGAAATTTTTCGAACAAAGATAAAATATCTTGAATATGATGAATAGTCATCGACGAAATAATTGCATCAAATTTTTTATCCAAAGTGGCTGTGGTCAAATCCATTTGAACAATCTGAACAGGACATTTTATTTCCTCTTTTTTCGATTGTAAAACCTCGGTCATCGCTGATGAGATGTCAACTGCTGTAATTTCTCCAACATACGGTGCAATTTCAGACAAAAGCAATCCGGTGCCTGAGCCAAAATCCATAATGCTCATTGTTTTTGAAAAAGAAACTTCGTTCAAAATAGTTTGCGCTATGGCGCTAACATTTTGGGTTCTTGATTTTTCATTGTCATAGTCTTTTGCTTTCTCTGCGAAGAAATCCTTTGGGTTCATAATTTATAAAGTATTATGTAAAATTTGTCAAAGCTAGACAAATTGTACGTTTTTATGCGTGTAGAAATAATTATTCATCATCATCGTCGTTGCCATCACTATCAAAATCAAAAAAATCATCGGGATTGAAAGGAATGTCATCGTCAGGATCTTTATCGTGAGCACTAACTCCGGGCGGGTTAAACAATCCCCAATCGTCTTTGATATAATTCCACACATCAAAACTTGCGACCCAGTCAATGAACAAAAGCCGGAATTCGTCAATTTCATTTCGTAATAAATAGATGTAGTCTTTGTCCAGAATATCCTCCTCAAAGCGCAAACTTCCTGCCTGAACATAGAGATCACGAGCTGCTTTTCGGATGATGGTGGCGTTTTCCATTTTCAAATCGTACAATTCTACTCCATGAGCTCCAGCAATTTTAGCAGGGATAATCATAGCATCTTCCAGCATAAATCGAACGGTAGTTTCTTGAAGAAATTCATTATCGGCAGGCACGATTTCGACTAAGCCTTGAGTGATTTTAAATATTTGTTCCGCTTTTTGGTACAAAGGGAATTCTTCTAATTCGTCTCGTTTTGACATTTCTTTATTTTAAATAATAGTTCCATTTTTATTTAGAAAACCAGTCCTAATACTTATTCTTTAAAAGTATTTAAAATCTGAATCAAATCAGATGGGTGTTTTATAATATGTTTGGCTCCATTGGCAATCAATTCTTCTTCAGGACGATAACCCCACAAAACGCCTATAGCATGCATTTTGGCATTGGTTGCCGTTTGCATGTCGATGCCAGAGTCTCCAACAAAAATAATTTCTTTGGGATCTAATCCCCAATTTTTACTGATGTCTAAAGCTCCAGAAGGATTGGGCTTTTTGAGTGCTTCGGTACTCAAACCCACAACAGCATTGAAGTAATCAGGAAATAGAGAAGCGACAATTTTCTTGGTCAGTTCATCCGATTTATTAGAGAATGTACCCAATTTTGCATTGTGCGAAATCAAATAATCTAGTAATTCCATAATGCCTTCGTACGGTTTTGTATTATTTGTACAATTATTGCGATAGACTTCGAGCATCAATTGGTAGCAACTTTCTATTTGTGTCTCGTTGTTCTGATTTTCAGGCAGCGATTTGCTGACCAAATTCCGAAGACCGCTTCCTACGAAATATTGATATTTTTCATAGTTGTGAGTGGGATAATTCAGGTCTTGAAGGACTTTATTCATCGCATGTGTAATGTCTTCCAACGAATTGACTAGCGTTCCGTCTAAATCAAAAATAACTCCTTTAAATTTCATTTCTAGTGGGTAACAATCTGTTTTGATTAAAATAAAATTACTATTTCATTTTCATCAATACTATCATTTTTTAGATTTTTTTGGTTTTGTTTTTATTTCTCCAAGAAGTTGTTTTACCGAGTTTTTGGCAATATTCAAAGCTCTTAGCGAGTTCTTTTTCTTAATTGAATGTGCTTGCATTCGAACCAATATATTTTTAAGCATTTTGATGGCATCATTAATATAGGGTCCTTTATTGAGCATAATACATTCGGCCTGAACTCCTTGAACTACATCACTAATTTCCGCTCTTGTTGGGATTCCGGTTTTGGCTAAATTTTCGAGTACTTGCGTGGCCCAAATTACAGGGATATGCGCAGCTTCGCAGAGCCAAAGTATTTGATTTTGAACTTCTGAGCTTCGTTCAAAACCAATTTCAACGGCCAAATCTCCTCTGGCAATCATCACGCCTATTTTTTCCCTTTTCATTCCCTCGAGTAGGATTGAAGGTAAGTTTTCGAATGCTTCTTTGTTTTCGATTTTAAACACAACACCTAAATCCTTAGCATCATTCAGGTTCAATTGTTCATAAAGATATTGTACATCATTTCCGGTTCTCACAAAGGAATAGCCTACAATATCAGCATTTTTACATACAAAGGGCAGGTTTTCGATATCTCGATCGGTCAATGCGGGAAGATTCAATTTGGTGTCGGGCAGGTTGATGCCTTTTTCAGACGATAATTTTGGTTTGTAACAATGGGTGATTAATAGTTCGACATCTTCAGTAGTTTTTGAAATTACCACCGACTTAATCATTCCATCATCAAATAATACAATATCATCTATTTTGACATCATCAATTATTTCAGGGAGAGCAACACCAATTTCTGCTTTTTTAAGTTGCACATTGTTGTTTCCAAATTTCGATTTCTTCCCCAAAGTGGCTCTTTTTGTTAAGATAATATGCTCTCCAACTTGTATGGGGATACCAGTCTTTATTTGTCCATTTTTTCCTTTAATTTGAATTGGCGAGGTTCTTAATTTTGGACCTGATAAATCCATATAAATTTTCAATTTATGCTCTGTTTTCGCTCTAATCTCGTTGATAAATTGTACCATTTTGGTCCAAATATCTATGTCGCCGTGGCTTAAATTGATTCGTGCGATTTCCATACCACTTTCCACCATTTCCTCGATAATCGATTTGTCAAATGCCGCTTCGTTAGGAAGCGTAACCATTATTTCGATCAGATGATTTCGACTTCCTTCATTGAATAAATGATTGGCTTTTTTCTTTATTAATTCACTGCTTCTTTCGTAGCCTATGATTTCGATATTTGACTTTTCGTCGATGGGAAGGCCTTGAATTAATTTTAGATTTCGAACTACACTATAAAGATTGCTGTAAACATATCCTTCAGAAGTGCCTAATGAAGAAACGCCATAATCAGATAGACTCGCGTGATATTTTCTCAAGTCATAACTGCGCAAGATTAAATACCGACACAAATTTTTTGCACTTAACCTGTTTTCTGGGTGAATTTCGGATATAGTAGCGTCTATTTTTGACTCGTTGTCAATAATAGACTGTAAAATTTCATTCAATTCTCTACATAATTTTTCAATTTTCATATCTAGGTATTTTTGAGGGCAATTATTTCGTAAAGACGGATCATTTGTCACAAAAATAATTTAAAATAGTTCTTCTGGAAGTTTTTTATGATATTGTTATCATATTAATGGGTAGCGTCAGGCCCAAGCAGTATAAATTATTGTAAAAAATGACTTGTTTGCGGCGGTTTTATCTGCTTTTTCAATTCGCTTTTTGTTCTTTATTACCTATAAAACTTTTGGGCTCTGAGTAGTAGGATATCATTTTTCCATTTTTAAAGGATATAACGGTCCAATAAGTGGTTTTTCCTAAAGTAAAATTTGAAAAGGTATAATTTTCGAGGTATTTGCTTGATTGACAACTGCTATTTTGTTTGTTATTGTATTGAAAACTAGATTCTTAATTCATTTGAATCCAATTTGATATATCTAGATTGAATTGTAATACACAGAAAAAAGGTTTATGACTTAATCAGTTTAGTTTGATATTGTTTTTTTTCATTTTGAATCTTAATAAAGTAAATGCCTTTAGATAGACTATCCACTTTTATATTTTGAATGTTTTTTACCATAGATTTATTTAGAATTAATTTTCCTTCTAATGTATAAATATTAATAGTACAATTTGAATCTAAATCTTCAGTAAATGATACTGTAAGCTCGGAGTCGGCAGGATTTGGAAAAACACTAAATGAAAGGCTATCGCTTTTGGTGTTTTGTTCAATCTTTAAGGAATTATTTGAATCTCCTCCGGCAACGATATCGCCAAATATTTTCTTTGCGTTTAAACCATTATTTGTGGCCAAAGTTATGGCTGTTAAGGATAGAGGTGAATTACTATACCTTACATCGACATCGCCAGTGGCATTTCCATTGATATCATTTCCTAATCTGTCAGTTGTATTTACAATTGTTGCTAAAGCAAATCCATCGGTAATGTCGACAATTCTACAATTATTTCCAATAAGGCTATTAGCGGTTTGTTTGCTTTGAAAAACAGCCAAGTATTTTTTTCCGTTTAATTCAAAATATTTAGTAGCATTGCTGTCTATGTCAATAATTGTATTGCCTAAAGTACCTTTGTTAACTCCTGTGCTACTATAAAGAATAATGTTTTTCCCATTAGAGTTTACAATAAAATCACTATCAGCATTGGTTCCAGTTGCTGCAACACAAGGAACGGTTCCCATTACAGCTGGAAGGGTAATTTCTGTTGGAGTTTGTAAAACACCATTTATCACAAGCCATCGTATTACTTTTGTGCCACCGGAAGCAGGGGCGAAAATCACTGCGTTTTTAGAAATGTCTCCAAACAAAGTGAATTTATCTCCTAATCTAAGGTTAGAAGGAGAGGAGTAATCAATATACAAAATAGGAGTTGCGGTGTCATTATCCCATTTATAAACTTTAAAATTGGCAGTACCAGTCGAAGAAGTCATATTACAACCCAATAGCATTCCGTTTCCGCTTCCTTCTATATCGCTAAGTGGATGCGTTCCGCCAGAAATTCCTGCAACAGATAATTCTCCTACATCAGTTCCATCCATAAAGTTTAGGATTCTAACTTTGATACCACCATTTCTGGAAGCTACATATATTTTGTTATTGGCATAGGCTAATCCTCTTTCGGTATCAGTTCCAAACCAAGAGGGTTTAGTAGTGTCGACTGATGCTCTTTTCCAGCCTACTTCTATACTATTTGAAAAAATAAAACTACGTGGTTCAGTATAATTCGATTGTAACGTTCCGTTTTTGTAGGCGACCACGGTCCAATAATAGGTGTTTCCTAATGTTAGATTCGAAAAATTATAACTACCGCTTGTATTTTCTTCATTTACTAATACAATACCGTTTGTGTTGGTTTCAGGAGTAAAACCGACATTTTTGTTCCAATCGACTTTTGATGTTGCAATTTGAATTCTATACGTACAGCCAGTTTCGGTAGGCATATTCCAAGTAATTGCAACCGGATTTACGTCAGTTGAAGACCTATCTAAAGGAGTAACAGGATTGGGTGTTTCTAAATTTGCTTTCTTGTAAATTGCCCAAACCGAAGGGATAGAACGATAAGATTCGGAAGGAGTATTTATATAAGCATCTTTAGTGGCTAATTGAGTAGAACCTCCACCGTCACAATTCAGGGCTTCGACGCAACCTAGACTGTAGAGTATGTTGGCCATTTGCGGTAAAGAGGCACCCGCTGAAACTCCGGCTTGTCTCCCGTCAGCCACAAGTAGAATTAAATGTTTGTTGGCAGTATATCCAATGGATGATCTTGGGTCTAAGCCCGTATTTGAGACTCCTGAACCCCAAAAAACTTCTTCATCATAAGTATCGACAATAGTTCCGTTTTTAATTAAAACAGGACCGGCTCCCATGCCTTTGGCTAAATTGGTCCATTGCGTTCCTCCTGATTGTATTGGGGTTGCAGCTGGACTTCCGTTGGCATTTGGTGTTGGATTGGCATAAGTATATACATCAGTTTTAGCATTGCCGAAATGGTAAATCCAATTGACAGCCATTGTTCCATCAGTGTTAAAACCAAAAAAACCTCTAGTAACAGGATAATCAACTCCACTTCTGTTTAAAGCTGCAATATTTTTTGCTTCTACTGTGTTGTTTATTATAGCAGAATACGAAGTGCTTCCACTAAAATATCCCCCATTCATGACAGCAATTGCTCCTAATTTTGTTGCCCAATTTTTAGCGTTGGTTGGGGTTGACAGTACTGGTACTATTTCTAAATCAGTTGAATTTAAGTCAACATCTATATATTTTATTTTTAAAGGAATACTAGTGTCTTCACCCGAAAACACTTGAACTCCTGTCGGCATAGTGTAATTTGCAGTAATGTTTGTCCAAGTGATATTTTGAGCTGAAATGGCAAATACATTTAAAAACAGCAAGAATGAAACAATTTTTTTCATCGATACAATAGATTTATTTCAAAAAGTAAAAAATAAGGCTATCCTTTCGAATAGCCTCATTTAAATACAAGTACAGGTTTATTTTTTTAATAATTTTACAGTATTGTTGATTTTACCATTAACAACTTTCACTAAATACTCCCCAGCATTTAAGTCTTGAATGTTGACGGTTTGAACATTATCATTGATTTTAGCCGATTTTATTTGTCTTCCTTGAATGTCATAAATATAGGCTTGAGCGTCTTTGTCAATATCAGTATCTATCGCAATGTAAAATTCATTTCTGGCAGGATTTGGGAAAATTTTAGTAGCTTTTTGCGCTTCTGCAGCCGAAAAATCTTTATTTCCTAAAACTACAGTTACTCCATCCTTCACAAGGGTCGTTCCGCTTATACCATTGTTGCCTGCTAAAGTGTAAACGGTGATTGTGTTAGCAATACCATCTACTAAATCTGGCACTACTTTAAGCCCTATTCCACCACTTGTATTTCCATTAGATACAGTTCCAAGGGCAGGTGTAACAGCCACTGTGAATGCACTTGCAAAACCAGCTGTAACATCTATTAATTTTGCTAGTTCATTGGTACCACCATATAAATAGGCCGCAACATATTTCTTAGTACCCACTTCAAAATAACGTATGTCATTAGCAGATTTAGGAAGAACTGCTTCTGGGATTGACTCTCCGGTTACTACTGTTCCGTCCGCATTGTGTACAGTCATCAAGTTACCACTTGCTTTTACTATAAATCCAGAGCTTGCTGTTAAACCAAGGGGTGAAACAGATATTACTCCGGTGGATGTTGTCAGTGCTGGAATAGTAATAGCGGTTGGCGCTCCTAGAACTCCTGCAGTTACAATCCATCTAATTACTCTAAAACCTGTTGTAGGAGCTACGGTTCTACCAGCGGCAAAAATTACGGCACTTCCTGAAATATCTCCGGTCACTGAAAAAGTATCTCCTAAACGCACTTGTTCAGTTGCAGAAGGGGCTATATAAGAAGCGTAAGGGGTGGGAATGGCAGTTTCATTATCCCATTTGTAAATCGAAAAAGTTGAATTTGCGTTGGCTGGAGATGCATAAGCATTAACCATTAAATTACAGGCCAAAATTGCACCATTTGCGCTCATTTCAACATCATTTAATGCAACGTTTCCGCCTACAACACCAGTGTAATTAGTTATGTTTGCTGCAGCATCAGTACCGTCAGCACCATTAATCACTCTAATTGTTGGTGTTGTTGCATGTCTTGAAACCACATACATTTTGTCGTTAAGGGCTGCCATACCTCTTTCGTTATTTGCAGTTGCCATCCAAGCTGGCAAATTGCCATTTGCAACACTTCTTTTCCAATTAATTTGGGCGTTTCCTATGCAGAAACTTGCCAAAAATAATACTAAGTAAATTTTTTTCATAATGGTTGATTTTTTATGTTAATAAAGTAATTGTTTAATTAGTCGCTAAAGATAATAAATTAATTTATTATATACAAGATAAATAATTAAATTTATTATAATTAAATCAGAATGTTATAATAGTATAAGTATTTTTAGCGCTTTTGGTAAATTAATTTAATATATTTGGCTAAAATTGTTATATAATAATTTTGTTTAAAAAATATAGATATTATAAGTTAAGTTTGCATATATAGGTGAAGAATGTTTAAATAATAAGAAATAGAATGAATTTAAAAGATTTATTAGATAACAGTATTGACAAAAGTCTTTCGGATCAAAAATGGCATATGCTTAGGCAAACTATCATAAAGAGGTTGCTTTCAAGTGGAAACGCCACTATAACCGAATTGAGTTCAGAATTGCAATCGAGTGTTCCCACAGTGACCAAAGCGGTTAATGAGTTATTAGCCGAAGGATATATGATTGATATGGGAAAAGTGACCAATAGTGGCGGAAGACGCCCTTCCTTATATAGTATCAATCCTACTTGTGCTTATTTTATGGGAGTCGAAGTGAATTTGGCTAATATGTCAATAGGACTTCAAAATATAAAAAATGAATTTGTAAGTATCGAAATGGGGACTTCCTTTATTTTGAAAAACACTCAAGAATCATTGATGGAGTTTTGTGAAATTCTAAATTCATTTATTGAAGATAGTTCTGTCGAAAAAAGTATGATTGTGGGAGTTTGTATCAATTTTTCTGGTCGAATTAATTCGATGGAAGGTTTTAGTTACAATTATTTTTATAGTGAAAACAGACCATTAACAGAAATTATTTCTGAACAATTGAATATCTCAGTTCATTTAGAAAACGATACAAGAGCGATGGCTTTTGGGGAGTATAGAGAAGGAGTAGTGGATCACGAGCAGAATATAATATTTCTAAATTATAGTTGGGGAGTAGCAATTGGAATGATAACAGACGGCAAACTCTACTACGGAAAGTCGGGTTATTCAGGAGAATTTGGACACAGTACCATCTTCAATAATGAAATTATGTGCCAATGCGGAAAATTAGGTTGCTTAGAAACGGAAATATCAGGTTGGTCATTAGTAAAACAATTTCAAGAAGCAATCAGTCAGGGCAAACAATCGAATGTGAGTATAGATGAAAATCTAATTGCTTTGCAACATCATGTTATTATTGATGGTGCGGTGAAGCTTGAAGATAGTTTGTGTGTGGATTTAGTAACCAAACAGAGTGAAAAAATAGGGCGATATTTGTCAATTTTGCTCAATATATTCAATCCCGACTTGTTGGTTATTGGTGGTGATTTTGCCCGTCTTGGGGATTATGTACTTTTGCCAATTCAAGCCGCTTTAAAGAAACATTCCTTGGGCTTAGTCAATCGGGATATGAAACTCAAAAAATCTACTTTGGGTCGTAGAGCCGGCGTAATTGGGGCTTGTTGTATCGTAAAAGAAAAAATGCTCTCTCCATTATTAAATAAATATTAACTATTTTCGAATAGTTAATAAATTTATTTATTAATTATTGGTTTGTTAATAAAAATTTATATATTTGTTGTTATTAAACGATAGCTATATAAATTTTATGTTTAACAAATTGCTCTTCTTTTCTTTGTCGCTATTGCTGTTACTTTCGTGCAGCACTGCAAAAGGTATTGTACTAAACACTTCTTCTGACCTGCCTATCAAAGGGGTTTGGGTAACTAACGTTGCTTCGACCGCTCTTGATTCGAGAGTGAAAATCACAGAAACAGTGGCGCTTTGTAAAAAATCAGGTATTACCGATATTTATGTGGTTACTTGGAATAGGGGCAGAACCTTGTACCAAAGTAAAATCATGAAATCTATTTTCAACCTGCCTATTATGGAGCGTTTCGGAAGTAGAGATCCTTTGCAAGAAATGATCGAAGAGGGACACAAAGCAGGATTACGAGTTCATGCCTGGTTTGAGTTTGGATTTGCATCATCCTATGGCGAAAACGGTGGGGCAATTCTGAAAAAATTCCCCGATTGGAAAGCAATCGACAACAAAGGCAATTTAGTATCAAAAAATGGTTTTGATTGGATGAATGCCATGAATCCAGAAGTTCAAGATTTTATTAAGTCTTTGATTCTTGAAGTTGTCCAAAATTATGATGTCGATGGTATTCAAGGTGACGATAGGTTGCCAGCAATGCCTTCACTTGGAGGATACGACACTTACACCGTTGATTTATACAAAAAAGAACATCAGGGAAATCTTCCTCCGATGGATTATAAAAATCCAGATTGGCTCACTTGGAGAGCAAATAAACTAACTGTTTTCCTAGGGCAGCTTTATAAAGAAGTAAAAGCAATCAAACCCAAAATGATTGTGAGTATGGCTCCAAGTATTCATCCTTGGGCCAAAGAAGAATATCTTCAGGATTGGCCTACTTGGTTAGAAAAAGGCTATTGTGATTATGTAATTCCGCAAGTATATCGAAAAACTATCGAAAGCTATACGAGCACTCTTGAGGCTCAGTTAAAATTCCTTTCAGAAAATCAAAAAAGTAAATTCTTTTCGGGAGTTCTTCTTCAGGTTAATGGAGTGAATCCTAGTCAAGAATTCTTGAAAGCAATGATTGAAGCCAATCGCAAGTTGGGAATTCAAGGGGAGTCTTTCTTTTTTTATGAGGGACTGAAAGCGTTTCCAGACTATTTTTCAAAGGAGTATGTCAAAAAATAGTTTCAGTGTTATCGCCAGAATTTGTATAGGACAAAAAAAAGGAGTGATTAATAATTAACGTAAATGAAAAAAAGAGCTTTAGCATTAGATGCATTACGAGGGATTGCAATCATTGGCATGATATTATCGGGCCAAATGAACTTAACTCATTTGTCTGCTTGGATGGCTCACGCTCAAGTTCCTCCAAACTCATCTTTCGATCCTTCTATTTATGGTATTACATGGGTCGATCTAGTGTTTCCGTTTTTTCTTTTTGCAATGGGAGCTGCCTTTCCTTTTTCATTAGGTAGCAAATTAGCCAAAGGCGAGAATAAATACAAACTATGTTGGGAATCATTCGTTAGAGCCATGCAGTTGGTGTTTTTTGCGATATTTTTTCAGCATATGAAACCCTTTGTAATTAGCAGTTCAATGGATTTGACTTCTTGTTTTATCTCTCTTTTTGCCTTTGGTTTGATGTTCCTAATGTTTGTCAATGATATCATTCCGTTTTTTAGAAATTTTAAATATGGAACTTGGGGAGTAAAACTCACTGCATTTTTAATCGGTTTTGTCCTAATGTATAATCTGGAATATACCGGAAAGAAAACTACTGAATTCGATATTTATTTTAGTGACATCATTATCATCGTTTTGGCAAATATGGCCTTTTTTGCCAGTGTAATTTATATTTTCACCTATAAAAAACCGTATTATCGATTACTTGTGCTGCCTTTCGTGATGGCTGTTTTTTTAGCAAGTACAAATCCGGGTTGGGTAAAGTCAGTTTATGATTTTACTCCTGTTCCTTGGGCGTACACTTTTTATTACCTCAAGTATTTATTTATTGTAATCCCTGGCAGTATAGGGGGAGAATATCTATATGATTGGATCAATTCTGAAATGGACACAGTTTCTAAAAAAAACAATAACAATGCATCCTTAATTGCTTTTACCTCGTTGGCACTCATCGTCACCAATGTGATTTTCTTATTTTCCCGTCAACTCGAACTCAATGTTTTTGTAACCCTAATTTTATTGGGAAGTAGTTATTTTATATTGAAATCAAATACCTCTAGTTTTGGTGTTTTTTGGAAAAAACTGTTCACTATTGGCGCCTATTGTTTGCTCCTTGGTTTGGTTTTAGAGGCCTATGAAGGTGGAATCCGGAAAGATCAATCTACCTATAGTTACTATTTTGTAACCTTGGGATTGGCTTTTTTTGCAATCCTATTCTTTTCTGTGATTTGTGATTATTTCAAATTTATAAAAACGACCAAATTTTTGGTTTTGGCGGGGCAAAATCCAATGATTGCCTATGTGGCAACAGCTTTAGTGATAATGCCAATATTGGCTTTGTCAACCCTAAGCAATTATTTCGATATTTTTAAAGTAGGGGCTTTTATGGGCTTTTTGCAAGGAGCAATTTTAACCACAGTGGCCATTCTAATAACGATGTTCTTTTCTAAAAGCAAATGGTTTTGGAGAACTTAATAAACAAAAACACTATTATTTTATATGAAATTTAATATTCTACTATTTTTTATTTTCCTAATGGGATATTCCCAGAATACCACTAAGAAAGAGGTCGATGTTTTAATCATTGGAGGTTCTACTAGTGGGACATCGGCGGGTATTGCTGCAGCACGACTTGGTGTTAAGACGCTTATTGTAGAGGAAACTCCTTGGATTGGGGGGATGTTTACTTCACAAGGTGTTGGCGCTTGCGATGGAAATAACAATCTGCCTTCCGGAATTTGGAATGAATTTAGAGAAGCGCTGAGAACCCATTATGGGGGTGCAAAAGCATTAGAAACAGGTTGGGTGAGCAACACCCTTTTTGAACCTTCTGTTGGGAATAAGATATTCAATCAGATGGCTTCTAAAGAGAAAAATTTAGAAATAATTCACGGTTTTTTTATTACTGATATAATAAAAGTGGGAAACCTGGTAAAAGGAGCTGTTTTCAAAAACGAAGAAGGTAAAACACTTGAAGTAACTGCAAAAGTAACAATTGATGCCACGGATATTGGCGAAAGTTTAAAAATGGCTGGAGCAACATATCGATTGGGTATGGATTCTAAAAGTGAAACCCTTGAGGCCAATGCACCTTTGAACACAAACGATATTGTTCAGGATTTAACTTGGGTTGCAGTTTTGAAAGATTTTGGCGCAAATGCTGATAAAACTATTGCAAAACCTAGTAATTATAATCCAGCTAATTTTAAAGGTTCTTGTGTTGAAACGGTCGATAATATTAAAATTGACTGCAACAAAATGCTGGAATATGGAAAATTGCCCAACAACAAATACATGATCAATTGGCCTACCAAAGGGAATGATATTTATTTGAATGTAGTTGAAATGTCGAGAGATGATCGAAATAGAGAACTTCTCAAAGCAAGAAATTATACCTTACAATTTGTTTATTATATCCAAAACGAATTAGGATATAAAAATCTAGGTTTAGCCGACGACGAGTTCAAAACCTCCGATTTATTAGCTTATGCACCTTATCATCGGGAAGGCCGAAGACTGAAAGGCGTATCATTTTTTACATACAATCATGTGGCGGAACCCTATAATCAAAAGGAAGCATTTTATAAAACAGGAATTTCAGTGGGGGATTATCCTGTAGACCATCATCACAGTCAAAATCCAAATGCTCCTAAGGTCGGTTTTCCTCCGGTGCCATCCTATTGTATTCCTTTGGGGGCTTTAATTCCCGAAAAAGTTGACGGATTTATTGTTTCTGATAAAGCGATTTCTGTTTCAAATTTAATCAATGGCGCCACTCGATTGCAGCCAGTTGTTTTATTGACAGGACAAGCTGCAGGAACTTTGGCGGCTATAGCGGTGAAAGATAAAAAAGAAGTTCGGGAGGTTTCTATTCGTAAAGTGCAACAATCACTTTTAGACCAAAAAGCATTTATCATGCCTCTTTTCGATGTAAAACCTACGGAACCTGATTTTGAAACCATACAAAAAATTACAGCAACTGGAATTCTAAAAACCAAAGGTGAAAGCTATAAATGGGCTAACAGAACTTGGTTTTCGCCAAACGCTACAATTACTCTTCAGGAATTCACCGAAGGTTTGCATCAGTTTAATAGCAAAATTTCAATTATTAATAAACAAGATTTAGTTACTGAAAAACAAGCCGCTAAATTATTGACGCAAGCAGGAGGGAAATTTGCAGCCAAATCCAAGTTTTCGAGTAAAGTGATAACCAAAAGAGAATTGGCAAAACTTATTGAAGATAGTCTAAATCCATTTGCTATGGAGGTTGATTTTTCGGGTAATCTAAAAAAATAATAGTAGTTTTTTTTAAAATGGTAAAAGTGATAGTTCTGTTTTTTTCGACGCTGTTTATCGGGGTTTTTGCTCAGGAAACGAAGCAAAACTTCCATAATTATTTTTATGATCAAAGGCGCTCCTTTTTTGAAGCAATGCCCGTTGAAAAGAATGAAATTATTATGCTGGGTAATAGCATCACCAATTGTGCCAATTGGGAGGAGCTTTTTCCTAATAAACGCATCAAGAACAGAGGGATTTCTGGCGATATTACCTTGGGAGTTTTAGATAGAATGGACGAAATAGTAAAAAGAAAACCTAAGAAAATATTCATCCTTATTGGAATTAATGACATTGCATTGAAAATAGATAGAAGTATTATATTAACTAATTATCAGGGTATTATAACCAAAATAAAAACGGAAACTCCTAAAACAACAGTTTATATTCAAAGTATTTTACCCACAAACGATGCCTTCGATACATTCAAAAATCATCAAGGCAAAATGGATATCATTAAGGAAGTGAATGTAGGTTTAGAAAATTTGGCGAAAGAGAATGAAGTGGTTTTTCTAAATATTTTTCCAGCATTTTTAGATGAACAAGGAAAGTTGAGCAAACAATATACAAACGATGGATTACACCTTCTGGGAAGCGGTTATCTTTTATGGGCTTCTCTGATAAAAAAATACATATAGCAGCAGATTATTAATTATAAATACAAAGATCAATGTTGAAAATTAAAAACGAGATCAAACAGGAACTTCACATAAACAGTGATTTATCTATGTACGCAAAATTGTATCAGAAAGAATTATTGGAACAAATCATTCCGTTTTGGGAAAAAAATTCTATCGATAAAGATTTTGGCGGCTTCTTCACTTGTTTAGATAGACAAGGAAAAGTCTATGATACAGATAAGTTTATGTGGTTACAGGGCAGGCAAGTTTGGCTATTTGCTATGCTGTACAACAAAGTAGAGAAGAAGCAAGAATGGCTCGATATTGCATTACACGGAGCAAATTTTATGCTCAAAAACGGAAGGGACGCTGAAGGGAATTGGTATTTTTCGCTCAATCAAAAAGGAGAACCGCTGATTGAGCCCTACAATATTTTCTCCGATTGTTTTGCTGCGATGGCTTTTGGCGAATTGTATAAAGCAACTAACAATTCAGAACACAAAGAAGTGGCAATTACCACTTATAACAACATCATAGCCAGACAAAATAATCCTAAAGGAAAATGGAGCAAAGCACATCCAGGCACAAGAGATTTGAAAAATTTCTCGCTTCCTATGATTTTATGCAATCTTTCTTTACTTTTAGAAGAGGTTTTAGGAAAGGAAAATGTGGACAAAATGGTTCCTCCATTAATTGAAGACATAATGACCAATTTCTTAAATAAAGAACACGGAATTATTATGGAAAACATTTATCCCGATGGTCATCTTTGCGATAGTTTTGAGGGAAGGCAAATCAATCCCGGCCACGGAAATGAATCGATGTGGTTTTTGATGGACTTAGCAGTTCGTTATAACAATCCCGAATTGATTAAACAATGTGAGGAAATCTTAATTCGCACTACAGAATTTGGATGGGACAAAGAGTTTGGCGGTATTTACTATTTCTTGGACATCAAAGGCCATCCGATGCAAGAGCTACAATGGAACCAAAAATTGTGGTGGGTGCACATCGAAACCATGATATCCTTTGCCAAAGCTTATAAATTAACAGGAAACGAAAAGTGCAAAGAATGGTTTTTAAAACTGCACGACTACACTTGGAACCATTTCCGTGACAATGAATACCAAGGAGAATGGTTTGGCTACTTAACCAGAGAAGGAAAACCACTATTGGAAGCCAAAGGCGGAAAATGGAAAGGATGCTTCCACGTGCCTCGAGGACTATATCAACTATGGAAAACATTAGAATAAATAAACTAAACTATGAACCAAATAAATAAATTAATTATGAAAAGAAGAATTCTATTTTTACTGTTGTGTTTGTTTTCTCTCGCAGTAGAGGCGCAAACAAAACAAATAAAAGGAACAGTTTTAGACCCTGACGGTTTACCACTCGTAGGAGCAAGTGTTGTAGTAACAGGAGCGAAAAATGGTGTATCGACTGATGTTAATGGTAATTTTGAAATGAAAATTCCTACTGACGCAACAACGATAAATGTGAGCTATATTGCTTATGGCAATATGACATTTTCAGTGGCAGGCAAATCTTATGTAAAAATCCAAATGCAATCGAATAAAATCGAAATGCAGGAAGTGGTTGTTGTTGCCTATGGTACGCAAAAGAAAGCGACCTTAACAGGAGCGGTGGGAATGGTAAAAGGAGCTGATTTGAACAAACGTTCGGTAGCTTCATTATCTACCGCTTTGCAAGGAACAATCGCGGGTGTTACCGTACAACAAGGTTCGGGAGAGCCTGGAGCCGATGTTTCAACTATTCGAGTTAGAGGTCTTGGATCTTTCACTTCATCTCTATCTCCTTTGGTTTTAGTAGATGGAATCGAAATGGATATCAACCAAGTCGATATGAATGCAGTAGAATCGGTTTCGGTACTGAAAGATGCTGCTTCGGCATCTATTTATGGTTCTCGAGCTTCGAACGGGGTAGTTTTGATTACGACCAAACGAGGAAAAGACGGAAAACTTAAGGTATCATTTGATATGTATTCTACTATCCAAACACCTACCAATATGCCAAAGGTTCTAAGAGCTGCCGACTTTCTTCAGGCGGAACTTAACTCTTTAGAAAACGCAGGGATTGTCATTCCAGCTGACCAAAGAGCTCAAAGAGAACAAATGATTTTCGATCAAAGAACATATAAACCAGACAATTGGAACAGGTACGATACCGATTGGAAAAATGCTACTATAAAAAACACTGCTTTACTAACGAATTATAGTTTAGCGCTTTCCGGTGGAAATAAAGATTTTAAATATTCTGGGACTATTTCAGCCTTAGACCAAGGAGGGTTAATCGAGACCAATAACTTCAAACGTCTGAACATCCGCGTAAATACAGATGCTTATATTAGACCTTGGTTAAAATTCAGCAACGAAATCTCCTATAGAGTTTCAGATCAATTGACACCGGGAATTTCATCACCAAAAGCAATTATCAATAAATCATTGTATATGCTACCAACCTTATCTGCCGTTACAGAATTAGATGGCTATTGGGGTTATGGTAAAAACGGAGATAATCCAGTAGCCAATGCAGCTGCTTCAGGTTCACGAACTGTAAAGCGACCTGAATTATTATTCAACGCCACATTGACGGCCACTCCAATCAAAGATTTAGAAATATTGGGCCAGTACAGCTACAGAAAAACCGAAGCTAGAGGAACCTATATTACAACTCCTTATTTTACCTCGTTGAGAGGAGTGTACCTAGGGGCTTTTCCGGGTACAGATGGCGTAAGTGAAACTTGGGCGCAAACGGTTCGTAATTTTATTAGAGGTCAAGTTTCTTATGCCAAAGACTTTGGTTTGAGCAAAACAAAAATACTAGTGGGTACTCAAGTCGAAGACAATTTGAACACTGACTTTAGTGCTTCAAAAAACTTATTCGAATTGGAACGTTATTACTTAGATAATGGAGATGCAAAAACAGCTACAGCTAGCGGAGGCGCTTCAAATTGGGCTATGGCTTCTTTTTACGGTAGATTTAATTATGATTATGACGATAAATATCTTTTTGAAGCTACTGGAAGATATGATGGTTCATCCCGATTTACGGAAGGAAATGTATGGGGATTTTTCCCATCAGTTTCGGCGGGTTGGGTAGTAAGCAAAGAAAAGTTTATGGAATCGATAGAAAATTATGTGAGCTTTTTTAAATTGAGAGCTTCATATGGACTTCTTGGAAATCAAGACATTGGCAATTATCCTTATGCAACATCAATTGATCCCGGTTATAGTTACTGGATAGACAAGCAAGTGGCTACTGGAGTAGCACAAACTACTTTGGCCAATCCGGACGTCACTTGGGAGAAATCACAACAAGTAAATTTTGGTTTAGATGCTTCGTTTTTTAGTAGAAAACTAGCCTTTACTTTCGATTACTATATCAAAAATATGTATGATATGTTAATACCATATCCGCTACCCTATTATGTTGGTTTAAATCCAGGAAATAGTAATGCAGGTGATATTGAAAATAAAGGTTGGGAAACTACCTTGACGTACAAAGGAAAAATTGGCGAATTCAACTTTGGTATTACAGGAACCTTGAGTAATAATGAAAATGAAGTAAAAAGACTTTACGGATTTTTCCCAAATAGAGCGCTAACAGTAGGTTATCCACAAAATGGAATTTGGGGGTATAAGACCGATGGATATTATGTAGATGCAAACGATGTGGCCAATTCACCTAGATTATCCAATTCTGCTAAACCAGGTTATGTGAAATATGTAAAAATGGATCCAAGCGGAGCAAATCCTACTATAATTGGAGAGAGTGATAAAGTGTACCTAGGGGATCCTTTTCCACATTTTGAGTACGGATTGAATTTAACTGCGAATTATAGTAATTTTGATATAACCGTATTTTTCCAAGGTGTTGGTGAACGACAAGTGTCTATGAGCGGAATAGGTGTTAGACCTTTCTTTAACGGTTCTAACTTATTTACCCACCAATTAGATTCTTGGACTCCAACCAATCTAGATGCAGAATATCCAATATTAGTTCCAGAAGCCAATTCAGCCGATAATTTTGTCACCTCAGACAAATGGGTACAAGATGGAGCTTATTTGAGATTGAAAAACGTAGTATTAGGGTACAGCATGCCAAAAACATTTTTAGACAAAACAAAATTGGATGGTGCTCGATTTTACCTAAGCGGACAGAATTTATTTACCATAAGCAAGTTCTTTAGCGGGTATGATCCGGAAGTAAATTATGGAGGAAGCCTTGGAGGTGAATTTTACCCTATAATGCAGACGTTTACATTTGGTGCTAACTTTAAATTTTAAGAAAATGAAATTAATTAAAAAAACTATAATAGGACTCAGCCTTTTAGCAGGCTTTGCATCTTGTCAAGATTACCTAGATAAAGAACCCTTAAGCGAATATTTATCTTCTAATTTTTATAATAATGAAGCTGCAATCAAGCAGGGAACAAACGGAGTATATCAAAGTATGTATATGGAAAGCAGTTTATTGCCTTTTTGTACACTCTATGATATGTACACCCCAATGGGTATAGAAAGATCAGACAATAGCAGTATTGGAGTGGGTAATATACAACTTGAATCTAGTTTTGTGGTAGAAGGCCAATGGGCAAGATTTTACACAGGTGTTGCTAGATGTAATAACGTTTTAGAAGGTTCAGCTCCTTATCTTAATGAATTGAGCGACAAGGCAAAACAATATTTGGCCGAAGTAAAAGTAGTAAGAGCAATGCATTATCATTATTTGATTTCGCTTTACGGTGATGTTCCTTACTTTACAAAATCCGTTACAGAGGAAGAACAAAAAAGCATTGCAAGAACGCCTTGGAATGAAATTGCAGACAACCTTATCAAAGATTTGGATGACGCAAGTGCATTTTTGCCTTGGCAAACTAATGAATTAGGACGTATAGACAAATCGTATGCCTTAGGATTAAAAGCTAGAATTGCTTTGTATGCGGGTTCTTGGCACAAAGAAGGATTTGGAAAAGCAGGAACCAAAGATGCTGCAAAAGCGGCCATCTATTTTGATATTGCTGCCAAAACAGCTCAAAAAATTATTGCAGAGTCAGGAAGAGCATTAAATCCTAATTTTAATGATTTGTTTACAAGAGCGGGACAACTTACCGCAGCTTCTAAAAAAGAAAACATTTTAGGGATTGCCTATTCCGACCAAGCTTCTCGAAAATACCATTACCAATCTTTCGGCGAAATTGCAAGAACAGCAGGCGGTCAATCAGGTCGTTTTCCAACGCAGTTATTAGTTGATACCTATGAAATGGCTAACGGAAAAAGAATTGATGAAGCGGGTTCAGGATATGATCCAAAAAATCCTTTTGCCAATAGAGATCCACGACTAAAAATGTCAATTTACACGCACAAAGACAGAATTATTGCAAACAATGGTGGAGTGAAATTGAATATCGTAATGGAGTTGTATAACCCTCAAACATTATCCTATGATGCTCTTGGGAATTCTAAGCTAATTTCAAACCTTGATTATACAGGTTCGGTAGCGCAGTTCGGTTACATCCAAAGTGGTGTAGGCTATTTATGGAAAAAATATAACTTTTTCGATGACGAAATTGTTTCAGAGCCAACTTATAACATTTTGCTAATGCGTTATGCTGAAATCTTATTAATGTATGCTGAAGCCAAAATCGAATTGAATCAAGTAGATGCTAGTGTGAGAAGCGCTATTAATGAAGTGAGAAGCAGAGCAGGAATGCCAGCCACGATTTCAGCTGATCCTATAAAACTACGACAATTAGTGCGTAGAGAAAGAAAAGTAGAGTTGGCTCGTGAATCAGGTTTGCATTTCTTCGATATGAGAAGATGGAGAACAGCAGCTTTAGAAAATGCCGAAAAAACTTATGGGTTCCCTATAGCTACAGGTGTTACTTCAACAAACTTCCCTGACGGTTATACTCAAGTGACTCCTGATATGGTGCCAACTTATGGAACTCCTGGTTCAGATAGAGATTTGAATGATTTAGCTTTATATGCAGCATATGGTGCTAAATTGCGTCAACGAGACGCAGACAGACCTAAAAACTGGGACGATAAATTCTATTTGTGGCCAATACCACAAACCGAAAGAAACAAAGCACCTTGGTTAACTCAAAACGCAGGCTACGGTCAATAAAACCACTGTTTGAAACCTTTTTAAAAAAGATAAAAATTTAAACTTATGAAAAAAGCATTTTACATCCTATTCAGTCTTTTTATACTCTCCTCTTGTGAGGTGAGTTATAGAGACGATCGTGCCTTTGAGCCTGCTAAAATCACAGCAGTTAAAATTAATGATGTTTTATATACCATTGTAAATACTGGAAACAATGAGGCCAAGGTGGTTCTGAACCCTGGAGTTAATCTAACCGCTTTAAAAACAGAACTTTTAGTAGCCAATGGTAAACTGACTAATTTTGAAAATGCAGTCCCTCATAACCTTACAAAACCTATTGACATTCAGATTTTGGGAGAAGATGGAGCAACGAGCACTTGGAAATTGATTGTACAATCACCTCCATTATTGATTAGCCTTGACGTGGTGGGTTTATCTCTTACAAAAGAAAAAGTGCATTTTGGAAAAACGACTATCATTGTTGAGGTTCCTCTTGGAACTAACATAACTAATTTGGTTGCTTCTTATGGATTCTTGAATGGAACAATGACTAATTATGTCAACGGAACCGCTAAAAATTATGCTACAAATCCACCATTCAAATTACTGGTTTTAGGTGCCGATGGAACAACTACTTATGGGTATGATGTGATTTATACATCCGATGTTGTAGGTCCAGCTCAAATAAAAGGAATGGTGATCAACGGTGATACTACTTCAGAAATGTTAATTATCGACCCAGCAAAAAACATTGTTCAACCTGTGGTGCCTTATTTGACCAATTTCTCTGATTCTACTATCCAACTGATAACAGGTTTTGGTAACATCGTAGATCCAAATTTCAAAACTACAAATGTTGATATGTTGAAAGGGACTAAAGTGAAAATCACAGGTACAAACGGAGTAGAAACGGAGTTCACCATTTTAAACCCATTAATAAATAATACTCCAGTTTTAGAAAAATCACACGCTTCCTTTAATTTTGCTGCCAATGCAGGTTCTTCTGCGGGTTGGAGTGGAAATAATATTGTGATTGCTACTAATGCTATGAATGCAGGAGCAATTCCACTTTTGGGAATTAATGCTTATGATTTAACAGGAACTTACCTTAACGGATTAGCAAAAACGGGTACCAATTTCGATGGTGGAGCAGTTACAGGAATTCGTAAATTGGCTACAGATGACGACGGTAAAATTCTTGGAGTGCAATTGGGTGCTGGAGCCGGAGCGACAACAATGCTTTCTATCATAAAATGGAACTCTATTACAGATCCAGCTCCAACAAATTATATATCATACTCTCAAACCAGTTTGGGATTAGCTTATGCGCCTAGGAGTGCTGGTATCAGTATTTCGGGCTCATTAGATGGCAATGCCACAATTACGGTTCCAATCTCTGGAAAAACAGATGTTTTTGTTTGGACAGTATCCAATGGAGTATTAAATCCAACACCAACTGTAAAAGCGTTCCCTTACGCTGCAGCTGGGAACTACTTTAGCGTTCAGCCTTATGCAGATGGGTTTGTTGGATCAGCTACAGGTGTCAATTTCAACGGTGTCAACCTGATGGGAGCTACTTTAACCGAAAGTGCTAAAATTTCTGGTGCTGCAACCTCAGATTGCAAAACAATAACCTATAAAGGTAGAAAATACATTGCGTATGTTGCTTTTGTAAATAGTAAACACGTATTTAGAATTGTTGATATTACAACACCTAATGCCTTCTCTTTAGAAAATCCAATTATGAACATAACTGGAGCTACAGTTAGTAATGGAAATATAACAGTAGACGCCGATTTCAAAGTCATCAACAACAAACTTCACGTATTGTTTTACGGAACAAATGACAGATTAGCAGTGTATCAATTAGAAAAATAAAAATAGGATAGGAGACTATGCTCTACAAAGCATAGTCTCTAAATCATTAAAAAGAAAATATATGAAAAAGATTTTATTGTTATTGTCTGTACTAGTGGTTTCTTGTACAACTTACGAAACACCTCCAACTGTATCTCCTAACCCAAAACAAGAAGTAGTAAAAGGAATTAAAGGAGTTTGGGTAACCAATGTCGCTTCCTCTGCTTTAAGTTCGCTAACAAGCATAAAAGAAACGGTTCAAACCTGCAAAAAATCAGGGATGACTGATATTTTTGTGGTGGTTTGGAACAAAGGAAGAACTTTATATCCAAGTGATATTATGAAAAATGAATTCGGAATTCCTATTATGGCTGAATATGCGGGAAGAGATCCATTACTTGAAATGATTACCGAAGCCCACAAAGAAAAAATTAAAGTGCACGCTTGGTTTGAATACGGCTTTTCTTCTTCAAATATCAATATTGCGGGTCCCGATGTTATTCTTGATAAATATCCAGCTTGGGCTGCCAGAGATGCAAGCAAGGCGATATTAGTTTCTAGTGGAGGTTTCAAATGGATGAATGGGATCAATCCTGCTGTTCAAAATTTTATGAAATCCTTAGTTCTAGAAGTGGTGAAAAAATACGATGTCGATGGAGTTCAAGGCGATGATAGATTGCCTGCAATGCCAGTGAAAGGAGGATATGACGATTACACAGTTCAACTGTATAAATCAGAAAATGCCGGAGCAGCTCCTCCTGCAAACGAAAATACTACAGCTTGGATCGATTGGAGAGCCAATAAGTTGACTGATTTTTTTGGAGATTTGTACAAAGCTGTAAAAGCGGTAAAGCCTAATGTGATCGTTTCTTCGGCGCCAAGTGTTTCTCCTTGGGGAAAACAAAACTATTTGCAGGATTGGCCAACTTGGTTGGATAAAAAATATTGCGATTATGTAATTCCTCAAATTTACCGTTATGATTTTCCATCGTATTCGGCTACTTTGAAATCTCAAATCACAGCAATCAAGAATAGTGCGGATAAAAATAAATTTTATGCGGGTGTTCTAATTCAATCCGGAACTTGGAACGCCACCAACGATTATGTTGCTCAAATGGTAAACGAAAATAGAGCCAATGGGGTTGGAGGTGAAACCTTTTTCTTTTTTGAAGGTCTGAAATACAATTCAGGGTATTTCACAACAATATATCCAACTAAATAAACACTAAACTCCTAATTTTTTTACCAAAACGGGAGCTTAGATATTCCAGATTAGACAACTTGCAAAAAGTTGTCTAATCTTTATTTTTGAATTTAAAATAAGGACAATTGAATCGATTTTACAGTAGTTTTTGGCAGTAATTAATGAACAAAATTCTAACAATAGTATTCTTTTTAGGCAGTATTGGCTTTGGGTTTTCCCAATCCAATCCATTTCCTTTTGCATCCCAACAGGCAAGAGAAAACCTTCTGATAAAACTAAAGGATTCTATTATAAATCCTGCTGCCAAAGATTTTTTAGCTAATAATAAAATGAACTGGGGAAGTTATGCTTGGGCAACTTCCTATCTTATCGATGATTCTAAACAAAATTACACGGTTTTAGAAAAAGCTTTAAAAAATTACAATCAACTTTCGAAATCAGATTTACAAAAAGTATTCGAATCCGTTTTTGGGTGCTTCCCAAATCAGTTTGTTTATGAAATGCGGATTATTGCCGAAAATGAATCCGAGAATGAAAAGATTTTTGCATCTGCAATCAATTATTTAGCACAAAATAATATGCAGGTCAATTATTTATTAGAATCTAAATTCAAAAACAGCAATCATCCCATTATTCAAGCCTTGAGAAATCAGTTCCAGCCGAATTATAATCCTATTGCCATAGCTGAATTAGAAAGCATAATTAGGTTCAACAAAGAGAAAAAAGTCAAATTTATGTACTCCGTTCAGCATAAAGACCGCAACAAAGCAGGAAAGGTTTTTGTGCAGTCTGAAAACGGATCTTTGGTAAAAAAAAATGGACAAGTTGTTCTTATCAACCAATTAGCACGTAGCGCCACCAATTTGCCTATGTATATTACAAATGGAAATACACCGGTGGGGCTTTTTAGAATTACTTCTTTGGCTAAATCCGAAAACCTATTTATTGGACCTACATTAAGTTTTGTTACTTTTTTGCCTTTTGAATCGGAAGCTTCAATGTTTTTTGATGCGCCAACAACCGAATTTACTTTAGAAAAATACCTCAGTTTTTTTCCAAATGAACTTCAAACCAATACACTATTGCAACAATCGTATTGGGCGGGAAAAGCAGGAAGGTCTGAAATTCATTTTCACGGTACAACAATAGATCCAAATATATACCTTAGCAAACCCTTTTATCCTCAGACCCCATCAATGGGTTGTTTGTGTGCCAATGAAACTTGGGACAAGGAAGGGAATTTAATCAATAGTAGTCAACAACAATTAGTCAATGCTTGGTTGGAAACTCCCAATGAAAAAGGTTATGCTTATGTTTTAGAGCTGCAAGAATCTGAATGGAAGAGGCTAGAAGGAGCAATCAATAAATTATAATACACCATAAAATGAAGAAAATCATCCCATTAGTACTTCTGGCTTTTCTATTTATCTCTTCATCAAACGATAGATTTGAAGGCGTATATAGACTAACCAAGTTAGTAAATCCTTTTATTGGCACAGGCGGTCATGGGCACACTTTTCCCGGAGCTGTCGTTCCTTATGGAATGGTGCAATTGAGTCCGGATACTCGCACTCAAGGTTGGGATGCCTGCGGCGGCTATTATACGGAGGACAAAAGTATTTTGGGTTTTTCGCACCGCCACTTAAGCGGAACGGGAATGACCGATTTTGCCGATGTGCTTTTTACTCCTTTTATCGGAAAATTGAAAATGCAAAATGACACTTTACAAAAATATTATCCCTTGGCATTTTCGCATCAAAATGAAATTGCAAGTCCAGGTTACTACAAAGTGGCTTTTGATAACGGAATCCAAGCCGAACTAACGGCCTCAACTCGAGCGGGATTTCACAAATACCAATTTCCAGCTGGTGAGTCAGGTATAATTATCGATTTGCACCACAATTTACACAATCAAAAAGTACTGCAATCGAGTATCGAAATCATAAGCAATACCGAAATCCGTGGAATGAGACTTACCGAAGGTTGGTCAAAAAGAGACTACGTTTATTTTTATGCCAAATTCCACCAGCCTTTTTCAGTGAAATTATACAAACAAAACAAAGAAGTTAGCGGTAATTCCTTGAAGGATGAAAATGTAAAAGCAGTCCTGACTTTTGATAATCCAAAAGAAGTGAAAGTAAAAGTGGGCATTTCAGCCGTTGATGAACAGGGAGCACTCAACAATTTAAATTCCGAAATTGGAGATTGGAATTTTTACAAAACCAAAAGCGAAGCTAATGATTCTTGGGAAAAACAATTGCGAAAAATAATAGTGGAAGGCGGAACTACTCAAGAGCAAAAAATAATTTTTTATACAGGAATGTACCACGCTTTTATACACCCATCCACCTATTCGGATGTCGATAAAAGATACCGCGGACAAGATTTGAAAATCCACACCTTAGAAAAAGGAAACTATTATACTGTTTTTTCGCTTTGGGATACTTTTCGGGCACAAATGCCATTGGTCGATTTGATTCAACCTTCAAAAACTAACGAATTTATCAATTCGATGTTGCTCAAATACCAGCAAGGTGGCTTGTTACCTATGTGGGGTCTTGCCTCTAATTATACCGGCACAATGATTGGAGCACACGCCACTTCGGTGATTGCCGATGCTTATACCAAAGGCATTAGAGGTTATGATACAGAGTTAGCATACAAAGCAATGAAGCGTTCAATACCTTATGATACTACTGGAATCAAAGTAAATCATCCTGCTATTTGGGAATGGTTGATGACCAAAGGCAAACAATACAATCAAGAGATGGGTTTCATCCCCGCCGATAAAGACGTGATTTTTGCCACTTCCAGAGGCTTAGAATACGCCTATTGCGATTGGGCTTTGGCGCAAGTGGCTAAAGATATGGGCAAAACCGAAGATTATAAGTGGCTGTCAGAAAGAGGAAGCCGGTACAAAAAATACTTTGATCCAACTACTGGTTTTATGCGTGCTTTAGATAGTAACGGAAAATTCATTGGGCCATTTAATCCTTCCTATTCCAATCATATGAACAGTCCCTATTGCGAAGGAAATGCTTGGCAATGGACTTGGTTTGTGCCTCAGGATGTTCCGGGATTAATCAATTTAATGGGAGGAAAATCGAATTTTGAGAAAAACTTAGATGCCCTATTTAATACAAAAGCAGTAGTCGAAGGCGAAGAAGCCTCGGCAGATATTTCGGGTTTAATAGGACAATATGCCCACGGAAACGAACCGAGTCATCACATCATTTATTTTTATAATTACATCAATAAAGGGTACAAAACTCAGGAATTGGCTGATAAAATTATGAGCGAACAATACCGTAATGCTCCAGATGGATTAAGTGGTAATGAAGATTGTGGGCAAATGTCTTCTTGGTACATTTTCAATGCACTGGGTTTTTATCAAGTAGCTCCGGGCGATCCAACCTATACGATTTCAAGACCTTTGTTTGATAAAGCTACCATAGCTTTAGAAAACGGAAAAACCTTAAGTATCAAAGCACAAAACAATAGCGTTCAAAACAAATATGTTGCTTCAGTAAGTTTAAATGGCAAACGATTAAAAACGCCATTTTTCAAACATAGCGATATAATAAATGGAGGGGAGTTAGTTTTCATAATGACCAATAAAAAACAATAAATGGTATTAAAGGATTTGGTTTGAAAAAAAAATGTGACAACATTTCAACTAGAACCAAAAAATAGATTTACAACTATTCTAAACCATTTAGAGCATTAAGAAAATTAAGGTTTGGAGTAGGCTTAATGCACGAGCGAAGTGAACTTAATGTACTTAATGGTTTGAAAAAAAAATGTGACACCATTTCAACTAGAACCAAAAAATAGATTTACAACTATTGAAAACTATTTAGAGCATTAAGAAAATTAAGGTTTGGGGTAGGCTTAATAACACGAGTGAAGCGAACTTAATGCACTTAATGGTTTGAAAAAAAAGGTGACAACATTTCAACTAGAACCAAAAAATAGATTTACAACTATTGAAAACTATTTAGAGCATTAAGAAAATTAAGGTTTGGGGTAGGCTTAATAACACGAGTGAATCGAACTTAATGCACTTAATGGTTTGAAAAAAAAGGTGACAACATTTCAACTAGAACCAAAAAATAGATTTACAACTATTGAAAACTATTTAGAGCATTAAGAAAATTAAGGTTTGGA
>CAUPRL010000004.1:0-250261 GCA_963513695.1 uncultured Flavobacterium sp.
ATAAAGTTTTTTATTTTTGCCAACAAATTAAATTTTAAAATTAAAGATTATGTCAGACATTGCATCAAGAGTAAAAGCGATTATCGTAGACAAATTAGGTGTTGACGAAAACGAAGTTGTAACAGAAGCAAGCTTCACTAATGATTTAGGAGCTGATTCATTAGACACAGTAGAACTTATCATGGAATTCGAAAAAGAATTTGACATTCAAATTCCAGACGACCAAGCTGAAAATATTGCTACTGTAGGTCAAGCGATTTCTTATATCGAAGAAGCTAAGAAATAATAAAAAACACCCAATTTTTGAAATTCCAAATTTTAAAATTCCAAATTCCAACTTTTGGAATTTGTTTTTTGAAAATTGTAATTTATTAAATATTGGGTGTTATTATTTTAAAAACTAGATTTCGATTGAATTTCAATCAAAAAAATATTTAATATTTAAATACCCATGTCTCTTTTGTAATATTAATACAGAATAGAAAGCGTGGGTTTTATTTGTTTAAAGTATATAAAAAACCGTAGTTATGGTATTAAAGAGAGTTGTAGTAACAGGCTTAGGGGCACTTACTCCTATTGGGAATAATATTCAAGAGTATTGGAACGGTCTTATAAACGGCGTTAGTGGTGCAGCAACAATAACTCATTATGATGCGTCTAAACACAAAACACAATTTGCTTGCGAAGTAAAAAACTTCACTGTAGAAGACTTTATTGACCGCAAGGAAGCACGGAAAATGGACCGATATGCACAATATGCTATCGTAACTGCAGAAGAAGCAGTAAATGATGCAGCTTTCAATCTTGACAAATTAGACAAAGACAGAGTTGGAGTTATTTGGGGTTCTGGTATTGGCGGTTTAGAAACTTTTCAAAATGAAGTACTTGATTATGCAAAAGGTGATGGAACTCCAAAATTCAATCCGTTCTTTATACCAAAAATGATTGCTGATATAGCTGGAGGTCATATTTCGATAAAATACGGATTCAGAGGCCCAAATTTCACTACCGTTTCGGCTTGTGCTTCCTCTACAAATGCTATTATCGATGCTTTCAATTATATTCGATTAGGGCATGCAGATGTTATTGTTACAGGCGGTTCAGAAGCTGCAGTTACAATTGCTGGAATGGGAGGTTTTAATGCAATGCACGCACTTTCTACAAGAAATGACGATCCTAAAACTGCTTCAAGACCTATGGACAAAGACCGTGATGGTTTTGTTTTGGGAGAAGGTGCCGGAGCTTTAATTCTTGAGGAGTACGAACATGCCGTAGCACGTGGCGCAAAAATTTATTGCGAAATAGGCGGAGGCGGAATGTCTGCCGACGCTCATCATATTACTGCACCACATCCTGAAGGATTTGGAGCAAAAAATGTAATGTTGAATTGTTTGAGAGATGCTGGCTTAAGTCCAATTGATGTTGATGGTGTAAATATGCACGGAACATCTACGCCTCTTGGTGATATTGCAGAATCTAAAGCGATTTTACATGTTTTTGGAGAACACGCTTATACCATGAATTTGAATTCTACAAAATCTATGACAGGCCATTTACTTGGTGCTGCTGGTGCGATAGAAACGATTTCATCGATACTTTCTATCAAACATGGCATTGTTCCTCCGACTATAAATCATTTTACTGATGATGAAAATATTGACAATAAATTAAACTTTACATTTAATGTAGCTCAAAAAAGAGACGTAAAAGTTTTGATGAGCAATACTTTTGGTTTTGGCGGACACAACGCTTGTGTGTTAGTTAAAAAATTAGATATCTAAAAAAAAAATGAGCCTAATTAGAAAAATATTTTCAAAATCCCGTTCTCTTGAAGACGGGATTTTTTTTGATTCTATTAGTGAAATATTAGGCTTTGTCCCCATAGACCTAAACCATTTTAAGAAAGCCTTCACGCACCGTTCCTCAAACAAACAAGACGAAAAAGGGAATGCAATAAATTATGAACGTTTAGAATTTCTTGGTGACGCTATGTTAAGTTCTGTTATTGCGGCCCATTTATTTAATAAAGTTCCTAATGGAGACGAAGGTTATTTGACCAAAATGCGCTCCAAAATTGTGAGTAGAGAACATCTGAACGAATTGGGAAAAGATTTAAACCTTGTTCGTTTTATTGAAAGTAAAGTTCCTGTTCAACATTTTGGCGAAAATATTCACGGCAATATTTTTGAATCCTTGGTTGGTGCCATTTATCTCGACCGCGGATATGATTATTGCGAGAAGTTTATTCAAAAAAGAGTAATAATTCCTTATGTAGATATTGCAAGACTTGAGGGAAAAGTTATTAGCTACAAAAGTTTGTTGATTGAATGGTGTCAAAAAGAAAAAAAACAGTTTCATTACGATATTTTTGATGATAATGGAATTGATGGACAACGCTTTTTTGGGGTTAAACTCAGTATCGATGATAAAGTCATTGCCAAAGCAAGAGCAACTTCAAAAAAGAAAGCTGAAGAAAAAGCTTCCCAGAGAGCTTATTTTGCATTTCAAAAAAAGATTGATTCAAAATAGCGAAATTTCTTAAATATATATCGTTTTCGTAGATAAAACAGTTAAAACGGATTTAATTTAAGCCCTATTCTACAATAGAAATACTATATTTACACCTTTATTTTTTTTATAAAATGGCACTTCATAAATTAGATTTTGAAGATTTTGATGAAATTGATTATCATCTAGTTGCTATACATACTTCGTTAGAAGACTATAGATTAGCCTATTTTATAAATCAAAAACTACCTATTAATTTAGGGAAAAATAAGGATGAAATTCATATAAATATAAAAGAAGGCGAAACAAATTTCTCAAGGTTTTATTATTATGATAAAGAAAATGAAATCGCTTGGAATCTGATTCAAAATAAAAATGAAGTAATTCAACAAAAAAATGAAAACACTCAAAATCTGTTTTCAAATGTAAATATGGAAGTTTCAACAAAAGTATATTTACTTCCAGAATTCAAAAAAGTGGATTATTTTTTAAAAATAGAAAATACAGAAGATGGCATGAATCTTTCAAAAATTCAGCTTCTATTAAATACAATTGAAAACATATCGACAGCTTATTCTGTAGATACACATAAAATAAAATCAAAAAATAATTTAATTTTTTAATATCAATGTCAACAAACAAAAAAACAAAAATTGTAGCCACACTTGGGCCTGCTTGTAGTACCAGAGAAATCATAAAAGACATGATTGATGCAGGTGTAAACGTGTTTAGAATCAATTTTTCACATGCTGATTATAATGATGTAAAAGCTAGAGTAGCAATAGTTAGAGAACTTAATGAAGAGTTTGGATATACTACAGCCCTTTTGGCCGACCTTCAAGGCCCAAAGCTTCGCGTAGGAGTAATGGAAGAAGGTGTGGTTGTAAATGATGGTGACCTTATTACATTTACTACTGCCGAAGACATCATAGGAACAGCGGAAAGAGTTTTTATGAAATACCAAAATTTTCCAAACGATGTTAATCCTGGGGAACGTATTTTGCTTGATGATGGTAAACTTATTTTTGAAATAATTGAAACAGACAAAAAGACTGAAGTCGTAGCAAAAGTGATACAAGGTGGAGAATTAAAGTCGAAAAAAGGAGTAAATCTACCTAATACAAAAATATCACTTCCTGCTCTTACTGAAAAAGATATCGCAGATGCTATTTTTGCTATCGAACAAAAAGTAGATTGGATTGCGCTTTCATTTGTAAAAACACCTCGAGATCTTCAAGACCTACAAGAATTAATTGCAAAACATTCTGACGAAAAAATTCCTATTGTTGCCAAAATAGAAATGCCTGAAGCACTTATTAACATCGATAAAATTGTTGCTTACTGTGACGCTTTGATGGTAGCTCGTGGCGATTTAGGTGTTGAAATTCCAGCACAAGAAGTACCGTTAATCCAAAAAGAATTAATTCTTAGAGCCAAAACAGCTCGAATTCCAGTGATTGTTGCCACACAAATGATGGAAACCATGATTTCTAGCTTGACACCAACACGTGCTGAAGTGAATGATGTTGCCAACTCAGTTATGGATGGTGCAGACGCTGTAATGCTTTCTGGTGAAACTGCTGCAGGACTCTATCCGGTTCAGGTTATCGAAAAAATGACTCAAATCTTAGAAGCTGTCGAAGATTCTCCATTAATCAAAGTACCACAAAACACTCCACAAGTAAGAACTAATCGTTTTATTACGAAAACTATTTGTCATCACGCAGCGCTTACAGCCAATATTATCGAAGCAAAAGCCATTTGTACATTGACTAATAGTGGTTATACTGCTTTCCAAATTTCGGCTTGGAGACCATCAGCACATATACTTGTTTTTACTTCAAACAAAAGAATCCTTACACAACTTAACTTATTATGGGGTGTAAAATCTTATTTTTATGATAAAATGAAAAGTACCGATGAAACTATTGCTGACGTAAATGAAATAGCAAGAGAAAAAGGATTTGTTACCAAAGGCGATTTCCTCATCAATTTAGCTGCAATGCCACTAAAAGATAAAGGAATGGTAAACACATTGAGAGTTTCAGAAATTTCATAGTTCTCAGATTCGTAACAAAATAATCCGCCTTTTTAGAAATAAACTATGGCGGATTTTTTTTTGGATTGAATTTATTATTTAAGCTATCTTTGATAAAACTTAAACTAAATATAGTATGGCATTCGAATCGAAAAATCCATTTTTTAACACTAAATCATTTTCAGCAACCTCTGCTTCAAAAAATGATGAAGTACATCACGCAACCCTTATTGATTACAACCAAGATATGACTTTGTCAGGAACAATCAATAAAACCTTACTCTTGTTTTTATTTCTTACCGCATCTGCAATAGTAGTTTGGTGGATGACTTTCAACGGAATGAATCCAATGCTACCTACTATAGGTGGAGCAATCGTGAGTTTGATTTTGGTGCTAATCGCTTCGTTTAAACCTCAATATTCTCCTATTTTAGCTCCGGGCTACGCACTGTTTGAAGGATTGTTTATTGGAGGCGTCTCAGCTATTTTTGAAGCCAAATATCCCGGAATTGTAATTCAAGCAGTTGGAGCTACATTTGTAACCTTTGCGGTTTGTTTGGGATTGTATAAATTTAAAATTGTAAAAGTTACTGAGCAATTCAAATCGGTTGTGATAGCAGCAACACTTGCTATCGCTACCTATTATTTGATTTCTTGGGTGTTTTCGATGTTTACCAGTTTTGTGCCTGTGCATTACGGAAACTCCTTGATGAGTATTGGTATTAGCGTTTTTGTAATTGTAATAGCAGCTTTAAATTTATTCCTTGATTTTGATAGAATGGAAAAAGGAGTGGAACAAAAAATGCCTAAATTTATGGAGTGGTTCGCCGCTATGGGATTAATCATCACATTGGTTTGGTTGTATATCGAGTTTTTAAGATTGCTATCGAAACTGAATAGAAAATAAAAAGTATTTTTTCAAAATATAGAACCACGCTTTTGGGCGTGGTTTTTTATTAAAAAGCAAATTTCAATTGTACTACAACCGCCTTTTTATCTTCAGTATTCAAATTACTCAAAGAAATCCCAAGTAATCGAACAGAATCTTTCATTTTTTCCTGAAACAATAATTCTTTTACAGTTTCAATAATCAATCCTTTATCAGAAATAAAATAAGGCAAGGTTTTGCTTCGAGTTTGTTGTGTAAAATCACTGTATTTTATCTTGAGTGTAATTGTTTTTCCTGCTATGCGGTGTTTTTTTAATCTTTTTTCTAATGAATTGGCAATGTTTTCTAACCGCTCCATCATAAAAATTTCGGAAGATAAATTAACATCAAAAGTATGTTCTGCCGCTACAGATTTTGTAATTCTATCTGATTTTACTTCACTGTAGTGAATGCCTCGCACGACATTGTAATAGAAATTTCCTGATTTCCCGAAATGTTTTTCAAGGAATTCCAATGATTTACTTTTGAGTTCCAAACCTGTGAATATTCCCAACTGATACATTTTTTCGGTAGTAACTTTTCCAACTCCATAAAACTTACGAATGGGCAATTCTTCCAGAAAAGCAATCACCTCATCAGGATTAACGGTTTTTTGACCGTTGGGTTTGTTGTAATCGCTGGCAATTTTAGCCACAAATTTATTAATAGAAATCCCTGCCGAAGCGGTTAGCCCAACTTCGTTAAGAATGCGCAAACGAATTTCTTGTGCTAACAAAGTTGCACTTGGATTTCCTTTTTTATTTATAGTAACATCCAAATAGGCTTCGTCTAGAGACAAGGGTTCAACTAGATCAGTATATTCATGAAATATCTTCTGAATTTTGAGAGATATTTCTTTGTACCGATCAAATCTTGGTCGCACAAAAATTAAATCAGGGCAATTTTTTTTTGCCAAAACACCACTGATGGCACTTCGAACGCCAAATTTTCGCGCTTCATAACTTGCTGCAGCCACCACTCCACGGTTTTCGGCACCGCCAACTGCAATGGGTTTTCCTCGTAAAGCTGGATTATCCATTTGCTCTACCGACGCAAAAAAAGCATCCATATCGATGTGTATGATTTTTCTATTTAGAACTATTTCGGACATATAGCAAATTTATATAAAAACTATAAGCTAGAGATAGCTAAAGATTTTTTATACATTTGAGAACCAAAATGATTAAAAATATTTTAGAACCTTTCAATAATGAACAAAATGATCGAAATAGAAAGAAAATTTCTTGTGACTTCTGAAACGTTTAAGAAAGAAGCCTTTGTCCAAAATCGAATTGCGCAAGGTTATTTGAGCTCTGTTCCTGGAAGAACGGTTCGTGTTCGAATAAAAGGAAATGTGGGATTCTTGACCATAAAAGGAGCCTCAAACGAGTCTGGCTTGTCGCGATTTGAATGGGAAAAAGAAATTCCATTGAATGAAGCTAAAGCATTATTGCAATTATGTGAAGAAGGGGTAATCGACAAAACCCGTTTTGAAGTGAAAATGGGAAACCATACTTTTGAAATCGATGAATTTTATGGAGAAAACCAAGGCCTAATTCTAGCAGAAATCGAATTGAATTCTGAAACCGAACCTTTTGAAAAACCAGCTTGGTTAGGAAAAGAAGTGACCAACGACAAGCGCTATTATAATTCTTATTTGAGTAAAAATCCTTTTCAAAAATGGCAATAACTATTTTTGAAGCACTTCCAAAGTAACATTCATTTTTCCAGAAGATTTATTATTGGTAATTTCCATAAAAGCTTTTCTGGAAAGGTCAATTTCGCGAGACCTTACAAAGGGACCTCTGTCGGTAACCTCAACAAGTACCGATTTTCCGTTGGCTTCATTCGTAACTTTTATGATAGTTCCGAAAGGCAATTTTTTATGCGCTGCAGAATATTTATTTTTGTCGTATTTTTTACCGCTTGCTGTTTTCCTATTGTGAAATTTATCAGCGTAATAAGAGGCATGAGCGCCTTTTTTATAGGATTTAAACTTTCCTGTTCCTAAAAACAAACTGTCTATTCCAACCTCTTGTTGATCGAACAAAGGGTTTATTTTTTTTAAAGTGTCAGTAATAGTTGCCGTCTTTTCACCTTTTATTGGCGAAATCTTACTTTTGGTTACACTATCCTTACTTTTTGAGGTTTTGCTTTTATCTTTATTTGAAGTTTGTCCACTCGCAATCCCAAGAAAAGCAAGGAAAACAAAAAGTGTTAGAGTCCGTTTCGTCAAAGTGATAAAACGTCTTTTTTGGTATTTTTGACTTTTCGAATTCATCATAAACTTTTAAGTTAAACTCCACTAAACAAAAACCATACCTAGCTAAAAAAAGCCCTTCTAAAAGGACTTTTAAGTTTTTTTAGAACCATAATCCCCACGGGATTCTACTCAGTATAAGCAGTAATCCAATGCCATAATAAATAGCTACAGTTTTGAATTTAGATTCACTAGAAGATATTTTTTTATGTTTAACCCATCCAATAGTCATTACGACTATACCTAACACATTTATTAAAGGATGTTCCATTGAAGTGAGTCGTAAAGCACTATCGCTCATAGAAAACCCAGACAACCCCAAAGGAGAAACAAAATAAACCAACAAACCAATTAAAGCTTGCGTATGAATTGCGCCCAAAGCATAAAGGCCTATTTTTTTATCGGTGTCTTTGTATTCTTTTTTAGATACAAATCCGAAAATTGAATTGACAACGGCAATTATTAATAATAAAAAGGCTAAATAAGCCCAACCTGAATGAATTTGTTTAATGATTTCGTACATAAATAAATTTTTAGTTAAACAAATATAATTAAAAAAGTCATAAAAAACAGTACCCCTAGATGAAATGAACTAAAAAACTTAATCTATTAGCCACAAAAACCATTCAGCAGTATGAATTTCTAAATCAAAGAGCATAAAAAAACCCAGAAGTAAATTCTGGGTTTTTTTGAAAAACTATTTGCTAAATAGTCGAATTCAAGTTACAATGATTGCATAACTTTATCAACTATTTGTACAGATCCGTTTGTTCCTTGTATGTTTAGAACTGTAGCATTTGCATTAACAGCAGGTGTTGATTTGTCAACAATTTTCAAAGTTCCTCTTGTTATCACGAAGGTATAAGTAGGAAATAAAGTGGTAACAGTAATATCTGCCGAAGTATTAAAAGCTGTTGTAGATGCAGCAACTCTATTGCTTTTTTCTAAATGATAATTTAAAATTTTGGTAATATCAGCATCTGTTTTGCCAACTAAATAACCACCTGTTCCGAAAGCTTTATTAAAAGCAGTGTTAGTTGGAGCATATACAGTAACTGGCGCAGCACCAGTTGCAGCAGTTAAAGTAGCTAATACTGAAGCTTGAGTAGGACTTGATACAACACCTGCTAATGAAGATAATGATGGGTTAGCAACAACTTGTTGTACGATTGTAGGCAATGCTAATACTCCGTCTATAACGTGTACTACGCCGTTACTAGCATCAATGTCAGCGGCTGTCACTTTTGCACCACCATTAGAAACACCGCCGTTAACCAAAACATCAGCAGCAGGCTTATTAATAAAAATACTTAAGTTTGCTCCTGAAGTTGCTGTTGAGGTAGCTCTGTAAAACCCAAAAGTTTTAAAATATCCTCCTGCTAGTAAGTCCGAAGATCTTGTTCCTATTCCTAGAACGTGATTTAGCACTACTACTCTTAAATTAGCAATTGCTGTTGCGTCTGTCATGGCTGTAATATCACCACTTTTGATCCCTGCTTTGTTAAAAGCATCATTTGTAGGCGCAAAAACAGTATAAGAACCTGGATTGCTCAATTGCGTGGCTAAACCTGTTTTTGTTACTGCCTCAACTAAAATACTAAAGTTTGGATCTGCTTTTGCAATATCAACAATAGAAGGAAGTCTAACTACATCTTCTGAAGTTTCAGAACAAGAAAAAGTCAGGAATGTTACCGATAAAATGGCAACTAAATATAGAATTTGATTTTTAATTTTCATAATTTTAATTTTTAAGTTTAATTGTATTCGTTTTATTTTTTATTAATATTATTTACCAAAAGTATATCTTAAAGTAAATTGAGCTTGCCAAACATCAAACACTGATGCGTTATTTACAAAAGTATCTCTCGTGAGGAATCTTTTTCCTTGATTGTCTGTTTGTAAAGACATTTGGTAACCAGGAATAAAATTATTAGTTGAACTTGGAGCTTGAGAAACCGATAAAATATTTGGATTTGTAGCACGTTGAGAAAGTCCCCAATCTCTATTTAAAAAGTTAGTAAAGTTTAAGATATCAGCTCTAAATTGAAAGCTGTTTTTCTTACCCGCAATTTTTAAATAGAAATCTTGTGTAACCGAAAGGTCTAGTCTATGCAACATCGGCAAAACATTTGAGTTTCTTTCAACATATTGACCTCTTCTTTCTCTCAAATAGGAATCTTGTTCAATATATTTATCAAAAGCTGCTTGTTGATCAGCTTCAGTATAAAGCACTAATGTTGATCCTCCCAAGGTCTGTGTTATTGGTACGAACCTTAAATCTGTAGCCTTCATTGGTACAAAAAGTAAATCATTACCATTTACTCTGTCTCCATTCAAATCTCCGTTGTAGGTATAACTGAAAGGATTAGCTTGCTCCCCTATATATCCAAGATTAATAGAAGTAGCTCCACCATATTGTTTTCCGTATTCAATTTTATACCCTAATATACCAACTACCCTATTAGGAGTGTTATTATTAGAAATGCTCAAATCTAAATCATTATTTCCATTAACAGATCTTGCTCCTGTCCAAGAACCTGCAGCAATTGAACCTGCAGACATCAAATCATAAGCCCCAGAATGAGTGTAGGCAATAGAACCCCACAATCCTTTTTTATAAGGATATTCTAGTTTAACTGTAGTAGAATAAAAATACCCTTGATTAGAGTTTGAAAGCACTATTCCATTAGAAACATTGTTATTTACACGAACTCCATTGTCATTACCTGCATATAATGGTCTATTATCTGGACCTGCAATTGTTCCCACTGGATCTGCAAAATTAGCATTGTAATAAAACACTTCGTTAATGTTTTTACTATAAATTCCTTCTATGGATCCAATAAAACCAAAAGGTAATTTTTGATCTACAGCTATAGTTGTTTTCCAAACTTGTGGAAATTTATAGTTAGTATCGGTAAAAGCCAAATCAAAAGTAGTAGGCAATGTTGGGGTTGCAGGAGTAAAATATTGTGCAGGATTTGCGGTAAACCCGTATCCTCCAGACGAAAGTGTTGCACCACTGGCATCAACAAATCCAGTTAGAACTCCATTGTTACCAATAGCATTAGATAGGAATACAAATGGAGGTCTTCCTGTAAAAATTCCTGTACCACCTCGAACTTGAGTTTTTGCATCTCCATTTACATCTAAATTGAATCCTATCCTAGGTTCAAATAAATATTGAGTATCTGGAACGTCGCCAGTGTTAAATTTTTCGCCATCGGCGAAAGTCATCGCTGTTACTGCTGGATTTTCAAGCGCAGTATCGGAGAAAGAAACTGCGGTTGCGCGTAAACCGACAACAACTTTCAAATTGTCCGATACTTTATATTCATCTTGAACATATAAATCAATTTTATCAGATTCCATTATTTGTAATGGATCGCCACCGCCTTCTAATGCAGAATATCTAAATTGTGTTCTAGTTGGTAAAGTAGATGTCGAAGGAGCCCCATTTGCAGCTAACGATTCATTTGCAGCGTTGTAAAATTCATTTAAAGAGTTGAAAATAAACACTCCATTAGATCCTGGGAAAAATAAATTTTCCGATCTGAAACGTTCGTAATTAGCTCCAAATAACAAGGTGTGTTTTTCGAAAGTTTTAGTTACGTTATCGGTAAAATGTAGGGTAGAATAATTTAATAAATTGCCTTGTGTAAACGGATCTAAACCAACTGATGCAAAAGTAGCATTCCCTGTCGTGAATCCACCAGTTGTAATTGGAGTTCCATTAAGTATGTCAATAGTAGGGAATAGTCCGCCTCCTTGAAGTCCTCTATCCTCTATTTGCTTGTCGTATCCTGCAATAAAATTGTTCGTCCAAGATTCTGATAATTTGGAATCCAATTGCAATACAAAAGATCTTGTATTATCTTGTAGTGTGTATCCACTATTTTTAAATGCCATCGATTCTACACGTTGTGTTCTATTACCAAAACCTAAAGAATTGGAATTAGAAACAGGAACGTCGGATGATGAATCGTGATGAACGTAGCGAATATTAAGTTTGTGATTGTCATTAATGTTCCAGTCTATTCTACCAAGGAATTTTATTGATTCTCGTTTAGAGTCAAAATTTTCCCAAGGTCCTGTAGCATAATTGAATTTATCCTGCATAAAAGTAGAAAGCGTTTGCATTTGCTGGAATGTCGGATTTGATACTTGGGCACTTGGATTTGGAGAACCAGAAGAAGTCCAAGTCGTTGCAGGGCTAGTGTTGTCTATGGTTTCAAAATTTCCAAAAAAGAACAACTTATTTTTTATGATTGGCAAACCAATTCTAGCTCCCCAAATTTTTTCATCGAATGGTGCTGGAACAATACGTACTTCGCCCGCCTTAGTCCCAACAAAATTTTCCTTATTACTTCTAGTAGAGTTGTAAACAGACCCTTCAATCTCATTCGTTCCACTTCGTGTAACAGCATTGATCCCTGAACCTGTAAATCCTGTTTGACGTACATCAAAAGGAGCAATATTCACTTGTAATTGCTCAATAGCATCTAATGAGATAGCAGTAGAACCTGTTCTACCTCCTGCTTGTGAATCACTCCCAAGACCAAAACCATTATTAAAAACTGAACCGTCAATAGTAAAATTATTCAACCTTGAATCTTGACCTCCAAAACCACCACCACTTCCAGCATTTGGATTGTATTTGGTAATAGAGTTAATAGAACGAGCGCCAATAGTTGGTATCGCATTTACTTCTCTATTGGAGAATTGTTGCGAAGCTCCCGTTTTGTTTTTAGAAAAAACTCCGTTTGTGTTTGTTCTAGAAACAACAACTTCTTTCAGTTGATTTGTTTCGTCTGCTAGAACAGCATCTACTGTAACTATACTGCCTAACGGTGCTACAACTTCTGTTGTTTCACTTGTAATTGAACCAACAAAAGAAACCTTCACAGTATAAGGTCCTCCTGGTTTAATTGCTTGAACCGCATAACCTCCTGTAGCACTGGATATTGTATTATACTTAGTTCCAGTAGGTACATGAATAACTTGAACCGAAGCCCCTGGAATTCGTTCCCCAGACGCAGACTTAACTGTTCCTGAAATCCCTGAAGTTGTTACCTGAGAATACCCCATGAACGACAGGAATAAAATAAAAATAAAGACAATTTTTTTCATATTAATTTGATTGTTTAGTTTGGCAAAATTCTAACATTTTATCGACTTAAATGTTAATGAAATGTTAATAAAATAATTTTTGATACTGTATTATTAACAAATATAACTTTCTGCTGCGAATGTGTTAATTAAAAAAATATAAAAAACTGATTTTTAGTACTATAGCTAATCTATATATAACACCAATTGTTAATAAATAAATAGCATTTTTATCTCAAAAAACAAATCAAACCTCTTGTATTATAACTACTTAACAAAAAAAACCTTGACTTTTTTGAAAGTCAAGGTTTAAGATATATTTGCTGTCGCAAGAAAAGTGCAATTTTATTTATTCTTCAAAAAATGATTGAGTAAAAATTCTGTCGAACTATCGTGTGATTTTACATTTTTAGAATTGATTTCGTCTAGTATTGAATTGGCCAGTTGTTTTCCTAGTTCAACACCCCATTGGTCATAACTGAAAATATTCCAAATAACTCCTTGTACAAAAATCTTGTGTTCGTATAATGCAACTAAAGAGCCCAACGCTTTAGGCGTCAATTTTTGAATTAATATAGTATTGGTAGGTTTGTTCCCTGCGAATACCTTGAAAGGCAAAAGGAATTTTGCTTTTTCTCCTGAAAGTCCTTGTCTGTCGAATTCGGCTTGTACTTTTTCTTCTGATTTTCCGTGCAACAAGGCTTCGGTTTGTGCAAAAAAGTTCGACATTAACTTGTCGTGATGATCTTCGTTGCCGTACAATGGTTTTACAAATCCAATAAAATCAGTTGGAATCAACTTGGTTCCTTGATGTATCAATTGAAAAAAGGCATGTTGAGAATTGGTTCCTGGTTCTCCCCAGATAATAGTTCCTGTTTGGTAACTCACAGGATTCCCGTCACGATCTACGCTTTTTCCGTTACTTTCCATGAAACCTTGTTGCAAGTAAGGCGCAAGTTTATGTAAATATTGAGTATAAGGAATGAGCGCTTCGCTTTCGGCACCAAAAAAATTATTGTACCAAATGCTTAGCAAAGCCAAAATCACTGGCATATTTTTATCAAAATCTTCGGTTTTGAAATGTTCGTCCATTTCGTTGGCTCCGTTCAATAATTCATCATAATTATCAAAACCAACTGCCAAACTTATCGAAAGTCCAACGGCGCTCCAAAGTGAAAATCGTCCTCCAACCCAGTCCCACATTGGAAAAACATTATCAGGATTGATACCAAATTCAGTAACTCTCTGAATATTGGTTGAAACCGCCACAAAATGTTTGGCCACATCTTCTTGTGTAGCTGATTTCAAAAACCATTCTCTGATGGTTTCTGAATTGGTCAATGTTTCTTGAGTAGTAAACGTTTTTGAAACAATAACAAAAAGCGTAGTTTCTGGATTTAATGTCTTAATAACTTCGTTTACGTGATCTCCATCTACGTTCGAAACAAAATGCACATTTAAGTGATTTTTATAATATTGCAATGCTTCAACAACCATTGCTGGTCCTAAGTCTGAACCTCCAATTCCGATGTTAACAATATCTGTAAATGGTTTTCCAGTAAATCCTTTTCGGTCGCCGTTTACGATTTCATTGGTGAAGCTTTTAATTTTGCTTTTTACTTCATAAACTTCTGGAATTACATTTACACCATCCACTTTGATGTTGGCTGTGGATTTAGCACGCAAAGCCGTATGCAAAACCGCACGATTTTCAGTTTGATTGATAAGATCTCCTTCAAAATAACTTAATATTGCTTCTTTCAATTGCGTTTCTTTTGCCAGCTCAAGCAATAAGTTTATAGTGTCCTTATTGATGATATTCTTCGAATAATCAATCAAAAAGTCGTTCCACTGAATATTAAATTGTGAAGTTCTAGTATTGTCTATGCTAAACATTGCCGACATAGAAGCATTTTGCATTTCTTGAAAATGATTCTGAAGTTTTTGCCAAGCTATTGTTTTTGTTGGATTTGTGTTATTTAATGCCATAATATCTTTTATTTTTTGAAAGTGCAAATTTACATTTTTAGTTTGTAAAATAAGCGATACTTTGCTTCTCTTTAATTATAAACAGCAATTTTTTAATTTTCAATTTACAAATTGGCAACACTGTCCAATTCCCATTTCAAGGGTTCAATCTGTTGCTTAAACCTTGGAAGGTTTTTCTTTTCCATAGGCTGAGAATTGGGCAATTTCAATCTTAAAGCATCTACTTGTACTCCGTTTTTCCAAAAACGATAGCAAACGTGCGGACCAGTTGCAAGACCCGTACTTCCAACTTTTCCGATAATACTTCCTTGAGTCACTCTTTGTCCTCTTCGAACTAATATTCGAGACATATGCAAGTATTGTGTAGAATAGGTTTTGTCGTGTTTTACTTTTACAAAATTTCCGTTTCCAGCAGTGTAACCCGTTTGTTCCACAATTCCAGAAGCAGTTGTCATAATTGGAGTTCCAGTTGGCGCAGCATAATCGGTTCCTTTATGAGCTTTCCAAATCATTTGTACGGGATGAAATCTACTTCTTGAGAAACGGGAGGTAATATTTGCATATTTCAGTGGCGATTTCAGGAAAAAATTTTTAAGAGCTTTGCCTTCCGCATCATAATAATCAATCTTTCCTCCTTGATTTTGTGCAAATGGAAAGGCATAAATCATTTTTCCTTTGTATTCGAAAAAAGCAGCCCTTAAACTATCTACCCCATCATAAATGGTATCATCAATATATCTTTCGGTAAAAATAACACCAAATTGGTCTCCTTTTTTCAACTTGAAAAAATCGATGGACCACGCATATACTTTGATTAATTTACTGGCCAATGCCGGATCAACTTTTTGCTTATGTAATTCTTCTGAGAAGGAACCTTTCAATTCTCCTGCTATAGTCCTTTTTTTATAACTAACAGGTCTTGTGACTTTAGAAACCCCAACCGAATCTTTAAAATCTATAATATAATAATTGCCTCTATCAGGCTGATAAATGGCATATTGCAACTTTTTATACCTGTCTTTAGAACGCAAAAAAGTATAGGGTTTTCCTATTCTAACTGTTCGCACATCAAAACTATCTTTTATTTTTGGGATGATGTCGAACACTTTTTTATCTCCTAGATTTTGAGATTCTAGAATACTTCCGAAAGTGTCTCCTTTTTTGATTGTATCGTTAAGGACATTGAAATTATTGAAATCAAAACCAAATTGTTCCTTTTTATGAAATGAATCTGGTGCTGGAGCAATGTCTTCAGGCTCCGCTTGTTTACAAGAAAAAATTGAAACAAAAAACAATATATATAGAGCTACTTTTTTCAAATTAACCGTGTTATTTATTTCACAAGATATGCTTTTGGAATCAAATCTAGTCCCATTATTGGAATTTGATACATTTTTTAAACATCAATTGTGTTTGTTTTTTTTGATTTTAAAAGGGTATTTTAATCCTTTATAACTATCTAAATCAGCTTTTATAGAACCGACGAGGAGACTTGCTTTTATTCGAACTGGAATTCTATTGTCATCGTCTGATATCCAAACCGTTAAACTCTCTTCCTCTTTGAAAACCCTTCCAGTTTCAACCAACGGCCTAAAAATCATCGTCGAAACGACCCCAAATTTAGTTCTAATATTCTCACGCCCTATAAACTTTAACCTAAATTTTGTAGTTTTATCATCAAAAAACATATCGATTGCCACAAATTCACCTGGTTTCATTTTTTCTATATTGGGATGATTTCGCAAATAATAAAAAGAGGACAAAATGTCTTGGGTGTTTTTTGCAACTGCAAAATTTTTTTCGGTATTGTGTTTATAATCTTTTACAAGGATTTTATTTTCAGTCTGATCGAAAAATCCTTCTTGATTTTTGGTGTAGCCACCTTCATAAATTTTTCTAACAAATTGATATGGATTTCCTGTTTCCTTGTCTATATAACTTTCGTAAGTGTCATTTACTTTAAAAAAAAGGCTGGAAACTCCGGTTGTAGCCCCTTTACCAATGACGTGGTAAACCTTTTTGTTGTTAATAGTAGCTTCTTTGATATTTAATGTTGCATAACCCGCATTGATTATCTCATAATGAATTCTAAACACAAACTGTTCTCCAACATCAAACGTAGATTGTTTTTGAGGGCTAAATCCAACTGCAGTAGCACATACAAATAATAGAATTATTTTTTTCATCTTCTTACTAGTTATCGATCTACTGCAAAAGCAAATTTTGTTCCAAAAGTATTAAAACAAAAAAACTCAGTCAAATTAATGACTGAGAATTCATGCTATTAACTAACCAAAAAACTATAAATTATGAAATTTATATGAAATCCGGAAGGAAACCACCCCTTCCTTTTTTGCAGATGCAAAGGTACAACAGTGTTTTATAAAAATCAAAGAAAAATAAAGTTTAACACATTGATTGCAAAGACTTAAGCCAATAGTAGATTATTTTTTTACATTGTATAAAAAAAAGTAGCTTTTTCTGTTTTCTTCACAATTTTTATTTTAAAAATAAGGAATTAAAACCAAAATCCTATGCTGAACCATGTGAATCCACTACTTGTTTCAGGCGACCAAGAATATTTCACTTCAACTGGACCAATAATTGTTTCTAAACCATATCCCAGAGCATATCCTGAATATTTTGGCAGTGATATCCAGTCTAATGTGTCAAAAAGATCGTTGCCGATATTGGCATAGTTTGCCGAAAAATTCAAATGGTTTTTTTTGAAAATTTCATAATCTATCGTGGCTGACGATTTTATATAACTATCTCCTGCAAGACTCAAGAAATCATAACCATAAAAAGGTTTGAAATTATTAACGGGGATAAACCCGTATCCGCCCAATACAAAATCAAAAAACGGAACACTTTTATTTCCAATAGAGAATCCTCCTTCCGTTTGGAATTTGAAAGACGTGTTTTTTATAATTTTTACTGCAAAGCCCACATCGGCTTTGGCAATTGAAAAAGGATTGAATCTTTCGGTATAATCTGATGACAGTAAATAGTTGTGAATTTCGCTCTTAAGGTACCATCCTTTTGATGGAAAGTATTGATTGTCGAAAGAATCGTATTTCATATAGGCAAAAATACTAGCATAGGTACTTCTATCGATAACCGGATTTGTAGCGGAGAGTGTTTCGGAATTTATGTTTAAATACTTATGCTCTAATCCAACGCCTATGAGAAATTTTTGAGCAAAAATAGATTGAAAATAAAACTGATTGGTTAGGTCTAGAAAATTAATATTTATAGAATTTTGCAATGGGTCTATTGCCAAACTACTAATTTGTTTGGTAACATTTTTATTAAATTGATTCAATTGCGAATTGAAACCTATACTCAAATTGTAGCCGTTATCGATATAATAATCTAAATTATACCTTACATTGTCACCGATAATCAAATCGACTGAAGCGACATCATTTTTAAAAAGGGTGTTCTTATTGGTAATATTTGCTAGAACCGCACTTTTAAAAAGTCCATCATAATGCAATCCAAATTTCAAATAGGTTTTCAATGGGTTTTCAATAAGATTCAGAATCAAGTCATCACCTGACCCGTTAGGTTCTAAGGAATATGTTACGGTTCCAAAATTTCGAGTCGCATCAATATTATTGATTCCCGTTTCTAAATCTTTATAATTAATTTTTGCACCCGGTTTAAACTTCAATTTTCCATAAATGTAGGCTTTCGAATAATGCCCCAAATTATTGCAAACAATATTCTTAATGTGTAAACTATCCGATACTATTTTTAGCTTTGGTTTTTGATATGGATTCGCCTTGTCTGCCAATTTATCTATATCTTCATATACAGTAAAAGCAGCTTCTTCTCCTCGTAGAATGATTTCTTTCGCTTTTTCGAACGATACAACACCAATGTTTTTGATATCCGGTTTTATATAAATATTGGTGTTTTTAGCATTGGCAATCATTTTTTCTATCATATCAAGATTGGTGATTTGAAATAAAATCTTTGTGGCATCTTGAAGTTGATCTTTATCTCTCAATCCGCTTTGCACATCTACGCCAATGATAATATCAGCTCCGAGTTTTCTAATTTCTTCAATAGGATAATTGTTAGTTACACCGCCATCGACTAAAAGTTTTCCGTCGAGTTTTACTGGCGAAAAAACGGAAGGCAATGCTGAACTGGCAAATAACGCCTGAGCCAAGACTCCTTTATCTAAAATCACTTGTTTTCCTATTTCGATATCTGTTGCCATACACAAAAAAGGTGTAGGCAATTGATTGAAATCACGAACATGTCTTGCATGTAAACTAAGTCGGTTAAATAAATTGTAATTAAACATCCCTTTTGACAGCGATTGTGGAACTCCAATTTTGAATTTATTGAAAGGGAGCACAAATGCATACAGCTCATCATTTCGTTTTTCATAAAAACTTTTAGAAGAACGCGGAACATAATCGATTAACAAATTGTCGAAATTGGTTACAGAAACAATCGAGTCGAGTTGTGCCGCATTATAACCTGAGGCATAGAGCCCGCCAATTACCGCGCCCATACTGGTTCCGCCAATATAATCTATTTTTATTCCTGCTTGCTCAAGTACTTTCAGCACTCCAACGTGAGCAAATCCCTTGGCACCGCCACCACTCAAGACCAATCCAATTTTCGGTCTTTTGATAGTGTCTTGCGAAAAAGACGCCTGATAAGTAAAAAGAAAAAAAACAAACAAGGCAAACTTTCTCATGATGATTTGCTAATTGGTTTTGTAAAAGTCGGTAATTTTTTTGGCTTTTGAAACACCTATAACGTCAGAAATTTCTTTTTCGGATGCCAATTTCAATCTTTTAACACTTTTGAAATGTTGAATTAATGTCAGCATCGTTTTTTCGCCAATTCCCGGAATACTTTCTATCGATGAATTCAATGCCGATTTGCTTCTTTTATCTCTATGAAAAGTAATCCCAAATCGGTGCGCTTCGTTTCGCAATTGCTGAATTACTTTCAAAGTTTCTGATTTTTTATCTAAATACAAGGGTATCGAATCACCTGGATAAAATAATTCTTCTAGTCTTTTGGCAATGCCAATTATTGTGATTTTACCTCTCAAACCCAATTCGTCAATACTTTTCAAGGCCGAGGACAATTGTCCTTTTCCTCCATCGATGATTATTAGTTGTGGCAAAGGTTCGTTTTCGTCTAATAATCGTTTGTATCTTCGATATACCACTTCCGTCATCGAAGCAAAATCGTCTGGTCCTTCAACCGTTTTTATGTTAAAATGGCGATAATCTTTCTTGCTTGGTTTTCCGTCTTTGAAAACTACGCAAGCCGCCACAGGATTGGTTCCTTGAATATTGGAGTTGTCAAAGCATTCTATATGTCGTGGCTCGACTGGCAAACGTAAATCCTTTTGCATTTGTGCCATAATCCGATTCGTGTGACGATCAGGATCAACAATTTGCAGTTGTTTCAATTGCTCGATTCGGTAAAATTTAGCGTTCCGAATGGACAAGTCTAAAATCTGTTTTTTGTCCCCCAATTGTGGAACCGTAACTTTTATTTTATCACCTAAATCGACTTCAAACGGAACTATAATTTCCTTTGATAACAACCGAAAACGCTCTCGAAGTTCTATAATGGCTAGTTCCAATAATTCTTCATCGGTTTCGTCTAATTTCTTCTTGATTTCCATTGTATGAGAACGAATAATCGAACCGTGTGAAATTTGTAGAAAATTGACAAATGCGGCACTTTCGTCGGAAACTATCGAAAACACATCGATATTGGTAATTTTTGGATTGATAATCGTGGAACGCGATTGGTAATTTTCGAGAATTTCGATTTTCTCTTTTATTTTTTGTGCTTCTTCAAAGTGCATCTCTCGAGCCAAATCTTTCATTAGCTTTTTGAAATCTTTCATTGATTCCTTGAAATTTCCTTTCAGAATTTCGCGAATGGCATCGACTTGTTTTTGGTAATTTTCCAAGGATTCATAACCTTCGCAAGGGCCTTTGCAATTGCCAATATGATATTCCAAACAGACTTTGAATTTTCCGCTTTCGATATTAGATTTGCTCAAATCGTAATTGCAGGTTCTCAGCGGATATAGTTCTTTTATTAAATCTAAAATTGTATGAACCGTCTTGAAACTCGTGTAGGGACCAAAATATTCCGAGCCGTCTTTGACCATTCTTCGAGTGGAAAATATTCGCGAAAAAGGTTCTTTTTTAATGCAAATCCACGGATAACTTTTATCGTCTCGCAACAAAACATTGTAGCGCGGTTGCAGGGTTTTTATGAGATTGTTTTCCAACAAAAGTGCATCGGTTTCGCTAGGAACGACAATGTGTTTTATTGTTACAATTTTTTTGACCAAGACATTCGTTTTGGCTGTATCGTGAACTTTATTGAAATAAGAAGAAACCCTTTTTTTAAGATTTTTGGCTTTGCCCACATACAAAATCTTCCCCTCCTTATCATAATACTGATAGACTCCGGGACCGTCTGGCAAAGTTTGAATTTGAAGTTCGAGAGTTGGGTTGTTCATTTAACAAAGTTAACCTGAATAACCGCAAATTCCAAATTCAGAAACCTAAGGATTTTAACAATCATAAAGATTATTACATTTATCTTTGTCAAAAATATTTTACCCATGATTTACTGGAAAAAACTCTCACACGACGAGAGAAAGAATAGAATAGAAAAAGCATTAGAAGAAAACGTAAATTTTGCTACAGATGCTTCGCTTGGCTATCCAGCTTCGAAACTCGATGGAAAAGTGTTTTATGATGATGCGCCATTTTTACAAGATGCACCAACATTGAAAACCTATGTAGCAAACCCAAATCATATTGGTTGTCATACTTTGGGAACTTCTGAAAGTGCTTTCAAAGGGACTCAAGAAATGGAACGCGAAGTGTTGAACGTTATTGCAGTTGATATTTTTAAAGCAGAACCCGGCGGAATAGATGGATATATTTCACCTGGCGGAACCGAAGCCAACATTCAAGCTATGTGGATGTATCGTAATTTTTTTATGTATCAAAAAAATGCAAAATTGGATGAAATTGTCATCCTTGCCTCGGAAGATACTCATTATTCTATCCCAAAAGGAGCCAATGTTTTGATGCTGGACTGGGTAAAAATCCCTGTTTCTTTCGAAAAAAGAGAAATTGACACAATAGCCTTAGAAAATGAAATTATCAAAGCCAAACAATGCGGGAAAAAATATTTTATTGCTATTGCCAATATGGGAACTACAATGTTTGGATCTGTTGACAATCCCGAAGATTATACTTCGCTATTAGAAAAACATGGTGCCGAATACAAGCTACATATCGACGGAGCATATGGTGGGTTTGTTTATCCGTTTAGCAATCAGAAATCAGTTATCAATTTTAGGAATCCAAAAATAAGTTCCATCACCATTGATGCACACAAAATGCTGCAATCTCCTTATGGAACTGGCGTTTTTGTATGCAGAAAAGGTCTAATTGAAAATGTTTTGACCAAGGAAGCAGAATATGTAGAAGGAATGGATTTAACCCTTTGCGGAAGTCGCTCTGGTTCGAATGCAGTAGCAGTTTGGATGATTTTGTTCACTTACGGTCCTTTTGGTTGGTTTGAAAAAGTAAGTATTTTGCAAATGCGCACACAGTTTTTGTGTCATGAATTGGATGAATTGAAAGTTGACTATTTTAGAGAACCATTTATGAATATCGTAACTATTCATTCACAATATGTTCGTGAAGAAATCGCCACAAAATATAATTTAATCCCACAACAGCATAATAAAGATAATAAATGGTATAAAATTGTTCTGATGGATCATGTAGAAATACAACATTTGACCTCATTTATAAACGACCTGAAAGCAACTCTTCATGCTTAAAAAGGAATTAAGACATAGTTATAAAACCAAAAGGCAAGAATTGAGCGAAACAAAAATCGACGATTTGAGTTTGGCCATTTCCAATAAGGTCCTCACATTGCCCATTTGGGATAAGACGTATTTTCATGTTTTTTTGCCCATTTCAGAACAAAAAGAAGTGAATACAGAATTTATTTTGCATTTGTTATCCGGAAAAGACAAAGAAATCATTATTTCGAAAAGTGATTTCAAAACTAGAGAAATGACCCATTTTCTATTGACAGACAATACCAAAATCAAGAAAAACCAATACAACATTCCAGAACCTGTTGACGGATTAGAAGTTCCTGCAAGTAAAATCGACGTGGCTTTTGTTCCACTGTTGGCTTTCGACAAAACAGGCCATCGAGCAGGATATGGCAAAGGGTTTTACGATAAATTCTTGAAGGATTGTAGGCCAGAAACAATCAAAATTGGGCTTTCCTTCTTTGAAGCAGAAGAAAAAATTGAAGATGTTTATGAAAATGATGTAAAACTGGATTATTGTGTAACGCCGAACGAAATTTATCGGTTCTAAATATTTCGAGTTAAAATAAAAAGGCGCTCAAACTACCTCAATGAACGCCTTTTACAATACTAAAACAAAACTAACTAATTCAATCCTAATTAACACAAAACAATTATTAATCAACACTAACGTTCTAAAAACTAAATTATTGTGTTAAAATAAAAAATAATTGAAAAATTTATTTTTAAGTTTTACAATTCTTTTCTCTAGCTTACTTTTGCTTTATTACTGAATTTTTAAGTACTTTTGATTAAATCTAATAAATAAATGGCCGAAAATTTAAAATTTGCCGTAATTGGTGGAGGAAGCTGGGCAACAGCTATTGCCAAAATGCTTTGTGTAAACCTCCCAGAAATCGCTTGGTATATGCGAAATGAGGATGCTATTGAACATATAAAAACACATCATCACAATCCCAATTATTTAAGTTCTGTTGAATTCGATATAAAAAAACTTAATTTGACCAGCGACATCAATGAAGCTGTAGCTTATGCAGATTATATCATTTTTGCTATTCCATCTGCTTTTTTGAATGGAGAACTTGAAAAACTAACCGAAAGTTTAGAAGGTAAAGTCATTTTTTCCGCCATCAAAGGAATTGTTCCTGAAACCAGTTTAATTGTTGGTGAACACTTCAATAAAACCTATAACATTCCATTCGAAAATATTGGCGTAATCACAGGTCCTTGCCACGCCGAAGAAGTCGCTTTGGAGCGTTTGTCCTATCTTACCATTGCTTGTGGCGATGCCAAAAAAGCGAAAATCGTAGCCAAAAATTTATCTGGTAATTACATCAAAACCAAAATTTCAGACGACATTATTGGCACCGAATATGCCGCAATGCTCAAGAATATTTATGCCATTGCAGCAGGAATAGCTCATGGTTTGGGTTATGGTGACAACTTTCAGTCAGTTTTGATGAGTAACGGCATTCGGGAGATGAAGAAATTCATTAAGAAAGTCCACAAAATGAAGCGAAACATCAATGATTCGGCTTATTTGGGCGATTTATTGGTTACGGGTTATTCCATTTTTTCGAGAAATAGAATGTTCGGAAATATGATTGGAAAAGGGTATACGGTAAAATCAGCAATGATGGAAATGAGTATGGTTGCAGAAGGCTATTATGCCGCCAAAAGTGCCTACAACCTCAACTTGGGTTATGGTGCTGCAACTCCAATTATAGACGCCGTTTATAGTATTTTATATGAAGGAAAATCTGCAAAAGCAGTGTTTAAAAAACTAACGGAGAAGTTGGATTAACGTTCAATAATCAGTGACGGTTTCAGGATTAAACAAATCTTTTCATTATGAAATATTATGTTTTTTTATTTATTGCCTTTATGTCTTTTTCTTGTCAAAAAAAAGAACAAAAAGAAACCAAGAAAAAAACTGAAGTCACAAAAAGCAATAGTTTGTTTGATACAATTTACAAAAGCGAAAACATAGTTATTTACGGAGATAGTACCGTTGATAAAAATAAAATAAATTACTCTTCAATAAAATTTGAACCTTACATTTCATTTAATGATTTTCCCGCCATTAAACATTCTATTAGCAAAAATATAAGTTTGGATTTTAAATCCCTCAAAGAGGCAAATGAATATAGAACTAGATTAAAAGAAGCTTTTAAAACAGACCCCATTAATTTTGCCGGCCACTATACTTTTGTGTTTTGGGGCTGCGGCTCTCCTTGCAAAATTAGTATGATAATTGACAGACTCACAGGAAAAATATATGAATCTCCAACTTCTAGTCTAGGTTATGAATTTAAATCTGATAGTAGAATGTTGATTGTAAATCCGCCAAATGAAAAGGGATTTAATGATGATTGCATTTATTGCAAACCTATCATTTATGTTTTTGATGAAAAAAATAAGACTTTTGATCAATTACAACCTAAGCATTAACTACCTCACAATAACCCCATCCACAAACAAAAGTGGTACTTCCTCTACATAATCAGGAGTGATGGAATTGGCTTTGAAAATAAATTTTCGGTCGTATAATGTGTTACCTATAAAGAAAGTAACCATAAATTCATTGTTGAGAACCAAAACACTTTTTTCAACCATTTCAACTTTCACAAAAGTAATGGCTGGAACTTCTATAAAAGCGTGACGCAAAAGCGAAGTTTTCTTCATTTCACCATCGATGGTGCCAAAAGCTTTGGAAACAACCATAACGCTATCTAACTTAAAATCGCTATCATTTACTAAATAGATATACCAAACTTTTTCCATAAAGTCGTCGCTCCATTCCTGGACTGCGGCGAGGAAAACGTTTTCTACTTCTGGAATAATAATATCGGATTTCATAATGATTGATGATTTCAGATTAACGAATGTTGATTTTTGATGAATAAAATCTGAAATCAAAAATCGTTAATCAACATTCTTAAATCTAAATACTCGCTTTGAATTGCTCCAAAAATCGAACGTCATTTTCGTAGAACATTCGGATGTCACCAATTTGATACAACAACATGGCAATTCTTTCGATTCCCATTCCAAAGGCAAAACCAGTATATTCATCTGAGTTGATGTTGCAATTTTTCAAAACATTTGGATCCACCATTCCACAACCACCAATTTCTAACCAACCGGTTCCTTTTGTAATTCTATAATCGGTTTCGGTTTTTAAACCCCAGTAAATATCAATTTCAGCGCTTGGTTCTGTAAATGGAAAATACGATGGACGAAGACGGATTTTTGATTTTCCGAACATTTCTTTGGTGAAATACAAAAGCGTTTGCTTCAAATCGGCAAAGGAAACGTCTTTGTCAATATACAATCCTTCGACTTGGTGGAAAATACAATGCGAACGCGATGAAACGGCTTCGTTACGAAAAACTCTTCCTGGAGAAATCGTTCTGATAGGCGGTTTGTTGTTTTCCATGTAACGCACTTGCACGGATGAAGTGTGGGTACGCAACAAAATATCAGGATTGGTTTGGATGAAAAAAGTATCCTGCATATCACGCGCCGGATGGTATTCTGGCAAGTTCAATGCGGTGAAATTATGCCAATCGTCCTCGATTTCTGGCCCTTCGGAAACATTGAAACCTACGTTGGAAAAGATGTCGATAATTTGGTTTTTGACTAATGAAATTGGGTGACGGGAACCTATTATTACTGGTTCCGGAGAACGAGTCAAATCTCCGTAAAAACCTTTGATTTCCTCTTTACTTTCTAAAGCTTCTTGAATGGATTTTACTTTTTCTTCGGCTGAAGATTTTAGCAAATTGATTACTTGTCCAAATTCTTTTTTTTGCTCGTTTGGAACGTTTTTAAATTCTGCGAAAAAATCTTTTAAAAGTCCTTTGCTTCCTAGAAATTTAATTCTAAATGCTTCAAGTTCTTCCTTGTTTTGTGTGGAGAATGCTTGTGCTTCGCCAATATATTCTTTTATCTTGTCTATCATTTTCATCCAATAATTGAGTGTGCAAATTTAAGTAAAAGTTAGAAGTTAGAAGTTAGAAGTTAGAAGTTTTTCCAATTAAATTGTGAGATTGCTTTGTTACTCTAAAGTCAAATCAATCTATTAGTTCTCTTTCGACAAAATAATTGACAATAGCTTCTTTCATTAAAACTGATTGTTCCCCTGCTTTGAGTGCTGGCAACTCTTCTTTCACTTTGTAATGCGGCCATCCATCCTCATCGTAAAATTCAAATTCATAGAAACCGTAAGGCTCCAATAATCGACAAATAGCGATGTGCATCAGGTTGAGTTTTTCATCTTTTTCGTAAGTTCGATGCACTTTCCCGAGTTCTTGAACTCCAATCAAATAAATAATGGCGTCCAAATCAAGGTCTTCGCCTTGCGAAAATTGATTGGAAAGTATATTGACGAGCTCTTCCCATCGTTCTTTAAGTTGTATATCTCTTGACATTTTTTTGTGTTATGAATTATGAGTTATGAGTTATGAGTTCATAAATCACAAATTTTATTTTGGCAAAGATACCAACATAATCTTTTATCTTTGTTCTTTATTCTTTCAATCTATTTATATGAGTATTTTAGATATTTTTTTAGGTGTGTTGCTTGCTTTGAGTATTTTTCAAGGTATAAAAAACGGGCTTTTTGTGGAGTTGGCCTCGCTAGTATCACTGATTTTAGGGATTTATGTTGCTATAAAATTTTCTTTTCTAGCAAAAATAATGTTGTCTGGATTGGTGCATTGGAATCCAAAAACAATTCAAATTGTTGCCTTTTTAATCACTTTTCTTGTAGTGGTGGTAGCTATTTCGCTTATAGCAAAATTCCTCACCAGCGTCGCCGATTTTGCTCAATTAGGTGTAATAAACAAACTCGGTGGTGGTTTTTTTAGATTATTAAAAACAATATTAATTCTGAGTATCTTTTTAAACCTTTTCGAAAAGATAAATTTCAATAATACCTTTGCTAGAAAAGAGACTTTAGACAAATCGCTATTTTATCGTCCTATTCAAAAAACGGCAGGTTTCATTTATCCTTCGATTGAAAAATGGTATGAAGATTTGAAGAAAAAGTAATCGGTGGTCAGTTCTTGTGAAAACTGTAAACTACTTCACTTCCTTAATCGCAGTTTTCTCAATCCAACCTTCGGTTCCGTCAGTCAATTGAATTTTTTTCCAACTGTCCAATGTTTCCAAGACAAAAACTTTGGTTCCTTCGTGAAGGGTAAAAACGGTATTACTGGCTCTTTGTGGTTCGCTTTTAACCAAAACCATTTCAGCAAATATGATAGCTGGTTTTTCGCTTTCGTAATGATTTTTCTCTGAAATTGCTGAAGAAACACTTATAAAAATCAGAAAAAGGAACACAAACATTCCGAAGAAAAACACTCTTTTTGACAAAGCTATTTGTGAGAAGTAATAGCCAATAAAGAAAAACAAAAATAGTGTTGCTAGTCCAACCGAAATCCAAGCCCAAGTATTGTAATGAAAAATCGAAGTAAAGTCGTGGACCATTTTTGAAAAGCCAACTTGTGGCATTACTTTTATCTCATCAATTTGCATTTTATGCGCAAATTTTAGGTTGTTTAGAATTTCAGGGTCTTCTGGATTAAGTAACAATGCTTTTTCATAATTGTAAATTGCAGGCGCTACTTTATTCAATTTATAATAGCAATTTCCGAGATTGAAATACAATTCCGCTGAATGATTTTTGCTTGCGAAAACACTTTCGTATTCCGAAATGGCTTGTTCGTATTTTCCTTTTTGGTACAAGGCGTTTCCTTTCTCAAAGCCAGTTTGGGCAAAGAAAAAATGGGTTGTTAGAAGGAAGATTAAAAGTAACTTTTTCATTATTATTTTTTTACCGCAAAAACGCAAGGGCGCAAAGCTTGTTTTACTATGTGTTATTTTCCTTTATGGTTAAGAGATTTGTTTTTCTAAATCCGAAATTATTTCCACAGCTTTCTCAAAATCCTGCTGAATAGCGGTGCTTGATGATTGTGCAAAACGAGCCAATTCACAATTTTCGGTCAGGTTTATAAAATCAATTATAGTTTGAGCATTTACATTTCTTGACGCTAAGAGTTGTTGAATATTACTTTTACTCATATCTGAGGTTTCAATGTGCAATTTGGCTTTCAAAAAATTATGCATTGCTTTTTCCAAAGCCACATAAAACGGTTCTTTGTTGTTGATTTGTTTTTTGGCTTCCGATAAATATTTCTTTGCCAATCGGTTGTTCATTTTTATTCTGTTTCCAAAAACATCGCTGTCCAAGGCTTCTTTTTTCTTTTTGAATAATACAATCAAAGGCACCATTAAAAAAGGCAAAAACAATAATCCATAAAACATTTTTGAACCCAAGAATTCATCTTCTTTCATTGAAATTAAATCGGTTTTCAACTTAATGTATTTGAATTGTTCGTTACTTGAAATAACATTCTTAGATGTTCCCGGAGTTCTACTAGCCACTTGATCATCGGCTGATGGTCCATCCATAACATTAATCATAATTTCTGGTGAAGTTATGGTTTTATAGGTTCCTGATCCTAAATCAAAATAGGAAAACTGCATAGGTTTAATAGGATAATTTCCTTTGAATTGGGGGATAATAGTGTATTTGTCTGAAATTTTTCCTGACATTCCGGCCAAATTCGTATTTACTTTTTCGTCGTGAACAGGATCATACATTTCAAGCGAATTGGGAACCACTGGTTTAGGCAAATTGAATAACTTCATATTGCCATTTCCTGATACACTAACCACTAAATCCAAACTTTCACCATTTTTCAAATTGGTTTTCGATGGAGTAACTCTAAAATCAAATTTACCAACAGCTCCTGAGAAATCGGCTGGTTTTCCTGCTTCAGGAAGAGCTTTTACCGCAATTGTTTTGGCTCCAGCCGAAACTCTTTTATTTCCATTGGTAACCACAACACGCCCAAACATATCTCTACGATTGGTTGGCAATTGCACATCAATATCCAATGATAAAGGCTCAATAACTAGTTTGCCTGATTTTTGTGGGTATAAAACTGTTTTTCGAAGTACTACAAAACGGTACTTTTCTCCTTTAAACATTCCTTCCTCGCCTACAAGCTGCTTGATGTCGATGTTTTGGCTCCAAAAATCATTGTATTTTGGTTTGTCTAATTCTCTCCAATTTGAAATCCCAATATTATAACTAAAATACAGTTTGTAAACTACGGTAATCGGTTCGTTGATATATGGATTTGATTTAGAAATATCGGCTACGAGGTAAATATTGTCATCGGCAGAAATCTGGGTGTCATTTGGATCTCTTGCCTCCTGTACAGCATTGGTAACATTGATTTTTATTGGCGTTGTTTTATAAATTTGACCGTTGTATTCTATCGTGGCTTGCTTAATGGTAATTGTCCCTTTTTGCATCGGCAATAAATAATAGGAATAGATTTTTTCGAAAGAACTTTTCCCATTTACCCATGATTGGCTAACTTGCTGACTTGGCCCCGCTATAACTCTAAATCCTTCGAATGAAGGCTGATTAAAATTATCTCCGTCCATATTCATAACGAAATCCACTCGCAGTCTTTCGTTCAATCCAAGTGTCGTTTTGCTCACTTTTGCTTCAAATTGAATTTGAGCAAAAAGCGAGTTAGAAACTATCAAAACTATCGTTACAATGAATTTTTTCATTTTATTTTATTCTAATTGAATTACCAATCTTTTTCTGTTTGAACTGGTTTTCCTTTTACTTTTTGGGCATTTACTTTGTCTTGAATCTTCTTTTCTTCGTTATTTACAGCGTCTAAAAGATTTTCCGTTCTTTGCTTTGAAATTCCTCCAGGCATTGGTTTTGGTTTTCCTTCCTCCTTAGGTTTTTCGTCTTTTTTATCTTGGTCTCCTTTGTTGTCTTTTTTGTCTTTCTCACCGTCCTTGGTATCGTCTTTTTTGTCTTTCTCGCCGTCTTTCTTATCGTCCTTTTTGTCTTTGTCCTTATCTTTATTTTTGTCTTTATTTTTGTCTTTGTTTTTATCGTCTTTAGGAGGGTTTTCCTTTAACAATTTTTTAGCTAACGCATAATTATACCGCGTTTCTTCATCTGAAGGCTTGTTCCGCAAGGCATTTTTATAGGCTTCGACTGCATTTGTATAATTTTTTTCTTTCATGAAAACATTTCCCAAATTGTGAAATACTTTATGTCTTTGCACTCTTGATTTGGTAATAGACAATGCTGATGCATAGGCATATTTGGCTTCGGAAGCTTGATTTTGTTTGTATATTGAATTCCCTAAATTGAAAGGAGCTACCGTTCTTTTGGGAAATTTTGAGTGTGAAATTCTATAATTGGCTTCAGCCTCAACAAACTTCTTTTCAGCATATTGCTCGTTAGCTTCTGGCAATGTTTTGTCTTTTTCTTGGGCAAATAAGCCCCCTAGCCCCCAAAGGGGGAACAAGAAAACTAATATAAAATATTTTTTAATCATTTGTAATTCTTTATTTTACAACTTCTAAGTGTAATAATTAACTCCCCCTTCTGGGGTCGGGGGGCTATTCTTTTTCGTTAAATAAATTCAACTTTTGAACCCATTTTGTCTTTCTTTCCAATAGGAAAACATCCAAAAATAAAAGCACAAATGCAAAGCCTAAAAACCACTGAAATTGTGATTGAAAATTGGCCATTTGTGTCGATTCAAATTCTGTTTTTTGAATATTATCGAGTGCATTTTTGACATAATCAAGCACTTGTTTGGTGTTATTTCCGTCAACATAGCCGCCTTTAGTGGATTTGGCAATAGCCGTTAAACCTTCTTTATTTAGTTTTGTAATAACCACTTCATTGTTATTGTCTCTTTTAAAACTTTCGACAACACCGTTTACCCTTAGCGGAATTGTACTCCCTTTTTCGGTTCCAACACCAATGGTAATGATTTTCATTCCCAGTTTATTTGCTTCTTCGGCTGCTTCTTCAGCTCCTTCGGAATGGTCCTCTCCATCCGAAATCATAATCAATAATTTGCTAGTTTTGCTTTTGTCATCAAAATAGGTTGCTGATAATTTTATGGCTTCGTCAAGCGATGTTCCTTGTGATGAAACAATATCGGTATTCATACTTTGAAGAAACATTTTAGCCACTCCATAATCGGTTGTGATGGGCAAAACGGGGAATGCGCTTCCGGCATAAGCTACAATTCCAATTCTGTCATTCCCCAATTGATTGATAATTTGAGAAACAATTTGTTTGCTTTTTTCCAATCGGTTGGGAGCAACATCTTCAGCAAGCATACTTTTTGAAACGTCCATTGCAAAAACGATGTCGATTCCTTCTCGTTTTACAGTTTCCATTTTGGTTCCGATTTTCGGGTTTACCAATCCTAAAATTAATGCAACTAAAGCCAAACTAATCACCACTAATTTCAGTATTGGCTTGAAAACTGATTTTTCTGGACTTAATTTTTTAATTAAATCTAAATCCCCAAATTCGCGCTGTTTTTTTCTTTTCCAATATTGATTGTACAGAAAAAGTACCACCAAAATGGGTATTACAATAAGAAGGTATAAATATTTTGATTCGTCTAATTCCATTCGCAAAAAAGTAATTAGCCACAAGCCTTTAAGCTAATGGCAATGTTCTTATATAAAACTTCTATATACTGTATTTCGTAAGCCAACTTCCAACAAAAGCAAAAGACCAGCAATCCAAACAAAAGGTCTGTATTTTTCATCATAATCATAGAATCTTAATTCTTTGATTTCTGTGGTTTCCAGTTTGTTGATAGAAGCATAAATCTCAGCCAATTTGCTGTTGCTTGTTGCTCGGAAATATTTTCCTTCTGTTTTCCTAGCAATATTTTTGAGTAATTGTTCGTCAATTTCCACTTTCATCATTTGGAATAAAATTTGTCCATTTGGTGCAAGCGCATAAGGCGATTCTGCCATTCCGTTTGTTCCAAGTCCGATAGTATATACTTTTATTCCGTATTGCTTAGCAATGTCTGCGGCGGTTTCTGGCTCGATAAATCCAGCATTATTTACACCATCGGTCAATAGAATTATTACTTTACTTTTGGCTTTGCTTTCTTTCAAGCGGTTCACTGCCGTCGCCAATCCCATTCCAATTCCTGTTCCGTCTTGCAAAACTTGGTCGTATTTTATGCTTTTTATCGCTTCAAGTACAACGGCTTTATCGCTGGTTACTGGTGTTTTTGTATAAGCCTCCGAAGCATAAACCACAAGCCCAATTCTGTCGTTTGGTCTTTCTTCGACGAAATCGGCAGCAACATCTTTCAGCGCTTCCATTCTATTGGGTCTCAAATCTTTGGCAAGCATACTTCCCGAAACGTCTATTGCCATGACAATATCAATTCCTCGAGTAGTTTTTGTTTGGTTACTAATATCCACTGTTCTGGGTCTTGCCATCGCAATAATCAAAGAACTTAATGCCAATATTCGCATTACATTCAACATCGGTTTGAATTTTACCAATAGCGAATTGGAATCTCTAAACCCTTGGGTTGAACTTATTTTTAAATTAGCTGTTTCTTGGCTTCTTTTCCAAAACATCCAAGCAGCTGCCAATGGAATCAGAAGAAAAAGCCAAAAAAATTCAGGATTTAAAAAACTTAACTTTTCCATTATTGCTTCGTGTTTTGAAGTTCAACAGAGCTTAAAATTCGTTCTGAAATTTGATTTGCATACTGATCGCCCTCTTCGTGAACAATAATAATTTGCTGCAACCCACCTTCCTGACTAAAGATTAGAACTTCATAATATAATTTTGTACTGTTTTGATTTTTACTGTCAATTTGCGAAAAAGTGCCGAATCCTTTGATTCCTTTGATTCCTTCTTTGGTTTCAAAATCTTCTTGTTTCACAATCATATTTTGTGCTCCTTGGGCTTCCATAGATTGTAAGGCTCCATCCAATGATTTTGCCAAATCGATTTGTGTCTCTTGTTTGAAATGCAAAGTAGAAACCATAATATAAAAATTATCAACTAGGCTTCCATAAGCAAAAGACTGCATATCTTTTATCAATGCCATTCCGTCTTTGGGCAAGGTTTTGGTCAAGTCAACTCTTTTGAGCACTTGAGGTGTTTCAACTCTCACAATAGGGCTTCCGTATTCGCTTTTTATCCATACTCCTTCCAATAACTCTTTTGAAGGATGACCTATGATATTATCTTTTACATAAGCAAATCCTTTCGTTGCAATAAAATAGGTCATTGTTATGAAAAGCAGTAGAAATACCGAAACAGCAGTAATAATAATACGTTTCTGTCTTTGCTTTCTTAATTCTCTTTTCAGTTGTTCCTGACGTTGCATTTCGTTAAGCAACATCTCGTCATTGTTTTCGACCACTACTGGAATGGCTTTATCCAAAGTAACAATAGCTCTTTCAATTTTTTTGCGGTCTTCAGTAATTTCGAAATCCATAGGTTTTGACTTGGCAAATTTTACTAAATCTGCTTGCTTTAATACCACAAATAAATTGTCGATGGTTTCTTTCGAGAGTTTCATTTTCTTCTTTTTGGAAGCCATTTTCAGACCTTCAATAAGTTCAGAAGTAGTACTTTCCATAGCGGGAATTTCTATGGCTTCTTCGATATAATTTCGAACAATATCGGTCAATTCACTGTAATATGCTTTGACTTCGCCTTGTTGCCAAAGTTCTTTTTTCTCTAAACTATTTAATAAACTGGTAGCTTTCTCAATTGGAGTTTTATAAATTTCTTCTTCTATTTTGTTCAGTTGACGCTTTTTGATATACCAATAAATTAATGCTCCAATTCCTGCAATCACCAACAAAACCAAAAGATATTTCCACCAATCGCCGATTCCTTCGTTTGCCGGAACAATATCCTTGATGTCGTACATTTTTTGTTTCAATGTGTCTACTTGTACATTGGCAACCTCAACTTTGATGGAATCTGATAAATAGGGTTTATTATTGATTAAAATCTTTACACTTGGAATCGTGTATTTTCCAGAATCGAATTGAGTCAAACCATATTTTTTAACCAATTCGTATCGGTCGTTTTTTAAAATGGTATCAATAGGATAAGAGTAAATTACTTCAAGAGCTCCAAAGTTTTTTGCATTGGGAAAAACCACTTTCGACAAGGTGTCAACGTTAGTTTTCAACGTAAGTTTGAACTCAGCTCCGATTTTATTTTTAGTGGTATCAATACTGGTTGTCACTTGCTTTTGTTGTGCAAAAACAGAGGTGGTAAACAGAAAGTATAGTAATATTTTTTTCATTCTTACTTGGGGAACTTTTGATTTTTGATTCAGTCAAAAATCTTTATCTCGATTTAAAATAGCCTAATAATTTGGTTACATAACTTTCGTCAACTCTAGTATTTACAACTCCTGCACCCGATTTGCTAAATGTTTCCTTGAAATATTTCAGCTTGTCCTGATAGTATTTTTCATAATTGATTCGCACTGATTTTGAACTTGTATTAATCAATTGTGTTTCGCCAGTTTCAGCATCGAGCATCGAAACCATTCCTAAATTTGGCATTTTCTCTTCGCGAATGTCATACACTCGAATTCCTGTAATGTCGTGTTTTTTGGAAGCAATTTTCAATGTATGCTCGTAATCTTCAGAAATGAAATCAGAAATTACAAACACAATCGCTTTCTTTTTTTGAGTGCTAGACAAGAATTTCAAAGCTTGAGCGATATCCGTTTTGTGACTTTTAGGTTCGAATTCGATTAGTTCTCGAATGATTCTCAAAACGTGTGAACGACCTTTTTTGGGTGGAATGTACAATTCGATTTGGTCCGAAAACAAAATCAAACCAATCTTGTCATTGTTATTTGTTGCCGAAAAAGCCATTGTTGCTGCAATTTCGGTAACAATATCTTTTTTGAATTGGTTTTTTGAACCAAAACTTTCTGAACCCGAAATATCTACCATTAACATCATCGTCAATTCGCGTTCCTCCTCGAAAACTTTGACGTGAGCTTCGTTGTAACGCGCCGTAACATTCCAGTCAATCGCACGAATATCATCTCCATATTGGTAGGGACGAACTTCGCTAAAAGTCATTCCGCGACCTTTGAACGACGTGTGATATTCTCCCGAAAAGATGTGATCGCTCAATCTTCGGGTTTTGATTTCTATTTTTCGTACTTTTTTTAAGAGGTCTTTTGTCTCCATTTTTTCTTACCGCAAAGGCACAAAGGCGCAAAGTTTTATTTAATTTATAAGTCTTTATGCAATCCTGTTAACAACTGATTACTGAAAACAGAACACTGCCAACTTATTTAAGGTACTTCAATCTCGTTTACGATTTTGTTGATGATGTCAACCGAAGTGATGTTTTCGGCTTCGGCTTCGTAAGTGATGCCAATTCTGTGACGCAACACATCGTGAACTACAGCGCGAACATCTTCTGGGATTACATACCCACGACGTTTTATAAAAGCGTAACATTTTGCGGCATTCGCCAAATTGATGCTTCCTCGAGGCGAAGATCCAAAACTGATTAATGGTTTCAAATCGGCCAATTTGTATTTTTCAGGATAACGGGTGGCGAAAATAATATCAAGAATGTACTTCTCGATTTTTTCGTCCATATATACTTCGCGAACCGCTTCTTGCGCACGCAAAATTTGTTCTACAGAAACTACTGCATTTACTTTTTCGTAACTTCCTTTTAGATTTTGACGAACCACCATTCTCTCATCTTCCATTTTTGGATAATCAATCACGGTTTTCAACATAAAACGATCGACTTGCGCTTCAGGCAAAGGATAAGTTCCTTCTTGTTCGATTGGGTTTTGCGTTGCTAAAACCAAAAACGGTTTGTCTAGTTTGAAAGTAGTATCGCCAATAGTTACTTGTTTTTCCTGCATCGCCTCTAATAATGCCGATTGTACTTTAGCTGGCGCACGATTGATCTCATCAGCTAGGACGAAATTGGCGAAAATTGGACCTTTTTTAATAGAAAATTCGTTGGATTTGATGTTGTAAATCATCGTTCCCACAACATCGGCGGGTAATAAATCTGGGGTAAATTGGATTCGGCTGAACGAACCTTGAACGGCTTGCGCCAATGTGTTTATCGCTAATGTTTTTGCCAATCCCGGAACTCCTTCAAGTAAAATATGTCCTTGACCTAAAAGTCCAATTAATAATCGCTCAATCATATGTTTTTGACCCACGATTACTTTATTCATTTCCATTGTAAGCAAATCGATGAAGGCACTTTCTCTTTCTATTTTTTCATTGATTGCTCTAATGTCCAAAGTCGCTGTATTTTCTTCCATATTTGTATTTTAATTGCAATAATTTGTGTTCAATCTTTTTGACGGTGCAAATTGAATTTTTTTTTAGAAGTACGATGTTAAAAAATGGTTAAAACTTCTCACAAGTCCTGAATTTTAAGGATGTTTTGTGATAGTATTTTCATAATTTTAAAGTTTTAAAAGAAATTGACCGAAAATTGAGAATTCACTACTATTTTTAAGGCTTTTTATCTTTGACACAATAAGCCTTTTTTATAGATGATTTAGAACAAAACCAATTATAAAATCTCAAAAAATAGTATCTTTTTACTATTTTAAATATAAAACAAAAACAATGAAAAAAACAGCCTTAGTGACGGGAGCAACGAGCGGAATTGGAAGAGCAACTGCAAGAATATTGGCACAAAATAATTATAAAATTATTCTCTGCGGAAGACGGGAAGATCGATTGAAGGAACTCGATAAAGAACTTTCTGAATGTACAGAAATACATACTTTATGTTTTGATGTTCGGGATAAAAAAGCGGTTTTCGCAAGCATTAATTCTTTACCTTCTGCCTTTTCTAAAATTGATGTTTTGATCAATAATGCTGGAAATGCACATGGTTTAAGTCCCATACAAGATGGTGATTTAGACGATTGGGATGCTATGATTGACATCAATGTGAAAGGACTTTTGTATGTTTCGAAAGCTATAATTCCGCAAATGATGGAGCAAAAATCGGGTCATATTATTAACATTGGTTCTATTGCAGGAAAAGAAGTTTATCCGAACGGAAATGTGTATTGCGCTTCAAAATACGCTGTTGATGCCTTGAATAAAAGTATGCGAATCGATTTGAATCCTTATGGAATTCGGGTGGGAGCAATTCATCCTGGAATGGTCGAAACCGAGTTCAGCGAAGTGCGTTTCAAAGGCGATAAGGACAAAGCTGCCAACACTTACAAAGGGCTAAAACCCTTGAAGGCTGAAGATATTGCCGATATTATTCACTTTGTAGTTTCCAGACCTTATCATGTAAATATTGCTGATTTGATTGTGTTTCCAACTGCTCAAGCTTCGGCGACAATTGTTAATCGTTCCTAATGTTTTGTTTTAAAAACTAATTCCAAAACCCAAATGATTAACAAACGGCTACTTATCAAAAACCTATTGGCTCACAATGATGAGAGCAGTTTTTATGACAAAAAACGTCAGTTGAATTTGCATTCGCGTGAGGGAAAAGCGAAATTTTTGAAACACATTTGCGCTTTATCCAACTCGAATCCTGCCAATAATTCCTATATCGTTGTGGGTGTCGAAGATCACGATAACGAAATTGTGGGCGATGATTTTTTTGACGACAGTCGGATTCAGAATTTGGTAAATGCTTATCTAGAAAATCCTCCGAAAATTCAATACGAGAATGTGCCTTTCCCCAATTTGCCCAAAGATAAAGTTGTGGGGTTGGTAACCATAAAAGCAAAAAGCAAAACTTCGCATTTTAAAAAAGGCATTCATACGATTCCTGCCAGTAGCGTTTTTATTCGTCGTGGTAGTAATACCGTTCCTGTTGAAGAGGAAGTTGAAAAAAATTATCAAAACACGGAAACCGTTATTGGCATTGAAAATAATTCCAGAAATAGTATTGGTTACACGCTCGATGGTGTGATTGATTTTATGAATTTTCGGCACAAAGATATGGCGCCGAAATACAAAGTTTTCAAAGAATTATTTGTCATTTGCTGGGCTGGCGTTCCCAAAAAACACCGAGACACCACCTTTCTTTCCCGTGTTGATATTGAACTGATCAATGAGCAAATCAAGCTGTTTTATTCGGCTCAGGATGTGGTGACGATTACTTTTGACGAAGATTCTTTTACGATTATCGAATATGTTCCTTTGGGGTTGAATGACAAAACGAGTTTTTATCCATTAGAAAAACAAACCATTTATTTTCACGATAATGGCTATTATAAAATTGACAGAGAATTCCTTTTTCAACCGCCAGAATTCAATCGAAAAATGCTGTTTCACATTTATAATTCGAATATTTCTTTGCTTGACAAACTCCAAAAAGGACTTTCGTTAACCGAGCGAGAACAGAAAGATTTAGAGAATTTACCCTCGACATTTATGATTTGTTACCTCAACGGATTTGAAGATGCCAAACAAAAATTGATTGATGCCAAATTGCTTTTGAAACCTCACACATCTGTATATTTGTTGTTCAAAGAAGCCTTGCGGATTTTGAGGAAGATGAAGTATGATGTGCAGTAAAATTCAACCGCAAATTGCTTCGCCTATTCGTTATCGCTCGGGTCGCAAATTAAATAGTTAATTGTAATTTATAAAAAATGAAAAAAATATTATTTTTATTAATTTTAGTGACTTCTCAAATTTCAATTTATGGACAAAAAACATTTGTCAATAAAGCGTATGATTTTCAAATACAAGAACCTGAAAAATGGATTGAAGCTAATAATTCTGAATTATTGAAAAATCTTGAAAAATTTGAACTGGATGAAGAAAACTTATCAAAACTAATTTCGAACAATAAAGGTTCTCTCTTGTTAACTTCATTTTACAAATATGATCCTAAAACACACGCTGGATTAATTCCGACAATTCAAATAAACATAAGGTTAAAAGGAGGAAGTAATTTCGAACAATTTAAGTCTGTGATTACTGAAAGCTCAAAAAGTTTTAAAAAATACTTTGAAGACTTTACATATATAATAGAACCAAACGAGATAGAGATTTCAGGGATAAAATCTGTTTATTTTGTTGGGAAATTTACGATGAAAACTCAAAATGGGCAAGAAATGAAAGTCCGAAGTAGAACATATGCAATTCCATATAAGAATTATTTTTTTCAATTAAATTTTACTGACGGACAAACAGGTGAAGATTGTAACGAAGAGTTTGACAAATTAGTGAAAACAATAAAAATTGGGAAAAATAAATAAACTAGGGACAACGACTAAATTGATAATAAAAATAGAATGAGAACACTCGTTATCGGCGACATTCACGGTGGTTTGCGGGCGCTGCACCAAATTATGGAAAGAGCCAATGTTACCCCAAAAGATACCTTGATTTTTCTAGGCGATTATGTAGATGGCTGGAGCCAATCGCCCCAAGTGATCGATTATTTGATAGAACTCAAAACGTCGCACAATTGCATTTTCATCCTTGGCAACCACGATGAATTATTGTTGGATTGGCTCACCAAAACCAAGGATAATCCTTTATGGTACCAACACGGAGGTGAATCAACTGTTTTAGCTTATGCCAATGTAAGTGCCGAAACTATAAAAAACCATATCGAATTCATACAATCTTTACAGAATTTTCATCTCGACGAACACAAGCGCTTGTTTATTCATGCGGGTTTTACAAACTTGAATGGTGTTGATTATGAATATTTTCCAAGGTTATTTTATTGGGATAGAACGTTATGGGAAACCGCTTTGGCATTGGACAAAAAGATGAAAAAGGATGATTTATTATATCCTAAACGACTGACTTTATACAAAGAAATCTTCATTGGTCACACGCCCGTTTCTAGAATTGGTAAAACCGTCCCAATACAAATGGCCAATGTTTGGAATATTGATACGGGAGCAGCTTTCAAAGGGCCTCTGACCATTATGGATGTAGACACCAAAGAATTCTGGCAAAGCGAACCATTACCTAGTTTATATCCGACTGAAAAAGGGAGAAATTAGAAAAAACTTATATTTGCAAAAAAATAAATAATCATGAAAAGAATTTTACAATTAAGCTTTAGTGCTATTTTACTTTTTTCGGGGAGTCAAGCTTTTTCGCAAGACGATAAAAATGAAACTTCTCAGAAAAAAGATAGCCTAAAAACAGAACTCAATAATCTTGATGAAATTGTAGTTGTAGGTAGCAGAAATCCAAACAAAAGTAAACTACAAACGGCCGTTCCAATTGATGTTGTCAGCTTGGCAAAAATCAAAAATGTGACGCCACAAACCAGCATCAACGACATATTAACTTATATGATTCCGGCTTTTAATTCGAATAGACAATCAGCTTCGGATGGAACAGAACATATTGATCCTGCTTCTTTAAGAGGTTTAGGTCCTGACCAAACTTTGGTTTTGATTAATGGTAAAAGAAGACACACCACTTCATTGGTAAACTATCAAAACACCGTTGGAAATGGTTCTGTTGGAACTGATTTAAGTGCAATTCCAGCTTCGGCAATCAAGCGAATTGAGGTTTTGCGTGATGGAGCTGCTGCCCAATACGGTTCCGATGCTATCGCAGGTGTTATCAATTTAGTTTTGAAAGAAAACACAGGATTAGAAGTAAATGGTACTTACGGTCAAACTTCTCGTAACGATGGACAAACTACTAATTTAAATGTAAATTATGGTCATAAATTGGGCGACAAAGGCGGTTTTATCAATCTAACAGCTGAGTTTAACAATCGTGAAAAAACCAATCGTTCTCAAAATCACAACCTAATTATCTTTGACCAATCGGCTTACAATAATTATTTTGCATATGATTTTAGCGATCCAAATGCTCGCCAAATAGATGATGATATGCTTGCTGCTAAGGGTTTAAATCGTGATGATTTCAATTTTCAAGTAGGAGATGCTAAGATTCAAAACATTCAAGGTTTTGTAAATACGGTGGTGCCTTTAGACGAAAATATTGAATTTTATGCAGCTGGTGGTTTCAACCTAAAAAAAGGTACTGGTTTTGGCTTTAGACGTTTGCCAAGCGAAACAGAAAGTGTTGTTCCAGAATTATTCCCTAATGGTTTTCAACCTGAATTGAAGTCAAATATTTTGGATGCATCCTTAATTTCTGGTTTTAGATTCAATTTTTCAGATTGGAAATTAGATGTAAGCAATACTTTTGGAGCTAACAATTTCCAATATAATGTTGACAATACCAATAATTTTTCTTTAGGAGCGGCTAGCCCAACCAAATTTGATGCAGGAAGCCACTCTTTTTCACAAAACACCATAAATGCTGATGCTACTCGCTCATACGAATCAGTTATGAAAGGACTAAACATAGCTTTAGGAGCAGAATTTAGATATGAAAACTATCAAATACTTGCTGGCGAAACCGCTTCTTACGTAAATGGTGGAGCACAATCTTTCCCAGGATTTTCGTATTTGAATGTTGTAAATAAATCTAGAAATAGTTTTGGTATTTACGCCGATGCCGAATTAAACTTAACTGATAAATTTTTAGTTGACGCTGCTATTCGTTTCGAAAATTATACCGATTTTGGTAACACAACAAACGGAAAACTTTCGGCTAGATATAAAATTACCGATAACTTCTTTGTCCGCGGTTCAGCTAGTACAGGATTTAGAGCGCCTTCATTACAACAGCAATATTTCAACAATATTGCTACCGATGTTGTGGATGGAAAATTATTAAATTCAGGCATTTTTAGAAATGATAGCGATGTTGCCAAACAACTTGGAATTCCAGAATTAAAAGAGGAAACTTCTACAAATTATAGTTTTGGAATTGTGTATTCTCCATTAAAAAAATTACACTTTACAGTTGATGCTTACCAAATAAATATCGACAATAGAATTATCCTTACCGGAAATTTAGGAAACGATGCTTATGGGGATCCTGTTCCGCCACTTCAAGCCATATTCGAAACTTATGGCGCACAAACAGGGCGTTTCTTTACCAATGCCATCAATACAACCACCAAAGGAATAGACTTTGTGGCCGATTATGACTTAAATTTAGGTACTGGAAATCTAAATATTTCATTGCTGTATAATTACAATAAAAATGTTGTAGATTCTGAATTAAATTCTATTCCAGCAGCATTTGTTGGTCAGGAAGACGTTTATTTTGGCCCACAAGAAAGGAGTTTGATAGAAACCAATACGCCATTGCATAAAGGAACCTTAGCATTAAATTATGGTGTTAATAAATTCAACTTTTTGTTAAGAAACACCTATTTTGGAGAAGTTACTCGAAATGGTTTCCCTTTTGGAATCGAACAAAAACACAATGGAAAAGTGGTTACCGATTTATCAGTAGCTTTTAAAGCAACCCCTAAAATTCAATTTATTATTGGAGCCAATAATCTATTTGATGTTTTCCCTGACGAACAAGTTTATGAAAACAGTTATTTTGGAGTGTTCAAATATGCGCCAGTTCAAATGGGAACAACAGGCGCTTACTATTTTGGAAGAATAAGTTACAGTTTGTAATTCATTATTATAAAGTTATTTTTATTACTTTGCCAAGGCGAAAACCTTGGCAAAGTTTTTTTATAAAACATACATTTTCAGCTTTGAAAAAAATTACTTGGCTTACAGCGACAGCATTAGTAGTCTCAAATATGATTGGCACTGGGATATTTACCTCATTGGGGTATCAGGTTGCCTATTTGACTAACACCTATTCCATAATTTTATTATGGTTTATTGGCGGAGTATTGGCAATGTTTGGCGCATTTTGCTATTCAGAATTGGGAAATTATTACAAAGAAACGGGAGGTGACTATATTTATTTGTCTCGCGGTTTTCATCCTTTTTTTGGTTACCTAAGCAGTTGGATTTCTTTAATTGTTGGCTTTTCAGCGCCTGTTGCTTTGGCAGCATTGGCGATGAGTAAGTATTTACAAATTTTTGGATTAGAATTAGGAAAAGAATTTGCCATAGGAATCATTATTTTAACGGCTCTTTCACAATCCTTTAGTTTAAGAGTAAGTAGTGATTTTCAAAACGGCTTTACCTTACTAAAAGTTTTGTTTGTTTTAGGGATAATCGGTCTCGGATTGTATTATGCTCCACAAGCCCAAAACGGTTTAAGTTTCGATAATGGCTGGATAAGAGAAGTTCAAATGCCAGAATTTGCAAGTTCCTTGGTGTTCGTTTCTTTTGCTTATACAGGCTGGAATTCAGCTTCTTATATCGTTGGAGAAATAAAAAACCCAACCAAAAATCTTCCAAAATCACTCATTCTTGGAACTCTATTTGTAACCATGGTTTACATTTTAATCAATTATGTTTTTCTAAAACACGCTCCGATTGCTTCATTGGTCAATCAAGAAGATGTGGCATCCATTGCTGCAAAAGGATTTTTGGGTTTGAATGGGGCGAAATGGGTTAGTTTTTTTATTGCAGCACAATTAATTGCTACTATTAGCGGCTATTTATGGATTGGTTCCCGAGTAAGTTTTGCAACTGCAAAAGAAAATAAACTTTGGAGTGTTATGAATAAAACCAAAAACGGAATTCCTTATTTAGCTTTGTGGGTTCATGCTTTAATCGCGATTATCATCATTTTAACAGGTGAGTTTGAAGAAATTTTTATTTATGCTTCCTTCCTGCTTCAAATATTAGCAACACTAGCGGTAGCAACAGTTTTTACAATTCCTTCCAACAAAAGATACATTTTCAAAGGGAAATATTTCTGGATTTTCCCAGTCGTGTTTTTGGCCTTTGGAATTTACATCTGTTATTTTACATTTATAGCGCATCCAAAAGAAAGTATAATAGGTTTGTCCACTATTTTAATAGGTTTGATTTTATATTTCTTTGATTCAAAACACAAAATCAAACCTTAAATAGAAAATTCTAAATCTGTTTGGTTTTAAAAAACTACAAATCGAATTTTATTCCTTGTGCCAAAGGTAAACTCGTGGTGTAATTGATGGTGTTGGTTTGGCGGCGCATATAGATTTTCCAAGCATCGGAACCGGATTCGCGTCCTCCACCTGTTTCTTTTTCTCCTCCAAAAGCACCTCCAATTTCTGCTCCAGATGTTCCAATGTTTACATTGGCAATGCCACAATCTGAACCTACAACCGATAAGAATAATTCGGCTTCCCGTAAATTATTCGTCATAATGGCTGATGAAAGTCCCTGAGCAACACCGTTTTGAATTTCTATAGCATTTTCAACCGAACCAGAATATTTCAACAAATATAAAACTGGGGCAAAAGTTTCGTGTTGAACGATTTCATATGAATTGTTGGCTTCGGCTATGGCTGGTTTTACGTAGCAACCGCTTTCATACCCTTCGCCCGAAAGCACTCCTCCCTCTACGAGTAGTTGTCCTCCTTCGGCGACAACTTTTGTCAATGCATTGGTGTACATTTCAACAGCGTGTTTGTCGATAAGTGGGCCAACGTGATTTTTTTCGTCCAATGGATTCCCTATTTTTAATTGTCCGTAAGCCGAAACTATAGCTTCTTTTACTTTGTCATAAATACTTTCGTGAATAATTAAACGACGCGTCGAAGTACAACGTTGTCCCGCAGTTCCTACTGCTCCGAAAACGGCTCCGATAACAGTCATTTTTATATCGGCATCTGGCGTTACAATTATTGCATTGTTTCCTCCCAATTCTAATAATGATTTTCCAAGACGACCCGCAACGGCTTGCGCCACGATTTTCCCCATTCGGGTTGAACCTGTTGCTGAAATCAACGGAACTCGCTTATCATTTGTCATTAATTGCCCCACTTTATAATCTCCATTTATCAAACAAGAAATTCCTTCTGGCAGCTTATTTTCTTTAATAACCTCGGCGATGATGTTTTGACAAGCTATCCCACAAAGAGGTGTTTTTTCGGATGGTTTCCAAACGCATACATCGCCACAAATCCAAGCCAATGCCGTGTTCCAAGCCCAAACAGCAACGGGGAAATTAAAAGCCGAAATGATCCCAACGATTCCCATTGGATGATATTGTTCGTACATCCGGTGTCCAGGACGTTCTGAATGCATAGTTAATCCGTGTAATTGACGCGAAAGTCCAACGGCAAAATCACAGATATCAATCATTTCCTGAACTTCGCCATAGCCTTCCTGCAATGATTTCCCCATTTCATAGGAAACCAGTTTGCCTAATGCTTCTTTATTTTTTCTTAATTTTTCTCCAAACTGGCGCACGATTTCGCCACGTTGAGGCGCGGGCATTAATCGGAAAGTTTTGAAAGCTTCGGTGGCAGTTTGCATAACTTTTTCATAATCAGCCGCTGATGTGGTTTTTACAGATGCGATTAATTGTCCGTCAACTGGTGAATGACTTTCAAGGATTTCTCCGTTTGAAAAATGCTGAATTCCTGTTGAAGTTCCTTCATTTATAGCTTTTATGCCCAATTGTACCAAGGCTTCTTTCATTCCGAATTGATCTGCTGTTGTTATCATTGTAACTTTATTGGTTAGAATTGTTATATTTATTTACAAATATATTGTATTAGAGTCATTGTTGTAGGCTAAAAAAATATTTTAACAATTTTTAAACCAGATAGCATAGTTCCAAAAAAAAACAAAAGTGTAAAAAACATATGCCTATTTGTCATTCCGCAGGAATCTCAAAGCCCGAGAGTAGAGATTCCTACGGAATGGCAAAATGCGCTGCCTGAGTTTGTGATGATGTACGCTTCTCTACTTTCATAAATCGAGGTTGCTGTAGCTTTTGGTTAGCCCTGATTAAAGTGGAAATCCTTGTGAAAAGAAAGGCTAATTTTTTCTTGCAAAAAAAGAGCGACCGCAGGAAGCTCCTTTTTTGGCTTAGAAAAATAGCCTTTATTGAACAAGATTACAACGGAAAGCGGGATTAGCTCCTGAAAAAATCTAAAACATATTTTTTTTCTTGAATAAAAAGACGCCTGAAACGGAAATTAAAAGAGAAATGGATAACACAATCCAAAATCCGAAAGGGTTTTCCTGAAAATTATTAGGCACATTCATTCCGTATAAACTGGCGACTAAAGTTGGTATCATCAAGATGATGGATATGGAGGTCAGTCTCTTCATTATTACGTTCAAATTGTTCGAAATTACAGACGCATACGCATCCATCATTCCTGTTAAGATGTTGCTGTAAATACTGGTTGTTTCTTCGGCTTGGCGCAATTCGATTTCGACATCTTCAAGTAATTCGGAGTCGTAAGTGTCTTTGTGGGCTTTTAAGTTTTTGATTCTGCGAAATAAAACGTCATTGCCTTTTAGCGAAGTGACAAAAAACACTAAACATTTTTCTATTTGCCACAAGGCTTGAAGTTCTTCGTTTTTGATAGATTCTTCTAAGTTGTCCTCAGCAAGTTTGATTCGTTGGTTGATTTGTTTTAGGTATTTCAAGAACCAAATGCTAGAGGATAAAAGCAATTTTAGCACTAAATCAAAATCATTTTCGATTGTAATTTTCTTGCGTCTGGTGTATAAAACAAAGTCTTTAAGAATTTCTGTTTGATGAAAACACAGGGAAAGAAAAACATCATCTTTGAACATTAAACCCAATGGTGCTGTGTTGAACGGCAGTTTTGGATCATTACTTTTGAAAGGAATTCTTAAAATGATTAGCGTCCAACCGTTTTCAAATTCGATACGAGGGCGTTCGTCAATATCTTCGATGTCATTATAAAAATCTTCGGGGATTTGTAGTTCTTTGAGCAGGAATTTGGTTTCTTCTTTTGTGGGACAAACTACATTAATCCAGCAGTTTTCTTCACGATTTTCGGTTTGAGTTAAACCTTTGTTGTTTTTGTAATACGTAATCATAATGCAATGCGATGTTTTAAGGAATATCGCTTACATTAGGCAAGGACTATTCCTGTTTGTATTGAGTTCTCTTCGAATAATAATCGTCCATGGTGGAGGCTATAATTTAATTTTTGGCAAAAGTAGCCTTTTATACAAGAAAAATAACTTAATTCTTTCTTAATTTAAAAGGCCTGATAGGTTTCCCTTTTTCATAGGAATGAAGTTGCAAGATTGAATATTAAAAATCAAAAAAATCAGTCATTTTTAACCACAATACTTATCGGATTGTAAATTTGTGGAATTTGTTTTGGGTCGTTTTTATAAGTGGTGATTTTCCCTTTAACACAAATGTTTTTGTCTTTTAAATCTTCTATTTTGATGTTCAGTTTTTCGAGATAAAAATTAGAAATCACTACAGTAAAAACACTTTCGGGATAAGGTTTATCGATGTTGATGTAATTGGTGTTTTTGCCTTCGGCGGCAAGTTTGAATGAAACTACTTTTCCAACAACACAAACTTCTTTGTCCATATAATCTTTGACTTTTGCTGTTGTGATGGTGTCTTGTGAAAAGCAATGTGCCGAGAATAAAACAAAAACTGCTATTGCTAAATTTTTCATTGTATAAATTTTAATTATTTAACTTCTTTGACTAAGTAAATATAAACAGGAAAGTGGTCGCTATATCCAATTTCGTTTTCGGAATGACGCAAAGGGTAACCGGCATATCTTCCGAATTTTTCGATCATAAAGGGTTTGTTGTAAATTCCGGCTTTCCAATATTGATAAGTGGAATGATCCTCTTTAATCAATGTTTCGGATACCATAATTTGGTCGAAAATATCACCAGAATCTCTATAAAATAAGGTGGCATTTCCGTCTTTGAACATTTGTTCGAAAGGATTATAAACCCCAAATTCCTGTACTTCGGATTTTTTTAGTTTTGCACCGATGCCAACTTTTACACTTTTGTTGTAGGTTCCATCATTCAAATCGCCCATTAATATGATTTTTGCCTTTGGGTTTACTTTGTAAACAGAATCCATGACTTTTCTAGCTAATCGTCCTGCTGCTTCACGAAATGGACTGCTTTTTTTCTCACCTCCGGAACGTGACGGCCAGTGATTGACCAAAACGTTTACCTCTTCTCCATCAAGAAAACCAGTTACTAAGAGAATATCTCTGGTGTAAACTCTATTATCATTAGCCACTTCTATTTTATCTTTGTCCAATTTATCTTCTTCGGATTCTTTCTCTTTTTCATTACTATTCCCTCTATAAATAATCAGTGGAATGTTGATAAAACTCGTAGGTTTGAAATATTTCTTTTTGTACAAAAGCCCCACATCGATTCCTCGTTTGTCAGGGGAATCAAAATGCACAATACCATAATCGTCTTTTAAAATATTGGGGTGTTTTACCAAATCTTCTAAAACACCACGGTTTTCTATTTCGGAACACCCAATAAGTGTCGGCGCTTCTTTTTGCGTCTCATTGGTTCCAATTTGCATGATGACTTTCGAAAGGTTTTCTAGTTTTTGCTTGTATTTTTCTGATGTCCACCGCTGAAGCCCATCTGGGAGCCATTCTTCATCAAAATTTGGATTGTTGATGGTGTCAAATAAATTTTCGAAATTATAAAATGCAACAGTTCGCAATGCATATTTTTTTTGTTGAGCATTGATCTGATTCAAAAAACAGAATACTAACAAAAAAGCTGTAAAATTTTTAATTTTCATGATTATGGTATTATTATACTGTAAAATTTAACAAAAACTTGGGAACAAATGTATGTAATAAAAATTATAAATGTAGCTTTGTATCGATTAAGAATTCGTGTTTCTTATCACAATGAATTAATATAATTTTTAATATGAAAAACTTTATTTTTAGTACATTATTTGTCTTTCAAATAGTGTTTGCTTTTGGACAAACAACTGCCGGAGTTACTGGTAAAGTGGTCGATTCAAAAACACAGAAACCAATGCAAAGTGTTATTGTGTCGATTCAAAACACAAATTTAATGCAACTTTCAGACTCCAACGGAAAGTTCTCATTCGACAAAGTCGAAATTGGAAACCAATTATTACGCATTAGAACAAACGGTTACAAAGAACAATTACTTCAAATTGAAATCAAAGTAGGGGAAGTTTTAGACATCGGGACAGTTACTTTAGAAGAAGACATTACTACTGAGCAACAATTGACTCTTATTACCATTACCGATAGCGATTTGAGTGATGATAACGGCGGTTCCGAAAGTACCGCAGGATTGCTTCAGGCATCGCGAGATGTATTCTTACAGGCAGCAGCTTACAATTTTGGACAAGCCAGATTTAGTGTTCGTGGTATCGATAATGAATATTCGAATATCCTTATTAACGGTGTTTCGATGAATCGCTTTTCTGATGGAAGACCGCAATATAGCAACTGGGGAGGTCTGAATGATGCCACTAGAAATCAAGAATTTACAAATGGTTCTGCTCCATCAGATTATACTTTTGGAGGAATTGCAGGAACACAATATATTAGTACAAGAGCATCGGTTTATAGACCGGGAACTAGGATTTCATTTTTGAGTACAAATACCAATTACAACTTTAGAGCGATGGCAACTCATGCATCAGGCATGAATAAAAACGGCTGGGCTTATGTAGTTTCTGGAGGAAGACGTTGGGCTCAAGAAGGCTATTTTGATGGAACAGATTATGCTGCCAACTCTTTGTTTGCTAGTGTCGAAAAGAAAATAAACGACCATCACAGCCTTAACTTTACCTCGATTTATGCACAAAACAGGAGAGGTAAAAATTCGCCAAACACTCAAGAAGTTACTGATTTAAAAAACTTTAAATACAATTCCTATTGGGGATATCAAGAAGGCGAAAAAAGAAATTCGAGAGTAAAAGATGTCGAAGAACCCATCTTTACCTTAAGTCATTATTGGAAATTTAATTCGAAAACTAAACTACATACTAATCTTTCGTACCAATTTGGAGAAATAGGAAACAGCCGTATAGATTTTCAAAAAACAGACAATCCAGATCCAAACTACTACAAAAAATTACCAAGTTATTACACCACATTATATTCTTATGACAGTAATAACGTAGCCTCATACACACCCGACCAAGCCGCTGCTGATCAAGCCAAAGCCAATTTCCTAGCGCAACCGCAAATGGATTGGACATCTATGTACCGCATCAATAATGAAAACATAAACAACGGAAGTCGTTACGTTTTATACGAAGATAGAACCGATGACAAAACAATGGTCGCCAATACGATTCTTTCTTCACAATTGGCCGATAACATCGTAATGAATGCCGGAGCAAGTTTCACCAAAACAAAATCATCCAATTTCAAAAACTTAATCGACCTTTTGGGAGGAACTTATTTTAATGACATTAACACTTTTGGTACTTTCCCAGGGCAAGAGCAATCGGATTTGAATAATCCTGACAGAACTGTTGGTCAAGGAGATAAATATGGGTACAATTATATTATAGATGCAGCCAGATTAGAAGCTTTTACACAATTTAAATTTACTTATGACAAAATAGATTTCTACCTTGGGCAATCTTTTTCAAAAAGTAGTTATCAGAGAGAAGGTCTCTACAAAAACGGGTATTATCCAGATAACTCGTTCGGAAAAAGCGAAAAAATGGACTTTGATAATTTTGGTTTCAAAGGAGGAGCAACTTATAAAATCACGGGGCAACATTACTTTGATGTCAATGCTGTTTATATGACAAAAGCCCCCAATCATAAAGATGTTTTTCCAAATGCTCGTTTGAATAATGATACAACAGACAACATCAAAAACGAAACTATCAATAGTGTTGACGCGAGTTATATCATTAGAATGCCCAACCTAAAAGCGCGTTTCACCGCCTATTTCAACGAAACCGAAAACACTACCGATATTGCTTTTTATTATGCTGATAACATTAGCGTAGGAAATGGCGAATTTGTTTCGGAAGCAGTTTCGGGTCAAAATAAAAGAAACAAAGGAATTGAAGCTGGGATAGAATATCAATTTACTTCTACCTTGAAAGCGACCGCCGTTGCCGCTTATGGAGATTATACCTATACCAACAACCCTAATTTAGTAATTCACGCCGATGGAGTAACCGATGATATTTTCAATGGTCCAGCAAATATGGAAGGATATAAACTCGCAGGAATGCCTCAACAAGCGTATTCTGCTGGTTTAGAATATCGTGATCCAAAATTTTGGTGGATTAGTGCCAATGTAAATTATTTGTCCAACAATTATCTTGATGTTGCACCGTTGTTAAGAACTTCAAAATATATCACCGATTCAGATGAAGCAAATTTCCCTTATGATGCGGCATTGTCTGCGAGTTATTTGGCTCAGGAAAAATTCAACGCCTTCACATTGGTTAATCTTGTAGGAGGAAAAACCTGGAGAATACAAGAAAAAACTTTAGGATTGTTTGCCAACGTTAATAACGTATTCGACATTCAATATAAAACCGGTGGATTCGAACAAGCAAGAAACGCTTCGTACAGCGAATTATATAAAGACCATAGTGGTCCAACTCGCTCTTTTGGACCTAAATATTTCTACGGATACGGAAGAACATTTATGGTAAATATTTATTTAAACTTCTAATAAATTAATCGTTATGAAAAATATATTAAAAAACAGCTTTATCATTTTAACGGCAATCTTTTTGTTTTCTGCTTGCGTAAATGATACTTACGATACTCCAAAATTCGGAGATTGTGTGGATCCGGGTTTGACAAAAACTAAATCCATAGCCGATATTTATGCTGTGGCCAAAAACCCTGTTGCAACTCCGCCAAGTGTAGTTCCAAACACACCAACTTATAACGCAGACGATATTATTGAAGGTTATGTAGTTTCGAGCGACGAAGGTGGAAATTTTTACAAAAGCTTTTATGTTCAAGCTGTAGATGGCTCTAAAGGCTACAATCTTTCTGTTGACGAAGTAAACCTTTATACCAAAAATTTTGAGCCCGGAAAAAAAGTGTTCTTAAAACTGAAAGGTTTGGCTTATGCAAACCCAACAAGCTTTGGCGTAGGTCTAATCTTTGGAGCACCACCAACCGAACAATATGCTGTAAACAGACTTGCAACTCTGGAATATCCAAAACATCTAATCGCTTCTTGTGATGCTGTAAGCGAGGATGCTATTGTTCGTAAAATAACATTGGCACAAGTGGCTGACGCTTATTTGAATACATTGGTTGAAATTGACAATGTTCAATTTACAGATGAAGCTGCTGGAGGAACTTATGATTCTAATAGAGAAGACGATTATGACTCAAGTATTTATGTTACAGACGGAGCTAAAACCCTAACCATTAGAACCAGCCGATTTGCAAATTTTGCTGGCCGAAAAGTACCAACTGGAAAAGGAAAAATAAGAGGAGTATTAACCAAATACAATTCTACTTTTCAAATAATTATGAGGACAGAGCGTGACGCCAATATGCCAAACCCAAGAGTAGATTATACTCCAGCATTAATTGGTTCCAATTCTACTGTTTTCCCTGGAACCGTAAACGAAACATTCGAAAGTTATATTTCATCACCATCACAGACTAATTTTCCAAATTACATCAATGATGCTGGCGTTGGTTCAAGGTATTTTGAAGTGAAAACTTTTAGTTCCAACAAATACATTCAAATGACATCATTTAGCTCTGGTGGTGCGAATAACACCTATTTATTTGTCCCTGTAAATTTGACCACAGCAAATAATTTATCATTCAAAACCAACATGGGTTTTTGGAACGGAGCTGTTCTTAAAGTATATTATGTTTTAGCTACAAATTATACTCCAGGAGCAATAGTAGATACTTCTAAAATGGTGAATATTACCTCTAATTTTACTATTCCTACCTCTCCAACTTCTGGATATGGAACTACCTTTACATCAAGTGGTGTTTATGCTATTCCAACATCTGTAACTGGAAATGGTTATTTTGTGTTTGAATATGCTGGAAATGCAAATGCTTTCCCTGCGGTAACTACTACATTACAACTAGATAATATTACAGTAAATTAATTTTTATAAAAACAATCTCTAAAAAGGCTTCCGTAATAGAAGCCTTTTTTATTAATGAATCCATTTCAAATTCAATCCAACTATTAATTAACTTTGTATTCTTATCCATTCGAACATATGAAAAATATTTTTTTTGTCCTCGCTTTTCTGACTGTGTTGCTGTCGAATGCACAAGTTGTTATCAACGAATTGGATTCGGATACTCCAAGCACTGATGATAAAGAATTTATAGAATTAAAATCGGCAACACCTAATTTTTCATTAGATGGTTATATTTTGGTTTTTTTCAACGGAAATCCAACTTCTACAACTGCAAATCAAAGTTATTTTACGATAGATTTAAACGGATTAACCACTGATGCCAACGGAATAATTCTCCTAGGGAATACATTTGTTTCGCCTGCACCTGATAAAACTTTTCCCGATAATTTAATCCAAAACGGAGAAGATGCTGTTGCACTTTACAAAGCAAGTGCATCCGATTTTCCGGAATTTACTTTAGCGACGACCACGAACCTCATCGACGCTTTGATGTACGACACCAAGGATCCAGATGCTACGGCTTTAATGAATTTATTGGGAGAAACTGTGCAATATGATGAAGGTCTAAACAACCAACAAACCACACAATCCATCCAAAGAAAAAGCGACGGAACTTACGAAACCAAAAACCCAACTCCAGGAGCCAATAATGACGGAAGTGGAGTGGTCTTTAACGGTATTTCAATAACCGCGAATACCGCCGACAAAAATGAGGGAGATAATTTTGCGATTACATTCACGACCCAAACAAATGTAACAACTGATTTGACATTCAACTTTACATTGAATAATTCCTCATTTACTACAGCCGATTTTACAGGAAATACTACTGTTTTTATTCCTACCGGTTCCAAAACTTTCACAACCACTATAAATCTTACTGACGATGTTTTAAACGAAGGTGATGAAGTTTTAAAAATTAAATTTGCTAGTATTCCAACTGAATATAAGCGACTCAATGACAATATCGAAATTCGAGTTATCGACAATGATTTTACCGTTGCACCGTTTGGAACGCCTCTAAGTCCAACCTATGGTGTTGTTTCTAGTACTGCCCCTGCAGGCTATTATGCGACTCTCGAGGGGCTTTCTGGCTCAGCTTTAAAACAAGCCATTCAAGATATTATAGCCAATCCTGCTACAGTTCACGCTCATAATTATGGAGATATTATCGAAATTTTAAAAACCGCTGATCAAAGCCCTCTGAACAGCAACGAAGTTTGGTTGATGTATGTTGAAAAACCACGTTCCAAATTAGAATTTCAGGACACTGGAATCAATACCGGAAAATGGAATCGCGAACACATTTACCCACAATCGCGTGGCGGTTTTACAGATGGAACAGAAAGTATTCCCGACGGAATTAATGTTTGGTTGCCTACCAATGCGAATGATATTCTTGCTGGTCATGCCGATGCACATCATCTTCGTGCCGAAGATGGCGCCGAAAATAGTTTGCGAAGCAATAAAGATTATGGATTAACAGGATACAACGGACCAAGCGGAACAATGGGTTCATGGAAAGGAGATGTAGCACGTTCCGTTTTTTATATGGCGGTTCGTTACAATGCTTTAAGTGTTGTCAATGGTGATATTGCTGACACAACAGTTGGGCAACTAGGTGATTTAGCTTCTTTGTTAACTTGGAATACTTTAGACCCTTCGGATGATTTCGAAATGAATCGGAATAACTACATTTATACATGGCAAGTCAACAGAAATCCATTTATTGATTATCCTGATTTGGCCAATTATATATGGGGTTCAAAATTAGGTCAAGCTTGGCATTTTAATTTATCGACCAATGATTTTGCTAATTTAAAAGTGAACCTTTATCCAAATCCAGCTAAAAAATCGATTACCATTTCTGGATTGAACGAAATGGCAACAATCGAAATTTACAATAATATTGGAGCAAAAGTTTTGACAAAAAAAATTGCTGGAGAATCTAAATTAGACATCGATTTCCCATCAGGAATTTATTACGCTAAAATTGATTCAGATAACAAAACTGTAGTAAAAAAATTCATAATTGAATAATATGCAGAAGAATCCAATTTTATTTAGCATAAAAAAAGCACTTTTTTATACACTTCTAAAGCTTATTTTTGTTTTATCATTTTTCAATATTCAAGCACAAGTACCTATGAAAATTCCACCAAGTTTACAAAAAGGAGATACCATAGCCATTTTGGCAACAGCCCGAAAAAACATCGATGATAATTTAAAACCTGCCATAGATTTAATGCACAGTTGGGGATTGGAAGTCGTTATTGGAAAAACAATCGGATTAGACAATAATCAATTAGCGGGAACTGATGCGCAACGCGCCGAAGATTTTCAGCAGCAATTAGACAATCCCAATATCAAAGCAATTTGGTGTGTCAAAGGCGGTTATGGAACCGTTCGAATAATAGATTTGATAGATTTTACCCTATTCAAACAAAATCCAAAATGGGTTTTTGGCTTTAGCGATGTAACAATTCTTCACAGCTATATCAATCAAATGAACATTGCTACCATTCACGCTGCAATGCCTATAACGGTTGCAAAAGCAACTCCAGAAACGATCGAAAGTTTACGAAAAGCCCTTTTTGGCGAAAGTCTTAATTATGAAATTCCCTTTGATGTAGCAAATAAATTGGGGTATGCAAAAGGCGAAATAGTAGGTGGAAATTTATCTATTTTATACAGCTTGATGGGTTCGAATGCACAAATCGACTGCAAAGGAAAAATTCTTTTTATTGAAGATATTGACGAATATTTATACCATATCGACCGAATGATGATGAGCCTAAAACGCTGCGGATGCTTTGATGATTTGAATGGTTTAATTGTGGGTGGCATGACAAAAATGAGAGACAACGACATTCCTTGGGGGAAAAATGCCAACGAAATAATTGCTGATGTCACTAAAGGATATACATTTCCTATCCTGTATAATTTTCCAGCAGGCCATTTTCGCGACAACCGAGCCTTGATTTTTGGCAAACAAGTTTCATTGGAAATAAACAAAGAAACTTCAAAACTTACTTTTGAATAACACCTAAGTTCAACTTCCCACTTCTAACCTCTAACCTCTAACTTTCAAAATGGCCGAACACAACGATTTAGGAAAACTTGGCGAAGAAATGGCGGTTGAATTCCTTCAAAAAAACGGTTATGAAATTCTAGAAACCAATTGGACTTTTCAGAAAGCCGAAGTTGATATTATTGCCAAAAAAGAGAATATACTTGCCATCATTGAGGTGAAAACACGTTCGTCACTTGATTTTGGTTTGCCTCAAGACTTTGTTAAACCCAAGAAAATCCAACTTCTGGTAAAAGCCGTAAACGAATATGTTATTTCTAATGATTTAGATATCGAAGTTCGTTTTGACATCATTGCTGTTCACAAAGAAGGCAAAACTTTTGCCATTGAACATCTAATGGATGCTTTTTATCATTTTTAAATGCAATTTTTCATTGTTTAATTTGTAACAAATTGTTTTTTTATTTATTTTTGCATCGAGATTTGTTAGATTATTACAAATTAATAAATTTTAGTTGTTACCAATCCTTATAAATTAAACTTATGAAAACCGTTTCCTCTATTGTAGAAAATTACATCAAAACAAAACCTTTTCTATTGAACGCATTGTCTCTTGGAATAATTAATTTAACTTCATTGTCCAGAAACATTATGGTCGAATTAGAGCCTGAATTTGGCAAAGAAGTCAAACAAGGAGCGGTGGTAATGGCATTAAAAAGACTCACCGAAGAATTGGATTTCAGATTGAATCACAAAATCAATAAGGTGATAAAAAACATTGGCGAAATCACTGTTCGTTCCTCATTGACCGATTATACTTTTGCAGCGTCGGAAACTGTTTTGAACAAGCAAGCCGATTTAATTACTGATATCAATACTTTTTCAGATATTTTCTATACTTCGTCTCGTGGTGTAAATGAAACTAATATCGTGGTAAGCAATGCCGTTAATCATCTTGTAGATAAACATTTTGCAAATGAAAAGTTGATTCAAAAGCTAGAAAACCTAGCCTCAATCACCGTAAAATTACCAAAAGAAAACATCGTTGTCCCAGGAATTTATTATTTCATTTTTCAGCGTTTGGCTTGGGAAGGAATCATCATCAACGAAGTAATTTCGACTTCTAACGAATTTACCATTCTAGTAAGCGAAGACGAAGTGGATGTTGCTTTTAAAGTGATTAAGGATTTGAAGAATTAATATTTCTTCTTTTATATTTTAAAGCTTCCTGTCTAAAAGGCTGGAAGCTTCTTTTATTTATTTCCCCAGCATCTCCATCAATTCCAAAGCTCTTCTCGTCGTTTTCACATTGTCAAAAGTCAATAAAAGACGCAAGCCCGCTGGCGTTTGTTTTTCTTTCATCACACAAATGTTGCTGTTCTTTTGCACAAATTGAATTACTTGATGAAAGCGGTTGGAAGTATAAAAATCGGATTGCTGATCGGAAACAAAATAGCCAATCATCTTGCCTTTTTTCATCACCAATTTCTCGATTCCCACTTTCGTAGCAATCCATTTGATGCGAATACTGTTCATCAAAGCATTGGCTCTTGGCGGCATTGGACCAAAACGGTCAATCAATTTATTTTGAAAAATAATCAATTCTTCTTCGTTGGTCACATTACCCAATTCGTTATATAAACTCAATCGTTCTGTAACATTATTGATGTATTCATCTGAAAACAACAACTCAAAATCAGTGTCGATTTGCAGATCTTTTACATATTCTTTTTCGACTCCACTATCTTCGTTTTCATACAAATCCTTGAATTCGTTTTCCTTCAACTCATCGATGGCTTCGTTCATAATTTTTTGGTAGGTGTCAAAACCAATTTCGTTGATGAAACCACTTTGTTCACCACCTAATAAATCCCCAGCTCCACGAATTTCCAAATCCTTCATCGCAATATTGAAACCGCTTCCTAGTTCCGAGAATTGTTCCAAAGCCTGAATTCGTTTTCGGGCATCATCCGTCATCGCTGAATACGGTGGACAAATAAAATAACAGAACGCTTTTTTATTGCTACGACCTACACGACCGCGCATTTGATGCAAATCAGAAAGTCCAAAATTATTGGCATTATTGATGAAAATGGTATTTGCATTAGGAACATCCAAACCACTTTCGATAATGGTTGTGGCAACCAAAACATCGAATTCGCCGTTCATAAAAGCCAACATCAATTCTTCTAGTTTTTTACCATCCATTTGACCGTGACCAATTCCCACTCGGGCATCAGGAACCAAACGTTGAATCATACCAGCCACTTCCTTGATGTTTTCGATTCGGTTATTGATAAAGAAAACCTGTCCGTTTCGCTGAATTTCATAGGAAATGGCATCTCGAATAGTTTCTTCACTAAACCCAACCACATTGGTTTCGATAGGATAACGGTTGGGCGGCGGCGTTGTAATTACTGATAAATCGCGTGCTGCCATTAACGAAAACTGCAAAGTTCTAGGTATTGGCGTTGCTGTTAATGTCAACGTATCGACATTGGCTGCGATGGTTTTGAGTTTGTCTTTTACATTAACTCCAAATTTTTGTTCCTCGTCTACAATCAACAATCCGAGGTCTTTGAAAACCACATTTTTGTTGACCAATTGATGCGTCCCAATAACAATATCCAATTTTCCTTCGGCTAATTGTTTGAGGGTTTCGGCTTTTTGTTTGGCAGTTCTGAAACGGTTCAAATAACCAACAGATACTGGCATATCTTTCAACCTTTCGCTAAAAGTACGATAATGTTGGTAAGCCAAAATCGTAGTGGGAACCAAAATTGCAACTTGTTTCGAATTGTCCACAGCTTTGAAAGCAGCACGAATCGCAACCTCCGTTTTCCCAAAACCAACATCCCCACAAACCAAACGATCCATCGGTCGGTCGCTTTCCATATCGGCTTTTACTTCCGCTGTCGATTTGGTTTGGTCTGGCGTATCTTCATAGATAAACGAACTTTCTAATTCGTTTTGCAAATAACTATCGGGCGCAAAACGAAAACCTTTTTCTAATTTTCTTTTGGCATACAATTGAATCAAATTGAATGCAATATGTTTGACTCTCGCCTTGGTTTTTTGCTTTAGAATCTTCCAAGCATTCGAGCCTAATTTATAAATTTTCGGTGGTGTTCCGTCTTTTCCGTTGTATTTCGAAATTTTGTAAAGCGAATGAATGCTCACATACACAATATCATTATCTGCATAAACTAGCTTGATAGCTTCTTGAGTTTTACCTTCAACTTGAATTTTTTGCAAGCCGCCAAATCGTCCAATTCCGTGATCGATATGAGTTACATAATCGCCAACGGACAAAGTGGTGAGTTCTTTTAAAGTGATATTTTGCTTCTTCGAAACAGAGCTTTTGATACTAAATTTATGATACCGCTCAAAAATTTGATGATCGGTATAACAAGCCAATTGATTTTCTTCGTCGATAAATCCTTGATAAATGGGCAAAACAATGGTGTTGTATTGCTTACGGATATTCTCGGAGTTTTCTTCATCCAAGGTTTCGAAAATATCGTGAAAGCGTTTGGCTTGGGCATCATTCGAACAAAACAAATAATTTTTGTAGCCGTTGAAATGGTTATCATTCAAATTATTCAACAACAAATCAAACTGTTTATTGAAAGAAGGTTGCGGTTTGATGTGAAAATCGAATGCTTTCTTCGTTTTGTAAATAGCTTTTGAACTCAATTCCACAACCGAAAAATCAAGACTTTTTTTGATAAATTCCGCCTGATTCAGAAATAATTGATTCGGCGCAACGTGATTTACCGTGGCATTCAGATTTTCGAAAATTTCAGTAGCTTTAGCAAAAAGTCTATCCAATTTTGTGAATAAACCTTCGGCATCTTGAATAAATAATACCGTTTGATTATTAATATATTCTAGGAAACTTTCTCGGTTTTCCTGAAAAAATTTATTCTCTACATTGGGAATAATCGTTATTTTCTTTTGCTTTTCGATAGACAATTGTGTTTCTACATCGAAGCTTCGAATACTATCGACTTCGTTGCCAAAAAACTCTATTCGATACGGATTATCATTCGAAAAAGAGAACACATCCACAATTCCTCCGCGAACAGAAAATTCGCCCGGTTCCGTAATAAAATCGACTCTTTTGAATTCGTATTCGAACAAAACTTCGTTAATAAAATCAATTGAAATTTGGTCTCCAACACTTACTTTCAAAGTGTTTTTGTCCAATTCTTTTCGGGTAACCACTTTTTCGAAAAGTGCTTCGGGATAAGTGACAATAACGGCTGGTTTTTTGCGAGAATTGATGCGGTTTAAAACTTCGGCACGAAGCAAAACATTAGCATTGTCAGTGTCTTCAATTTGGTACGGACGACGATAAGAACCGGGATAAAAAAGCACGTCGTCTTCACCAATCATTTGCTCTAAATCGTTCAAATAATAGGCCGCTTCTTCCTTATCGTTCAGAATTAGCAAAAAGGGTTTTTCGGTTTTTTTGAAAAGCGAATGCACCACAAACGAAAGCGAGGAACCTATCAATCCATTCAATTGGATTTTCTGTTCGGCTTGTTGCAAACTATCGACAATTTGTTTGACTTTTGTCGAATTGTCATAAATAGTATATAGATTTTTCTTACTCAACGCGAGGTGTGTTTGGGTCTAATTGTGGTGTATTAGGAATAGCTCTTGCTGAATCAAGCATTTTTATTAAATCTGATTCTCCTTCTTCTAATGGAATTTTGCTTTTTTGAACAATCTTGTCCATTTGATTTTGCAAAGCGACCAATTGGATGTTGATTTCTGGAATTAAAGCAACTACTTTTTTTTCGGGGATATCTTTCAAATGAATGTACAAATCCAGCATTCGCACCTTGGTTATCAAGATAGCAATTCTACTTTTCATCTGTGGATTGTTAAATTCAATAGGTAAAAATTCATTCAAAGCCATTACTTTTTTAGAAAGTTCGGCTGCTTTTTTTTGGAAAGCTCCAATGGTTTTCTTCGGTTTTTGCTCTAATTCTGTCAAAAATACCCGCCACTCTTTCCAAGATACGGTTTTGGACTGTGCCGTCGAATTGATAGGTTTGGCATTGAAAACCCAATTTTTTTCTATATTCGAAAAAATTAATTCTTTCTTTTTAATATCTTTTATTGATTCTGCTTGACGTTTTTCGTTCTCGTTTTTACACGAAAACAGCGAAAAAATTAGCAAAAGGACATATATAAATTTAAATTTCATTCGTTATAAGTTAAGTCGCAAAGTTACGAAGTAAATTAACAAATACGAATTGATACATATAGAATAAGAATCTAATATCTGAGCGATAAATTTTTTGCATTGTCAGAATAAAAATTAAGAAATAATACGCAATTATTAGAGTAAATTTTCAAAAATTTATGCATATTATAGAAAATTTTGATGTTTACGAAAACGTTATCTTTGTGTTTTTAAAATTATATTTATGAATCCTAAAATATTGATTATCGGCGCTTGCGGGCAAATTGGAACGGAGCTAACGCATAAACTTCGTCAACTTTACGGAACCGAAAATGTCGTTGCATCAGATATTCGAAAATTGAACAATGACATTGTAAATTCTGGAACTTTCGAAGTGGTGAATGCCTTGGATTTCAATCAAATTGAGCATTTGGTAGAAGTACATCAGATAACCGATATTTATTTGATGGCGGCATTACTATCGGCAACAGCCGAAAAAAATCCAGCTTTTGCTTGGGATTTGAACATGAATTCTTTGTTTCACGTCCTGAATTTGGCTAAAGCCAAGAAAATAAAAAAAATATTCTGGCCTTCGAGTATTGCGGTTTTTGGACCTACAACACCACGAGAAAATACACCACAATATACCATTATGGAGCCTTCAACGGTGTACGGAATCAGCAAACAGTCTGGCGAAAGATGGTGTGAATATTACCACACTCATTTTGGTGTTGATGTCCGAAGCGTTCGTTATCCAGGATTAATCAGCTGGTCGACTCCTCCTGGTGGCGGAACTACAGATTATGCTGTAGATATTTATCACAAGGCTTTGAGTGATGGAAAATACGAGTGTTTTTTATCCTCAGAAACTAAAATGCCGATGATGTATATGGACGATGCTATTAAGGCAACCATCCAAATTATGCAAGCTCCGGCGGAAAACATCAAGATTCGTTCTTCCTATAATTTGGCTGCGATGAGTTTTACACCAACTGAAATTGCTGCAGAAATTAAGAAACATATTCCTGAATTTACGGTTTCATACCAACCCGATTTTCGTCAATTAATTGCAGATAGTTGGCCAGCAAGCATTGATGATAGTGCTGCAAGAGAAGATTGGAACTGGCATCACGAGTTCGATTTAGAAACAATGACGGTAGATATGTTGAAGAATTTGAGGTAAAGAAGTTCCTTAAAAACGGAAACCTATTGGTTTAAATCCTACTTTTGATTTTAAATTCTACTGAATGATCATAAAGCCTATCTTTTATTTTACAAGTCAATTAATCTTTTGAAATATGAAAAAAATCATCCTCCTTCTCTTTGTTTCAACTTTTGCGTTTTTTAGCTGTAATAAAACCGATAAAAATGCTGCTTCTGGCGATGTTGCTTTTGAAAAATTATCTGAAGAATTCATTAGTGGATATCTAGATTGGCGTCCACAATCTGGAGTTTCATTGGGTTATCACCAGTATGACGGAAAAATTGCCGATTATAGCAAAGCGTCCATCGAGGCTGAAGTGACTAGACTAAAAGAATATGAAAAAGACCTTTCCGAAATAGATTCTGCTTCTTTGAGTACCAAAAAATATTATGATTGGAAAATGTTGCAATCTAATATCAAACGAGAGTTGTTCACCTTTGAAAATCTGGAAGTCTACACCAAAAATCCTATGACCTATGCGGGAGCAATTGATGTAAGTATTTATATCAAAAGAAATTTTGCCCCTCTGGAACAACAAATTAAATCCATTATTGCCATTGAAAACCAAGCACCAAAGTTATATGAAGATGCCAAGGCAAACTTGCAAGATTCATTGGCTTTGCCACACATTCAATTAGCAATAGAAATTGCAAAAGGTTCCGCTTCTTTCTTGGGTAACGATCTTTTGGTAGCTTTGAAAGACGTTAAAAATGATTCGTTGATGAAGGCTTTCAATGCTGCTAATAAAAAAGCAATCGACGCCATAAACGGATATGTATCCTTTTTAGAAAAAGAAAAACTGCCTAAAGCCAATAACGATTATGCCATTGGAAAAGAAAATTATCAAAAAATGCTCTTGTATAATGAAGGAATTACAATGTCAGCTGATGAAATTTTAGCCATTGGGATGAAAGAGTTACAAAAAGAACAAGCTTCTTTTGATGCTGCCGCAAAAATAATCAACCCAAACAAAAAGCCAATTGATGTTTACAACGATATGCAAAAAGAACATCCGACGGCAGCAGGTTTAATTCCAGATTCTAAGAAAAATCTAGAAGCCATTCGGCAGTTTTTGATTGATAATAAAATTGTTACTATGCCTTCTGAAGTTCGTGTTAAACTGGAAGAAACTCCTGCATTTGCAAGAGCAACAAGCACAGCTTCGATGGATACTCCTGGTCCTTTTGAAACCAAAGCTACCGAAGCCTACTACTACATCACTCCTGTTGATTCTAAATGGACTCCAAAACAGGCAGAAGATTGGTTGGCACAATTTAATTTTTATTCTACCGATGTGGTTTCTGTTCATGAAGCGTATCCCGGTCATTATACTCAGTTTTTGCATTTGAACGCATCAGATGCTTCAAAAATTCAAAAGATTTTTGGCAGTTATGCCTTTATCGAAGGCTGGGCTCATTATACCGAAGTGATGATGTTAGACGCAGGATTTGGAAATTCTGGAGACCCGATAAAAGCTGCCAAATATCGTATGGCTCAATCAGGTGAGGCTTTGTTACGCCTTTGTCGTTTATGTGTGTCCATTAAAACTCATTGCTATGGAATGAATGTTGATGATGCTACCAAATTCTTTATGAATAACTGGTATCAAGGTGACAAACCTTCTCGTCAAGAAGCGTTGAGAGGTACTTATGACCCCGGCTATTTATTTTATTCATTGGGAAAATTACAAATCCTAAAACTGCAAGAAGATTACAAAAAACAAGAAGGCAATAACTACAGTTTGCAAAAATTCAACGATGCAATGCTGGATAACGGAATGCCTCCTATACAAATAATGCGTGAATTGTTGCTGAAAGACAAAACGATTTGGAATAAAATTCTATAAACATAAAATCTTTTATTTATGAAAAAGGGCTGGTTTCAAATTTTGAAATTTAGCCCTTTTTTAATTCCAAGTGAATTTATAACATCCTGAAATTAGTAAACCTCAAAAATATTTTGCCTTTTACTTTTCCTTCTTTGTCTTTTATGTTTTTGATGTTGGATTTGCCCAAAAACTTCAGCGGAATATTGAATTTATTAGTCAAAAAATTGATTTCGGTTGTCGTTGGAAAAACTCCTTTTCCGTAGGAATGTTTTATCAGATAGACACCCGATTCCTTGGTAGTTAAATTGATTTCATCAATGTGTAAGCTTGCTTTTGAAATTTTTAAATCGGCTGTCACCCAATCACTTTTAGGGTCCAAAGAAACTAATTTGTAACGCAGTACATCTCCCTTTTCTTCCAAAAGAATCCAATGTGCTTCAACATTCAATAATTCCGAAAATTGATCCAAAAACCCTTTTTTGGGCAGCAATAAAATCCCTTTACCTTTAATTATTGGTTTTTTACCATTTTCATAAAAAACACTGATGTCTTTAGGCGGAATCGTCAGCCCCGGAACATCAATGCTAATATTGACCATGGTTTCAAAACCTCGATTAATGGTGTATTTTTTCTTGAGATTATCGGCAAGTTCCGTTTGGGCTTTTACAAGAAAACCACTGAAAAAAAATAGTAGGATGAGTATAAAATGTTTCATTCGGTAATTTTTAATGTTTTAAATCTTATCAATGAAACAATAATGCAAATAGTCGAAAATGCAATCAACCACAAGGCAGAATTCAATAAAGAAACCCAATCTATCTCTGAATAAAAAAATAATTGCCATTGGGCAAAATGATAAGTTATTAGAAAAAATTCCCATCCCAAAAAAAGTGATGAAGCCAATGTTTGCAATAAAGTACTTATCACGATGATTCCCAAAGTGATTAAAATCGCTACTAATGATTTTCGGGTAAAGAAACTAATGGTGACCGAGAAAATAGCAAATGTGCTCATCGCCAAAAAGGCATATCCAAAAGCAGCGAAAAAGCGCCACAACAAGTCGGTTTCTGGAATAATTTGTAAACCGTTAAAAGCAACTATCAAATCGCCACTGCCAAACAACAGCAACGCAAGGCCCAATGAAAAAATAGAAAAAATTAGCACAAAAAAGAACACATAAAGCACTGCAGTTCCATATTTGGCGAGAGCTACACAGTTTCGGCTAATGGGTCTTGTCATTAGTAAGCGAATGGTGCCTGATTCTAATTCAGAGGTAAACAAATCTCCTGTGACAATAACAATTAAAATAGGTATATGAATCCAAAGTGTGTTCAAAATTAAAAAACTGACCATATAGCCGTTGAGAATTGTGCCTTGCATTAAAAAATTGTCGCCGAGGGATTGGAATAAATACCCCAAAGCGTTTTCTCCCTCTGCTTTTAATCCCCAAAAAATGAGTCCAACCAAAACAAGCATCAAACCGATGCTTAAAAATGTTCTTGGTCGATGGATCAATTTTATCCCTTCAAATTTTAGTAGCTTTCTCATTTGGCTATTTCCATATATTTGTCAGACAAAATGCTGGAACGTTCTATTTTATATGGAATAAAGCCCAATCCGTGAAGTTTCTTTACCACTGTTTTGGTCTCTTGGATGCTTGCACTGAGTTCTATTTTATTGTCTTCAATGAAAAAATCAAACTCCATTTTAATATCATTTGGCAAGGTTTCCTCAAAATACAAGACTACTTTTTGCTTGTCTATTCGATAGCTGTTCATACTTCCAGAAAGATAAATTTCACCTTGATTCAAAAGTATAAAATCATCTGCAATAACCTCAATATCTTCTAAAAGGTGCGTGGAAACCAAAATGCCTTTTCCTTGTTTTTTCAATTCGACCAATAGTTTAAAAATTTGCACTTTGACTTCAGGATCCAAACCGTTAAAAGGTTCATCCAAAATCAGAAATGAAGGATTGTCTATGAGAACTTGAGCTAATCCCAATCGTTGTTTCATTCCTCGGGAATACTGCTGCACTTTTTTATTGGCAGCTTGGGAAAGCCCAACTTTTTCTAATAAATTTAATGCGTTAGCAGTAGAATTGGTTAACCCAATAAAAAGTTCTAGGTTTTCCTTTCCACTTAGGTAGGGATAAAAATCGGCTGTTTCTAGCAAATAGCCACAATGGTTTTTTAGTATATTAAAGTTTTTTAATTCTTGTTGATCTAAAAATATTTTGCCGCTATCGGGTGCAACCAATCCTGCCAAAACTCTAAAAGCCGAACTTTTTCCTGCGCCATTAGGACCAATAAGTGCTGTAATTTTCCCTTCGGATAACTCAAAATCAATTCCCTTTAAAATTATCTGATTCCCATAGCTCAAGGCCAAGTTTTGAATTTGTAGTTTTCTCACCAATAAAAATATTTGCTTTTGTAATTAGACACAAAAAAAGTAGACAACCAGTAGTCTTTGGTAAAGAAAATTTGGGGTTTCTTAACAATTAAATGCGGTAAAATATGATACCATCTAAAGCCCATACTATAAAAATAATCGTTGACTTCTTTTTTGATTCCCAAACAATTTCCCGCCTCGGCAATAGCCTCTCTTTGACATTTGGATTTGGAGAAAACTCTAATCAGTGGTTTTTTAAAACCATATTGATGGAGTAAATCTTTGGCCATTTTATAATTTTGGTACCGGCTGTAAGCATCTAATTGAGTGGTGATTACCAAACTAAAAAAATAAACTAAAAAAAATAAATGAACGAAAAAGAGGGTGCCACTTGCGTCTTGCAATGCTATAAAATTGAAGTAACATAACAAAATACTCGCAATACAAAATGCCTGCAAAGATGCTGTTGATTTTACATAGGATTCTGCCCTTTTCAGTAAAATGTAGGGTTTGGAAAGTGGTTTATCGACACAAACTTCTATCAGCATTCTGTTCGGAAGGTTTAAGTATTGAAAAAATGCAATACAACTATTGCTCGAAAAGTAAAAGTAACATTTTTTTTGAAATCATCTCCATTTCGTTTAAATTCTTCTTTTCCTTAATTCAGCAGCGATTTTGCATTAAAAACTATTCTTACTGTTCGAATATTCTTTTAGATACTAAAAAATAATTTCTTTGATTTTTCTGCGAATAGAAGCCTTATAATCTTTTGGATAAGTCCTGTCACCCATAAAAACGTCGGTCATTGCATTGGCTAAAACCTGTCCGTACTTTTTGAGGAAAAGGTTGCGCAAGGATTTTTTCTCGTAGAAAAATTTAGCCAAAATAACTCCTGTTCGAATTTCTGGTAAAAGACTGTTTTCTAATTTTTCTTGATACAATTGTGCAGCTCGGGCAGAGTCGAGCTTACTTTCTGCGATAGATTGAGCAGCCAAGACACCACTTAAAATGGAATTGGAAATACCTTCGGCGGTAATAGGATCGGCAAATCCTGCTGAATCCCCGATTAAAAAAACGTTCTTTTTAACAAATGTATCGGTTCTGGGTGAAACCGGAATTACAAATCCATGAGCTTCTTCGCTAATGATTTCGTTAATACCCAAAATTTTCAGATACTCGGCATAAATTTTTTTCAAATCTATTTTCTGCTTGGATTTCACAAAAGCTCCCACTCCAATAGACAAATGATTTTTTTTAGGAAAACACCAACCGTAACCTAATGGAATGACGTCCACATCAAATCGAACATTTTTTGACAAGCGTTCGAAATCTGCCGCAGAAACCTCAACTTCATATTCTAAAGCCGGAATTATAGTTCTAGTTTCTTCCCAGCCCACCATTTTTGACACTGGACTTAGTGCTCCGTCACCTGCAATGATAAATTTTGCTTGCACATCGCCTTCCGAGGTGTGAATTGTTTGGATGTCACCGAAACTAATGTTTAAAACTTTATGATTTTGTAAAAGAACAACTCCTTTTTCTTTTGCTTTTTCAACAATTAAACTGTCAAAAGCATCACGCATAATCATACTGACAATGGGTTGGTCTCTGTTTGTGGTGAATTTTAAAGGCGTATTTGCAAAATAAGTGTCGACTTCATAGAATTCTCTTTCCACAACAGATGATACATCAAAAGGCATGTTTTTTCTTCCTCTGAACACTAAACCACCACCACAGGTTTTATATCTTGGCAAAATTTCTTTTTCGATTATCACAGTAGAAATTCCACTTTTGGCCAATTCAAACGCTGCCGAGGCTCCGGCAGGACCACTTCCAATAATGGCTACATCAAATGATTTCATTCGTTTTTTTTTCCAAAACTAAATTATTAGCCATTAAAAACAAATTATTTAAATCAATTTGCTGCATTTTTATTAAAAAACAGAATTATTTAATTTCAAAAGTATTGTCTGCTTGTTTCACATCGGCCATTAATCCGCTTGGGTCGAGCGTGATTCTTTTGATCGCTGCTCTGTTTTTTGAAATAGAAAATTCATAGCTTGGATAGGCCCAAGCCCAATCGCTCAAAACAGTTCTTTTTATGGATGGATTTGGATTTTCTTTCTTAAAACTCATCATTCGCAACGGAATGTAAAAACGCTCTTTGGTGCCATCAGTATATTCGACCAAAACATCAATTGGCATTGGCATTCGACCAATTCTTTCGAGAAGAATTTTAGTAGAATTGGCCTCCCCTTTTACTTCCTTAATTCCATAATCAATTGTGTTGGTAGTTTGTGTCCAATCAGTCAAATACCAATCTAAATTGGCTCCCGAAACACGTTCGGCAGTTCGCTTGATGTCATTGGGCGTTGGGTGTTTAAATTTGAAATCATCAAAATACTTTTTGAGGGTTTTATCTAGATTTTCTTTTCCTATTACATATTCTAATTGTGCCAGGAATATTTCGCCTTTGCTATAGGCTGAAACTGAGTATGATTTGTTTTCGTCATATCGATCAACCTGAGTGGTTTGTGACTGCTCTTTGCCCGATTCCACTAGTTTATAATAGGCTTTATAAGCGGATTCAAAAGGGTTTTCCTTTTTATTTCCGGCAATTTCATTTATTGCCAAATCTTCTATATAGGAAGTAAATCCTTCGTCCATCCAAGAGTGTTTGCTTTCATTGGAAGCCAAAATATGTTGGAACCAAGAATGTCCCAACTCGTGAGTTGCAACTCCTACAAGCCCTTCAAATTTGCCTTCGCCAAGTATCAAAGTGCACATCGCATATTCCATTCCGCCGTCGCCTCCTTGAATAAAGGAGTATTGTTTGTATGGATAATCGCCAACTTTCTTGTTATAAAAATTCATCACATCTACCATCAATGGTTGTAAAGCTTTCCAATTATCAATAATTTTTGGATTGTTTTTATACAGAAAATGCAAATCGACATTGTTAGGCCCTTTTACAATATCGTGAAGGTAATTTTTGTCAGCAGCCCAAGTAAAATCGTGAACCATTGGAGCGTAAAAATGCCAAGTTAGAGATTTGGTGTTTTTTGGGTGCACAACAGTAATTCCGGCATCTTGATAGCCATAACCAATTTCGTTTTTGTTTTGCAAATATCCAGTTCCCCCTAATACATAGTCTTTGTCGATGGTAATTTCTACATCAAAATTTCCCCAAACTCCGTGAAATTCTCTTGCAATATAAGGATCGGCATGCCAGCCTTCAAAGTCAAATTCGGCTATTTTTGGATACCATTGCGCCATAGACAATTCGATTCCTTCAACATTATTCCTGCCCGAACGACGAATTTGAACTGGAACTTGACCATCAAAATCTAAAGTAAAAGTAGTTTTTGTGTGGGGTAAAATCGGTTTTGCCAAAGTCACTTCGAGGATTGTCCCTGCTGTTTTTGCATTGGCAACCATTCCATCTTGTTTGAAATTTGAAACATTCAAATACCCAATTTCATCGGGTTTCAAAGTTTTGATTCTGCTTTCTTTTATTTCGGTAACCCCTGCTTTTATTTTGTGGACCATTCTAGCATCTGGATCTTTTATGCTTTGAAGTCTCGCATCCATTTCGCTTCCGGGTTGAAATGCATTATTGAACAAATGATAATAAACACGTTTCAAAGTATCGGGAGAATTATTGGTGTAAACCAATTCCTGCTTGCCTTTGTACTGGTAATTTTTGACGTTCATTACCACTTTCATTTTATAATCGACTTGTTGTTGCCAATAGGTTGCACTTTGTGCCATAAGAGTTCCAAAACTCAATGAAATTGCAGCTATAATAAAGATTTTCTTCATGATTTGATAAAATAGAAAATGGAAGAGTTTTATCCCTTCCATTTTTTAACTAAAATTAAAATTTTATTATTTTGACATTTTTTCAGCCATCAACAAAGCGTTATAGGCATTGACCATTTTGCCTGTTTTAGACAAATTAGCAAATGGGCGAACATCAGCAGGTTTTCCTCCAACGATAACATCAATTGGGATTGCTACTCCTGAATCCATCAAAATGTGTTTCACTTGCTTGGCTGATAATTTTGGATAATACGACCGAATTAAAGCAGCAACGCCGGCAACATTTGGTGAAGCCATTGAGGTTCCTTGCAAAAATTTATATTCGTTGTTTGGAGCTGTTGCATATATTTTTACGCCAGGAGCGAAAACATCAACATTTATTTTTCCGAAGTTTGAAAATCTAGCCACGACCTTATTTCCATATTCATAATTCAAGGCTCCAATGGTGATTAAATTGTCTGCGAATTCATTTATTTTATCATCAGAATCATTAGGAAAATTATTTGCCACGTCAATATCTTTAGCATCATTTCCTGCTGCGTGTACGATTAAAACATCTTTCTTTTCAGCATATTTTATGGCGTCATAAACCCACTGTTTGTGTGGCGAAAATGATTTTCCAAAACTTCCGTTGATTACTTTTGCTCCATTATCCACAGCATAACGAATTCCTAAAGCGATATCTTTGTCATATTCGTCTCCGTCTGGTACGGCACGAACAGTAAGGATTTGGACATTGCTAGCTACCCCATCACCTCCTAATGAATTGTTTCTAACTTGTGCTACGATTCCTGCAACGTGAGTTCCGTGCAGAATATGTTCTTTCTTAGGATCTGGACCCATTACATTATTATTGCCGTACTTGGTATCGGTAATATCATCTGGATTGTCTCCTAATACTTTTCTATAATTTGTTTTTAAATTATCGCCATTGATTACACTATTATAACCATCCAATTCTTTTTGTAAAGCTATTTTAAATTCTGGCACAGTCATCCCAAAAGAATTCACGCGCTGCATCATCATTTTACTTTTGGAAAGTTCTTCGTCTTTCGAATCGATAGCGTTTACCTCTTCAATTGAATAGCCTGTTTTTCCAAAATGTTTTGTCAAAACTTTGTCTGCATTTGTAACCTCTGCGGACATTGTTTCTAATTGTGTTTTTCCATTAGTTGAGGACACGATTTTTTTATCATTCAAAGCTTTTGCTTCTTGATAAGTTGCTTCATCCACCAAGCTTTTATTGACAATAATTCTTTCGTATTCTATGTTTTCTTTGACAATATCCCCTAGGAAATTCCAACCGTGAATATCATCGATATATCCATTTTTGTCATCGTCAATTCCGTTTCCAGGAATCTCTTTTTTATTAGTCCAGACAACGGCTTTTAAATCTTCGTGCTCAATATCAACACCTGAATCTACAATTCCTACGATTACTTTTTTGCCTTTTTTGTCTTTTAACAATTCTGCATAAGCTTTATCAACACTCATTCCTGGAACGGTGTCTTTTATAATATCTAAATGGCTCCAACGGTTTAAATCAGCTTCTTTTAGAGGTGTCTTTTTTTGAGCGTTTACGGGAGCTTGAATCATCAAAGCGGTGCTGTTCGAAGCGTTTTTTGAAGCTCCACATCCCGCTAATACCAATACTGCAAAGGCAGAGATCAAAATAGGTTTAAAATTAATCATAGGTAATTTTTTAAAAAAGTTAAAATTTGATGTAAAAATATCAATTTTGGTATATATCAAAACAAAATTAACATTATATAAAGATTTGATTAACGGTAAAAACATCCTTCAAACGAACCCCTTTTTCTGTTTTTTCGACTGTTATGATTTCATTATGGGCATCGTGTTCCAAGAATAAAAAATAATTGTTCTCAGCTGCGGCATTCAGAAATTTAGATTTTTCAGGCATTGTCAATAATGGTCTCGTGTCATAACCCATTACATAAGGCAAAGGAATATGACCCACTGTTGGCAACAAATCAGCCATAAAACAGATTGTTTTGTCTTGGTATTGAATCAGTGGCATCATTTGTTTTTCGGTGTGACCATCGGCAAAGAAAATCCCGAAACCCAGTTCTGATTTATCCAACAAATCACCTTCGGGTCTTTTTATAAAATGCAATTGTCCACTTTGCTGAATAGGTAAAATATTTTCAGATAAAAATGATGCTTTTTCACGAAGATTGGGTTTTGTTGCCCATTCCCAATGGTTTTCATTGGTCCAATATTTGGCGTTTTTGAAAGCTACTTCAAAACCTGTTTTATCCTTATTCCAATTGACACTTCCACCACAATGGTCAAAATGAAGGTGAGTCAAAAATACGTCAGTAATATCGTCCCGATGAAAACCGTATTTTGCCAAGGAATTGTCCAAAGAATGCGTTCCCCAAAGCGAATAATAACCAAAAAACTTGTCGGATTGTTTGTTGCCCATTCCGTTGTCTATCAAAATTAAGCGGCTTCCTTCTTCGATAAGCAAACATCTTGCGGCTAAGTCTATCAAGTTGTTTGAATCTGCAGGGTTTGTTTTATTCCAGATTGTTTTTGGAACTACGCCAAACATTGCGCCGCCGTCCAATTTAAAATTACCAGTTTCTATGGGATATAAATTCATTAATGCTTGTTTTAAAAAAAGAAACAAATTTAGGCAATGCTTTTGTTTTAGGTTAGTTAAATAGACTTTTTCTATCCAATTATAGTTATAAAAATGTTATCTTGTTTGACATGATACCTAAATTGTAATACCTTTGCCTTTTATTTAGACAAAATCAAAATAACGATTATGATTAAAGTTTCTGATACTGCCAAAAATAAAATCATCGATTTGATGAAAGACGATGGTTTTGACGCTGCTAAAGACTATGTGAGAGTAGGAGTAAAAAGTGGTGGATGCTCTGGTTTGTCCTATGATTTGAAGTTTGATAAAAACAAAGGCGAGGACGATAAAATTTTCGTAGACAATGAAATAACCATTGCCGTAGAAAAAAAATCTTTTCTTTATCTAGCGGGAACTATTTTGGAGTTTTCGGGAGGCCTAAACGGTAAAGGTTTTGTATTCAATAATCCAAACGCAAGCAGAACATGTGGTTGCGGGGAGAGTTTTTCATTATAACCAAAAAAGGAAAAAAAGATTTGAACCAAAAAGGAAATTAGGTTAATTTAGCCTAATTATATTTAAATTACTTAATTGGTTTTAAACCATATAAAAATGTCAAAATACACCGAAGACCATTTAAGAGTTGAACTCGAAAGCAAAGAATACGAGTACGGATTTTATACAGATATAGAATCAGATACTTTTCCTATAGGCTTGAACGAAGATATTGTTCGCGCTATTTCCCTAAGAAAAGAAGAACCGCAATGGATGACCGATTGGCGTCTTGAAGCGTTTCGCGCTTGGGAAAAAATGATAGAACCTGAATGGGCCAATGTCCATTACGAAAAACCTGATTTTCAGGCTATTTCTTATTATTCAGCACCCAAAGCAATCGATCCTAATAAAACCTTAGACGATGTAGATCCTGAACTTTTAGAAATGTACAAAAAGCTGGGAATTTCTGTCGATGAGCAAAAAATGATGAATAATGTAGCAATGGATATCGTGGTCGACTCGGTTTCAGTAGCTACAACATTCAAAAAAACTTTGGGCGAAAAAGGAATTATTTTTATGAGTATTTCCGAAGCCATCAAAGAACATCCTGAGTTGGTTCGTAAACATCTCGGAACTGTTGTGCCACAAAAAGATAATTTTTATGCTGCATTAAACTCAGCTGTTTTCTCTGATGGAAGTTTTTGTTATATTCCAAAAGGCGTTCATTGTCCAATGGAATTATCAACTTATTTCCGTATCAATCAAGCGGGAACTGGACAATTCGAAAGAACTTTATTGATTGCCGATGAAGGTAGTTACGTAAGTTATTTAGAAGGTTGTACCGCACCAAGTCGTGACGAAAATCAATTACACGCAGCAGTTGTAGAACTTATTGCAATGGATGGAGCCGAAATCAAATATTCGACCGTTCAAAACTGGTATCCTGGAAACAAAGAAGGAAAAGGCGGAGTTTTCAATTTTGTTACCAAAAGAGGTTTGTGCGAGAAAAACGCAAAAATATCTTGGACACAAGTAGAAACAGGTTCTGCCGTAACTTGGAAATATCCATCTTGCATCTTGAAAGGCGATAATTCAGTGGGCGAATTTTATTCGATTGCTGTAACCAATAATTTTCAGCAAGCCGATACCGGAACCAAAATGATTCACCTTGGTAAAAACACAAAATCAACAATTATTTCCAAAGGAATTTCTGCTGGAAAATCACACAATAGTTATAGAGGATTAGTGAAAATTGGCCCAAATGCAGAAAATGCAAGGAACTTTTCGCAATGCGATTCACTTTTGATGGGAAATAATTGCAGTGCCAATACTTTCCCGTACATCGAAAGCAAAAATCCATCGGCCAAAATAGAACACGAAGCCACGACGAGTAAAATTGGTGAAGACCAAGTTTTCTATTGCAATCAACGTGGAATTCCAACCGAGAAAGCCATAGCCCTTATCGTAAACGGTTTCAGTAAAGATGTTTTGAATAAATTGCCAATGGAATTTGCAGTAGAAGCTCAGAAATTATTGGAAATTTCGTTAGAAGGTTCAGTAGGTTAATCCAAAAATGGAAAATAAAAAAGTAATCATCGTAGGAACTTCCCGTAACAACGGAAATACAACAAAAATAGCAGCCGAAATTGCAAATCAATATGCTGCTGATGTTATAAATTTGAATGATTATCAAATTTCTTATTATGATTATGAAGGTAAAAACAAAGACGATGATTTTTATCCTTTAATAAAATCCATAATAGAAAAATACGACACTATTATTTTTGCCACACCCAATTATTGGTACAATATGAGTGGAATTATGAAAGTGTTTTTCGATAGATGTACAGATATAATTCTAATCGAAAAAGAAACAGGGAAAAGCCTTAAAGGAAAAAAATGTGGCGTGATTTCAAATTGCCACACCGATGAATTAGAGTCAGATTTTTATATTCCATTTCGAAAATCGGCCGAATATTTAGGAATGGAATACATAGGAAATGCTCATTTTAACGCAGATAAATTTAACCCAAAAGATAAAATAGAATTAGCTTTTATATAAAATAAAAAACAATGTTATCAATAAAAAATTTACACGCCTCCATTGGAGATAAAGAAATATTAAAAGGAATCAACCTCGAAGTAAATGCGGGAGAAATTCACGCGATTATGGGGCCAAACGGCGCTGGAAAAAGTACCCTTTCGGCCATTATTGCAGGAAACGAAAATTACGAAGTAACCGAAGGTGAAATCTTTTTAGATGGTGAAGATATTTCGGAACTAGCTCCCGAAGAAAGAGCACACAAAGGTGTTTTCCTTTCGTTCCAATATCCTGTCGAGATTCCTGGAGTTTCGGTTACCAATTTTATGAGAACTGCCATCAACGAAAACCGAAAAGCAAACAAACTGGAAGAAATGCCAGCCAATGAAATGCTGAAAGTAATTCGCGAAAAATCGGAATTATTGGAAATTGATCGTAAATTTTTGTCTCGTTCATTAAACGAAGGTTTTTCTGGAGGAGAGAAAAAACGTAACGAAATTTTCCAAATGGCAATGCTCGAACCAAAACTCGCTATCCTTGACGAAACCGATTCTGGATTGGATATTGATGCTTTGAGAATTGTTGCCAATGGTGTAAACAAATTGAAAAGTGACAAAAATGCCATCATCGTTATCACTCACTACCAAAGATTGTTAGACTATATTGTTCCTGATTTTGTTCACGTTCTTTACAACGGAAAAATTGTAAAATCGGGCGGTGCAGCATTGGCTTTAGAATTAGAAGAAAAAGGATACGACTGGATAAAAGCGGAAAATTAAGATGGAATTAAAAGAAAAATTACTATCGTCTTTTATGGCTTTCGAGGAGCAAGTCGATGTTCATTCTGAACTTCACGATGTGCGAACTGAGGCTATAAAAAACTTTGAAAATAAAGGATTCCCAACCAAAAAAGAGGAATCTTGGAAATATACTTCGCTAAATGCCATCCTAAAAAATGACTTTACTGTTTTTCCAAAAAGTGAAAACTCTATAGAATTTAAGGATGTGAAAAAATATTTCATCCACGAAATCGACACCTACAAAGTAGTATTTATTGATGGTGTTTTCAGCTCGCATTTATCATCAACCACACACGAAGGATTGGATATTTGCTTGATGTCATCGGCTTTGCACAAGCCAAAATACAAAATGGTTATCGATAACTATTTTAACAAAATTGCCAGTAAAGACGAGAGTTTGACTTCATTGAATACGGCTTTCGCCAATGAAGGAGCCTATATCAACATCCCAAAAAGTACTGTGGTTCGAAAACCAATTGAGATTATGCATTTCTCAACAGGAAATGAAGCGGCTCTTTTAGTTCAACCTAGAAATTTGATTATCGTTGGCGAAAATTCACACGTTCAAATCATCGAAAGACATCAAAGTTTGAACGAAAATCCAGTTTTGACCAATTCGGTTACGGAGATTTTTGCCCAAAAACGCGCCATTGTCGATTATTATAAAATACAAAACGACAATCACGAAGCCAACTTAATCGACAATACTTACGTTTCTCAAAAACAAGAAAGCCACGTTTCGGTTCAAACATTTTCTTTTGGAGGGAATTTGACCAGAAACAACTTGAATTTTTATCATTTTGGAGAACGATTGACTAGCACACTCAACGGAATAACAATTATTGGCGAAAAACAACACGTAGACCATTATACTTTGGTTCATCACGCAACACCAAATTGCGAAAGCTTCCAAGATTACAAAGGAATCTTTTCGGAGAATTCAACGGGCGTTTTCAATGGAAAAGTGTATGTAGAAAAAGAAGCGCAAAAAACGAATGCTTTCCAAAAAAGCAACAACATCTTATTAGGGAATAAATCGACTATCAATGCCAAACCGCAATTAGAGATTTTTGCCGACGATGTAAAATGCTCTCACGGTTGCACAGTTGGACAATTAGACGAAACCGCACTGTTTTATATGCAACAACGTGGAATTCCAAAGAAAGAAGCCAAAGCTTTGTTGATGTATGCCTTTTCGAACGCCGTAATAGAAAACATCAAAATACCAGAATTGAAACAAAGAATTACCAAGATTATCGCCGATAAATTAGGCGTAAAAATTGGATTTGATTTGTAATTGATTGTAAAAATATAATTGTAAACCCGACAGATTTTTTAATTTGTCGGGTTTTTTATTAGGCATTTTTTATTGTTTCTAATAGAATATGGTTTTTCGGTTTTGATCTTCATTAATATCCAAAAAAATCATAGAAAAGAAAATCGGTTCTAACAAATTAGAATCAATTTAAATAGCTCTCAATCAGATCTTAAGAAATTCATAAATTTCACAAATCAATCCAAAAGAGTGATATTTGACTTTAGTTTTTAAGGAACTATTCCATCATGTTTCTTTAAATTTGCACTTTCATAAAAAATCAAAATCATCCTTTTGAAAAAGTATGTAGTCATATTAATATTGTTTGCCTTAGCCTTACAAAGTTTTACCTTAAAACCAAACGCTGAAGATTATTTTATTCCAAAAAACAATCTTTCAGAAGACCCGGTTTTGCAACAATTGAATAACGGAAAATTAGTTTACAACAAGAATTGTGCGGCTTGCCATCAGATTAATGGAGCAGGAATGCCCGGTATCTTCCCTCCTTTGGCAAAATCGGATTATTTGAATGCCGATGTCAACAGAGCTATCAAACAAGTGTTAGTTGGCTCATTAAATCCATTAAAGACAAATGCCAAAAAATATACTATTGCTATGCCCAAACAGGCGCTCAATGATCAACAAATTGCCGATGTTCTTTCCTATGTTTATGCGAGTTGGGGAAATAAAAAAGTAGTAGTAAGACCGGATATGGTTATGGCATTGAGAAAATAATTTCATCATTTATGTGAAATTACAAAACCCAACCGAACTTTAGGGATTTTAAATTTTGATAATCCTCCTCCATTCTTTAATTACATTGCCGTATAAATTGCTTTTTTTCTGAAAAAAGGCTGTATTTAATTCTTCAAACTCCCCACAATCCCTTTCAACAAGCCATTGAAATCAAACTTTTCATCTTCGGTTAAACCCATCCGTACGACAACTAAATCCTGAGATGGAATTATAAAAACTTTTTGTCCCTGATATCCATTGGCAGAATACATGTCCCGTGGCGCATCTGGAAAATAGCCTCCAGCGTTGAGCCAAAAGTGTGCTCCATATTTTCCGTTTGAACCATTAGTTGGCGTGGCTACATATTTGGCCCAACTTTCATCAAATAATTGCTCACCGTTCCAATTCCCTTTGTGCAAATACAGTAATCCAAATTTTGCCCAATCCCTAGTCGTTGCCCAGCTATAAGACGACCCAACATAATTTCCTGCCATATCCGTTTCGACTAACATCGAGTACATCCCAATTTTGTCAATCAAAGCCGAATACCAAAAATCTAAATATTCCTGATGTGTTCTGAATTGTTTTCGTAAAATTCCCGACAGCAAATTAGAAGTTCCCGAAGAGTAATTCCAACTCGCATTGGGTTTACCGACTAAAGGTTTGTGAATTTGAGATTGAGTCATATCTTCGGCTTGGAAAAGCATTTGGGTAGCATCGCATATTTTGGTATAATCTTCTTCCCATTCCAAGCCAGAATTCATATGAAGCAAGTCGTTGACGGTAATTTTTGCTCGTTCATCATTTGCCCATTCGGCTATTGGAGCGGGTTTGTTAATGTCTATTTTTCCCTGTTTTTGTAATATTCCAAACATCGTGGCAGTAATGCTTTTGGTCATTGACCAACCCAAAATCTTTGAATTTTTATCGATTCCGGGAGCATATTTTTCGGCGATAATTTTGTCTTTGTAGATCACAATAACCGAGCGAGTTCTTTTATTTTTTTGTCCCTTTTCGTCAAAAGCATTGGCAACAGCCGCATTCAATTTTGTATAATCAATAGTGGCAAAAACACTGTCTTTTGGCTCATTATCTCCGTATGGAAAAGGCAAATTGTTTTTTATTATTGTTCTTTTTGGAACTTCATAAGGTTTTGAAATATCAAAATCATCGTTGATTAATGTTGCCCCCAACCCTTCGCGGTAAATGGCTTTTCGTTCTTTTAACCCAAAAACCGAAGCTGTGGCGAATTTTTCAACCTCATTTATGGTGTTCTTGGCCCAATCAATTTTAGGTATATCGTTGTCGTTTTGTTCAATTATTTCTTGGGAACGATGGTCTATAAAATGTCCCGAAGCCATACTTTTGGCCGAAAAACCAGAGATTAAATCCAGTTTTGGATACGTGATATAACCAAAATAAACTACAAATAGTAAAGCGGCAAAACCAAGAATTTTGAATATTTTTTTCATTTGAAGACAATTTTAAAGCAATTTAGCAAAAATCAGTATAGATAAAACATATTGACAATAAATTTAAACAGTTAAAAATTGTACAATCAGTGCCTTTTTACATAACAAGATTCACTACTTTTGTATTTAGAATTTTTCTAAATAATAAAATGTTAGATATCAATAAAGTTAGAGCCGATTTTCCCATACTTTCCAGAACAGTAAACGGAAAACCTTTGGTCTATTTCGACAACGGAGCCACTTCGCAAAAACCACAAATTGTGATTGATGCGATTTCAAAATATTATCAAGAAATCAATGCCAACATTCATCGTGGCGTGCATACTTTGAGCCAATTGGCAACAGATGAGTATGAAACTTCGCGTGGTAAAATCCAAAATCATATCAATGCTGAATTCGCCCACGAAGTGATTTTTACATCGGGAACTACACATAGTATTAATGCTGTAGCCAATGGATTTGCTGCACTATTAAAATCGGGTGACGAAGTTTTGGTTTCTGCTTTGGAACATCATAGCAATATTGTGCCTTGGCAAATGTTGTGCGAGAAAACGGGAGCTATTTTGAAAGTGATTCCAATGGATGAAAACGGTGAATTGATAATGGCGGAATACGATAAATTAGTATCGAATAAAACCAAAATCGTGACAGTAAATCATATCTCGAACGCTTTGGGAACTGTGAATCCGGTTAAATATATGATTGACAAAGCCCACGAATTTGGAGCAGCCATTTTGATTGATGGAGCGCAAGCTGTTCCGCATTTGAAACCTGATGTTCAGGCTTTGGATTGTGATTTTTATGTTTTTTCGGGACACAAAATGTGTGGACCAACAGGTGTTGGAATTTTATACGGAAAAGAAGCTTGGCTCAATAAATTACCGCCTTATCAAGGGGGCGGCGAAATGATTAAGGAAGTGACTTTCGAGAAAACTACTTATGCCGATTTGCCACACAAATTTGAAGCGGGAACGCCTGACATTGCTGGCGGAATTGTTTTGGGAACCGCTGTAGATTATATGAATTCGATTGGTTTTGATAACATCCAAGAGCAAGAATTAGCATTATTAGACTATGCCACAAAGCGATTATTAGAAATCGAAGGCTTGAAAATCTACGGAACGGCCAAGGAAAAAACTTCGGTGGTTTCGTTTAACATTGAAGGCATTCATCCCTACGATATTGGAACGATAGTGGACAAATTAGGAATTGCTGTTCGAACAGGACATCATTGTGCCCAACCGATTATGAATTTTTTCAATATTCCTGGAACGATTAGGGCTTCGTTTTCGTTTTACAATACCAAAGAAGAAATTGACGTTATGGTCGAAGCTGTGAAAAAAGCACAAATGATGTTGGCTTAAAAACAAAATGATATGAAACTATTTACAATGATTTTTCTAAGTCTGTTTGTAGGCAAAAGTTGCACGGGTCAAACCAAAAACGACTGGAAAACGGCTGTTTTGGAATATAATGCCAGCACCAGAGGGTTCTATCAAAAGATTCAAATTCAAGACCAAATGGCCACTGTTTCGAAAGACCGAAGTGGCAATGACAAACCTGTTGCTTCAAAAATTTCGGATAAAGATTGGAATGAGTTGATTGGCTATTTCGAAAGCCTCAATTTAGATAGTTTAGAAACTTTGAAAGCCCCGACAGAAAAACGGTTTCACGATGGCGCAGCCATTGCCAGTTTAAAAGTGACTTATAAAGATAAAACCTATCAAACAGCGGCTTTTGATCACGGAAATCCTCCAGAATCTATCAAAAAACTAGTTGATAAAATAAATACCTTTGCAAAAAAAAATAATGACAATTAAAGAAATACAAGACGGAATCATAGACGAGTTTTCGATGTTTGACGATTGGATGCAACGCTATGAATACATTATAGATTTGGGTAAAAATCTGCCTTTAATTAAAGAAGAATTCAAAACCGACGACAATATTATCAAAGGATGTCAGTCGAAAGTTTGGTTAAAAGGAGAACAAAACGACGACAAGATAGTCTTCACCGCCGATAGCGATGCGATATTGACTAAAGGAATCATAGCAATTTTAATTCGGGTATTTTCGAACCAAAAAGCTTCGGATATTTTGAATGCCGATATGGATTTCATTGACGAAATTGGTTTAAAAGAACATTTGTCGCCCACACGAGCCAACGGATTGGTTTCGATGATCAAAAATATAAAAATGTATGCTTTGGCATTCGATTCAAAAAAATAATCGGCTAACCATATAAGGCATTTAAGCTCATATAAGTGTAAATAGAAATTAATTGGGATTTAAAATTATGACAAAAACATATCTGAAAGATTTGATTTATCAGGTTAATGGTTGTGCTATAGAAGTTCACAAACACCTTGGACCTGGCCTTTTAGAAAGTGTTTATCATAGTTGTTTGAAAAAAGAATTAACAATCAGAGGATTTGATTTTGAAACAGAGTTAATAATTCCAATAAATTATAAAGGATTAGAAGTTGAGGCAGGTTTGAGATGTGACTTGTTTGTAGAAAAAACTTTGGTAGTAGAATTAAAATCTGTCGAAAAAGTTTTACCCATTCACGAAGCACAACTTTTAACCTATATGAAACTTTTAGAAGTTCCAATAGGTTTAATCATTAATTTCAATGTAACTCATATTTTTAAAGAAGGGCAAAAATCCTATGTAAATGAATTATATAGGTATTTAGAAGAATAATTAAGTTTATAAAAAAAACAAACCAAAAACCTTAACTGACCTTCAATGCCTTATATGGTTCGAAAAACAAAACCTTAAATTGTAATCAGGTTAAAATAAAAAATTATGGAACAAACAATAGACACCAACCAATTAGGAATACAAATTGTAGAAAAGCTAAAAACCATCTACGATCCAGAAATTCCTGTCGATATTTACGAATTAGGATTGATTTATGACGTAATGGTCAGCACGGATTTTGAAGTTAAAATCCTAATGACTTTAACTTCTCCGAATTGTCCTGTGGCAGAAAGTTTGCCTCGTGAAGTGGAAGAAAAAGTAAAATCAATCGAACACATCAAAGACGCCGAAGTAGAAATCACTTTCGATCCGCCTTGGAATAAAGACTTGATGAGCGAAGAAGCTAAGTTAGAATTAGGAATGCTGTAAACAGTTAATTTGTTTGTTGTTGGTAGTTTATTGTTGTGTTCGCAACCACAAACTATCAACAACAAACCATAAACTTTTCAAAATGGAAGAAATAGTTAATAAAGTAGCCAATAGCGCTTTGGAAGTTTTCGATCTAGAAGATTATTATCCAAAGGGAATTCGCGAGCAAATTGATATTTCGCAATGGTTTTTGGAAGGCTTTTTGTTGAAAGAAAAAGACTTTCGAGCACATTTACAAGAACACGATTGGTCACAATACCAAGACCAATATGTGGCCATAAATTGCAGCACCGACGCTATTTTTCCGGCTTGGGCAACGATTTTGGTTGCCATTCAATTGGCTCCTTTTGCCAAAAAAATCGTTAATGGAACTATCGAAGATTTGGATGCCGCTTTATACGAAGAAATCCTTTCTAAAATGGATTATTCGGCCTACAACAACAAACCAGTTATTATAAAAGGCTGTTCGAAAAAACCAGTTCCGATGCGCGCTTACATTTTGGCCGCCCATTATTTACAACCTTTTGCACGAAGCATAATGTATGGCGAAGCCTGTTCGGCAGTGCCTTTATTTAAAACCATAAAAAAATAAATCCTTGATTTACATAAAATTAAGTTGTTTTTGAAATTTTTGAAGAGTTTTTTTATATTTGCCCTACAAACTCAAAAACTCAAAAATGAAAAAATTGCTACTTTGCTTTGCTTTTTTAGCTTCAACTGCATTTGTCCTTGGCCAAACTACCGAGAAAGATTTAATCAAAAAATCGGAAGATGCTGTAAAAGTAATCACGGACACCACAGCAAATGGGTGGTCAAGAAAAGGAACTGTTACCTTTTTGTTCAATCAAGCCAATTTTAACAACTGGATTGCTGGAGGAGAAAGTAACCTTTCAGGTACTTTAGGACTCAATTACGAAATTCATTACAAGGCTGACAACACCACTTGGGACAACAGAATTCTAGCAAATTATGGATTAATCCGTACTGATAACGCTGAGTTTAACAAAAAATCGGATGACCGTCTGGAACTCAATTCGATTTACGGAAAAAGAGCCAAAGGGAATTGGTATTATTCCTTTATATTAAACTTTAGAACCCAATTTACAACGGGTTATATTTATGGCAAAGACAGTAACGGTGCTGAAACTCGAGTAGAAAATACAGGGTTTTTCTCGCCTGCTTATCTCACTTTTGGACCAGGTGTCTATTACAAGAAAAATGATAATTTCAAATTAAATTTTGCGCCTCTAACTTCAAAATTCACTTTCGTTGATGATTTTTATACTTCGGGATTGGGTTATGTTGATGGTAGTTATTTTGGTGTTGATGCCAATAAAAGTATGCGTTACGAACTTGGTTTTTATGCTTCGGGATATTATAAATTCAATATTATGAAAAACGTTTCGGCAGAAAACCTACTTAATTTATATTCTAATTATTTAGAAGATCCACAAAATGTGGACATCGATTATCAAATCAATATTGTGATGACCATCAATAAAACCTTGTCGGCCAATTTCACTTTTCAAACCATTTACGACGACAATGCTTTTCAAGGATTTCAAACTAGACAAGTCTTTGGTTTAGGCGTTAATTACGGTTTTTAAAACGATTCAATTAACATAAAAATCCCTTTTGAAATAGAAGTTCAAAAGGGATTTTTTGTTTTGTGTAAGTCTTGGTACGGATTTGCCAATACAAAATTCACTTTCCATTAAGCCAATTGTGCAAATCCATTGAAGTAGCTAGTGTAAGAATTGTTAACTATGCGAAATGAGTTTTATATTTTGAATATTTCAATTTTTTCCATCCAGAAAATCTCTGATTTTAAGAATTGAATTCTTGTTTTAATTATTTCGTCTGTCTTATTCCTAGGAGATTTTATTATAAATCGCGCCTTAGAATTAGTAAAATCCAAAGTGTTTGTATTATCAATGTCTTTTTGTTTATCGGAAAAGAATGAAATCACATTGTTTTCTATAGTCCATTTCCCTTTACCATATTTATTTACTTCGGGTGGAATGCCCTGTTTAATGTTTGAATAATAGTGGAATAAAAAGGTTCCGTCTTGGGATAATGTTAATTCGTATTCAAATATATTATTTTCAATGGATTCAATTACCCTTTTATAATCGCCGATTACTTTATCAGTTTGTGAGAATGAAGTTAAACTTGAAACCAAAATTAAAATTGTAAATATTACTTTCATATTATTTTTTTTTAAATGATTGAAAAAAAAATTAATTAAGCTACAGAGATAGCGATCTAAAGGTTCATTGATAGTCCGATTGCTGACAGCATTTCTTACAACTTGTATAATGGCCAGACAAACCTTCGTATATCCACCCAAATAGATGTAGATTCTCAAAAGTCTATTTCATTTATATTCCTCCAAATATATTCATTTTTTCTTACAAATCAGATAGAAAAGCGGCGGCATTTCCAAAAAAAATCCCTGATGAAAAATTCAAAAGGGATTGTTGTATTTGTGTCTTGGGAAAATTATTCTTTCTCTTCTTTCTCCACAGCATCCTTATAATCAGGATATAAAAACTTGTTATACGGAAAACGCGTGATGTGAATTTGTCTCACGGCTTCATAAACGCGTTCTCTGAATTCCTCGAAATTCTCTTTGTTGGCTGCCGAAATAAACAATGCGTTTTCTTCGCCCACACGGTGCATCCAAGTAGTTTTCCATTCTTCGAGCGTGAAATGTCTTGGCGTTTTTTCGGTCATTAAATCGTCTTCATCAATAGTCAAATGCTTGTAAGCATCGATTTTATTGAAAACCATAATCACAGGTTTGTCTTTGGCCTTGATATCTGCCAAAGTTTGATTTACCGATTCGATATGATCTTCAAAATCAGGATGCGAAATATCGACTACGTGCAATAACAAATCGGCTTCACGAACCTCATCGAGCGTACTTTTGAAAGAATCAACCAATTGTGTCGGCAGTTTTCGAATAAATCCTACCGTGTCCGAAAGTAGAAAAGGCAAGTTTTTAATCACTACTTTTCGAACGGTGGTGTCCAAAGTAGCAAAAAGTTTGTTTTCTACAAAAACATCGCTTTTGCCAATGGCATTCATCAAAGTTGATTTTCCAACATTGGTATAACCTACCAAAGCCACACGAACCATAGCGCCACGATTGCCTCTTTGGGTTCCCATTTGCTTGTCGATGGCTTTTATTTTTTCTTTCAATAACGAAATTCGATCCCGAACAATACGTCTATCGGTTTCAATCTCTGTTTCTCCCGGTCCACGCATCCCGATTCCCCCTTTTTGACGTTCTAAGTGCGTCCAAAGGCCAGATAATCTTGGTAACAAATAGATACATTGTGCCAATTCTACCTGGGTTCTGGCATACGAAGTTTCAGCTCTTTGGGCAAAAATATCGAGGATAAGATTGGTTCTGTCGAGGATTTTACAATCAATGATTTTGGAAATATTTTTCTGTTGCGAAGGCGTCAATTCATCATCGAATACCAGACTCGAAATGTCATTTTCCTTTACAAAAAGATTGATTTCGTCTATTTTTCCAGTACCTAAAAATGTTTTGGGATTGGGTTTGTCCATTTTTTGCCAAAACCGTTTCACCACTTCACCGCCTGCGGTAAAAGTCAAAAACTCCAATTCGTCTAGATATTCGTTGAGTTTATCCTCGCTTTGGTTTTGGGTAACGATACCAACAATGGCCGTTTTTTCAAAATTGATTATTTCTTTTTCTAACATAACTATTAATAAGCGACAAATTTAATGATTTACGAGGGACTTATGGACATTACATTGCAATCTATTCCATCGCCTTGACTCTTTTGACCAAAAAGGCTATCAAAATGCCGAACATCCCGATAAAAGCGAATGAAAATTGCAAACCAAAGAGTTCTGAAATATGTCCAATAACGGGTGGTCCCATCAAAAAACCTAGAAAACTCACACTAGAAACTGCTGTTAGTGCTTCGCCTGTTGGAATCGTTGGATGTTTTCCTGCGATACTATAAAGTGTTGGAATTACGGTAGAAACGCCCAAACCTACAATCATAAAAGCAATAGTACAAGGAATAATATACGGAAAAATCACAGCCATATACAAGCCAAATGAAATCATAACTCCACTGATTTGCATTACGGTTTTTCGTCCAAATCTATCGATTAAACGTCCACCTAAAAAACGTCCACTAGCCATCATTATCATAAATGAAGTATAACCAACAACGATTAATGGACCAGGAGCTTTGACAATATCTTTGAAATAAACACCGCTCCAATCAAACATAATGCCTTCGCTTGCCATACTGCAAAAACCAATAACTCCCAATAAAACCAAAGACATATCAGGTTTTCTGAAGGCTTTTTTCTTTTCGATTCGAACTTTTTCTTTGGCTTTTATTAAATATTTAAAATTGATGGCGATCAAGACTAATACAACAAACGCCACAATTACAAAGTGCATATAAGTAGTGATATTGAGTGCCAACATTCCTAGCCCAACAAATGCTCCCGTGAATCCTGCCAAGCTCCACATTCCGTGAAAAGAAGACATAATCGCTCTCTTGAAAAGCCCTTCGGTATAAATGCCTTGTGTATTTATGGAAATATTCGTCAAATTGCCAAAGATCCCAAAAGAAACCAATCCGAGAGCCAATTGCCAAGCATTTTGTGCCAACCCAATATTGGTCAAACTAAAAGCATACATCAAAGCCGAAAAAGGGAGAATGCGATCACTTCCGAAACGTGTCACTAATTTGCCTGAAAAAAACATCATAGTCAACTGTCCAATGGGCAATGCAAATAGAATGGTTCCTAGTTCGCCATCACTCAATTCTAAAGCGGCTTTGATGGTCGGAATTCGGCTGGCCCAACTCGAAAAGCACAGACCCATACCAAAATAAAACATCGAAACACCCCAACGAATTCGGTTTAAATACGATTGTTTGGCATCGCGATAGGTTTTTTTGTATTTCCCTTTCGCTTTGTAAATACCTATAAAATTAAAATACTGCAAATCGTTTCTTTTAAAATTGAATCTGCAAAACTACAAAATCAATACGTTTGTATTGGCTACTTCGTTTATAAACTGAACATTACAACGTTATTGTTTATAAGTTGATGGCTCTTTTTTGTTCACTGCTTTGAAAAGCGGCTTCAATAATTCGCATTACATTGACACCCTCTTGAGCAGTTACAGGCTCAAATTTTCCATTGGCAATCGCTTGATAGACACCATCAAAAAAGTCATAATAATTGCCTTGAAGTGTGGGCACTTTTTCTTTAATGATTTGGCCGTCGATTTCGGTGTGCAAAAGGCCTTCTTGCCCTTCTTTTTCGGTTCCCCAATTGGTTAAATTGGGTTTTTTGCCTACTTTTAATTCGTCTTCCTGAACATCACCACGCGATTTTAAAAAAGACCCTTTTTTGCCGTGAACCACATAAGAAGGATTGGGTTCTCTGACAAAAAAACCTGCCTTCAATCGCACTCTCAAATTCGAATAATACAACAAAACATCCATATAATCATCGACAACTGAATTTTCTCTTGTGATTCGAATATCCGCAAAAACGGCATTGGGCAAACCAAACAAATACAAGGCTTGGTCAATAATGTGCGGTCCTAAATCTTTCAAAATTCCAGAACCAGAATTGATAGTTTCCTTATGAACTTTGGAACTCAAGATCGGATTGTATCGATCGAAATGAAACTCGGCTTCTACGATTTCGCCCAACAATTTCTCATCAAGGATTTTTTTCACGGTTTTGAACTCGCTGTCCCATCTCCTGTTTTGAAAAACGGCTAATTTCAAGCCTTTTTCTTTGGCCAAAGCGGCTAGTTCCTTAGCTTCGGCAACATTGGATGTAAAAGCTTTTTCGACAATGGCGTGTTTTCCGGAGAGTAATACTTTTTTGGCATACTCAAAATGCGTGTCAATCGGCGTGTTCACGATAACCAATTCGATGGATTTATCCTCCAAAATCGATTCCAAACTAGGAAAGCTTTTGACTTCGGGATAATCTTCTTGTATTAGTTTTTTGCTTCTTTCCCACGAACCCATAAGTTCAAATCCAGGATGAAGTTCGAGAAACGGAGCGTGAAAAACTTTTCCGGACATTCCATAAGATAAGAGTGCTGTTTTTATTTTTTGCATTTTGTTTATTTTAAAATCTAACTGTTTTAACATTCAACCTTCTATGACCTTCTATGCCTTATATGTTTCAAAGCCTAACCATATAAGGCATTTAAGGTCGTTTAAGAATTGTCTAATTTCTTAATTTATGTCTAAATTTTTGCTCTTTCGTATTGTTTTGGCCAAGAAATATCCGCACCCAATTCTTTGGCAAAATCCAAAGCCAAATTCGGATTTCTCAAGGATTCTCTGGCGAACAACACCAAGTCGGCTTTTCCTGTGGCGACGATTTCTTCCGCTTGAGAGGCTTCAGTGATTAAACCCACAGCTCCAGTTAAAATTCCAGTTTCTTTTTTGATACTTTCGGCAAACGGAACTTGATAATTCGGTTCTAAAGTAATTTTTTGGTGCGACACCAATCCACCGGAAGAAACGTCCATTAGGTCGACTCCTTTTTCTTTCAATATTTCCGAAAGTTTTACCGATTCCTCGATGTTCCATCCACCATCCGCCCAATCTGTGGCAGATATTCTAACAAATAATGGTAGATTCTCTGGCCATTCGGATTGTACCGCTTCAAGAACTTCTAACGTAAGACGAATTCTATTTTCGAAACTTCCTCCGTATTCATCAGTTCTAAGATTAGACAAAGGAGACATAAATTGGTGCAACAAATACCCGTGGGCTGCGTGAATTTCGACTACTTGAAAACCCGCATTCAAAGCTCTTCTTGTAGCTGATTTGAAATCGGAAATCACTTTTTGGATTCCGTTTTTATCTAAAGTTATGGGTGCTTTTTCGTTAGAATGATAGCCAATGGAACTTGCTGAAACGGTTTCCCAGCCACCATTTGATTCGTCCAATTTTTTATTGCCATTCCATGGTTCAGAAACGCTCGCTTTTCTTCCGGCATGCGCCAATTGGATTCCGGGAATCGAATTTTGGGAAATTATAAACTCATTGATGGCTTGCATTTTTTCGATATGCTCGTCTTTCCAAAGTCCTAAATCTCCGGGAGAAATTCGACCTTCAGGAGAAACTGCAGTCGCTTCCTGAATGATTAAAGCCGCACCACCGCTGGCTCGACTTCCTAAATGTACCAGATGCCAATCGTTGGCAAAACCATCATCTGATGAATATTGACACATTGGCGAAATAGCGATTCTATTTTTAAAATTGAGACTTTTTATTTGAAGCGGTGAGAATAGTTGTGATGACATTTTGTATAGTTTTTATTAGAAAAATGAATCTTTGCAGCCTTTGATATAGTAACAAAAAGTAAAGTTAAGGGACATACTGTAAAGTAAAAAAGGAATTTACACAATTATTAACAAATAATTATCGTCTGCTATAAAAGTAACTCTTTGGAACTAAAATAGAAAACCTTACTTTTGTGCGCTATACAAATTAAATAATAAGAGGATCAGATTGCTTCGGTCCTCGCAATGACAAAGAAATGGAAATAGTTATCAAGCTTTCTCAATTTTTATTGAGCTTATCATTACTGATTATACTTCACGAATTAGGACATTTTATTCCCTCGAAAATATTTAAAACTAGAGTAGAAAAATTCTATTTGTTTTTTGACGTAAAATATTCATTGTTCAAAAAGAAAATTGGCGAAACCGAATACGGAATTGGTTGGTTGCCTTTGGGCGGATATGTAAAAATTTCGGGAATGATAGACGAAAGTATGGACAAAGAACAAATGGCTTTGCCTCCACAACCTTGGGAATTTCGTTCGAAACCGGCTTGGCAGCGTTTGATTATTATGTTGGGTGGTGTTTTCGTAAATTTCATCTTGGCATTTATCATATATATCGGAATGGCCTATGCTTATGGCGATATTTTTATCAAAAATGACTCATTAAAAGACGGAATTTGGGTAACTAGTCCAGTCGTAGAAAGTGCGGGAATCAAAACCGGTGACCGAATTGTATCTATCGATGGGAAGAAGGTGGAACGTTTTGTGCCTGCTGTAACTATGGATATTCTAACATCAAAAGTTGTTACAATTGAAAGAAATGGAGCTGAAATAGCGATAAATATGCCCGTAAATTTTATTGGTAAAATTTTAGATTCCGATAAAAAAGGGGTAATTACTTTGAGAATGCCCTTTGTTGTTGGGACGTTTACAGAAACTTCTAAAAACACATTAGCAGTAAAACCAAAAGATATTATCATTTCTCTTAACGGAACTGCTGTAAAATATTTTGACCAAGCTGCTACAGTATTGAAGGCTAATAAAGGCGAAAAAATATCGGCTGTAGTTTTAAGAAACTTAAAAGAAATCCCTGTTACAGTTGAAGTAGACAAAGAAGGCAAATTAGGAATTTTTCCAGGTTCTTTGACAGAAGATAATCTTGAAAAATTAGGATATTATACTTTCAGCAAAGAAAATTACAGCTTTTTTGAATCGATCCCTGTGGGAATCGAAAAAGGGAAAGATCAATTAATAGGATACGGAAAGCAACTGAAAATGATTTTTAATCCAAATACGGGTGCTTATAAAGGTGTTGGAGGATTTGCAGCCATTTATAATGTTTTTCCAAATACTTGGAGTTGGGAAACGTTCTGGAACATCACGGCTTTATTGTCGATTATGCTTGGTGTAATGAATTTATTGCCTATTCCTGCATTGGATGGTGGCCATGTTGTGTTTTTATTATACGAAATGGTTAGCGGCAAAAAACCAAGCGACAAATTCTTAGAGAATGCCCAAATGGTTGGTTTCTTTCTACTTATAACTTTGTTACTGTTTGCTAACGGGAATGATATTTATAAAGCCATTGTGGGTAAATAAATTTTTTTGAATTTTTCTACAAATTTATTTGCGAAAATCAATTTTAGCCTTATATTTGCAACCGCTTAAACAAACAAGCAATGCTAGTTAAAGCAACACCAAACGTTCATACAAAATAAGAATAATAAAAATACAGTTTCCTTCTTAGCTCAGTTGGTTAGAGCATCTGACTGTTAATCAGAGGGTCCTTGGTTCGAGCCCAAGAGAGGGAGCAAAAGAAGAAAGGCTATCAGAAATGATGGCCTTTTTTGGTTTTAATACTTTCCAAAACCTTACTGGCGTTGATTAAAAATCTCTTTTGGAGGCGTGAATGAATGAGCTGCAGCTTTTCATATATCTTAAAACTTCCCGTAATATTATGGGAAGTGTATCACGTATCAAACCAAACAATTAGTACTAAGTAATTTTATTTGAGATATACTTCAAATGGAATAAATTATTTTTAATCAAATTAAATTAACCCGTTTACGGAAAACCTCAATTTCAAATTATTTTAATTGATTAAATTTGAATTAATTGAAAAAAGACTATCTTAGTAAAAGTTCAGATTAGTTTGAAGACTTACAATAATTTTGCTTTAAAAAATGAATAACGATAAATTCAAAGAAGAAAAAAGTGTGAATATTTTTTATGTTTTAGGTGCTTTGCTGATAGCAAAATTATTTTATTCTATCTTTAAAAGTGATAGTGAAAATAATGAACAATTACAAACAGTGAATAATATGGAAGATGATAAAACTGATAGTAAATCTTCAATTGAAAAACCAAAAGAATTAGGGAAAAATACATTTCTTCATACTACTGACAATTTTGGAATAATGGAAAAAGGTAGAGTGTAATAAATAATATCCGTTAAATTTTAAAAATTTAAATTAATGATGCCTCAGCCTCAGGATGTTGTCAATAACTATGATTCTAACAAAATGTTTTTTGTCGTAGCTGAATTTCGTAACTCAGGTTATTTTATTGGGGAGTTTACTACTTTCGAAGATGCTAATAAGGAACATTCAGAAATAGTTAATCTTTCAATGGAATATTTTCACGAACTTTATAAGATTAGGGGAAATTTAAAAGGATTTAAAGAATATAAAATTAATGAAATTAAATTTTTAGAGAGATATGATATATCAAGAACTAATAATTAATTTATAGAAATAATTTTATAAGAGATTACGGAAGAATTAAATATGATAACATATATGAGAAGATTAGTAATTCTAAACATCTTCGACGAGGAATAAGAATTTCCAAAAGTAAGAATTTACCATTATTAGTAGGGGATTTCATGCAAATCGGAGGTGCGCATGCAGGAATATTCGGAAATGCATCAACAAGAATTATGGGTGCCTTAGTGGCTTGTGAATTATGGAATGAAGAACTTAATTATGGTTATGACCTTGCTTCACCCGAGGATTTAATTAGTGAAATTGGAAAATTCTTGAGAGGATACTAAGTTTGAAAAATATCCTATAAGATATTAAATTAACTTTTAAAATAAAAAATATTATGGTAGTATTGGGTATATTTATTGGTTACTTGGTTGGAAAATTAATTTTAGGCGGACTCTATTGGTCTATCTTTACACATAATGTACCCCCTAATGGACCAACAGGTAAAAGAATTGAAGCTTTTTTTTCAATCCTAGGAGCAGTTCTAGGAGGGATGATATTTGCGAGTTTTTAAATTGACGGTTAATAGCTTTAAAAAAGAATTTACTTTTTGCCTTTACACTTTTAATATAATTTTGCTTAACAAATGGCAATAAGTATTGAAAAGGAAATGGGGGCTTAGTATTAATAGTGTGCGGATATATTGATTTAGTTTCACATACAAAGAGTAAGGATACCTCCTAGTCTTAGACTTACAGTATTAAATAAATAATTAAAGCTGAAGAACATCATACGAATACAAATTTTGATATCAGTAAATGATAATAATCTTCAATTCTTTATTAAAGAAGGAATAAGTAATATGGTTGACATTCATTATAAGTGGTTTGTAGAACCAAAGACACTTATTTTTTGCCTTTTAACTATTCATCATAATTTTTTTATATAATTTTATCGTATAAATTAAGAGTAAGTATAATATAAACACTGGCGGGTTTACGCATCAATAATTATGTACAGTTCAAATGATTTCACGATAGTAGTATTTGCAGTTAATAATGAACTAAAATATGTCGAGGTATACGATAGAATAACTAAGTTCTTTAATGAAGATAAAATTGAAGAGGCTATGAATTTAATATGCGATGGGTTAGAATCTGTAGAAGGTGTCAATGTTCTTTCTTCTATTCCTAAACAAGGATTACACCCACTTCTTATGCACTTATTAATCTCACTTATGAACAATGGAGTTAATGTGTCTATGATTGATGACATAAGGGCTAATTCGTATAGTGTTAACAAGTTATTAGATCTATTAAAAAGTAATAAATCGAGTGAAGTTAAAGAGGTTGGTATTCGCAATATTTTAGTAAATGATATGAATGTTAATGTATAAACATTTGTTGTCTTGAAGATAAAAACAAAACGTTAAAAGTACTTCCGCAAGGATCACCCACTTACCAAAATAAAAATTTGTTTTTCAGAAGAAAGGAAATCTTGTTGATATACCAAAATAGCTTTGAGGTTTTTCAATGATAAAAAAAATAGACTATACTGTTTATTATAACAAGTTACATTTTCACATAATAGCAAAAATACGAAAGGTGTTTGTCTTTTTGAATGTTAATAGGATTGGTTTAAAAAGTTTAAATTTAAATATATTCAATCTTTTTATTCAACTTGTTGTAAAAATATGCTAAGTAATACAAACAATAAAAAAATGACAGTGATCCCTTCAAGAAAAAAAGTAAACGCACAATTTTTTTATATTTGCATAATCAAAAAGAGCTTTCTGGCTGCAGCTTCCTTCAATAAGGGGAGCAAAAAGCTAGTCGAAAGACTAGCTTTTTTTGTTTATATTTGGTTGTGAATTTTAGTAAAGCAATATATTGTATGACTTTCTAGGTATTCAGAAATAAGCAAATACTACTTCATAAATATATTTAAGTTATTATTTTAGTACTCATTTTCCAGCCCCGTAGTTCAACGGATAGAATGGGAGTTTCCTAAACTTTTGATTCGGGTTCGATTCCCGACGGGGCTACTTGAAAACACTCAATGGGGATTCCTTATTTTATTCGTATTTTTTCGGGTTTCCCTTGTGCTTATCTTCATCTATTTTACTGTTAGAATTTTGTAAACTCAAATTCCTTTTGGCCATATTGTAATCATTGTTTTCATTGTTATATCATTATCCTTTTTTCATAAATTTGAAAAAATTGCTTATTTTAGCTTATAAATCAAGCCGATAAAATTTTAAAGCAGTTTCACTAATTTCCTTTTTTTCTAACGTCATATTTATTCTACTATGAAAAAAATCCACCTTCTTTTTTTGATATTTGTATTTAGTTTTTCTATAGTTTGTTGTCGAACTACTAAACTTTCAAACGCTGATAAAGACCAAATCAACGGACATCCTGCTTGGATAATGCAAGGCAATATTTATGAAGTAAATGTTCGTCAATATACTCCAGAAGGAACTTTTAATGCATTCGCCAAACATCTGGATCGACTCAAAGCGATGGGAGTAGAAACTATCTGGTTTATGCCCATTAATCCTATTAGTAAATTGGACAGAAAAGGCAGTTTAGGCAGTTATTATGCCGTTTCCGATTATACCGCCATTAATCCTGAATTTGGAACAATGGACGACTTCAAGAAAATAGTAAAGACCATCCACGATAAAGGAATGAAAGTACTTATTGATTGGGTGCCCAACCACGCTGGCGCAGACCATCGCTGGATTACAGACCATCCTGATTTTTTTGTAAAAGGCAAATCCGGCAAAGCTGCAGTAGCTTTTGATTGGGCCGACACCCGACAATTAGATTATAAAAATCCCGTAATGCAAGACAGTATGATTGCTGCGATGAAATTCTGGGTTAAAGACACCAATATTGACGGATTTAGATGTGATGTTGCCTGGAATGTTCCTGCCTCTTTTTGGCTTAAATCTATTCCACAATTAAAAAAAATGAAGAATTTATTTATGCTTGCCGAAGGAGATAGCACTTACCTTCCAAAGTCTGGGTTCGATGCGGTTTATCCTTGGCATATGTTTAAAATGATGGAAAAAGTGGCCAAAGGCGAAAAGAACGCTCTTGCATTGGATAGCATTAATAAAGAAAATGAAACTCGATATCCTGAGCATACAATTCAAATGTATTTTACCAGTAACCACGATGAAAATAGTTGGAATCACGCTGATTTTGGAACTTTCCCAGGAAATATTCACGAGCCTTTTGCAGTATTTACTCAAACTATGAAAAACAGCGTTCCCCTGATTTATAGCGGACAGGAAGAACCTGTTTTGAGAGCTTTAGAATTTTTTGAAAAAGATCCAATTGTCTTTAAAAATTTTCAAAGAGAAAAATTCTATAAAACTTTGCTGGAGCTTAGAAAAAGAAACAGTGCACTTTCAGCAAATACTTCCTTTAAAAAAGTACCAATTGGAGACGAGAAAGCCATTTATGCCTTTACAAGAGAAAACGGAAAACAAAAAGTACTTGTAATTCTGAATTTTTCAGGGAGTGAGCAGGTAATAGCCATAAAAGACTCCTCATTATCAGGAAAAGTATTTAATGTTTTTGAAGAAAAAGAGACCATTTTAAGTACGACTGAAAGGAAAATTAAACCCTGGGGTTATGAAGTTTATGAATATTAGACAGTTTTTAAAATAGAGAATCACTTTTAAAATTAAAAACATTGCAGAAACACCTAAAAAATGGAAAATAAAAAACAGTTGTCACCCGATCAAAGTGCAACCTTACTCAGCACATTGGAAACTCGTTTTGAGAAAAACACAAACCGGCATAAAGGCATTGTGTGGGACAATGTACTAGCAAAGTTGGAAGCTAATCCCGAAAAACTATGGTCGCTAAATGAGATGGAAAGAACAGGCGGCGAACCCGATGTATTGGGAATTGACACAATCACAAACGAATATCTTTTTTATGATTGTTCTACAGAAAGTCCTAAAGACCGTAGAAGTATTTGTTACGACCAACAAGCATTGGAATCAAGAAAGGAACATAAACCAAAAAACAGTGCTGTTGCAATGGCGTCTGAGATGGGTATCGAACTTTTAACCGAGGATCAATATCGCCACTTACAGCAATTTGGCAATTTCGACACCAAAACATCGAGTTGGATACAAACTCCTGAAGAGATTAGAAAACTAGGAGGTGCCATTTTTTGTGATTTTCGATATAACACTTTATTTGTGTATCACAATGGAGCAGAATCGTATTATGCTGCCAGAGGATTCCGTGGATTGTTAAGAGTTTAATCTCTTTTCGAATCTGGAATGTTTGAAAACCAAAATGGAGAACTAATTTTTAATACGTTTTATTTGAATAATAAAATTTCTCCTAAAAAATTAACCTAATAACTCATCAGAATTAGTCTGGACAAAAAGCAGAAAAAGAATACTTTGAATAGGTTTCTAATCAAAATTTTCTTTGGTATTATAGTATCAATCCAACTTCTCAGTCAATTTTTTAAACACCGATTTTGCCGATTTTCCTTCGTATAAAATACTGTAAACAGCATCTATAATTGGGGTTTTGGCTCCATAAACTAAATTAAGATTGTAGGCACTTTAGGTGAATAAATCGTTTATAAAATTAACCTATTCTTTTTCGATTCCCAAAAAGATGTTGGGTTAGTTGAAAATTTAAATTAGTAGCGTACTGTTGCTAATGACAAATCTAACACTCGATATTTCCTCAACTTTGTTCTCTCCGAAAGTTTTGTAGAAATCCTCGAAGGATTACAATAAAAAAAGCCGTCTCACAATTTGAATATGGAGACGGCTTCTTCAGTTTCTAAAACAATATTATTCGGCTGCAACTAGTTTTTGTGCATAATCGTGAATGCCTTTGGCTGCTTTTCGCCCATCGCCCATCGCCAGTATAACCGTTGCTCCACCGCGAACAATATCGCCTCCTGCAAAAAGGCCTGGAATAGAAGTCATCATATTCTCATCGACTTTTATGGTGTTCCATTTGGTCACTTCCAACTCTGGCATACTTTTCTGAATTATTGGGTTAGAAGAAACTCCTACCGCAATAATTACACTATCGACTTCAATATCATATTCAGACCCTTCGATAGGCATTGGACGTCTTCTGCCCGATTCATCCGGTTCGCCTAATCCCATTTTTTGCACTCTCATTCTATTGACATGGCCATGTTCATCCGCAAAATATTCAATTGGAGTGGTTAGGTTGATAAATTGTATTCCCTCTTCAATAGCATGTTTAATTTCTTCTGCACGAGCAGGCATTTCTTCTTGAGACCTTCTGTAAACAATCATGGCATGATCGGCTCCCAAACGTTTTGCCGTTCTCACGGAGTCCATAGCTGTATTTCCTCCACCAATGATTACCACATTTTTCCCCGCATGCACTGGGGTGTCAAATCGATCATCGGCACCACCCATTAAATTGACGCGGGTAAGAAATTCGTTGGCACTCTGTATTCCACTAAAATTTTCACCAGGGATATTCATAAAATTAGGTAACCCTGCTCCACTGGCTATAAAAAAGGCTACAAAACCTTCTTCTTTCAAATCGTCGATAGTGGCTGTTTTTCCAACAATGAAATCGGTAATAAAGGTAACTCCCATTTGTCTGATAGAATTGATTTCAAAGTCAACAATCGACTTTGGCAGTCTAAATTCAGGTATTCCATAATTTAAAACACCGCCTAGATTATGCAATGCTTCGAATACTGTTACATCATACCCCATTTTTGCCATTTCGCCCGCAACGGTTAGTCCTGCAGGTCCTGAACCGATAACCGCTATCTTTATTCCGTTGAATTCAGCCAATTCAGGAATGGAAATTGTTCCGTTTTCACGATCATAGTCAGCCGCAAACCGTTCAAGATGTCCGATTGCTGAGCCTTCGCCATTTAATTTTTTGACATAGACACATTGCGCTTCACATTGAATTTCTTGGGGACATACTCTCCCGCAAATAGCAGGCAAGGAGTTGTTTTCTTTAAGCACTTTGGCAGCACCCAGAATATCTCCGGCTTCAATATATTTTATGAATTTAGGAATATTGGTCCCTACAGGACAACCATCAACACAAGTAGGCTTAACACAATCTAGGCAGCGCTGCGACTCCTGAAGCGCTAACTCTAGAGTGAGCCCTTTGTTGACCTCAACATTGCTTTTGCTACGCACCAAAGGATCTTCCTCAATCATATGAATTTTTGGAATAAGAGTACGCTCCTTACTTGTAATTCCTTTTCTTAACTTATCTCTCCAATCGGCTTTGCGCTCGTTTTTATAAAATTCTTTGTTTAATTCTGATTCCATTTGATGGATATTTTATTGGGCAACCATTTTATTATTACTCTCCCGCAGCAGTTTCTGCTTCCTCTAGATATTCTCTATAACATTTGCACTCTTTAGATTTATAGGCCTTCAACCTACTAATCATTTCATCAAAATTTACTTGATGTGCGTCAAATTCTGGACCATCAACGCAAACAAATTCTGTTTTACCGCCTACAGTTACTCGGCAAGCGCCACACATTCCGGTACCATCGACCATAATAGTGTTCAAACTTGCCTGGGTTGGAATGTCGTATTTTTTGGTGGTTAATGCAGCAAATTTCATCATTACGGTGGGACCAATTACCATAGCTTCGTCGACTTTTTCTCTGAGAATTACCTCTTCCATCCCTTCGGTAATCAAGCCTTTCTTGCCTTTTGAACCATCATCAGTCATAATAATAAGTTCATCGGAATACTCCCGCATTTCGTTTTCCAGAATGAGAAGATCTTTGCTTCGGGCTGCAATAACAGTTATAACTCTATTTCCAGCCCGTTTCATAGCTTGAACTATTGGGAATAAAGGTGCAACACCAACACCGCCTCCTGCACATAAAATAGTTCCTACTTTTGCTATATGAGTGGCTGTTCCTAGTGGCCCTACAACACCTGCTACACTATCGCCAACATTCAAAGCGCAGAGTTTGTGAGAAGATACACCTACTCGCTGTACAAATAAGGTTATCGTTCCTTTTTCTTTATCAGCATCGGCTATGGTTAAGGGTATTCTTTCTCCATTTTCATCAATTCTCAGAATGATAAAATGGCCCGCTTTACGACTTTTGGCAATATAGGGTGCTTTGATAACCAATCTTGCAACATTTTCTGAAAGAAATTCTTTTTCGACTATTGTGAACATATTTTTAATTAAAATGATTGAAATATTACATCATAAATAGAGAACTATTAATAACTGATGTCTGTTGCGAAATTACTAAATTATTATTGAAAAAAATCATAATATCGTAACAGCAAGAAGTATATATGTGAAAAAAAATCGTATTTTTCATGTTTTCATTGAAAGAAAACGATTTCGTTGATACTTTTTTCTCAAAAGAATTCACTATAATCTAAATTAAATTATAACTATTGAAGTCTCTTTCCTTTAAATAATATCTTGTTTTGAATATAAAAAGGCATACTGAGCCATGATTTTTAAGCATTACAGCAAAATTCGACTACAGCTTGTAAGTGGCACCCATATTTCAACGGATAGATTGGGTGTTTCCTGCACTTTTGATTCGAGTTCGATTCCAGACAGGGCTACTTTAATAAGGTTATCATTGTTGGGAACTTTTTATTTTTCTAAAACCGTATCATCTTTTCATAAATTCTAATTTTTGATGAAACAAACAGAACACCCCTAGTAAAAAAGCATTCTTGTTGATGTATTTAAAACAATTTTGCATTTATACCCAATAAAAAACAGGGGTGATTGCAAAAATTTATTCTTTTTAAATTAATGAATTAGAAATATGAGGCGACAAAAAGAATAAAATTGGCAAAAATAAAAGGCGAAAAAAGGAATTTCACATAAATTATTAATTATTCAGCATAACAGCCATTTTGATTAAAATAAAATAATAAATTTGTTGTAAATAATTTTTTTTTCAAACAATGATTTAAAAATTTGACTATTTAACAATATACGTTATGATGAAGTTGATTCCCAAATTGAACCCAAACGGATGGGACGAAATGTTTTCGACTAAAGGCGTGCGGAATTCCTACCGCAACGTTTTACAGTCATTGCAAAATCTTAGTCCGGAAAATATTGCTCAAAAACAAAAACAAGCTTCGGATTTTTTCATGAATCAAGGAATTACCTTCACCGTTTACAGTGATGACAATCAGGGAATCGAAAGAATTTTTCCGTTTGATATTATTCCAAGAATAATTACCCAAAAGGATTGGAACGAAGTTGAAATGGGCATTGCACAACGATTGAAAGCCCTCAACTTGTTTTTAGAAGATGTTTACAACGAGCAACTCATTATCAAAGACGGCGTTATTCCCGCTTCTTTAATTTCCTCCTGTCCTCATTATATACAAGAAGTTCACGGAGTAAAATTGCCTCATAATATACATATTCATATTGCGGGTATCGACTTGATTCGAGGCGAAAAAGGAGAGTTTTATGTCCTAGAAGATAATTTAAGATGTCCTAGCGGAGTAAGCTATATGCTAGAAAACAGAGAAATTACCAAGCGTATTTTTCCCGAAATGCTCAATACAAATCGGGTAAGTATGGTGAGTAATTACCCTATGATTTTGCACAAGATATTAATTTCAATGTCGCCAAGAAACATCTCAAAACCCAATGTGGTTTTGCTTACACCCGGAATTTATAATTCTGCCTATTATGAGCATACTTTTCTAGCCAGACAAATGGGTGTTCCACTTGTTGAAGGCAGAGATTTGGTGGTAAATAACAATCATGTATTTATGAAAACGACTTCAGGTTTGGAACAAGTAGACGTTATCTACAGACGACTTGACGACGATTATCTGGATCCTTTAGTTTTTAGACCTGAAAGTGCATTGGGAGTTCCTGGCCTAATTAGTTCCTACAAAATGGGCAATGTAGCTTTAGTCAATGCCGTTGGGAATGGTGTTGCCGACGATAAGGCAGTATATGCTTATGTGCCTGATATGATAAAATACTATCTCAACGAAGAGCCTATTTTGAAAAATGTCCCTACCTATCAAATGGAGAACAAAGAAGAAAGGGAACATGTGTTTGCCAATATGGGAAATATGGTCATCAAAGAAACCAATCAAAGTGGTGGATATGGCATGATTATGGGAAATAAAGCTAGCCAAGAAGAACTTGAAAAAGGAAAAAAAGCAATTCTTGCCAATCCTAGAAATTTCATAGCTCAACCAATCATACAACTTAGCACTGTGCCTTGTCTCATTGATGGAAAACTGCAATTGCGACATGTAGATTTAAGACCTTATGCTTTATTTGGCCCAGATGGAGTAAAAATTGTTCCAGGAGGACTAACTCGAGTAGCACTCACCGAAGGCTCGCTAGTGGTCAATTCTTCGCAAGGAGGGGGTAGTAAAGACACTTGGATTATTGATTAAAAAATAGAAAAACAAACAGATGGAAACAAATATGCTCAGCCGAGTTGCGGACGGAATGTTTTGGCTCAACAGATATATGGAAAGAGCGGACGGAATGTTGCGCACTTTAAATACTTTTTACATCTTGTCTTTTGATAAAGAAATGAACGATTCTCAGGGATATAGACCTTTACTAGAATATTATACGGATTTGTCCAAAAATCACGTGATCCAATCTCAATACGATTCGAGTTTTGTATTGAAATACATTATTTGTGCCAATCAAAACGTCGATTCTGTCAAAAACATCGTTAGAAAAGCACGCGAAAACGCCCGAGGCTCCCAAGATAAAATAACCAAAGAACTTTGGGAGCATATCAATTCTTTATATCATTATACCAATTCCCCAGAATTGCCTAAAAAACTCGAAACTTATGAGGCCTTAGAGGTAGTTACCAAACTCAATAAAGATTTTTTGCTCTACAACGGAATCCTACATGTTACAATGCCTCGAGGCTTAGGTTGGTGTTTTTCGAGCGTTGGAAAAAACATTGAGCGCTGTTTGCAAACCATTTCTCTAACGCAAGCCTATTATAAACCCATAAATTATAATCTTGAAGGCAACCAAGATCTATTGTATTGGAGGCGATTGTTACTTTCCTTATCGGGTTATGAACAATATTTAAAAAGCTATAGCAACATTTCGCACAATCGAAAAGTAGTTCAACATGTTATTTTCAACAAAGATTTTTCGCATTCAGTAATGTACACTTTGGATTTAATAGACAAGTACTTGGCCACACTTTGTATTGATAATACTTCGAGCGAAGCAAGAACGCTTCAAAATCAATTTGGAAGACTAAAAAGCATGGTTCAATATACGGATTATTACAACTTGACAAACCAACAATTGGAAGACGTATTAAACGATACTCAGGAACAATTGATTCAATTTTCAGCTGATTTTTCAAAACTATTCTTCTCTTATTCCTAATCAAATGGCAGTATTCAAAATAGTTCACGTCACAAAATACCAATACAGTTGGCCCATCAAGGAAAGCATCAACGAGATTCGTTTGTTTCCTCACAATTTTGACAATCAAGAGGTGTTACAACATCAGTTGCTGATTACAACAAATCCTATTGTCGAAATCTCAAAAGATTTTTATGGAAATAGCGTTGGTAATTTTAACATCTTGGAACCTCATCAAGAAATGATTATCGAATCTCAGATGGTGGTTCGAGTGGATCATTCGCTCAAAATACCAGAAATTGATACCAACAAAGTGCACGATTTGGAAAAAGTTAAAGAAAAAAACAGCTCTTTGCAACGACTTTGTATCCCAGAAAAAATTTCAAACCAGAAGAAAATCGATTCCTATTTGAAAAAAATAAATTACAAAGAAAAATCCATTACAGAAATTGGCCAAAAATGCAGTGAGTACATTTTCAAAAACTTTACTTACACTAAAGGAATAACAAACATTGAAACCACTGTCGACGAAATACTTAGTCACAAAAAAGGAGTATGTCAGGATTTTGCCCATGTGCTTTTGCAGTTTCTACGCACCGCTGGTATTCCTTCAAGATATGTAAGCGGTTATGTTTGTTCAAACTCCAGTATTTTAAGAGGAGAAGGTGCAACTCATGCTTGGGTTGAATTCTATACTCCAACACAAGGCTGGCTGGGCATTGACCCAACCAATAATAGTTGGACTATGGAGAATCACGTAAAACTCTCTGTAGGTCGAGATTTTAATGAATGTTCTCCTGTAAAAGGGTCTTTCAAAGGATTTGCTAAACAAAACCTCACTGTTAGTGTTGCTATAAGTTATGAAGACGGAAGATTATTTGAAGAAAAAAATGAGGTAAAACTCAAAAAAGTTTCTGATGAAGTACAAAGGCAACTCGATCTTATAGAATACCAACTAAAACTTCAAATGAGACAGCAGCAGCAGCAACAGCAACAGTAGACAGTCAATAATCAATAGTTCATAGTTTTCTTTTGTCTGAATTATTTTTGAATAACATCAATTGCTTTATAAAACCGTTTGGTATATTGCTCTGTATTCAGATCCGTAATAGTAACACTCATTACTTTCCCTGAGGACGCATGAATAAATTTAGAATTCATTCCATTTGCTTCACAAATGATTCCTAAATGACCTATCGATGTGTTTTCTTTATAGCCATAAAAAACAATAACATCTCCTAGCTTGAATTCCTCCGGACGCAAAGGCGTTCCAATTTTTTCGTATTCCCTTGAACTTCTGGGCACTGTGATATTATATTTTTTAAAAACATAATACACAAACCCAGAACAATCAAATCCTTTATTAGGATCTGCAGAAGAATAAATATAAGGAGTTCCTATAAGCGTTTTTGCATAAGCAACTAAATCCTTTCTTAGGTTCTCATCGCTAGTTATTGTCAAATCTCTAAATGAGAAAACAGTAAATGCAATAATGCAAATAAGGGTTAATTTGAAAAATGTTCTTTGCATAATGATATGTATTGTATTTTAAGCTACAAATTAAAAAAAAATTCTTTAATTTGCTATAACCCTATAGTAAAATAATCAACCTCTTTTAAATATACTTTATGAAACCCCACAACAATTTAGTATTCTCATTCCTTCTTATTATTACAACTTTATTATTTGCTTATAGCTGCAATAAAAATAAAGAGCAAGGCCTCTTAACAAATAAAACGAATAAAAGTGAGGTGGCCACTGATACAATATCAAAAAATAGTGTTAAACCTATTGACACAGCAGACTATGACAAAAGAATGTTGGCCGTGGCCAATAATGACACAACTGGAAGATGGCCTGCAAAAGCACCTCGGCCACTTCCAGGAGCGATCTTGCCCTACAATAGAATTATTGCTTATTACGGCAATTTATACTCAAAAAGAATGGGGATTTTAGGCGAATTGCCTAAAAAGGAAATGCTCAAAAAACTCCTATCAGAAGTAGCTCGTTGGCAAGCTGCCGACTCAACTGTAAAAGCAATTCCTGCTCTTCATTACATTGCAATAACAGCACAAGGAGCTCCCGGTAAAGAAAAAATGCATAGAATGAGAATGCCATTCAAACAAATAGACACCATTTTAAATTGGGCAAAACCAATTGACGCCTTGGTGTTTTTAGATGTTCAGGTGGGTCATAGTTCTGTAAAAAACGAAGTGGCAACATTAGAACCTTATCTTAAATTACCCAACGTTCATTTGGGTATTGACCCTGAGTTTTCAATGAAAAACGGAGAAATTCCTGGTTCGAAAATAGGCACATTCAATGCCGATGATGTTAATGCTGCAATTGATATTTTGGTGAAAATTGTACGCGAAAACAACTTGCCTCCTAAAGTTTTAGTTGTGCACCGTTTCACCCAAGGAATGATACGTAATTTCGAAAAAATTAAAAAAGTACCAGAAGTTCAAATTGTTATGGATATGGATGGTTTTGGTAGCAAAGTGCTAAAACGCTCCACTTATCTTAGGTATATTTATAGAGAACCCGTTCAATTTACCGGATTTAAATTATTTTATAAAAACGACAATAAAAACGATTGGGAAATGTACACTCCTGAGGAATTGTTAAAATTTACTCCTAAACCTATTTACATTCAATACCAATAACAAATCATCTTGAAATATGAAATGCTTTCTTTTCCCAATTGTGATCGTCCTACTTTTTTTGGTTGGATGCCAATCTAAACCAGAAGCATCTAAAAAAGAGGTGATTTTGGAACAAAATAAGGTCAAAAAAGAAGTTCCAAAAAAGGAAATCAACCGTTTAGAACAAATTCTTTCTAAACCTGAAGTGCCCATCTTATGTTACCATCGCATTCGAAATTTTGAGTCAAGCGACGGTCCTAATATGAGAGTATACTCGGTTACGCCATCCGCTTTTGCTGAGCAAATGAAGGCTTTGTCAGATAATGGATTTCACACCATTTTACCAGACCAACTTAAAGAGTATTTGCTATACAATGCTAAACTGCCATCAAAACCTGTAATGATTACTTTTGATGATACTCGTGAAGAGCAATATAGTATTGGTGCTGCTGAAATGAATAAATATGGCTTCAAAGGCGCCTTTTTTATTATGACTATTTCTATAAACCGACCGAAATATATGACCGAAGAACAAATAAAAAATTTATATGAAAGCGGGCATTCTATTGGAACCCATTCTTGGGATCATCATATGGTTACTAAATATACGGGCGATGATTGGAATATTCAGCTTTCAAAACCTAAAAAGAGAGTTGAGTCTATTATTGGCAAAACGGTTGACTATTTTGCCTATCCTGATGGAATATGGAACAAAGAGGCTATTGGTGAATTAGAAAAAAGCAACTATAACCTTGCCTTTTCATTAGCAACCAAAAGAGATTCGACTAAACCCCTATTTACGATTAGAAGAATGATTGTTTCGGGGAATTGGTCTACTTCGACAATGCTTAAAAACATGGAAACTACTTTTAATAAAAATAAAATCTTACCATAAAAAAACACCCTTGATTAATTTGATAATCAAGGGTGTTTTTATTTAGCTAAGGCTAATTTACTACATATTAAACAACCAAGTCGCTGGATTATTATAGGTTGTGTTTTGTGAAATGGTGAATTTAAGAACTGTTCTTCCAGTTTCTCCATTGGTTCTCACTTTTCCAATTGCTTGTTTGATACTTACTTTATCTCCTTTGTTTACAAAGACAGCACTTAAGTTTTGGTAAACGGTAAAGTAGTCCCCATGTTGAATCATAACGGCTTTATTTACAGGAGATAACACCATTACGCTAGTCACTTCACCAGCAAAAACCGCTCTGGCTGTCGCTCCTTGGTCGGTGGTGATTTCTACACCACTATTATGTACCCTTAAAGATGAAAATTGTGGGTGAGGCTGGTCGCCATAAGGCAATGAAACAAATCCTTTCTCTACTGGCCATGGAAGCTTTCCTCTGTTGGCTTTGAAATTATCGGCAAGTATTTTGGACTCCGCTGTTAATATTATTTTCGAAGATACCGCTGCAGGATTAGACGAAACAATAGCTTTCGCACGTGTTTTAATATCTTCGTTGGAATCACCACTTTTTGCTTCAGCTTTGGCTTTTGCCATAGCTTTTTCTAAGGCGGCTTTTCTATTGGCTTCGGCAATTGCCTCTCTTACTATACGGTCAATTTGTCTGTCAATAGCTCTGGCTTCGGCTTGTCTTTTCTTGATTTCGCCAGCAATTTTATTTTTATCTTTTTTAATTGAATTGACTAGCTTTTGTTGTTCTTGCTTGGCTTTTAGCAACGATAATCTTTCTTTTTCGTTTTCTTCAATTAGCTTTTGTTTGGCCGATTTCTGAACCCCTAATTTTTCATTGTGAACTGCAAGTTGGTCTGATTTTGATTTTATTTCATCGCCCTGCATTTTTCTATAACTAGTATATTGCTTCATATACTGCGCTCTTTTATAGGCCTGCAAAAAACTGCTCGACGACAGAATAAACATAGCTCTACTTTGTTCGGAACGGCTTTTGTATGATTTTACAATCATCTTAGCATAATCGTCTTTCAAGTCTGCAAGTTCTCTATTTAATTTGTTGATTTGCAATTGATTTATATAAATATCATTGCTCAACAATTTAGCCTGCCTTTCCGTTGTGTTGATGAGTTTTTCTTTCAGCTTTATTTTATTGGCTTGAACAATAACAACGCTTACCGCTGATTTTTCTTTTTTCTTTACAGATTGCAACAGCCTTTCATTGTCTCTGATTTCTTGTTGAATTTGAGCTTTTCGTTGTTCTAATTTTTCTTGTTGCGATTCTTGACTCCACAGCGATGAAGTCATACATAGTAAAATTAGGCTTAGGAGAAATTTTGGCATAGTATAAAACGTTTGTGCAAATTTACTTAATTATAATTCTTTTGTAATCATCTGGAACATTATAAGGAAAAGAAAGTTCTTCATTAAAGTTTACGGTGTTGTATGCTAAGTTTATTTCGGCTTTCCCCTTCTTTTGATAGGAGTCAATGTTGATGGCCAAAGGTAAGGACATTTCCTTAAACTCTTTTTTATTGGAATACACCACCTGAATCATTCTTTCTTCTTTGGTTTGTGTAATTTCCTGTTTATTCATCAAGTAATTATTAGCATCAATATAGTACGATTTCTTGGTGTTGCCGTCAGAAATCTCATCCAAGCGATATACCTGATCGACAAGCGATTCCGTATATTTTCCTTCTTTCAAATTATCTATGGCTCTGCCCAAAATCATATTTTGAACTTTACTATAATCTAAATCGGTTCCTAACATCTGACTTAATGCGCTGAAATCGCCTTCGTAATAAGTTCCATTCACTTTTTCGTAATAACTAACTTTGGTGGGCGTAATAGATGCTTTTGCCATTGTAATTCCCAAAAACCGAATGCTTATCAAAATGTGTTCGTCTTTTTTTATCTTAATTTCAGCGGTTACATTCTGGCTTTGTTTTTCGGTAGCATATTTAGCGCTCGCCTTTATATATAATGTCGAAAATTCATTTTTATTGTTGTAATAGTTTTCTATAGTTCTATTTATGCCTTTTTTATTTTCGTTTTTTGATACATCAAGTACAGCTGTTTTCGATTTACAGGATACAATTGCCATTGAGCTGACGAAGCTTATCAAAAAAAGGAGTTTTACATTTTTGAAAATTCTCTTCATTCTATCTCTTATTTTTTACTTTTTATTAATTGATTGGCTTTTGCAAAATACATTTCTTTTTTCTTGAAATCACCCAAACCGTTGTAGGCTTCTCCCAATTGAAGATTAAAATTGGCTTCTAAAACCAAGTCGCTCACTACATAATCCAATCCCATTTCTAACATTGTAATTGCGTTTTTGTATTGTTTCAATTGATTATTGGCCACACCAGAGAAATAATAAAATTGTGGTTGACTTGGATAAATCTCTATCAAATTGGCTGCTTTTTTTGCTACTATTCCATATTGTTTTGTTTCGACATAAGCCTGAAGCAAGAGCAAATTGGTTTCCACCTCTTCTCCAGCACTGTTTTTTAATGTCTTTTCATAATATAAAATAGCTTTGTCCCATTGCTTTTTATTGTGATAATATTTCCCAATTTCTTTGGCCACATCTACATCTGGGTCATTGTCAAAATAAGGTATTGCTTTCTCTAATTCTGGTTCAAATTTTGGGTTAGTATTGACAAAAATCAAAAATTCTTTCAGCACGCGATACCTAATTTTAGAATCTATCTGAGAGCTTGCCAAAACCACATTCATCGAATTTACAGCTTTCTGAGCTTCATTTTTGTTTAAATAATATTTAAAAAGACCTACTTGTGCCCACTCAGAGCCTGGAATTTCAATTTCAAGTTTTTTGATGATTTGGACAGCTTTTTCGCTTTCATTATTCTGGAAATACAATTTAATTAATGCCACATAATTAGACTCTACCTTTGGGTTTTTATCTATTTGACTTAACAAATTCTCTATTTCGGAGTTTTGATATTTCCCCCGCGACAAAATTTGGGTTTTATATAATTCCCGCATATTCGATTTTCCAACTTTCTCATTCAACTCATTGATAAGTGCAAGGGCTTTGTCAAATTGTTGCGTATACATATAAAGCGAAACCAAATCTTCCTTATACGCCTCGTCAAATTCTATCAATTTGTTAATATTGACAATGGCTTGATTGTAATTCTTGGTTTGATAGTTTACCTCATACATTCCCGCCCAAAACCATTTGTTTTTGGGTTCAATTTGTGCCGCTTTTTCGAAAGAATTATAAGCACGCTCATAGTCTTTTTGTCCCAAATAATTCTTTCCCAATTCAGAATAAACTATGGCGTCATTGGGTTTTAATTTCAAACATCGTTCTAACTCCACTATGGCTAAATCATAATTTTCGATTCCTTTTTGCTTCAAGGATTCATAAAAATAATCTTGAAATTTGTCGGTTTCAGGCACAATAGATTCTGGTTCGATTTGCGCCAATAGCGAAGCTGAATTGCAAAGCAAAACCAAGAATAAAAAGAAGGAAACCGTTTTTTTCATTTTATTTCTTATAAGATCTAAATCGTTCGAAAACTACATACAGGCTTGAATTTTAACTATTTATCATTAGTTATTTCAACATAATCAAATCCAAATTTACTCTTATAGAGACACAAATCTATACTTTGTCCAATAGCTATTCTGCACCAATAATCGTAACTACAAACTATTCTATGGGATTCTCCATTAATACTAACTACTAAGGAATTAATTTCTGGACTACCACGTTGATACTCTTGTCTATATTTACTAAATACTATAAAATTGTCACAATTCTCAACGTTTGAAAATTCGCGATTAATCAATGAACCCACCATTAGAGAAACACCAAAAAAACAAATTGATATATACATAATAAAAAGATAATAATTATTTTTTAGTTTTTGATTAACAGCAACAACGGGTTTAAGTTTTAAAGCTACCATTATCCCTAAAATTAACCCTATAGCACCAAAAACAAATCCAAACAAATAAGGATGAAAATAATTTTTAAAATTATTAATCCCAATAATTGAGGTAAAAATCCCAACAAAAATTGATAGTATAATACCGATTAGAATCCAAATTGGCATTTTTTTTATTTCTTGTTTTTTTTTAGCCATAAGTGGGTGGTGATATCAGCATATCTTTTTTTACATACAAATGCTTTATTATTCCAACACCGAATAATCGCCAATACTAATACTAGTGAAATTACCGTCAAAACTAACGTGACTTCCTATCATCGCATTGTCTAAATTGGCGTTTTTGATATGCGAATGCGTTTGCACCAAACTGTTTTTTATCGAACTATCAACAACGTGACATCCATTTCCTAAAGATACATTTGGACCAATCGTTGCATTAATTAAAATCACATCTTTGCCAATATAACAAGGAGGAATGATGGTTGAATTCTCCAATTTTACATCATAATCTATCAAATGCTCTCCGTCGTTGTGCAAAAATCCTAACATTCTGGAATTGGTTTCAACGGTTACATCTTTGTTTCCGCAATCCATCCACTCAGCGACTTCCCCAGGTACAAAAATCATACCTTTTGCCATCATTTGCTTGATTCCGTCATTAATTTGATATTCTCCACCGTTGATGATGTTGTTGTCCAAAACAAATTGCAATTCATTTTTTAGAACGGCGACATCTTTAAAATAGTAAATCCCGATAACGGCAAGGTCCGAAACAAATTCCTTTGGTTTTTCAACCAATTCAATAATTTGATTGGCTCCGTTCAAATTGACCACTCCAAAAGCTTCCGGTTGATCTACTTTTTTTACCCAAATTACGCTATCGGCATTTTGGTCTAAATCAAAATCGGCACGAATCAAAGTATCGGCATAAGCTATGACTGCTGGTCCACTCAGCGACTCTTTGGCACACATAATGGCGTGACCGGTTCCAAGCGCTTCGTTTTGGTAATAAATGGTTCCTTTTGAACCCAATTTTTCGGCAATAGCGATTAAGTCTTCTTCTACTTTTTTGCCAAAACTTTCGTGAATGATAAAGGCAATTTCTTCAATATCCTGATTCAAAACTCCTGCAATATCTTCGACCAAACGGTGTACGATTGGTTTTCCAGCAATTGGAATTAAAGGTTTAGGAATGGTTAATGTGTGTGGTCTTAATCTGGAACCTCGTCCAGCCATTGGTACTATTATTTTCATATCAGCCCCCTAACCCCCGAAGGGGGAACTACTACTAGGGGTAAGTAGGGTTTTAGTTATGTGTTTTATATTGTTTTCCTTTCATTCCCCCTTCGGGGGTTAGGGGGCTTTTACTTCACCCCCGTACTTCCAAATCCACCTTGTCCTCTTGACGTTTCAGACAATTCTTGAACTTCAATCCATTCTGCTCTTTCGTGTTTGGCAATGATGAGTTGGGCAATGCGTTCGCCATTTTCGACAACGAAAACTTCATTGGATAAATTGACCAAAATCACGCCAATTTCTCCTCGATAATCGGCATCGACAGTTCCTGGTGAATTCAGTACTGTTATTCCTTTTTTGGCTGCTAAGCCGCTTCTTGGTCGTACTTGTGCTTCGAAACCTATAGGCAATTCGATGAAAAGGCCAGTTTTAACGATGGTTCTTTCCAAAGGTTTTAAGGTTATGGATTCTGATAAATTCGCTCGCAAATCCATCCCTGCCGAAGCTATGGTTTCATAGTTGGGCAAGTCGTGTTGCGATTTGTTGATGATGTTGATTTTCATTTTATTTGTTTTGAAGGGACAAAACCCGACTTGTCCGTACCTATTTTTTTCTTTTTATAATGCCTAATATAGTATCTCTCTCGTTGTGATAAACAAAATACATAAATCCGATTAATAAAGGAATTCCAACGAAATAATTTTCTCTAAATCCGTAGAAAGAAATGATTGAAAATAAAATGGATAAGCCTAAATAACCCCCTATTTTCTCCATATCATAGGGAATGGGATAATATTTGTTTCCAAGTACATATGAAATAACCATCATACTTCCGTAAGCTGCAATAGTGGCAATTGCCGAGCCGTAATAGCTGTATTTTGGTATTAAAAGATAATTTAACATCAAGGTTAATATCGCTCCTACAATCGAAATATAAGCGCCAATTTGAGTTTTATCAGTGAGTTTGTACCAAACCGAAAGATTGTTGTAAATCCCTAAGCAAAAATTAGCCAGGATAATTAGCGGTACAACTTTCATCGCTTCCCAATAGGATTTGTCATCCAGCAAAAGAAACTTCAATACATCTGCAAAAACGATAACTCCTAAAAGTATTAGGGATCCCATTATCACAAAATATTTGGTAATGACAGCATAGGTTTCTGGCGCTTTTTCGCTACTAGAATGACTAAAAAAGAAAGGCTCAATTCCCAATCGGAAAGCTGTAGCAAACAACACCATAAACAATCCGAGTTTATAACAAGCAGAATATGCGCCTACTTCGGATTTTGCTATGTTTTCTGGAAGCCACCAGCCTAAAAGTATTTTATCTAAATGTTCGTTGACTGCAAAGGCAATTCCTGCCACAAGAATGGGCAAGCCGTATTTCATCATTTTTTTCCAGAGAATTGTATCGAATTTTCGATCTAGATGGAGATAATTTGGCGAAAGCACTACCAAGGTCAGTAGACTAGCCAAAAGATTGGCAATAAAAATATAGGCTATTTCAGAGTTCTCAACATATAGATTATCCATAAACGAATGTGGATTATCTTCAGCTAATTGAGGTAAATAGACTAAAAAGAAAATGTTGAGAATCAAATTGACCATCACATTTCCTATTTTAATAATTGCGTACCTCATAGGTCGTTGATTGGCCCGCAGTTTAGAAAACGGTATAATTACCAACGCATCAAGTGCTAAAATCCAAATAGAATACGTGATATATTGTACATCGACATTGGCGTAAGCGGCTAATGAATTTCGAAAAATTAAGGCTCCAAAAAGGAAGATAATAGTAGACCAAAATATTGAAATAGTCGATGTGGCAATAACATTTTTCTTGTCTTTTTCGGAATTAAAAAAACGGAAAAAAGCGGTTTCCATTCCGTAAGACAAAATCACATTAAAGAATACCATCCATGAAAGCAGAATAGAAACTTCACCATAATCGGCTGTGGGTAATATCCCGGTGTATAAACGTACCAATAAAAAACTCAACATTCTCGGCAAAACTGTTGCGAGTCCGTATATGGCAGTTTGTTTGAAAAGATTTTTATACAATCCCAAGGGTTTCTTTTTTTTATTTATAAGACAAAAATAACCATTTCTTTGGTTTAAAACTGAATTTATTAATGCAATCCAAATAGTTTTTAAACGGTTGCTTTAGGTCAATCCGTCTTCATTTAAAGTTTTAATGAAATGGAAGCCTCTGGGATTGTACCCTTGATTATAGTAAAATCGATGGGCTGTAAAATTTTGGGTGTAAGCGTCAAGAACAATCATCGTGCAGTCTAAATCAATTGCTTTTTGATTCACATAATCAGTGAGTAGTTTTCCAATTCCTTTCGAACGATGATTGGGATGCACAATAAAATTGTCGATTTCCAAATACTTTCCTGACCAAAGTTTGATTCCATACCACAAACCAGTAAGTCCAACGCACTCTTCTTCATCAAAAACGGCAACCTGTGTATAATTGTGCAGCACCATTGCTTCAAGGTATGTTTTGTATTTTTCTTCCGAAATATTGGGGTACAAATAGCTGATTATTTCAATTTGTTCGAACATTTCTTCGATAGTGGTGAGTTCTACAGTTTTCAAAATTATTTTGGTATTGCAATTAGGGGATAAATTTAAACAAAAAAAGTCCCGCAAATTGCGGGACTCTTGAAACTTATTTGAGCTGATACTTATTTTTTGATCACTCTAACTGTTTTGTTGATATCTCCTTGTTTCAAAGCGATAACATATACTCCTGGAGTAAAATCATTTCCTATCGTTTGTTCATTAATTTCTGAGTAATCAACATCAATAGATTTCACTGTTTTTCCAGTAATGTCATATGCTGTTACTTTTACTTTTTCGTTAGAAGAAGAAATATAATCGAATTTGAAGCTGTCTGAAGACGGGTTAGGATATACTTTCAAAGAAAATTCAGCATTTGCAGCAAATTTATCATTACTAAGGGTAGTAAAATCAGCACCTGTCAAAGCAGGAGAGCTTGCCGCTGGTCTATAATCTAATCCTGTGTAAATGCTTCCGTCTGCAGTATTGTATGGTAAAGTTAACAATCCAGCACTTGATGCTTGGCTTGTATTATTGCTTGAAGAAAACCAAGTAGCTACATCATAAGTAGTTGGAGAGGCTGCTACAACCACTTTTGTTGAAACAGTACCAGCGATAATGTTATTCTTGAATTTTAGGGTATTGTTCGTAGCATTTGTTTGTGTGGTTGCTCCATCTAATACTACACCATCAAGAAAATCCATAAAAACTGAATTCCAAATTTGAAGTTGTGTGTTTCTTCTTAAGTGAGCTCCACGTCTATGTCTAACGTTTAAAGTACCTCCGTTTGGCAAAGTAGTTCTGTAGGTAGGTCCAACCAAAGTACAGTTTGAAAATATCCCACTTGTGAAACTTGTTCCAGCCGCACTTGTTGAATTGTTATCCGTTTCAAAACAATTTGAATCTGAAGAATCCGCCGCTGAAGGCTCCTTGATAGCCAGACAGAATTGTACTTTACCACTAAAACCATTATCAGTATCAAAATCATCATCAAGACCATTGAAAGCAACAAGGTGAGAACAATCTACAGCACCACCAAACCATTCGAAAGAATCATCATTAGCATAGGAAACCTGCACATAATCAATTTTTGTACCTTTTCCTACTGCTCCCATTGTTAATCCATTAATCTCTGTATTACTCCCTGCAGCACCATAGGTGAACCCTGCATATTCAATTCTAACGTATTTCAAAGATCCAGAGTTGTCATTATCATCCGGAGTTGCACCGCCACCAAATTCGGTGTCTAAAGTAGGAGCAATTCCTTCGATATTATTTTTACCACCATTGATGTTATACGACCCTTTGCCTAATAAAATAACTCCTCCCCAATCACCTCTATTTCTATTTCCTGCTGAATTTCCCGAGGTAAATACAATTGGACTGCTTACTGTTCCTTCAGCTACAAGTTTAGCTCCTTTGGTGATAAACAAGCCTGCTCCAGGAGTAATACTCGCAATAACAACCCCAGGTTCAATAGTTAGTGTAGCATCATTTTTAACATAAATTTGTCCTCCTAATGCATAGGTATTACCGGCTGTCCAAGTAGTATTTGTTGTTATATTAGCAGAAACAGTTACTGTTGGTGTTGGATACGCTTTGTTTTGAGGGTCAAATTCGGTCCAAGTGTCGGTCCACATTGCTGTTGGAGCTGGCGCAAAAGCCCCTCTATAGGTTGTAGTAGTAAATTGAGCAAAACCAGTAAAAGTTACTAGTAATAACAGGGATAAAAAGTAAATTTTTTTCATTTTGTGTGTGTGTTTAAATTTTTTAGCAATATTAGGATTGAAATGTAAACACTATGTAAACTAAGAGTTACAATAACAATATCATTATGTTTCCTAAACATTAAGAGCCTGTTTCAAAAACAAGCTCTTAAGTACTATTTTTTATAGGTCTCTAGAAATTATAAGTCATTGAAAAAGAAAAAACTCGTCCAAATGTATTTCTACTCACTTCATCATCCACTTTAGCATCGAATCCATTCTTATTTTGAGAATCACCTGTGAATACTTTGTTTGCAAAGGCTCCAAATCCTTTAATTTCTTTGGCTCCAGGCAAGTCATTGTTTTGGTAAAAAACTAAATCTTCTGCTAATGCATTTCGAACGTTTAATTTTAATTCAATTTTGTTTTTCAAAAGGTTTTTTGCTATTTGAAAATCTAAAAATGTTCTTGATTTTTCCCAAAATGCAGGTGCGGTGTTTCCAGTAGTTTGGTTTCCGTGAATCGTAATTCTGTCTCCCACTCTATTTGTATTGGCAGCAAATGACCATCCCAATTCTTTATTTATATATTGTAATCCGGCATTAAACACATAAGGTGATTGCCCTTGCAATGGCGTTTTAACTGCTGTGGGGGTAAGGTTTGATATATCCACTTCTGAACGGATTACTGCCAAATTGGAGAAAATAGTCAAATCATCTAAAAATTTATTTTCCTTCGCTCCAAATAAAGTACTTACTAAAAGTCTAAACTCTAATTCAATTCCATAATTGGTTCCTGCAGAAGCATTTTGATATATATTGGAGTTGTTGGCTAAAGCTTGTAATTCGATTGGGTTTTTAAAATTTTTATAAAAAGTAGATACCGATAACATTTGCCCTTTTCCTAAGAAATACTCATAACGTAAATCAACATTATAAATATCTGTAATTTTTAAGTCTGGATTTCCAGAGGTATTAAATCTAGTGTCGAAATCGTAGAACAAAAAGGGCGCTAATTCTCTAAATTCGGGTCTATTCAATGTTTTAGAGCCACTCAATCTCAAATTTTGCTTTTTGTCTAGACTATAAATTAGGTTGAAAGAAGGCAATATATCTAATTGTGTGTCATCTACTACAACAGGCGCATTCACCTCAGATTTAGAATTCAGTTGCTGTGAATAATTTTCAATACGAGCTCCCCAAATGATTCTCCATTTATTAAACACGTTGTCAATCATCAAATAACCAGCATCTAAATTAGATTCTGCATCATAATAATCACTCCCTTTGGTGCCTTCAAAAAGAGTCAGACCACTAACTCGAGGCGAAGTTGACAATATTCCCATATTTGCAGAATTGAATATAGTTTCATTTGGCAAGGTTGGTATTGTACTCGAAAAAGTGTTTTGTCCCCAATTGATGCCATTTACCCTTCCGTTAAATGGAATGTACCCCAATTGTCTAGCTTGAAATTTTCTGTTTCGAGATTGTGTAATTCCACCTATTTTTATATCGGCAGAAAAGTTCTCCGAAAATTCCAATTTTTTACTGATGTCTATCTTGGAGCTAAATATGTTTTCGCTGTTGTTTGAAGTAAAAATAGACCCTGGATAATCGAGACCTACCGCGTTTATCACAAAATTTGCTGTAGGCACAGACTGTGTTCCGTCTGAATATTGAATGTACTCATATGTATTTCTTCTTTCTGAAGGTACTTCTCTTTGAACATTACTGTAAGAACCCACCCATCCCAATTTGATCTTACTTTCAGGCAAGAAATGTTCTCCGATAAGTTGTCCTGTATAAATTTTATTTTGGGTAAATAATCTGTTAGTAGAACTGGACATTGTAGGTTCTACATCTTGCACGTTTTTTGTTCCTAATCTATCGGTATATCTACTTTCAGAAGTTATGCTATATAAATTTTTGAAACTAAACCTGTTATTAGTATTTAATTTTAAAGAAAGATTCACAATAGCGCCAGACAATTTTTGCTTCCTATAATTATCATTGTGGAAATCTTTATTTTGTACACCTGGTGTTTCATATTCTTTTAGAGTTCCAACTCCAAAAACATTAGTAACATTGTTGGTCGCAGAAGCCAATAAGCCTAAACTTTGTGTGTCATTAAATTTGAAATAACGCCCTAAAGTGAACTGAAAATTGGTATTAGGATCGAATTTCCCTTCATCTACACTCCAATCGGTTTGATAATTCTTTGCCAATGTCGCTATCTGTTGAATACTTGATTCCGTCTTCAAGCTTTGTAATGCGATAAAGTCGGCTGAATTTGGAAAGTAAGATGGCAAGGCTGTTTTTACATCGTTGGCTTCAAATTTAGTTTTGTTGGTCGTAATCGTATTGTATCCCGCTCCTACTGTAATGGATTGAAAATCTTTTTCAGGAGTTGATTTCGTGTTTATTTCAATGATACCTCCTGCAAATTCTCCTGGTAAATCTGGCGAAGCCGTTTTGTTGATCACTAAATTATCGAGCATGTTAGCCGGAAAGATATCAAATGAAAAAGCTTTTTTGTCTGGTTCCGTGCTTGGTAGCGGTGAACCGTTTAAATAGGTAGTATTATAACGGTCATTTAATCCACGTACAATTACAAATTTATTGTCTTGAATACTTGTACCGCTAATTCTTCTCAAAACATCGGAGGTTGTTCTATCTGGAGTTCTTTTGATACTTTCTGCTGAAATCCCGTCAGAAACTCTGATACTGTTTTTTTGCATCGTCAAAAGCGATTGTACCGATTCGGCTTTTGCTTTAACTGTTTTGACAACAACTTCATCCAGCACACCATTCATTTCCGCAAGAGAAACATTCAATACAGTCGCTTCTTTGTCAATCACTTCAACATCAGAAACAATTTTGGTTGAAAACGAGAAAAACGAAAACTCTAATTCGTATTTTCCAGCTTCCATTTTTCTGAAATAAAATTTTCCTTGGGCGTCAGTAAGTGTCGCTAGTTTAGTTCCTTTTATTACCACAAGAACTCCTGGTAGAGGTTTTCCTGTAGATTCCTCTATTACAGTTCCTGTAATAATTGATTTTTCATCTATAGTAGTTGTTGGTTTTGTTTCTGCTAAAGAAGCATCCGCTATGTCAGTTCCAATATTATTTTGAGAAAAGACAGAGGTTACAAATAATAAAAATACGATAAGATTTGATAATTTCATTGAAATATTTTTGATTAAAAATTGCTAGAATTTCACGGCAAAAGTACTATCAATGAAGGTTTTTAATGTTAATGGTAGATTAACAAATTATCCTGAAACAGCAGTAATGTTAACTTAGTATTAGCTAATCAATAAGTATTTGTTGACTACACTCCAAGTTAAATTTTATGTAAACTTTTCTGTCAATAAAGCATAAAAAAAGTCCCGCGATTTGCGAGACTTTAATATCCATTCTAATTCCCCCCTTCGGGGGTTAGGGGGCTTTATCCTTTCAACGCTTCCGCTCCACCAACAATCTCTAAAATCTCATTGGTAATAGCAGCTTGACGCGCTTTGTTGTAGGTTAATTTCAATTGATCTCGCAATTCGGTTGCGTTATCAGTTGCTTTGTGCATTGCGGTCATACGTGCACCGTGTTCTGATGCAAATGAATCACGAATACCTTTGTATAATTGTGTTTTCAATGCTTTTGGAATCAATGTCAAAACAATTTCGTCCTTGGCTGGTTCAAAAATATAATCACCCGTTGAAGCTGGGATATCCGATTTTATTGGAGCCAATGGCAAAAATTGCTCTACTTGAACGATTTGGGTCGCTGCATTTTTAAACTGGTTATACACCAATTCGATTTTGTCATACTCTCCCGAAACAAATTTTTGAGTCAATGTTTCGGCAATTATAGTAACATTTTCGAAAGTTAAATGATCGAAAACCTGACTTTGATTATCAACAACTGTAAGGGTTTTTGATAAAATATCATTTCCTTTTTTACCAATGGCGAAAACATCTACTTGCTTGCCAGCATAATATTCCGAACGACTTTTTGCTTCTTTAATTACATTGGTATTAAAGGCACCACACAATCCTCTGTTTGAAGTGATAGCAACAATTAATACTTTTTTTACTTCACGTTGTGTGGTAAATTCTCCCCCTACATCACCGTCAAGTGAAGCAGAAAGATTTTGTAATAATTCCGTTAATTTTTCGGCATAAGGGCGCATTGCAGTAATGGCATCTTGTGCCTTCTTAAGCTTTGCTGCAGAAACCATTTTCATCGCAGCAGTAATCTGCATCGTCGATGAAATGGAAGTAATTCTATTACGGATTTCCTTTAAATTTGCCATATAAAAGTTAGAGGTTAGAAGTTAGAGGTTAGAAGTTAGAAAAAGGAAGACAACTTCCCACTTCTAACTTCCCACTTCCCACTTAGTTGTATTTCGCTGAAATTTCTTTAGCTGCTGCTTCCAATACATCTGTGATTTCGTCAGTCAGTTTTCCTGCTTTCAATGCATCAAGAGTATCTCTGTGTTTGTTGTTCAAGTATTCTAAGTAATCTTTTTCAAATTCTTTTACTTTAACAACAGGAACATTACGCAACAAGTTTTTAGAACCTGCATAGATAATGGCAGTTTGGTTTTCAACAGTATAAGGGTCGTTTAGATTTTGTTTCAAAATCTCTACGTTTCTTTTTCCTTTTTCAATTACGTTCAATGTAACAGCATCCAAATCAGAACCAAATTTAGCAAACGCTTCCAATTCACGGAATTGTGCTTGGTCTAATTTTAAAGTACCTGCTACTTTTTTCATTGATTTAATCTGAGCGTTACCTCCAACACGTGATACAGAAATACCAACGTTGATCGCTGGACGAACCCCTGAGTTAAACAAATCTCCATCCAAGAAAATCTGACCATCAGTGATCGAAATTACGTTCGTTGGGATATAAGCAGAAACGTCACCAGCTTGAGTTTCGATAATTGGTAAAGCAGTCAATGAACCACCCCCTTTTACGATACCTTTCAATGAATCTGGTAAATCGTTCATGTCTTTAGCGATACTATCATCAGCAATTACTTTACAAGCTCTTTCTAATAAACGAGAGTGTAAGTAGAAAACGTCTCCAGGATAAGCCTCACGTCCCGGTGGTCTTCTTAACAAAAGAGAAACCTCACGGTAAGCAACAGCTTGTTTTGATAAATCATCATAAATAATCAAAGCTGGTCGACCAGAATCTCTGAAATATTCTCCAATTGCAGCACCTGCCATAGGAGCATAAACTTGCATAGGAGCTGGGTCAGAAGCATTTGCAGCTACAATAACTGTGTAAGCCATAGCACCTCTTTCTTCTAACATTTTTGCGATTCCTGCTACTGTTGAAGCTTTTTGCCCAATAGCAACATAGATACAAAATACAGGTTTTCCTGCATCGTAAAATTCTTTTTGATTCAAAATAGTATCCAAACAAACGGTAGATTTACCTGTTTGACGGTCACCAATAACAAGTTCACGTTGTCCACGACCTACTGGAATCATTGCATCTACTGCTTTAATACCGGTTTGTAATGGTTCGGTAACTGGCTGACGGAAGATAACTCCAGGAGCTTTTCTTTCTAATGGCATTTCGAACAATTCGCCTGTAATTGGTCCTTTACCATCAATTGGTTGACCCAAAGTGTTTACTACACGACCTACAATTCCTTCTCCTGTTTTAAGAGAGGCAATTCGTTGTGTTCTTTTTACAGTTGAACCTTCTTTGATTCCTGTAGATGGTCCTAAAAGTACCACACCCACATTGTCTTCTTCAAGATTCAATACAATAGCCTCAAGACCATTGTCAAATTCTACAAGCTCACCGTATTGAACGTTAGATAGCCCATAAACACGAGCAATACCATCTCCTACATTTAGTACTGATCCAACTTCTTCAAGTGTAGCTCCAGATTCGAATCCTTCTACTTGTTTTCTTAATATTGCTGAAATTTCAGCAGGTTTTATTTCCGCCATAATTATTTATAAATAACTAGTTATTCAATTCTCTTTTTAAAACTTGTAATCTGTTGGCAACAGAACCGTTGTATTGTTTGTCGCCTATTCTTAGAATAAACCCTCCAATGATGGATGGATCTATTGTATTTTCAATTGTGATTTTCTTGTCTGAAAATGTGGCTATTTTAGCAGAAACTTTAGCTTCTAAAGCCGCGTCCATAGCGATGGCTGTAGTTACTTTGGCAACTTCAACACCATTCATTATATCGAACAATTTATTGTATTCTAATGCAATGGCATCCAGAATTTCAAATCTTTTGTTTTCTAATAACAAACGAAAAAGACTTTTTGTTACTGCATTGGCATTGGCAAAAACTTCCAAAAGTGCACTTTCTTTTTGCTCTACATTAATAGTTGGGCTTTGAATAAAAGTATTCAATTCTGCATTTGTATTAATAGTAGATGAAATCAATGCCATATCGGCACTCACTTGAGAAGCTGCTTTTTTGGAGTCTGCGATTTCCAGAATGGCTTTTGCGTAACGAATTGCTGCTCTTGTACCTGACATATTAGCTTAATTTAGCGTCGCCTAACATTTTTTCTACCAATTTTACTTGAGTAGCTTTGTTAGATAATTCTTCTTGTAATAATTTTTCAGCAATTTCTATAGATAAAGTCGAAACTTGAAGTTTCAATTCAGCCATAGCTGTATTTTTTTCGCTTTCGATAGCCGCTTTAGCTTGCTCAATCATTTTTTGACCTTGAACTTGCGCTTCATTTTTAGCGTCGGCAACCATTTTTTCTTTGATTTCACGAGCATCTTTCAACATAGCATCGCGCTCTAATCTTGCTTCTTGCAAAATACGTTGGTTGTCTGCTTGAAGATTTTGCATTTCTTTTCTAGCATTGTCAGCTGAAAGTAAAGCATTTTTGATTCCTTCTTCTCTTTCGTTAACGGCATCCAAAATAGGTTTCCAAGCAAATTTTTTCAATAAGAAAATCAATCCCACAAAAATTATTGTTTGCCAGATGAATAATCCAAACGAAAAATCATTTATTAACTTTTCCATAGTATGTCTTTAAATTGTAATCTTTTAATTTAATTTTTTTTTAAACAAAAGCTGCAACCAACCGTTACAGCTTTTTGTTTTTTCAGCATTATACAGCGAATAACGCAGCAAATCCAATACCTTCAATAAGCGCAGCTGCAATAAGCATAGCTGTTTGAATTTTTCCAGTAGCTTCTGGTTGACGAGCAATAGCGTCCATTGCAGAACCACCGATTCTACCAATACCAATACCTGCTCCAATAACTACTAATCCTGCTCCAACGATTTTAGGAATTTCCATAAAAATATGTATTAAAAATTAAACATTCAATTTGAGGTTAGAGGTAAGAAAATTAGAGGTTAGAATTAATTTCTAACTTCTTATTTCTTATTTCCAACTTTTAATGATGAGCTTCTTCGTGATGATGCTCCTCAACTGCCGATCCAAAATACAAGGCTGATAACATTGTAAAGATATAGGCTTGCAATAAGGCAACTAAAATTTCGATGATGGAAATAGCGAATGACAACATAAATGACAAGCTACTTCCCAACCAACTTTGAAAAATAAATATTAATCCAATCAAACTCATTAATACTTTGTGACCTGCAAAAATATTGGCATACAAACGAATCATCAATGCGAAAGGTTTGATGAAAACTCCCAACAATTCGATAGGCGCCAAAACTATTTTCATTGGAGTTGGTACACCAGGCATCCAGAAAATGTGTCCCCAATAATTTTTGTTTGCCGTAAGGGTTGTTATGATAAAAGTGATTATTGCCAATCCAAAAGTGATAGAGATATTTCCTGTAACGTTGATTCCTAGAGGAGTCAAACCAAAGATATTCAAGAACCATACAAAGAAAAAGATGGTCAATAAATAACTCATATATCTTTTATAGTGTTTTTCGCCAATGTTTGGAATCGCAATTTCGTCACGAATGTACAATACGATTGGTTCAAAAAAGCGTCCAGCTCCCGAAGAAATTCCTCCGTTTTTAGCGTATGATTTGGCAAGGCTTGTAAACAATAAAAACATTAACAAAGCCACAACCATTATACTCAAAACTCCTTTAGTAATGGATAAATCTATAGGATGAAGTTCTTTTTCTGTAACAACTTCTTTTCCGTCTTTAATTTCTTTTACTTCCTCAGTAAGCACTTTTCCAGTTGCATCTGATTTGTATATTTTTTCGTTGTGGTGTAAAACATAATAATTCCCTTTAGACTCCACTACAGATTCTCCGTGGTGAAATTCAGAAGAAGAAAAAATGTGAACTCCGTTATCCCAAAGAATGATTGGCAATGGAAAACCGTAATGTGCTCCAGTTTCTTTGTCTGCAAAAAGAGAGAATTCGTGACCATCCAAAACGTGATGTGCAATTACTTCTTTTATTTGCTCTTTAATTTCAGATGTTTCTCCGTCAGTTTCAGGTGCAGCTTCGTGAGCAACAGTTGTTGTTTCAGTGTGAACTGGTTTGCCTTCAGAAGGAGTATTTGAGAAACCAAATACTGGAAGACAGGCTATTAAAATCGCTATTATAAATTGAAGTGGTTTGTTTGAAATCACCATAACTGTTAATTAACTTTATTTTTAGTTTCCGAAATTGGGTGCAAAGGTACATTTTAAATTAATATGCCAAAAGCATTAAATAAAAAAAATGACTATTTTATCTTCATATCGCCTTTTTATTGCTTAATATTTAGAATTCTGACTGTTACAATGGTTTCTATCGTTAAAAATAGGGCAAAAATGATGAAAAAATTGATTTTTTCAATTCCTACATTTGAATTTCCTGAATTCAAAATAGGCGACAAAACACTATAAGACAAAGCTATCTTGATACAAGTGACCAAAAGAAAAGTGTACCCCACATTGTCGATGTTTTTTTCGTTTACCTTAATTAGTATAAGAATAATAAGCAACGAACAAACAAAGAAAAACCCATATACAACCTCTATTGGAAAATGAAAACCTTGAAGATTCGGACGGTTTTGGTTTAAGAAAAAAACCAATTTGTGTGCTAAATAAACCAAAATCGAAAGTAAGGTTACTTCAATTAGGGGTTTGTATTTTTTGAAATTCATGGCTGTTTATGAAGATTTATTGATGTCTTTCAATTGCCTGTTGATGTTGTAAAAAGCAATGGCAACTCCAACCAATGTAAGGATTTTGACAAATACATTATGTGTATTGGGGTATTTCTCGTCGAGCCAATTTCCTAAATAGGCAAACAAAAAAATAATTGCTCCCATTTGAATCGGAATATTTATAAGAGCCAACCATTTATTATTGGTTTGTTTCTTCTGGTTTTGGTTGTCCGTCATTTGCAATCGGATTTTTCAAGTTGGTTTTCATCATACACGATGCGCTAAAATCGGCACCAGGTTCTACTGATAGCTTTCCGCAAATGACTTCGCCATAGATTTTGGCTTTGTTTTTTACGTTCAAAATTTCTAAAACTTGTATTTTGCCCTTAAATTTTCCTTCGATATCGGCATTTTTACAAATTATGTCGCCGGTAACACTTCCTGCCGGACCAATTACTATTTTTCCCTTGGTTTGAAAATTTCCTTTTAAATCTCCATCTAGCCGAAAGTCGGCATTGGAAATAATATCTCCATTGATAACGGTTCCTTCAACAATTCTATTGGTTTTCCCTAGAAGTTCGGTATATGATTTAGTGTTTTTTTCAAACATAATAATCTATTTTGGAGTTGAACTGTTAGTTTTGGGAACCTCATTACCTTCCGTTTTTGGAGTACCGCCCGGAGGTCTTGTTTTAGCAGCTTTGCTTGCAGCTGGTGTTGGTGCTGGTTGTTTCGGGCTTTCGTCATCGGGACTATTAATATCGACTGCCATTTGTGGTGCTACGGGCTGCGGCGCAACGGGCTGTTTCGCTGCGGGCTGAGCAGGAACTGCCACTGTTTTTTGCGGGTTTAAATAAGCCTCCAGATTTTTTTTGATTTGAACTACTTTATAATTTTCGTTCGAAATCACTATTCCAGGCTCTGTGACTATATATTTTTTGTCCTCCTTCAGAATGGAAGCAACATTCTTGGCATACCCTTCTGATTTTATACCTTGAATCGCAATAAAATTATCTTTTTCGGTATAAATATCGAAGGTGTACGAAAGGTTTCTAACATTTTCACTCTTCATGAATTTTTTGATTTTTTCTTCTAGAGCTTTTGTGCTTTTGTCTTCTGGTTTACCAACTTTATACAATAATTTCCAGTTTTTAGTGTCGCTGGTGGTAAAATTCATTCTTTCTAATATCGGAATTTGAGTCGTCAAAATTTCTTTTGCGTTTTTGCCTTCTTCGGTAGATGGGTAATTATCGGTAACGAATTGCATTGCCTTTTTATATTCCTCTAATCCTCTTAGTTTTCCGATGATGTTTGCTTTTAGCAATTCGTATTTAGGGACAATCTCATCTCCGTAATATTGAATTATTAGCCCGTCTATTTTCTCCAAAACCAATGCAAATTGTTCTTCCTGATACAATTTATACCATTTGCCATATTCTGCTTCAGTAGTTTCAGATTCTGTCGCTGTACTTGGGTTTTTGTTATTGATAATTTGGGAATATCTCGAATCTGGATACTGGCTCGAAATGCGGTTTTTCATGTCTTCCGCTTTGGCAGCATCGGTAATTTGGTATATTTTATACAAATTGTACAACGATGGTAAAACCAGTTTTTCTTCTGGATTTTGTTGCAATAATTTTTCTAATTTATCGCTCGCCAAGTCGTATTCCTTGAATTTTTCTTTATAAATCACTCCCAATTGATAGTATGCAAAGTTTCTGTCTTTGGCAATTCTGTCGGTTTCTGCTTGGGAATTAGGCAGCATTCCAATGTAAAATGCTGTAGTATATTGAGGTGTTTCCACAACAGCAGCTTCTTTTTCTTCTTCGACTGTATCTGCATTAGCGAGAGCATCATTACCCGCATCGGTTTTGGTTGGAACTCTCCAATTGCCCCCCACAGCTCTGTTTCCGAACTTTTTCTTAAATTCAATCTTGCCGTAAGCCACTGTCGCCGGATTATAAAAATAAAAAACATTGGATGCATTATTTGACGAAAGTCCCGCCATTGTTGGTGGAGCAAGTGATTTTTGTTGTGGCGGTCTTCCTCCTTGTTGAGCCCCAGTCGCAGGATCGGGATCATCATTTGAGGAAAGGTTGTTTCTGTCTATGTTTTTTTGAATTTCTTTTTGTTTCTCGGCCAAAAGTCTTTTTTCTTCATCGGATTTTTTTAATTTTACAATATAATCTTCATAATAGGCAACTCTATTTGCGTCACTCATTGCAACAACGTTTAGGATGCTATCATTTGTTTTTGCAATCAATTCCAAACCGATAACTTCGTCTAAATCTTTTCGAACTTTGGTAATGTGAATGTGTTCTCTAGTTTTAAGTTCTAATTTCACTAAAGTACTATCATAATATTTGGCAGCTGTAGAATAATCAGTGTTTTTGAAATACATATTTCCAAGATTTCTGTAATTCGAAGCAATCAAATACTTGTCTTGTGACTTCGATTTCAAAGAAGCATTGTAAAATTCTTTGGCCAATTTCTGATCGTTATATTTGTCATAAAAAACACCCATTTCATAATATAGGATATCTTTGAATGGCCTATTTTCTCTGTCTGCGATTAACTTGTTGTACCTTTCAACGAAAGCATCAGCATCGCCATTTTGAAAATCGAATAACTGGGCTCTTTTGGCGTAAGCCTGAATTACATACTCTCTATCCGCTTTTCTGTTCATGTCGATGACCTTCTGGTAATAGATCAAAGCAGTATCTCTAACCCCCAACTCTTGATACAATTGCCCTAGAATAAAGCGATATCGCGTTTTATCGGAATTAATTTTGGTGTTTTTCTCGGCAATTTTCAATTTTACTATAGCGCTATCTCGCTCTTCAAGATTCAAAAATGATTCGGCTAAAAGGGCATTGGCATCGGCTACAACTTGTGGTTTGAGCTTTTTTTCCTTTAATAACTTTGTGATGTTTTTTAAAACCTGAGCATCGTTTCCTAATCGCATATTGGTTTTCTCTCTCCAAATTTTGGCTGGACTGATGTTGCTGCTAGTAGGATATTTGTATAAAATGTAATTGAACGCTTCAAGCGCAGGAAAAAAGCGTTGATCATAATACCTAGCTTTTCCTAAAAGAAGATAAGCTTCGTCTATTTGGTAATTTCTTTCTTGACCGTCAATATTCATGGAGTGTTTTTGAATGGCTTTAGTCGCTTTGGCTTCGGCAGCTTCAAAATCAGGGTTTTTAGAACTTCCTTCTGGTGAATTATCGTCTTTTATTTGCATTCTTTCAATAGGCAAACGCTTCCAAAAATTGTCTTTACTGCTGGTTTTTAAACCTATAACACCTTTATCTAATGATTTTTGCCCATTAAACAAAATATTATCCCTCGCGCTGAGTGCGTGAGAATTTCTGGAAAGAAAAGTATCTTTCTTAGTAGAACAAGCTACCAAAAAAAGGATAAAGAGGATAAAAAATGAATGCTTAAATATCTTGGTTTTCAATGGGAAACAGTTTATCATTTAACTTTTAAAAGTACATTTTAGTATAATGACTGGTAAAAATACGTTTCTTTTTGAAATATAGAAATTTAAACCGCAAAAAACGTTTCTAATTCTTGCAAGGTCTCGGCCGATGTTTGAATATCTTTGACCACTTCGCCTTTATTTAAAGCAACTATTCGATCGCAAACTTCTACGGTATGTTGCAAATCGTGGCTCGAAACTAGAACGGTTACATCAGGATTTGCAGCAAGCTCTTTGATTATTTTTTTCAATCGGCTCACTGTTGTTGGATCCAAATTGGCAAAAGGTTCGTCTAGAATTACCACTGCTGGATTACCGATGAGTGTGGCAATAATACCAACTTTCTTTTGGTTTCCTTTGGATAAATCGCGGAGATATTTCTTGTTTTTCAGGATTTCACCATTAAAAAATTCTTCGTGTTTTGCTAATAATGCATCGACGTCGGCTTTGTTTTGACCGCGCAAATCGCCAATGAAATAGAAATATTCTTCGGGTGTGAGATAACCAATCAGGAAACTTTCGTCAAGAAAAGAAGATGTAAAGGGTTTCCAGTTTTCACTAGTATTAACCTGAACTTCGTTGTTGATAATGTTCCCGGTCGAAGGCTGAATTAAATCCAATAACAAACTGAAAAAAGTTGTTTTTCCTGCGCCGTTATTGCCCACGAGTCCAAAACTTTGTCCTTTGGGGATTTCTAAACTGTCTATATTTAACACGGTGGTTCCGTTGTATGATTTCGAAAGATTTTGTGCTTGTATCATTTTAAAAAAGTTGGAAGTTAGAAGTTGGAAGTTAACATTTTAAAATTAACCCTTTTGTTTGTATGAATGGATGGTATTGTATTTTTCAGTTTTGTAAATTTTTTCAATCATAGTGAAAACTTTATCTCTCAAGGCAAAACCTAAAACCCCTGCAATAGCAACAAATACGAGTCCTAAATTAGGATTCATTATGGCAGAACCTGCCCAATAAAGCAAAATAGGCAGCAATAATTTTGGTAAGGAAAGCAGCATTGCACTGGTATTAAACGCTTTTTTATCGCCAAAAGCGCCCTTGGTAGATTGCAAATCTATTGGTGTTTTAGTGTAAGCACCGCCAAGCAAAACCAAATGCGAATTGACGCCAATATTGTAAATCGCGCCAACAATAATCGTTAAGTAAATTTGCCAACCATAAAACAAATAAAATGAGGCCAAAATGGTGGAAATGAATGTAGCAATAACAATAAGCCACCATTTTGAACTCAGATAACCTTTATAGGAAATGTTTTGCGTCATCATCAGTTGATAATACGAACTGTCCCAACTCGGTACAAATTGTCCGAAAGTGAACAAAAACCCTCCAGAAACGAAAATTCCAGCAAAAATTCGCATCACTTCGGGTTGGTGTGAATTTTCTCTGAAAAAGATTAGACCATAAAACAAAAACAAAATACTCATTATTACCGTAGTTCTCGAACGTTTATTTCGCTTAATGAGTTTAATATCATTTTTAAGAAACGTTCCCAAAGTGCCAAATTGATTCAGCCATGTCAAATCCTCGGTTGTAGCGATTTCGTGTTTTGTTGAAAGTCCTGCATCGAGATATAAATTGTTTTTCAGGTAGTTGAACGTGTAATAATACAAGCCCAGCAAAGCCAAAACTGGAACTAAAAACAGCCATTTGGTATGGAACAAACCATCAAAAAACACCGAAGTATAGTCGGTTATATTGAAAAAGTGATAATATTGAAAACCTCCTAAAACCAATACAAGTCCTGTAAAAACTGCAAAAACATTGTCTTTGTTGGTCAATATTATATTCAAGAAATTATTGCTGTACACCAAGGCAACCATAGCCAAATGCCAAAGAATCACGCTCAAAACATCATAGCCTTCAATCAGTAAAACAATAGTAAAAGGCAAAAAGAAAAAAACGTGTAGAAAATTGAAAAAAGACAACATCGTCTTTCCTATCGAAAAGTTAACAATTGTAGGTCTTGTAAAAGGTAAGGCCAACAAAGGGCGAATATTCATCACAGGAATTTTTTGCAACAACAATCGAATGCCTAAATCAATTAAAAAATAGTAAATCAAGTACTTATTGACTTGCTGCAACGGATCGAGATGCATTTGTTTTAATCCGTAAAAAGCACCTATGCCCGCCATTAGAAATATAAAAGCATACAAGACAGCCACAAAACCCAAAATAATTTTCAGTGCCAAATTAGTTCCAAACGAAGCCGACCGTATAAAAGACTTCCATTCGAGATAAAGGAATTTTAGAATCATAGTAATTGGATTATTTTCTAATTAGATGATAAAAGTAGGGAAATGTTACGGGTTTTTAGAAAATATATTCTGGATATGTATTTGGGAGTTCTTCGGATTCTTTTTAGGGGGAATGATTTTAATTAGTAAACACAAAAAATGACTGTCCGAACCAAAGCAGTCAAGGCAATTGTTGAATATTCATTTCGCCAATGATTTTGTTTAATACTGAATGAACAAAATTGGAAATAGTTAAAAACAAACCGTGGAAGACTATTTAAATTTCAAAAAAATTCACTTCATTTCTAACTTACAATTCTGTTTTACAATCCTATTGGGAATTTCTTTTTCAACAATTTACTACCCAAATCCTGGTACTTTACTGCCAGTTTAAGTCTAGTTATAACCCTATCCTATTACTATTGAGTCTATACTGGCTCTATACTCACTCTATACTGACTCTATAAAAAATTATAAAATAATAGATTCAATATAGAAATAGTATATAGTAACTTTACAAATAATATGAAGTAAATAGGGTTTAAATTGGCTTTACAGTGCCTTTTAGGATAGTCTGACCTAACTTTAGAGATAGCGCATTGAAATAAACAGGATAAAATCCAGCCTTTTTGAGCCCATTAAGTCCGTTTTGATAAAAAAACAGACAAGGTCTACCTATAAAAACGAATCTTCTAAGTCTATTTACTTTAATACTTTTTATGGGTTTGCTATCTTTGCAAAAAAAAGTCAAATGCCATTATTCAAAAAACTTGTCATAAAAGAAATAAAACGAGAAACTTCAGCGGCAGTTTCCATCCTTTTTAATGTTCCTGAAGAATTCAAATCGCATTATACTTTTATTGCGGGTCAATATGTCAATTTGAGATTGACGCTAGACGGAAAAGAAATTCGTCGTGCGTACTCTATTTGTTCTTCACCTAGTAGTGGTGAATTGAGAATTGCTGTAAAAGCGGTGAAAAACGGGAATTTCTCCCAATTTGCGAACACCAAACTAAAAGTAGGCGATGTTCTTGAAGTGGGAAAACCCGAAGGAAAATTCACTTTGGAAACCGAAAGTCATAATCAAAAAAATTATGTGGCTTTTGTAGCCGGAAGCGGAATCACACCAGCCATTTCTATTTTGAAATCGGTTTTGAAAAGTGAACCACAAAGTTCATTTGTATTGGTTTACGGAAATAAATCACCTGAAGAAACTATTTTCCATCAGGAATTACACGATTTGCAGCTGAAATATACCGGAAGATTGTTTGTACATTTTGTCTACAGTCAAGCCAAAGCCGATGGAGCACTTTTCGGTAGAATCGATAAATCGGTTGTGAATTTTGTCTTGAACAACAAACATGCAGCCTTGGAATTCGACAAATTCTATTTGTGCGGCCCAGAAGAAATGATTAACACGGTTTCCAAAGTTTTGAAAGAACACAACATCTCGGATTCCGCGATTAAATTTGAATTGTTTTCCAGTTCTGCTGTCGAAAATACTGAAGCCAGTTCTCACGAAGGGCACACCAAAATCTCCATTACGGTAGATGACGACGAAACAACTTTCGAAATGTCGCAAAAACAAACCATCCTCGAAGCTGCCCTAAAACAAGGCATTGACGCTCCCTATTCTTGCCAAGGCGGAATTTGCAGCAGCTGTCTTGCCCGAGTAAAATCAGGAACTGCCGAAATGAAGAAAAACTCCATACTTAGCGATAGCGAAATAGAAGAAGGCTTGATTCTTACTTGTCAAGCGTGTCCAACCTCAGCAGAAATTGTGGTGGATTATGATGATGTTTAAATTAAATTTAAGATTCCTATAATTAACTAAAACTTCTCTGAAAAGGGAAGTTTTTTGTTTTAAAAAGATTGGCTTTAATGTAAAAGTCCCTTTGATGATTTGTAAAGAATTATTTATATATTTGATAAATGATAAAGCGAAACAAACCTTCGCCAATCTACCCATTTTTAGGTGTATATACGAAGGTTTGTTTCGCCTATAAATGAGCTAGCAGTAATATTACCCAAAAAAAAAACGTAAATGAGAATCACAATATTAATAATTCTAACATTCTTATCTGTAAATTTATTTAGTCAAGAATATAGTCTGAAAAAAAGATACTTGATTTGGACATTTCACACAAAAAACTCAACTATAAATGGTATTTCTATTGGTGCTTATCCTAATCTAAATGAAAATAATAGATTTGTTAAAACAAATGGTATTAGATTAGAAATTCCTGGATTAGGATTTCTTGCACCGATCGGAAACGGAAGTCCAATTTCAAGAATTGATAGTGTAAGTGGAAAGTTTATTAGAAAAGACTATAAATTTGACGAAATAATTAATGGAATAAATATATCAACTGGAACAATTGGAAAAGTAAATTATAACGGATTAACAATTGGCGGTATAGCACAATTCGGGATATTAAATAATGGTATTGCAATTGCAGGAATTTGGAACGCAATGAACAAATCTAATGGAATTCAGGTTTCGTTTTTATTAAATGAAGCATTGTATAGTAATGGTTTACAAATTTCAATTGGAAATTCCGCAATTATAATGAGTGGTTTACAAATTGGAGGATATAATTATGCAAAAGAAATGTACGGTGTTCAAATTGGATTATGGAATAAAAGCCAAAAAACAAAAGGAATACAAATCGGAATTTGGAATATAAATGAACAAAGAAAATTTCCAATATTTAACTGGAACTTTAAAAAATAAAAATACTACTGCCAACAGCGGTTTCACAAAATGGCGAAATTTGCGGTAAATTCACGTTTATTTTCCGCAAGAAATTTATCTTTAACAGAAAATAATCGTTTACGAAGTTCGCCACTTCGTGAAGCCGCGGGACGTTAAAAATTCAAAAAAGTGGTTTATGGCTATTCGCCATTACAGGATTATTAAAACCTCTATAAATTAATATCTAACTAAATCAAGAAAACTCTATATTTACTCAAATTCTGCTATATGAAACTACCAATAAGTATTTTACTAATTTCAATTTGTTGTTTAGGCAGCATACAGGCTCAGAACATTAAGTACGAAACATCATTCGAGAAAGCCAAAAGCCTGGCACTTAAACAAAAAAAACCTCTTGCAATATTAATCACTACTCAGCTCCCAGGAAATTATCCAAATTACTTGAATGGGCTTAAAGATAAAAGTGTCATTGAGTTATATAATAATAGCTTTATTAATTACAAAGTTGACAAATCTGATACTGCCGCTTCTGAAAAAATTATTAAAGAATATAAAATTTATCGATTTCCTTCTTTTATATTCTTAGATTCAAAAGGAGGATTTCTATTTACCGATATAGCCTTTCTGTCAATGCCTAAACCATTACTGGATATAGCTAATAAAGCAATTTCTTCGACAAATGAAATGTCACTGGTTGATTTTGATAGTATTTATGCTGCAGGCAATACTAGTACAAGTTTTTTGAAAGATTACATTTTAAGAAGGGAAAAAGCGGGAATAAGAAATAACGCTGATCTAATTGAGAAATATGTAGAAGGATTAAATGTATCGCATCTTTTTAACTATGAAGAAGTCTTATTTATTTTAAAAGCAGGTCCGATTGCAGATGGCATTGCTTATAAATTGGCCAGCCTAGATAAACATCTGACTGATAGCATATATAAAACTGAACCCCAGACCGTTAGAATTGCTATGAATAATGCCACAATAGCCAATACTTTAAATAGTGCAATTGCAAATAAAAGTATTTCTAGGGCAACGGCGGCAGCAAACTTTGCACGAAATACTTGGTCAAGCAATACTGTTGAAGGTCAAAAAAATTGGAGCTTAAAAATGATGCAATACTACAGAGGGGTCAATGACACCATTAAATATTTACAGCAAGCATCTGCTTATTATGAACAATACTATATGCGATTAACCGTAGATTCTGTAAAAAAACGGGATTCATTAAACTATATAAACGCTAGGAAAAAAGCAATAGAAACCGCAAGAACCACAAAGAATGATTCGATAACAAAACGAACCTTCAGCTTTTCTTACCCAAAGGATAGTTATGCAACTGATTTAAATAATGCAGCCTGGACTTTTTATCTGATGGCCGACAATAAAAATGATTATCTGATGAAAGCATTGCTGTGGAGCAGACGAGTACTTGAATTAAGCGAAAAACCAGCATTTTATGATACCTATGCACATTTACTGTATCGATTAAAATTCTTCGTTGAGGCCGAGAGTATGCAGAGCAAAGCAATTGAAATAGCGAAAGCAGAAAAGATAGATACCAAACTGTACCAAGAAGAATTCGAAAAAATTAGAAAGAGAACTTTATAAAATTCCCACCGCTGGTGCTCGATTGCATCAGATGGGGATTGAAATTGACATTAATTATGAAATCCACCCGAGAAATTTTCAAAACCAACCCTTCCCTTCTGCACGAACCCGAAGTGGCGCAATTTTCGAATTAAATCTCTTTGCTCATTCGCTCCATCGACATTTTATAAATCAGTGCAAAAGTACCGTCTTTCATAAATTCGTTGAGTTTTGGCTTAAATTCATCGGCCATCTCTGTTATGGCAATCATCTTTTGGTTGTTTTCTTGATCGTCGGGAGCCGTTTTTTGGACTTTAATAACTTCAATGAATTTATCCATCCATTTTTCGTGGAGGAGCATAAATTCCTGTTGCTCTTCGGTTAATTTTCTAATTTCCGTTTCATCCAAATGAGCGCCAAAACTGGCCTGGCTCATTAATGTTGTACCCGCAGTTAAACCGAGGAATTTAAAAAAATTTCTTCTAGAGGATTTTGAATCTAACATAGGATTGGGTTTTTATTACATTAAACGAAAGATAAAGATAACGGATTTCTTTGAGAAGAGAATCAAAGTTGTATTTTTTTATAAAAACGCATTCCACAAAAAAATGTTTTTTTGTCTTAGGTTCTCCTCTTTATCATCTCCATAGCTAAACCATTCTTTCGTTTTTTCTTCCATTTCCTTCTTTAGACCTAATAAATCATAGGTTTTTTTGGCTGTGATGGGTTTTATCTCGGAAGCTTTAGCCATCGTCAAATCTACTTTCGTAGCTACAAATGAGGTGTATAATCTGGGAATTGAAAGCCCCAAAATCAAACCTGGTAATCCGTGAATAGAGCAAGGACCTCCGGAAATGGTAATCTCATCAGTGTAAAAAGCAAATATATAAACGTCATCCATTATTTTGCCAACGGCTTTTCGGCAATTATAACCTGCGATTTCTCTGTTTTCATTTGTAATTTTCCATTCAATATTTTGGATGCTGTCCGATATGACAAAATTAGTTCCTACTATTTGTTTTTGCATCATCATTTTATTGGCTCCAAAATCAAAATACCAAGTGTTTTCTTCGTCAACGTCTTTTTGGTATTTTGGAATTCTTGTTTTTGGACTCCATCGATCAAATTTGAAGATGCTTTTGTTGTCTGCAAAAGTATAGTTGTAATACGATATTTTTAGGTCAGAAAGGTTGTCTTTCATCATCTCATCCCAACTATCATTACTCATAGTTTTTTTTAAATTCGTATTTACTTCATATTCAACTACCGCTTTTTCTATAAATTGCTGCGCTGTTGCTGTAGTTGCAAAAATTAGGGTTGTAAGAATAAATAGTATTGATTTCATAGATTGATATTTTAGTCTTTTCGGTAATGAGCTTTTGGATTTTAGTGTAAGCACAAATTTATTTGTTTGTTTTTTCACCTTTGTTTTTAAAATTCCAGGTAAATCCTATCATAGCATATCTTTTGAGTCTGTCATTTTGTTCCTCTGTAATGGAGTTGTCATATGCATATCTTCGAATACCTATATTTTGATTCAAAATATCTCGCACCATTATGTAAGCCGTAAACTCATCGTTTTTGAAAGTGCGTTGTAGCCTTGCATTCCACAATTGATTGGAGAGATTATCCTGAAAATCGACTGTTTTTTGTCGAGTAAACAAATTGTAATCGGTAGATAGTTTCCATTTTTCTTTGTAATAAACCCCAATATCCAATGCTAAATTATTGGTGTTAAAGGATTTTATTTCATCATTTTGTGAAGTAGCATTTCTGCTATTTGAAAAATTATTACTCAAACTAATGTCATATTTTTTTGCTTTAGATTTATTTAAATACACAGAAAATCCTGAATTTAAAATTTTTGAATCATTAGTAATTAAATTAATGCTATTTACAGATTTATTGTAGTTTATATTTGGATTAAGCCCCACTTGCAAATCAAGTTTCTTTATCTTAAAACCATATCCTATATACAAATTGACAGAATAATTACCATTCGTATTGATGGGTTTGGTAATGGTTAGGGCACTTTCTGGATCTATAACTCTACTGTAAGAAATTAAATTGGAAGTCGTTCTGTATGATAAACTTTGATAAAAATGTGATTCTGTCAAAATGCTATAAGTGCTGTTAAATAGATTAAAACTGTTGGTAAAAGATTGCTTTAAATCTGGATTCCCTATGACTTGATTAAAAAAGTCTTGATTGTCTCTCAAAGGCTGCAACTGGTTGAGGGTCGGCTGTTTTGTTGCCCCTTGATAATTGATGCGTAAATTGCTATTGCTTTTGTACTTAAAAGTGAAATTCGCAGACGGGAAAAAATTGGTGTAATTGCGTTTGTATTCTTTGTTTAAAGTTTGATCCTCTAAATCAAACGAAGTAAATCCAATACCGCCTCCAAAGTTATAATTGATTTTTTTGGAATTATAACTCAATTTAATGTTGGGCTTGTTGGTTATTATAGTCTGGTCGAACTGGTTTGACAAATTATTTACAAGCTCATCATAATTTCCTGTAAGATCAGAATAATTATAGGTCAAATAATCGCTTTCACCCTTGTTTTGAGTAACTTGATAGCCAAATTGCATTGCATAGTTCTTGCCAATAGGTTCTGTATAAGTAGCGTTTACAGTTAAATTTTGATTTGTTTTCTCCTCAATTTTGTTTTGATCCAAATCGACCCTAGAGTTTAAAGCACCATCTTTATAGCCTTCGTTGAAAGACTTTAAAAAATTATTTGCATCCGAACTCAAAGTGCTTCCACTAGCGTTTACAGAAAATGTACGACGGGGTTTTGCGAATTTATGTTTATATAAAATACTGGCCGATAGTGAAGTTTTGTCGGAATCTGTAGTAAATGTTTTTACCTGTTTGTTTTTTAACAATCCATCATCTCCGGTAGTGCTTCCGGATGTAAATTCATCACTTTCAGTATTATAAAAATTAGTTTTGGCAGTAACTCGTAAACTGTTTAAAGAATCTAATTTTACATCGTAAATAGCATTCAATTTAAAATTACTCCTATCAACATGGCTTACTTTAGAAGTGTTTTCGGTTAATTGTGTTTCTCCTACTTGGGTTTGTGTTTTTCTATTATTGTTGTTTGTATAAATTTGCTTGTTATAATTTGGCGTTAAATTCAATGTTTGTTTATCGTTCCACTTGTTGCTGTACTGCAATCCCGCATTGGTGTTTTTGATAAATCCATTTTGAGTATCAACATACGGTTCTTCATCATTATTGCCACCCGTCCATTCATAATCTACATTTCCATCATCGTCCATATTCATACTCACATTACTAGCACCCCCTCCAAATCTATCATTATCTTGCCAACTTAGCCCATCTTGACCTGTATTACCATTCAATAAAAATGCCGATATTTTTCTTTTTCCTTTAAAACTGCTAAACATAAGATTTGTATTGTATCTGGAATCAGAACCCGAAAATGGCTCATTTGCACCATCTATTTTGCCAAAATACCCTTTCTTTTTGTCTTCTTTTAATTTTAGATTAATGGTTTTTTTTGTTTCACCATCATCAATTCCTGTAAACTCGGCTTGGTCGCTTTTCTTATCAAAAACTTGGACTTCTTTTATGGCATCTGCTCGCAAATTTTTCACTGCCATTCCAGGGTCGTCTCCAAAAAATTCTTCGCCATCGACCAATACTTTTTGTACTGTTTCGCCCATAGCTTTTATAACACCATTTTTATCTACTTGTATTCCGGGGAGTTTTTTTAGTAATTCTTCAACGTTAGCATTAGCACCAACCACAAAATCACTGGCTCTGTAACTTGTCGTATCTCCTTTGATTCTAATAGAACCCGTTTTTATTATTATTTCTTTTAGTGCATTAATTTTGCTTACCAAAGCAATGGTTCCTAAGTTTTTTGCAGTTTCACTTACGGTTATATCTTCTAAATAATCGGCATATTGTCTATGGGAAGTCATCACAATATAGTTTCCTTCTTTTACATTTTTAAGGTCAAAGTTTCCCTTTTTATCCGTTCGGGTAAAAGAATATAAAATAGAATCTTTGGGTGTTAGTAAGGCAACAACCGAATTGTATACTGGCGTTTTTTCGTTACCATCCGTTAAAACACCAGAAATGGTTGTTTTTTGTGAAAAAGCAGAGAAAGAAAGGAACAACAAAATGACAAGTGTTACTGTGTTTTTTGGCATAAAAAGTTTTAATTTATTGGCATTTCTAATTCAAGCTTGCGAAAAGAATTAAGTATTTGAAATCAAATTAACTTGAATTACAAAATTGTAAGAAAAAAAAAACGAAAGTAGCATTGTTTTTACAACTATTTTAAAGTTTTAATATTAAATTAACTATAAAAATATTCGTGCAAAAATTAAAACCGCTGTAGGGAAAATTCTTTAGTAGGAAAAACGACTTTCAAATTATTTATTTACTTGAAATTAAAAGCTTCACAATAGATTCAGGAGAAATGGTTCGCATGGCATCTTCGTAACCCTCCACGATTTTATTGCCATAAACTGAAGTGGGTAATTTCGGAAACAAATTTCTATCGGAAACCAAAGCGTTTTCCAAAGGTTGATTGAAAGGCGAAAATCCCGTAAAAGGATGTGTTGTGCCCCAAAGCGTAATGACTTTTACACCCAACATCGCCGCAATATGAGCATTTCCAGAATCCATAGAAAGCATCACATCGAGATTGGAAATGAGTTGTAATTCCTGTTTGAATTTGATTTTCCCAGCAACAACAACTACATTTTTTTTGCCATTTGTAAGTGAATCTAGAAGTTCGATTTCCTTTTCCCCACCGCCAAAAAGCAAGATTTTATAATTTGAATTTTCAGCTAATTGATTGATCACTTCCTGCATTAAATCCAACGGATAGACCTTGGAATCATACTGTGCAAAAGGCGCAATTCCAATTAGTTTTTGATTGTTTTCTCCAATTACTTGAATTATTTCATTGTCTAAAACTGCCTTTTTAGGAAATTTCGGCTGCGATAAATCTACTTTAAAACCCAATTCTTGAAACACTTTTGCGTGTCTTTCGAACATTGTGGTTAATGGTTGGAAGATTTTATTTTCGGCTCGAGTTAAAGCCGCTTTTTCGGCTCTTGCTTTATCAACAAAAGCTGTTTTTTTTCCGCTCAAAGCGAAAAGTGTTCGAACTACTTTGGAACGCAAAACATTATGCAAATCGGCAAAAGCGTCAATGTGTAAGGCTTTCAAATCTTGGAACAATCGCAATAATCCAAAGAATCCTTTGTGGCGATTTTTCTCGTCGAAAGCAAAAAAAGTAAGATTTGGAATTCCCTCGAAAAAAGGTTTGAAAAACGGTCGGGAAACCACCGTGATTTTCACTTCAGGATTTTGTTGGACAAAAGCCCTTAAAACAGGAACCGTCATGGCGACATCTCCCATTGCGGAAAGTCTCATGACGGCTATATGTTTAATTTTTTTTGACAATTGAAACTTGTCGGGTATTATTTTTTGTTTTGATACAAAACTGGATTCAAATCATCATCGTTGTACATTTTCATTTGTTTGTACACTTTCATGAATTTGTCACCGTTTTCAATGTCGGTTAGCAAATCTTCAATTGCCATTGACAAATCGGTTCTTTGCTCTAATAAAACATTTAATTTAGCCTGACATTTGTCTCGGTGATCTTGCGAAGCTTCTTCACGAGTGGCTTCTTCTTGCATATGATAAATTTTCAAAGCCAAAATAGACAATCTATCAAATGCCCATGCAGGACTTTCAGAATTGATTTTAGCATCGTTTTTTACCGCAACATGAGCATATTTTTGAAGAAAATAACCGTCGATATATTCTACCATATCGGTACGTTCTTGATTCGAAGCATCGATTCTTCTTTTTAAAGTCAAAGCGGCAACCGGGTCAATATTGGGATCACGAATAATATCTTCGAAATGCCATTGTACAGTATCAATCCAGTTTTTTAAATATAATAAATGCTCTATTTTTTCCTTTGGAAATGGATTATTAATAGGTTGGTCAACATTATCAAATTGATGATAATCGCGAATACTTTGTTCGAAAACGGAATAAGCTAATTTTGAAAACATATCTTTTATATTTTATAATTACAAAGATACTTTTTATACTTTTATAGTCTATAAAAAACAGAAGAAGTTTAGCGGATTTTTTGCGGAATTCCTAAATTTTAAATTACAAATCTTAAATTATCATTATGCAAACACATTATTTATCCGAAGACAATAGTGTTCTGAATCATTTTTTAGGTCAAATCAGGAACGTGAATGTGCAACACGACAGCATGCGTTTCAGAAGAAATATTGAACGCATTGGCGAAGTAATGGCTTATGAATTGAGCAAAGATTTGCATTATAAAACTATTGAAATTCAAACGCCGCTTGGCATCAAAAAAACCACTGAAATCGAAGACAAACTAGTTTTATGTTCCATTCTTCGGGCTGGATTACCGCTGCATTTGGGTTTTTTAAATTATTTTGACAGTGCCGAAAATGGATTCGTTTCAGCGTACAGACATCATCCTAATAACGATGAGTTTTTTGACATTTTGGTCGAATACCAAGCTGTTCCCAATATTGAAAACAAGACCTTACTTTTGATTGATCCAATGCTTGCCACAGGACAATCGATGGTGGCTGTTTTCAATAAATTAATGGAAAAAGGATTGCCAAAAGAAATTCACATCGCCGTAATCATTGCTGCTCCGGAAGGAATTGCCTATCTTGAAAAGCATTTGCCGGATTCCTGTCATCTTTGGGTTGCTACATTAGATGAAAAACTAAATGACAAAAAATACATCATTCCAGGACTTGGGGATGCTGGTGATTTGGCTTATGGAAATAAGTTATAATTGAGAGAAAAACGCAAAAAAACTGCAAAGAATTAGTACGCCTAAAACCAATTCCTGTTTCAACTGAAGTTGCTTTACTTCGATATGACTAGTTGCCATTATGGACAATGGTGCAATGGTATAAATCAATAAGTCATTACTTTTGTTGGGAGAAATAGCAAATATTACTATTGCTATAAAAAAGGAAGCAATTATTTTTTTGAAGGAGGAATTCAGCAACAAAGGTTTACTCGAAAGAGAAAGAAACATAGAAACCACAAAAAACAAGGCAACCGTCGCATAAATCGAAAACGCCAAATTCTGATAATTGTTCGTGAAATAATCTATTTTGAAATTGAAAATTGCGCTTTCGTTGATATATTCTATAATATCTTTTTTGAAAATTAAAGAACCCCCTATCGAAATAATTCCTACCGCTACAAAAGCTATAAAAGGCAAAACCCAGTTTCTGTAATCTCTTGCAACGTGAAAAATTATCGAGATAAATACTAAAATTAGATAAAGAATACACCAAAAATGAAATAACGAGGCAACAAAAATCCATAACGAAGCATCAAAAATTTTCTCTTTCGAGGCTTTTAGTGATTGCAAAGAAATCAATCTGCGCAATGCCAGCAGGATGAAAAAGTTGGATAAAATTAAATTGGTATTTCCTAAAACCGAAGGGAAAAACAAAAGAAATAAAAAATAGAAAAAAATCGCGTAACTACTGTCTTTACTCAATCCGTTTTTCTTGCAAATGAAATTTGTAATAAAAACTGAACCCAGCAAAATCAGAAATAAACCTCCTTTTTTTAATATGGAAATAACAGAATTGGTCCAAGACAAATCCTGAAAAAGGGAGATAAAAAAGAAAACCAGCATTAAAATTACTACCAACATTAAATTAATTGGTGTAGATTTTTTAAAAACACTTGTTATCATAAGGATATTTTATACTTTTGCGACTGTAAATATAATACTTGTACACAGACGAAACGAGCTAACTAATTTTTTTCATTAAAAATAAATCCCTTAGCGCGTTAGATTGGATACAATTAACAAATAAAATTAATTAGATGAAAGCATTTTTTGAAGGAATTCAATGGTTATTTGAAAACATTTTATTCATACTACACGATTATCTAAGACAATTAGAACTTGTTTGTTGGACAGGAGCTAATACTATCAATTGGATTTTTATGATTATTTGCTCGGTTGCTATCGTATATTGGTGCAAACAATTGATGATCTTCGATGAAAAAGGTGAAGAAAACCAAGACACAACAGCTCATTCTTTCTTAAAATAATACTTTAAGAAAATCAATCGATATCCAGAACTATTTTAAATCGTTCCCAATATCTTTTCTAAAATACATCTTATCAAAATGCAGCTTGTCTATGTTTTGGTAAGATTTTTTTATGGCCTCTTCGAAGTTCTCTCCATACGAAGTAACCGTTAGAACTCTTCCTCCATTAGAAACTACGTTTCCGTTATCCAGTTTTGTTCCTGCGTGAAAAACAATAGAATCTTCAATCGCTTCCAATCCCGAAATAACTTTCCCTTTCTCGAAATCTTCCGGATAACCACCAGATACAACTACAATTGTTGTGGCACTTCTTTCGTCAATTTCTAGTTCGAATTCGTCTAGTTTTTCATTGGCTACGGCCAAAAATAATTTCACCAAATCCGATTTCATTCTTGGAACGACAACTTCCGTTTCTGGATCACCCATTCTTACATTGTATTCAATTACGATGGGTTCGTTTTTCACATTAATCAATCCAATAAAAACAAATCCTTTGTATTCAATTCCGTCTTTTTGAAAACCTTCAATAGTTGGTTTTACGATGCGTGTTTCGATTTTTTCCATCAAAACTGCATCAACATAAGGAACTGGAGAAACTGCGCCCATTCCGCCTGTATTCAAGCCTGTGTCGCCTTCGCCAATGCGTTTGTAATCTTTGGCCGTTGGTAAAATTTTATAGCTTTTCCCGTCAGTCAAAACGAAGCAACTCAATTCAATTCCATCCAAGAATTCTTCGATTACGACTTTTGAACTGGCATCACCAAATTTTTGACCAACCAACATATTTCTCAATTCCTCCTTGGCTTCCGCCAAATCGTGAATGATTAAAACGCCTTTTCCTGCTGCCAAACCATCTGCTTTCAAAACATAAGGTGGTTGTAACTTTTCTAGGAAATCACACCCTTTTTCGACTGTTTCGGCAGTAAAACTATCGTAAGCCGCTGTTGGAATGTTGTGTTTCATCAAAAATTCTTTGGCAAACTCTTTACTTCCTTCCAGAGTTGCTCCCAATTTTGATGGTCCAATAACTGGAATATCTTTTAAATCGTTATCATTTTTGAAAAAGTCGAAAATCCCTTTTACCAATGGATCTTCGGGACCAACAACTACCATTTCTACTTTTTCCTGAAGAACCAATGCTTTTACGGCATCAAAATCGGTCGGGCTGATAGTAACATTATTGGCTATTGAAGCCGTTCCCGCATTTCCCGGCGCTACAAAAAGTTTGTCGCAAAGCGGACTTTGAATCATTTTCCAAGCAAAAGCGTGTTCTCTTCCTCCAGAACCTAAAAGTAAAATTGTCATTGTGTAGTTATTAGTTGTTTGGCAAAAATAATTGCTTTTAGACTTAAAAAATAATTAATTTTCAAAAAGTTGTTGGTTGATGGTCATTAGTTGTTGGTAAATATTATTTTTGGTAAAATAAATTGGCCAAATGTTTCCACTTTTCGATTTTTCGCTCCAAATAAATGGTTTCCCGATGCAGGAAGCTAAGGCCGAATTGCGGAAAATCCAAGCTATCCCTGAACAAGAATTTGAAGCTTTTATCGAAAACAAAAAACAAGAAATTGTTGATTATCACTTAAAAAACAATTCTTCTTATCAAAAACTTGTTGGCAAAACCACTTTCAATACTTGGAACGATTTGCCGATAATGACCAAGAAAGACTTCCAAAAACCCTTGATTGAAAGGCTTTCAACTGGGTTTCCTTTGAAAAATGTATACATCAATAAAACCTCTGGTTCCAGCGGAGATCCCTTTATTTTTGCTAAAGACAAATTTTCGCACGCCTTAACTTGGGCAATCATAATCAATCGTTTTGGTTGGCACGGAATAGATTTCAATTCGTCTTATCAAGCTCGATTTTATGGAATTCCTTTGGATTTTATTGGAAACAAAAAAGAACGTTTTAAGGATTTTTTGACCAATCGCTTTCGATTTTCGATTTTCGATTTATCGGATACCATTTTAGAAGGTTTTTTGAAAAAGTTTGAAACTAAAAAGTTCAATTACATCAACGGATATACGAGTTCAATCGTTTTGTTTGCTAAGTTTTTACAACAAAAAAACATTGTTTTAAAAAATATTTGCCCGACTTTAAAAGTTTGTGTCGTCACTTCTGAAATGCTTTTTGACGAAGATAAAATTTTGCTAGAGAAACAATTTGGTGTTCCTGTTGTCAATGAATACGGGGCTTCGGAACTGGATTTGATTGCATTTCAATACCCAGATGGCGAATGGCAAGTAAATTCCGAAACACTTTTTGTAGAAATTCTAGATGATAAAAATAATGTTTTACCGTATGGTGCAGCAGGTCGAATTGTTATCACTTCTTTGTTCAACAAAGCGCATCCGTTTATTCGATACGACATTGGCGACATTGGAGTTTTGGACGAAAAAAGCACACCCAAAAAACCAATTCTTAAACAATTAATTGGTCGAACCAATGATGTTGCTATTTTACCAAGTGGCAAAAAATCGCCTGGATTGACTTTTTATTACGTTACCAAAAGCATCATCGAAGACGACGGAAACGTTAAAGAATTTGTCATCAAACAAACAAAAATCGATACTTTTGAAATTGAATACGTGAGCCAAACCGAGTTAAATTTGGAGCAAATACAGAAAATTGAAGCCGCAATTGCCTTATATTTGGAAAAAGGATTGATTTTTACGTTCGTCAGAAAAGAAAAACTGGAACGAGGCAAAAGCGGAAAATTGAAACAGTTTGTATCGAGCCTCACCCCAACCCTCTCCAAAGGAGAGGGAGTAGAAAATAAATAATTGGAGGACGTAATTTGCGGCTTCCAAATTAAACTTAACGTCACAAATTGTGACTTCAAGACGTTCAAGGTCGCAATTTGCGACCTTAAAGAAATTAAAAAATAACATCCAATGAAAATAACCATAGTTGCAGGCGCAAGACCTAATTTCATTAAAATCGCACCCATCATCAAAGCTATTGAAAAAAAGCAAAATGAAGGAGCAAATGTTTCCTATCGTTTGGTGCATACGGGTCAGCATTATGACAAAAACCTCAGCGATACTTTTTTCGAAGAATTGAATATTCCGAAGCCGAACAGCAATCTGGAAGTGAAAAGTGGTTCACAAGCAGAACAAACTGGAGCCATTATGGTCGCTTTTGAAAAAGAATTACAGCATAATCCTTGTGATTTGGTTTTGGTGGTTGGCGATGTCAATTCGACGATGGCTTGTGCGATTGTGGCCAAAAAACAAAACCTAAAAGTGGCTCACGTTGAAGCTGGAATTCGCTCTGGCGATATGACAATGCCCGAAGAAATCAACCGAATCGTAACCGACAGCATTACCGATTATTTCTTTACTACCTCAACCTCGGCGTCTGAAAATTTGTTGAAATATGGCGTTGATAAGGCAAATGTGCATTTCGTGGGCAATGTTATGATTGATACTTTATACCAAAATTTGGATCGCATTTTTGAGCCAGTTTTTTGGAAGGAATTTCAATTAGAAACTGGCAATTATATCATTCTTACTTTGCATCGTCCATCAAATGTGGATGAAGAACAATCTCTAATTCAGTTACTCCAAGGCATTGATAAACTGGCTGGAGATAAAAAAGTGATTTTCCCGATTCATCCTAGAACGAAAGCGATTCTTGGCGGAACGAATTTGGAACTGAAAAATATCCTTTTTGTGGAACCACAAGGCTATTTGAATTTTATGTACCTCATCAAAAATAGTTTTGCCGTTATTACGGATTCTGGCGGAATTTCAGAAGAAACTACCGTGATGGGAATTCCTTGTTTCACGATGCGAAACAACACTGAAAGACCCGAAACGCAAAGCATTGGTACCAATACTTTGGTAGGAACTTCTATAAAAAATTTGGAAAAACTATTTGGAGAATTCATTATAAATGGAAATCGAAAAGCAGGAATTCCAGAACTTTGGGACGGAAAAGTTTCGGAGCGAATTATTGAAATTTTACTAACAAAAAATTAACCACAATTTTGTCATTCCGTAGGAATCTCAACAAACATAATCAGTAATTTTAGATTCCTACGGAATGACAAAAAGAGTAAAAGAAATGGGCGACATCCTCATCATATCGAATTATTATCCGCCAGAAAAGGGTGCTGCTGCCAATAGAATCGAGCAGTTGGCTTTGAAATTGCATCAAAACAATTATAAAGTTACGGTGCTTTGTCCATTGGGAAATTATCCAAAAGGCGAATTATTTCCTGAATACAAAGGGAAGTTTTCGGTAACGGAAAAGCTCCAAAATATTACGGTAAAACGCCTTTGGATTTATCCAAGTGTGAGCAAAAATATCTTCAAAAGAACGCTCTCGGTTATGTCGTTTTCTTCTGTGTTGTTTTTCTATTTATTAACAAAAAAAACACCTAATAAAATTGTAGTTCAGTCGCCTCCGTTGCTGTTGTCGTTTGTTTCGGTTTTAGTGCTTTCGCTAATGCGTAAAAAAATAATCCTGAATGTTTCTGATTTGTGGCCTTTGGCAGCTATTGAATTAAAAGCCTTAAAAAAAGACAGTTTTTCACATCATGTTTCTTTGTTTTTTGAACGATTTATCTATTCGAAAGCCACTATAATCTTTGGTCAATCTAACGAAATCATCACGCACATTCATTCGATTTTTCCAAAAAAAGAATGTCATTTGTACCGCAATTTTCCAGATCATCAAGTGGCAAAAATGGAATTAGTTTCAAATATAAATGAACCTATAAAACTGTTTTACGCAGGATTGTTGGGTGTTGCACAAGGGGTTTTCGAGTTGTGTCAAAACATCGAATTGCAAAATTTAGACATTGAATTACACATTTTTGGCGATGGTGCAGAGAAATTTCAAATCGAAGAGCTAATCAAGCAAAATCCTAAGAAAAAAATCTTCTTTCACGGAATGTTGGAACGCAATATCCTGCACGAAAAACTTAAATCTTTTGATATTGCTCTTGTACCATTAAAAACACGAATATACGGCTCTGTTCCTTCGAAAATATTCGAATATGGCGCCTTGGGATTCCCTGTGCTTTATTTTGGCGGCGGCGAAGGAGAAACTATTGTTAGAGAAAATAATTTGGGTTGGGTTGCCCAAGTTGGAAATTTTGAAAGCCTAAATGCTACTTTAAACGAAATATCAATAACAGGAAAAAGTGAAATTCAAACGATGAAAACACAGGTTTTTGAAGTATCAGAAGAACAATTCAATTTGGATTTTCAAATTAAAAATCTGATCAATAAAGGGGTTTTTTAAAAGGCTTTTTTGTCTCCTTTAAATGTATTATATATGGTTTTAAAAATAATTTCTATATCTAATAAAATCGACCAATTTTCCATGTAAAAAATATCGTATTTTACTCTGTTGATAATATCATTTTCGGTTTCAACTTCACCTCGATAGCCTTTGGTTTGAGCCAATCCTGTGATACCCGGTTTTACAAAATGTCTTGCCATAAATTTATCTGCCATCAAGACATATTTATCATTATGGCTTATTGGGTGTGGTCTAGGCCCTACCACTGACATTTCGCCCCATAAAACGTTGAAAAATTGTGGTAATTCATCAAGGCTGGTTTTTCGAATAAACCTGCCTACTTTGGTTATTTCTATATCATTTTTCAATGCCAAATCTAAATCCATTTGGTCACTAAATTTCATTGATCTGAATTTGTAACAATCAAACTCTTTATAATTCAAGCCATTCCGTTTTTGGATAAAAAATACGGGGCCTTTTGAATTCAGTTTAATGATAACAGCCATAATTGGTATTAACCAAGACAAAACTCCAATGATAATAATTAAGGAAAACAAAAAGTCAAAAGAGCGTTTTATTATCTTGTTCATCGTTTCGTCCTGCAAAATGTTTCTTGAAGAAATAACCGGAATATAATCGTAATATTCGAACTTCACATTTCCCGCAAGGATTTGTTTTTCGTCTGGTATAAACTTTAGTGTTTTTAAATTATTATCAGCAAAATTGATGATTTCTCTGATTTGCTTGTCTGACAAATCAGCGGTAGAGCAGTATATTTCATCGATACTATTCTCGTTTACAAACGAAAGACATTTGTCAACTCTTTCTTTTTTATGATCCTCAAGAGTAAACACTTTTATTAATTTATATCCATAATCTGGATTTTCGGTAAAAAATGCTTTTAAAGGATTGATGCTTTTATTATTGCCTAATAAAACCACATTTCTGAAATTTCTATCAAACAAAATTCTATATTTTTTGAGAAAATAATAGATAAAAAGCTTTAGCAAAAGAATTAAAACTAAAGACAAAGAAACCAATAAGACAACTTTCTTTTGATATAGAAAATCAGAATAAAACAACTCTAAAGCTAAACAAAACAAGCCAAATAAAGCTCCTTGTTTGAGTGTGCGATTTAGGATTGAAATTACCTTTGTATAACGATAAACCTCATAAAAACCCAAATAAATTGCTATAAGTACCCAAGCAAAACTAATTAGGAATGAATATAAGATTTTGTAATTATGAAACGGAAATATATAAAAAGCCAATACGTTGATGATGATTAAATCCATCAAGTAAGAGAATGGGCGAATATAGCCTGAATATTTTTTCTCTTTAAAATTCACTATTTTATATACTTAGAAAAATCTTTGTGTTCTTCTTTTAATAATTCTTCGTTTGACAAGGATTTGAAGTAGTCATAAGTGATTTTCATTCCTTCAGCTCTTGATACTTTGGCCTCCCAACCTAATAATTCTTTAGCTTTTGTAGTATCTGGTTGACGTTGTAATGGATCGTTTATTGGAAGGGGATGATAGACCACTTTTTGAGTAGTCCCCGTGAGTTTTATGATCTCTTCAGCGAAGTCTTTGATGGTAATTTCATCTGGATTTCCAATATTTACAGGATACACATAATCGGAATGTAATAATCTAAAAATTCCTTCTACTTGGTCATCTACATAACAAAAAGAACGCGTTTGCATTCCGTCACCAAAAATGGTCAAATCTTCGCCGCGAAGTGCTTGGCCGATAAAGGCTGGAATAACTCGACCGTCATTGAGTCGCATTCTAGGCCCGTAAGTGTTGAAAATTCGAACAATTCTGGTTTCTACTCCGTGAAAAGTATGATACGCCATAGTGATAGATTCTTGAAATCTTTTGGCTTCGTCGTAAACACCTCTTGGTCCGATGGTATTTACGTTGCCGTAATATTCTTCGGTTTGAGGATGAACCAATGGGTCACCATAAACTTCTGAAGTAGACGCAATAAGAATTCTAGCTTTTTTGACTCTTGCTAATCCTAAAAGATTATGAGTCCCTAAAGAGCCCACTTTGAGCGTTTGAATGGGAATTTTCAAATAATCAATAGGACTTGCTGGTGATGCAAAATGAAGAATATAATCTAACTTACCTGGAACATGAACAAACTTCGTAATATCGTGATGATAGAATTCGAAATTTTCTAATTTGAACAAATGTTCGATGTTTTTTAAATCGCCAGTAATCAAGTTATCCATCCCGATAACAAAATAACCTTCTTTTATAAAACGGTCACAAAGATGTGAACCTAAAAATCCTGCTGCCCCGGTAATTAATATTCTTTTCATAAATAATTTAAATGTCTAATAATCTTCTGTGATAATTTATTTGTCCCAAATGATACGTTAAGTGAGTTGTTAAATGAACTAATAAATACTCCAAAGTGGTTTTTTTGTCAAAAACTAAAATTTGATGTTCATTTTTGAGTTGTTCTTCTGTAATAGTATTTAAACTCATTTCGACTACTAATATAGTGCTATCAATTTGATCTATTAGTTCTTTTTTTGATATATTCTTTAAGGAAAATTCAAGTTCTCGATTCCTAATATAATTTGTCTTTCCAAATTCTGCACCAATATAAGTATTTAAATTTCCAATCAAATGCAAACACAGATTTCCCGCAGAATTAGCAATGTTATTTTCGACAATCCAAATTTTAGATTCATCTTTATATAAATTTATTTCTGATTTTAATCGAAGTAAATCTCTATTAAAAAGCGATTTTAAAGTTTCTAAAAGCATTTATTTTACGTTAAAAATTTGTTCCAATATTTTAATTGTAATCAAATAAGTGGGTTTTACTCCAGTTGTACCTAAACCTCCAGAAGCCAATGTGCTTCCCGTTTCTAGTGGATTATCCGATGCGTAATAGGCATATCTCACTTTTACATCTTGCGGAATGCTTTTTCTGATTTTAGACGCCGATTGAATGGCTTTTTGATAATAAGAGCCTTCCATTTCGAGTCCAATAACGCCCCAAGTTGATTCGTGAAAGAACTTCAATAAATCCTTATTTTGTAAAGATGTTCCTAAAACCGTAACCATCGGACCTTCGAAAACTGCAATTTCATTGCCTTCAAACATTGCTGCGGTTAATTCATTATTAAAGAAATAGTTATCGGCGGTTCCTTCGTTGATGTGAGCAGTTGGAATCATAATATCGCCTTTTCCTCCTTGCAGAATTCCGGCTTTTCCCATAATAGAAACCGATTCAACATTCAGCAAAGTGTCTTTTTTATAGGGTTTCAATAATTCGTCTATTGTCTCGTAGGCTTGCTCTCCAAAGGCGTAATCCATCACAATTAGTACGGGTTGTTTATCTCCCATTTTCGCGTTTGGAAACGATGATTTTGACCAATCTATTTTGGCGGTGTCAAAAATTTGTACATCAATATTGGTTCCTGACGCTGCATCTGGAAGCGAAATCATTCCGTATAATTTTGCAAATTCTTCCACTTTATCTCTAACGTCGTAAGCTCCAGATTTGCTCAATTCCTCATAAATAAAGAAATCTGATTTGTCTTTGAACTTAGTTTTCAGCACCGTTGTAGCAAAAATAGAATTCATCACACTGTGCATATTAGCACTAATAATATGTATTGGCCGATTTAAAAGTTTGTTTTCTTTTAAAACTTCTTTGATATTTGTGGCCCAGATTTCGCCGTGAATATGATGCCCCAATCTTTCTCTTAAGATTGGACTAAATGTTATGGTTCTTTTGTTATCATCTACTACTTCTTCGATTGCTAATTTCCCAAGCCAATAAATAACGTGCAAAAACCGGTCAGGTGAGGCCGCTGAACCAAAAGCATCGTATATGTCTAAAACCTCGATAAAAGTTCTCCCAAGAATATTAGCTGCGTGTGAAACAGCCTTCTCTTTTTCAATTTGAGTAAGCTTCTTTTTTTGTGAAACAGCCAATTCTAATTTTTGCCAATCGCGTGAAACTTCTCCAGCATCATCTAATAAAACCCTATTTCTAATCTTATGTGATTCGATGAATATAAAAGTCAAATGCGTCAAAATATCGTAAATATCCGAACGCCCACGGGTAATTTCGACATTCATTTGTTCATCATCAATTCGGTAACAATTGCGTTTCCTTTTAGGAGGAACTATAGCTTGAAAATGCGACTTCGAATAGCCTTCATCTGAAGTTAAATTGATAAATCTACATTCTTCAATTCCTATTGGTAAGCGTTCAATTACATATAAAAGTCCATTCAATTCGACTTTTTCTTCTGCAATATTTCCGTAAATTTCTGGTCGTAAAGCCAATAATGCTTCACGTAATGTGTCTCCCGAAACTCCCATTGGTTTATAAAAACCACGGTTGAACAAATGGCGCATCGTGATGTACATTTTTTCAATTGCGGCAGAAGATTCTTGCGCTCTAGATCTCGATATGTTTTTAATTTCTTTCATCTTAAAATATTATTTTTTTGGGCTAGATGGAATTTACAAATTGTATTAGTCATTACAACATCCATTTTTTTTAATTCATTCAATGCTATATTGTAACCCACAAATGTATGTTTTTAATGAATTAGTTGGATAAAATTAATGTTATCACTGGTTCATTTATCATTATTTTTTTCGAAACATTATTCTCATTTTCATTTGTTTGTCGATTCCATTTTCCCCCTGAAAAAGTATATAAAAAATCTCTTTCTACATAATTGTACAAAACAAAAGGAAAATAGGTCTTTTGTACTTGGTTCTGTTTGGTATTCGAATCGGTAATTATTTTTTCGGTTTTGTTTTTTTCAATCATCAGTTTTTCGAATCCCACAAAAAGACCGCTTTTCGGAAATTTTAAATTGAAGTTTGTCAAATCAAATCGGTTGATTCTAGTTCCTTTTTTTACGGTTACAATGAAATCTTTATCCATCAATTCTTGGGCTGGAAAACCATTAGAATCAACAGTATAAAAATGAATTTTTATGATGGCATTATCTATTCTGCTATCGGTGTAAATACTAACTTGTTTTAAATATTTTGTCTTTTTATACGATGACAAATAAGGAAAAAATTTGGTGTCAATTTTTGGTCCGTTGTCAAATGCTTGAAAAATTTCGTTTTTGGTTTTGCCAATTTCAACCGTTTTTGTTCCAATGCTTTTTGAAATAACGACTTCTTCCAAAGTATATGCTAGTGGTTTTAAATTTACAACCGTTGCATCCGAAGCCTTGATGATTTTCTTTTCGTATCCAAGTGTAGAAAAAATTAATTTCTTCCCTTTCTCAGTTGTATTGATGAAAAAAGTTCCATTTTCTTCTGAAGTCGATCCAATATTTTCATTCTCTACCCAAATATTTACAAAAGGAATTGGTTGTCCGGTAAGGCTATCTTTTACAACTCCTTTTATCTGCGCCGAAAGAGAAAACGTAACCAAAACCAATACTAAAAAAAGTCTTTTTTGTGTCATTTTTTTGTACTTATACTTTACGTCTGTTGCCGAATAAAAAAAACCAAATCTTTAGGTTTTGAGCAGACTTCAAAGATACTAGATAAAGTTAAAATTTAGCCTAAAGCCAGCAATAGTCTATAACCTGTATTACCATTAGTTTTTTAAGTCCTATTTTCTAACAAAATCAATATTAGTCCTAATAAGCATATTGCTGTTATTGCTTTGTCCATACTAATTAAGGGTTTTCTTTTCATAAAACCATATGGAAGCATTATAAGTCCAATTGCTATAAAAAAATATGACCATTTACTATCGCTATCTTTCAGTTCAGTTCTTAATTCAACATCAATAAAATTTCTCCCGTTTTTTGTTAAACCATAGACATTATTATAATCATTCCAAAAACTGTTTTCGTTTAGTTCCGAAACTTCAGATTTCAAAACTTTAAATTCAATACTATCTCCCGATTTAATGTTTGATTTAAAAGCTTCGTGATCTGTCGCTTCATAAGTCATATCAGTTATTTTGAATTCTCTATTATATTCTTTTGTTGATAGAATTATATCTCTGTATGTTGTAGACTTGATTTTATATTCGTCATATTTTGGAGAACTTTTTAGTATTACTTTGATTGTAGCTAATTCGTTATTCTGTAATGAATTATCACGTAAAGCTACATACAGAAACGTAAATATTATTGCTAAAGAAATTGAAACAAGAATAATTCTATCACTTTTGGTAATAGGTTTATAGGCTTTCAATTTTGTTGCTTCCTTTTGATTTTCTCTATTAAATTGTCTTTTTTTCTGTCTTGTCATAAAACTACTGATAACTATCCTCTTTGCAACAAATCCACTATTTTTCTATCGTTGCTCAATCTTGGAATTTTGTTTTGTCCTCCTAATTTTCCAATGGATTTCATATACTCTTGAAAACCATTTTTGACCACTTTGGTAATCACTACTTTTCGCAACACTTTGCCCACAATCAAATCATCGTAATAGATATTTTGTTTGCGCATTGCGTTATCCAAAGCTTGCGCAAAAGCATCTGGATTTTCAGGTTCGTTTTCAAATTCGATGAACCATTCGTGATACGGCAAACCTTCGTTTGGCGTAATTTGTGGTGCAACCGTAAACTCATTAATGCGTATTTCTGTTCCAATAATAGCTTCCTGCAAAGCACTTTCTACTTCTTTGCCAATGACGTGTTCACCAAAAGCCGAAATATAATGTTTGATTCTGCCCGAAACAATAACACGGTATGGTTTCAAACTCGTAAACTGAACGGTGTCGCCAATATTGTAGCCCCAAAGTCCTGCGTTGGTAGAAATAATCAACACATAATTTACTCCTAATTCGACTTCTCCAATGGTATGTCTTTTTGGATTTTCAGTATAAAATTCATCGCTTTTTATGAATTCATAGAAAATTCCAGAATTCAACAACAGCAACATTCCTTTCTCGTTTTGCGAATCTTGGTAAGCAAAAAACCCTTCCGAAGCAGGGAATAATTCGATGCTGTCTACTTTTCTTCCTATCAAATTTTCGAATTTGGCACGATAAGGTTCATAATTGACGCCGCCATAAATAAATAAATTAAAGTTTTTGAAAATTTCGCCTACAGGCTTGTCCTCTTTTTGATGCAATTTTTCGAAATACATTTGCACCCAAGACGGAATCCCGGAAATGACCGTCATGTTTTGATTGAAAGTTTCTTCGACAATCGCATTAACTTTGGTTTCCCAATCATCGACACAATTGGTTTCCCATGAGGGAAGGCGGTTTTTTTGTAAATATTTTGGAACAAAATGCGCTACAATTCCTGACAGTCTTCCTAATTTCACGCCGTTTTTTTCTTCTAAAATTGGGCTTCCTTGGAGGAAAATCATTTTCCCATCGACAAAATCGGCGTTTCCTGTTTCGTGAATGTAATGCAAAATGGCATTTCGTGCGGCTTCAATATGAAAAGGCATCGATTCCTTCGTTAGCGGAATATATTTGGCTCCGGAAGTCGTTCCTGAAGTTTTGGCAAAATATAGCGGTTTTCCTTTCCAAAGCACATTTTCCTCGCCCTTTACCACTTTATCCACATAGGATTTCAAGCCTTCATAATCCCGAACAGGAACAGCTTTGGCAAAATCTTCGAAAGTTTTTATTTGGTCGAAATGATGGTCTGCGCCAAAATGGGTGTTTTTCGCTTGACGAATTAAATCCTCGAAAACTCGTTGCTGAGTTTCTATTGGATTTGTTGCCCAAAGCTGGGTTTTTCGATAGATATTGCGGGCAAAAATTTTAGCAAAAAAAGGTTTTAAAGACATTGTACGCGTTTTATTTTTTTTTCGCTTTCGATGCGTTGGATTGGGATTTTTTCTCTTCTTTAGCCACTTCTTTTCTTAATTTAAGTTCTTCCTCTGAAGGAGATAAATCGGCTGGAGGTTGAGTTTCATTAGCTGTTGCGAGTATGGAATCTTTATTGAATTTGGCATATTCTAATTCGCCTGTCAAAACTTTTTGAATGGATTTGATGTAGGCTTCATTTCGCTGCAAAGCCAAAGTTAACGAATCTGATTTTAAAGCCAATTCGGTGGCGTCTTTCTTCAATTTAGAAGAAGAATATCCAGGGATAAACTCGCGCAAAGGAGTAAATGCAATGATAAAAGTGGTGAAAGTTATCAATAAAATCGCTCCTAAAGTAGCCGCCACAAAAACATTCATTAAATTCAATTTGAAAGAGAAAAGTTCTTCAAATGTGTCCTCATTCAAAATAACCAGTCGGTTTTTTGTGAAGATTTTATTATGAAGTTTTCTTCTTTTAAGTCTATTTTCAGACATACAATGAGATTATGATACAAATATAATAATTAATACATTGAATGCTGTCGTCTATTTCTATTGTTTAAAGTAGAATTTTGCATTCATTTATAGTGTTTATTACGATGATATACTAAATAATATCTTAAAATGATTTCGAGTAAAGAATTTCTGTATACCTTTGTCGCACGATTTATTACAAATTTGCTTCGGCAATAAATTTATTTTAATTATGGGAAGAATAGGTGTAACGGAAATTCTTATTATTTTGGCAGTTGTTTTATTACTTTTTGGAGGTAAAAAAATTCCTGAATTAATGAAAGGATTAGGTAGTGGAATCAAAGAATTCAAAAATGCTGCTAAAGACGATAAACAACCAGCGGATAAAAAAGAAGACGAAACCAAAGAATAAATTTTCTTTAGTTTTTTAAAAAAATTTAATCCAAATTTCAAACAGTTACTATTGTTTGGAGTTTGGATTTTTTTTGTTACAATCTAAAAATGTGTATCTTAGCCATATACAAATCTTATATCACATGAAAAAAACAGGTATTCAGAAATTCACAATAGCTTTTTTTGTGCTTTACGTCGTTTGGGAAATTGTTGTTCAGATATGGGCTATGTCAGAAACAGGTCCTATAATTAGGGCGGATTTAATTCTGATTTATCCTATATTAATTGTATTAATTCTCATATCGACTATCCAATATTTTCGTCAAAAGAATTCGTAATTAAACCCTATATTTATGAACTGTTTAAACTGTAACTCTGAAGTAACTGGATCATATTGTTTTAAATGCGGGCAAAAGACAAGTACTGCTCGTTTTTCATTTCAACACATTTTTAAAAATGATATTGCAAGCCAATATTATTCATTTATTAAAAACCCTGTTTTCTTTACTTTAAAAGAATTGGCCACAAGACCAGGCGATTCGATTCGGGAATACCTATTAGGAAAGAGGGTTAATCATATGAACTATATGAGTTTGTTCTTGATGTTATCAGGAATCGGTATATTAATAGACAAATACACCGATTTCAATTTAGCTGATGTCAGTACAGATGATGAAGCAGGAAAAAAATTGTTAGCCCAATATTTCGAATTTGTTCGAGATAATCCCAAAACCTACATCGCCATTACCATTCCAATTGTGGCGGTTTTTACCTTTTTATTTTTCAAGAAAAGTAAATTTAACTTTTCGGAACACTTAATATTAAATATCTATAAGGCTTCGGCTTTATTGGTTTTAGCTAAGATTGTGTCTCTTTTTTCATTTATTACCAGCAATTTGACTTTTCTAAAAGGGATTAGTCAAATAGTAGAATATGGTGCTTTAGCCTATTCTTTCTGGTTTATTTATCAGTTTTTCAATGACAATACCTTATACAGTCGAGCCTCTATTATAACCAGAACTTCGTTTGCTGTTGTTCTTGGTTTGCTGTTTTCGACATTGTTTATGTTTATTTATTGGCTTATCGTTTTTGCACTGAATGCCGGAAAAGTATAATTAATTAAAATTTAATATATGGAAAATTCAAGTACGATTAGTCATTATTTAGATTGGTCAGACAAAAATAAACACGGAATTATTAGATACTTAATTGGGACAATCCTAGTGTTTTTTTCATTTATGGTGCTTTCGGCAATAGGAATAATGCCCATAGCGCTTTATGACCCCAATTATCAAAACTCTTTGGTGGAATCGAATTTGGCGCTATTGTCTTGTTTTATTGCTCCCTTTATATTAATACCATTAATTACCCATTGGTTGCATCAACGTCCAACTTGGTCCGTAGCCATGCCTGTATTTAAATTTGATTTTCGCAATTTGTTTGTGGGATTTTTTATTTCTCTTTTGGTAGGAGTTGTTTATGCCGCTGTATTCGAAAGTATTGGCGTAATGGATATACAATATAAGGGCATCAATTGGTCTAATTTTATTCCTCTCTTCTTTATTGGAGGAATTGGACTATTCGTTCAAACAGCAACAGAAGAATTGTTGTTTAGAGGCTATTTAACCCAGTTTATGCACCGCATTTTTAAAAATCCTATATTTTTTATTAGTATTCCTTCACTCCTTTTTGCTTATATGCATATCGGCAATATTGCCAAATTTAATGGCGGTTTAACTGTGATGATTCCTTATTTTATATCGGCGGTTTTATACGGATGGACTGCTTATAAGTCAGGCTCTTTGTGGATGGCAATTGGGTTGCATTGGAGTAATAATTTTTCAGGAATGCTGCTAATTGGCACAAACGGTGACGTACTTAAATCGGCGGCTCCTTTTGTAGCCGAGACGCCTTCCTTAGAAATGGTTTCGATTGTGACATTGATTCAAGCGCTTACAACTATTATTTTGATTCATTTTTATCTGAAAAATAAAAAACAGGCGTAATTATTAACTATTTTGATAGTACTCTTCCCAATTAAACAGATATCTAATACCAATTAGACAAATAAAATGGTCTTATTGTCAGTTCGAGCGGAGTCGAGAACCTGTATAGCATCTCGACTCTGCTCGATGTGACAAAAAAACAAATAGACTTATCTATATTTCTAAATGGTATAAATTCTGCTTTTCAACACTATTTTTTTAACACCTAATTTTACAAATTACCATCATAAAAAACGCTGCTCTTTCGGGCAGCGTTTTTAGTTGGTGATTGGATATTCTAAATTTGATTTGCATTAAGCCTTTTAAGCTTCCAAAAAACATAGGTTACTCCTAATACTAATAATATCCATACATAATCATCTATTGGGGCTGGAACGTCTTGTACATCATCATCAAAACCAGTTTGGGATTGCATAAAGTTGAACCCTAATAAAAAAACAAGAATAAAGATTCTGTTTAGTGATCTTCTATATAAATTGTTCGTTTTCATATCTCTTCTTTTTTTATTTTACAATCCATTTAATAGTACTACTGTTGCCATCCTGATTCACTTGCACCAGATAAAGTCCAGCGGATAATTTCGTTGCAGGAGTCACTCTAAGTTGGCTTCCCTCTAGATTAGTTTTTAAGGCAATTTCTTGTCCTAAGCTGGTATAGATTTTTACAGTACTAGTGCTTTGAATATTGCTTAATAGAAAATCTTGAACCTCACCTGCTTTGGCTGGATTTGGATACAATTGTATTTCAGCTTGTTCAAATTTAGTCGTTCCTAATGTTTTGTTGGTAAATACAATTTTGAAACGATTTGCTGCACTAGTTGAAGCTAGTTGAGGATTGACACTGAAGCTCTTGGTTTTGCCATCTACTATCTCGGTGTAGGTTTGATTCATGGCATCGTACAACAATGGCGTTGGTCCTGAATAGTTTTGCAAGCTAAACTTCCACTGATAATCGGTTTGACGATAATTGCTTACCGCGAGCTGTAGTTCGTCTTGCTCTTGTGGTACCGATTGTTTGGCAATAGCTAAGTTTTTAGTTTGATGATTCCAACTCACTTGCTCGTCTAAATTAGCAAACTTAGTGTGATCTTCACCGCTTAAAGCATCCCAAGAAAAGCTGTCGTCGAATATAATGGTTGTGGCATCCAAGACCTCATTCACTGCAGGACTGTTTAATTCTAAAACTAAATTAGAACTTGCAATTGCCGTTTTGTTATTTTCTTTTGTTTTAAAAACGCCTGCTGCTGCATTGGATACTGATTTATGAGTTTCATTTATTTGCATTAGAGTCGAGTTGGAAGTATTGTCTCTCTTTACAAATACAGCTTGTCCTGGTTGCACATATTGAGTGACAGAAGAACTAGGAGTGTTTGAGTTTGTTACCAAATCACGAGTAACATAAGCGCCACGAGTATTCAAGTTTGGATCCCAATAATAAACTACATTTTTATCCATATTGGAAGAATCAAATAAAACTGCTTTGATATCTAATGGAGCTTGATACGGATTTCCTATAAAGCTAAATCCATCTTGAGTTTGATTTATAATTGGGTTAAAATCTCCTGTTTTCAAGGTTCCTGTTGCTCTTAGCACGGTATTGGTTGGTGTGGGTGTATTCGAAGCTAAACTTATTGTTCTATCACCTCTTACCATCAATCGATAAGCTGTTCCTGCTGTTAGTGGAGTGGCATTAGTATTGGGTACAGCTGTCCAACTACCCGTTCCAGCATTATTGTGTGTATATAAAGACGGATTATTGGTAGTTGTAACATCAAATCCTCCTGATGCTCCTCCTGTAATATGAGTACCAAATCCTGCTGCTGTAGCTCCTGATTCTTGCCAATTGCTATAAATATCGGTTGTTGTTACACCAATGCTCAAGAATCTAAAAGCTCTTCGGGCCGGAATAAATCGTTCTACTGTTTCATTCCCTGTTCCTGTAATCGACATTCCCGTATATACATCTAAAACTCCTGAACCTGATGCGTCACTTTTAAATACAATAGAACCATTGTTTATTAAATTCCCTTTTACATTTAAAGATTTAGTTGGATTAATAGTTACTATTTTACCCGAATTAATAGTCAAATTAGATGTGATTAATTCTGGATCCGTAAGTGTGAAATCAGCATCAATTATGGCATCTGTGATTGCTGTAGGAACTCCTGCAGACCAGGTGCCGGTCCAAGTAGTGATGGTTTTTGAGCCTGTAACAAATGTAAAAATCGCATCGTGTGGTAAAGTGACCCCTGTAAAATTCACCACATTGTTGGAAAAGCTGGATGCAGCTACCTCGGTTACTGTGCCGTTGGTAAAGTCGCCATTGCCATCCGTATCGATCAATAATTTAAAATCGGCTACTTTGGTCCCTGAAAGAGTCAAGCCCAAAGTACTAAACTTCAAGTCAACCGTACCTACATCATTGGTGTGGCTTACTTTCCATTCTCTAACTAGTCTTTTGCGACCAGCTAAAGATGCTGGCAAATCTGTTGTTTGTTCGGTCAGGGCAGTATTATCATGCCCCATAATTAAAAAGTCGTTATTGTCTAATATAGATGGATCACTCAGCACAATATTCCCTTTGCTACTCTGCCCGGTACCATCGCCACTACCGGTGTTCATACTGTTGCTTTGAGGTTGGTTTAGACCACTACCCTCGTCTTTTCCTATACCAAAAATGTCATATTTGTAAGCACTATTTGTAGAACCTGGCCAAATTACTGTTCCATCTGAAGCGTAATAATTTAAGTCACTGGTGTTATTGCCTAGTGAAAGCCCATATTTAATTGCTAAATAAGAAAGTACTTTTAAATTGTCAATTCCTTGTATGGAAGTAGGGTAACTTACTATTTCAGCTAACTCTCCTTGAAAATGTTTCCAACCAGAACTAGATCCTTTGTTGTTCGTTCCTCCTATACGAGGTGTAAAGGATATATCTGGAAAATCACCCGATCCTTGAGTACTAGTTTGTTGATAACCATTATAAAAACTATATGCATGCGAAGGCGAACTAGGACTCACATCAAAAGACACCAACCCGTAATTTGAACTTAAACTAGGATTCTCGAATTTTGAATAGGCGCCTGAGTTACCGTTTCCTACCCAAGCGTCATTAAGAGCTTCTCCTCCAAAAATCGATACTCCATAATCATTTCCTGCAGCAACTCCACCTAAAACGGTTCCTCCAAATGTACCATTTTTCTTTTTGTATACAGCATAGGTAGTCTCAGAAGTTATGTTTGTATTTCCATCCAATCTGTTCGAAGGCTGAGCAGTATTCAGATCTGTATTATTAAAAGTAGTGGAAGGATTGAAATTGATAGCATTTGTAACAAAATCTATTGATCCTACTTTCGTAAACGTATTGATGCCTGCTTGATCCGCCCAACCATTGACATTGCCACCACTATGAGACACCCCATCATTCGCTTTCAACCAGAGGTTATGTCCCAACACTCCTGGTCCCATAGGCTCTTGAAGAGTAACAAAGGTAAATACCGCACCATTAGGCAAGGTAACTCCTATAAAATCGACAATATCATTAGCAAATGAATTTGCGTTGAATTCCGTTACACTTCCTGTGGTAAAGTCTCCGTCACCATCACTATCAACTAACAATTTATAATCTAACTTGGTGTAACCTTGAAAATTCAAACCAAGAAGATTAAAACTTAAGTCAACAGTCCCAACTCCATTAATGTGGCTCACTTTCCATTCTCGGACTAATCGCTTTTTACCAACAAGATTTGAAGGTAAATCACTTGATTGTTGAGTCAATTGACTATTATCATGTCCTATAATCATAAAATCTCCGTCCTCCAATGAAGAAGCATTACTTAGAACTAAATTTCCTTTACCGGGTATGCCCTCATTTTTATAATCACTGGTGTTACTGGAATGCGATTTTGATTGAACAAGGCCCCAACCATTGTCATGTCCTATGCCAAAAATATCGTGCCAATACTTTTGATCTGACCAAATTTCATCGCCCTTGGAATTGTAATAGAATGGATTGCTAATGCCAGTAGAATTAGCTGCATAATCAGAAATATTTGTAGTACCATATTTTAAGGAGAGGTAACTCTGCACCTTTCTACGGCTTAAAATATCCAGTTGAGATGAATAGATGATTACTTCTGCTAAAGAAAATTTTGGATTACGATTAGCGGTAAACCCAACAACAAGATTATACAACTCAACCTCATTGCTGAACGTACCCGCGATACCAGAAGTACTTGGGTTTCCGTCTCTTGAATAAGATAAAGTTTTTGAAGAACTATTTGCTGCTCCCACCATATCCAGCATGGCTATCTCACCGGGAGTGCCGAAAGTGCCACTTGGTTCAACAGCAGGGTCTGGGAAATGTTTAAGACCTCTATGATGAATATCTCCGTCAGTTGATGCACCCAATGCCCATAAATTATCAAAATTATCGCCATATATAATCATGGGATTGGTTATTTGTTCAGAGGATCGTCTATATACATAAAACTGAGTTGCTACTGCGCTTTCCCCATCGTTCCCCACTAAATTGGGAGTGCGCCTAAAATTTGTGCCTTCATAAGGACTTACCAGACGATCATTACCGTCAAAACTAATCGATGGATGAAAATTAAAACCTCCAAATCCAGCATCAGTGGGGTCTGTTGTATAATAAGGTTTATTGTTATTATCAGTAGGGGCATGCAAGTCTGCTGTTTCAATCAATGAACCTTGGTTCTTCCACGCAGAAACGTCGGAATTTTGAATCAAACCAGCGTCAACTTTATACCATGCAGATCTTTCCCAAGAGTTAAAAGGACCTTGCTCAATCCAGGGTGTACCCGTGAAATTATTTAACGTACCAGTGCTTCCAATTTTGGCAGTTAAGGTATTACCTGATGCATTATTAAATTTATAATAAGCCGCCAGGTCGGTAGTAGTTTCTAAAAAATCGTAGAAGAAATACTTTTTAAATCCTCGCGTACGTTCCTCTTCCTTATTGATGTTCCAAATCAATACTTCATCCAATTGACCTTTAAATAATCCTGGAGTGGTGTGCCCTGATCCCAATCTTAATTCCTGGTCGGAAGTAGCGATCGCTTGAGGGGTAAATTGTTGTTCGACAACCAGTTCTCCATTTACATAAATTATCAGGGCCCCAATAAATCTATCATAGAAGCAATCAACATGTTGCCATTTGTTTAGTTGTAAGGCATTGGCAGAACTTAGCACTTCTATAAAAGCTGTTCCATTCCCAAATTTAAAACCCAACTTACCATCACTGGTGTAGGACACTGCATAACCAGAATGATTACTATCTCTTGTTTTATCCAGAATAACCCCATTTTTCAATTCAGTAGGGTATATCCAAAAACCTATCGACATTCCCTGAAAGGTATTGTTCTCGCTATTTGGAATAGTACTACCATTATTGCCAGTTATTTCAAGCGCAGAAGAACTTGGTATGGCTACGTAATCATCGGTACCATCAAATTCCAGTGCATGATTCTGAAAGGTAGCTGTACTGTTATCCACAGGGAATAGAAAGGTAAAAACCGCATTATCAGGTAAGGTGACCAGATTGAATGTTGCCACGTTTGAAACAAAGGATGCCGCATCAACGGTTGTTACCGGACCTGTAGCAAAATTGCCCGTTCCGTCAGTGTTTATCAGAAGTTTGAAGGCGTCTGCAGTAGTTCCGGGACTTTGAGAAAAACCAAGTCCGTTGAAATCCATGGTTAAGGTCACCGTGCCAACATCAGCCGTATGTTTCACTTTCCATTCACGTTCCACGCGTTTCACTCCGGGATTTACGAGTGAAGGGGGAATATCCGAACTTTGGTCTCCAAGTCCGCGAGCATCATGCCCTATCAAAAGAAAATCATTATTGCCAAGTGCTGAAGGTGTTTGGATCACAATATTCCCTTTACCGCTTTGGCCGGTACCATTTCCGCTGCCGGTGTTCATGCTGTTACTTTGGATTTGGTTTAGTCCACTTCCATCGTCTTTGCCAATGCCAAACACATCGTGCCAGTGAGTGGTGAAATCCCAAATAGTATTGCCAGCGGAGTTAACGTATTTGATAGCAGAAGCATCGAGGGTGATGCCGTACTTAATGGCTAAGTAGGATTCCGCTTTCTGCTTGTCCAATAAACTTAACGTTGTTGGATAAACAATCATCTCAGCTACATCACCGTTGAAGGGGCTCCATGTTGCTCCTCCATTATTATTGGTTCCGCCAATCATTGGTGTTAAGGAAACTGAACTAAATGAACCACTACCCGGTTGTGCAAGTGTGCCCTTTCCCCCATTGAGAGAAAATGATTTGGTACCGAAATCCTTGCCGGCAAGGATATAGCTTGTTATTGCATCATTGTTAAGGGATAAGATATGGTCATTATGACCATTCCCGGTTTCAAGGTCAGGATCTCCCCTATAACCCAAAACACCGATTCCGATATCAGCGCCCACCACCGTACTGCCGAGTAGAGTAGATGTATTCGTATTGCTCCTCATCACCGCGTAGACAGTTACCATGCTAATTGGAGAATTTCCGCTTAAATAAGCAGTTGGCAATACAGTTGGTCCATTTGTATTACTAAAGCTGATAGCAGGATTGAAATTAATCGCATTGGCAGTTACTAATGGAGTACCTGTAACCGTAAAAGTATTATACGCGGTTTGGTCGGTCCATCCAGTAAGGTTGGCACTACTTTGCGTTACACCATCATTGGCTTTAAGCCAGAGGTTGGCACCCAAAACACCTGGTCCAGTATTCTTTGCAGTAGTAAATGTCCTGTCGGAGCCATTCACATTAGTGGTACTCACCGTTGATCCTAATCGGTAGTGATAGGTGGTTGCCTCTGCAAGACCTATCAGGTTAGCGGATACGGCTATAGCAGCACTTCCGTTGTCGCTGGGAGGTGTGGCGGCTATGGTTTGGCCGTAAGCGGTGGTAGTTCCATACTCAAAAAAGAAACTGGCCGTATTGCCTTGAGGATTTACTTCTCCATGTAGTGTAGCGGTTGTTAGTGTAATGTTTGTGGCGGGGTTGGTGGTTACTGATGAAAGCGCCCCTGTGATTTGACTGGGCGTAAGAGCGGTATCCCATAACCTAATATTTCTCACAGTTCCACCAGTAGTATATTCTCCTACCTGTTTTGTATCATTCATAAAAAAATTAAATTCCCTCGCTCCATTATTGATATGGGGTACAGTGGAAGCTGTATTGTCGTTTACATCGTACACCAGGTTTACGGTGCCATCAGGTTCAGTGACATATACTTTTAAATTATTATTCGATTCCCTTATAAGTACAAAATCATAAAAAGTGTTTGGCTGGTATTGCCGGCTGGAATTTTCAGTGAAGGGGAATAGAACCAGGTTTCCATTATGGAAATAAAGGCCATTGTCATTCGAAAGACCGAGAAAAGTGAGGATTTTTTTGTATCCGGTACTCCCACTAATCCCTGTAGCATCAAATTCAATGCGAAAGCCCAGGGAATAGCGCGTAGGATCCGGTAATAAATTAGTACTCAGGGTTAGCCCTCCTCCGGGAGAATTGGGCTGAGTCCATTCCCAGCCATTGGGATTTACCACAAAACCAGAAGTGGCCACATTGTTTGTAGTGAGCGAAACACCGGTTGGTTTAGTGTCATTCAGATTTCCATTGAACTCAAAATTGTGCAATAAATTTTGGGCAATGCTAGTATGTATCAGTCCCGGCAAAAGAAACATTAGAAACAGAACTACATGTTTTCGGATTTTAAATCGTTTTTTCATAGTTTATGGTTTGAATTTTTATTTCGTTTATGAAGTTTGTAATGGCAATAAATCTTCTTCCTTGAAGAAGAATAACTTACAAAACTAATCAAAGTTTGCAAATTCTTTTTCTTTTTGAAAAAGAATTTTAATAAATTCAAAAAAGGCAAATAAGTATATCTCTTTGCCTTTTCCAATTAGAGGAAAAATTTAAAGGAATAGATATAATCTATCTATCCTCCATAAATTACCCCGTCTGGGATGTAATATTTTTCAGTTCCATTACAAATTACTTCCCATTCGTCCGAACTTATTTTTGCGAATGTTAATTTACAATTAGATGATTTGCAAGACCATTCGCCTTTAGAAAAAACAAATATTCTTTTGCTTTTTCCATTCATAGTGGCATGAACTTCCCCTCCATCTTTGGAACGAATAACTCCAAATTTTGTGGTTTTTGGAGTAGATCCTAAAGCAGATCGTATCTCACCTGTTGCATGATAATTAGTTCCGGCCACTTTAGCATCAGTGCTTTTTGTCATAGCGCCAGTGATACTAATGGTAAGAGTATAATTGACTTTGGTGCCTTTTCTAGCAGAACTTCTCATTTGATAGACTCTAATTTTATAGGTGCCACTTTGTTTTAAAGTCAAGGTACAGTTATTTCCGTCCATTTGTCCAGAAAAATCAGCTACATCCTGAGAGCCTGGAGGCAAAACATTAAAATAACTGGCATTGATATTAGATTTCATCGAAACCTTTAACACTTGTCCCTGACTGGCGCCAATCGTGTAATCTATAGTTTGATCCCCAGTAATGACACCAGTGATTGTGGTGCCGTTATTTCCTGCCGGAAATGTTACTTTCTTAGTTGTGATTTGACCTACAGCCATCATTGGTAACATACTTAGAAAAAATACCAGACCAAAAACTTTTGATACATTTGATTTCATAAACTTTTGCTTTTTGGTTAATATTGTCTAAAATTAATAAAATTTTTCTTTGATTATACGTTTTGTGTTTTATTAACAATTGTTTAATCAGTGTTTTACAAAACCATCGTCAACTGGATTCGTTTTCTGTCTTCGTCCACTTCAGTGACTTTTACGGTCACCTGTTGGTGTAATTTCACCACTTCGTTTACATCGCTTACAAAGCCTGCTTTGAGTTGTGAGATATGTACCAAACCACTTTCTTTGATGCCTAAATCGACAAAACAACCAAAATTGGTGATGTTATTGACAATTCCGTTCAATATCATTCCGGTTTTCAGGTCTTTGATGGTTTTTACATTCGGGTCGAACTCGAATACCTTAGCAGCTTTTCTTGGGTCGAGACCGGGTTTTTCAAGCTCCTTGATAATGTCTTTTAGGGTTAACAAACCAATCTCTGGTGTACAATAATTTTCGGGTTTGATTAAGGCTGTTTTTTCTTTGTTGGCAATCAAATCATTGACTTTCAATTTTAAATCTTTTGCCATTTTTTCCACAATTGGATAAGCTTCTGGATGAACGGCAGAATTATCCAACGGATTTTTGGCATTCGAAATTCGGATAAAAGCCACTCCTTGTTGATACGCTTTTTCGCCTAAACGAGGGACTTTTTTCAATTGTTTTCTATCTTCAAAAGGACCATTTTCAGAGCGATATTGCACGATGTTTTCGGCCAGCTTCTCTCCTATTCCACTCACATAACTCAATAAATGTTTACTCGCCGTGTTGATGTTTATTCCTACTGAATTCACACAACGAATCACAGTTGAATCCAATTCTTCTTTCAGTTTGGTTTGGTCAACATCGTGTTGATATTGGCCTACTCCTATTGCTTTCGGGTCAATTTTTACCAATTCGGCTAAAGGATCCGATAATCGTCTTCCTATGGAAACCGAGCCTCGAACCGTAACGTCATAATTAGGAAATTCTTCACGAGCAATTTTCGATGCTGAATAAACCGAAGCGCCTGCTTCAGAAACGATAAAAACCTGAACCGGTCTATCGAAAGCTATTTTCTTAATGAAAAATTCGGTTTCTCTTGAAGCAGTTCCATTTCCAATTGAAATTGCATCTACATTATAGGCATTCACCATCGATTTTATCTTTTTCATCGCCATAGCCGTTTCGTTTTGAGGCGCGTGTGGATAAATCGTTTCGTTGTATAATAAATCCCCTTTTTCATCCAGACATACCACTTTGCAACCCGAACGAAATCCTGGATCGATTGCCAAAATTCGTTTTTCGCCCAAAGGCGGAGCGAGTAAAAGTTGTCCTAAATTATTGGCAAAAACCTGAATCGAATTGGCATCGGCCTTGGCTTTGGCTTCTTGTAAAGCTTCGTTGGAAATCGCAGGATATAGCAATCTTTTATAACTGTCTTCGATTGCTAATTGTATGTGTGGCGTACTTGGACTTTGCTTTTTTAAAACCAATTCGTCAATAATATCATAGGCTTCGTCAATATCAACTTCTACTTTTAACTTAATAAAACCTTCATTTTCGGCACGAAGCATTGCTAATAATCTGTGGGAAGGTGCTTTTGTCAATGGTTCAGACCAATCGAAATATTGATTGAATTTTTGAGCGTCTTGGTCGTCTTTTTTGGTTTTTACCACCTTGGTTGTTATGGTTGCTTTTCGTTGAAAAAGCCTTCTCAATTGCTTGCGAACATAAATGTTTTCGTTAATCCATTCAGCGATAATTTCTCGTGCGCCTTGCAAAGCAGCATCTTCATTTATCACATTATCGTTCAAATATTTCGTCGCCAAGAAATCGACATCGTCCTTGTTCTGCGCCATTATGATTTTGGCTAATGGTTCCAATCCATTTTCACGAGCGACATCGGCTTTGGTTTTTTTCTTTTTCTTGAATGGTAGATAAAAATCCTCTAATTCCTGTAAATCGAAACTCTGCCGGATTTTTTTATCCAATTCGGGTGTTAATGCGTTTTGCTCTTCAATTGATTTTAAAATAGCTTCTTTTCGCTTTAGAATGACTTCGTAATTCTTTTGAAGTTTGGCTATTTGTTCGATTTGAACCTCGTCTAAATTCCCTGTTTTGTCTTTTCGATAACGAGAAATAAACGGAATCGTGCAATCTTCTTCCAGTAATTGAACGGTGTTTTGAATGTTTATGGAAGCTGTTTGAACAGACTTGGCGATGAATTGTATGTTGGTCATTTTGATGTTCTGTACTTTATTAAAACAATAAAAAGTGGCTTATTTTTTCGGTCTCAATACCACAGACGCTTTGGTGAAATCGGAAGAGGCATTGATTACATTTCTGTATTCTTGATAGTTTTCTTTTGGATAATTTATAGATTTATAAATTTCGAAAACTTCAACAATTAATTGGTTTCCTTCCACTTTTGCAGTGGATTTGAAAGAACAGTTTTTGCTTTCGTCTCCTCCCATTTTCTTGTCGATTATCAAATCCTTGAAACTTTCGACCTCATACCCTTTTGGAATGTCAAAAATTATTTTTTGTTTGTATGTTTTGGCGTAATTGATGTCCACATCCCATTTTCTTTCTGTTTCTTGGTATAAATTGGCTTGTTTTCCAATCAATTTTCCAAGGTTTACCAAAACCAAATTTCCGGCATTTTCGGTTAAGGATTCTTTGGCTTCAGCCTTCACTTTTATGGTATAAGGCGTGTTGGTGTAATTGTATTTGAATTCTTGGTTTTCGAAATTATAGCTATCCATTTTTAAATCGAATTCGTCCCCAAAAACTCTTTTTTTAATAAAATCAGCTAGTGTTTTTTCATCTTTGTTTTCTTTAATGTACTTCACCAAACTTCTATACATCTGTCCGTCATAGCCAGTGTTTGAATATATTTTGTCAATGGTTGCGGTTGTTAAGTCATCTGAAAGAAAAACATTTATTTGGGTCTCGTTAAGCGTAAATTCTGCTGGAGCAATTGGAAAAGTTATTTCATTATTTTCTTTAAGAGCAGGGTAATAGGTTCTGCCTTTTGAACCTTGCACTTCATACATTGGATAACCATAGGACAAATATTTCTCGTAAGGAGAAAGGAATTTTTCAGTTTCTATAATATAATACATAAATTCGTGTGATAATGGCACAACAAATTTTTCGACGTCAACTTCCCCATCAAAACGTGACATTCCAACTACTACTTTGTATGGAATCTTTAATTCTTTGAGTGTAAATCCATACAAATCGAAAACATCACCAGCGGTTAATTTTTGTTTTCCGCTTTTTAAATTCGTGATTTTTTGAGCCGTTTCTCCTCTACCAATAAAATCGAAATTTGTTTTTATGTACTCATCGATTTTAATTAATTTTTCATCCGTTGTTTCGGTTCCAATATTTAAATTTTGAATAAATTCTCTTGCCTGGCTTTTATTAAAATATTGAAACGAGGGCTTAGAAAGATATCTTGGTAAAAAAGTACCCCAATTATAGGTGTCCATTCCTGGCGTCGAAACCATATAAATTATCTTCACTAAATTCTTTATATTTTTTGCATTCGATTCTTCTTTATAAGGTGCAATATTAGTGGCGGTTAATATTGTTTTGTTATTTACACTCTTTTTTTCAAATTCTGAGGATGCAAAAGTTTCAAATTTAACCCCTTCCTTAGAATAAGTAAATTCAGCAAATAATACTGGGATTTCTTTCTGGAATACTTCGACTCCATCTGCCATTGGATTTTCTTTTATGATAAAATAATATTCCAAGATATCTCCGGCTTCTACCCCTTCAAAAACGATCGATTTTACTTTGTCTTCGGTTGTTTCGATAATTTTTTCTTGTGGTAATATTTTTATTTCCCCGTTGGGTTTTATCACTCGAGCGTGAAAATCCCGAACGTCTCTAATATAGCCATTATCTTGCGCTTTGATTTTATTGTATTTATTGATCTCCTCCGCTTTATTGATTTTTATGGCAAAATGATTCATTCCAAAAGTGGCGTAAGCATAACCGCCCACACGGGTATGAATCCATCTTTTGTCTAACAAAACCACTGCGGGTTGGTTTTTGTATTCTTCTGGAATTTCCTGAAAAGTGGGTTTTTCGTCCCAAGTATAACTTTTTATTTCTTGGGAATAACTTTGAAACGTCAGTAGTAAGACAAAAATTAGGGCAATTTTTTTCATTATTTGGAAAGAATTATAGATTGGTTGTATTGTTTGGTCAATGCTTTTATGAAAGAGTTCCAAAGCGCAAAATCTTTGGTTTCCAAGAGTAATTTTTTGGATTCTATTTTTTGAGTTACTTTAATAGAATTATTAACTAGCTTGTATTGAATATCAAAGCTTCCCAAATCATTTTCTGTTTTGGCGTTTTCTGGTAAAAATTCTACTTTATAATCCAATGGTAATTGGTATTCATACTGAATTTCATATACATAAGCCAAATCATTTTCGATAGAAAGTTTTCTCTTTTCAATATCTATCAAGTTTTCTTTTAAAGGAAAAAGTAAAAGTGGCTTAACCAATAATTTGCCGTTGACATCTTTGACGCCATTTTCTAATTTCAATTTAAAAACAGCTTTTGAAGGTTGTTCTTGATAATCGTTTTTTTGTAATTCTTGAATTTCCAGCAGAATTTTTTGGTTATGTGATGTAATGGTATTTTTCCATATTTCACTCTCTTTTTGATTGTACGCAGAAAGATTGTTTAATAAATAACTCTTTTTTAATCCTGAAATAGTTGTAGTTGCATCCCCAATTATAGTATTGTTTTCAAGATTCAATTTCATTGAAATGGTAGTTTTATTCATAGTGGACGCTACAACTGGAACCATTTCTAATCTAAATTCTTTATCTGATTTACCTATCAAAGCTTCTTTACCTTGAATCATCGCAGAAGGAAATGTAAACGGACAAAATTTATCGGTGGCATCGAGAAAATAACTTTTTCCGCCAATAACAAGGTTTGTAATCATATGATTGTCCACTTGTGGTGTGGGCGCTTCCTCATATTTATAGGGTTTGATGCGAGTTCCTATCCAGGTGAGATTGGAATCTAATTGAGCGTAAAGCAACATTTGGTTCAACAGATTCGCCATATCCTTGCAATCTCCGTAAAATTTCTGGAAAATATCCGCTGCTTCTCTTGGTACAAAACCACCCATTCCGTCTTCAAAAGCTACATAATGAACATTTTGTTGTACCCATTGATAAATGGCTTTTGCTTTTTCTAAATCAGTGTTTTTGTCTTTTATTAACTCTAATGTTTTATTTTTTAATGCGGTTTGGTCCGTTTTGTTGATGTCTTTTACAAGAGAATAATACCATTGATATAATTTTTCTGGCGTTCCTAAAACTTCTTCTTTTTTTCCATCCTTTTCATAACTTTTGATGTAGTAAATAATGTGTGGTATAAAATAAAGAGAACTTGGCATATCTTCTTCTTCTTCAAATTCGGGAATATCTTTGGCTTCCCAAGTATAAATATCTGTATTGCCTTCTGTAGTTTTAGTAAAAACAATTTTGTCTTGATAATTTCCAAAAATTTTGTATCCTATTTCGGTGGTAGATTGACATCTAATTTGAAATTTTGTGGACTCTGTTTTTATTGGATTTTGGAACAGAAATATTGATAAAAACTGTGGTTTTTTAATTTTTTCTTTATACGAATATTCAATTATGGAATTGTCCTCAACTTTTGGAAGCACGAAAAATTTGAATTTATTATCACTCTTATAAACATTTTCATATTCGGCATCATAAGTGCCAATAGATGAAGAACTCAAGGCTTCTTTCTTGCTCGTTCTTGTAATGAATGTTGAACCTTTAATATTTGAAATTTCATTAAAACTGTTAAAGGGAATTCTAATGGAATATTCCTGAGTGTTTTTACTTTTTGAGATTGCCCTACTTTCTGTTACCGAAGTTTCTATTTCTAAGGTTTTTCCAGAATTTATGCTAACTGTCTCTGTGCTGTAAATGATTTTTGACTTTTCTTGGGAAAATAATTGAAGAGAACATAAAAACAATAATAAATACTTTTTCATTCGAATTAATTTAAGGCAAAAATAAAAAATATTCTTACTTTATAGCTCTGTTATTAACTGTTTTTTTTATTAGAATTTAACCTTAAAATTGACTCTTTTAGATTATAAAATTCAAAAATTATGCGTAAAAAATTACGCTATTGAAATTAATCCTGAACAATAAAATCTTTAGAAACTTCTTCTCTTTTGTATTCGGGTTGAATATTGATATGGTTAATTTGGAATTTATCGTATAAAACCTGCTCTATTTGCTGTAAAATTGTATTGAATTCAGATATTTTTGTGTCTTCCTGACAATCGAGATGGGCTTCGAGATGCAACTCCTCATCGTTGAGATGCCAAACGTGAATATGATGCAATTTTTCAACGCCTTCTATTTTATGAACTTCACTAATAATTTTAGTGATATCAATATGAACAGGAGTAAAAAGCATTAGCATTCTGGTAGATGTTTTGAGTAAATCAAAACCAACGACAATCAAATAAAGTGCAATTGCTAATGTCAATACACTATCAACCCAAAACCATTGGTAATATTTCATCAACAAACCACCAACCAAAACCGCAACCGAAGCCAACATATCGGTAAACAAATGCAAATAAGCCGATTTCATATTTAGGTTTTTATCAGCATCTTTTTTTAACATAAAAGCGGATAAACCATTGACGGCAATACCTAAAATTGAAAGCCATATTACTAATCCAGATTCAATATGTTGTGGATTGAAAAATCTTTCTATTGCTCCATAAATTAGAAACAAAGCCACAATAATTAAGGTCATTGCATTGACAAAAGCGGCAATAAGTTCGGCTCTTTTGTAACCAAAAGTTTGGTTTACAGATGCTTTTTTCTTTGATAATTTATGGGCAATATAGCTAAAAACCAAGGAAAGAACATCTGAAAAATTATGTAAAGCATCGGATAATAAAGCTAAACTTCCTGAAATGAGTCCACCAATAACCTGTGCAGTAGTAATAACTAAATTTAGAACAATCGAAAATAATAGATTTTTACCTTCTACCGAATGGTGATGACTGTGATCGTGGTTATGATGATTTCCCAAAATATTTTAGCAACTTATTTTATCGACTCTAGTTTGATGTCTTCCTCCTTCGAATTCGGTGGTTAAAAAAGTTTCCACAATTTCTATCGCTTGTTGAATTGAAGTATAACGAGCTGGAATACTAAGAACATTGGCGTTGTTATGTAAACGTGTTAAATAAGCAATTTCTTTTATCCAACACAAACCTGCTCTCACCTTTGAATGTTTATTCACCGTCATTGCTATTCCATTTCCTGAACCACAGATTACAATTCCATAATCAGCTTTTCCTTCAGAAACATCCGTAGCAACTGGATGACCAAAATCTGGATAATCTACTGAAGCATCTGTGTCTGTTCCGTAATTTGTTACTTCGTGTCCTTTTGATTCTAAATACTGAACAATAGCTTTTTTATACTCTGGTCCTGCGTGGTCGTTTCCTATTGAAATTTTCATATTATTTTGATTGAATTAAGTGATGCAAATTTACTGAAACTAATATTTATTATTAATAATATCTAATTAAATATATAACTATCATTGAATGAACATTATAGATTTTTAAAAAAGTAATATTAACAAAAAATAAAGTAGATAATTGTTTCAAATGTATTTTAATTGTTAAATTATCGTGATGTTAATAGTGTTTTGTAAATCCTTGATAATCAGTTAACGTTAAATTAACATTGAATGTTTATAACTTTGGATAGAAAATTAGAACTATTTCTTGTTTGTATCGAATAAAAACGTAATCCAAAACAGGAATGAAATAACCAAATTTAGTTTGGTGAATTTTTAGAAAAGTTATTGATAGAAAAATCGTTATTGTTAACAAAATTACAATACAAACTTATTTACAAAAACAATCGTTTTTTTATTATTAACCGTTGTTAATAGCTTTTTAAAATTGGTTTAAAATGAACCTTTTAACTTCTTAAAACTATGTTAATAAATCGTTATAAAAATAGATATCTAATAAAAAACATATTTAAAAATAAACTTATTGTAACTATTAACACGCTATAATAACCATTAAAAAATTAATTTAAATTTCTTTTTCTTTTTGTTGTTTTTAATAGATGTTGACAACTTCAAACAATTTCAAGATTGTTATTCAAATTATCCAGAATCTTTTGAACCCTTTCGAAATCGTTGGGATGTATTTTAAGATGAATACCTCCGTATGCAATTGTAGCGAATGGATCAATTGAAATTAAATTCTCGTTTTGAAACAAAAAAGGAATTCCTTCATTTTGTAAAATGGATTTCAATACGATGATTTCGTGAGCAAAATTAAATATGGCAATAGTTTGAAAAGGATCCATTTTATGGATTTTTATAAAGATACAAAGTTATATTTTAGATAAATCTTAATGGTAATTACTCTAATTCTTAATAGTTCTTCGTAATTTTAGACTTTTAAGAAATGAATTATGAGTAAAAAACTGCGTAAACCAGAAAACAAAGAGAAAGATTTTTCTAATAAAATTATAAAAATACTATCACAAAATTCCAATAAAGGCTTTAACTACAAACAAATAGCTGCCATTTTAGATAAAGATGATACTAAAAGCAGAAACGAAATTATCCGGGATTTAAAAATTCTTGCATCCCAAAAAAAGATTATTGAATCTGAACCTGGAAAATACCTTATCAAAGCAATTAGCCAAGATTATTATGAAGGTATGATTGATATGACAGGTCGAAAAACCGCTTATTTTGTTTGTCCAGAATTAGAAGAAGATGTTTTTATTCCGACGAATAATTTAAACAGAGCTTTAGATAAAGACAAAGTAAAAGTTTATGTTTATAATCGTAGAAAAGGCAGAAGACCTGAAGGTGAAGTGATTGAAGTGGTCGAAAGAGCTAAAACCGATTTTGTGGGTGTAATAGATATCCAAAAGAATTTTGCTTTTGTTTCTACTGCCAATCCAAAAATGTATACCGATATTTTTATTCCAAAAGATAAATTAGGCGAAGCAGAGCAAGGTGATGTCGTTTTGGTTCATATCGAAGATTGGCCAAAAAGGGCCGATAGTCCTTTTGGTTCTGTGATAAAAGTGCTTGGAAAACCTGGAGAACACGATACTGAAATTCACGCCATCTTAGCTGAATACGGTTTACCAGCAGAATTTCCAGTAGATGTAGAAGTGTATGCTCAAAAAATAGATACTTCCATAACTGAAGAAGAAATCAAAAATCGTCGTGATATGCGCGATACTTTGACTTTTACGATAGATCCAAAAGATGCTAAAGATTTTGATGATGCCTTGTCTTTTAAAAAGTTAGATAACGGTCATTACGAAATAGGAATTCATATTGCGGATGTTTCACACTATCTTCAGGAAGGAACAATTCTGGATGATGAAGCTTATCAACGAGCTACTTCGGTGTATTTAGTAGATAGAGTTGTACCAATGTTACCCGAAGTCTTGTCTAATTTTGCTTGTTCATTACGACCGCAAGAAGAGAAATATACATTTTCAGCGATTTTCGAAATTACCGAAACGGCTCAAGTGGTCAATCAATGGTTTGGAAGAACTGTAATTTTTTCAGATCAACGATTTGCTTACGAAGAAGCACAATACATTATTGAAACGAAAGACAATACGATTCCAGCTGAAATTTCTATTACAGGAAGTTCTTATCAAGTTTCGGATGAAATTGTAGCAGCAACGCTTAAAATGCAAGATTTAGCTAAAGTTCTTCGTAGAAACAGAATGAATAATGGAGCTATTTCTTTTGATAAAGTTGAAGTTAAATTCAATTTAGATGATGAAGGGGAACCAGAAGGTGTTTATTTTAAAATTTCAAAAGATGCCAATCATTTGATTGAAGAATTTATGCTTTTAGCCAATAGAAAAGTTGCGGAATACATTGGAAAACAAAAGAAAACCTTTATTTATAGAATTCACGATGAACCAAATGAAGATAAATTGATTGCGATGCAAACCGTAATTGCAAAATTTGGTTACAAAATAGATTTCAGAAACAAAGGTGATATTTCAAAATCATTGAATGCTTTATTGAACGATGTTGTTGGAAAAAAAGAACAGAATCTTATTGATACTCTTGCCATTAGAACAATGAGTAAAGCTAAATATTCAACGGATAATATTGGACATTATGGTTTAGCTTTTGATTATTACAGTCATTTTACCTCACCAATTCGTCGTTATCCTGATGTTATGGTGCATCGATTATTGCAATTTTATCTCGATGGAGGAAAATCTGTTGATGAAGAAAAATACGAAGCAAAATGTTTACATTCCTCAACAATGGAAGGTTTAGCATCGAATGCAGAACGTGATTCTATCAAATATATGCAGGTAAAATATATGCAAAATCACAACGATCAGGAATTTTTAGGAGTTATTTCTGGAGTTACTGAATGGGGAATTTTCGTTGAAATTATTGAAAATAAATGTGAAGGAATGGTTCGAATTCGTGAAATTAAAGACGATTATTATACGTTTGATGAAAAACAATATGCTTTGGTTGGAGCCACCACAAAATCGCTGCTGCAATTAGGTGACGAGATTTTCGTTAAAGTAAAAAACGCCGATTTAGTCAAAAAGCAATTGGATTTTAACTTTATAAGAAGAAATGAATAAGTGATTTTATAGTTAAACAGTTAAATTTTTAAACAATGAAAAAGATTATTTTATTGGTATTTGTGTTGATTACACAATCAAATTTTGGTCAAACCACCATCAAATTAGATAATTTTGATGAATTGAAAGTATTTGATCAACTGAATGTAACTTTAGTTCAATCTGAAGAAAATAAGGTAGTTGTTAGCGGAAAAAATGAAAGCGATTTTGAAGCAGTTAATAAAAATGGCGTTCTAAAACTTAGAATGCGATTGACAAAAATGCTGTCAGGTGACGGAACAAAAGTAACTTTATATTTCAAAAACATTAAAAGTATTGATGCTAACGAAGGAAGTATAGTAAGTAGTAAACACATTTTTAAAGAAACCACAATGGATTTATCTTCTCAAGAAGGCGCAATGATTGAGGTTGAACTTGATGTTGATAATACAACTGCGAAAATAAATTCAGGTGGTATAATTAATTTATCAGGTAAAGCAGTTACCCAAAAAGTAACTATTACATCTGGCGGAATTTTTAATGCCAAGAATTTAGAAACTTCCCAAACAACAGTAAGTATTTCTGCAGGTGGAAGTGCCGATGTTAATGCAAGGACACTTGTAGACGCCAAAGTAAATGCAGGTGGAAGTATTTCTATTTACGGTAAACCAAAAGAAATAAAACAACAAGCTTTTGCTGGTGGAACAATTACAGAAAAATAAATTTATTCCCCGAAAATATCTTTCGGGGATTTTTTTTGATTACTTTGTAGCATCAATTTTTTTAAAGTTTTTTTAATGATAAACGATATTTTATCGGGTATTCCTTGGGGAATATTTTTAAGTTTTATGATAGGTCCTGTATTTTTTATATTACTGGAAACCAGTATTATAAAAGGTTTCAGAGCAGCATTGGTTTTTGATTTAGGAGTGGTTTTAGGTGATGTTTTATTTATAACTATTGCTTATGTAGGAAGTTATCGATTGATAACAAGTATTAAAGATAATTCTGCACTTTTTATGTTTGGAGGTATTTTGATGTTGGCTTATGGCGTTATTTCGTATATAGGATTACACAAAGAAAAACGAGTAAACACCCATAAAATTGACAATGAAATTATAAAAAAAAATTACTTAGGTTTATTTATAAAAGGCTTTTTCCTGAACATTATCAACATTGGAGTTTTAGGATTTTGGTTGGCTGTAATAATTTCGGTTGGGCCAAAATTAGAAATGCAAAACTCTAGAATGTTTACTTTTTTTACTTCTGTGATTATAACGTATGTATTGGTTGATTGCATCAAAATACTATTAGCCAAACAGTTAAAAAACAAAATGACCCCAACTAACATTCTTAAAATAAAAAAAGGAATTAGCATTGTTTTGATGATTTTTGGTGTTGCTTTAATTATTCAAGGTTGGTTTCCAAAAGAAAAAGAACAATTGAAAGATGCTTTGGAAAGGATTGATAAGTAGTATTTTTAATGGCTAAAACAAAAAGAGTTACCCAAAAGAAAGCAATTTATATAGAATTACCTTTTTATAAAAAATGGTCAACTTATACATACATTATTGGTATTTTACTTATATCATTCCTGATATATATTATCTACCGAGCTCAAATAACCGATAGAAAACTATTTACATTAAGTTTTATCCCTTTACTGTTAGGAATAATTTATGAAAATAAAAGACTTTCAACCGATTGGAAAATCATAGCTTTAAAAATTTTAGGGTCACTTATTTTTAGTTTTTTTGCGTTTTTACCCGGAAAGCACGAAGAAAATTATAATTTTGAAAATCATATAGAAGCTTGGCCTTTTTATTTTATAGCTATTTTCGTTTTTATTTCCTTAATTTTCCACGACAAAAAAGTGGTGCCAAAGCTTACAGAAGGAATTACTTTAATACAATCTATTTCAATAATTTATTGGATTTTTGACTATAATTTTTTAGAAGATATTAATCTGTTTTCACTAACATTAATTTCAATAGCATTTCTAATTTCATTCTATTCTTTAATTCACGCATTTACTTATATTTCTCTAAGTAGAAATCATAGGCTTTACTTAAGTTTATGGAGTTCAATAATTATGGTGATTTTTGCAGTTGAACATATTTTTAATGTTTTTAATAGTAAAAATATTGAAGATACTGATGTAGTAAATGGGTCATTATTAACTCTTCAATATTTTATTTTAGGAGTATCATCAATGTATATTTTGCAAAATTTATTAATGGTAGCAGTTTACTTACCTAGTAAAAATAGCTTTTATGATAAAGCTCATATGAAAGATATTAAAGAAATGAATAAAACTCATATTGAAAGGTATTCAGATAAACAAGTTACTAAAATAGATTCTATTCTTACTTTTATTTATTGTTCTTCATTTTATTTTATAAACTTCAAATATCAAATAATTCCAAGACAAACAGCAATTTGGATTATAATTTTGACTTTACCTTATTTATTATTTCTTAAAGGAAAAATATTTCCAAAAAGGGTTTTAGAGACATCCCCTGAAAGTTATTAGGCAGGATTCGAACCATAACTTTACTTAATTTTTCCTAAAAATTAAACATAAAAAAACCTCTCGAAAAGAGAGGTTAATTCAGAGGCATCGTCCGGATTCGAACCGGAGTAGGAGCTTTTGCAGAGCCCAGCCTAGCCGCTCGGCCACGACGCCAATTATTTATTGGTGTGCAAATATACTAAAAAAGTTAAAAAAGGAAAGCAATAATTACAAAGATTTAAAAATTCATAATTTGCTTAATTTCTATATTCTTCCATTTCTATCGTAACAGCTTCAACATCACCGCCAATAGGAGGATTTAGTTTAGAAACTGCCAAGGTAATTCTCGAAATAGCAGCCACTTCATCAAAAATTCTTTTAATAATTCGGTGTGCTACGTGTTCCAAAAGTTGTGATCTGACAGCCATTTCTTCCTCGACAATTCGGTTCAAAAGTACATAATCCACCGTATCTTCGAGATTATCGGATAGAGCCGATTTACGCAAATCGGTTTTTACTTCTAAATCAACTGAATAATCTGAACCAATTTTTCCTTCTTCGATTAAACAACCGTGGTAAGAGTAAGTTCGGATGTTTTTTAGTTTTATAATTCCCATTTTATAGTTTTATTCTTGTAGTATTTGGATCTTGATGATTAGAGATTACAGCTTGAATTGAAACAGTTTTTTCGAATTCATCTACTGTAAAATGAATGGTATAAGGAAATTTTTTTAATGGTAATGTTCGAACTATATTATATTTTTCCTCAAAAAAAGGAAATTTATAGAGCGTTTTTAAATGGTCTTTGTAATCTAAAAGAAATTTTTCTCCCAAACCTTTCCGAATATTTTCATAGTATAGAAAAGCCTCTTCAAGTTCTAAATCGGCTCTTTTTACTATTAAAACTTTAAATACCATATTTCTTTTTTAAATTTTCCAAAGCCACATCAGCATCAATATAATCCTCTGGTTTAGCGTTTTTCATACGTTCTAAAACCATTTCTTGTTGCCATAACGGAACTTCATTCGATGTGTTTTCGTCTATGGAAACTTCTGGAATATGTTTGAAAAAATTAATAAAAGTTTCGTAAAAACTGTCTGGAATTGTAACGGTTAATTGTCTCATAACTTTCAATATTTATACAAAAATAGGAATAAATTTAATTGAAAGTCTATTTATATCAAAGTCTATTATCTGCATCTATTTTTTTACATTTGCATTTCAATATAGAAAATTATGTCAACCGAAGATAAATCACTTCATTTTATAGAACAAATTATAGAAGACAGCTTAGCTAGCGGTTTTCCTCAATCCAATTTACGTTTCCGTTTTCCACCAGAACCTAATGGGTATTTACACATTGGTCACGCCAAATCCATTTGTTTGAATTTTGGTTTGGGTATAAAGTACAATGCGCCAGTCAATTTGCGTTTTGACGACACTAATCCAGCCAAAGAAGAGCAGGAATATGTTGACGCTATCAAAGAAGATTTACTTTGGTTAGGCTTCAATTGGGCCGAAGAACGTTATGCTTCTGATTATTTTCAGCAGTTGTACGATTGGGCCATTTTGATGATTAAAAAAGGAAAAGCGTATGTAGATAGTCAATCTTCTGAAGATATGGCGGCTCAAAAGGGAACACCAACGCAACCTGGAGTCGATGGTCCGTACAGAAATCGTTCGGTTGAAGAAAATTTGACTTTGTTTGAAGGAATGAAAAATGGAGATTTCCCGGAAGGAAGTCACGTTTTGCGTGCCAAAATAGATATGGCTTCGACCAATATGTTGATGCGCGATCCGTTGATGTACCGAATTTTACACCGTCATCATCACAGAACTGGCGACGATTGGAATATTTATCCAATGTATGATTATGCCCACGGCGAGAGTGATTATATTGAACAAATTTCGCATTCCATTTGTACATTAGAATTTGTAATGCACAGAGAGTTATATAATTGGTTTTTAGACCAAATTTATGATGATACCTTAGTTAGACCCAACCAATACGAATTTGCGCGTTTGAACTTGAATTACACGGTAATGAGCAAGCGAAAATTGTTGCAATTGGTTCAAGAAAATATAGTTAACGGTTGGGATGATCCAAGAATGCCGACTATTTCAGGTTTAAGAAGAAGAGGGTACACACCAGCTTCTATTCGAAAATTCTGTGATATTATTGGTGTTGCCAAGCGTGAAAATATTATTGATGTTTCTCTTTTGGAGTTTTGTTTGCGTGAAGATTTAAACAAAACTGCGCATAGAGTTATGGCGGTTTTAGACCCAATAAAAGTGGTTATTACCAATTATCCTGAAGGAAAAGAAGAACTTTTGGATGCCGAAAATAATCAAGAAGACGAAGCGGCAGGGTTCAGAAAAGTACCTTTTTCTAAAGAATTATACATCGAAAGAGAAGACTTTTTGGAAGTAGCTCCAGCCAAATTTTTCCGTTTGTCTTTAGGAAATGAAGTGCGTTTGAAAAATGCCTATATCATTAAAGGAGAAAGTGTTGTAAAAGATGCAGCCGGAAATATTACCGAAATTCACGTTATTTATGATACCGATTCATTAAGCGGAAGTGGGAGTGAAGCTTCTAAAAGAAAAGTGTCAGGAACCTTGCATTGGGTTTCTATAAAACACGCTATTGAAGCCGAAGTTCGTTTGTACGATAGACTTTTTATTGATGAAGCGCCAGACAGTCATAAAGAAAAAGATTTCTTAGATTTTATGAATTCCAATTCTTTGCAAATCATCAAAGGATTTGTGGAACCAAGTCTTTCTACAGTGAAATCGGGAGATAAATTCCAGTTTCAACGTATAGGATATTTCAATGTGGATAAAGATTCAACCGCTTCTAAATTAGTCTTTAATAAAACGGTTGGACTTAAAGATGCTTGGGAAGAAAAAGGCAAAAAAGAGGAAAACAGTATCAATAATGCTTTAAAAGAAATCAATAAATATTTCAAAGTTGTAACTCGAGAAGAGCGTATCACTATTCGAAAAGCGATAGGAGAGACCTTGTCGGGAATTGCTAATTATAGTTTGTTGCAAAATTCCTTCAAGAAAAATATCAACAACAATAAAACATCTTTGTTGTTTGCTCAGTTTATTTTGAAATATTCCAGTTTGAAATTTTCAGATTTTGATAAAGAAGATTTAACCAAACTGTATTTGATGTCTTTGCGAAGTGAATCAACCTTTGTTCGTTCGAGAGCGCTTTTGAATTTACTGAATTTGGAATACGATTTGGATTTTGTAAATTCTTTCAAAGAAGAAATTTTGAAATTAAAAGCCAATCCTTCGAAAAGTACAACCGAAAGAGAAGTTGAATTTATCGAACAAGTTTTAAATAAAAAATAACTATAGAAAGCGCTTTTACGAGCGCTTTTTTTTATTATATGTTTTTTTGATTGATTATATATTTTTCATTAGATTTCTCAATCAAAATCGGCTTTTATAAATTAATTTTAAGGTGTTTTTTTAAGTTTTACCACTTATTTGTCATTTAAAAAAAGTTTTCTCAACAGAAAGCTTTATTTTTAATATTCAGCGAATTTAAAACACTTTAACGCCTTATTAACACAGCAGTGTTAATAAAGTTTGTAACTTTAGAGTATTATTAATTTAAATTCTAAAGTGATGTCAAATAATGCAGGAAATTCAGTATTAGCACTTTTATTAGGTGCAGCGATTGGAGCAGGAGTAGGGATTTTATTTGCTCCGGACAAAGGTTCAAAAACCAGAGAAAAAATCAAAGAAGGTTTTGATGATGTGAAAGACAATTTGAAACACAAATATGAAGATGTAACACATCAATTGAGAAGTAAGTTTGCTGGGTCAAAACATGATTTAGAAGAAACTTATGAAGAAATGGTTTCTAGTATGAGTTATAAAACAGAAGACGTTATTTCTTTTTTGGAAACTAAGTTGGCCGATTTGAAAGAGCAAAATGCTAAGCTTCAAAAAAAACAAATGGCTAATCACGAAAATTAAATTCTAAATACTAATTTATGGCTTTTGAAGAACTAAAAGAACATAGCGAAGACATTCAAAAACAAGCGAAAGCTTATATCGAAAACAGCGTAGCTTATTATAAGTTATGGGGTTTTAAGGTGGCGATGAAATCGACCACAATGATGTTGAAATTTGCTTTAATTGCAATAGCCTTGATGATGGTTTTGTTGTTTTGTTCTATCGCTGGTGCTTTTTTTATCGGTGAAGCCTTAGATAGTAATGCTTTGGGATTTTTAATCGTGGGAGGAGTTTATTTGGTAATCTCAGGACTTTTATTTTTAATTAAAGATAAAATCGTTGAAGGACCTATTTTGGAGAAATTTTCAGAAATCTTTTTTAACGACTAGTTATGGGAACCAAAAAATATTCATCTTACGCACAAATTGATATAGAATTGGAAATTCTAAAGGTTGAAAAAGAACTCAATCTAAAGAGAATAGCCTTAGACGTTGAAAAAACAAAAGAAAGTTTTTTACCAGTAAACCTTATAAAGGGATTTGTTGGAGATTATAAATGGTTTCTATCCAACTATTCGGGAACGATAATTAACATAGCTGTTCCAATTCTGATTAATTGGTTGTTTAAAAGAAAAAGAGGCCGTTAAGCCTCTTTTTTTTATATTTAAACCTCAGTTTTAGGATCTTCTGGTTCTTGATAATCCGGAGTAGTATCAGTTGTTTTAGGTTTTATTCTTTTGGTTTTTTTCATCATTTCACCAACTTGGTTCGAAGCAGAGAACGAAGCCACCATATTATTCAACATATCACTTCCAGCTTGTGGAGAATTAGGTAATAAAATTAAATTAGAATTCGTATCAGCACCAATAGCTTGTAAAGTATCATAATGCTGCGTAACTACAATCAATGCCGAAGCTTCTTGCGAATTGATTCCTACTTTGTTCAAAACATCCACACTTTCGACCAATCCTCGAGCGATTTCACGTCTTTGGTCGGCAATACCTTGACCTTGTAATTTTTTACTTTCGGCTTCTGCTTGGGCTTTAGCCACAATTCTAATTCTCGAGGCTTCTGCTTCAAATTCTGCTACAGTTTTTTCTCTATCGGCAGCATTGATTCTATTCATCGCATTTTTTACTTGAATATCGGGATCAATATCAGTAACCAATGTATTGATAATCGTGTAACCATAAGTGGTCATTGCTTCGTTCAATTCTCTTTTTACAGCAATAGCAATATCATCTTTTCTTTCAAAAACATCGTCTAATTTTAGTTTAGGAACTTCGGCACGAACTACGTCAAATACATAAGAAGTGATTTGATCGTGAGGATATTCTAGTTTATAGAAAGCATCATAAACGGTTTCTTTTACTACCATAAACTGCACTGATACTTTTAGTTTTACAAAAACGTTGTCTTTTGTTTTGGTTTCGATAATAACGTCTAATTGTTGGATTTTAAGATTGACACGACCAGCAATTCTATCAATCAAAGGGATTTTGAGTTGCAATCCAGATTGTCTGATGCTTAAAAATTTACCAAAACGCTCAATGATTACTGCGGTTTGTTGTTTTACAGTAAAAAAAGAGGAAAGAAAAATAAATAGTCCGAAGACCAAAATAATAATTAATGTAATGTCCATAGTTAGTAAAATTTAATTTTAAAATTTGACTGTTAAATTACAAAAAAACTTTAGGTTTGCCGAGGTTTAAATTTATTTATGAAAAAGATATTTTTTGCAGTTGTTTTTTCCTTGACCGTTATGGTTGCTTTCTCTCAATATGATTATAGAGATTCGAACAGAATAGGAATTAGTTTTGGTGTCAATCAATTTACTTTAAATACTAATAATTTTGAGACAAAACCCGGAACTGGCTGGAATGCGGGTCTTTCGATGCGAGGAAACTACTATAATAATTGGGACATGGTTTACGCAATGCAGTTCAGCGAAAACAATTTTTCTGTTACAACAAATGGCGGTTTTATTACCGAGAACACGAATTATAAATTATCCTCTGCCCAAATATCTTTAATGTGGAGTTATAAAATTATTGAAAGTCATTTAAGTATCGAATTTGGTCCTTTGGTTCAAATTAATGGCAAGTTAAATGTAGAGAAGGGCAAGGAAAATAATATCATTACCGGAACCACTTTGTTGGCCAAAGACATTGTAGATATTTCTCAATTTAATTTTTATCCTGTTATTGGAATTACAGCTGGAGTTCGCCATGTTAGACTGAATGTTTCCTACCAATATGGTGTAAATAATATGCTTGGGAATTTAAACAACAAAAATTTAGGGTATAGTTTTAAAGGAAATCCAGGAATATTGAACGGGAATTTGATAATTTATTTATAAAAAAAGTCCCGATTTTATCGAGACTTTTTAGTTTTATAGAGTAGCTATTGCTTTCTCAATTCTCTTAACCGTTTCCTCTTTTCCAACGAGTTCCACGATGTCAAATAAATGTGGTCCTTTCAAAGCACCAACCAAACTCAAACGGAACGGTTGCATTACTTTTCCCATTCCAATTTCGTTTTTGGTCATCCAGTCTTTTACGATGGTTTCGATATTTACAGAAGTAAAATCGGTTATTTCTCCAAGAACCGAAATCAATTCTTGCATTAAAGCTGGTGTTTCTTCTTTCCAGTTCTTTCTTGCTTTCTCGTCATAAGATGTTGGAGCCATAAAAAAGAAATCACTCAAATCCCAGAATTCTGAAACGAAGTTGGCGCGTTCTTTTATTAGAGAAACTATTTTTTTCAATTTTGTCATTCCGCAGGAATCTATCCCTTTTTCGGCAACAATAGGAGCGAAGGCTTTTGCCAAATCAACGTCGTTTTGTTTCACTAAATATTGGTGGTTGAACCATTTGTTTTTTTCCGGATCAAATTTGGCTCCCGCTTTATGAACTCTACTCAAATCGAAAGCTTGTTCTAATTCTTCCAAAGAAAATAATTCTTTTTCTGTTCCGTCATTCCATCCTAATAAAGCTAGAAAGTTAATAACAGCTTCTGGAAAAAATCCTTTTTCTCTATAACCTGACGAAACTCCTTCGGCAGTTTTCCAATCTAAAGGAAATACGGGAAATCCCATTTTATCGCCATCACGTTTGGATAATTTTCCGTTTCCAACAGGCTTCATAATCAAAGGTAAATGGGCAAATTCAGGAGCTTCCCAACCAAAGGCTCTGTACAACAAAACGTGCAACGGCATTGATGGCAGCCATTCTTCTCCACGAATTACGTGCGAAGTTTCCATTAAATGATCATCGACAATATTCGCCAAATGATAGGTTGGCATTCCATCACTTTTGAACAAAACTTTATCGTCCAAAAGATTGGTATCAAACTTAACTTCTCCACGAATGATGTCTTGCAAGTGCAAAGTTTCATCAACCGGAGTTTTAAAACGGATTACATAATCTTCACCAGCAGCTATCCTTTTGGCCGTTTCTTCTGCTGAAATTACCAACGAAGTATCCAGTTTTTCTCTGTTATGATGATTGTAAATAAATGTTTTTCCTTGCTCTTCGTGTTGTTTTCTGTGCAAATCCAATGCTTCGGCTGTGTCAAAAGCGTAATAGGCATTTCCGGAATTGATTAATTCGTCTGCATATTGTTTGTATAAATGCTTTCTTTCGGATTGTTTGTATGGACCAAATTTCTCATTCTTTCCAATGGTTTCATCGGGAGCAATTCCCAACCATTCTAGGGCTTCCATAATGTATTCTTCGGCGCCAGGAACAAAACGATTTTGATCTGTGTCTTCTATTCGAAGAAAGAAAACACCATTATTTTTTCTAGCAAACAAATAATTGAATAGGGCAGTACGCACTCCGCCAATATGTAAAGGTCCGGTTGGACTTGGTGCAAAACGCACTCGAACTTGCTTTGACATTTTTATAAATTTTGATGCAAAGATACAATTTCAATTAGTGAAATGAAGAACTTGAAAAAGAGAAAACAGCTATTAATAGATTTTTAACTTTGATTAAATCTAAAAATAGTTACTTTTATCGGTTATAAAAATACTTTAATTGATTTTGGAACATTCAAAATTCATATTTCAAAAGCTAGAACTTTTCATCAGGAAGTTTTACACCAACGAACTGATTCGGGGAATGATTTTCTTCATCGGTCTAGGTTTGCTTTATTTTATGTTCACCCTTTTTGTGGAATATTTTCTTTGGCTCAAGCCAATTGGAAGAACCGTTTTATTTTGGACTTTTATTGTTGTTGAAATTTTTCTCTTGTTCCGATTTATTTTGTTTCCAATTTTCAAATTATTCAAACTTCAAAAAGGTATAGATTACAAAGAAGCATCTGCCATTATTGGAAATCATTTCACGGAAGTAAATGACAAACTGACGAATTTCCTTCAATTGTCGAACGATCAAAATCAGTCTGAATTGTTGTTGGCTTCGATAGAACAAAAAGCAAATTCATTACAGCCGATTCCTTTTGGGAATGCTATTAATTTTAATGCAAATCGAAAATATTTGCCATTGGCGATTCTACCAATTTTGCTCTTTGCTTTCTTTTATGTTTCGGGAAATAGTAAAATCATTTCTCAAAGTTTGAATAGGGTAGTGCATTTTCAAGAACAGTTTTTGCCGCCAGCTCCATTTCAATTTGTGATGCTGAACAACAATTTGCAAACAGAACAAAATAAAGATTTCATCATTCGCATCAAAACCGAAGGTAAAATAGTTCCTGAAAATGCAATGATTTTCATTGGTGATGAAAGTTATTTTATGGAAACCACCAAAGCTGGGGAGTTCCAATATACAATTGAAAAGCCTTTATCCAATTTTTTGTTCCACGTGGAGGCGAATGCAGTTTCTTCATCGGATTATGAATTGAATGTGGTTACTGTTCCGTCGATTGCTAATTTTGAAATGGTTTTGAATTTCCCTTCTTACTTGAAAAAGAAACCCGAAATCATCAAAGGAAATGGAAACGCTATTCTTCCCGAAGGAACTCGAGTTACCTGGAAAATTAATACTTTGGCAACTCAGAATATACTTTGGAAAGATTTGACATCTAGTTTTTCTTTTGCCAAGTCTGAAAATGATTTTACTTTATCGAAACAAATTTCTCAAAATACGGAATACCAAATTCTGACTTCGAATGCTAAAGTAAAGAACTACGAGAAATTGAATTACCAGATTTCGATAATCAAAGATCAGTTTCCAACTATTAATGTAAACAATGCTCCAGACAGCCTTAAAATCGACAAAAACTATGTTTTAGGGCAAATTTCGGATGATTATGGATTGTCTAAGCTTCAGGTGGTTTATTATCCAAAAAACAAGCCTGAAAACATTAAACGTGGAACAATAGCTGTTAAATCAAATCTTTATGATCAGTTTATTTTTGCTTTTCCAAGTTCGCTTCCAGTAGAACAGGGAGTTTCTTATGAATACTATTTTGAGGTTTTTGATAACGATGCAATTCATAATTTCAAAAGCACGAAATCTTCTGTTTTCTCGAATCGTATCGCTACCGATGATGAGCAAGAAGATCAGCAATTCCAACAGCAAAATGAGAGCATTAATGGTTTAGAAAAGTCATTAAAAAATCAGGACAAACAAATTTCTGAAATGGATAAATTACAGAAATCCGGAAAAGAGAAAGACAATTTGGAATTCAAAGACCAACAAAAGATTAATGATTTTATCAAACGTCAGAATCAGCAGGATAAAATGATGAAAGAATTTGCTGAGAAAATGAAAGATAACCTTGACAAATCTAAAACAGATAAAAAAGACGAATTCAAGGAAGAATTGCAAAAAAGATTAGAAAATGTCGACAAGGATTTAGAAAAAAATAAAAAATTATTAGACGAATTAAAAGAACTCAATGACAAAATCCAACAAGAAGACTTGATGGAGAAGATGGATAAGTTCAAACAAACTGCCAAAAATCAATCTAAGAGTTTGGAGCAATTGGTGGAACTTACCAAGAAATATTATGTTCAAAAAAAGGCGGAACAGTTAAAAGATAAATTAGATAAACTTTCGGACAAGCAAGAAAATTTATCAAATAAAGAGTCAGAAAACACCAAAGACAAGCAAGACGATATCAACAAGGAATTTGATAAAATTCAGGAAGATTTACAAGAGTTAGAAAAAGAAAACAAGGAATTGAAAAAGCCTTTGGATATTCCTAATGATAAACAAGAGCAAAAAAGCATTGACGAAGATTTGAAAAAAGCATCGGAAGAATTGCAGAAAGATAAGAAAGCAAATGCCAAACCAAAGCAAAAAAGTGCTGCCAAAAAAATGAAACAGATGTCCCAAAAAATGGAGCAGGAAATGGAAGACGTAGAAATGGAACAATTGGAAGAAGACATAGCAATGTTGAGACAAGTTTTGGATAATCTTTTGGCTTTCTCATTTTCACAGGAAGATTTGATGGGTAAATTCAAAGGATATAAAATTGGTTCGCCAGCTTTTAATAAGGCGTTGAAAAACCAACAAGATTTAAAATTACAGTTCAAACACATTGATGATAGCTTGTTTGCAATGTCTTTGCGTAAACCAAAAATTGGTGAAAACATAACTAAAGAAATTGGAAACGCCCATTATAATTTAGATAAATCTTTGGAAACTTTGGCAGATGCTCAAATGCAAAAAGGTGTTTCTCATCAACAATACACAGTCTCATCTGCCAATAAATTAGCTGATTTTTTAAGTGATATTCTCAATAATATGCAAATGTCAATGTCAGGCGAAGGACAAGGAAAACCAAAACCAGGTCAAGGAGAGGGAATGCAATTGCCTGACATTATCAAAAAACAAGAAGGTCTAGCCGACAAAATGAAAGAAGGAATGAAGAAAGGGCAAAAACCTGGTGATGGTAAAGAAGGTGATAAAGGTAAAGAAGGAAAAAAACCCGGGTCTGAAGGGCAAAATGGGGAAGATGGAGAAGGTGATGCCAAGGCAATAATGGAGATTTATAAAGAGCAAAAGCAATTGCGTGAAGCATTGCAAAACGAATTGAACAAACAAGGAATTGGCGGAAGCGGACAAAATGCTTTGGAACAAATGAAGCAGATTGAAAAGCAATTATTATACAAAGGTTTCAAAAATGAAACGCTACAAAGAATCTTGAATGTTAAGCAAGAATTGTTAAAACTAAACACTGCAATTCAGCAGCAAGGACAAGAAAATAAACGTCAAGCAGAAACTAATAAAAAGGAATTTTCTAATCAATCTAAACCCTTGCCATCGTCTTTGTTGGATTATTTAAACAGTATAGAAATATTAAATAGACAATCCTTACCTTTGCGCTCCAATTTTAATCAAAAAGTTCAAGAATATTTCAATACAAAATGATAAACTTTAATTACGAAACAGAATTTACATTAGAGAATGAAGACGCTATTAGCAACTGGATTTCTAATGTAATCAAATCTGAAAACAAAAAAGTAGGTGAAATTAATTATATTTTTTGTGATGACGAATATTTATTGCAGATCAACCAAGAGCACTTGCAACACGATTATTATACGGACATAATTAGTTTTGATTATACTGTTGGAAATGAAATCAACGGTGATCTGTTTATCTCTGTAGACAGAGTTAAGGAAAACGCACAAGATTTTAATGTTTCATTCGATGATGAATTGAAGCGTGTTATTGTTCACGGGGTTTTACATTACTGTGGATACAAAGACAAATCAGAAGCTGATGAACTTTTGATGAGAAATAAAGAAGATGAAAAACTGGCTATGTTTCACGTGGAACAATAGTATTCAATTTTCATTTTTGTGATTGATGTTTCACGTGGAACATTGTCTTTGTGAATTGAAAATCTTAAATGGATTGTTTCACGTGAAACAATATTAAAAATGATTTTGGACTGTAAGTTTGAAATCAAAAACTAAAAAGGAAAATGTTTCTAGAAGAATATGATGTAATTGTAGTAGGTGCAGGTCACGCTGGTTGTGAGGCTGCTGCAGCTGCTGCTAATTTGGGATCGAAAACTTTGTTGGTGACAATGAGTTTGCAGAACATTGCTCAAATGTCTTGCAATCCGGCTATGGGAGGAATCGCAAAAGGACAAATCGTTCGCGAGATTGATGCGCTTGGAGGATATTCCGGAATTGTTTCGGATAAGACTGCAATTCAATTCAAGATGTTGAACAAATCCAAAGGACCTGCAATGTGGTCGCCAAGGGTTCAAAGTGACCGAATGCGTTTTTCCGAGGAGTGGAGGATGATGCTGGAAGGAACGCCTAATCTTGATTTTTACCAAGAAATGGTTAAAGGGTTGATTATTGAAAACGGAAAAATTAAGGGGATAAGAACCGCTCTTGGATTAGAAATTAAATCCAAATCTGTAGTATTGACCAATGGAACTTTCCTAAATGGATTGATTCATATTGGCGAAAAACAATTCGGTGGAGGAAGAGCAGGAGAGAGTGCTGCTTATGGAATTACTGAAGATTTAGTAAATGCAGGATTTCAATCCGGAAGAATGAAAACTGGAACACCTCCTCGTGTGGACGGACGTTCTTTGGATTATTCTAAAATGAATGAAGAAAAAGGTGATGCCAAACCAGATAAATTTTCGTATTCAGATATAACTTCGCCTTTGGCTCATCAAAAGTCTTGTCATATGACATACACTTCGCTTGAGGTCCACAATATTTTAAGAGAAGGTTTTGATCGTTCGCCAATGTTTAATGGAAGAATCCAATCACTCGGACCAAGATATTGCCCGTCTATCGAAGACAAGATTAATCGTTTTGCCGATAAAGAAAGACACCAGCTGTTTGTAGAGCCAGAAGGTTGGAATACTTGTGAGGTTTATGTTAATGGATTTTCCACTTCGCTTCCGGAGGATATTCAATTTAAAGCTTTGAGTTCTGTTGTTGGATTTGAAAAAGTGAAATTCTTCCGTCCAGGATATGCTATTGAATACGATTATTTTCCACCAACTCAATTGAAACATACATTAGAAACTAAATTAGTTGAAGGATTGTATTTTGCCGGACAAATAAATGGAACTACAGGATATGAAGAAGCCGCTTCACAAGGATTAATGGCTGGTATTAATGCAGCATTAAAAGTAAAGGAAAAAGAACCGTTTACTTTAAAAAGAGACGAAGCTTACATTGGAGTTCTTATTGATGACTTAATTACTAAAGGGACTGAAGAGCCTTATCGAATGTTTACTTCTCGTGCTGAATTTAGAACCTTGTTGCGTCAAGACAATGCCGATTTTAGATTGACTCCAATGTCTTATGAAATTGGTTTAGCCTCCGAGAAGCGTTTGCGTCGAATGGAACACAAATTGAATGAATCCGAAAAGATGGTGGCTTTTTTCAAAGAAACTAGTGTAACTGTAGCCGAAACAAATCCAATTTTAGAATCAAAAGGGACGGCTTTAATTACACAAGGAGACAAAATGTTTAAAGTATTTTCCCGTCCGCAAATCGATCTGGAAGATATTATCAAATTTGAGAAAGTTGCAAATTATGTTGCCGAAAACAATTTGGATCAAGAAATTTTGGAACAAGCCGAAATACAGGTTAAATATTCGGGTTATATCGAAAAGGAAAGAAATAACGCCAATAAACTAACTCGTTTAGAAGATGTAAAAATCCCTGAGAATTTTGATTACAACAAAATTAAATCAATGTCAATTGAAGCGAAGCAGAAATTAAGCAAGATTCGTCCAGTGACTATTTCACAAGCTTCAAGAATAAGCGGAGTGTCGCCAAGCGATGTTTCGGTTTTGTTGATTTATATGGGTAGATAATTTGTTCCACGTGAAACTACTTTGCGAAGGCTTAGTATTATTGAGGATTTTAAAAAAAAGAATAAAATAAATAAATGGACATTTCAAATAAAAAACATTTCCTTACTGTAAAAGATTATTCGGTTTCTAAAGAAACTTTCGATTTGTATTATGACGAAACTTTGGATATGCTAATTACACATCCGCAACCAAGTTTAGAGAATTTGGGTAAATATTACGAAAGTGAAGATTACATTTCCCACACCGATAACAAACGTTCTTTGTTTGAAAAATTATACCATTTCATAAAAAGTATTGCTTTAAAGAACAAACTCAATTTAATCAATTCACTTCAACCACAAAAAGGAAAAATTTTAGACATTGGAGCCGGAACAGGAGAATTTTTATCGGTAGCCAAAAATGACGGTTGGCAAACGATAGGAGTAGAGCCAAGTGAAAGAGCAAAAGCAATTGCAAAAAACAAAGGGGTTTCCTTCGTTGAAGAAACCAGCGAATTAAAAAATCATTCTTTTGATGTGATTTCGATGTGGCACGTTCTAGAACACGTTCCAGATTTAGACAAACAAATCAAAGAATTGAAACGATTGTTGAAACCAACAGGAACATTAATTATTGCTGTTCCAAATTTCAAATCTTTCGACGCACAACATTATGGAAAATTTTGGGCAGCTTATGATGTGCCGATTCATTTTTGGCATTTTTCAAAAAAAGCGATAAAATTACTTTTCGAAAAAGAAGAAATGAAATTGGAAAAAGTCTTGCCAATGAAATTTGATTCGTTTTATGTGAGCTTACTTTCCGAAAAATACAAATCTGGAAAAATGAATTTCATCAAGGCATTTTTTACGGGATTGCAATCAAATTGGAAAGCAAAGAGAAATTTTGAGTATTCTTCACACATTTACATCCTAAAAAACAAGTAAAAATCATTTTAAGCGCTTTTAAGCGCTTTTTTTGTGGTTAAAACTAATCTAGATCATCTTTTTTGAGAAATTCGATTATTTCAAAGTTATTAAAGTCGGTTTTAATCAATTCAAATTATCATTTTTAATTATACAATAACAAATCTTTATACTATAAATAGTTGTAGCATTTTTTAAACTTTATGACAATGCTACTTATTTTTTTATATTTTTGTTGTCAATCTTTAAAAATTAGAAAAAAATTAATAATGAAAAAAATAGTAGTACTAATTGCGCTTACAATTTCAATTGTTTCTTGCAATAAACCAGCGGCAGAAGTTAAAGAAGTTAAAACAGCTTATGTAGACACTTCGGTTTTAATGAAAGAATACACAGCAACAAAAGATCTTGATGCTAAATATAAAGCCAAAGGCGAAGAAAAAGGAAGACAACTTCAAGCCGAAATAAACAGATTTAAGCAAGAAGCCCAAAATTTTCAAGCACAAGCACAAGCCAATGGTCAAGAATGGGCTCAGAAAAAAGGAGCTGAATTGCAAAAAAGAGAGCAAATGTTAGCTCAAGCTCAACAAGCATTAGCTCAACAATTGCAGCAAGAAGGAGGAACTGAAATGGACAGTTTAGTTTCGAACGTAAAAAAAACCATCAAAGCATATGGTAAAGAAAAAGGCTATACTTACATTTACGGAACAGGTGATTCTAACGCTAGTATTTTATATGCTGAAGATAAACTGGATATCACAAAAGAAATGATCAAGTTGTTGAACGACAAGTACAAAGCAGCAGCTAAAAAATAATTTTAGCTAAAAAATAATATCAAGTGCCTTCAATTTTTGAGGGCATTTTTTGTTTTAACCCTTCAAAAACAATATTTTAGCTTTCAAAATATACGCCATATGCAAACCATTTCCGATGCCGCAGCATACACTCTGAGATTTATCAATCAAACCCATCGTTCGGTTTTTCTTACTGGAAAAGCTGGAACCGGAAAAACGACTTTGCTTCGTGAAATTATTCAAACTACACATAAAAATTGTGTGGTTGTTGCACCAACAGGAATTGCGGCATTAAATGCTGGTGGAGTTACGATTCATTCGATGTTTCAGTTGCCTTTTGGAGGATTTATTCCCGACAATTCATCACCTCATTTTTCTGAAAACAACAAGTTTGAAACCAAAGCTACTTTACGTAGACATTTCAAAATGAGTGGTTTAAAAAAATCGGTGATTCGAAATATGGAATTGTTGATTATTGATGAAGTCAGTATGCTTCGCGCCGATTTGTTGGATGCAATGGATTTTATGATGCAAACCGTTCGCAAAAAAAACAGTCCATTTGGAGGCGTACAAGTTTTGTATATTGGAGATTTATTACAATTGCCACCCGTAATTCGGGATGAAGAATGGCGCACTTTGAAAACGTATTACAAAGGAAAATTCTTTTTTCATTCGCACGTCATCCAGCAAAATCCGCCTTTGTACATCGAATTAGATAAAATTTTTCGTCAAAGAGATGAAGTTTTTATTTCGATTTTGAACAATTTGAGAAACAATACAATTTCTTCAGAAGATATTCAAAATTTGAATCAATATGTTAATCCAAATTTCGATTTAAAAGCCAATAAAGGGTATATCACTTTGACAACACATAATGCCAAAGCCGATGCGATGAATGCCCAAGCTTTGGAAGATTTGGAAGGGAAGTTGGTGATTTACAAACCAGCGATTGTGGGTGATTTTCCCGAAAAAATTTTTCCAGTTGAGGAAGATTTGAAACTGAAAGTAGGAGCACAAGTGATGTTTGTGAAAAACGATTTGTCTTTTGATAAAAAGTATTTCAACGGAAAAATGGGAATTATCAAATCACTTTCTAAGGATGAAATTTTAGTTCATTTTCCAGAAGAAAACACCACCATCGAAGTCGAGAAATACGAATGGGAAAACATTCGGTACAAAGTCGATGAATTGACCAAGGAAATCGAGGAGGAGGTTTTGGGAACTTTTGTCCATTATCCATTAAAACTCGCTTGGGCAATTACGGTGCATAAAAGCCAAGGTTTGACTTTTGACAAAGCTGCGCTCGATGTTTCGCAAGTTTTTCTTCCCGGACAAGCGTATGTGGCTTTATCGCGTTTGCGTTCGTTAAATGGCTTAATTTTGCTTTCTCCGTTGCGAATGAATGGTATTTCGAACGATCAGGACGTGATGGATTATTCGCTGAACAAAGCTTCAGAAGAGTTTCTGAAAAATTCTTTGCATTTTGAAACCAAAAATTTTATCCATAATTATTTGATAAACAGTTTCGATTGGAGCGAATTGGCTCAAGAATGGCGCAATCATAAGTTTAGTTATTTAGATAATTCTGAAAGTTCAACTAAATCCAAGCAAGCTAGTTGGGCTGCAAAACAATTAGAAGCCATCGACAGGCTTTTGGATCCATCCCAAAAATTCATTGTTCAATTGAAAAAAATTTTCCATACTGAAAATGTCGATTTGAATCATGTTTCGGATAGATTCCAAGCAGCTTATAATTATTTCATCAAACCGATGGATGATTTGGTTTTTGAAATTCTTTGGAAAGTCGAAGAAATTAAACGCCTCAAAAAAGCCAAAGCTTTTTATGATGAATTAATGGTTTTGGAAGAACTGCAAACCAAGGCCGTTTTGCGATTAATGAAAGCCAAATTGTTGATAGAAACCGTTGCGGCTGGAGAAACGATTTCAAAGGAAAAATTAACCTCTGACCTTATTAAAAAATACATCAGCCATAAAACGGAAGCCATACAGGCGCAATTCAAAGAAGTCAATGTCACCTTAATTGAAGACCAAGCCGATGTGGAACGCTATACCAAAAAGAAAAAAGCATTAAAAGTACCCAAGAAATCTACGATTCAGGAAACCTATGAATTGTGGCTCGAAAAAAACACGATAAAAGAAATTGCCTCCATTAGAAAATTCACCGAGGAAACTATTTTAAGCCATTTAACCAAGTTGATTATTGAAAAAGTGATAAGTATCAATGATATTTTACCCGAAGATAAAATCCTAGAATTGACCGATGCTTTTTATGGTTACAAAGAAGAATCCATTTCGCCATTAAAAGAAAAATATGGTGATAAATTCAGTTGGGAAGAGTTGCGAATGTTTAAGGCTAGTTTGAATTAAGCAATATTGCCCAAAGAGTTTTGAATTTAGTTTGGGATAACTGCTTAAAATTCAATAACAGATCTCGAAAAAGACATCAATTTAATTCCTCTAATAAAGTATATTTACACAAACTAAAAATAAGTACGCATTCGAATTTATTACCCTATTAAACACATTTAATCTTACCATTTAAAATAAATTTTAATGAGCATCAGAACATTAATACTTATAATAATTAACAGTTTAATTGCAATGGTAATTGCATTATTGTCTTTTTCTTCCTATAAAGAGTTTTCAAACGTTTTAGACGATCGCGTTTTACAGCAATTAAATTCCATTAAAACACTCAAGAAAAACCAGATTGAACACTTAATAAAATCAGAATGGGAAAGGTTTGAGTCTTCCGAATTGTACACCCAAAATATTGATAGTACCGTATTAAAGCTTTCAGACAGTATTAAAAGTATAAATGGAATTCACGATTTTACTACCTATCACGTTGATAAAAAAACAACAATTGGTTTTGTCTATTATTCTAAAAAGGGAGCAAGGATTAAAGTTTTAGATTACGAAAAAATAAAAAAAATACTCCTTGAACGGACAGGAATGGGTAAAAGCGGCGAATCCTATCTTGTGGGTAAAGATTTTCGATTGCGCTCCCAATCTCGGTTTTATCCGGATAAAACCCCTTATGCCTTATCTGTTAAAACAGAAAATGTGGCGAACGCTTTCAAAGGAATCAATGGCAGAGGTGTTTTTGAGGATTATAGAGGTGTCGATGTATATAGTGTATCCGGACTTATAGCAATTCCCAACTTAAATATGGTCATTCTATCTGAAATCGATGTTGATGAGGTTACTATTCCCTTAAAAAAATTGAAGGAAAGATTAGTGGGTTTAACCCTTGCTATTTTTTTTCTAGCTGTAATACTTTCTCTTCTTCTTACTAGAATTATTACCAACCCAATAAAGAATATGCAAAAAAGTCTCCGAATTATGGCGGAAGGAGATTATAATCAAACGAATGAATTTATAAAAATTTCTAATGAGATAAAGGAAATGTTTGATGCTCTAGCGAATTTGAAAGTTGCTTTGCAGGGTGCCGTAAAATTCGCCAATGATATTGGTCTAATGAATTTAAATACCGATTATCAGCTCAAAAGTTCTAACGATTTACTTGGAAAAAGCCTTTTAGCTATGAGAGATAAGCTCATAGAGTTTAGAAATAATGAAGAAAATGCTCGAATACTATCTAAAAGAATGTTGGTCAACAGTTTAGAAAACGAAAGGCGTCGATTGTCGCGAGAACTCCACGATGGTGTGGGTCCGTATTTAACCTCTTTGAAACACTATATTGAAAATAAAGTTGAGAATGAATTGAAGAAAACCGAAATGAAAAAAATAGTCGATGATACCATTGCTGAAATCAGATTGATGTCAAATGCCTTAATGCCTTCTTCTATAGATGATTTTGGAATAGGAGTTACGTTAACAAACTTTATTGAAAGTGTCAAAAAATCAACAACTGTAACTATTGAATATGAAGATTTAACCCTACAGGACAACTCAAAAATTACAAATCATCAAGCCATTAATCTTTTTAGAATTAGTAAAGAGCTAATCAATAATTCATTAAAACATGCCAAGGCAAAAAACATCCGAATTACACTTTCAGAATTTGATGATTTTATTTCGCTTTTTTATTTTGATGACGGCATTGGTTTTGATATTAGCACCGTAAAATTAGGTTTAGGAATTAACAACATCAAAGAACGTGTAGAAATTTGTAATGGAAAAATTGAAATCAATGCAACACCCGGAAAAACAACCTTTGAAATTGAATTACCCGTAGAATTATGAATGAAATAAAATTAATAATAGCAGACGATCATCAACTTTTTCGAAATGGACTCGAAGAACTGCTCAGAAAGTATGACGACATAAAAATAGTTAAAAGTGTCGCTGATGGTTTTGAGTTTATGGAAGTTGCAAAAAGCCATTTAGAGGCTGATATTGTATTGCTAGACATCACTATGCCAAATATGGATGGTTTTCAGGTTTTAAAAGAATTAAAAACCTTGGATTCTAACATTAAACCTATAGTGATTTCTATGCATAATGATGGTAATTATATTGCAAAATGTGCTAAAATGGGAGCCTACGGCTATCTATTAAAAAACACAGATGAATCTGAATTAATTCTTGCAATAAGAACTGTTAATAAAGGGAAGAAATATTTTAGCGCTGACATTTCTGAAAAAATGATCAACTTTATGTCAACACAAAGCATCAGTAAAAATGTTTTATCAAATAAGGAAACTGAAGTTTTAGGATTAATTTCTAAGGGCTTAACAACTAATGAAATTGCTGCTAAATTATTTGTGAGTTCACGCACAATAGAAACCCATCGCGCCAATATTTTGAAAAAATTAGAAGTAAAAAATACTGCCGAACTCATTAAAAAAGCAGCAGAATTGAATTTGATATAATCTATAATAAGCAAGGCCATCCGTATAAATACGGATACAAATTGGGTAGATTCACTCAATACTAAACACCTATTACTGAATGTAACTTTGTCAAGAACAAAAAAAGTAATAGTTATGAAAAAATTAGCATTAATTTTAGGAGTTTTAGCCTTTTCTGGAGGTGTATTTGCACAAGAAGGAAAAAATGTAAAACAAAATGATTTAACAGGTCCTGCTTATAAGAATTATCAGGTTTGGATGGATAAGTTGGAGCCAACTAAAATATATTCACAAAATAGTATAGAAGCACTAGAAGGACCAGCTTACAAAAACCAGCAACCTTCTAAAAATACTCCAAAAGAAAACTTAGTAGAAGTGAAAATAGGTGGTAGTGAAAAACAAAAGTTAACTGGGCCTGCTTATAAAAACTACGGACCTTGGACTAAAGGTTATAAATAAGCACAAGAGTATATAATTCGTTTGAAATTGCCAAAAAAACAAAACCCATTCTTAAAGTGAATGGGTTTTGTTTTTTATAGTGATTCAATCAATATCCAAGCATCAGGATTTATTGTATTTCTAATTTCCTGTTTGGCTTTTTCAGCTTCGGCAAATGTGGCATAACTTCCGTAAAGAACAGGATATAATCCGTATTTATTCTGAGGAATTCGTCGCGCTTTATAGCCTTGATCCGATAGTTTTTTGAATACTTTTTCAGCATTTCTTTCATCTCTAAAAGCGCCCGCCATAATATGATAGGACATTTTCGATTCCTTTACAGTAAGTGTAACTGCAGGAATTGGGTTTTCGATAAAGAAAGTGGCTTCTTGAATTTTGTTTTGAACTTGTTTCTGAACTGATTTTTCTACAATAATCGTTTCTTGCGCAATATAATCCTGATAAACTGGGTATCCAACTGCTCCTGTAATACCTAATCCTAAAATAAAAACGGCAGCATATTTCAAATAAACACTTGCTCTTCTTCTTTCAGGAAGAAATTCAATTACTTCATTTTCCTCAATATTCTCTTCAAGCGATTCGATTTTTTGTTCGAAAATTTCTCTTTTTACAACTGGCGAAACAAAAGCACTCAATCCAAAAGAATTAGTCAAATAATTAGTTTGATCTGAAGGAGTGAAAACTAAATTAGCATCAGCATTTAAAGAAAAATTCCCTACATTTTTGATAGAGAACAAACCGTTTTCTTGCAACGCTTTTTTCCAATTGAAAACTTCATATTGAATGGCACTTACAGCATATTCATAAGATGTTTTTTCGGCTTGGGCAATATGATTGGCTAATAACCCATCGTTGTTTTTTAGATGGGAATTAAAAGAAATCACTTTCTTTGGAGGAAAAAAAGAATGGGAACTTTCAATTAATTGAGCCGACTGTATTTCAGTCAAAAAAGCTCCAAAACCTGGAACGGTTACACATTGGTAACGGTATAAAAGCTGCGAGATGTAGGATTCGATGTTCATAGTTACAAAGTTATACATTGAGAATAGTTATCAAAATTTTATTCACAATTTTTATTAACAATTCGCTTAAATTTTTATACATTTCAGCCTCAAATGATTAGTATGACAGACCAAGATTTATTTCATTTATTGGCATTGCAACAAATAGAAGGTGTGGGCGATATTATGGCCAAAAAACTAATTACGCATTGCGGAAATGCAGCAGCAGTTTTCAATACAAAGACGTCACAACTAGCTAATATTGATGGAATAGGATCTGTTTTATTGCAAAAATTAAAAGACAAAACCGTTTTCGAAAAAGCAGAACAAGAACTTCAATTCATAAAATCAAACGAAATTGAGGTTGCTTATTTTCAAGACGAAAATTATCCTGATCGGCTGAAACATTGCATCGATGGACCGGTTTTATTGTTTACTTCAGGAAATATAGATTTGAAAAACAAGAAAACCATCAGTATTGTGGGAACGCGACAAATCACCTCCTATGGAATGGAATTTTGCCGGAAGTTAATTGAAGATTTGGCGCCACTTGATCCTGTAATTATAAGCGGTTTTGCTTATGGAGTTGATATTTTTGCGCATCAATTGGCGATGGAACATAATCTTCAAACGATTGGCGTAGTGGCTCACGGTTTGAATCAGATTTATCCAAAAAATCACAAGAAATATGTGGCCAAAGTAGAACAAAACGGCGGTTTTATGACCGAATTTTGGAGTTCGTCCAATCCCGAAAAGGAAAATTTTGTTCGAAGAAACCGTATTGTAGCAGGAATTTCAGAAGCTACGATTGTTATCGAATCTGCTGAAAGAGGAGGTTCGTTAATCACTGCAAATATTGCCAATGATTACAATCGTGATGTTTTTGCCGTTCCAGGTCGAACAACCGACAAATACAGCCAAGGCTGCAACAATTTAATTAAAACCCAGAAAGCAAACCTGCTTACGAGCGCCGCCGATTTGGTTTATATCTTGAATTGGGACATCCAAAGCAAAGTGAAACCTGTGCAAAAACAACTTTTCGTCACACTTGAACCGGAGGAACAAAAAGTTTATGATTACCTCCTAAAAAACGGAAAAGAATTGATGGATATTATTGCTTTACGATGTGATTTTCCTATTTATAAAATCTCGGGAATGCTTCTGAATATGGAACTCAAAGGTGTGATTCGACCTTTACCGGGAAAATTGTTTGAGGCGATTTGATGAGAACAATTTGATATTTTAACCATATAAGGCAAACAAGGTTAATTAAGAAACGCATAAATAGTTTTTCTATTTTATTACAACTTTATATGAACTTATATGCCTAATATGGTAAATTTTATTTTTTACTCAAACCCCAATTTCTCTCTCACTCTTGACAAAACACCTTTTGCAACAATTCCTGCTTTTTCTGCTCCAATTTTCAATAAAGCATCTACTTCCGCGAGGTTGTTCATATAGTAATTGTATTTCTCTCTTTCGGTTTTAAATTTTTCTACAATCAGTTCGAACAAGGCTTGTTTGGAGTGACCGTAACCGTAATTTCCACCCAAATAGTTGGCTTTCATTGTGGCGATTTGTTCTTCGTTTGCCAATAGAGAATAAATAGCAAAAGCATTGCAAGTATCAGGATTTTTCGGAGCTTCAAGTGGTGTGCTATCGGTTTCGATGCTCATAACTTGTTTGCGTAAAGCCTTGTCGTCCAAGAAAATATTGATAATATTATTGGCTGATTTACTCATTTTTCCACCATTGGTTCCCGGAATCAGCATACTGTCTTTTTGGATGATGGCTTCAGGAATTACAAAAGTTTCTCCCATTTGATGATTGAATCGAGAAGCTACATCGCGAGTAATTTCTAAATGTTGCAATTGGTCTTTTCCAACGGGAACAAACTGAGCATCATATAATAAAATATCGGCAGCCATCAACATTGGATAGGAAAATAATCCAGCATTTACATCTTCTAATCTATCGGCTTTGTCTTTGAACGAATGTGCCAATGTCAATCTTTGGAAAGGGAAAAAACAACTCAAATACCATGACAATTCAGCAGTTTGTGGCACATCGGACTGGCGGTAAAAAACAACTTTATTTACATCTAATCCACAAGCAAGCCAAGCTGCTGCTGTGCTATACGTATTTTCTCTTAATGTTTTTCCGTCTTTTATTTGGGTTATCGAATGCAAATCGGCAATGAAAAGAAAGGATTCGTTTGCGGGATTATTCGATAATTCTATTGCGGGAATGATTGCGCCAAGTAAGTTTCCTAAATGTGGTGTTCCTGTACTTTGAACACCTGTGAGTATTTTTGCCATTATAAATTTTTATTGACCGAGAACGTTAAAAAGATTATTATTTTAATTTCTTAAAAGTTTCCAAATTTAATGCTTTTATAAATAATAGCATAGTTTTCCTTACTTTTGAAAACTATGAGAGGAATAAAAATTATTTTTTGGGTGTTTTGGCGGGTTTGGTTTTATGTTTTAATGGCCATTCCTATATTACTTATGCTTCCTTTTTTGGTGTTGTCTATTCTGACCGAAAGTGGTTATCCATACTTCTTCAAAATGGCGAGAATTTGGGCAAGAATCATCCTTTTTGGGATGGGATTTTATTACAAAATCGAGCGTGAACAAGAATTTGACAATGAGCAAAGTTATATGCTTATAGCCAACCACACTTCGATGGCAGATATAATGCTAATGCTTGTTACAGTTAGAAAACCTTTTGTTTTTGTGGGGAAAAAAGAGTTAGTCAAAATTCCAATTTTCGGATTTTTCTACAAACGTACCTGTATTTTGGTAGATAGATCTAATTCTAGAAGCAAACACAGCGTTTTTGAACGTGCCCAAAAAAGAATCAATCAGGGACTCAGCATTTGTATTTTTCCAGAAGGTGGCGTAACCGAAGAGGAATCGATACTTTTAGATCCTTTTAAGGACGGCGCTTTCCGATTGGCTATCGAACACCAATTGCCTATTGTTCCGATGACTTTTGGGGACAATAAGGAGCGATTTTCTTTTAAATTTTTTAGCGGAAGCCCCGGTTTAATGAGAGTAAAAGTACATTCTTTCATTGAAACCAAAGAAAAAACAATGGAGGATAAAAATCATCTTAAAGAGGAATGTTGGAAACTTATTCACGCGCAATTACTAGTATTTCAAAAGAAAAATAAATAAGCAAAAAAAAGAGTCTCACATTGGAGACTCTTTTCTAATTTTAAGCATTATTTTCTTTGATCTTAGCCTTGATTTTTTCTTCTAATTCATCGGCTAATTCAGGATTGTCTTTGATTAAAGCTTTCACAGCATCACGACCTTGTCCTAATTTGGTTTCACCATAACTGAACCAAGAACCCGCTTTTTTGATGATTTCAAATTCAACAGCTAAGTCTAAAATTTCACCAGTTTTCGAAATTCCTTCGCCGTACATAATATCAAATTCAGCAGTTTTAAAAGGTGGGGCAACTTTGTTTTTCACCACTTTCACTTTGGTTCTGTTACCAAGCACGTTTTCGCCATCTTTGATTTGTGTCGAACGACGAATATCCAAACGTACCGAAGCGTAAAACTTCAATGCATTTCCACCGGTAGTCGTTTCAGGATTTCCGAACATTACGCCAATTTTCTCTCTCAACTGGTTTATGAAGAAAACGGTACAGTGTGTTTTGCTAATTGTTCCTGTCAATTTTCTCAAAGCTTGAGACATCAAACGAGCGTGAAGACCCATTTTAGAATCTCCCATTTCTCCTTCGATTTCACTTTTTGGAGTCAAAGCGGCAACCGAGTCAATCACGACAATATCAATTGCTCCAGAACGAATTAAATTCTCAGCAATTTCCAAAGCTTGTTCTCCGTTGTCTGGTTGTGATATGATTAAGTTTTCGATGTCAACGCCTAATTTTTCAGCATAATTTCTGTCGAAAGCGTGTTCTGCATCTATAAAAGCAGCAATTCCACCCGCTTTTTGAGCTTCGGCGATGGCGTGCAAAGTCAAAGTTGTTTTTCCTGAAGATTCCGGACCGTATATTTCGATTACTCTTCCTCTTGGATAACCGCCAACTCCCAAGGCCAAATCGATGCCCAAAGATCCTGACGAAATAGTTTCTACTTCCTCGATGGCTTTGTCTCCCATTTTCATTACGGTGCCTTTTCCGTAGGTTTTATCTAGTTTGTCAAGTGTAAGTTGTAGTGCTTTTAATTTGGCTTCTTTCTCTGAACTCATCTTTTCTTTCATTTATTTTTGTACTTATCTTTTTGTAAAAATACTTCTTTTTTTGGAAGAAACAAGGGGAATGTTTTGGGTAATTAACATTAAAATTTTTGAAGGTTTTCACACAAACAACGCCTTCAATTCCGTTGCATCGTGAGGATTTAATTTTCCGGCCAAGACCAAACTCAATTGTTTTCTTCTCAAAGCGTCATCATAACGATGTTTTTCGAGTTTGGTTTCTGGAATGATTTGCGGAACTTCTACCGGTTTCCCAGCGTCATCCACCGCTACAAAAGTATAAATGGCTTCGTTGGATTTTGTTCGTTCGCCCGATTTTTTTTCTTCAATCCAAACGTCTAGGTAAATTTCCATTGAAGTTGTGAAAGCACGAGAGACTTTTGCTTCAATAATTACCACACTTCCCAACGGAATAGCCTTGTTGAAAGCTACGTGATTTACCGAAACGGTTACCGAAATTCTGCGAGAATGTCTTCCTGCAGCTATGCTGGCAGCACGATCCATTCTGGCCAACAATTCGCCTCCAAAAAGATTATTCAAAGGATTTGTTTCGCTTGGCAAAACCAAATCGGTCAATACGGTCAAAGATTCAGAAGGATGTTTTGAAATCATAATTTTTTATAATTATTCGGGTGTTTATTTGTTTATTGCCATTCCTAGGAATGAGATTTATTGATTTTGGTTTTTTTTTGTCATTGAAATTGTCATTGTTTATTTTCTAACTCAACAACAAAACCGCCATCACGGCTGGAATAAAGTAAATAACGATTGTTCTTGCACCGTCATAATCTTTGGCTAGTCGTTGTCCAAAAAGTAACATCAATAAAGTGATACTAGAAAAAACTGCGCCATATAAACCAAAGGTTCTTCCGTTGCTTACAAACAATTCAATACCGCCCACCACGCACAAAATCCCCGAAATTAATTCTAGAACCAGAATGTTTAGTAAGGCTAAACGGACTAGATTTTTTAATTGGGTTTTGGCAAAATGTTCCTTTAAGAAATCGAGATTGTCTTTCCAATAAAACAATTTATCATAGCTAGATTGGATGAAAGTAATTGCTAAAAAGGCCAAAAGCAAAATTGAAGCAGCATTGTTCATAAACTTATTTTTTATGTATTAAACGAGTGAGTTTGATGGATAAATCGGTCAGGATAATTTTGGCGTTTCCATTGCGCTCAATATGATAAATTGCATCGGACAATTCCTGAAATATTTCGTTGATGTTGTTGCCGTTTACAAAAGGTGCAAATTTCGCTATAGTGAAATTTTCAACCGTTGGTTCCATATATACCAAACTTCGTGTTTCATAATTATGCAACAACGCTTGGCGGAAAACATCAATACAAAATTGCAAAAACTTCTTTTGGGTTTCTCTTCCCAGTGCCGCAATTTGTTCGCTCCAGTTGATTAAATCTGCAATAACTGCGGGGTTCCCTTTGGCCTTGAATGCCGCGCGAACCCAAACCACAAACCATTGCTCAAACGGAAATTCTTCGCTATCGTCTTTGAGCAAATGCAAGGCTTTGTTGTAATTTCCTTGCGCTTGATGCGCTATTTTTGTGGATAGTTTAGGCTCGATATTTTCTCGAGCAACCAGAGCATCAGTGATGACTTTTTCGCTCAATCCATTAAATTGCAAAACCTGACAACGCGAGCGAATCGTTTGAATGATATCTTCCTCGTTTTCCGAAATCAGAATAAAAACAGTTTTTTCAGGTGGTTCTTCGAGCAATTTCAGCAATTTATTTGAAGCGGCAATATTCATTTTATCGGCCATCCAAACAATCATAATTTTGTAACCGCCTTCATAGGATTTTAACGAAAGTGATTTTAGAATTTCCTGTGCATCATCCACTCGGATTTCGCCTTGTTTGTTTTGAACTCCTAAAACGGAATACCAATCGAATAAACCTCCATAGGGATTTTGGAGTAGAAATTGTCTCCAATCTCCAATGAAATCAATGCTTTTTGGACTTTTCTTGACTTCTTCGGTGCTTACCGTTGGATACACAAAATGCAAATCGGGATGAGCAATTTTTTGGAATTTTAGATTGCAAGATTCATTAGCACCTGAATTTTCCCCATTTTGATTGTTGCATAAAATGTATTGTGCATAGGCAATAGCCATAGGCAAAGTGCCACATCCTTCGGGACCTACAAACAATTGAGCGTGTGGAATTCTACCTAAATCGGCACTACGAGTCAAGTGATTTTTGATATGTTCCTGCCCTAAAATTTCTGAAAACTGCATAGGGCAAATATAACATAAAAAGTCTCAAAAGCGAAAAGCTTTGTAGTTTTGATACGTTCAAAAAACTATTAATTTTGGTTTAATTTTCGCATCAAAGACAATTCGGTGTCTAGCTTAATTAAGCCCCGTCTTGGTCGGTCTAAATCCAAAGTAATATATATCACCACACAAATAAGGAAGCAAAAACCAACAATATATTTCCGATTTATTTTTTTCTCTAATCCAGAATTATAACCAACAAAAAATGAAATAATAATTGAAAAAACCAAGGATAGATAGACAATGGTTTCTGGGACTTTGGAATTCAAAACCATATTCGATTTGGATGCGCTATCAAACATTGCATTCAAAGCGGGCAGCATCATGGTAGATTGAATAAAGAAGTCTTTGTCTTTTGCATAAAAAGTTGCTCTTTTCCAAAGCTGATTTCCAGCGACTGCAGATTTTTTTAGTGAAGCATTCAATTTTACATCATCATTATCCAAAAGATAATAGTCTCGTCGGGAATTCAAATAGATTTCGAAATCTTTTTGGAATTCAGTTTTTATACTATCAGGATAAATGTCGGCGCGCAAAAGTGCAGTGCCAATGCAATTAGCCTCGTCGATTAAATTTACTTTTCTGTTCTCAAATCGAGAGCCCGCCATGGCAAATGTAAATCCCAAAATCAAAGCCAATAATCCCAACAATGACGATGAAATTTCAGCATTCTTATTGTCAGATTTTGTTTTTTTAAAGCCAATTCTATACCCAATTATCACTGCGACGAGCATTGAAAAAAACAAAATTAGCACAATATAAATAGCATCTAAATCATTTAAAAAGGAATGCATCATATAGTAAATTTAAAATGAAAAGACTACAACTAAAAGCGAAATAAAGGTAAGGTTTTTAAAGTATAAAATCAAAAGTGTAATAATTTTTTAAAATTACAACGTTTTCGCCAAAAGATAGCTATGGTTTTTGAACTATTCTTATTTTTAAGTTACTTAAAAGTTATATCTTTGTTTCTCTTTCAAAATAATTAAATTTTAATAAAAATAATTTCTAATGAAAACAATAAACGATTTCAATTTCAAAAACAAAAAAGCCATAATTCGTGTTGATTTTAATGTGCCTTTAGACGAAAATTTTAATGTAACTGATGCCACTCGTATTGAAGCAGCAAAACCTACAATCGACAAAATCATTGCCGATGGCGGTAGCGTAATTTTAATGTCACACTTAGGAAGACCAAAAGGTGTTGAAAGAAAATATTCATTAGGACATATTGTAAAAACAGCTTCAGAAATATTAGGGCAAGTAGTTTATTTTTCGCCTGATTGTATCGGAAAAGAAGCTGAAAAAGCAGTAGCAAATTTACAGCCAGGACAAATTTTATTATTAGAAAATTTACGTTTTTACAAAGAAGAAGAAGCTGGAGATGTTGATTTCGCAAAAGAATTGGCTTCATTTGGAGATATTTATGTAAACGACGCTTTTGGGACGGCTCACAGAGCACATGCATCAACTACAATAATTGCACAGTTTTTTCCAAATTCTAAATGTTTTGGATTCTTATTAGCAAGAGAAATTGAAAGTCTAAACAAAGTTCTAAAAGATTCTGTGAAGCCTGTAACGGCAGTCCTTGGAGGTTCTAAAGTGTCTTCTAAAATCACGGTAATCGAAAATATTTTAGACAAAGTTGACCATATGATTATTGGTGGTGGAATGACCTTTACTTTTGTTAAAGCTTTAGGCGGTAAAGTGGGTAATTCTATTTGTGAAAATGATAAATTAGACTTGGCATTAGAAATTTTGAGATTAGCCAAAGAGAAAGGGGTACAAATTCATATTCCAGTTGATGTTGTTGCGGCCGATGATTTTTCAAATAATGCCAACACTCAAATCGTAGATGTTCGCGAAATCCCTGACGGATGGGAAGGATTAGATGCGGGACCAAAATCATTAGAAAACTTCAAAAAAGTGATTTTAGAGTCAAAAACAATCCTTTGGAATGGACCTTTAGGAGTTTTCGAAATGGAAAATTTTGCCAAAGGAACCATTGCTTTAGGAAACTATATTGCAGAGTCAACTGCCAATGGTGCTTTCTCACTTGTAGGAGGTGGTGATTCAGTTGCAGCAGTAAAACAATTTGGTTTTGAAGACAAAGTTAGCTATGTTTCTACCGGTGGAGGAGCGATGTTAGAGATGCTAGAAGGTAGGATTTTACCCGGAATTGCAGCTATTTTGGACTAATAAATGCGTTTTTAACAATTTTTAGTGAAATTTATAGTTATAACATATTAAATTTGCAACAAATAATTTTTTATAATTGTTTGTTGCATAATATGTTGATTATAAAATTATGAAGATAAAATATATAGCCCCTGTTCTTTTTTTGTTTTTTTCCATTCAATCGTTTTCGCAGAAGTACCCAATAAATAAGGCGATTACAAAAACAGAAATACAAAACTTCTACTTAGATTCTATCAAAAAAACTTTTGTCAAGGATGATCTCGCTTCTTGCGTTGATAGCCTTTGGCTAAAGGAATTAACAAATCTCGATTTATATAATGATATTTCTGATGATATAAAAAACATCAATATCGACGAGAAAGTTGATTATGAATTGCCTACCGAATTGCTGAAACAAAGATTAGCGGCAATGGATGCAAAATCCCCTTTTAATATAGAATACAATCCCGGACTAGAAAACATTATTAAATCATTTTTAAAGAATAGAAAAAAATCTTTTGGACGATTGATGGCTATTTCGGAATATTATTTTCCAATGTTCGAAGAGGCTTTGTCCAAACAAAATGTACCTCTAGAAATCAAATATTTGGCTATTGTTGAATCGGCTTTAAATCCAAAAGCGGTTTCTAGAATGGGAGCAACTGGACTTTGGCAGTTTATGTATCAAACTGGAAAACAATACAATTTGAAGATTGATTCCTATGTTGATGAACGAAGCGACCCCTTAAAATCTAGCGAAGCTGCAGCCAATTATATGGCAACAATGTATGGAATTTTTGGCGACTGGGACTTGGTTTTGGCTTCTTATAATTCAGGTCCAGGCAATGTTACTAAAGCCATTCGTCGTTCTGGCGGACAACAAAATTATTGGAATATTAGAAAAAATCTTCCTAAAGAAACACAAGGATATGTTCCTGCTTTTTTAGCCACAATGTACATTTATGAATATCATAAAGAACATGGAATTAAGCCAGAAAGAGCTATAGTTCAAAACTTTAGTACAGATACAATCCTGATTAAAAAGCAAATGTCGTTCAAACAAATATCGGATTTACTTGATGTTCCTGTGGCGCAATTGCAGCTTTTGAATCCGTCATACAAAATGAATGTCATTCCGTTTTATGGAGACGAACACCACTTCTTAAGATTACCAAAAGACAAAATTTCAGTTTTTGCGTCAAACGAAGACAAAATTTATGCTTACGTGCAACGGGATTTGGATTTTCGTGAAAAACCATTTCAGGTCCAAAAAGCGATTGTCTTGAATGATACTTTGAACTATACCTCACAACGGGTAACACTTCCTAAAACTAAATATTATACTGTGAAACGTGGAGATAATTTAAGCGAAATAGCCAATAAATACAGCGTAACAGTTTCCGATATCAAAAAATGGAATAAATTAAAAGGAAGTGCAGTAGCTCGTGGGAAAAGCTTGAAAATTTTTACAAATGAAAGTGTAGTTCAAACGGTTAAAAAAGAGTCGAAAAGCACCAACATTCCTTTAGAAATAAAAAACAATCAGCAGCTTGCTAGTGCTGAATCTAAAAGTATCAAGCAAGATAATTCGAATAAAACCATAAAAAATGATACTATAACTGCGGACATTGCCACAACTTATGTAGTTCAGAAAGGGGATAATTTAAGTAGTATTGCCAAAAAGAATAATGTTACAGTTGCTGAAATTAAAGAGTGGAATCATCTTTCAAGCGCTTCGATTCAATTAGGAATGTCACTTCAAGTGTCAAAAATTGAAGAAATCGTAAAAACAGAAATAGCTTCAAATACAAAAATTGAAAACGTTGAATACATTGTTAAAAAAGGAGATAATCTTGGAAATATTGCCAAAAAATTTGGTAGCACTGTAGACGATTTAAAACTTTGGAATAATTTGGCCGATAACAATATTGCTTTGGGATCGTCATTGATTGTCGCTAAAAGTGAGGTAGCTGCTGTAAATGAACCAACGACTAAGCCATTTAACAGAAAAGAAAGTTTAGCATCAGCCTCAAAAAGTAAAAATACCGATTATTTAGTGAAAAAAGGAGATTCATTATATAGCATTTCAAAACAATATCCTGGAGTAAGTATTTCCGATATTAAAAAATGGAACAACATCACAGGGGAAGAAATAAAACCTGGAATGAAGCTAAAAATAAACGGTTAATACAGTAATCTTCAATAACTTTGGGTTTTATCTTATAATTGAAATATAATGAATAAAACCCATTTTTTATACCTTCTATTTTCCTTTCTCATTTTTTCTTGCAACAAGAAAGAGGACAATTTACCCCGAAAAGCAATTGGAAACATCAACACAATTTCGATAATTATTGACGATCAATTGTGGAATGGTGAGATTGGCGAAAGTATTCGAAATAAGTTTGCTTCTCCAGTAATTGGTCTACCTCAAGAAGAGCCCCTTTTTACCATTAACCAATATCCTGCCAAATTGCTGGAAGGATTTATGACCGATAGTAGAACTATTATTGTTGTAAAAAAAGAGTTAAAAACCAAATTCGAGATCCATAAAAACCAATATGCATCTCCACAAAACGTGTTTCATATTTCAGGAAAAACAAATGGTGCAATTTTGGAAATCATCGAAAAAAATGCACCACAAATTATTCAAATCATCAAGGAAACTGAACTTGCCGAAAATCAGCGAATTATAAATCAATCGCTATTGAACACCACACGGATAACCAATGATTTTAATATCACATTAAATGTCCCGACAGGCTATTTATATGCGCTTCAGAAACCAAATTTTATTTGGCTGAAAAAAGAAATTATCAGCGGGAACAGTAGTATTTTGATTTATCAAATTCCATTAAATTCCATTAAAAATAAATCAAATCGTATTGCAAACATCATCAAAAATCGAGATTCAATTGGAAAATTATATATATTTGGAACCGAACCAGAATCACATATGGTAACCGAAGAAGGCTATTCGCCCTATCTCTTTAAATTGAAACTTGCTGGCAAAGAAACCTATGAAACCAAAGGAACTTGGGAACTAAAAAATGATTTTATGTCAGGTCCTTTTGTAAATTATGCCATTGTAGATCAAGAACACAATAGGGTATTAATTTTGGAAGGTTTTTGTTATTCTCCTTCAAAGGAAGAACGTGATGTGATGCACGAATTAGAGTCAATTATTAAGTCGATTACGATTTTAAAATAAAATGCTGAAAAATGAGCCTACAATGGAAAATAAAAGATTTCGAAAGCCTTTCTGTAAACGAGCTTTATGATATTCTGAGATTGAGAAGTGAAATATTTGTAGTGGAACAAAACTGTGTTTATCTGGATTTGGACGGAAAAGATAAAAAAGGATTGCATCTTATAGGCGAATTCGAAGGTAAAATTCTTGCCTATTCTAGACTTTTCAAACCAGGAATTTCTTTTGACAATGCTTCAATAGGCAGAGTGGTTGTCGACGCTAATTATCGCGACAAAAAGTGGGGTCACGAATTAATGCGAGAGGCTATTGCCGGAATCGAGAATCATTTTGGCGAAAGCAAAATCACTATCGGAGCACAATTATACCTGAAAAAATTCTACGAAAGTCACGGCTTTGTTCAAACCAGCGAAATGTATTTGGAAGATGATATTCCACATATCGAGATGAAAAGGGAATAGTTATAATTGAGTGATTTTAAGTTCCACACGTCTGTCCTGAGCATCTTCTAGACCAAGCGGAAACTGGTTTCCATATCCTTTATAAGGCATTCTATATGGGTTTATTCCTTTTGAGCGGAAATACAAAAACACATTTTTAGCTCTATTTTCAGAGAGATCGCGGTTTTGCGTTCCATAATCAATCGCGTCTTTATACTTGCTTGAGGTGCAACAAACATGGCCTCGAATTTCGAATCGGATAGTTTTATGTTTTTTTAAAATAAGAACCGTTTTGTCTAATTCTTTTTTAGCATTCGCTGAAAGTTCACTCGAACCCATATCAAATGTAACTCGGTCTAAAATGATATTGTCCCCAACTTTTGGGTTTTCTGGAAAAGAAGTATAAAATGCTTTTTTGACAAAAATCAAATCGACACGGCGGTTTTTATCCCGAAATTCTTTTAAATTCTTTTCAGAATTTTTATCCAAAATTACTTTTCCACGACCTTCGCAGATATAAATCTTGTTTTGAGATATTCCATTTGAGATTAAAAATTGCTGAACAAAATCAACCCTTTTCTTGGATAATTTATCATTATAATCAACCGTTCCGCGATCATCACAATAGCCATAAAGCTGAATCGCCTCATGTTTTGAAAAATCCATAGAGTGGATAATTTTAGCAATTTGTGCTAGATTATTTGAATCTACAGTATATTTATCAAATTCAAAATATACCGATTGAACCGTATTTCCCTGAGCTGAAAGATAGCCAAAACACAAAAGAAAAAGTAGTTGCAGCCCTCTTTTCATATATGTATATTTTGATTTTTTAGCGGTCACGGTATGGCCTTTTTACTAATAGGTGTTTGTTTGCAACAAAATCCCTGTTAGTGCGATTTCATTACATTTTCAAGATACTTTTATATTCAGTACTATTATTCAAAACCGTTGTTGCTTTCTTAATTTCAGAGTTGTTTTTTAGATAATACTGATATAATCCTTCCTGATATTGGTAGCGTTTGATGATTTCGTCTAGAATTAGATTTTTGATTTCAGTTTTATTTTTATCCAATAAAGTCTCTTCACTTTTTTGAAGAGCAATAAATAATTGTTGGTATTCTGAAGTAATGCTTTCGTCAATTTTTTCTTTTTTGGCTGCAGCCAATGTGTTTTTCAAAGCCAATTCAGTTTCCGTGTCTAAATTTACTTTTTGGGTTTTCAAAAACTGTTTAAAATCTAAAAAATCAGCATCAGAAATAGTCGGAATTTTATCGCCTAGATTCGGATTTTTATAATAATAAGCAGTTACATAATTAAAAATGGCATCATTTTTTTGCAAAGCTTCGGTTATTGAACTCAACTTAGTTTCTTCGAGTTCAATGTCAGGTTGAATACCGCCACCATCATATACCGTTCTTCCTTTTCGAGTTTTGAAAGCGGTATAATTTTTAGCTTCGGTTTTTGTGGCTACTCCATTTTTGTCCTTGTGTGCATAATCTAAGGCTTGAATACATCTCCCGGAAGGCGTATAATAACGCGAAATGGTCACTTTCAGTTGGGTTCCATAGGTCAAATCTACTGGTCTTTGTACTAATCCTTTTCCGAAACTTCGACTGCCAATAATCACCGCGCGATCTAAATCCTGCAAAGCTCCAGATACGATTTCAGAAGCCGAAGCGCTTTTTCCGTTGACCAAAATAGCCAATGGAATTTCTGTATCGACAGGTTCTTTTGAGGTTTTATAGGTATTATTGTGTTTCTCGATTCTAGATTTTGTTGTAACGATGATTTCGTTTTTTGGAACAAACAAATTGCAAATATTCACCGCTTCATTCAAAAGTCCACCCGGATTTCCTCTTAAATCCAGAACAATGCGCTCGGCTCCTTCTTTTTTTAATTGTTCCAAAGCTTGTTTGGTTTCATAAGAGGCTTTCTGATTGAACCGCGCCAAAACAATATATCCTGTTTTGTCATCTATTTTGCCAAAAAAAGGTACCGATTTGACTTCTACTTCATCCAAAATAATTTGGGCGGTATTAGTTTTCCCTTGGCGAATGTATTTGACCTCGATTTTAGTGTTTTTGGCCCCTCGAAAAAGTTGTGAAGCATCGTCTTTGAAATCGGCTAGCATTATATCACCTATCTGAACCACCTCATCACCCGCTTTGAGACCCGCTTTGTCAGCTGGAAAATTTTTGTAAGGCTCCTTGATGATTAATTTATCGTTTTTTCGAGTAATTACTGCGCCAATTCCGGTGTATTCGCCTGTATTGTTGATTTTAAATTTGACTACATCTTGTTCGTTGAAATAAACCGTATAAGGATCAAGACTGGCCAACATTCCTTTGATGGATTTGTCCATTAAATCGCCAGGATTGGTCTCGTCGACATAGTTTTTGTTCAACTCTTTGAAAAGCGTTGTGAAGATTTCGATTTGCTTGGCAATTTCAAAAAAATCATCTTTGAAACTAACGCCTACAAACAAAAACGCCGAAGCTATCACCGGAAGAATATATTTTTTTTTGAAAATTGAAGTCATATTTTATGTCGTTTTTTTCTTAAATCTTTTTCTAATAAAGTATACTGCTGCCGCTAAAATAATCAGAAAAGGCCAAATACTTAATAATCCGATGAAGAAACTTGAAATTGAATTGAATCCAGAGGTAATTGCATTCCAAATTTTTGAACCATACGAAATTGTCGCACCGCCCTCATTGGCCACTGTTTTGTAGAATTCGATGGTTATGGTACTCATCGAAATCTGACTTTGCATATAGCGCAATTGCCCTTCTTTGGCTTCGATTTCTTCGCGAATGGCCGAAAGTTGTGCTTCGATTTCGAGCATTTCAGAAACTTTGTTTGCTTTCTTCAAAAGTTCAAGATAGCGGGATTCTAGCACTTTTTTGGCTTTCAAACGAGCATCAATGTCAATGTATTCTTCGGTAACGTCTTGTGATGAAATTTCTTTGTTGTCGAAATACGAAACTCCTTTTGAAATATCACTCAAAAAAACATCGAAATTTTTGCTAGGTACACGAACGATTAATTTTCTGAAAACCGAACCATATTCATTTCCTTCGGTGTCATTTTGGATAATGGCGTTGTGTTTTTTTACAGCCGTTATCATTTGGTTGTAAGTTGCTCCTAAATCATTGGTTTCAAATTTGATATCGCCAGTTTTGATGATTTTTTGTTCGATAACTTTTGAATCATTTTCAGCAGGAGAATTTGGTTTTTCATAAAGAGAATTTGCTGCTGATTCTTCTTTAGCAGGAAGTTTTACGGCAGTGATTGCCATATCTGCAGAAGCTTCTTCTGCTTTTTTACAACTGGCAAATGACACAAGAAAAACTAATAGGAAGAGAATATTTTTCATAAGAATTTGATTTAGACAATCACAACGTAAAAATAATGAATATTCGTATGAAAAAATGCGGGTTTATTCCTGATTTTTCAATTGCTGGACGAACTTTTCAAACAATTGAATGGTTTTGGTATTGATTTCTTCGTAAGTCAATCGGTCTTTGGTTTGGTAAAAAAACATAAAAGCATATTTTTTGTCCAAATTGTCAATCAGAATGTGTTTGTTCAACCGATAAGTTTCTCTCAAAACACGTTTGAAATAATTGCGATCCACGGCGTGTTTAAAGTATTTCTTGGAAACCGAAACACCCATTTTTAGCTTTTGATCCGAATCTTCGGGAATGCCATAATCACTTTCCACAAAAACCAGTCTCAAAGGATATTTGGACACGGATTTGCCTTTGGAAAAAAGCAAATCTATGGTGATTTTACTTTTAAGTTTTTCGTTTTTTGGATAAGTGAAATTCATTTATATATTATTCGGCGATTTTTGAAAGCAAAGGTACAATTAAACCCTAAACAGATAAATGTTTAGGATTAAAATATAAGGCTAGAAATATTTATTACTTTTGTGAATAATTTAAAAAAGAATGAAGAAAATTTTATTATACCCAATAACCCTACTATATTATCTCGCTTATCTAGTGGTTTTGTGTACAATTCATCCCATTCAGTGGGTCTCTTTTAAAATTTTTGGAGAATCTGGATTGCAAAAATCATTCGATTATACGGCCTATTTTACTATGAAATGTACTCATATTTTAGGCACCAGATATACTTTCGAAAACAGAGAATTAATTCCAGAAAATGTTCCTATTATTTTTGTAGCCAACCATCAAAGTTTGTTGGACACAGCCGGAATTATTTGGTATTTAAAGAAGTTTAAAGTTTCTTTTGTAACCAAAAAAGAACTGGGAAAAGGTATTCCAGCAATCTCTTATAATTTGCGTCACAATAATTATGTTCTTATTGACAGAAGTAATCCTAAGCAAGCGATTCCTAAAATAAAATCTCTGGCTGAATACATCGAAAAAGAAAAACGTTCAGCGGTCATTTTCCCAGAAGGAACCAGAAGTAAAACAGGAGAGCCTTTAGAATTTGCCGAAAGCGGATTGAAAATATTATGCAAATATGCACCCTCGGCCTATATTGTTCCGATAACTATAAACAATTCATGGAAAGTCTATCAATATGGTTATTTTCCTTTGAGTGTAGGTCATCATCTGATTTTTACAGTTCATAAGGCTATAAAAGTGAGCGATCATCCTTTTGCTGAGATAATGGAGAAAACAAAAAACACCATCATAGAGGGAATAAAAATCTAATTTTTGTAACCAGAAATTGATATATATTTTTCTAAAATTGTTTTCCATATTAAATTTGAGCCATTATTAACAATTTAGCCTTATTAGTAACTACAACAAACAAAAATATATTTCCTATTTTTGCCAAAAAAGAAGCATAATGCAAAAAATCATATCTTATCCCATATCCTTTATTGCCATTTTGTTGTTCTTACTAACATTAATCATATTTCACCCTATTCAGTGGATTTGTTTCAATGTTTTTGGCTATCAGGCTCATAAAAAAAGTGTAGATTACCTGAATTTTTTCTTGATAAGAATCGGTCACGTTTTGTTTAATACTTTTAAAATCGAAGGAAGAGAAAATATTCCAACGGGCGTTCCCATCATATTTGTGGCCAATCATCAAGGTATGTACGACATCATTGGAATGATTTGGTTTTTGAGAAAATTTCATCCCAAATTTGTCAGTAAAGCTGAATTGGGGAAAGGAATTCCAAGTGTTTCTTACAATTTAAGACACGGAGGCTCAGTTCTTATCGACAGAAAAGATCCAAAACAAGCCATTCCTGTTATCAAAGGATTGTCTGAATACATCGAAAAACACAAACGTTCAGCCGTTATTTTTCCGGAAGGAACCAGAAGTAAAACCGGAAAACCGAAAGAATTTGCACAAAGCGGATTGAAAATATTATGCAAATATGCACCTTCAGCCTATGTTGTACCCATTTCTATCAATAATTCTTGGAAGTTCTTTCGCTATGGTGCTTTCCCTTATGGATTAGGAAATCACATCACTTTTACCATACACGAAGCTATGGCCGTAAAGGATTATCCAATTGAAGAAATAATGAAAAAAACAGAAAACACAATCGTTAAAGGGATAAAACTTTAAAATGTGATAACTTTGCAAATTCTTGGGTAAATTCCAAGCCCAAAAAATCACTAAACCAAAAACAAAAATGTCTATAAAAAACATACGATTAGAAGTTATGCAACTTCTAGAGAAAAACGTTAGCGCTTATGTTGACCAATATTTAATTCCAGTAGAAAAAATTTGGCAACCCTCTGATTTTTTGCCTAATTCAGAAAGCGATACTTTTCTAGAAGAAGTAAAAGAATTGAGAGAAATCTCTAAAGATTTACCTTATGATTTTTGGGTAGCTATGGTAGGCGATATGATTACCGAGGAAGCTTTGCCAACCTACGAAAACTGGTTGATGGAAGTGGAAGGCGTAGATAATTTAGAGAGAAACGGTTGGGCCAAATGGGTTCGCCAATGGACAGGAGAAGAAAATCGTCATGGGGATTTGTTGAATAAATACCTTTACCTTTCAGGGCGTGTGAATATGCGTGAAATCGAAATGACAACTCAGCACTTGATAAACGACGGTTTTGACATTGGCACTGGAAGAGATCCTTATAAAAACTTTGTTTATACTAGTTTTCAGGAATTGGCAACCTATATTTCTCACAATCGCGTTTCGCAATTGGCCAAAAGTTATGGCGACTCCAAATTAGCCAAAATGTGTAAAATGGTCGCAGGTGACGAAATGCGTCATCACTTGGCTTATAGCGAATTTGTGAATCAGATTTTCAAAATTGATCCAAGCGAAATGATGCTTGCTTTTCAATATATGATGAAAGCAAAAATCGTGATGCCAGCGCATTTCTTGAGAGAATCAGGACAAAAAATTAGTTCTGCTTTCGAACATTTCTCAGATTCTGCACAGCGAATTGGGGTTTATACCGCCAACGATTATGTAGATATTATGCAAAAACTAATAGATAAATGGGAAATAGATAAAATTGGAAGTTTGACCGACGAAGCCGAAAAAGCTAGAGATTATTTGATGAAATTACCAGCTAGAATGGCTAGAATTTCAGAGAGATTGGTTATTCCACAAGAATCATTTCAATTTAAATGGGTTGAACCTGCTAGATTGTAGAAATTGATTTTTGATTAACGATTTTTAATTTCAAATTTTTTGAAATTACTATTGAAATTGATTTTTTTAAATACTAAATTGCTGATTTTTGAATGTAACTTTTAAAAATCAGCTTTTTTTATAAAAACCTATCAAATATGAATTATTCGGAGATAATCAACAAAACAATACTTTTTGTTAAGGCCAAGCTTGAAAATGCCGAAGGCGGACACGACTGGTTTCATATCGAAAGGGTATATAGAAATGCGTTGTCTATCGCTGATGGTGAAGTTTGTGATGTTAATGTGGTAAAGCTAGGAGCTTTGCTTCACGATGTTGCCGATAGTAAATTTCATAACGGAGACGAAACCGTTGGGCCAAAAATAGCTCGTGAATTTCTCGAAAGTGAAAATGTTGACGAAGTAACAATCCATCATGTCATCAATATTATAGAAAACGTCTCTTTTAAGGGTGGAAATGCCGAAAAGACATTCTCTTCTTTAGAATTAAATATCGTTCAAGACGCAGACCGTTTGGACGCCATTGGTGCCATTGGCATTGCTAGAACGTTCAATTATGGAGGTTTCAAAAACAGACCATTATATAACCCGAATATTGCTCCAAAACTTCGCATGAGCAAGGAAGAATATAAAAATAGTCAAGCGCCAACGCTCAACCATTTCTACGAAAAATTATTGCTGTTGAAGGACAAAATGAATACCGAAACAGGAAAACAAATTGCCAAAGAAAGACACCGTTATATGGAAGGCTTCCTTTCGCAGTTTTATGCGGAATGGGACGGGGAGAAGTAGTATTCAGTGGTCAGTTTTTGAGTATTCAGTCATAGTTTGCAGCCTAATAATGACTATTTTTATTTATTCCCACAACTGAGTACTGAAAAGGGCAAACTTTTTTGAAGGGGTTAATGTCTTTGTATAACTATTGTTCGACCCTCAATCAATTTTTCTGATTTTTATCTTTAACTTAAAATCGAAAAGCGACGTTTACTGCAACAAATCTATTAATCAAATTATGGGACGAGATAGTTTTTTCATAATCCGTAATACTGACGGTTTGAAAACTTGTATTGTTTGTTAAATTTCTTCCAATAATTGAATAATCAATCTTCTTGTTTTTTGAAGTAAAGGTAAATTCAGAATCTAAAAACCAATAATTTTGACTTAATTGCAAATCGGGTATAATAAAGTTTAATGCAAGCGTTGTTTTAAACCGTTGGGATGGCTTTAAAACAGCTCTAAAAGAATCATTTATACTGCTAAAATAATTTTGATTAACCCCGTCTAAAGCATAGCTGTTGAATCGATAAGAAACTGTGTTTTCAATATAAGTGTTTTTTGTAAAAGCTGTTTTCGCAGTTAAGTCCAGCATAAAATTTTTAGATTTAACATCTCGTAATTCAGAATTGTTGATACTATTTTTATCCAATGAAATGGAATAATTTGAATTAATTTTAAAATCGGTTCTTAAGAAATAGATATATTTCTGCCCGGAAAAATTAACACCATAATCCCTGTTACCAGAGTTTAACAAAAAAGCAGTTGATGTTGTATAATACTGATTTATCAGGGATTTATAGAAATAATTGTTTTGTCTTTGATTATAATTAAGTCCCAAACTTAGATTGGTAAAATAATAGCTGTCATTATAATTTAAATTAATGCCATAATTATGGGTTTTTAAAAATTGCAAATTAGCTTCATTATTTATAAAACTACCAAAATCCGTTTGTACGATTCCTTCGAATAGATTAGTTTCTTGAGGGGCAATTTGATTGTAACTATAACTTGAAACTAAATTGGTGTGTTCTGTAAAACGATAGAGAAATTTTAAAGAAGGATTAAATATTGTTTTCCCTAGAGTTTCCATATTATTAAATTCGTTATTCACTTTTAAATCAAGATACTGCGAACTAAAATTTACTTTAAAACTAAACTTTTTTTTATTAAAAGTAGCTCCTCCATCAATATATGGGAATGAATAATTATACGTCAAGTTGTTTTGAAAATTTTGATTTGTATAAGATTCGTCGTTTGTATTAATCGTTTCTAAAAGAGACCTAAAACTATTCTTTTCTGCATAAAAACCAGCTCTCAATGCAAATTTAAAATCGTGATACTTGTTTAACAATAAAACATTACTATTAAAAATTTCTTTGTCAAAACGGCTTTCTTGATTATTTTCTTTTATAATATCTGTTCCGTTTCCATTAATATTAACACCCGGTGTAACGGTATAATGTTGAGGAGCTCTACTATTAGTATAATATATTAATGCAGTTATTGCATTATTATTGTTTAACCGTTTAGTGAGATAAAAATTATTTTTGGACAGCCAATTTTTTGTTGAAACATTATTTAATTGAAGGAGAGTATTGTTAGAAGAAATACTCTTGTAATGGACGTCTTGATAATTAAATTTTCCTAAATACTCCCAATTTAAACTTTTGTTAACGTTGTTGATAAATTGAAAGTTTCCATTGTAAATCTTTGGCGATCTAGACATATCTTCTGATTGAGTAGAAGTGAAACTTTCATTATTTGCATCAAAAAATGACTCTTGTTTTTTTAATTGAGTTAGCTTGTCGCTGTAAAAACCTAAATTAACTTTGGCTGTTATCTTTGATGTAAATTTATATAATGAATTTATGCTAGTATAAAAGTTGTTGTTAATTCGATGAAATTTATCGTCTAAAAGGGAGTAAAACGAACCTTGATTGATAAGTTCTTTAGCGGTTAAATTTTGATCTTTCATAGATTCAACCGAAAGTATGTTTGATTGAAAATCAAATGGAGAGTTATTAATTCCTATGTTGTTAGCACTAGCAATTCCAAAAGTTTTAGTTTTAGAATTAATTAGCATTCCCGATACGCTAGTATTATATTTGTTTTTATAACCAAGACCAAAATTTGCATTACCTGATAAATCGGTTTTTCCTTTTTTTAATTTTAGATTGATGGCTACATCATCGCTTGAAACAAGCCCTTTGAGAAGTGCATTTTCATTATAATTTTCTATCGCTTCGACTTTGTCTAGCAATTCTACATCAATGTTTTTGGAACCAATAGTGTACTGACTGTCAAATAAATCATCCCCATCAAGCAGCATTTTTTTTATTCCTTTCCCTTTATATTTTATTTCTCCATTATTTTTGACTTCAAATCCGGGTAAATTTTTTAGTAAATCTTCTACTACTTTTTCAGATCCATTTTTAAATTTTTGAACATCGTAGGTAATAGTATCTTTTTTAACTTTGATAGGATTGTAATTTGAAACAACAACTTCTTTGAGTGTTGTTACTCTTGGTTCAAGGTAGAAATTCAGTGTAATAATTTTACCTTTTGAGTGAATATTGTCAAGCTTTTTTCGGATAGGTTCATATTTGTAGCTTTGTATTTCTACGATTATGCTGTCCAAAGGTTTATTAAGAATAACACTATAAACCCCCTTGTCGTTGGTCTTGCTAAATTGAAATATTAAGTTTGGCAGTTGTGGTTTTTTAATAATAACATTGACATTCGTTACTATCCCATTAGCATCTGTTACGGTGCCTTGCAGAGTTTGGGCATTTAAATAATTGCAGAGTAAAAACAACAAAATGAAATAAAACTTCATTGCTATTACTTTTGAACATAGAGCTCTAGATATCCTTTTGGCATTCCACCAGAGTTGCCAGAAAGTACGAGTTCTGCTTGTCTTTCCTCATATTTTTTTTGATATTTTTTTACAAAAACATCATAAGTTATCATTTCTTTATTCTCAAAAGGGTTTGTAATTTTAGCCGGACTATTTTCAAGTTCTACTTTGATTGCAACAAAGTCGTATTGTCCCAATTCGTTATCTGTTTTAACTTCTAGAATCATTCCTGGCAGTCCTGATAATTTCCAGGGACCATCTGAAAACGGGATTTCGGGTGTAAAAAAAACATCGAAATTCCTTCCTCTAAAAAAAAGAGTGGCTTTTTGACAATTATACCCTAATATTGTTTTGGTTTCTGGTTTTATTTGCCAATCTAATGTTCCAATAGAATCATTAACAATAAATTTTTTAAAACTTATATCATCTAAATATGTAATATTTTTTTGGTTTGAGTCTTTGTAAAATTGTGGGTTATTATTTGTTTTAACATTCATTGTGTTATTATCTGTACTAGCAGATTGACTTGCTATAAAATCCTCTTCATAAACAGAGTTTTCGCCATTGCCCGTCAAGTAGGTTTTAATGTAGGTATCCATTAATTTCACTCCATTTAGTTTTGCTCCAATATGATAATCATAAGTAATTTTAAACTGCTGTTGTTGTGGATAGCAGTGCATCGAAAACAAAATAAATATCGTAAATAGTTTTTTCATAGCAATTTTTTTATAAAACTACTACCTCAAATTTTATTTGAAGTAGTAGTTAATGTTTTATCGTCCTAATGGATCAGTTAAACCAGTATCAGGATATTTGAGTAATAATTTATGAGCGGCTACTTTACAGTTGTCGCCAGTTGTAATCATATCACAAACAGTTATATGATCTTTGTAAACTCCATTATATGTTAATGTAGCCGTGCAGCATTGTGACTCAGTTGTTTTTTTCGAAGATGGTTTAATAACAACTTTTTCGTTAATTTTTCCATTTGCAAATACAATAGTGCTCATTAATAAAACACCTGCAATTAAAACTTTGTTTTTCAGTTAAATAAGGTTTTTAAGGTTAATGTTTAGCAAATATATATATATATATATATAGGAATATTACCAAATAAAATCTTATTTTTTTTTCTAACACTATTTAAGAAGCTTTTGGTAATGATATTAAAAATAAAAAAACACAAAGCCTTTTATTTCCCTTCGGGGGTTAGGGAGGGTTTCATTTCCAAAATTACATCCGAAGCATTCTTGAAAGTAGGTGCTTGTTCTATAATACTTCCCACACGTTTTTTGTTGATTTTAAAGGTAATATCGTTATCTGTGGTGAATAATAAGGCGGTCAAAAACGGATTGTTCATATACGGAGCCAAAACAAAAAAAGCTTCTTCCAAGGAATGAAAACTTTCTATTTCTTCTGTTTTGTAACGTGCCGTAACCGAAAGACTAAACACATCATTTTCCAATAAAACAGGACGCACATAAATGTTTTTCAATTCTGTGTCACCTATGGTTTTTGCCAAAGTCAATTTGGCGTAGGTTTTATTTTCGATACTTTCTTTTACTTTTTCCCAGAATTGGGCAAATACAGGTTGGAAGGACATATTCTGTTTTTTTATTTATTAGTTTCCCGTAAACTCAGCTTTTCTTTTCTCCAAAAAAGCTGTTGTTCCTTCTTTAAAATCATCAGTTGCAAAACAATCACCAAAATTTTTGATTTCGACATCAAATCCATTGACACCCGAAATATAGTTGGAATTTACAGCTTCGATGGCTTTTGAAATCGCAACAGGAGAATTTTTCATAATTCGTGTGGCAATAGTCATATAAGCCGAAAAAAGTTCGTCCTGCGGTACAACGTGATTCACTAAGCCATAAACTTTGGCGGTTTCGGCATCAATCATTCCGGCTGTCATAATCATTTCCATAGCACGACCTTTACCAATAATTTGAGGCAAACGTTGCGTTCCTCCATAACCCGGAATCACGCCAAGTGAAGTTTCAGGTAATCCCATTTTGGCATTCTCCGAAGCAATTCTAAAATGACAAGCCATAGCTAATTCTAAACCTCCACCAAGAGCAAAACCATTGATAGCAGCAATTACAGGAGTTTTCATATTTTCTATAAAATCGAATAAAAGTTGTTGCCCTTTTGCTGATAATAACGCGCCTTCTTCGACAGAGAAATGAGCAAATTCGGCAATATCGGCGCCAGCCACAAATGCTTTTTCTCCGCTGCCGGTGATGATAACCACGCGCACATCAGGATTTTCATCAACCAATTGGAGGGTTTCGTGAAGCTCTTGAATCGTGACTTTATTAAGCGCATTTAATTTTTCAGGGCGATTGATAAAAATAGTAGCGATGCCTTTTTCGTGTTCCAGAATGATGTTTTGTAGTGCCATAATTTGTAGTTATTTGTTGATTATTGGAAGCGAAACAATAAATGTTGTTCCTTTTCCTTTTTGTGATTCAAGGGTGATGGTTCCTTTATAATTTTCGATAATATTTTTGATAATGCCAAGTCCTAAACCCATTCCGCTAGATTTTGTGGTGAATTTAGGTTCAAAAATCCGATTGAAATCTTCCTTAGCGATTCCAATACCGTTGTCAGAAACGGTGATTAATACGATATTACTTTGTTTTTTTATGCTTACGGAAATGGCTTTGTTTTCTTGTATTTCAGGGATGGCTTGAATGGCGTTTTTGACTAAATTGGTGATAATTCTAATCAACTGCGTTCGGTCAATTTTCGAAATAATTTCTTTTTCTTTTGCTTCAAAATGGATGTATTCTTCATTAAAAATATCCATTGTCAATTCGACAACTTCTACCACATTTAAGGTTTCATTTTGTTGCGCTGGCATCGAGGCAAAGTTTGAAAATGCCGAAGCCACGGAACTCATCGTATCAATTTGCTGAATCAAAGTCTCGGAATAATCGTTGATTTTTTGTTTCAAATTGGGGTCGTTTGCATCAAATTTTCGTTGGAAACTTTGCACCGTCAATCGCATTGGCGTTAGCGGATTTTTGATTTCGTGAGCCACTTGTTTCGCCATTTCTTGCCAAGCTTCTTCTCTTTCGCTTTGGGCTAATTTCAAGGCGCTTTCTTCGAGTTCGTCCACCATTGCATTATAAGCATTAATCAAAAGATTGATTTCTTTGCTGCTGGCTTCGAGGACAATTTTCTCATTTTTTTGGTTCAAACTCGTCTCGCTTAATTTATCCGAGATGGTTTTCAACGATTTTGTAATATAGGAAGACAGAAAATAAGCCACAGCAAAAGCCACCAAAAGCATAAAACTATACACTTGTGCCAAACCAATCAAGAAATTTTGCAATTCAGTTTGGTAATAACTATCATCTTCCACATAAGGTAAATTCAGGATTCCAAGAGGTTTGAACTTATCGTCCTTTATTAAGCTATAGGAGGAACGGTTCTTCTTTCCATCGATGTTTTTGATGTCGACGTAGCGTTTTTCGATAGAAGATTGAACCAGTTTTAGAATGTATTTTGGAATAGGCGGAGCCGCAGGGTCGATAGAAAATCTTGATTTTGAGGATTTTAACAAATGACCATCTAGGCTATAAATGTTAATTTCAAGATTGTGAATATCCGATAATTCGTGAATTTTATCCTTAAAAATAAGAGCTAAATTATTGGACGTAAGCGGATACGTGGTATTGGCGAGCACATAGTTGATGTTTTCTTTTATAGCGCCTTCCTTGTACTCTAATCGTTCTTGATGGTACTGTTTCGCTTTATTTTTGAATTGAAAAATCGAAATAGATGCCAATAATACTGAAGCTACAATAATCATTACAATCATCGAAAGGAAAATCCTGATTCGCAACGAAAGCATTGATATCTTGAAGTTTTTGAACATCTTTTAGGTGTTGTTTTTCTCTCGTATTCGTTTGTAAAATTTAAAGCCTAACATAATCAAAATCGAAAACAACATAATTCCGACCACGCCATAAATCCAGTTTACGGCATTTTTTAGAATGACTAAAAATACAACGGCAAACAAGATAATTGTAGCACCTTCGTTCCACAAACGCATATAATTTGTGGTGTATTTTACTTGATCGTTTTGCAATTCTTTGAATATTTTGTGACATTTATAATGGTATAAATACAGCACAAAAACGAAGCCAAGTTTAACTTGCATCCAAGGCATTTCCAACCAAGCTTTGCCTAAATCAGTAAAAAACAGCATCCAAAACGCAAAAATACTCGCCAATACCGCTGATGGCCAAGTGATAATGTACCACAAACGATAGGTCATTATTTTGTATTGTTTTTGCAAAATTTCTTTTTCGGGCGAAGGTTTGTCGTTGGCCTCAATTTGATAGACAAACAAGCGAACAATATAAAAAAGTCCGGCAAACCAAGTGATGACAAAGATGAGGTGCAGGGATTTTAGGTAGTTGTAGTAGTCCATTATACGTAACACATAAATATTATTATTGGTATTATGAGCATAAAAAGCATTAAAACATTTGCTTTAAAAACTCTTATAAAATGGTCATTTTTGGTAAGCCAAAAAACAAGTAGAAAAATTAAATTTATTAAAATTAGAATAGGATATAAAACTAAAAAAATTAAAGGAGACTTGTCTGAATCTGTTTTAATAAAAAATGAAATCATCCACCCTATCAATGTAAAATTAATTATAGTGGGTATAATTTTTAAAAAATTATAATTTTTCATTTTCATCAAAATTATTTAGCCCAATCATTTATCCAATTCCCCACCGTTTTACACCAAGCATCATCATCATTCAAACAAGGAATTGCCATAAAATTTTCGCCTCCGTGTTCTTTGAATTGGTGGTTCGCCTCCATTGCGATTTCCTCCAATGTTTCCAAGCAATCCGAAACGAAAGCGGGCGTAACTACTGCCAAATTCTTGATTCCTTTCTCGGGCATTTTATTCACTTCAACATCAGTGTAAGGAGTTAGCCATTTGTCTCCAGCCAATCGCGATTGGAAAGTCTGACTGTATTTTCCTTCGGGGATTCCTAATAGTTTCACCACTTGTTTTGTAGTTTCATAACATTGATGACGGTAACAAAATTCGTGCGCCGGCGAAGGTGTGTTGCAGCAAGAACCATCAATTTTGCAATGTGATTTGGTCACATCTGTTTTGCGAATATGTCGCTCTGGAATTCCGTGATAGGAGAATAATAAATGATCGTATTCAAAACCTTTTAAATGGGATTGAATTGAATCAGCTAGGTTTTTTATATAGTCCGGCTTATTATAAAAAGCAGGAACAATCGTGAATTTCATTTCTGGGAAATACTTTTTTCTATGCTCTTCAGCCAATTCTAATATGGTCGTTGTCGATGCCATTGCGTGTTGTGGATACAACGGAAAAAGCATTACTTCGTTGACGCCTTTGTCATGTAATTCTTGTAATCCAGATAAAAGAGAGGGATTTCCGTAACGCATTGCCAATGCAACCGGAATTTCAACTTGGCTTTTTACTTTTTCGTGCATTCTTTTGGAAATCACTACAAGCGGAGAACCTTCGTCCCACCAAATTTTGGCATAAGCTGCCGCCGATTTTTTAGGTCTAGTTTGAAGAATAATACCACGAACCAGCAATGCACGGAACAAAAACGGAACGTCAATCACGTATTTGTCCATTAAAAATTCATCTAAATACGGTTTTACATCTTTTGCAGTTGGGCTTTCTGGCGAACCTAAATTTACTAATAATACACCTTTCATATGTTTGCTTGTTTTTTCATTCCGAAGAATATAGAATTTCTAAATTAATTTGGGGTTAAATGTAGCTAAACTTTTGTTTTTTTACATATTCGGATTGATGGCCATCAAATATTTTTTTGGAGTAGTGCCAAATTTCTTTTTGAAAGCCGCAATAAAATGACTTCCGGTGCTGTAGCCAATTTTCAAACCTACTTCGTTTACGTTATAAGAACCACTGTCTAATAATTTTCGGGCAGAATCCATTTTATAGTCAAAAAGGAAACCATAAACGGTGTCTCCATAAATTTGTTTGAAACCCATTTTTAGTTTCTTTAAAGTCAATCCCACTTCGTCGGCTAATTCCTGTAAACTTGGTGGTTCGGCGATATTTGCAAGAACGAGTTCTTTGGCTTTTTTTATTTTCAAAACGTTTTCTTCATCAATCAAAAACGGACATTGTTCTGCGTTTGGATCTTCGGTTCTATTGAAATACAAACTCAATAATTCGTATCCTTTTCCTTTATAATACAAGTTTTTTATCGATGGATGTAAGTTGTAATGAAACAATTGGGTCAAAACAATGGCCATCGATGGACTGATATCTCCTTCTTTATAATATTTTTTGTCTTTATTATCATCGCTCAAAAAAGTAATGTAATTGGCTTCGGAAGAAAACAAATTATGGAATTTTTGAATGGAAATAATAACCGAAATTACCCACGAATTTGGGGCGATTTCTAAGTTCAAAGGCAATTCTTTTTGCGGGTTGTAGAGCAATAAGGATTTTTCTTCTTTTAAATCTAAAGCATAACTTCCCTGATTGAAAAGAAATTTGGCTTTTCCTTTTAGACCAAAGTGAAATTGAATCAATCCGCTTTTCACTTCGCGCTGTGTACAATACACTTCATCACTGTCGTTTTGAAAACGAAGTAGGGTAAAATCATCTTCAATTGTTATAATATCCTGTGAACTCATTGCGACATTTTTTTTAAATAATATGATAATTATCAGGTTATTGTTAATAAATAAAATATACTTTTGTTTTATAAATGCCTGATTTCATTACAAAAATAGTGTTTTTATAATTAAAAATTAGATTTATAAACAAAATCATTTGGCGATACAAATAGTACTTTAAGCGTTGTTTTAATAAATACCTTAGCTATAACTTTGCCAATCCGATTAAGAAAAAGATCATATATGGAAAACCTAAACATACCAAAACACAAAACTTTCTATTCTATTGGATTGAGTTACAAGAAAGCAGATGCCGAAGTGAGAGGTAAGTTTAGTCTTGATGCTAAAGCAAAAACCAATGTATTGCTCCAAGCAAAAGAAGAAGGCATTGAGAGTTTAATCGTGACATCTACCTGCAATCGCACCGAAATCTACGGTTATGCAGACCACCCTTTTCAATTAATAAAATTGGTTTGTGAGAACAGTAATGGCACAGTTGAAGAATTTCAAAAAGTAGGTTTTGTATATAAAAGTCAAGAAGCTATTGACCATATGTTTCGCGTTGGAACAGGTTTAGACAGTCAAATTCTTGGTGATTTCGAAATTATTGGCCAAATAAAAAACAGTTTTGAAGAATCTAGATCGTTGGGTTTAATCAACGCTTTTTTAGACCGATTAATCAATACCGTTATCCAAACTAGCAAAAGAATTAAAAACGAAACCGAAATTAGTTCGGGAGCCACTTCTGTTTCTTTTGCCGCCGTTCAATACATTATTAGAAATATTGAGAACATTGGAAATAAAAATATTCTACTTTTTGGAACTGGAGAAATAGGAAGAAATACTTGCGAAAATTTAGTAAAACATACTAAAAACGAGCAGATTACTTTAATAAACAGAACAAAAAGCACCGCCGAAGTTCTAGCAGGAAAATTGAATTTAATTGTAAAAGATTATTCGGATTTACATCTTGAACTACAAAAAGCCGATGTTTTAGTTGTGGCAACTGGTGCTCAGAATCCAACTATCGACAAAACTTTGTTGAATCTAAAAAAGGACCTTTTGGTCTTGGATTTATCCATTCCGAAAAATGTGAATGCCGATGTGCAACAAATTCCAGGTGTAACTTTAATCCACATGGATTATTTGTCGCAAATGACCGATGATACGCTCGAAAGAAGAAAACAACACATTCCAGCTGCCGAAGCCATTATCGAGGATATGAAATTGGAATTGAATACTTGGATGAACGGTCGAAAATATGCGCCAACCATTCACGCATTGAAAGCAAAATTGAATGATATTGTTGCCGGAGAATTGACTTTTCAACGTAAAAAATTATCCAATTTTGACGAAGAACAAGCCGAATTAATCACTTCTAGAATTATCCAAAAAATTACCAACCAATTCGCCAGTCATCTTAAAGACGAAAACACTTCGGTTGACGAGAGTATAGAGTTTATTGAAAAAGTATTTCAAATAGGACTACAAACTCCTCAAAAAACAACTTCGCCAATCGAAGAAAAATACAAAATCAACCTGTCATAGTAAAAATCTAAACAAACCTTAATATCTTTATGGTTTAAAAAAAAAGAAAAAAGGTTTAATGAATTCAAAAAAAACAATTCGGATTGGGACTCGCGATAGCGAACTTGCGCTTTGGCAAGCCCATACAGTTCAAAAAAAATTAAATGATTTAGGCTACAAAACCGAAATTATTGCTGTAAAATCGCAAGGCGATATCATCCTTGACAAACCGCTTTACGAACTCGGAATCACCGGAATTTTCACGAAAACACTCGACATTGCTATGATAAATGGCCAAGTCGATATTGCTGTGCATTCGATGAAAGATGTGCCAACGGCTTTGCCTATTGGGATTGTTCAAGCCGCGGTTCTCAAAAGAGCCAATACTTTGGATATTTTGGTTCATAAAGGAAACCTTGATTTTCTTGAAGGAAACGCAACCATCGCCACTGGAAGTTTGCGTCGTCAAGCCCAATGGTTGCATAAATATCCAAATCATACCGTAGTCGATTTGCGCGGAAATGTGAATACTCGAATGCAAAAACTAAACGAGAGCGATTGGAGCGGGGCCGTTTTTGCAGCAGCCGGACTCGAACGTATCAACTTAAAACCTACCGATTTTATCAATCTCGATTGGATGATTCCAGCTCCTGCTCAAGGTGCAATGGTAGTTGTTGCTATGGGGAATGATGATTTTACTTTGGATGCCGTTTCTCAACTCAATGATATAGAAACTGAAATTTGTACCTATATAGAAAGACAATTCCTAAAAACACTCGAAGGCGGTTGTACAGCACCAATTGGCGCATTGGCAAGGTATTGCGAATTGGAAGATACCTTTACTTTCAAAGGTTCTTTGTTGTCTATTGATGGAAAACAGAAATTGGAAATCGAAAAAATTGTGCCTGTTGAAGAATGGAAAAAATTAGGTTTCAATTGTGCCAATGAAATTTTGGAAAATGGCGGAGCGGAATTGATGAAAGTAATTAGGGAAAGTTTGAAGAAATAAAGAACAATTCAATTAATACTCAAATGAAAATTCCAAGAAAATTACATCTATATATTATGCACGTTATATATTTATTTATATTTTTTTCTTTTTTTTTAGCAGTTGAAATAGTAGATGATTTATTTAATTCGAGTACTCAAAAAATTGAAATTACTCCCAGTTATTTAATACGACCAACTATTTTAGGATCCCTTTTTTGGCTGTTTTCTACCTTTTCAGGCGCACTATCGAAATTTATTAATAAAAATTATGAAGATTAAAATCCCTTCTAAAATGGATTTATCATTAAAAATAGATTTAGACATAAATAATTTGAAATTAGGAAAACAATAAAAAAATATGAACAACCAACTCACCATTCTATCCACAAAAATACTTTTGAGTCATCAAAAGCAAGCTTTGTTGGATGTTGGTTTTTCAGTTACTGAAACCAATTTTATCAAAACCGAAAACTCAGATTTTGATTTAAATGGAATCAAAGACAATTTGATTTTTACGAGTCAAAATGCGGCTCAAAGCGTTTTGCTTCATCCAAAAAGCCAAGAATTAAAAACGAAAAATGTATTTTGTGTTGGTATAAAAACCAAAGCTTTATTAGAAGAAAATGGTTTTAATGTTGATGTTTACGTTGACTACGCTTCCGATTTGGCAGAAATTATCACTTTGATTTATTCCAGTGAAAGTTTTACTTTTTTCAGCGGAAATTTGCGAAAAGAAACTTTGCCAAAAGCATTGAAAGCCGCCAAAGTCAATTTCAATGAAATTCAAGTGTATGAAACGACTTTAACACCACAAAAAATAAAAACTCCAGTTGATGGAATTCTGTTTTTTAGTCCGTCAGCCGTGGAAAGTTATTTAAAGGATAACAAAATAAAAAACGAAATTTGCTTTTGCATTGGTGAAACCACGGCAAGCTCATTAGAAAAAATAACAAGAAATATAATAGTCGCAGATCAACCTTCGGTTGAAAACGTGATTGAGGATGTAATAGAAGAATATAAATAAAAAGCTTTGCGCCTAGCGTCTTAGCAGTAAAAAAAGGAAAATGATAAAGAACGATTTATTTTTAAAAGCATTAAGAGGAGAAACTGTTGAACGCCCACCCGTTTGGATGATGCGTCAAGCCGGAAGATATTTGCCTGAATTCAGAGCATTACGTGATAAATATGATTTTTTCACCCGTTGCGAAACGCCGGAATTGGCCGCAGAAATCACTGTACAACCCATTCGTAGAATTGGACCAGACGCAGCGATTTTGTTTTCGGATATTTTGGTAGTGCCAAGAGCGATGGGAATTCACGTGGAATTAAAAGACAATTTGGGACCAATTATCCCGAATCCAATTCGCACAATGGAGCAAGTCAATCAGGTTTTTGTTCCTAATATTCAAGAAACCTTGGGCTATGTAATGGATGCCGTGAAATTGACCAAAGAAATGTTGAACGATGAGGTGCCATTGATTGGTTTTGCTGGTTCACCTTGGACGATTTTCTGTTATGCTGTAGAAGGGAAAGGTTCAAAAAGTTTTGACACTGCCAAAGGATTTTGTTTCTCAAACCCAGTTGCGGCACACACTTTATTACAAAAAATCACCGACACGACTATTTTATATTTAAAAGAAAAAGTAAAAGCAGGTTGCGATGCCATTCAGGTTTTCGATTCTTGGGGCGGAATGCTTTCACCGGTGGATTATCAGGAATTCTCTTGGAAATACATCAACCAAATTGTAGAAGCTTTGGCTGACGAAACCCAAGTCATTGTTTTCGGAAAAGGATGTTGGTTTGCCCTTGGCGAAATGGGAAAAAGCAAAGCTGCTGCACTTGGAGTAGATTGGACTTGTACGCCAAGAAATGCCCGTTATTTGTCTGGCGGAAACATCACTTTGCAAGGAAATTTCGACCCGTCGAGATTGCTTTCGCCAATTCCTGTTATCAAGAAAATGGTACACGAAATGATTGACGAATTCGGAAAAGACAAATACATCGCCAATTTAGGCCACGGAATTTTACCAAATATTCCTATAGATCACGCCAAAGCATTTGTAGATGCAGTGAAGGAATATAAGCAGTAATATGATACATTTTGATTCTTTTTATATTGACTTTTTAAGAGCCGAAGACGCAAAAAGTCTTTCTGAAATGATGGTATCAAATTCTGAAAGATTTAAAAGGTATTTTCCAATTACATTGTCCAAAAATGTATCATTGGAAGCTTCTCAAAAATATATAATTGATAAAGAAGTTGAATGCCAATCGAAATCTGAATTTACGTTAGCAATTAAAGAGTCAAAAACGAATCAAATAGTAGGAATTATTATAATCAAAGAAATTAATTGGGAAATTAAACAAGGTGAATTTGCCTATTGCATTGATTCAAATTTTGAAAATAAAGGTTGGATGTCAAAGGCGATAAATGCAGTTTCGAAATATGCATTTGAAATTCTTGGACTTGAAAAACTTCAAATAATTGTTCATAAAGACAATATCGGAAGTTCTAAAGTAGCCCAAAAATGTAATTTTATTTGGCAGAAAACACTTTTGAAAGAATACACTCCACCGAATGAAATGCCTTTAGATATGGAGTTATATGAATTGAAAAAATGAAAAATAAATTTTACCAATACATACAAAACCTTCAAGACCAAATCTGTGCAGGATTGGAAGCTACTGATGGTGCAACTAAATTCCGTGAGGATATTTGGGAACGACCTGAAGGTGGAGGCGGACGAACACGTGTGATTGAAAATGGAAGGGTTTTCGAAAAAGGCGGCGTCAATATTTCTGCCGTTCACGGAAAATTACCTGATTCGATGCAAAAATTATTCAATGTAGGCGAAGCTGATTTTTTTGCTTGCGGATTGAGTTTGGTTTTACATCCAAAAAGTCCAATGGTACCAACGGTTCACGCGAATTGGCGCTATTTTGAAATGTATGATGATAACGGAAATGTCATTCAGCAATGGTTTGGTGGCGGACAGGATTTAACGCCTTATTATTTGTTTGAGGAAGATGCAAAACACTTTCATCAAACTTGTAAAACCGCTTGCGACAAACACAATCCTGAATTTTATCCAAAATATAAAAAACAATGCGATGCCTATTTCTGGAATGCGCATCGCAATGAAGCTCGAGGAATTGGCGGATTATTTTTCGATTATTGCAAAGCGAATGAGCAAATGTCAATGGAAAATTGGTTTAACTTTGTAACAGAAGTGGGCAACAGTTTTCTAGAAGCTTATATTCCAATTGTCGAAAAAAGAAAAAATATAGTATATTCGGAAGCCAATAGAACTTGGCAAGAAATTCGCCGCGGTCGCTATGTCGAATTTAATTTGGTTCACGATAAAGGCACTTTGTTTGGTTTAAAAACCAATGGCAGAATAGAAAGTATCTTGATGAGTTTGCCGCCACACGTTCAGTGGGTTTATGACCATCATCCAGAAGCCGGAAGCGAAGAAGAAAAATTATTGAAAGTATTAGAAAAACCTATTGATTGGGTTTAAGCGAAAAGTGAAACAACTTTAAACCTTAAACTTTTAAACAATTTTAAACAATATATTATGTTCCCATTACAAAGAGGCAGAAGATTACGTGTGAATGAAAGCATTCGTTCCTTAGTTAGAGAAACCACATTAAGTCCAAGTGATTTTATGTTCCCAATGTTCATCGCAGAAGGCGAAAATGTAAAAGTGGAAATTCCATCTATGGTTGGAATTTATCGTCGTTCGATAGATTTAACTGTCGAAGAAGTCAAAGAACTTTTTGCTTTAGGAATTCGCGCCGTAAATATTTATGTTAAAGTCGATGAATCTCTAAAAGACAACACCGGAAAAGAAGCTTGGAATCCTGATGGATTAATGCAAAGAGCCATCAAAGCCATCAAAAAGGAGTGTCCGGAAATGATTGTGATGCCCGATGTAGCATTAGACCCCTATTCTATTTATGGTCACGACGGAATAATCGAAAACGGCGATATTGCCAACGATGCAACCAATGAAGCTTTGGTAAAAATGGCAGTTTCACACGCCCAAGCTGGAGCTGATTTTGTTGCTCCTTCTGATATGATGGATGGTCGAGTTTTGCGTTTACGTCAAGGATTAGATACAGCAGGATTTCAAAACGTAGGGATTATGAGTTATTCGGCCAAGTATGCTTCTGCCTTCTATGGTCCTTTTCGTGATGCTTTAGGAAGTGCGCCAAAAGATGCAGATATCGTCGTTCCTAAAGACAAGAAAACCTACCAAATGGATTATGCCAACCGCATAGAAGCCATTAGAGAAGCCTTAATGGATGTAGAAGAAGGTGCTGATATGGTTATGGTAAAACCAGGTATTGCTTATCTTGATATTGTTCGTGAAGTAAAAAATGCGGTGAATGTTCCAGTTACCGTTTTTCACGTTTCTGGTGAATATGCGATGATTAAAGCCGCTGCCGAAAGAGGTTGGTTAGATCACGATAAAATTATGATGGAACAATTAATGTGTATCAAAAGAGCTGGCGCAAGTTTGATTTCGACTTATTTTGCCAAAGAAGCAGCAATAATTTTAAATAAATAAATTTTAAATAAATAAAAATGAGAAAAGTTATTTTTTTAGTAATCATTTTAACATTTGTGTCGTGTAAAAAAGAGAGCGAGGAATCCTTTGGAAAATCCGAAACCACAAGTGAAATTCAACAACCCGAAGAGTTGGGTAAGGAACTTTTTCACGGAAAAGGAGCCTGTATCAATTGCCACAAGCCAAATGTTAAACTAGTTGGACCGAGTTTACAAGACATTGCCAAAATCTATAAAGAAAAAGATGGTGATATGGTAACTTTCCTAAAAGGGGAAGGTGAAGCAATTATAGACCCAACACAATATGCGGTGATGAAAGCTAACTTTGCAATAACAAAAACATTTACCGAGGAAGAACTTAAAGCTTTAGAAGCCTATATTTATTCTCATCTAAAATAAATATTGTCTTGATTTCGACGAATAAATAAAGAGTTTTTTATAGGCAAAACCATTTCGTTTGAAATGGTTTTTGTTTTTATTAAATCATTATATTTGAATATAATATAAATCATTATGATGAAATTTAAAATCACATTCGTACTGTTTTTTCTTCTCAGTTTTTGTTTAAAAGCACAACACTCCATTATCCCTAATCCTGTTAGTTACGTTTCACAGCAAGGGAGTTTTGTTGTAAGCCAAAAAACAAAAGTCTATTTAGTAAACCCAAATCCCGAAATTACTAAAATTGTAAATTTGCATTTTAGTACATTTTTGGGAAAAGGATTGCCGGTGTCTGAAGAAAAACCTGTAAGCGGTTCCGTTCACATCAGAATTGAATTAAACAAAATTCAAGAGGAAACTATCGGAAAAGAAGGTTATACTTTAGATGTTAACGAAAAATCCGTTTTGCTTAAAGCGAATACTGTTTCAGGAATATTCTATGCACTACAAACGTTTGACCAATTATTTCCTGTTGAAGGAATTTCCAAAGAAGGGTTCGCGATTCCAGCTTGTAAAATCAAAGATTATCCTCGTTTTGGTTGGCGTGGTTTGATGCTTGATGTAAGTCGACATTTTTTTACTAAAAACGAAGTAAAAGAATACATCGATTGGATGTCAAAATACAAATTCAATGTGCTGCAATTGCACCTTACAGATGATAACGGCTGGAGAATCGAAATCAAGGGATTGCCTAAATTGACCGAAATAGGCGCTTGGAGGGTAGAACGTTTTGGCGCTTTTGGTGAAAGGGAAGCTCCAAATGAAGGAGAGAAAACTCCTTACGGTGGGTTTTATACTCAGGATGATATCAAGGATATTGTAAGCTACGCATTGGAGAAACAAATTACGATTGTACCGGAAATTGATGTTCCGGGGCACTCTATGGCATTGCTTGCAGCTTACCCAGAATTATCCACCCTAAAAGAACCTAAGATGGTTAATCCCGGATCTAAATTTGCTGAATGGCATGGCGACGGTACTTTCACAATGACTATTGAAAATTCTTTGAACCCAGCCGACGAGAAGGTTTATTCCGTATTGGATATTATTTTTGGAGAAATTGCTCCTCTATTTCCGGGTCAATATATACATTTAGGTGGCGACGAATGTTATCACGGCTACTGGGAAAAAGACGCGAATTGTATAGCATTAATGAAAAGAGAAAATTTAAAAGACGCCAAAGAATTGCAAAGTTATTTTATAAAAAGAGTTACTAAAATCATCAATGCCAAAGGTAAAAAAGTGATTGGTTGGGACGAAATTTTATACGGAGGTTTGGCTGATGGTGCTGCAGTGATGAGCTGGAGAGGAATAGATGGAGGAATAAAAGCGTCTAAATTGGGACATGAAGCTATTATGTCTCCCAATTCTTTCGCCTATTTAGATTACGTTCAGGGAGATACTTCTGTTGAGGTTCCAGTTTACAGCAAATTATCATTAAAAAAAGCATATGAATTCGAACCAGCTCCTGAGGGTGTAGATCCAAAATTTATTTTGGGAGGTCAAGGAAATCTTTGGACAGAAAAAATTCCAACCCTTCAACACGCCTTTTATATGACTTACCCCAGAGCTTTTGCTATTATAGAATCGGTTTGGAGTCCATCGAAAAATAAAAATTGGGAAGATTTTTCATCCCGAGTTGAACGCCATTTTAAAAGATTCGATGCTATCGAAAAACCCATTTGTAAAGCGATTTACGACCCAATTGTTACAACGAAAATGGTTGATGATAAAATGATGTGTACCCTTTCGAGCGAATTGTCTAACGTAGATTTGTATTACACAATCGATGGTTCTTTTCCTGCAAAATATTCGAAAAAATATACAAACCCTTTCGAGATTCCAAATGGAGATATAACATTTAGAGTAGTCGCTTACAGAAACGGAATTCAAATAGGAAGAATGTTGACCATCAGTAAAGATTTGCTTAAAAAAAGAATCGGAAAATAACCTGTCAATATGAAAACCGTTTACATCAAAAACCCTTTAGGAATTGCCAAAATAATAGGTGATGAAAACGGAATTTCAGAAATTTCAGTTTCAGATGAAGGTGATGTTTCAATTACAATTCCAGATATTTTGCAAGAAGCAGTTTCCCAACTCAATGACTATTTCGACGGGAAAAGAACCAATTTTACTTTCAAATTAAATCCATCAGGAACCGAATTTCAACAAAAAGTTTGGAAAGGATTGCTGGAAATTCCTTTTGGGAAAACAATGTCGTATTTGGAATTGTCCAAAAAACTGGGCGATGTCAAAGCCATTCGTGCCGTAGCTTCGGCCAACGGGAAAAATCCTCTTTGGATTGTTGTTCCCTGCCACAGAGTCATTGGAACCGATGGTTCACTAACGGGTTATGCTGGTGGATTATGGCGAAAAAAGTGGTTACTGGAACACGAAAATCCTTCTAATCAGGGGAGTTTGTTTTAATGATTTGTAAATTAAGGAATATATTTAGTTTCTAGAAAATAAATATAGATGATATGAACTTTGAATGCTATTTCAATACTATTTAACTATCAATACTATAATGAAAAAATTTCTCTTTTTGGCTTTATTTCTTATTGAAATAAGTTTTGTTTCAGCCCAAACACCTTTATACAAAGACCCCAAACAACCTATAGACATTCGCGTAAGCGATCTCTTAAGTAGAATGACACTAGATGAAAAAGTAGCTCAAACCATGAGTATATGGCAAAAACGCAACGATTTTTTATATGATACTAATGGTAATTTTAATATTGAAAAAGCCAAAAAAAACCTGTCTTTTGGAATAGGAGAAGTAAATCGTCCTAGCGAAAACCCCAACGGAACAAATGGAAATTTTGGGCGAAATCCAAAACAGATGGCGGAAATCACAAATGAAATTCAAAAATTCTTTGTCAATAATACGCGTTTAGGGATTCCTGTTCTATTTCACGAAGAAGCATTACATGGTTTACCTGCTAAAGATGCTACTAGTTTTCCGCAGTCAATAGCACTTGCTTCGACTTGGGATGATGAATTAATAAAACGCATTTTTACATCAGTAGCTGCTGAGGTTCGCTCTCGTGGAGCTCATCATGTTTTGGCTCCTGTAATTGATATTGCTCGTGATCCGCGATGGGGACGTTTTGAGGAAACCTATGGCGAAGATCCTTATTTAGTTTCGAGAATGGGTGTTGCCGCAGTAAAAGGATTTCAAGGAGAGAATACGAAAAACGGAATAGATAAAAATCATGTTATGGCTACGCTGAAACATTTAACAGGGCATGGGCAACCTGAAGCGGGAAATAACACTTCGCCAGCAAACTTAGGTGAGAGAGAAATAAGAGAGGCTTTTTTGCCTCCATTTTTTGCAGCTATTAAAGAAGCAAACGCACAGTCTGTAATGGCTTCGTATAACGAAATTGATGGAGTTCCTTCTCACGCAAACACGTTTTTACTTAAGAAAATTTTGAAAGAAGAATGGGGTTTTAAAGGTCTAGTTGTTTCTGATTATGGTGCTATTTCGGAACTTCAAAGTCGTCATCATTTGACAGAAACTCAAGCCGAAGCTGGAATATTGGCATTCAAAACGGGGGTCGATATTGAAACTCCAGACATTACAACTTACCAATATTTGAAGCCAGCAATTGAGTCAGGAAAATTATCAATTGAAATTCTTGATGAAACCGTTTCCAGAATCTTAAAAGCAAAATTTTTAATGGGTTTATTCGAAAATCCTTATGTAGATGTTGCCAATGCTGAACTGGTTTCAAACATAGAATCAAGCAAGAAATTAGCAAAAGAAGCTGCCGATAAAGCAATTGTTTTGTTGCAAAACAACGATGCTTTTTTGCCTTTGAATTTATCCAAAATTAAAACATTAGCTGTTATAGGTCCCAATGCAGATCGCAAACAATTGGGTGGGTATAGCGATTCTCCAAAATATGTTACCACTTTATTGGAAGGAATTAAAAACAAGTTTGGGGATAAAGTTAAGGTTTCTTATGCTGAAGGCTGCAGGTTGATTGAAGAAAATGAATGGAACAGATGGTACAAAGATGCTATAACACCTACAGTAGAAAAAGATAATAAAACCCGTATTGAAGAGGCTATTAAAGTTGCTGAAAATGCGGATGTTATTATTTTGGCATTAGGTTCAGATGAAGCATTAAACAGAGAAGGATGGGCAGAAAATCATTTAGGAGACCGATCGAGTATTGAACTTTTTGGTCAGCAAAATGAATTATTAGATAGATTGTCAAAATTAGGGAAACCAATAGTTGTTACCTTATTTAACGGGGCTCCATTGGCAATTCAAAATGTGCAAGAAAAGGCAAAATCTATTTTGGAATGTTGGTATTTGGGTCAAGAAGGAGGCAATGCCGTAGCTGATGTTTTGATGGGTTCTGTGAATCCGAGTGGTAAATTACCTGCAACTTTTCCTCGAACTACAGGTCAAATACCAGCCTATTATAATCATAAATCAACGGCTCGAAGAGGGTATCACTTTGAAGAAAATTCCCCACTTTATAATTTTGGTTTTGGTTTAAGTTATACCAACTTTACATATTCTAAACCTATTTTGAACAATAACAGTATCAAAATTGGTGACAGTACTTCTGTAAGTGTAACAGTTACAAATTCCGGAAAAACGGATGGTGATGAAATCATTCAAATGTATATTCACGATTTGGTGAGTTCAGTAACGGTTCCCGTAAAAGAATTGAAAGGGTTTATGAGGATTTCCTTGAAGGCAGGAGAAAGTAAAACAGTTACATTTGATATTACACCCGACAAACTTTCGCTTTGGGATTTGTCAATGAAATATACTCTAGAAGCTGGCGATTTTGAAATTATGGTAGGCAGTTCTTCTGCTGATAAAGACTTGCAAAAAGTGATTTTGAAAGTTGAAAATTAATTTTTTAGACGTTAATAAAATTCGTTTCTAATACAATATGACATATGATAGAAAAAATAAACCTCAACAACATTCTGTTTCTCGACATCGAAACTGTTCCAGAAGTAGCCGATTTCAATTCTTTGGATGATGAAATGAAAGGACTTTGGGAACACAAAACCCAATACCAGCGAAAAGACGAATACACGCCCGAGGATTTTTATGAAAGAGCCGGAATTTGGGCGGAATTTGGGAAAATTGTCTGTATTTCGGTTGGTTATTTTACCATCAAAGGTGACATTCGAAATTTTAGAGTGACATCTTTTTTTGGAGAAGAAAAGAAAATCCTGCACGATTTTATCAATCTTTTGAACAATCATTTCAACCAACCGCAACACGTTTTGTGTGGTCATAATGCGAAGGAGTTCGACATTCCGTTCATTGCTCGCCGAATGATTATTAACAACATTGCCATTCCTAATAAACTCAATTTATTTGGAAAAAAACCTTGGGAAATCCCTCATCTTGACACTTTGGAATTATGGAAATTTGGCGATTACAAACATTTTACTTCCTTGAAATTAATGTGTAAAGTCCTTGGAATCCCTTCTCCAAAAGGCGATATCGACGGCAGTCAGGTAGGTCACGTTTTTTATGTGGACAAAGACATTGACAGAATTGTAACTTATTGTGAAAAAGATACGATTGCTGTGGCACAGATTTTCTTGCGACTTCGCCGCGAAGATTTATTGATTGAAGAGGAAATTATACACGTTTAAGTATTTTTATTGCTATTGCAATTGATTTATTACATTTACAAAAAATAAAGATTATGGTATTAAGCAGGTTTTGGTTGGTGATATTCATTTGTTCGATTTCATTTGTGATTTTCAGTTTGTTTTCTGGCAACAGTTATACGATTGACAATGTTTTGAATGGAAAAAAAGACGATCCCATTTTAATTTCTGAAAAATATATCGATCAGATTCCTGTTTTTATAAAAGACAGCATCAATAAATCGGATGAAAAAACATTTATTATCAACAGAGATCCTTTAAATGCTGATACTACTTATGTTTATAAAAATAAAGTGGTGAAAATTTTTAGTGGCGTTCAAAAATCGGATGGTTTATTGCCCACTTGCAAAAGTACCTTACTTGATTTGATATTGCCTCTTATGGCGTATTTGGCTTTTTTCTGTGGTTTGATGGAACTTTTAATCATTTCCGGAGCCTCTGAAAAACTGGCCAAAGGTTTGAGTCCAGTATTTGTAAAAGTGTTTCCAAGTATTCCTCAAAATCACCCGTCAATTTCTTATATGACCTTGAATTTTGCTGCCAATTTCTTGGGATTGGATTCCGCTGCCACTCCTTTTGGATTGAAAGCTATGGAAAGTTTACAAGAAATAAATCCCGAAAAAGATAAGGCCAGCGATGCGCAAATTATGTTTATGTGTCTGCACGCATCTGGATTAACATTAATCGCCACTTCTATCATAGGTTACCGTGCTGCTGCTGGAGCTACAAATCCCGCCGATGTGATGTTGCCTTGCATTATCACCTCATTTATTGGGACAATCGCCGCTTTTCTTATCGTTGGAATGAAACAAAAAATCAATTTCAAAAGTGCGTCTTTAGTTATTGGTTTAATGGTTTTAATTGCTGCAATCATTGGGTTGTTGATGTATGTAAACCATTTGGATTTAATTGGTAAAAACTATTTTACTTCTAATCTTTCCGCTTTGATATTGGTGGGAATTGTTCTTTTTACATTGTTATTTTCTTTCAAGAAGGAGAAGAAATTTACTGAGGCGAATACTACTGTTTACGAAGCTTTTGTGGTAGGAGCCAACAATGGTGTAAAAACCGGAGTGACTATTTTTCCTTATGTTTTGGGAATGTTGGTGGCTATTTCTTTATTCAGAAACTCAGGTTTATTTGAAATTATCAGCAACTGGATTGCTTTTGCTTTTTCAAATATGGGTGTAAGCAAAGAAATTACTGATGCTTTGCCAGTCGCTTTATTAAGACCTTTTAGTTCAGCAGGATCAAGAGGATTTTTGATAGATTCGATGAATACTTTTGGTGCCGATTCGATGACAGGTAGATTAAGTAGTATTTTTCAATGCAGCGCCGAAAGCACTTTTTATGTAATTGCGGTTTACTTTGGTTCTGTTAATATAAAAAACACTCGATATGCTTTGGGAACGATGCTTCTAGTTGACGTGATTTGCGTGATTACTGCAATTTTTGTGGCGAGCTGGTTTTTTTAGAATAAAAAAACTATGAGTCGTTTATTCCGTAAGTTGATTTTTTTGTGGGTAGGCAACACTTGTATGTGGTTTTATTATGGAGGCAACAAGAAGATGGAGGATGTTGCTAAAGAAGATAATGAGATTTTAGGATTAATAGTGACTATAATTTTAGGCTTTCTAATTTATTTTTCATTTAAATAATTTATAACAATTCTAAAGCATAAGTTGACATAAATCACAAAGATTTCCTTCTACAATTCTTATATTTGACGTTCTAAAAAAACTCATATTATGGAATTTATATACTCGGATCCTTATCCAATTTTAAAAGACGATACCCAATACCGTAAAATCACTTCTGATTTTGTAAAAACAGAAAAACTAGGCGACAGAGAAATCTTGACTGTGGACCCAAAAGCGTTAGAATTGCTTTCACAAGAAGCCTTGAAAGATGTTTCGTTTATGCTGAGAACAGCGCATTTGGCAAAACTAAGAGCTATTCTTGACGATCCTGAAGCAACAGACAACGACCGTTTTGTGGCTTACAATTTATTGCAAAACGCAGTTGTTGCTATTGATGGCGAATTACCTTCTTGTCAAGACACGGGAACAGCGATTGTAATGGCTAAAAAAGGCGAAAATGTTTATACAGGAGTTGATGATGCCGAATGGTTATCCAAAGGGATTTTCAACACCTATCAAGAAAAAAATCTTCGTTATTCTCAGATTGTGCCGATTAGTATGTTTGAGGAAAAAAATTCAGGTTCGAATCTTCCGGCTCAAATTGATATTTATTCCAAAAAAGGAGCTTCTTATGAGTTCTTGTTTTTGGCAAAAGGTGGAGGTTCTGCCAATAAAACCTATTTGTACCAACAAACGAAATCTTTATTGAATGAGAAATCATTGGATGCTTTCATTCGTGCCAAAATTATGGATTTAGGAACTTCAGCTTGTCCACCGTATCACTTGGCTTTAGTGATTGGAGGAACTTCAGCAGAAGCGAATTTAGCCGCAGTAAAAAAAGCATCAGCAGGATATTTTGACCATTTGCCTACCTCTGGAAATATGGCTGGTCAAGCCTTCCGCGATTTGGAATGGGAAAAACGAGTACAGTTAATTTGCCAGCAAAGTGCTATTGGAGCACAATTTGGCGGTAAATATTTCACGCACGATGTTCGCGTAATTCGTTTGCCACGCCACGCTGCTTCTTGTCCGGTAGGATTGGGAGTTTCCTGTTCAGCTGATAGAAATATAAAAGGTAAAATTACCAAAGACGGTGTTTTTGTAGAACAATTGGAAGTGAATCCAAAACAATTTTTGCCTGCAACGCCTCCACATTTGGAACCAGCCGTAGAAATTGATTTGAACCAACCAATGGCCGATATTCTTAAAAAATTATCACAATATCCAATCAAAACACGTTTGAAACTCAACGGAACTTTGATTGTGGCTCGAGATATTGCTCACGCTAAAATCAAAGAATTATTAGATGCGGGTAAACCAATGCCAGAATACTTTAAAAATCACCCAATTTATTATGCAGGACCTGCAAAAACTCCAGAAGGAATGCCTTCAGGAAGTTTTGGACCAACCACTGCTGGTAGAATGGATGTTTATGTTGAAGAATTCCAAAAAAATGGTGGAAGTATGGTAATGCTTGCCAAAGGAAATAGAACCAAAGAAGTGAAAGAAGCTTGCCTAAAATATGGCGGATTCTATCTAGGTTCAATCGGTGGTCCTGCTGCTATTTTAGCTAAAGAAAATATCCTTTCGGTTGAGGTAGTCGATTTTGAAGAATTGGGAATGGAAGCCGTTCGAAAAATCACGATTAAAGATTTCCCAGCTTTCATAATTACAGATGACAAAGGAAATGATTTCTTTGAGAATTTGTAGCGTTTAACCACAAAGACACAAAGAAAAACACAAAGTTCACAAGGTTTTTTAACCGCAGATTAACATCCTTACGCCTGTAAGGAGTAATGTTTTCGGGGGTTAAAGATAATACAATATTTTTAAGTACAACATAAGTACAACAAATCAAAAACTTTTTACAAAACTGTAAATTCCTAATTGATTAAGCTGCGCTTGACGGTTCATCATTTGATATTCCGCCAACCTCCCGCAGTAATAGTTTTGGGTTGCTTTGGCATACCCATTAATCAAAAGCAAATCATTTAGACATTCTCCTCCTGGTAATATTACATACCCTAATTGCCTGTTCCAGTAGTCATAATAGTTCTCCTGTTCAGTAATGATAGTTACAACCGTTTTAGGCGGTGCAACCGACAAAACGAAGTGCAAGGATTGCAAACCAAATTGGAGCAATAATTGGGCAGGTAAACTGCTTTTCTCTTCGTCCTCCATCATCTTCCTATTTAGTTTTACTTCTGGTGCATCCAAGCCATAAAGACGGATTTCTTTTTTCATTTGAGTGAAACGATGGCAAATGATGATGCTATCGCCATCAAGGACTTCTTCAATTTGCCAGTGGGTTTCC